>NZ_JAOCAV010000002.1:0-1125993 GCF_029839665.1 Stenotrophomonas sp. GD03930 | reverse complement strand
AGAACGGAGCCATGGCGCGCTGGCCGTGGTCGCATGATGCGGGTAGTGCCGGCCGCTGGCCGGCATCCGAGATGGTGCCAAAGCCTGTCGACCAAGGTCGACACCCACCAGAACGGAGCCATGGAGCGTTGGCCGTAGTCGCATGATGCGGGTAGTGCCGGCCGCTGGCCGGCATCCGCGACGGTGCCAAAGCGTGTCGACCAAGGTCGACACCTACCCAAACGGAGCCATGGCGCGTTGGCCGTGGTCGCATGATGGGGGTAGTGCCGGCCGCTGGCCGGCATCGACGCTGGTGCCAAAGCGTGTCGACCAGGGTCGACACCCACCAGGGCAGAAGCTGCTACCCGACCTTTGAAGGGCCGGTACGCCAACGGCTGGGCACCAGGCCGAAACGCTTGCGGAAGGCGGCAGCAAAGTTGCTGGGATGGCGATAGCCACTGGCGGCCGCAGCCTGCTCGACGGTCCAGCCGTCTTCGCGCAGGCCCTGTTCGGCGTGGCGCATGCGTTGCTCGTGCAGGTAGTCGAACACCGAGCAACCGTACTGCTGGGCGAAATGGCGGCGCAGCGAGCTCGGGCTCATGCAGGCCAGCTGCGCCAGTTCGAGCAGGCTGTGGGCGTGGCTGGGATCATCGTGCAGGTAGGCGCGCACGCGCTCCAGGCGCTCGCGCTGTCCCGCGCGCAGCGTGCGCACGTGGTCGGTCTGCAGATCCTCGGCCTGCAGGCCGACGGCCAGCAGCTGCAGGGCCACGCCCTCGCGCCACAGCGCATCGATGCCGTCCTGCCAGGGGCTGTCGAACAGCTGGCCCAGCACCGGCAGCAGGGTGTGCGGAATCGCCCAGTGGCGGCACTCCAGGTGGGTGTTGAGCGCAGCATGTAGCTGCGGCAGCTGGAACAGGTCCGGATCGATCTCGGCCGGCACCATCACGCTGACCCCGCGCATGCGCGTCTCGCCTGGGTGTGCGCCGGTCATCTCGACCTGCTCGCGATGGTGCGCGGTCATCGCGGTGCCGGCACGCAGAGTGAAGCCCGCGCGTCGTGGCATGCGGACGTCGACCTGGCCCTGCAGCATTACGCGGATGGCCAGCCCCGGGCTCTGCTGGGCGGTGGCGACGTACGGGAAACGATTATGCACGTCGGACGCGATCAGGCTCATGCCGCCGCGCAGGAACTGCTCGTTGACCTCGCCGTGGCCGGCCCACTGGTCGTCGCGCAGGTGTTCCGGATCGGCGCGGTAATCAAAGCCGTGGCGGTGGCCGAAACGGCGGTAATCGGCAAAAGTGAAGTATCGGGACATTGCTCGGCACGTACGCAGGAGGTGGACGCTGGCTGTGCCTGGCCCATGCGCTCTGCGATGCAGATGCACGTCCGGTGGTGGCCTGTGCAGACCCGCTGCGATGCGGTGGCGACGGCATGCCGGATGGCTGGGGAAACGCCAGATTGGAATGTGTGTGTCGAAGAAACTGGAAACGTTTCCTATTGTCGCCCTGATTCATCTGCATTTGATTTCGAGATGGTCAAAACGATTGATCAATACGGCCAAGTTGATTGCTGCGCAGAACATACGGCGGCGTTTTGCATGCATATCCATACGCAATTCCCTACATCAACTTGAGTTGAGGTTTTATGGGTGGAACGATCGTTCGTGGGCGCACTGTCTGCCGGGTCATCACAGGCAACGTCGTAGCGTGAGGGTTCAACAGCGGCCAGCCGCATCGAAACCCCCACAGATGGAGAATGCAGATGATTGACTACCAGCTCACCGGCAAGACCGCGATCGTGACCGGAGGTGTATCCGGCATCGGCCTGGCGGTCGCACAGACCCTGGCTGCGTCCGGTGCGCGTATTTCGGTCTGGGATCTGAAACAGGACGCGGTGGATGCGACGGTGGCGCAGCTGCAGGGCAGCGGTGCACAGGCGATCGGCATTGCGCTGGACGTGACCGATGATGCCGCCGTCGAGGCAGCGGTGCAGCGCACGGTGAAGGAACTGGGCGGCCTGCATGTGGCGGTCAACAATGCCGGCATCGGTGGACCGGCCGCCAGCAGTGGTGACTATCCGATCGATGGCTGGCAGCGCGTGATCGATGTCAACCTGACCAGCGTATTCCTGTGCCAGCGTGCGCAGATCCAGGCGATGCGTACAGCGGGTTCCGGTGGCAGCATCATCAACATGGCGTCGATCCTGGGCCAGGTGGGCTATGCCGGTTCCACCGCCTATGTCGCGGCCAAGCACGGCGTGGTCGGGCTGACCCAGACCGCTGCCTGGGAGCACGCGGGCGACGGTATCCGTGTCAATGCGGTCGGTCCGGGGTTCATCAGCACGCCGTTGCTGGAGAAGATGGACCCGAAGGTGCGCGCCACGCTGGAAGGGCGGCACGCGTTGAAGCGGCTGGGCACGGCGGAAGAAGTGGCGGCGCTGGTGGCCTGGCTGGCCAGCGACGACGCCTCGTTCGCGACCGCCACCTATTACGCGATCGACGGTGGCTACCTGGCGCAGTGATGCGTTGATCACCGATGGCGCCGGGCGCGGCCGGGCGCCACCGGGTGAACGAGCCGTGGTGCTGCCTTCACCCCCGTCCCACGCTGTGCACGCAACGCTGCCGGAAATACCCGGAGGCGGCGATGGAACTCACCCAGGATGTCTCGATCCTGCTGCGCGTAGGCGCGGCGATGCTGTTTGGTGGCGTGCTCGGCGTCGAGCGCGAAATGGGCAAGCACGCTGCCGGCCTGCGCACGCACATGCTGATTGCTGGCGCCGCTGCGCTGATCGTCGGCCTCGGTGATTCGGTGGCCGAGCACTTCCAGCAGGAGCGCTACCGCGATCTGCTGCAGGTTGATCCGGTGCGACTGATTGAAGCGGTGGTGGCCTGCGTCGGTTTCGTTGCGGCCGGCACCATCCTGCGCGGTTCGCGCGAGGACCAGGTCAGCGGGTTGACCACCGCCAGTTCACTGATCATGGCCGCCGCCATCGGCATTGCCGTGGGCATCGGCAAGTACGTGATCGCGATCGGGGTCAGCGTGCTGTGCGTACTGGTGCTGGCGGTGATGCGGCGGTTGGAGAGGCGGATTTCGTAAGGGAATCTCGAGTTGCCGGCCAGCGGCCGGCACTACCATCAGGGTCTATTTGGTCGGACCAATATGGCGCCTAGCCCTATGGTCTAATAGGCGCTTCGCCGGAGTGACGGTTAAATCCGCCCTGAGTGGCTCGATGATTTTGCTTATTGGTAATACCAATAAGTATCGGCCACGGCGACCCACCGCCTGCGGTGGAGCACATCCCGCCCCCAGTCGAGAGCCTTCATGCAGCCCTGGCAACACCTGTACGACCCCGCCGGCAACCTGTGGTTGTCCAGCCTGATCGCGCTGCTGCCGATCGCGTTCTTCTTCATCGCCCTGGCCGTATTGCGGATGAAGGGCTGGCTCGCCGGCACGATCACCGTGGCCATCGCGCTGGGCGTGGCGCTGCTGTTCTATCGCATGCCGCTGACCCAGGCGTTGGGCGCAGCCGGCTTCGGCTTCGTTTACGGCCTGTGGCCTATCGCCTGGATCATCATCGGCGCGGTGTTCCTGTACAAAGTCTCGGTCAAGACCGGGCAGTTCGACATCATCCGTGCCTCGATCCTGTCGGTCACCGAGGACCAGCGCCTGCAGATGCTGATGGTCGGCTTCGCCTTCGGTGCCTTCCTGGAAGGTGCGGCCGGCTTCGGCGCGCCGGTGGCGATCACCGCGGCGCTGCTGGTCGGGCTGGGCTTCAAGCCGCTGTATGCCGCCGGCCTGTGCCTGATTGTCAACACCGCGCCGGTCGCCTTTGGTGCAATGGGCATTCCGATCATCGTGGCCGGGCAGGTCACCGGCCTGGATGCGTTCGAGATCGGCCAGATGGCTGGGCGCCAGCTGCCGTTCCTTACCATCATCGTGCTGTTCTGGATCATGGCGATCATGGATGGCTGGCGCGGCATCAGGGAAACCTGGCCAGCGGTGCTGGTGGCCGGGGGCTCGTTCGCCATCGCGCAGTACCTGACCTCCAACTTCATTGGCCCGGAACTGCCGGACATCACCGCCTCGCTGGCATCGCTGGTGTGCCTGACCCTGTTCCTGCGTCGCTGGAAGCCGGTGCGGATCTTCCGCTTCGATACCGAAACCAGCGCCGAGGCGGCCGCACAGGCGCTGGAGGCGCCGCGCTACAGCGTCGGCCAGATCGCCAAGGCCTGGTCGCCGTTCCTGATCCTCACCGCGATGGTTACGCTGTGGAGCATCAAGCCGTTCAAGTCGCTGTTCGCGGCGGGCGGCCCGCTGGAGAACTGGGTGCTGAAGATCCCGGTGCCGGGCCTGGACCAGATGGTGCAGAAGATGCCACCGATCGTGGACGCGCCGCTCAGCTACGAGGCGATCTACAAGTTCGACTGGTTCTCGGCCACCGGTACCTCGATCATCCTCGCTGCGGTGATCGCCATCATCGCGCTGCGCATGCCGGCCCGCTCGGCGCTGCAGACCTTCGGTGAGACGGTGCGCGAGCTGCGCATGCCGATCTACTCGATCGGCATGGTGCTGGCCTTCGCCTTCATCGCCAACTACTCGGGGCTGTCGGCCACGCTTGCCCTGGCACTGGCACACACCGGTGATGCGTTCCCGTTCTTCTCGCCGTTCCTTGGCTGGCTGGGGGTGTTCCTGACCGGCTCGGACACTTCGTCCAATGCCTTGTTCTCGGCACTGCAGGCCACCACCGCACAGCAGATCGGCGTGTCCGACGTGCTGCTGGTGGCGGCCAACACCACCGGTGGCGTGACCGGCAAGATGATCTCGCCGCAGTCGATTGCCATTGCCTGCGCCGCAGTGGGGCTGGCCGGCAAGGAATCGGACCTGTTCCGCTTCACCGTCAAGCACAGCCTGATCTTCACCACGATGGTCGGCCTGATCACCCTGGCCCAGGCCTACTGGCTGACCTGGATGATTCCCTGAGCCATGCACGGTCGGCCGACCACCCGCTGCGCGCTTCGGGCCACAATGGCGCCATGAGCACGCAACGTATTTCGGACAAGGTGGCTGCGCAGCTGCGCGGCCTGGTGCAGGAACAGCGGCTGCAGCCGGGTGACCGGCTGCCGGCCGAGCGCGCCCTGGCGGTGCAGCTGGGGGTCTCGCGTACTGCATTGCGCGAGGCGATCGCACAGTTGGCCAGCCAGGGCCTGTTGACGGCGCGGGTCGGTGGCGGCACCTATGTGGCCGAACCGGCGGCGCGGGCGCGGCAGGCACTGGATGAACCGCTGGCGCCGTACCTGCCGCTGTTCCAGGGCGACCCGGAATACCGCTTCGACGTGCTGGAGATCCGCCACGCACTGGAAGGCGCCACCGCCTGGCACGCCGCGCTGCGCGCCACTGACGAGGACCGCACCCGCATCGCGCAGGCGTTCCAGACCATGATGGATGCGCACGGCAAAGACGATCCCACCGGCGAAGCGGAGGCCGACGCGGCCTTCCACCTGTCCATCGCCGAGGCGTCGCACAACCTGGTGCTGCTGCAGGTGATGCGCGGGCTGTTCGAACTGCTGCAGACCAATATCTCGCAGAGCCGCGAGAAGCTCTACACCTCGGCGAGGACCTTCTCGCCACTGTCCGACCAGCACCGCGAGATGATGGACGCGGTGCTGGCCGGCGACCCCGAACGCGCGCGCGCCGCCGCGCATGCCCACCTCGAGTTCGTGCACACCACGCTGCGCACCCTCGATGACAACGAAGCCCGGCGTGCGCGGGCCTCGCGTCTACCTTCCCCACACGGTTGACCCCATGATCATCTCCGCCTCCACCGATTACCGTGCCGCAGCGCAACGCCGGCTGCCGCCGTTCCTGTTCCACTACATCGATGGCGGCGCGTATGCCGAGCACACGCTGAAGCGCAACGTTTCCGACCTGTCCGACATCGCGCTGCGCCAGCGCATCCTGCGCAACATGTCCGACCTGAGCCTGGAAACCGAACTGTTCGGCGAAAAGCTGGCGATGCCGGTGGCGCTGGCGCCGGTTGGCCTGACCGGCATGTATGCCCGGCGCGGCGAAGTGCAGGCGGCGCACGCGGCAGACAGCCGCGGCATCCCGTTCACCCTGTCCACCGTCTCGGTGTGCCCGATCGAGGAAGTGGCACCGGCGATCCAGCGCCCGATGTGGTTCCAGCTGTACGTGCTGCGCGACCGCGGTTTCATGCGCAACGCGCTGGAGCGCGCGCAGGCCGCGGGCGTGACCACGCTGGTGTTCACCGTGGACATGCCGGTACCGGGCGCGCGCTACCGTGACGCACACTCGGGCATGAGCGGACCGAACGCCTCGCTGCGCCGTATCGGCCAGGCCATCACCCATCCGCACTGGGCCTGGGACGTCGGCCTGTTCGGCCGCCCGCATGACCTGGGCAACATCTCCACCTACCGTGGCAACCCGACCGGGCTGGAGGACTACATCGGCTGGCTCGGCAGCAACTTCGATCCCTCCATTTCGTGGAAAGACCTGGAGTGGATCCGCGAATTCTGGAAGGGACCGATGGTGATCAAGGGCATCCTTGATCCGGACGATGCACGTGATGCGGTGAAGTTCGGCGCCGATGGCATCGTGGTCTCCAATCACGGTGGCCGCCAGCTGGACGGCGTGCTGTCCACCGCACGCGCACTGCCGGCCATTGCCGATGCGGTGCAGGGCGACCTGAAGATCCTCGCCGATTCCGGCATCCGCACTGGCCTGGACGTGGTGCGCATGCTGGCGCTGGGGGCCGATACCGTGCTGCTGGGCCGTGCCTTCGTCTATGCACTGGCTGCGCAGGGCGAAGCCGGGGTGGCCAACCTGCTGGACCTGATCGCCAAGGAGATGCGCGTGGCGATGACACTGACCGGTGCGCGCCGCATCGCTGATATCGGCCGCGGTTCGCTGGTCAGCCTGCCATGAGCCACCAGCAGGCGGTGTTGGCGAAGTTGCGCGAAGCGGTCGGCAGCCGCCATGTACTGACCGGTGACAAGGCGACCCGTCGTTTCCGCCGTGGCTACCGCTTCGGCGACGGCCCGGTACTGGCGGTGGTGCGGCCGGGCACGTTGCTGGAACTGTGGCACGTGCTGCAGGCGGCGGTGCAGGGCGGGGCGGCGATCATCCTGCAGGCGGCCAACACCGGCCTGACCGGCGGCTCGACCCCGGATGGCAACGACTACGGGCGTCCGATCGTGCTGGTCAGCACGCTGCGCCTGACCGGCATCCAGTTGTTGAACGACGGCCGGCAGGTGCTGTGCCTGCCGGGCGCGACGCTGGATCGGCTGGAACAGACGCTGGCGCCATTGGGCCGCGAACCGCATTCGGTGATCGGCTCGTCCTGTATCGGCGCCTCGGTGCTGGGCGGGATCTGCAACAACTCCGGTGGCGCGCTGGTGCGTCGCGGCCCGGCCTATACCGAGCTTGCGTTGTACGCGCAGGTCGATGCGCAGGGCCAGCTGCAGCTGGTCAACCATCTGGGCATCGCGTTGGGCGATACGCCCGAGCAGATCCTGCAGCGACTGCAGGAGGGGCGATACAGCGCCGCCGATGTGGGCGATGGAGAGGGCCGCGCCGCCTCCGATCCGCGCTATGCCGAGGAGGTGCGCCGGGTCGATGCCGATACCCCGGCGCGCTTCAATGCCGACCCCAGCCGCCACTTCGAAGCCGCAGGATCTGCCGGCAAGCTGGCCGTGTTCGCGGTGCGCCTGGATACCTTCGAGAAGGAGGCCGCCGAGGTCTTCTACATCGGCAGCAACCGCACCGACAGCCTGACCGCGATCCGACGCCATCTGCTGACCGGCTTCGAGCGCCTGCCGATTGCCGGTGAGTACATCCACCGCGATGCCTATGACATCGGTGAACGCTACGGCAAGGACAGCTTCCTGCTGATCGACCGTCTCGGCACTGCCCGCGTGCCGGCTGCGTTCGCGCTGAAGAGCCGCGTTGATGGCTGGTTCGAACGGTTGGGCCTGCGCGGGGTCACCGACCGGGTGATGCAGGTGCTGACCGGGTTGCTGCCTTCGCACCTGCCCAAGCGCATGGGCGAGTTCCGCCAGCGCTATGAACATCATCTGCTGCTGAAGGTGTCCGCGCAGGACGCAGCGCAGACCGAGGCCTGGTTGAGCGACTTCTTCGCAGGCCATGAAGGCGGCTATTTCCACTGCACGGCAGAGGAGGGCCGGAAGGCGTTCCTGCATCGCTTCGCGGTGGCCGGTGCCGCAGTGCGCTACCGTGAAGTGCACCGCGAGCAGGTGCAGGATATCGTGGCACTGGACATCGCGCTTCGCCGTGACGATGCCGACTGGTTCGAGCAGCTGCCGGCCGACATCGACAACCGCCTGCTGCACAAGCTGTACTACGGCCACTTCCTGTGCCACGTGTTCCACCAGGATTACATCGCGCGCAGGGGCGAAGACCCGTTGGCCATCGAGCATGCGATGTGGGCGCTGCTGGACCAGCGCGGCGCCGAGTACCCGGCCGAGCACAACGTCGGCCACCTGTACCCGGCCAAGCCGGCGCTGGCCGGGTTCTACCGGCAGCTGGACCCGAGCAACACCTTCAACCCGGGTATCGGCCAGACGTCGAAGGCGAAGGGGTGGGGTGGCTGCGATTGCGGCTAGACAACCGATCCGGGTAGCGTCGAGCTTGCTCGACGGCCTCTTTTGCCGGATTACATGCAGTCGAGCAAGCGCGACGCTACGGGGGAGCGGTTACCATCGGGGTTCCACACGCAGGAGCCACCCCGATGCCCATCACCGTAGCGCGCAGCGTGTTGTGTACCGCATGGCTGGCCACCCCGCTGCTGGTGCTGGCCCAAGGCTCGATCCTGCCGCAGCAGCGCGATACGGCCGGCAACGTGATGGAGCCGCTGGGACAGGTGCTGGACGCGGCAGGGGTGCGTCATTGCACCGCCGATGGCGCATGGTGCGTGCGCGTGCAGCCGGTGGCCCACGATGGCGATCGGCCCACAACACTGGAGGTGTCGGAGCGGGGAACCGCGGAGGGCGACCCGCATGTCTACCACGTCAGCATCGACGTGCCGCAGGAAAGCGAACTGAAGCTGTGGCCATGGATCGTGCGCCTGGCCCCCGGTGTGGGTAGCGATGCGGTGGTGACCGATCCGCAACAGCGCGCCCGCCAGAACGTACTGGTAGGGGGCATCGTCTCCTTCAGCAGCATGTATTCCGGCGGCGGTGCCGATGCGTCCACGTTGCAGTTGGCACGCGTGCGCCACCTGCAGGACGACATCCAGGTGGATGACGATGTACTGACCGTTCCGTGGCAGGGCAATGCGTCGATCCGGGCCTGTTTCAGCGAACAGGATGCGAGGCAACGGGCCGGGGCCTGCCATGATGAGTACAGTTTCTCGGCGAAACTGGGACTGGACCCGGCCGCGCAGGCCATGCCGGTGCTGCGCTACCAGACCGTGGCCACACGATTCCCCGCCGGCGCCTCGCGCTTCGAGGATTCACTGGCCAAGGGCCCGCTGAAGAAAAAGGACCTGCGCACCGAGCAGGACCCGGCGTGCAGCTACACACGTCTGTTCCGCTTCAGCGAAGGAATGTTCCATCCGGACCAGGCGCTGCCGGACTGCGCAGGCTATACCGAACCCTGAGCCCTGTAGAGCCGAGCCTGCGCTCGGCTGGCTTTCCGTGCAGCCTGACCGGAGAGCAGCCGAGCATGGCTCGACTCTACAGAAGCCCGTGTCAGCGCTTACTCGCAGCGTGCGGCGGTGATGATGTTGTCCTTGTCCATGTAGACCCGCAGGCGGTCCTGGCGGATGTCCTTGGTGGTGATGGTGGTCGGGCCGATCGGGTTGACCAGCCCGGCGCCGCTCTCACGCGACAGCCGACGCAGGTTTTCTTCGTTGCCTGGCTGGCCTACCGCCCAGCCCAGCTGACTGGCGTCGCAGCGGCCCGTTCCCTTTACTTCCGGGCCGGGGGTGCTGACACAGGCCGACAGCAGCAGGGGCGCGGCAAGGGCGGCAACGGCGAGACGGGTGATGCTGATTCGGGTCATTGGAACGGCTCCAGGTGGGGCATGATGGCGCCACCATAGCACCGTGCCCATGGCGACGGCATGCGTTGGATCAGGGGCGCGGCGTTCACGGCGGGCCGGGCTGGCCGCGCTTGATCGCTTCCCACACCTTGTCCACGTGCGCGCGCAGCGCCGGCGCAGCCGATGCCAGCGCAGGATCGTCCTGCCGGTCGCCGCCGAAGGGTTCATCGCCTTCCACCTGCACCAGCGATTCACCACGTACTTCGTAATACTGCTCGCCCTGGCGAAGGCCGATGCGCAGCTGCTGCGGGTCTACCCCTCCGCCACAGAAGCTGTGGCTGGCCAGGGTCAGCTCGGCACGGCCATCGTGATCCAGGTCGGTGGCCGTCACCTGGTCCAGGAAATAGCCCGCCTCTAGGTCCAGGCCTTCGCATTGGACCGGATCTTCCTGGATCCAGCGTGACGTCCAGGGCGCCGCCAGGCCAGGACGCCGGAACAGCTCTGCACGCAGCGTGATCTGATCCAATGGTTCCTTGTCTCCCTGCGCCGGCGATGTCTGTTCGCTACGCGAAATCAGCAGCAGGCCCGCGCCGTCGATGTCCTCGAACACCACCTGCCTCAGCAGCGTGCCCGGGTAAAGACCTTTCAGATCCGCGTCGGATAGTGCAGGAGAGGTCTCGAACGTCGCTTTGGGGGCCGACCCGCCACATCCGCCCATGGTCAGCATGAAAGCGATCAAGAGACATTGACCGGGTCTGCGAATGCGTCTTGCGTCAGTGCTCATCCATGCCCGCCACTGGCACTGGCCAGGCTTTTCCAGATGTCCATGACCGTCCGCTCATCGACCCCCGATGTGGAAGTCGCTTCATTGCTGAGAATGAAATTGCTATAGAAGAAGTGGGCATTGGCCACGGGCATGAATGCCACATGACACGTTGAGGTGGCTCGATACAGGGGCGCGTCCCGGTCGTCACAATCCACTTCGGCAGTAAACAGCGTGCGGCCGTTGATGATGATCGGCTTCAGTTCATAGGTAGACATGCCTGAGGTTACCTGCAAGTGCCTCTGAGCATCAGGAGACGCTGTTGCTGCAATGCCGAAATCAGTGATGAACTGCTCGCTGGAGGAGAAACAGAGAAACCCGATGCTCTTGTGCTTTCGCCGGAAGTCAAGGCACTTGGTCTGCGGATAGTTGCGTGCAATCGGACCATCAGCTGTGACTGTAATTCCTCTTGGGGAGCGCACACTGAGTTCGTTGTCCTTTGGCATTGATGAGCAAGCGGGAGCCCAAAAGCAGGAGAGGGCTACCAGTGCTGTAAGCCTGTTTGATAACTGCTTCATGGTGTGCGAATAAGACATGATGTGCCCATAAGAGCGGTTGTAGCTGATCGGAACTGATGCTGTCTGCGTCAGACTCCCATTACCAGTTGCAGTGGCCCGATGCGGGGGGCGTTTCCGTCATCAGCGTCCACTTCGGCAGTAGACAGCCTGCGACCGTTGATGGTGATTGGCGTCATCTCATAGGTCGACACGCCCGAGGCGACTAGTAAGTGCGCTTGAGGATCAGGAGAATTTGCTGTCGCCGTAATGCCGGAAGCGGTGGTGAGCTTCTTGCTGGGGGAAGGGCAGGTAGATCCAACGCTCTCACCAGGTTCTTTGTTCTCTGGCGTGGATACTGTCCCGCTTCCCGCTGCGTGCCGTGAGCACGCAGCGTACTTCGGTCAATCGCCTTGAGCCTGGCAGGCCGCGGCCAGATTCAGGCCTGCAGGTCCACGATACTGTGCTGCCTTGCTATCGAAGGTCAGCCGGATCTTCTCGGTACGGACTGCACCACCGTGGCCCTGCGGGCAATTCCGCGTCGCTTCCAGTTCAGGCCACACGGCATGGGGCATGGCAGGTGCTGACAATGTCGTGAACTTTCCTTCCAGAAGACGGATGTAGGTTCCGTCCTTGCATTGGGCCAGGACCAGCTTGTCGGTCACGTCGATGTCGCCGTAACTGCTGCCGAAGTAGGTCAGGATGGCGTCCTTCCGGCCATCCTTGTTCAGATCCGGTGTGTCGCTCAACGACGTTTTTCCCTGCTGACCGCTGTAGGGGCAGCCTTCATCATCGCCGGGCGGGCAGGCGCTGACGTGCTTTCCTTCCAGCGGCAGCAGTTCGATCCGATCGTCAATGGACACTGCGGCGCAGGCGCGGTCCAGTACATCGGCGACAGGCTGCTTGGCCGCGCAGGAGGTAGCCAGGCAAAGACCGGCCAGCAGCGGCGCGGCGCGAAGGACGTAAGGCATCGTCATATTCCCGTGGTATCGAAATGGAAGGAGCCGCGGCCATCGCGCAAGGCGCCCAACTCATTGTTGAGGGTGTAGTTGCGGCCGTTGCGCCCGGCATAGGTCGGCCAGTTGGCGAGGCGATCCTGCGTGTCGTTGACGGAAAGTGCGTCAGTGAGCAACTGCGCGGTGATCGCCTGCTCGTGTGCGTTGGTCCATTGCGCCGGTGCCGTCGACCAATTCAACTGTGCATGGCCGTTGATGGCACGGGTCAACGAATCCCTGACGCGGGCGCCGGTCACGTGGCCCGGACGGAAGATATGCCACCGAAGCAGGATCGCGACGGATTTCTCCGATGTGTAGATATCGCCCAGCGTGCCGTTGATATGAACGGCACCCACATTGACCGTGATAGGGGCTGAACGGATATCGCGGATACGGAAGCGCACCATATCCCACATCGCCTGCTGGAAGTTCGCGCAGGTGCGACCGATCATGGCCAAGCGATAGAACCAGTGCCAGGTCTTGAAATAGTTTGCTTCCAGGGTCGCCCGGTCGACCATGGGCAGCTGCGCCAGACCGGTGGCCGCCTGTGCAGGTTGCGTCTGTTCGTCGTGATGGCGGATCCAGCCCACGTACTTCCGGCCCGTACGGTCCCAGAGCGGCCCTGTGTTGACGCCTGCCCAGGCCGTCGCCGGATAAAGACCCAGATTCCCGAGATAGCGCTGGTAGTCGGCTTGATTGCGATGCAGGAAGTAGGCCAGGAAGCCAGGCAGCTCGCCATTGTCATAGCCGCCGGCAGGCATCAGGCCCATGGTCCAATGGCACGGGCCGAGAGAGACCAGAGCGTCATCGTAGGCATTGATGCTGTCGAACATGCCCATGCATTCCTGCTCGGCCGTGGCACGCACAACACGATAGGTGGACGCTGCGGCGCCGTTCGGTGTGGCGGCCAGGATTGCCGTGGTGGTCGCTGGACCGATCAAGCGTTCCGGCGTCATTTCCGCTTCGGCCCACGTATGGTTGGGCACTTCGCTCATCGGGCCGCCATAGGTCATGAACCGCGCGTAGCTGCCCAGCGACTGGTACTGATCATCACGGCGACCGTTGGGAAGCGTGTAGTGTCCGGTGAAGTCCCTGCTGAACATCCGGACGCGCGCGACCACCCGGTTGGAGGCATTGCGCACGGTGCCCTGCGTGATCTCGTCGAAGTTCCAGATGTTGACGCCGTTGGTATACGGCGTAGTGCGCTGGTTGTTGCCGGTGGCAACCTGCCATGCCTCGATGACCACCGGGCAACGATAGTTGTTGCGCAACCAGTGTTCCATCGCTGTGCGCGTATTGGCGTTCATCACGCCGCTGATCGGGCCGGTGTAGCGCGATCCGTTGGCGACCCGGTCCAGCGAGGCGACGTGATAGCTTTCCGGTGGATTGGAATTGGGGCGCAGTCCCAGTGCCATCACTTCCGGTGCGGTCAAGCCTGCCTGGGGTTGCCAGCCGTGCAGCCGTCCCTGGTTCAGTTGGGCGGCATTGGCCATGCTGGCATAGATCTGGAACTCTCGTACCGCCCACTCGGTGCCGCGGCCGAATCCGCCATCAGGTGTGCCGACGAACATGAAGCCCAGCGTACGCAGGTCCTGCTGGAGCTGGCGTACGTGCTGCGGGATCGCCAGCGTCGCGCCGCCCTGGTTCTGCGGTGTCTGTGCGTTCGCAGGCGTGGGCGGGGGCGGGTTGTCGACGCCACCCCAGCGAGGCGGCCTGTTGTTCGCAGGCGTGCCATCGTGGTCGCCTCGTCGGAGGTTGTGATTGCCGTAGATCATGCATCCGTCCTAGATGTCGTGGTCTTTGCCCAGCGAGGTGACGCCGGGAAGGCTGGGTGTATTGAGCCCAACCAGCTCACGTGCCTGGTGGAAGCGCTGCATGGCCATGCGGCTGAGCTGGCCGAAGTCGCCGTCGACCGCGCCATCGTAGAATCCAAGGTTCTTCAGGCGCGACTGCAACCCGGTGTGCTCGTCCGTCTGCTTCTGTGCGGCAAGATCGAGTGTCCATTCCCAGGGGTGGTTGTCGGCGCCGAACGGAAACACCTTCAGCTTGGCCTGCTTCGCGCCTTCGGGCATCTCATGCATCAGGCTGCCATCGGAGCCCAGCTCGCCTTCGAAGCGTTGCCCGCCGATGTCCAGTGTGTAGGGTTTGCCGGCCAGTCCTTGCAGCCCGAACTGCTCGACCAGGCGCAGCCCGAACTGCTGCGGTACCAGCTGCGTGCCTCGCGGAAGGTGCTCGGGAATGGCGGGGTTGGTATCGGCCCCCATGAACGGATGCTCGCCCGCCTTGACCTTGAACTCGCCGGGGCAGCTGAAGGTGATGTTGCCGCCCTCCAGCGTGATCGCACTGCTGCCGGCCTGCAGCACCACCTTGGTCTGCGCCAGCACGTCGATGCGCTCGTCGGTGGCGGTGATGGTCAGCGCCTGCTCGCTCAGCAGCTCCAGCTCGCCATCGTTGGCCTGCAGGCTGACCGGCCCCTGCGCGGCGATCACCCGCAGCGGGCCACTCTGCGCGAACAGCGAAACATGCTCGCCGGACACGGTGGCGAGGGTCTCGCCGGCGCTGACGTGCAGGTCCTGCTGCACGGTCATCTGCAGGTTCTGCCCGGCATAGGCCACGGCGCTGGCCGCGGTGGTCCAGGCCACGTGGTGCGGCGCTTCGGCCACCAGCAACGGCGTGCCCAGCCGTTCCACCGGCTGCTCGCCAGGGCTGCGGCCGTCGCTGCCGGGCTTCATCGCGCTCTGCCCGTTCACGTCGCCGGTGTAGCGGCCCTGCGCCTTCGGGTCGATCTGCTCGCGCAGCTGCTGGGTGCGCTGGTACTCGGCCAGGCCCGGCACCTGCTGCTCGGCCAGGGTCTGCTGCATCTGTTCCAGGCTGCGTTCGGCGCCTTTGAGCTGCGCCACCACGCTGGCGTTGTCCATCACCGTGGATGCGGCGCGCTCCTGCAGGCTGGCCGACAGCAGCAGGCCTTCGCTGGCATGCACGTTGCCCCAGCCCTGGGTGGCCAGCTCGAAACCTTCGCCGCGCAGCGCGCCGCGGGCGGTGTCCTGATGGGCGATCAGGTAGCCCAGTTCCAGCCGGCTGTCGGCCAGCGAGCTGTGCAGGCGGGTGCGCAGCTGGCCGGGGGTGTCATCCATCAGCCACTGCTGGGTGCCGCTGCCGTCGTGGGCCTGGGTATGCAGGCCGCTGAGCACGCCGGGATGGCGCGCGTTCTCGTCGATGCCACCGCCGAAGGGCGGGGCGACCTCGCCGTTGTACAGCTGGCCGGTGATGCGCGGCTGGTCGATGTCGCCGTGCAGGAATTCCACCAGCACCTCGCTGCCCACGCGGGGCAGGAAGCTGGTGCCCCAGTTGGGGCCGGCCACCCATTCGGCCACGGCCACCCAGCTGCCGCTGGTGTGGTCGCCGGGGGCATGGCCGGGCTGGGCGCTGCCGGTGTCGGTCAGGCCGCCGGGGTTGGGCGTGCTGCCGCGCTGCCAGCCGAACTGGATGCGCACCTGGTGCTCGCGGTTGGGGGTCACCGCCGCGTTGGCGATGCCGACCACGCGCGCGGTCTGCGGGCCGTGCAGGGTGGGGCGGTCCTGCGGCAGGGCGCGCAGCGGCACGCCACTGCCGGTGGCGATGAAGCTGTTGCGGTAGGCACCGCGTTCCAGTGCCGGGCTGCCCAGCAGGTCGGCGATGCCCTGGTCCAGGTTGTTCAGGGCCACGTGCTGCACCGCCAGCAGCTGGAAGGCCTGGCCTTCGTGCTGCGGATGCTGGGCCAGGCTGAAGGTGCTGCCGGCGGCCAGCCGGCGCTCGCTGCCGCTGCCGCTGTAGAGTACTTGGCCGACGCGCAGCGCATCCAGCCGCGCCTGCGCTTCGGCATCGGCCCAGCCGGACTGCGCGAAACGGCCGGCGCGCGGCTGCACATAGACCTCCAGCGCCGGCAGGCTGCCAGCGTCGGCACTGGACTGCGCGGCCACGGCACCGACCTGCTCGCTGTGCCAGCTGGCCACGGTGCTGGCGTTGGGCACCAGCTGCTGGCGCTCGGCGAAGGCGGTGATGCCATCGCGCGCCTCGGCCATGTCGGCGCGATGGAAGCGCAACGTGCCGCGGTCAGGCAGCTCGGCCCCCGGCTCGAACACCACCAGCGTGTGCGCGGCCTCATCGCCCTGTGCCTGCTCGATGCGCCAGGCCAGGCCGGCTTCGGCCAGCAGGCGGGTGACGAAGGCCCAGTCGGTCTCGCGGTACTGGGTGGTGATCGCACGGACCGGCAGTTCGGCCTGCACGTCGAAGCGGAACACCGCCTGCGGGTAGTCGGTGAAGATCTGCTCGCAGATGGCGCGGGTGTCCTGGTCCTGGAAGATCACCGCATTGCGGCGCAGCCGCAGCAGCGCCGTCCAGGGTTCAAGGATCAGGCGGTAGCGGGCCAGGCCGCCATCGCTGCCCAGCTGCGCGGCCTCGGTGCACAGGCCATGCCACTGCCGCAGCGAGCCGTCGGCCTGGCGCAGCTGCAGGGTCAGCGGCTGCTCCAGCCAGGATTCCAGTTCCAGGAAGGCGTCGGTGGCCAGGCAGTCGATCTGAAGGCGGTTGTCGCCGCACACCGACTCGGTGCCTTCGAAGCGTTCGACGACCAGGCCTTCCTCGGGCCCCTTCAGCTGGATCAGGCGTTCGCGATGGGACAGCGAAGCAAGGGATGCGAGCAGTGCGGAGCTTGGGATGTCCATATCATCAGGCTCATGGCAGGGTGATCGTGATGTGGGCAGTGCGCTCGGGCATCTGCACCACGTCGTTGTAGGCCGCCAGCTGCTGGCGCGTCTCATGGCCAAGATAGGTGCGCATGCCGAAGAAGGCGAAGATGCCAAAACAGCCGACCACCACCGCCGGCAGCCACAACGGCACCACGCGGCGCAGGCTGTGGCGAACATTGTCCGGCGGCAGCGCGTGAGGTGCGAAACCGTGGCGTTTGCCCTTCAGGTAGACGATCTCATCGCCCAGGCGGGCGGTCAGGTAGCCCAGCTTCTCGGTGCCTTCCAGCCGGTACTTGCCTTCGAAGCCCATCAGCAGGCAGTAGTGGTAGACCTCCAGCGAGGGCAGGCGCGCGGCGCCCTGTCGGCGCAGCTCTTCCAGGCGGTCGAAGAAATGCTCGCCGGCCAGGTGCTCACCGAACAGGCGCAGCTGCAGAGGGTTGCGTTCCCAGGTCTCGTGCAACGGCGAGGGCTGTGACAGGATCGCCTCGTCCACGGCAGCACAGAATGCGTACTTGGCAGCGTAGACATCCTCGGACGCCACGCCCAGGCGCATCGCATTGCGCTCCACGCCATCGAGGAACTTCTGCACCATCTGCACGAAGCTCTCCGCATCATGCGGCAGCTGCCCGCGCTTGAGCAGCAACAGCAGGTAGAAACCGTCGGACATCAGGTCCTGCAGGCTCTGCGGGTTGGCGGCCTGCGGCGTGGGATTGGCCATCGCGCCGTTGGCGGTCAGCGACGGCATCGGGCCCGGGGTCGGGGGCAGGGGGGAATTCATCATGAGGTCACCGCCACAAGTTCCATCTTCAGCTCGGCAATGCCGGCCGGCACGTAGATCATCACCGACTGCGCCTTGAGCATGCGCTCATACAGCGCGCCGCGCGCGTCCAGTTCGAAGTAGTGGCTGCCAGGGCGCACCGGAATCGCTGCCGGCACCTGTGCGGCATGGGCCAGCTTCACGCCCGGCAACGCAGACAGCACGCACTTCTCCACGTCATCCGGAGCGCCGACCTTGAATCGCACTGGCACGCTCTGGATCAGTTCCTGTGCCGGCAGCGACGCCGACACCGACAGGTAGAACGAGGCGTTGCCATCGATGCGCTGCGAGTCCAGCCGGCCCAGGTGGTAGGACGGCTTGATCTCGTTCAGCGCGATCTTGAAGTAGCGCGTGGAAATCACCGTATCCAGCAGTGCGCGCACGATCTCCAGCAGCTTGCGGAACGAGGCTTCCGGCTGATCGTGGCGATACACCGGCAGGTCGCCCAGCTGGTAGGCATTGGAGAAGGTGAGCAGTGCGCCGGCCATGCGCAGCAGTTCCTGGTGCAGGCGCTCGGGATGCAGCTGCGGATGATGCAGCAGATGCGCCAGCGAACTGAACGAACTGTTGATGGTGTGCAGCAGCCAGAACGAGGCGATATCGCCGGAGCGGAACTCGATGATGTTCTGCGAGGTCTGCCGATGCAGGCCATACAGTGCGTCCACCTTGGCCTGCAGCGCGTCGAGCACCGCGCGCAGTTCGCGGTGCAGGAACGGCGAGGCCTGCAGCTGCGCGCACGGCGGGATGAACTCGTCATCCAGCTCGAAGCCGCCGCTGGAGGTGCGCCGCACGCGCGCCACCGGCACGGTGGCGTAGGCATCGCGCGGCTGATCATCGGTCAGCAGCTTCACCGCCTTGCTGAGGAACGCAAGTTCGGCTTCCACCGCATCGGTGAACAGGTCCTGGGTGTCACGATTGGCCTGGCGGTAGCGGGCCAGCGCGGTGCCCTCGGCATCGGCGCAGTTGGCGCCGTCATCGCGCAGCAGTGGCAATGCCAGGTAGACCACGGTGGACTGCACGCCCGGCGGCAGATCCTGCAGCGACACCGCATCGGGCAGGCTGTCATGGGCCGGCGCGTCGTAGGTCTCGCCGTCGGGGAACACGGCCGACAGGTCGAGTGGGCGCAGCGTGCCGCCCGACAGCGCATGGGGATCGAAACGCACGCGACGCGCACCCCAGGCGTAGGGATGCAGCGTCTGCGAAAGGTCCTGCAGCCGCGCTTCGTGATAGGCGTCCTGACGCTGGAAATGCTGGGGGCGCAGGAACAGCCCTTCACCCCAGAGTACCTTCGACATCCTGCTTACATAAGCCACGTTCAATCCTTGGAAATAGCTCGAAAAAATCGCCCTGGTGGGCCGGTTCCATTATCGTCGCGCTCCGCTGCGACAAAAATCCCCATCCAGTAATGTGAAAATGTGAATCACTTCGCACATTCAGCGAATCGGGGCAAACCTTGCACCGGCGATACTATCGCATCGACGAATTTGGGTGCCAGAATTCCGGCGCGATGCTATTTCGCGCCTGCACAACGGATTGATGCAAGACTGCCCGGATCTCCGGAAATGCGCGTCAACAAGGCTTTGCTGTCACTGGTCAGCGCACAGGCATGGACGCCGATGGTGACCCCGTCCTGCGGCAGTGTCTTGCCCTTGGTGTCGAATGCGAGCCGCCAGCGATTCTCGGCCGGGGCGCGGAACAGGGCGACCACGCCAAGCACTGCACTTCCTTCACTCAACTGCTCGGACAATTCCTGCCGGGCGCCGGGGGTCAGTACGACTTCGTTGACCGACAGCAGGTCCGCACCCAGGGCCGCCTGCTCGCCGGCCTGGTCCAGGAAGGCGTTGAAGGGGGCCTGTTCGAAGCGCTGCAGGCTGCGCAGGTGGTAGATCTTGACCACCGCGGCAGTGGCCCGCTTGTCATTGCCGGCATTGAGGTTGCTGCCGGCGTACAGGCGAAGCGGGACGGTCGGGGGCGACTGGGGCTTTTCCTCACGGATGCCGACCGCCTGCAGGGTCTTGTCCATCGCTTTACCCAACTTGCTGTCGCTGGCGCAGCCTGCCAGGGAGCCGGACATAATCAGGGAGAAAATCGTGACGGAGATCACGCGGCGGAATCGGAAAAGTTGCGCATTCATGTGCAGTCGGCGGGCTCGGAGTGCGGGGTAAAAGGTGCGCGTATATGCGTTTTTGCTCGCGAATATCACATCGGGATGTGAAGAGTGTGTCTACCGGATTCGCCATATTCTTGACGAAATTCACTATACCGGCGCGTATTCGCGAATGTACACTGCCGCCGACAGGGGCAGGAATCCCGTGTGTTGTATCGGCGGAGATTCGGCTTCCTTTAGGAACTAATTTCGACGAGGGATCACTATGGAAGTGAAGGCAATGGGGAAGGCTGTTTACCGGCCGATGTTCGCGCTGATGATGTTCTCGGGCCTGGCGGCCTGCGCATCGGCACCGAAGAAGGCCGAGGTCGTGCCGTTCGAAACCACGCTGAGCAACGCGGAGGCGCAGGTCACCGCTGGCGGTGCCGATGCCGCAATCAGCGCGTTCGAAGTGGCGGCCAAGGCCGACCCGACGCGCAAGGAGCCGTGGGTGCGCATCGCACAGCTGCAGTTCGATCAGGGCCAGTACGCCCGCGCGATCGTCGCGGCGGAAGAGGTGCTTCAGCGCGATCCCAACGATCTGGTGGCCGATGGCGTGATCACCGTTGCCGGTTTCCGCGTTGCCAACCAGTCGCTCACCCGCCTGCAGGGGCGTGGTGCACTGGCGTCGGACACCGCACGCAAGGAAGCACAGACGCTGGCCACCACCCTGCGCAACACCATGGGTGATGCCATTCTCGATCCGACGCCCAAGCCCAAGCCGCGCAGCCGCGCCCGCGCAGGTCGTGCCGTCGCTCCGGCCGCCAACGCGCAGCCCGCCGCCACGCAGCCGGCCAAGCCCGCTGCCCGCTCGAACACCTCCGATCCGTTCCAGAACATCGGCAACTGATCCGGAACCGGCCCCAGTCAGGAGACACTCATGGCCAAGAAGGAAAGCATCCAGAAGCGGCTGCAGAAGATCCGCCCGCCGCGCGTCCAGCTCACCTACGATGTGGAGAAGGGTGACGCGATCGAGCAGAAGGAACTGCCGTTCGTGGTAGGCGTGATGGGCGATTTCAGTGGCAACCCGGAGCAGCCGCTGCCGAAGGTGAAGGATCGCAAGTTCGTCAACGTCGATCTGGACAACTTCGATGAAGTGATGGAAGGCATCGCGCCGCGCGCGGTGTATCGCGTGCCGAACAGGATCAGCGACGAAGGTGGCGAGTTCGGCGTCGAGCTGAAGTTCAATTCGATCGAGGATTTCCGCCCCGAATCGGTGGTGGAGCAGATCGAGCCGTTGCGCCGGTTGCTCGAGTCCCGTACCAAGCTGGCTGATCTTCGCAACAAGCTGGCTGGCAACGAGAAGCTGGAAGACCTGCTGACCGATGTGCTCAACAACACCGAGCAGCTGAAGAAGCTCGGCGTGACCAAGGAGGACTGACCCATGTCAGCTGAAGCCAGCCAGTTGGCCGCCCAGGCCGTCGAAACCGAAGAGGCGGGCCTGCTCGACCAGATCGTCGAGAAGAGCAAGGTCGCCAAGTCCAAGACCGAGCATGATCGCGCCAAGGACATCATCGCCGCCCTGGCGAAGGAAGTCCTCGACGGTACCGTGGTGGTCTCCGACAACCTCAACCTGACCCTTGACGCACGCATCGCCGAGATCGACCGGATCATTTCCGAGCAGCTCAGCGCGGTCATGCACGCCGAGCCCTTCCAGAAGCTGGAAGGCAGCTGGCGGGGCCTGCATTACCTGTGCCAGCAGACCTCCACTGGCCCGAACATGAAGATCAAGGTCTTCAATTCGCCGCAGAAGGACCTGGTCAAGGACTTCAAGTCGGCCATCGACTTCGACCAGAGCGCGCTGTTCAAGAAGGTCTACGAGGAGGAATTCGGCACGTTCGGCGGTGCACCGTTCGGCGCGCTGATCGGTGACTACTTCCTGGGCCGCCAGCCGGAGGACATGTACTTCATCGAGCAGATGTCGCACGTGGCCGCAGCGGCGCATGCGCCGTTCATTTCCGCGGCCGGCGAAGGCATGTTCGGCCTGGAAACGTTCACCGACCTGGGCAAGCCGCGTGACCTGGCCAAGGTGTTCGACACCGTCGAGTACGCCAAGTGGAAGTCGTTCCGCGAGAGCGAGGACAGCCGCTACGTGGGCCTGACCATGCCGCGCTTCCTCGGCCGCCTGCCGTACAACCCGAAGGACGGCACCACGGTCGAGGGGTTCAACTTCGTCGAAGAGATCGAAGCGGCCGACCACAGCAAGTTTCTGTGGTGCAACACCGCCTACGCGATGGGCGCGCGCCTGACCCAGGCGTTCGAGAGCTTCGGCTGGTGCGCGGCCATCCGCGGCGTGGAGGGCGGTGGCCTGGTCGAAGACCTGCCGACCCATACCTTCCGCACCGACGATGGCGAAGTGGCGCTGAAGTGCCCGACCGAAGTGGCGATCACCGATCGTCGTGAAAAAGAACTCAGTGACCTCGGCTTCATGCCGCTGGTGCACTGCAAGAATACCGACTACGCCGCGTTCTTCGGCGCACAGTCGGCACAGAAGCCGAAGAAGTACAACACCGATTCGGCCAATGCCAACGCGATCCTGTCTGCACAGCTGCAGTACATCTTCGCGGTCTCGCGCATCGCCCATTACCTCAAGGCGATGATGCGCGAGAAGATCGGCAGCTTCGCTTCGGCGGGCAACGTCGAGGAATTCCTGAACCGTTGGATTGCCCAGTACGTACTGCTGGACGACAACGCGTCGCAGGAAGCCAAGGCGCAGTTCCCGCTGCGTGAAGCCTCTGTGCAGGTTTCGGAGGTGCCGGGCAAGCCCGGTGTCTACCGCGCGGTGGCCTTCATCAGGCCGCATTTCCAGCTCGATGAGCTGTCTGTTTCGTTGCGTCTGGTCGCCGAACTGCCGGCGTCCGCGAAAAAGTCGTAACGATTTGCTTCAACTGAAGCGTCCAGGGGAGTCCGCTCCCCGGATTGCAGTGACGCTTATTTCAAGAGGGCGTAGCCCCCCTTAACCGCCAGGCCCGCGCCTGGCACATCAAATCTCACGGAAGAACGGAATTTAGGAGACCAGATATGCAGCACGCTTTCCTCTCGATTGACACCATCAAGGGCGAGTCGCACGACGACAAGCACAAGGACTGGATCGAAATCCAGTCGTTCTCGCAGGACCTGTTGCAGCCGCGTTCGGCCACCGCGTCGACCTCCGGCGGCACCACCGCAGCCCGCGTGAACCTGTCCCCGATCGAAATCACCAAGTCGATCGACCTCGCCTCCACGGCCCTCAACCAGGCCGCCTCCAACGGCACCACCTTCCCGAAGGCGCAGATCCAGTTCATGCGCGCCGACAAGGACGGCAACGCGATCAATTACTACACGGTCGAGCTGCTGAACGTGCTGGTCCACCGCGTCACCACCACGGTGGACAAGGAAGGCATGCCCCAGGAAGTTGTTCAGTTGAGCTTCGGCGCCATCAAGTGGACTTACCAGCAGCAGAAGCCGGAAGGCGGAGTTGGTGGCAAGACCGTCGCGCAGTGGAGTGCAACCAAGAACATCCCGAACTACACCGTGTGATGCTGTGTCGCTGCGATGGCGCCTCGTGCGCCATCGCAGTCTGATCGCCGGGCAAGGCCAGGAACGGCCTTGCCTTTGATGCACCGCTGCCGCCCGCACGGATGCCGAACCTGAGTGGATCGACCAATGAAGGGACTCGAACCCAGCCTGCTGGAAAAACTGTTCGACGACGCCCCCAAGCAGACGGGCGCCGGGCCGGTCTTCAAGTCCGTCTCGCTGGAGCAGTACAAGGAATCCATCGCCCGCGACCTGGAGGGGCTGTTGAACTCGCGCGCCGCGTTCCAGGAAGGCGACATGAAGGAATTCCCCAATTGCCGGCAATCGCTGCTGACCTACGGGTTGGCGGACTTCTCCGCGATGAGCCTGGCCAACGCCTACGATCGTGCTGCCATCTGCCGCTCGCTGGAGCAGGCCGTGGCGCGCCATGAGCGCCGCCTGCGCAACGTCAACGTCCATCTGGATGCGGGCAACCAGTTTGCCGGCGGGCTGCATTTCACCATCCATGCGCTGCTCGACCTGGAGCCTGCGCGCGAGCCGGTCAGCTTCGATGCGATGCTGCAACCCTCGACCCTGCAGTACCAGGTCACCCGCGCACGTCGCACGCAGGCCGCCTGATGCAGGACCTGCTGCCTTACTACGAGCGCGAGCTGGGCTACCTCCGCCGTTACGGGCGCGAGTTCGCCGAGCGCTACCCGAAGATCGCCGGTCGCCTGCAGCTCTCCGCCGAGGGCAGCCAGGACCCGCATGTCGAGCGCCTGATCGAGGCCTTCGCGCTGCTCAGTGCGCGCGTATCCAAGCGCATCGAGGACGACTATCCCGAGTTCACCGACGCACTGCTGGATGTGCTCTATCCGCACTATCTGCGGCCGTTCCCCTCCTGCTCGATCGCCCATTTCGATACCGAAGGGGTGGCCTCCAAACTGAGCGCGCCGGTACGCGTGCCGCGTGGAACCGCCGTCCAGAGCCGTCCGGTCCGGGGCGTGCCCTGCGATTTCCGTACGGCCTACGATGTGGTGCTGGCGCCGGTCGGCGTGCAGCAGGTGGTGTATCGCAGCGTCGCCGATGCGCCAATGGCGACGACCCTGCCGGCCGGAACCGGTGGCCAGATCTCGATGGGCTTCCAGCTGCTGTCCGATCAGCTGGGTTTTCACCAGCTGGGCACCGATCGCCTGCGCCTGTTCCTCGATGGCGAGCCCTCGGTACGGGCTGCGCTGCGCGATGCCCTGATGCTTGGCGTCAAGGCGGCCTACGTCGAATCCGATGGCGACGGACGCTGGCGGCGCCTGGACAGCGTGCCGTTGAGCCCGGTCGGATTCGCCGACGATGAGGCCCTGATCGACTTTCCGGCGCGCTCGCACCCGGCCTATCGGCTGTTGACCGAACTGTTCGCCTATCCCGAGAAATTCGGCTTTGTCGACCTGCACCTGCCGTCGGTGACGGAGGGTGCCAGCCGACGCTTCACCCTTCACCTGGTACTGCACGCCCAGGGCCAGGACCGGGGCAACGCGATGGTGCTGGAGGAGCTGGGCGCGCACAACGTGCGACTTGGCTGCACGCCCATCGTCAATCTGTTCCGCACCAGCGGCGAGCCGATCCGTGTCACCCATCGTACGGTGAACTACCCGGTGCTGGCGGATGCACGCCGCGCGTTCGCCTATGAAGTGCATTCAATCGACTCGGTGCACCGCATCCGGCAGACGCCGCATGGCGAGCTGATCCAGGCATTCCGGCCGTTCTATTCGCTGCATCATGGCGAAGACCCCGAGCGCACCGGCCAGTACTGGGTGGCGCGGCGGGACGAAGACATCGCGCGGCAGAGCCCGGGTTTCGAAACCGAGATCAGCTTCGTCGACCTGTCGTTCAATCCGGTACTGCCGCAGACCGATACGGTCAGCCTGGAGCTGACCTGCAGCAATCGCGACCTGCCCAACCAGCTGGCGTTCGGCGTGGCCGGAGGCGACCTGACCATCGAGGGCGGCAGCCCGGCCAAGGCGATCAGCCTGCTGCGCAAGCCGACCAAGCCGCTGCGATTCCGCCACGGCCGCAACGCACAGTGGCGCCTGATCTCGCACCTGTCGTTGAACCAGCTGTCGCTCACTGCCAGCGGGCTTCCGGCACTGAAGGAGATGCTGCGCCTGTATGACCTGTCCGGCAGCAATGTGTCGGCCCGCCAGATCGACGGCATCCTCGAGCTGCAGCAGACGCCGGTGACCACCTGGATGCACGGCCGCCAGTTCGCCTCGGTGGTGCGTGGCCTGGAAATCCGCTTGACCATCAACGAGGCCCATTTCGTGGGAACCGGCGTGGCCGCTTTCGCCCAGGTGATGGACCACTTCTTTGCACTCTACGTGCATGCCAACAGCTTTACCCGACTGGTGCTGGTATCCGGCGACAGCGGAGAGGAGATCGTCCGATGCCCAGCGCGCAGCGGCGAATCGATCCTGGCGTAGCCCAGCAGTTGCTGGCCGAACCACACCGCTTCGAGTTCTTCCAGGCGGTGCGCCTGCTTGAGCAGGTATTCCAGCGCCAGGGCGTCAAGCCCGGCCAGGCGGTGCCGATGCGCGTGCGCTTCCGCAACTCGCTGTCGCTGGGGTTTCCGGCCACCGAGTTGTCGGCCGAGGGCGAGGTGTATTCGCTCAAGGGTGAGCGGCTGTTGGACCGCGAGGCCGTGGAACAGGCGCTGCATGGTGAGGAACTCGCCGAGGTCCACCTGACGCCTCAGTTCATGGGCTTGCTGGGGACGGCCGGTGCATTGCCCCTGCACTACACCGAAACCCTGCAGCTGCGCGAGCTCTACCAACGCGACCGGACCGCACGGGCGTTCCTGGACATCTTCTCCACCCGTGCGGTGTCACTGCATTACGCCGCCTGGAAGAAACATCGCCTGGCGCTGCAGTACGAGCTGGATCGCCGTGAGCGCTTCCTGCCGCTGGTGCTGTCGTTGCTGGGCATGGGCATGAGCGAGCTGCGCGACCGCCTGCACGAGGGCGACGGCGAGATCTTTGACCAGGCGGTGGCCTATTACGCCGGCGCGGTGCGGCAACGACCGGTCTCGGCGGCGCTGATGCAGCGCGTGCTGTCGGACTATTTCCAGGTGCCGCTGCACCTGGAGCAGTTCGTGGGCGCGTGGTACCGGGTGCCGCCGGGTCAGGCGACCCGCCTGGGCCAGGCCAACGCGGTGCTCGGTGCCAGTGCGCTGGCCGGAGACCGGGTGTGGCAGCGCGACCTGCGCCTGCGCCTGCGCATCGGGCCGCTGCGCCGCGACCAGTTCGATGCGTTCCTGCCGGGTGGCAGTGCCGCCGAAGCGCTGTCCAAATGGCTGTCGCTGCTGACCGGCGGCATTCTTGAGTATGAAGTTCGCCTGGTGCTGCGGGCCGAGGATGTACAGGGCAGCGCACTCGGTAGCGCAGGGAGCGTCCGCCTGGGCTGGGACAGCTACCTGTGCACCCGGCCGCAGGATACCTCGCGTGAGGACACCACCTATGGCATCCACACATTGCAATGACACTGCGCCGATGGCGTCCGCGCCATCGGCCCCCGAACGGTTCCAGCAAGGAGTGCGCGTTTCCGCATGAGCATCAACCTCAAGACCCTGATCAGCAAACTGGACGACACCTGCCGGCAGGCCGCCGAACGGGCGGCGAACCTGTGCATGGCACGCGGCAACTACGAGGTGGACCTGGAACACCTGTTCCTGGCCCTGCTGGAACAGCCGCAGAGCGATTTCGTGTTGATCGCACGGCGCAGCGGCATCCTGCCCGAGTCGCTGGAACGCGATCTCAACGACGAGATCAGCCAGTTCAAGACCGGCAACAGCCGCACTCCGGTGTTCTCCCAGCACATTCCCAAGCTGTTCGAGCATGCCTGGCTGATCGCCTCGCTTGACTCGGAAACCACCCGTATCCGCAGCGGCCATCTGCTGCTGGCCCTGCTGACCGAACCCGACCTGGCGCAGCTGGCTTACCGGGGCTCCAAGCTCTTCGTGCGCTTCAAGCGCGACGAGCTCAAGCACGACTTCGCCAAGCTCACCGAGGGCTCGCAGGAAGCGGTGCAGACCGTGCGCTTCGCTGATGCCTCGGCCGGCGGTGAAGCGGGTGAGGACGAGGGAGCGGTGCCGGGCGAGGCCAAGGGCGGCCTGTCCAAGACGCCGGCCCTGGACCAGTTCACCACCAACCTGACCCAGCGGGCGCGCGATGGAAAAATCGACCCGGTGATCGGCCGCGATGGCGAGATCCGCCAGGTGATCGACATCCTGATGCGCCGTCGCCAGAACAATCCGATCCTTACCGGCGAGGCCGGCGTCGGCAAGACCGCCGTGGTCGAGGGGCTGGCCCGCCGCATCGCCGACAAGGACGTGCCGGACGTGCTGCAGGGGGTGGAGCTGCACACCTTGGACATGGGCCTGCTGCAGGCTGGCGCCAGCGTCAAGGGCGAATTCGAGAACCGCCTGAAGAACGTGATCGACGAGGTCAAGAAGAGCCCGCATCCGATCATCCTGTTCATCGACGAAGCGCACACCATGATCGGTGCCGGCGGTACCGCCGGCCAGAACGATGCAGCCAACCTGCTGAAGCCGGCACTGGCTCGCGGCGAGCTGCGCACCATCGCCGCCACCACCTGGGGCGAGTACAAGAAGTACTTCGAGAAGGACGCCGCGCTGGCGCGCCGCTTCCAGGTGGTGAAGGTCGAGGAACCGAGCGAGGCGCTGGCTGCGGCGATGCTGCGCGGCATGGTCGGGCTGATGGAGGCGCACTTCAACATCCGCGTGCTGGATGAGGCGGTGACCGAAGCAGTGCGCCTGTCGCACCGCTACATCAGCGGCCGCCAGCTGCCGGACAAGGCAGTCAGCGTGCTCGACACCGCGTGTGCGAAGGTCGCGCTGGGGCAGAGCGCCACTCCGGCGATCATCGAAGACACTCGCAAGCATCTGGACCGGCTGCAGGCGGAGATTTCCGCACTTCAGCGCGAGACGGCCGGTGGCAGCGACCAGCACGGCGAACGCCTGGCCGAACTGCATGCACAACAGGCCGAAGCGCAGGCCGTGCTGGCCAGCAACGAAGAGCGCCTGGGCCGCGAACGTGACCTGGCCGGCCGCATCGCCGTACTGCGCCAGCAGATGGAGCAGGGCGAGGCTGCATCGGGCGATCCCGAGCCGTCCAATGACGACAACGAAGGCGATGTTGCCGTGGCCAAGCCGGCTGCCAAGCGCGGCAAGGCCAAGGCCGAGCTCTCGCCGCAGCATGCCGAGCTGGCGCGGTTGCAGGCCGAACTGCGTGAGCTGCAGGGCGAAACCCCAATGGTGCCGTTGCAGGTCGACGGCACCGTGGTGGCCGAAATAGTCTCGGCCTGGACCGGCGTGCCGCTGGGTCGCATGGTCAAGGATGAAATCCGCACCGTGCGTACGCTCGGCAATCTGTTGGTCGAGCGCGTCATCGGCCAGGACCATGCACTGGATGCGATCGCCCAGCGCGTGCGCACCGCGACTGCCAAGCTGGAAGACCCGAACAAGCCGCGTGGCGTGTTCATGTTCGTCGGTCCGTCCGGTGTCGGCAAGACCGAGACCGCGCTGGCCCTGGCCGACATCCTGTATGGTGGCGAGCGCAAGCTGGTCACCATCAACATGAGCGAGTACCAGGAAGCGCACAGCGTGTCCGGCCTGAAGGGCTCGCCGCCGGGTTACGTGGGCTACGGAGAGGGTGGCGTGCTGACCGAGGCGGTGCGCCGCAACCCGTACAGCGTGGTGCTGCTGGATGAAGTCGAGAAGGCCCATCCGGACGTGCTGGAAATGTTCTTCCAGGTGTTCGACAAGGGCATGATGGATGATGCCGAAGGCCGTGAGATCGACTTCCGCAACACCCTCATCATCCTTACCTCCAACATCGGTTCCTCGCAGATCATGCAGGCCTGCCTGAACAAGCCGGCCGAAGAGATCCCCGGCGCGGAGGCATTGTCCGACGCGCTGCGCCCGGTACTGATGCGCACCTTCAAGCCGGCCTTCCTCGGTCGCCTGAAGGTGGTGCCGTATTACCCCATCAACGATGACGTGCTGGCGCAGATCATCACGCTCAAGCTCGGCCGCATCCGCGACCGCGTCATCGCCAATCACAAGGCCACCTTCAGCTGGGACGACAGCCTGGTGGAGGCCGTGCTTGCACGTTGCACCGAAGTGGACTCGGGTGCGCGCAACGTTGACCACATCCTCAATGGAACCCTGCTGCCGGAAATCGCCGAGAGCGTGCTGGCGGCAATGGCCGAAGGAAACCGGATCAACGCCATCAAGGTCACCGCCGGCAAGAAGGGTGACTTCAAATACAAAGTGTCATGACACTGAGCAGAAGGAGAACGCTGATGGAATTCTATGGATTTGACCGCGAAGCGGCCCTCAACCACTGCGACAGCCTGGAACTGGGGCTGGGCCGTGAACTGGACCGCGTGCGTGCCTGGAACCGGCTGCGCCCGGAGCATGTGATCGAGCTGCTGGACACGGCCGTGCCCGCCGCCCGCCAGGATGCCCGCAACGTCGCCGCGCAGATCAGCCGCGGTTCGTGGCGCATCCACATGGATGCCCCGGTGGTTGGCAAGCCGCAGCTGGTGAGCAACGTACGCGAACTGCAGATCACCGCCGGCGGCCGCGATTACCGCCTGAAGATCAGCGAGGGCGTGCGCCTGCAGCTGGAAGAGATCGTCCAGGCTGCCTGATGGCCGTGCGTGCCTGCGCCCCGGTCGGGACGCAGGCCGCGCGGGCGCGGGACGCGGAGTACACCGATGCGCATGCCGCATGCAGACCACCTTGAGGCACGGGAAGTAGGGGAAGCACCATGGATCTGGTAAACAACCTGCGGGCCGCGCTGGCCGGCCCTTCGCACGCCCAGCGCTTCCTGCGGCTGCACACGTCGCTGGGGAGCGATGTGCTGGTGGCCGAAACCCTCGATGGCGTCGAGCAGATCGACGGCATGGGTTTCCAGTGGACGATCACCGCCCTGTCGCTGGATGCCGGCCTGTCACTGGCGCCGCTGATCGGGCAGGGCGCGCTGCTGCAGCTGCAGCAGGCCGACGGCAGCCTGCGCCCGTTGCACGGTCGCATCACCGCCGCCGAGCGGCTGGGCAGCAATGGCGGCCTGGCGCGCTATCGGCTGCGCCTGCAGCCGTGGCTGGCGTTCCTGTCGCAGCGGGTGGACAGCTACGTCTTCCACGACAAGACCGTGGTCGAGATCGTCGAAGACCTGTTCGCCGACTACAGCGGGCTGGCACCGGCCTGGCGCTGGTCGCTGGGTGACGCCAGCCAGTACGCGCGGCGCAGCCTGACCACGCAGTACCAGGAAAGCGACCTGGCCTTCGTCCAGCGCCTGCTGGCCGAGGAGGGCATTTATTACTGGTTCGAGCATGCCGGCGAGCCCGGCGGCGCGGACTTCGGCACGCACACCCTGGTGCTGGCCGACCACAGCAACGACGCCGCGGAGTTGGGCCGCGTGCGCTTCCATCGCCGCGACGAGAGCGAGCGCAGCGACAGCGTGCAGCAGTGGTCCACCGCGCACCGCTGGCGGCCGGGCAAGGTCGAACGTACGACCTGGGACTACCGCACCCTGGAGCGTCGCCAGGCCAGCGCCGAGGCCGGGCAGGGCAACGACCTGGGCATTGTCGACCGTGATACCTGCGGCCCCTATGGCTGGCAGGACAACGCACGCGGCCAGCGCCGCGCGCAGCAGCATCTGGACGCGCTGCGCGTGCGCGCCCATACCATCGACGGCGCCGGCCAATGGCGCGCACTGGCGCCCGGTGCGCGCTTCGGCCTGTCGCAGCACCCGCAGGTCGGCGAGGACGCACAGTTCCTGTGCCTGTCGGTGCTGCACCAGGCGCGCAACAACCTCGATGCCGACGTGTTCGACGCTCTGGAACAGACCCTGGGTCCGTCCAGCGTGGCGGTGCCGGCGCTGCCGGACGCGCTGTCCGGGCTGGCCTACGGCCAGGCGCCGGGGGAGGTGTCCACCGCGTTCTACGACAACCGCTTCGTCGCCATCCCGGCCGAAGTGAACTACCGGCCACAGACCGAGGACGGCCACGGCGCGCACCTGCATCCGCGGCCGACCATCACCGGCACGCTCAGCGCGATCGTGGTCAGCGATGGCGACCCGCTGCTGTCCGACCGCGACCATCGCATCAAGGTGCAGTTCCCGTGGCAGCGCGGCGGCAACGCCAGCAGCGGCCTGGCCCATCCCGGCGGCGATGACAACGCACCGGCCAATGGGGGCGCCTGGACCTGGGTGCGGGTGATGACGCCGTGGGCCGGCGACAACTGGGGCGGCGTGGTGCTGCCGCGGCGTGGGCAGGAAGTGCTGGTGGCGTTCCTGGAAGGCGATATCGACCGCCCGGTGGTGGTCGGTGCGGTCTACAACGGCCGTGGCCAGCAGGACGCACAGCACAACCAGATCAACGGTGGGGGCGCCACCGCCACCGGCAACGCCGCCGCCTGGTTCGAGGGCAACGACCACGCCGCGGTGTACACCGGCTTCAAGAGCCAGGCGCTGGCCGACAGCCAGGGCGGCACCGGCGGCTACCAGCAGCTGCGCTTCGACGACACGCCCGGGCAGGGCCGTGCGCAGCTGTCCACTACCCAGCACGAGACCACGCTGACCCTGGGGCATCTGAAGGGAGGCCAGGACAATGTGCGCGAAGGCGAGCGGGGTTTCGGCGTGGAGCTGTCCACCCAGGCACAGGGCGCGCTGCGCGCCGGCCGGGGCCTGCTGCTGACCACCGAGCAGGGCACGCCGCAGATGGCCGCGCCGCAGGCATTGAGCCAGCTGCAGGAAAGCCAGCAGCTGCTGCAGCAGCTGGCCGAATCGGCCGCCAACCAGCAGGCGCAGCTGCCCGGCGAGCCGAACGAACTGCCGGTGGACACCACCCTGACCGAGCTGCAGGAGACGCTGCGCGCCACCCACAGCGGCAGTGCCGCCGGCAGCATCGCCGGTGGCGAAGGTGAAGCACCGGGCTGGAGTGCACCGGTGCTGCTGGGCAGCGGCGTGGCCGGCGTGCTGAGCCTGACCCCGGCCGACCAGGTCTGGGTGAGCGGCACCCACACCACGCTGGCCAGCGGCGTGGCACTGAACTGGATGACGCAGGGCTCGTTGACGATGGCGGTGGCCGGCGGTCTGGTGATGTACACCGCCGGCGTGCAGCCCAGCGGTGAAAGCCCGAACCAGGAGCGCGGCATCGCGCTGCACGCCGCGCAGGGCAAGGTGAGCGCGCGTGCGCACAAGAACCAGATGATCGTGGCGGCCAAGACCAAGGTACGCATCGCCAGTACCGAAGCGGACGTGCAGCTGTCGGCGCCGAGCAAGCACCTGCTGGCGACGGCGGCCGGTGCCTATATCCGGATCGAGGGCGACAACATCGAGCTGGGCGCGCCGGGCAAGGTGGAGTTCAAGGCCAGCCAGCGGGATTGGGTGGGGCCGGCGAGTGTGGGGGGGGAGGCGAAGATGCCGACTGGTACACACAAGGCGTGTGAGTTCCGAGTGCGAGCCGCCGAAAAGTCTGGCGCTGGCCTGGTTCCGCTCGGTGGCTGACTGATGCAACTCGACCATCGCCTGTTCGAGGCCCACCAGTACGCGCTGATCAACCCATTGCAGATTGATCGCCGAATTGCCCAACTGTGGCCGTGCGAACCAATCGTGCCCAAGGAACTACGAGGGCAGGAGCATCTGTTCCCGTATCTGCTGCGACTGGGCGAAATGTCTGCCGATACCCGCCTTGCAGCTCTGGATGAAACTGTCCACTACGCCCGGGAACATGACAGGGTCCCATTCTCTGCCCTGCTGGTCAGCGATGCGGGACCGGAGCACGTCCGAAATCAACTCGCGCGCGGACTAGTGAGGAAGGTAGATGGCGAGCGCATGTTGTTCAGGTACTACGACCCTCGCGTCTGGAGTGCGTTGACTTGGATTCTATCCACCTCGCAATTGGATGCCCTCTTGGGGCCTGTTCAGTCCTGGACAGCTCCAAGCGCAAAAAGAGACATCTGGCGTACTTATGAAAGCAGAGGAACAGGCAATGATGGATTGCCTCTCGCGCCAGGCCAGATGCATGCCATTTCCTCGTTGGCATCTATCAATAGAGTGATTGATAGGCTGCTCCGCGTAGACCATGGGATCGATGATCACAGTGTCTCCAAGCAGGTATACGACGAAATTTTGAGTGCCGACGCACTCGGATTGTCCGATGCCGATGACCAGGAGGCATTTGCATTCGTTTCGATCACGCAGCCGCCAGGAATTCATGAAGCGCCTATGTACCAGGAAGCCATCCGCATAGCTCGCCTTGAGCCCGGTGCATACAGAAGCATTGTCACAGCCGCGCTTGAAGATGATGAGAGCGAGCCACCGTTGAAGCAGCAGGATCAAGGAGTTTGGCAGCATGGATAAGAAGCCGACGCAGTCGTGCGACCCTGCAAAAAAATGTGAAATCTGTGATCAGGTCGGCCTGCCGATTCTCCCGCTGCGATACGCGATCAGCCGTACCGACGTGAAGGAGATGTGGCAGGGTCCTGCTCTGGGCGGAGCCTTCGGCAAGGACGTTACAAGTATTGCCCTGCCTCCGAACGAAGCGCGCTATACCCTCCGGCTCGCTCGCCAGGGCTACCTTTACGTGTTCAACGAAGTTCGTGGGGAGTGGAAGGGCTACCAGATCACCAGTGACTCCTACCTGCTGGAGTTCGACCCGTATGCTGCGCCCCCACCGCTTGAAGAATTTCAGCCAACCTGTGCTCGAATGGCTGACTCGCAGGTTGCTCGTTTCGTAACTATTCCGGATCCGAAGCGTGCCGGAAAAGTCTGGTTCGGCTTCACTGAAGCTCCGTGGCCCAAGGAAATACTGGAGCGAAATCGTCGCTCGGGTGAGCGCAAGAAGCACATGCGTTGCGTTGACGTACAGGCGTGGCTCAAGGGTAAAGCGTTGGACCATGCAGGAAGTGTCAGCGGTGCCCTGGCGTTGGTCAGCGAATTCAAATTCGGCAGAAAAATCCGCGAGCAGCAGGAGGTGACGATCCCTCTGTTGCCGCCGGTCACGCCTGCGCCACCAGCTAAGACACAGGGCCAAGGTGCAGATGACATAATTACAAGAACGCTTGAGTCGGTTGAGGTATATGCTAACCCCGGCTTCTCCTTCTCGTTTGTGCCATTTGTAAGGTGCAAGCAGGATGTTCCTGGAATGGAAGCTTGGCTTGCAAAGAGTGCGGCCGACTCTCGTCCAATGATGCTCGCCTTGAATGATCCTGCCGGACTCACGCAGGAGCTCTCAGCCCTGATCCGGCAGAAAACCAGGGAGTTTGAGGAAGAGGATGACAGGGCCTGGAAACACGCCACGTCTGTCGCCATTCGCGGTATCCGGCAGGCGATCGAGGATCAGGCGGCTGCCGATAAACTAAGCAAGGTTCGCGCCAGTGCCTACACTGGCCGCGCCGCAATGGAGCTCTATGCTGCGGGCATCACGAAGATGCGTGAGGAGCTGACTGCTGAAGAAGATAGAGATGCCAGGGACTCCGCGTGGGACCGATATCGGGATGACTACAGCCAGGAAAAGCTTGACCAGTTCGATACCAACTTGGTGCCGCAAATGGAGCGCTTTACCTCCACTCATTTGACTCCGATCGCCCAGAGCTTTGTGCTCTGGTACAAGGATGATGGTTTTAGAACGTGGTTGGCATGCAACCACCATGACGAGCTTTCCTACAGTTCCATGAGATTGACTGAAATCGTAGACAGCACGCTTGATGGCGTCGTTGGCTTCGACTGTGTGCAAGGTGCAGTCCTTGCAGATCTGGCTGGGCGTTTTCAGGACATCAAAAACTGTACGGTTCGAGCGTTGACCCTGAATGACAAGATCGCCGCAGACGTGATCGAAAGGGAGTCAAAAACTTTCCTGAGCAACGCAGACAATGCTGGGGCGTGGTCAAATATCTTCAAGGCCTACGGGCATGTTTTGGACCGCGGAGGCAGCCGGCCTCAGGAACTCCAACACGGTTTGGGGTTGGTTGCGGGACTTGTCTTCAAGACTTCTGGAGTGATCGTCACGGCGTTGTCAAAAGCCGGATCGGCAATCGTGAAAGCCGGAGTGAACATATCCATCTCTGCCGCTACGAGAAATAATTTGGTTGGCCTCCTCGGGGTGCTTTCCGGAAAGCGCATTCAGAGGGTTGGTATTCGTGCGTCTGAGCGTGAAATGGCGCACTTCCTGGTAGAAGCGCTTAGCGAAGGGCAGGTCGGAGTAAACAAGCGCGAGCTGAGGGCGCGTGTCGATCAGCATCTCCGTCAGGAGCTCAGTGAGCGTAGCGGCGCACGCGTAGCTACAGGTGATCGCAACGCCCGGGGTAGGAAGGTCTTTGAGTGGGCCGTTTTCTGGGACAAGGAGGCGATGGCGGCCGTCCGGAATGGACAGCCGGGGGCGATGGCAAATATGCTGATGAGCGAAGAGCAAGTGAGGGCGCTGGTGAGGAATCGCGCCGCGCAGTACACCGCTCCGCATGTCAGCTTGGACGTGCGCTTGGGCGTTGTCGGACTGATCCTGGACGCTTGGAACGTTGCGGATTCGTACGGCAAGTTGGATGTGGAGAAGGAGGGGCCGGCTGGTCGTAGGCAATTGAGTCTTGCTTCTGCACTCGTCGGATTTGCGGGTACCAGTGTTGAATTGACGGGCATGGCCTTGGCCAAGACGTCGTGGGGAAGAACGGCTTTGGCGGCCGAGATCAGATTTGGTGCAATTGAAGTCACAAACATGGCGGGACTTGTGGGCTTTCTCGGCAAATTGCTGGGCACAGTCGGTGGATTACTAGGCGCTGTTGTTGATGGGTGGAAGGCGTATGAGTCAATAAAGTCCGGAGATATTCCGATGGCTGTTTTCTACGGAACAACGGCTGTTGCAGGCGCGGTGGTGGCCTATCTCATGTTCGTTGGTGCCATGACGGCGGGTGTGGGCTTCATTGTACTTCTGGTGCTAGGGTTGATAAGCATGTTGGGCGAGTGGATTATTAATCTTATTCGTGATGACAAGGTTGAGAGGTGGCTTGATATGACGCCGTTTGGAGTGCATGAGCATGGTAGGTTCGAGTCGCCTGAGGCGCAGGGTGAGGCATACAACGCAATGCTTCCTGCGGGAGCGTGAGAAGTGAGTCAGTTTGCAGGTTGGCTAGCCCAGCGGTATCGCAATAATCGTCCATTGACCGAGTATGAGAGGCGCGCAGATCTGCGCCAGTTTGACTCGTCCACGTTCACCCCGATCGATAAGGGGATAATATACATTGATGATAATTGTATTGAGTATGTAGATCGTCACTTTCGATATCGAGGGTGGGCGTTAATGGGTGCCAGTGTATTTATTTCGCTTGGCATTATATTTATTGTGGCAATCTTGCATGCAACGATGTCCTTGGTCGATCGAGTTGGTTCGCTCGCATCAGGCGATACATATGCGATTGCAGGCTTGATCGCTGTGGTTCTCGGATTCCTGGCATTCGTCTTCTGGAAGTTGCTGTTGCGTGATATTCTGCGATATCAGTACTATCCAGTAAGATTTGATCGAATTTCACAACAGGTCCATGTGTTTACTGGTAAAGGCGCCAAAGTAGTTTCGGCGTCATGGCAGGACGTAAAATTTATTATCGGCAGGGACAAGCCAATGGGGCCTGGCGAAGGATATACCTATGATCTGAGAGGCTTGGTGATGCGCGGCGATCAAGTCGTTCACACCTTTGCCGTTGGGTCTGACAGTGGTCGTGATCCTGCGATTACGCTTGCACAATGGGAAATGATCCGGCGCTTCATGGAAGAGGGGCGTTCCGCACTGCCTTTCCCGCCGCTGCAGCTCTACACCTCGGTTGAGCCCAGTTTCCGCAATGCGTTCATCATCCACGTGTCATCTGCAGGTGAAGGTTTGATGTTGATTGCGCTTCCACTGACGGTGCCTTGGGCGCTGTTCCGCTTCCTTGCGATGAAACTGTGCCGTAAGCCGGTTTGGCCTGCGGCAGTGCTAAGACATGGAGCCTCTGCAAATTCTGGAGCGCCTCCGCTCCGTGCGCCTGCTGTGTATGGGCGCGTGAATCGAGAAGGGGGGCGGGCGGATGAGATGGAGCGCTTTTGGAAGGAGTCGATTGCGGCCGCGAAGGCTCGCAATGACGAGGTGCGTGAGCAACTCCAGAAGGGTTCAATCAGCGTTTGATGTAGCGAGCGCGTGCACCTTCAACTGGAAGCGACCGTGCGGGCCGGGTGATCGTCGTGCGCGCCTGCGACCCGGTAGGGCCGCAGGCCGCGCGGCAGCGGGAAGAACAAGGAGTCGATGCGGATGTCACTTGCAGACCATATAGAGGTTCGCGGCGCCCAGGAAGCGCCATGGACCAAGTATGCATCCGGTGGGCACTGAATGTTGGATTTTGAATCTTCGCCAATCGATGGAAAATGAAGCGCTGATATTCGCAAATCTCACTTATCTTGGATAAATTGACGCTGATTTCCGGATGCACGGTGCAGTACGATTTAACTTCGCCCTCCACTGCACTGAGAAAAGGCGAGCATGGCAATCCGCTGCATCTGATTGCTCACCATGACATCCGCACTAGAGTTCAACATTCGACTGCGACGCTCAGGTCGTGTTTAAGTGCGGGGGAGGCCATTACGTTGCAAATTGGTGCGCGATGCGGGATGATTCAGCTGTGCCGTCTTCTGCGCTGAAGCTTCCCGAGAGGAATCACCAAGCATCTTCGCGAGCTTCCACGAATGGGGGTGTCCTCGACGTTTACGAGTTTGGGATCTCGTTTGTCGATCAGATGAGTGCCATGCGCGGTTATGCCAGCAGCGGAGGCTGGGTTGGCCTATTCACCGTAGGGTTTGGTCTTTACATCTCTTTGTTTGTAATGGGCTTCAGTTGGGTGGCAGTTCTTGAGTTGGTTTTGCTCTTGATTGTACTGGCGCTTATACAGAGTGACTGGGTGGGTTATCGGGCAGAGCCTGTCTTGTTTGATTCCCGTGCGAGGAAAGTCCACATATTCAAGTCAATTGGGCTCCCTTGGTGGCAGTGGTGCTGGAATATTTTTGCGCGACCTCGTTGCGAAGTGCAGTCTTACGACTGGGAGTGCGTAAGCGCGGAGGTTGTCAGCTATACGATCTTTACCGGCCAAGTACCTCGCCGAGAAGCGAGCCTGGTGATTACGATCTCGGATCGCCCCGGTAGCCCGGTGGAAATCCAACGTGTTGGCGTTGGCCCGAGTTTTGGCTTTGGTAACCAGTCCGGCCCTGTAGAGCGCTGGGAGTACATACGCCGCATGATGGAGGGTGTCGGTCCCGTCTGGACGCCCGGTGAGTCGCGATTTCAGGATTTTGCGGTAAGCCTGGGCGAGGCGTTGACAATTGCGCAGCCTCTGATCGGCCCGGGTTCCCATCAGTACTGGAAAAAGGGGCCGGCAATGTGGCTGCTGGGTACGATCAGCCTGATCGCGCTGCCCTTGACTGCGTACATCGGACTGAACCGCTACGTCAGTTATCGGTTGCAGCGGAAGCCGCGATGGCCGGCTGAAGTATTGCATTCAGTGGGGGCCGGTCCATTCACTGACGCTACTCTGAGGGAGCGACTCAGCCTGGAGAAGCCGGGGGCGGGTGGTACGAAGCGGCGCAGATAAGGGTTTCGACGTGCCCCGCCATCCGCATTGACAGCGTGCAAGCTTGGGCATCTGCCTTGCCTGTGTCACGTTGCATCCGCATCTCGGCGCATGACGGTCTTACGCGTACCTGGCCAGCCAGAGATCACGGGCGCTCAGATTCCCCGCCATCTCACTTCGTGCTGACAAAGATCACAGTGAAAAGCACCAGTGCGATGCCCGCAATCAGCGGACTGATGGCAAGCCATCGCTTGCTCCTGGACTGCCAGCCGGTAAACCGGCCAAGGTAGTGATAGATGGAGTGCGCAAGGAGCGCGATGAGTCCAATGGACAGCGCAATGTAGAAAAGGTTTCCAAAAGAAATCGTCATTGTGCAATCGGATACGTACTGATGAGGGACAGCAGCAGGCAGAGAACGCGTTGTCAGCTGCGCAGGAAAACAAGCGAGTAGATGATGAAGCTCCAGCCAATCAAGCTGATCAGGCAACTCAAGCTGCACACCACCGCGACCTGGAGGGCAGCCTTTCTCCTTCCGGCAATGTCTTCCGGGCTGGAGCGCACGATGGAATAGTGCTCGCTGCTGCCGCGCGTCGAGTTGCTGGCAAAAAGGTCCATGGGTGGCGCTACGGGGCGCTTGAACCGGGCATAGAGCATCTGTGACAAGGGTTCTGGCCAGAAGATCAGCCATAGCAGTACGTTCCCCAGATACTGCGGGACAGCGAAGACGTTCCAGTTCATGGCGCGGATGCGTTCAATCATCTCCTTGCCCGCGCCACCGGCAGAGAGCGGTCCCCGCTCCAGCAAGGATGTCGTCCAGTGCGATGGATCAACCAGAAAAGTGGGGGGCATCGCTTCGGGCGCTTCATCCATATAGCGCCGGATCAGCTCCCATGCCTGCTGGCAGGCCTCCCGGTCTGGAAGGGGGCCATCGACAGTAAAGCGCAGGCGCCACAGTTCAGGAGTCTCAGGATAGATCTCCATGAGGTCGAGAGCCATCATCAGCGGCGCCCCGGGCTGGGCCGAGCCGTGGCCGACGCGGGCATAGGGCCTGACGTTGTTCCAGTCCAACAGGCATTGCTTGCCGTCGACAACACAGAAGACTTTCCGGGTCCTGCGGAAGAAGTACAGGTCGCTCTGTCTGCTGCCGATACTCAATTTGACGCAGAGAAAGGCGACTGCTGCGAGTGCCGCGACCCCAAGGCCCGCGCTCGCCGATACGAACACACGCATTCCCATGCTTTCTGTGGGTTCAAGCGCCGCCATCACCCCCATGTAACCCAGGCCGATGGCCATGCACAGCATCACCAGTGCAGCGACCGGCATGATGGATTCCATCCGCGAAGCAGCATTGCTTTCCGACCAGACCATGGCCTCGTCATCAAGGCGCATCACGTCACGCACGGAGTAGGCCTGCGGAGTTGCATCAGGGGGCAGGGCGCCTTCAGTAAAGCGGAGATCCTGTTGGGTCTGCATGCAGCGACATTTGCTTTGAATGCGAGCTCCATCGAGGCTATGCCCGGAATAGTGCTGACGCAAGCCCATGACGCTGCTGGGCATGAGCATCACTGTGCTGGGGTTGTTTCGAATGGCGGAGTCGGTCGACGGCGAGGCGGGAGGAGCGCTCACCGGCGGCAACGTTCCCGTGCATGTCGCAGGGCCGCACGACACCACGTTGTTGCAGTAGGATCGTTCATGGACTGGGTTGGAGTGGTGAGGTAATGGACTACGCTGGAATCGATACCAGAAATCTTCGCTTTGCGGTCAATCGTCCCCTCACGGCCGCTGAGGAAGATCAGCGACTGGACGTTTCGGCCTCAGTAGGAGTGCCCGCACGGAGCGGGCTGTCCGTGATCAGGTTCAGCTCGACCTGCCTCGAGCTGGTGGATCGCTGGTACCCGGTGAAGGGCTTCAATGTCTGGCTCTCGGTCATGGGCGCACTCGCGTTCGTGCCCACGTCGTCCTACCTCTTCGTGAACCTGATTGTCCTGGGTGAGCCATTCCGGGAGGACGAACGCTGGATCCTCTGGTGCTTCTGGCTCTTCATTGCGCCCGTTTCACTGTTCATTCTTGCCGGCATCGTGTGGCTCTTTAGAAGCGAGTGCTTCCGATGGACGCACTATCCGATCCGATTGGATCGCATGAATCGCAAGGTGCACTTCTTCCGCCAGGACGGTACGGTCGCCAGTGGTGACTGGGACCGTTTGTTCTTCTTCATCGGCGAGTCAACGACCCCACCCATAGGGCGAACCCACGACATCCGCGCGCATTTTCTCTCCGATGACCGCAAGACCGTCCTGGAGACGTTCTCGCTGGGCTACGAGTACATGGGGGAGCGGTCGGATCTGCTGGGGTTGTGGGAGTTCATCCGGATGTACATGCAGGGCGGGGACGCGGCGCTTGAGCATCTTTGCGGGGAGGTGGGTTTCTACTTGCCCATCCATGACAGGAAAGAGGGATTCGTGTTTGGCGTGGTCCGGACCTTTGCCGGCCTGGTTCACTGGCCTTGGTTGCACGTAGTTCTTTGCTTGCCTTTCAGCTTCATTGCCTTGGGCCGATGGTTGGCGATGACGACCAGCCGCATCCCTGCGTGGCCGACCGAAGTGGAGGGCGGCGCCAGTGTCGACCGAGCAGACAAATGGCAACGTGATTGGCGCGACAATCCGCGTCTGGGTTTCCTGGACAAGGCTTGGCCGATGATCTGCACTGCGACTGGTGTCGTGATGGGCGTTGCCATCGTGTGTGCGATCACGCGGTCGACCGGCTAGCTGTGACGGTCAGGGCCCCGGCGCTCCGACGGCGTGTCTCCTGGGCCCATCCCTGTTGCGCGGGAGGCGGTTAACATGCACTCCAGGACAGCCGTCAAGGATGCGGTGATGTACACCGGATGGATGCAGAAGTTTCCCGTGGGACAGCCGCTCTCTCCAGAGGAGAGTCGCTCTCGTTTCGATGTCCATGCAGCCCAAGTCGCAGCGCCCGACGAACGCGCCTCACTGGTCCGCTTCAACTCAACCTACATCGAACTGATCGACCGGCGTTTCAGGCTGCGCGGCATGGTGTCGACCACCGTGGTCCTGCTGGGCACCATAGGCCTGTTCCTTCTCGGCTTTTTCCTTCTCTTCACGCTGGTGATCCCCAATCTTGAGGGCGACGTCTGGGACTGGGTGATGTACGCAATGGTGGCCGTGTGTGTGATCGGCGCGCCGGTCTTGTTCTGGCACACGACACTCAAGTACGAGTTCTTTACGTACGTCTGGTATCCGACCCGATTCAATCGTCGCAACCGGATGGTCTATTTCTTCACCGGCGGCAAGGAAGGGGCCGTGGCAGTGCCTTGGGATGAAGCGGTGTTCTATATCGGACGAGGGACCAGCCAGGCGTTCCTGCGCGATCTCCGGTGCAGCATCATCGATGAGCGCGTGGTTCAGCGTACCTTTGCCGTGGGCCATTACTTCGATGACGAGCAGGCGATCAAGGGACTCTGGGAATTCGTCAGGCGCTACATGCAGCAAGGGCCGGCGGACGTGGTCGACACGATCGAGGGCCGGCAGATGAACCTTTCGGTCAATCCTTCCTTGCGCAATTGCTACCTGTTTGTGGTCGCCAGCCTTGGCCCAGCCATGCTGGGCGCCCGCTTCGTGCTGATGCCGTTGCTGCTGCCGCTGGTGCTGTGCCGCTGGCTGGTCCTGCTGTCCTGCCGCATGCCGGAATGGCCGCAGTGGGTGGAGGATGCCTGCAAGGTCGATCCGAATGATCTGAGACTGGCCGAGCCTGAGGTCATGGCGCAATCGCAGGCGGGTCGGCAGTCCATCTGACCGGGAGAGTCGAGCAGGGCTCGACTCCAAGGTCCTGGCTTACATCGCCGGGCAGGCCGGATCTTTCCCGCTCACCGCTGCGCAGATCCGGCGGCGGCAATCCACGCCCTTCAGCGACGCGGGGCTGGGGCAGGCACGCAGCTGAGCCTGGATGTTCGACTCGGTCGATGCGGACTTCTTGCTGGCCACGCGCTCGAAGGCGGCGCGCTCGTCTTCGGTGCGCTTGCGCTGGTCGGCCTCGATCTGTGCGATCAGGTCGTCCATGCTTTGCGGTTGGGCATTGGCCTTCGTTTTGGCCTTGGCCTTGTCCTCTTCCTTGATGATGCCGAGCAGGGTGCCGAGCAGGTTTTCATCGCCCTTGCTCTTTGCGTCGCTCTGCGTTGCGGCACGCGAAGCGCGTGCGGCAGGCGCAGGACTACGTGCGGCCGCCCCGCTCGCTGCAGTCGCCGCCGATGGGGCCGCAGCGACCGAAGCGGCATCAACGGATGCAGGCGCTGTGTCTGCGGCAGGTGCAGGCAGGGCCGGCTCACCGGCGGTGGCCGGCGCATCGACGATCATGGCAGCGCCGTCACGCGGGGCGCCCGCCGGAATGTCCGGGTGCCCGGTGGCATGGGCCGGATCCGGTGTCAGCGAATACTCGCTCGGTTCCGGATAATCGCTGCTGCCGGAGAAGCCCCAGGCGGCCAGCCCGGCAAGGGCAACGACGACGGCGCCGATGCCCAGCCATAGCCCCAGGCGCCGATTGCCACCGGCCGACGCGCGCGCAGCACGAGGGGACGCGGTTGCCTGCCGGCCCTCCATGTCTGCCAGAATACGGCCCGAATTCGGGGCCTGGCCCTTCGCCTGCGCTCCCCCTGAGAGCAGACTTGGCCGATTGATTCCGCCATTATTCAAGTGCATCCAGCCCTTGGTTTGACTCGGCATCTGCCGAAGCGAATTTCCGCATTCTTAGTGAAAGGCGGTGGGGCGTCAACCAGATTACGAGTCAAGGAGGACCGGTGTTGCCAATCGTGGTTGCTGCCATTGCCGTTGTCGCACTTGTGGCGGCGGTGTGCTGGGTGTTGCTGTTTCCCGAGACCGTGGAATCGCTGCGCCAGGCACTGTCGCGCCGCTTGGGCGGATTCCGTCGCAAGGCGGGTCGGGTGGGCGATAAAGTCGGCCATGGTGTTACCCGGGTGCGCAGTGGGGTTCGTGAAGAAGCTGGCGCTGCGCAGAGTGCCCTTCGGCGGCATTGGCCGATTATGGCGATTGCGGCAGCGGCGCTGCTGATTCCTCCAACTGTGATATTGATCACACGTCAGACGGTGGTGCTCGAAGATTTTCGCGGCGATGATCTGGCCGAGTCGAGTTCGATGGTCGCCCAGCTGCTGCGGGGGGAGCGCCTGACCCCGCCGCCGCCGCCACCACCGGAAGTTTTCACCACCGCCGAGGTGCGCCGCCTGCGGCCTGAAATCGTGACGGCAGACCGCAAGTGGGATCAGATCGATGCCGATCTGCAGCAGCGCGTGCTGGCCATCTATGAGGTGATGCGCCGCCAGTACGGTTACGAGATGGTGCTGATCGAGGGTTACCGCAGTCCGCAGCGGCAGGCCGAGCTGATGGCCGGAGGCAAGGCGACACGTGCCGGCGCCTGGCAGAGCTGCCATCAATATGGGCTGGGCGTGGACAGTGCGCCGATCCGGAATGGCAAGCTGCAGTGGGACATGAACGACGAGTGGACCAAGCGTGGTTACTTCCTGTACGGCGAGCTGGCTGAACAGGCAGGCCTGGACTGGGGTGGAAACTGGCGCAGCATCAAGGATTATGTTCACGTGGAAATGACAGCGCGTTGCCGCGCGGCCCGTGCGGCCAAGCGTGAAGAACTGTCACGCCAAGGGTGATAACCGCATGGCGGTGCTGGTATGGTTACCGCGATGATCTGGGTCGCCGGGGAACAGGGGGCGATGGAGCGCCAGGTCACACAGGATCAAGGAGCATGATGGATGGCACGACCGTTTATCGTCGTCGGTGACAAGCTCAGCCACGGAGGCAGCGTGGTGGCAGGCACCGGCCAGACCGATATCAATGGCAAGGCGGTGGCCCGGGTGGGCGACCGTGCAGTCTGCGCCGTGCATGGCGCAACATCGATTGTCAGTGGTGACGCAACCGTCGTGATCGATGGTCAGCCGGTGGCGCGCGATGGCGACCGCACGGCGTGCGGAGCGACGCTGATGGCGTCACAGGCCACCACTGGCCTGCGCTGAACGACGCGGTCGACGGGAGCAGCGCATGGAGCACGGCAACTGATGGCGGGATGGCTGGGCAAGGCAGCGTCGGTGGTGATGGTCTTCATCGCCACCTGGGGCGCGACGATTCTTTACTGGCGCAACAGCGGCACGGTACCGACCGGCATGCAGATGCTGGCCTATCTGGGGCTGCTGCCGGTGGGGCTGAGTGGTGCCGGCTTCATGCTGCGCAACGCCGCGCGGCGCGGCGCCGATGTGGCGTTGCAGAAAGCCGGTGAGGATCGTTCCGGCCCGGCCCCGGCCGAACGCGAGAGTGTCGCTGGCGCCCCGTCGGGCGTGCCTGCCGTTGCGTTGCTGGCCGGCCACCTGCGCCTGGGCATGGACCTCGATGCGCAGGCCCTGCTGGCGGCTGCGGCGGCGCCACCGCGCCCGGTGCTCGACGGGCGTTTCCGCGACAACTACAACCTGCCGGTGCGGATGAGCGCAGCACCGGATCTGGACGAATTCGAAGTCCTGCAGGTGCGCCAGGACGGTATCGATACCGCCGCGCACGAACGGCGTGCACTGGCGCTGCTGCGGCCGGTGCTGGAACGCCTGCTGGAGGCCGTCTTCACGGCCCTGCCGGAGATCGAAGCCTCCGAAGAGGTGGTGGTGGCCGGCCTGCGCCGCCGCGATGAGCAGCGCGTTGAGAATATCCTCACCCTCGAATTGCTGGTGCCGGGCAGCTGGTCCGATGGTTTGCGCCCGTGGGTACAGGAGTGGCTGCAGCGACAGGCGCGTGATGCCGGCCTCGATGCGCGCCGCTTCGACGTGCGCATTGCCGTGCTGGATGGTGCGCGCGATGTGTGGCCGTATGTGCAGCGGGTCATCGATGCGCTGGCGTCGTCGCCGACGCCACGCTGGCACCTGCTGTTGGCGGCCGCGTCCAGCATCGATGCCGGCATCGTCTCGGCCTGGCAGTCGGCCGGGGTGCTGGCGACGGCGCAGCGCACCGATGGCCACGTACCCGGTGAAGGCGCAGCGGGCGTGCTGCTGGCCAGCCAGGCTGCTGCACGCGAAGGCGACGCCCGGCTGTGGCGACCACAGCTGGTCAGTGCCGAGCAGGTCGAGGGGCAGCGCCCGGCAGAACAGCGTCGGCAGCTGGCGGCGCTCGCCACCCAGTGGCATGCATCACTGGCGACCGATGGCGCCCAGGCCCAGTTCGTGCTGCACGACGCTGACCACCGGGGCGACCTGATGGTGGATGCCGCTGCCATCGCTGCCACCCTGGCACCCGATCTCGATTTCAGTCCGCAGAGCCTGGCGCTGACCATCAGCGCCGGCGAACTGGGCCCGGCGCTGCCGCTGGCCCAGCTGGCGCTGGCCCACGCGCAGCTTCAGCGCCAGAGCGAACCTGTGCTGCTGCTCGGTGTCGCCGACAACCAGCAGCGCCTGTTCGGGCTGGTCGATCCTTTTCCTTCCCCGACGCTGACGGCCGAGGCGCCGTCCGCTCCCTGACCCTTGGATCCCTGCATGAGTTTGAGCAATTTCAGCTACTACCTGCGCGACTACCGTCTGTGGATGGTGATCGGCCTGGTCGGTGCCGCTGCGCTGGCCCACTACGGCGAGGCCGAGGCACGGCAGATCGGCATCTGGGTCGCCATCGTGCTGGCCGGCCTGCTGGTGCTGGCGCTGCTGGTCTGGGTCGTCAAGCGGATGCTTGCCCGGCGCGCCGCCAAGCGCGTGGAGGCGATGGTCAAGGACGAGGCGGACAAGGCGGTAGCCAGCGCGCAGCCGGCACAGCGCGCCGATACCGAAGCGCTGCGTACGCGCATGATGGATGCGGTCAAGCAGATCAAGTGCTCGCGGATGGGGGTGCTGAAGGGCAACGCCGCGCTGTACGAACTGCCCTGGTACGTGATCATCGGCAACCCGGCGGCCGGCAAGAGCACCGCGATCCTCAATTCGGGCCTGCAGTTCCCGTTCGAGGACAACCGCGGCAACGTCGTGCAGGGCATCGGCGGTACCCGTAACTGCGACTGGTACTTCACCACCAACGGCATCGTGCTCGACACCGCCGGCCGTTACTCGGTCAGCGTCGAGGACCGGCTGGAGTGGCTGACCTTCCTCGGCCTGCTGAAGAAGAACCGCCCGCGTGCACCGATCAATGGCGTGATCATCGCCGCCAGCCTGGCCGAGCTGTCCGGCAGCAAGCCGGAGTTCGCCATCGAACTGGCCAAGAACCTGCGCCAGCGCGTGCAGGAAATCACCGAGCGCCTGGAAGTATTCGCGCCGGTGTACGTGCTGTTCACCAAGGCCGACCTGATCGCCGGTTTCAGTGAATTCTTCCGCAACCTCGATCCGGGCGAGCGCGAGCATGTGTGGGGCGCGACGCTGCCGTTCGACGTGCAGCAGCAGGGTGACGCGCTGGCCGCCTTCGACAGCCACTTTGATGAGCTGGCCGAAGGCATCAAGGAGATGAGCCTGACCCACATGGCGATGCAGCGTGGCCGTGAGGTCTCGCCGGGCCTGCTGTCGCTGCCGCTGGAGTTCGTCGGCATCAAGCCGGCGCTGCGCACCTTCATCGCCACCCTGTTCGAAGACAACCCCTACCAGTTCAAGCCGGTGTTCCGCGGCTTCTACTTCTCCAGCGCGCTGCAGGAAGGGCGCTCGGTGCATCACGCCTCCGAGCGCGTCGGCCGCCAGTTCAACCTGGAGCGCGGCTCGAACGTGGACGAGGCGCCGACCGGGCATACCGCGTTCTTCCTGAAGGACCTGTTCCGCAAGGTCATCTTTGCCGACAAGGAACTGGTGCGGCAGTATTCCAGCCCGCACCAGAACCGCCTGCGTTATGGCGTGTTCCTGGGCGCGGTGGGCGTGCTGGCCCTCGCGCTGGGCCTGTGGACGTGGTCGTACACCACCAATGCGCAGCTGGTTGCCAATGCGACCAAGGATCTGGACCAGGCCGTGCGCGTGCAGAAGGACCGCATGGACCTGAAGTCACGTATCGATGCGTTGCTGCTGCTGCAGGATCGCATGGAGCAGCTGGACCGCTATGGCAAGGAAGGGGGCATCACCACCCATCTGGGCCTGTACCAGGGCACGGCCATCCGCGAGAAGCTGCTGCGCGAGTACAACCACGGCATGCAGCAGGTGATGCTGGCGCCGACCGTATCGAACCTGGAGAACTATCTGGGCCAGGTGGTCGCCGAGCGCGACAAGCTGGGGCAGGGCACCAGCAGCGCTGCCGAGAGCGAGGTGCTGTACCAGAACGCGTCGCCGACCAGCACCAACGATGCCTACAACGCGCTCAAGACCTACCTGATGCTGGGCAACCGCAAGTATGTGGAGGGTGCGCACCTGTCGCAGCAGCTGACCCTGTTCTGGCGCACCTGGCTGGAAGCCAACCGCGGGCAGATGAGCCGCGAGGAAATGGTCCGCGCGGCTGAGAAGCTGATGACCTTCTACGTGGCGCAGGCGGGCCAGCCGAGCTGGCCGCAGGTGCAGAACAAGGTCACGCTGGTGTCCGACACGCGCCAGGCACTGGGCCAGGTGATGAAGGGCCAGCCGGCGATGGAGCGCGTGTACGCGCAGATCAAGGCCCGCGCCGGTGCACGCTTCACCACCACCACGGTCGACAGCCTGATCGGCGTCGAGCGCAACGGCCGCATGATCAACGGCAACTACGCCATTTCCGGTGCTTTCTCGCGCAAGGCGTGGGAAGAGTACGTGCAGGATGCGATCAAGGAAGCGGCCAACACGCAGCTGAGCACCACCGACTGGGTGCTGGGGACCACCGAGCAGAGCGACCTGTCGCTGGCCGGCAGCCCGGAGCACGTCTCGCGCGAGCTGGTGAACCTGTACAAGAACGACTATGCCCGCGAGTGGACCCGGTTCCTGCAGGGCCTGAGCGTGGCGGAGTTCAGCACCTTCGACGAGGCGGTGGCACGCATCAACAAGCTGGGCGATGCCAGCAATTCGCCACTGCGCGTGCTGCTGGAGCGCATCAACGAAGAGACCGTGTGGGACAACCCGCAGGCGCTGGCCCGCTCCAGCAAGGCGCGCAAGGGCTTCGTCGCCTGGTTCCAGCGCACCATCCTGCGCAAGGACCCGGCCGCCGCGGCTGCGGCACAGCCGGTCGGCCCGATCGGCAAGGCGTTCGAGGGCATTGCCCGCTTGACCAGCGAGCGCGGTGACCAGCCGGCCGTGATCACGGCCTACTTCGACACGCTGGCCAAGCTGCGCGCGCGTCTGAACGCGATCAAGAGCCAGGGCGAAATCGGGGTCGCTACCCGCAAGCTGATGCAGGACACCTTCAGCAACGAAGGTTCCGAACTGAGCGTGGGCCTGGCGCTGGTCGATGAGCAGGTGCTGACCGGGCTGGACGAGAAGCAGCGTGAAGCGCTGCGTCCGCTGCTGCTGCGCCCGCTGACCCAGACCTTCGGCACGTTGATCGCGCCGACCGAGAATGAAGTCAACAAGACCTGGAAGGCACAGGTCTATGATCCCTTCAAGGCACGCATCGGCCAGCAGTACCCGTTCAACCTGAACTCCGACGTCGATGCGGCGCCGAGCGACATTGCCGGCATCTTCGGCGCCAGTGGCAGCATCGCGGCCTTCAACAAGGAGGCACTGGGTACGCTGGTGATCCAGCGTGGCCCGCTGCTGGAGACCCGCCGCTGGGCCGGGCAGGGCGTGAACCTGTCGGCCGAACTGGTGGCCAACTACGGCAACTGGGTGAGTGGTTCGGCGGCCGGCGCGGCGCAGGACACCACGATCTTCGAGATCCTGCCGGCACCGGCGGCCGGCGCGCTGGAATACACCATCGAGATCGACGGCCAGGTGCTGCGCTATCGCAACACGCCACCGCAGTGGACGACCATGCAGTACCCGAACGTCGGCCAGGTGCCGGGCGTGAAGATCACCGCGGTGACCGGCGATGGCAGGACGGTGGAAGTGTTCAGTGCGCCGGGTTCGAACGGCGTCAACCGCTTGATGGGGGCGGGCCAGGTCGAGCGCCTGGATGACTCCAGCCGCATCACCTGGACGGGCAACGGTGTGTCGGTGCCGGTGGAGATGCGCATCGTCCGTCGTGCCGGTGAGGCCGCACAGGGCGGAGGTGACTGGCAGCGCGGGCTGCAGTTGCCCGAACGCGTTGCCGGTGGCGAGCCCGCGGCGCAGGCGGCACCCGCTGCTGCGCCGGCAGCGACGCCGGCTCCGGCCGCTGGAGGCGCCCGATGAGCCGGGTGGTCAGCGCGGGCGTGTCCTATTTCGGCAAGGTGCCCTCGCGCGGCGATTTCGTCCGCGCGGCCGACAACCACCAGCTGCTGGGCTGGCTCGACCGCTGGGCCGGCGAGAGCCTGGAACTGCTGAGCCAGAGCCCGGACTGGAAGCAGCGCTACGACGAAGCGCCCGAGATCCACTACGCCTTCCTGGGCTCGCGCAGCAAGATGGTGCTGTGCGGCCACTTCCTGGCCAGCCGCGACGCGTCCGAGCGGCGCTTCCCGCTGCTGTCGGCGTTGCGCCTGGATGCGCCTGAGCCGTTGCCGTTCATCGGCCGCAGTCCGTTGGCGATGTCCAACGCTTGGTCGGGCCTGGCCAGGCTCGCACGCCAGGCCTACCAGGACAGCGACGCAGCACAGGCGCTGGCACAGCTGGCCGATGCCCGTTTCAGCATCAGCACCGACCCGGGTGACTACAACGGCAGCTTCCAGGATTTCCTCGAGAACACCACGGTGGCCGACCTGGAGCAGCGCCTGCGCGAGTCCGGCCACGGCGACGTGGCGCTGCGCCAGGTGCTGCCCGCGCTGGGCCTGCTGCTGCAGCCGGTGCTCAGTGGCGGCGACGTCAACATCGACAAGGCGCTGGTGTTCCCGCTGGTGCGCGATCCGGCCTATCGCCCGCTGGTGGCGGCGTTCTGGCTCGACCTGCTGTCCAGCTTCGTCGCACGCGGCGATTTCGAACTTGCCGTACTGATCCGCAACGACGCTGCGCCAAGCATGATCGTCGGCTTCAACGGCGCTGATCGCCAGGTGCTGCGCGCCGTGCTGGATCCGGCCGAGGCGGGCGACTTCCTGATCCGCATCCAGCATTCGGAGTGGGTGGACGACTACCTGCGCGGCGACTACAACCTCAACCGCTTCGGCAGCTTCCTCGACCGTGACGACCTGGCCCTGGCCACCGCACGCAAGCTGTTCGGCGAGACTTTCCTGGGAACCTGACGATGCGCCTGTGCAAACCTCTCCATCTCATGCTGCCGCTGCTGCTGGTGGTCGCGCCGCTGGCCGCGCAGAACGCGCCGGCAGTGGCCGCCGGCGAGCGTCCGGTGGTCATCGAAGGCGTGGTGCCTGACCAGGCGACCAAGGCCAAGCTGCTCAACAACCTGCGCGCGGTCTATGGCGCCGAGCGGGTGGTCGACCGCATCCAGGTGGAAACCATCGCCACGCCGCCGAACTGGGGCGACTATGTTTCCGGCATGATCAATCCGGGCCTGAAGCGGGTGTCGCCCGGAAAGCTGGAGGTCAATGGCCAGGCGGTGCGCATTACGGGTGAAGTCGGCAATGAAGCCCTGCGCCAGCAGGTCGCCAGTGACCTGAGCCTGGCCAGCAACACCAGTTACACGGTGACCAACGCGCTGAAAGTGGGCTCGCAGCAGAACGTGCTGGACCAGACTCTGGCCAACCGCATCATTGAATTCCAGAGCGGCAGCGCGCGCCTTACGCCGTTCGGCATGAGCATCCTCGACGAGATGGTGGCGAAGATGGCGCAGATGCCGGACAGCCGGTTCCTCATCATCGGCCACACCGACAATGTCGGCCAGCGTGAGTCCAATCTCACGCTCAGCCATGCACGTGCGCTGGCGGTGAAGAACTACATGATGTCCAAGGGCATCCCCGGCAGTCACATGGACGTGCTGGGCAAGGGGCCGGATGAGCCGGTGGCGGACAACACCAGCAACGACGGCCGTGCGCGCAACCGCCGGATCGAGTTCAAGATCCAGTAACTGCGCCCGGGGAGCCGGTCAGGCTCCCCGGCCCTGGCGCGCAGCTCAGTCTTCTGGATTGACGTCCAGCATTTCTTCCATCTGTTCCAGCGTGCCGTGGTCCTTGATGACCCGCTTGAGCCAGACGTGCAGCGGCATCTCGCCCCAGCGCGCTGCCTTTTCCGCCAGATAGGCAACCGGACTGTGCGGCTCGGTGCGGCGGAAGAACTCGGCGACCTGGCGAAGCTGCTGCAAGGCTTCCTTGCGCGAACCCGGCGCACCGGCGGGGCCGCGCGAGGGCGCAGCCGGCGTCGTCTCGAACGTGGGTGCGTCTTCGGCGAAATGGCTGTCACTGAACGGGTCTTCCACCGCCCCGGTCTCGCCATCAAGCAACACTCCGGCCTCGCGGGCAAAGCGCAGCACGGTGCGCTGCAGATGCTCCAGCTGTTCGCGTACGGCACTGAAGCTGGGGCCGTCCAGCCCCAGCCGGTTGTCTACCGCCGCCTGTAGTTCGGCCAGGGCCTGGCTGCAGTCGGGCAGGTCATCCGCCAGCTGGCGGTAGAACCCGTGCTGGGTGTCGCGGCGGGCGGCAGTGAGGATGTCCAGGCCGGGCCGGCCGTCATCGTCCTCGCCACTGTTGGCGCGGGCGTGGGCATGCTCGAAATCGGTCAGGCTGAAGCGCCCCTGCGGGGCGACGATGATCGGCACCGCCCGCAGCCACTGCAGCGAATTGGTCAGCAGCCAGCTGAGGTTGCCGATGCGTTCTTCGAAGTCGCCGTCCGGAGCCTGAGGATGGACCTCATCCCAGAAGCGATCGCACAGCCCGGCGGTGACCCGGTAGCCAGCAGCCAGGCCCTGGAAGCCTTCCAGCTGGGTGGCCGCCTCGCTGAGCCAGCCGGCCAGTCGCAGGTCCTTGGTGCGGGTCTGCAGCAGGCTGTCGGCCTCGCGCAGCACGCTGCTCCAGTCGGCGTACTTGATGTCGGTCTGCCACGCACCCTGGTCCAGGGTCGGGTCGTCGGCACGACGGTTTTCGATGATCCGATCGAATTCCGCCGAGAACGACAGGTCTTCACCGGTCGGGGCGTTTTCCGAAATCGGGGCCAGCAGGGCTTCCTGATCCAGCATGGCAGGTCTCGTTGGGGACTGCGGACGATTCTAGCCGTTGAATGTGAACGCGATTACGGGATCCGGGCAAGTGCCTGTAGCTGAATACGTTATTCCGTCGGTTATGTGACGCAAAGCGCAGTTCGTTGCGCAATAACGCGCCGTGATTTTGACGAACACGCTGTTCTGGTAGATTCGGGAACTGGAAACCGACGCCATTCCGCATGGATCTGGCGTCTTCACTCTGGAAATGGCATGGATCAGCTGAATTACCTGATGACGCAGGTTGCAGGTCTTGGCGATGCGCAGCGCCTGTATCGTCTGCAGTCGGAAGCATTCACGGGATGCACCGTGGAGCGCTGGCGTGGACGTGACGCGCTGGGCGAGCACGCATGGACCGAGGTCGAGGTGCTCTGCACTGATGCTGGCCTCGAACTGGGGGCATTGCCTGCCACGCGCGCAACGTTGATCACGCAGCGCGCCGACGGCGGGCAGTGGCAGCGCAGCGGGCTGGTGGCCGACGCCGCGCGGGTCGGGGGCGACGGTGGGCTGGTGCGTTACCGGTTGCACCTGGTGTCGTGGACCTGGTGGTTGCAGCATGCGCGCCACAGCCGCGTGTTCCAGGAACAAGGCATCCGCGCCATTGTCGATGCGGTGCTTTCCGCACACGCCGACATCGCACGCTGGCGCTGGGCCGAAGGCGTCGACGCCTTCCTGGATGAGCGTGTGCGCAGCTACTGCGTGCAGTACCGTGAGAGCGATCTGGACTTCCTGCAGCGCTTGCTGGCCGAGGAAGGACTGGGCTGGCGCTTGTATCCGGACGAGGAAGCGCCTTGCGGCAATGGCCTGGAGATCTTTGCCGACAGCGTTGCACTGCCCGAGGATGCCACCAGCGCCGGGGCCGGCGTGCGCTTCCACCGCAGCGATGCCACTGAAACCAGCGACAGCGTGCAGGCCATCGGCCTGCACCGCAGCCTGGCCAGCACGACGGTCAGCCTGCAGAGCGATGATTATCGCCAGGTGCGTGCACTGTCGGGCCAGTCGCCGATGGAGGGCGGCGGCAACGGCTCCACCCGCGAGGATTTCGATGCGGTGGGCGCCTATGCCTTCAGCGATGGCGCGGCCGCATCGCGCCAGGCCCGCCTGCAGGCGCAGGCGCGCGAAGCACACAGTCGACGCTGGCAAGGGCACGGTACCGTGCGCGGCCTGCAGTCGGGAAGCTGGCTGCGGTTGCAGCAGGCCCCGGGCGGTACACCGCCGGAGCTGCTGCTGGTCGCGGTCGACCATGCCGGCATCAACAACCTGCCCACCGACCTGCGTCGCAGCCTTGACGACGCACTCGGCGTCGCCCCCGGCGACAGCGCAGACGCCGCACTGTGGCAGCAGGCTGAGGCGATTGGCTACGGCAATCGATTTGAGGCGGTGCCGCGCGCCACCCCGTGGCGACCGCTGCTGCTGGATGGCACCGGAGCCCGCCTGAATCCTCGCCCGACGGTGCCCGGGTACCAGACGGCAGTCGTGGTGGCCGGCCAGGGAAGTGACAGCAAGGACCTGCATGCCGACAGCCACGGCCGCGTGCGCGTGCGCTTCCATTTCCAGCAGGCGCAGGGCGAGGGTGCCCATGACAGTGCCTGGTTGCGCGTGGCGCAGCGCTACGCTGGACCGGGCGTCGGCAGCCAGTTCCTGCCGCGGATCGGCCAGGAAGTGCTGGTCGGCTTCCTGGACGGTGACATCGACCGGCCGCTGGTGCTGGGGGCGCTGTACAACGGGCGCGGCGAGGCCGGCGTGACGCCGACGCCCGCTGGTGCCAGCAGCGAGGGCGATGTCTCTGCCTACGGCCAGGCCGGTGATGCGCGCCACAGCGCACAGGCCAACCTCAGTGGCGGCCAGGCGCCGGCATGGCACGCAGCAGGCGCGGGCGACCAGGCGCATCGGCAGGGCGGAGCACTCTGGGGTATCCGCTCGCGTGAATGGGACGGCGGTGAAGGCAGCAACCACCTGTTGTTCGACGACTCGAACCAGCAGCTGCGTGCACAGCTGGCCAGCAGCCAGCAGGCGTCGCAGCTGTCGCTGGGTCACCTCCGGCACCAGGCTGACAACTATGTAGGCAGCGTGCGCGGCACCGGCTTCGAGCTGCGCAGCGATGCCTGGGGGGCGGTACGGGCGACGGCGGGCGTGTGGTTCACCGCCTATGGTCATCGATCGACTGCACCTGCAGGCGAGGCGGTGCAGCCCGCCGCGCTGCTGACCCAGCTGCAGGCCCTGGGCGAGCGCTTCACCCAAGCCGCGCGCACGCATGTAACCAGTCCGTTGGCGATGCAGGAGGGTGCCAAGGCTGCGGCGCGCTCCAGGATGGTGGCCGACAAGTCACCGGTCCCCGGCTTGCTGGCGAGCGTGCGTACCACCACCGGTGGCGACGATTTCGGCGCAGGAAAGGGCAGTGCGGCCGAGCGCGCGTCCGAGGCGGGCCAGGGCAGGGTGCCGCATTCGGGCGACCCGCTCCTGGGGATGGCTGCTCCGCAGGGCGTTGTGCAGGTGGCGGGCCAAGCCATGCACTGGAGCAGCGGCGAAGGCCTGCTGCTGGCCAGTGGCAGTCACAGTGAGGCGATCACGATGGGGCAGGCGCGGCTTCATGCCGGGCAAGCGATCGGAGTGCTGGCATCCGTCGTTGAAGGGGCCGCCGCCGCTCCGACGGCACTTGACGTGGTGGCCGGCAGCGAAACGCTGGACATCCAGGCGCATGCAGACCTGGTCCGCATCCAGTCGCGTGGTGCGCTGCGTGGCGCCAGCGCGCAGGCACCGGTGGAGCTCGCCGCGGCCAACACGATCCACGTCGCGACGTCCGGAGGGGCCAGCCTGACCATTGCCGGCGGCAGCATTACCATTGCTTGCCCCGGCACGATCACCGTGCATGCCGGCAGCAAGTCATTTGTTGGGCCGGCCCAACAGGGCTATCCGCTTCCCCAGTTCCCGCGCAGCAGCTGCAAGAGCTGCATTCTCGACGCGATGCGCCAGGGCACGCCGGGAGTGCTGGTGTGATGAATCGTTATGCGGTGATCGACAGCGCGCAGCGGCCGCATTTCCATGAGCGGCTGGAGCGCCTGGGCGCGCACTATCGCTCGCTGTTCGAGGGCACGGCCGAGGCGAGCCTGCTGGATATCGCTCCCTTGCTGGTGGCTTGGCCGGACACGGCCGTGCACGCCAGGCTGGATGCGGAGATCCGGCAGATGGGCACGCAGCGGCCGGGCGTGACCCTGCTGTGGAGTGCGCTGGAACTGGACGAGCTCGCCAAGCGGCTGCGGACCTTCCATCTGGTCAAGGTGCCCGAGAAGGGCGGTCGCGAAATGCTGTTGCGCTGGTACGACACGCGCATCCTGCCTGCGCTGCTGGAGCTGCTGTTGCCCGCGCAGCGTGCCGCGTTGCTGGAGGGCGTGCAGCGCCTGCAGTACTTCGATCGCTATGGCGATCTGCAGGAATGGCCGCTGGCCGAGGTGGACGATGCCGGCCTGCCTGCACTTCCGCCATTGCGCCTGGACCAGCAGCAGTACACGTGCCTGCTGGATGCGTGCGAACCGGATGTGGCCATCGCCCAGCTCCGCCGGGTCATTCCCGATGAGATGAAGCGGGTGCCTTATCGCGCGCTGTACCCGTTCGTCGTCAAGCATATGCAGGACACGATCGCGCACGGCGTGGACCAGGTGGACGATCACGTGCAGTACCTGTTGCTGGCGCTGTACACCTCAGGCGCCTGCCGGGATCATTCCGCCGTGCGGGCCCGGTTTTCGCAGGAGGCCAGTGCCTTTGAGGCTCCGTTCCCGGATTGGGCGTCGGCCTTGCCTGACGACATCTGGTTGATGGGCGTTCCATTATGGGAAGCCCCCACGGCCTTGCCGGCCGAAGCGGCAACACCATTGAACTAGAGGAACAACCATGCGTTTGATGCGCACTCAATTGCTGGCGGCCTTGGTACTGCTGCTCCTGGTGCCAGCCCTGGCCGCGTGCAAGGGGCGGACAGCCTCCACACCGGTGGCTGTGCTGGGCTACAACCACACCGATGCCTACATCGCGCAGTTCCTTGTGAACGGCGGCAGTGGCGGGTCGGCCGATTCCCACTCGGAAGGCGGAACGGTGTGCTGCGCGATGCTGCCTGATCGATGGACACCGGATATGAAGGTGGAGATCGAATGGACGACGGATCTCGAAACGTTCCAGAAGGCGACTGTTGCAGTTCCAAAGTACGACCAGCTCGGAAACCTGGCGGTCCATTTCCTGCGCAACGGACAGGTCAAGGTCTTTGTTACCGGTCTGGCGCTGGGTCATCCCGATTATCCGTTGACCGGCCCTGAAGCGCCCTTGCGCGAAGGCGAGAATCCGGTGTGGGAGCACCTTCGGCGCCCCCTCGAAAGCTGATCAGAGGGCCAGGCGCGAATGATGACGTCAGCAACTACATCAGGAATGAAGATGCTGGAAACCAGAAGGCAACAGCCATGACGCGCTGCTCGGGTCGCTGCTGCACCCTCAAGGACAAGAAGAAATGATCCCACGATTCGTGCGTACACATCACATTATGCGTGTTCCGCTGCTGTCCGCCTTGGTTGTGCTGCTTCTGCTGCCGGTACTGGCCGCCTGCAAGGGCCAGCCCGCCTCTACACCTGTGGGAGTGCGGGGCTACAACCATACCGACCAGTCCATTGCGCAGTTCCAGGTGAATGGTGGAAGCGGAGGATCGGCTCGACGTCACTCGGCAAGCGGCACGGTCTGCTGCGCTGTTGTTCCTGACCGATGGACTCCGGATCTGAACGTGGAGATCGAGTGGACAACTGATCTGGAAACCTACCAGAAGGCGACGGTATCAATCCCCAGGTACGACGAGGTTGGCAGTCTCGCTGTTCACTTCCTGCGCAATGGCCAGGTCAAGGTGTTCGTGACCAATCTGATACTGGGGCACCCGGACTATCCGTTGACGGGACCCGAGGCGCCGTTGCGTGAGGGGGAAAATCCCGTGTGGGAGCACCTCCGGCGCCCGCCCGCTGGCTGATGGTAAGCGGGGTGGGATCAACAGGGACAAGCAATCCGGCAGGGACGGACATCGGAACAAGGAGGCAAGGACATGAATGAACGCACGGCGACTGGCGCGCAGCCCATGCCCGCCAACGGACAGCGGGCCCTGAGCGGCGCTGAGGCACAGCGGCGGGCGAAGGCGATGGCGTGCCTGCGCGAGAAGGGTTCGCAATGCCAGGGCCAGGTTCATGTGAGCATCTACTTCGATGGCACCGGCAACAACCGTGAGTGGGAAGGGACCTTCGTCACCGGCAAGACACGCGCCACCCGCACCCAGCTTGCACGCAACGGCCACAGCAACGTGGCACGCTTGTACGACGCCAACCTGGCCGAGCCGGAGAACGGCTTCTTCAGCGTCTATGTTCCCGGCGTGGGGACGCCATTTTCCGAGGTCGGCGATACCAACCAGGATGGCGACACGCTGGGAGGAGGGGCTGCACGATACGGTGCCGATCGCATCCATTGGGCGATCCTGCAAGTCATCAACTCGGTGCATCAGTACCTCAAATCCAATGATCTGATCACGCCGGCTGAAGCCAAGATCCTGGTCGGTTCGATGAGCGAGACGCGCCTGCTGGAAGGTATGACGCGCCGCGCCATGCTGACCGGAATCGCGCAACGCCTCGAGCGCGTGGTGAAAAGCCACCAGCGTCGCGTCACCTCTGTGCACGTGTCCGTTTTCGGTTTCTCGCGCGGTGCCGCACAGGCGCGGGCGTTCGTGCATCGGCTGTATGAAACCGCCGAGGCCTGGGGCAGCGGCTGTGGCTACAACATCGCCGGTGTTCCGCTCTACCTAAATTTCATGGGTATCTTCGACACCGTAGCATCGGTGGGCGTTGCTGCCATGAGCCGGGTATCCAAGGGCAAATGGGACTGGGCCGCCGGTGACATGATGAGCATTCACCCCGAAGCCCGGCAATGCGTGCATTTCGCTGCCCTGCATGAGCAGCGCATCAACTTCCCGCTGGATCTGGCGACCAGCGGGAAGGAAGTGCTTTATCCCGGCATGCATTCCGATGTCGGCGGTGGCTACTCGCCCGGCGGCCAGGGCAAGGATTTCGTGTCGGGCGCAGCGAACGGCAAGGCCAAGCTGTCACAGATTCCGTTGATCGACATGCATCACGAAGCCATCAAGGCGGGTGTCATGATGGAGACGATCACCGAACTCAACGAGGACCCGGCCTATGCCACGCATTTCGGCTGCCACCCACAGCTGATCCGCGATTACAACGCCTGGCTGACCGGCCATGGGGTACCTGCAGGCGCACACACACAGCAGATCACCGGTCATTGTCGGCAGTACGTGGCCTGGAAGGGCAAGCGCCTGCCCAACGGCCCGCAGAGCTTGCTACAGCAGCCGTTCTTCAAGCAGTCCGATGCAGAGGATCAGGTGGATCTGGCCAACGCGCAGCGCGACTTTGCCAATCTGGTCACCGAGCTGGCCCAAGGCAAGAGCGACATGGCGGCTTACCGCCGCCAGCTGGATGAAAGCCAGAAACGCATGGACGCCGGACGCAAGGCCGGACGTCCGGTGTTCGAGCCAACCCCACGAGCGTCCGCTGCGGCCTACACCTACGCAGGCATTCCCGCCGAAACCAGCACCCTGCTGGACCTGGTGCTCAACGCTACGCCGGTGCCTGATGTCAGCACCAACCTGTTCGACAATTACATGCACGATTCGCTGGCTGGCTTCTACATGATGAAGTGGACGGAGCTGAACATTCCGCGCCTCAATACCTACGGCTACCTGCGCTATCGCGAGGTCTTCAGCGTCGCCGGCAGGAGGGCACAGGAGTGCCGCGATCCCGCCACGCTGCCGCCCGCGAATATCCCCTCCATCGGCGGCGCGTTCCAGCAGCTGGGAACAGCCATGGGCGGCTGACCGGTGAAGATGGCCGGGTTCGTGAATCGAGCGGCGCTCGCGGCAGCAGGCGTACTGCTTGCAGCGAGTTGCCATGCGCAGCCGCCCGACGTGGGCGGGTGGCGCCGGGTCTCCGACAGTGATTACGCGCGGCACTTCCATTTCTCCATGCTTCCCCATGCTGCACCGGTGGGAAGTCGCTGGGCGATCTACGACGCCAGGGCAGGCAAGGTGGTGTGTTGCCTGTCGGTGCAAGGCGCCGAGGTGAGTGAAAGCGAGCTCCAGGACCGCTTGCACATTCCGGGGCCGTGGGTGACCGATCTGACCAATGGCTGGAATCTGGATGCCGCACCCTATCGTCCGCATGTCCAGCTGCTGAAGGTGCAGGATGCGATGGGCAGCCATACCTTCAGGGAAGAGGGCGACGCAGCGGGTGGCCTGTTGCTGCCGCCAGATGCGCGGGTGGCGGGGCCAGATGCGCTGGAGATTGCCGGGGAGCGCTATACGGTGCAGCGGGATGAAACCTCGCTGGCCGATGGCGATGGTGGCGTACACACCTACACCTTGAAACCGGCCAGGGGCGGTGCAGCCCTGAGGGTCGAGGTGCCTTTCGGAACCTATTAGCGGGCAGGCCTGCTTCGTCGCCGGGCTGGAACCGGCGCCGCCGCGCCTTTGCCCGTCCCCACATGGCAGCCGCTGCATCTTCATGGCATCCTCACGAAACTGATTGGCCTGGTGCCATTGACGGATGAACAACATGCACAACTGGATCGCACCCGCGGCCGGCGCGCTGATGGTGGCGCTTTGCCTGGCCGCCCCCGCGGCACAGGCGGCCGAGCCGACCTTCGGTGGCTGGCGCAACCTGGGCTCGCGCGATGGCGCCGAGCCGGCGTTGCGGGATGTGCCGTTCGCGCTGCTGCCGGTGCCGGCGAGCCGTGACGCCCGTTTCGCGATCTACGACCGCGAAAGCAAGCGGCTGGTGTGTTGCCTGCAGGTGGCCAGCGCCGAACTGGACGATACGGCGTTGCGCAAGGTCTACCAGCTGCCCGAACAGTGGGTGACCGATCTGCGCAACGGCCGCAGTACGGCGCGGCCGTGGCCGACCCGGGTCTACGAGATGCGGCGTACCGATGAACTGGTCGACTACGGCTTCAGTGATGCGCCCGAAGCCTACAGCGATCTGGGTGGGTTGCTGGTTCCGGCCAACGCACGGCTGCTGCCCGATGGCAGCGTGCAGGCCGGGTCGACCTACCGCCTGCAGTTCCGCAGCACGCCGCTGGGCGACGACAGCAGCGCGCTGGACCGCTTCACCCTGCAGCCGGCCCAGGACGCGGGCAAGCCGGTGGTGGTGGAAGTGTCGTACGGCACCTACTGACCCAGGACAGTGATCCGGCGGAACGCCGGGATCGCCATGCAAGCGATTCGGCGCGACCCCGCATATCCCGGGCAGGGCAAAGGAAAGCCTCCATGCCGCCGGCGCGGTGCGTGGCTGGGAGGGCGGCTACACTACGGGCCGCGGCCGTTGGCCGAGCCATTGACGTGAGTGCCGTGCCCCGCCTGTTGCTGCTGTTGTCCCTGTCCGCGCTGGCTGGTTGTGCCAGTGCTCCGCCACCGCCGGCCCACTCCGATGCGTTGTGGCGGTTGATCGAGCGTGACTGCCGCGGGGCCGAAGGCCCGCGTGGTGACTGCCTGCAGGTGGAGGCGGCGGTGGATCGGCGCGATGTGCTGGTCAAGGACGCGCACGGCGACTACCAGTTCCTGCTGATGCCGCTGGACAAGCTGAGTGGCATCGAGAACCGCAGCCTGTACCGGCGCGGCGCACCGAACTACTTCGCCGCCGCCTGGCAGGCCCGCGGCCATACCGAGCGGGCCCTGGGCCAACCGCTGCCGCGCAGCGTGGCCAGCCTGGCGCTGAATTCACCGCATGGGCGCTCGCAGCACCAGCTGCATATCCATGTCGACTGCCTGCGTGCAGACGTACTGCAGGCCCTCGATGCACACGCTGCTGCGGTGGGCACCGAGTGGGCGCCACTGCCGGTGCTGCTGCGTGGCCATCGCTACCAGGCACGCCTGCTGCCGGGCGCGGAGCTGACCGCCAATCCACTCAACCTGCTGGCCTATGGCCTGGCAGGCGTGGACGACGTGGGCCAGTGGAGTCTGGTGGTGGCGGGGCGTGACCGGGTGCAGGGTGGCCCGGGCTTCATCCTGCTGGCCACCCGTGTGGACGCGGAAACCGGCAACGAGGCCAGCGGAGAAGAGTTGCAGGACCACGCCTGCTCGGTGCTGACCGGTGCCGGCGATGTGCTGGAACGGGTGCGCTAGTCCGCCACCTGCAGGCCGCTGCGCCACATCGGCGCGGTCAGTGCCCACAGCTGGCGATCCTGCCAGCCGTCCATGTCCAGGTGATGGTCGCGCAGCAGGCCTTCCAGGTTGAAACCGAAGGCGTGCAGCGCATTGGCGAACGGCGTGTTGCCGTCCGGGGGCAGCATCACGAACACGCGATGCAGGCCGACGCCGTCGAACAGGAACGGGCACAGTGCCTGCAGCATGGCGTCGACATGCGGATGCCCGTGCTGCAGCGACAGCAGCTCGACGCAGCGCGCCTCCTGCGATTGCAGGCGGATGTGCAGCTGGTCCAGCACCGTGCCGTGTTCGTCATCGAAGACGCCCAGCATCAGCTGGTCGTTGTCCTGCTCCAGGCGTGAGCGATGCATATGGGCGAGGAAGCGTGCTTCCTCGTCGATGCCGGACGGGGGGTGGCGGCCGCGCTGCCGACGGTCGTCGAACAGGCGCCAGCGCGGCAGATCGGTGCGCTGGAACGGGCGCAGGGTGATCGGCGCCACCTGCAGCTGCAGCAGATGGCGGCGCAGCACCGGGCGTAGCGGGGGGAGGGCGGGGGTCGGATATGGGCTGATCATCCCCGCAACGATGGCGAGGCCCGCAGCGGCAGACCATTCAAATCGTTGCAAAAGCGTGATCGCTGCCGCGGCAGGTCTGATTCGGTTCAGGCATAAGTCCATCAGGGCTGGTCATTTCCGTTGAAACTGCCCATTCAGGACACTTTCGTTACGGGAACGTTATGTGCCGATGGCCGCCGCCCGTGCCACCACCCACTCCTCCAGGAAGCCCATGTCCGCCTCTCACAAGGCGCTGCGCCCGCGTCCGCTGGTGCTTGCGCTGTCGTCCCTGATGCTGGTCTCGTCGCCGGCCTTCGCGCAGGAAAGCGCACCCACCCAGCTACAGGAAGTGAAGGTCACCGGCTCGCGCATTCCCCGCGCCAGCGTCGAGGGGCCGTCGCCGGTGACGGTGATCAGCCGTGAGCAGATCGATGCACAGGGCTACCGCAATGCCTTCGATGCATTGAGTGCCCTGACCGAGAACACCGGCAACGTGCAGGGCGAGGACTTCGGCAATACGTTCACCCCGGCCGCCAACACCATCAATCTGCGGGGGCTGGGCCCAAACCGCACGCTGGTACTGGTCAACGGCCGACGCCAGTCCGACTACCCACTGGCCTACGAAGGTTCGGTGAACGTGGTCAACCTGGCCAACATTCCGAGCGCGCTGATCGAGCGCATCGAGGTGCTGGCTGCCGGTGCATCGGCGGTGTACGGCTCCGATGCCATCGCCGGCGTGGTCAACATCATCCTCAAGGACCACTTCGAGGGCGTGGACGTCAACGTGCGCGCTGGCGGTACCCAGCAGGGCGGTGGCGACAACCAGCGCGTGCAGGTGGTCGGCGGCGGTTCCGGTGAGCGCTGGGACGGCCTGTTCGGCTTCGAGTTCGATGTGCGCAAGGCGATCCACGCGCGCCAGCGCGACTTCATGGATTCGCTGGACGATGACCCGACCGGCAAGGCGCCGCAGGCCACCGCCATCGCCTACCGGCGCAACGCCGCCACCGGCCGCAACATCGACCCGGGTACGAACGGCTGCGACCCGGCGTCGGGCATCTACGGCGGCAGTGTGTTCCGTGCCTTCAACCCGCGCCAGGGCTGGTACTGCGGCAGCAACGAGGCTGCTGCCAGTTACTGGACCGTGCAGACCGAGAAGCGCAACCTCAATGGGTATGGCCTGTTGACCTTCCACGTCAACGAGACCACCGACCTGTTCGCCGATCTGGCCTTGGGCAGCGCACGCATCACCAACAACACCCGCGCGCCCACCTGGACGTCGGCCCGCAACTATTTCTACAACCAGACCACCGGCAACCTGGAGAGCTGGTACCGTCGCTTCGCACCGGAAGAGATTGGTGGCCTGCCGCGCAACGCCAACCGCTTCCTGGAAAACTCGTGGTCGTTCAACGTCGGCGCGCGAGGCCGGATCGGCGACAGCGACTGGGACTATGAAGCGGTCTACAGCCGTTCCCGCTACGAGAACCGTACCCGTCGCCCGGTACTGCTGGCCGGCATCAACGAATACCTGCTCGGCCCGAAGCTGGGCGTGCGCGATGGCGTGGAGGTCTATGCGCCGGACCCGGCACGCCTGTTCAAGCCGCTGACGCCGAACGAGTACGCGGGGCTGTCCGATTACCAGGAAAGCCGCAATGCGGCGTGGCTGCAGACCTTCAGCGCCAGCATCAACGGCCGCCTGTTCGAGCTGCCCGGCGGTGATGCCGCGCTGGCGGCGGTGGTCGAGGCTGGCAGCCAGGGTTACCGCAACCGCCCTGATCCGCGGCTGGGGAGTGGAGAGTTCTGGAATACCAGCGCCGGCATCGGTGCCGGGGGCGAGCGCGACCGCTATGCGGCGGGTGTTGAACTGCAACTGCCGTTGCTGAAGTCGCTGACCACCACCCTGGCCGGTCGCTACGACCAGTACCGTGCCGGCGGCGAGCACCTCGGCAAGGCCACCTGGAGCTTCGGCGTGGAGTTCCGCCCGATCGAGAGCCTGCTGATCCGTGGTACCGCTGCGACCAGCTTCCGCGCGCCGGACATGAACTACGTGTTCGCCACCGAGACCCGTGGCTACAACCCGGGCATGACCGACTACTGGCGTTGCCGCACCGCAGGCCAGTCGTATGACAACTGCGACTACAACGGCCTGTCGATTGACTACAGCAACCGCGCGAATGCGCAGCTGCAGCCGGAAACCGCCAAATCCTATGGCTTCGGCGTGGTCTGGTCGCCGCTGGCCGGGCTGGATTTCAGCGCTGACTACTACGACATCCGCATCGACAACGAGGTGACCAGCCTCGACACCAGCCGCATCCTGCGCGACGAGGCCGATTGCCGCCTGGGCCGCACGCTGGGCGGCGAGGCGCGTGATATCGGCTCACCGTTGTGCCAGGACGCGCTGTCGCGGGTGATCCGCAACCCCTCCAATGCCACCGTGCAACCGGACCAGGTGACCCGCGTGCTGATCAACCCGATCAACGCGGCGTCCGAATCGGTGCGCGGCCTGGACCTGAAGGGCAACTGGCGCTTCGATGCGGGCCGCTATGGCCGCTTCACCACGCGCCTGGCCTACACCGTGGTGCTGGAGCACACATACCGGCAGTTCTCCGACGACCCGGAGCGCGACATCCGCAATTCGCTGGATGACTACCAGTGGCGCAGCAAGGCCAACGGCAGCATCACCTGGAACCAGGGTGACTGGACCACCACGCTGTATGGCAACCGTTTCGGCTCGCTGCCAAAGAGTGATGGCAGTGGCCGCATGGGTCCGTACATGACCTACAACGCCAGCGTGTTCCGCCAGTTTGGTGACAACCTGTCGGTGGGCGTGATCGTCAACAACCTGCGCGACAGCCGCCCGCCGGCAGACAGGAACGGAGGCGGCTGGCCGTTCTATCCGGTCGGCAACTACGACCCGTATGGCCGCCAGTACTGGTTGCAGCTGGACTACCGGTTCCGCTGATCCCGCTGCAAGCGAAAGGCCCGGCATTGCCGGGCCTTCTGCTTTTGGCTCATTGTGCGGTGCCGCTGCGCCCGCCGTCGGTTCAGGGCAGCGCCTGCTGCAGGTACGACTCGATGACATAGCTGAAAGGCTGCTGCTGGCGGTCGCGCAACAGGGCGCGCACTTCCAGGATCACGCCATGATCGCCTTCGCCGCGCGGCGGCCAGAAGGTCTGGTCGGCCAGGGTCTGGCGCTGGAAGCCGAGCGGGCCGACCACGCGCCCGAAGGGCTCGTCGGTGCTGTCCAGCACGTCGTTCATGGCCGGGCTGAGGTGGCCGGGCAGGTACCAGTTGTCGGCCTCGGACAACACGCGGCTGCCACAGACCAGCTGCACGCGGCGGTAGCGCAGGGCGGTACCGGATTGCGCCGCGCCCAGCGCCTGCAACACGTCGGCCGGTGCCGGCTTGTCCTGGCCGCGCACGCGCACCGCACGCACCCGTGCCTGCTCGGCCAGGCCATGCTCGGCGCACCAGTGCTCCAGGGTGGCGGTAGCGCTCTGCCCGGACAGCACGCGCTGGTGCAGCCGTTCGACCAGCGCAGCCGGCGCGATGCGCTGCTGTCCAGGCGGTGCCTGCAGCGGTGCAGTGGCGGCGGCATCAGTGGCGGACAGGCTGGCGATCGGGGCGGCGGCAAGCAGGGACGCGGCCTGCCAGCGGCGGAGACGATCGTGGCGGTCGGACGGGCCCATGCGGCATCACAGCGGAAACAGGTGCCTATGGTACCCGTTCAGGCGTGTGCACGGCGTGGCAGCGGCCGGCCGTCGTTGCGGCATTCATCGTTCTGATGAATGCATGGCATCCAGATATTTCGTTGGCCGATGGGGGTGCCGGGGGCGCAGGATGGCGCCATGACCTGGCTTTGCGGGAGTTTCCGATGACGCTTCAGTTCGTCCATGGCGGCGTGGATCGCGACGGTGCACCGTTGCATTTCCACATCCGCAACGGACGCATCAGCGGCCTGAACGCAGAAGGCACGCCGCGCGAAGGTGCGGAAAGCGTCGATCTGAGCGGCTTTGCCGTCCTGCCAGGCCTGGTGGACGGCCATATCCACCTGGACAAGAGCTTCGTGGGTGATCGCTGGCATCCGCACCAACCGGTGAACAGCCTGCGTGAGCGCCTGGCGGTGGAGAAGGCGGCGGTGGCGGGCGCGGCACCGATGATCGACCGGGCCGAGGCGCTGATCCGCCAGTGCAGCGGCTTCGGCACGGTGGCGATGCGCTGCCACGTCGACATCGATGGCAGTACCGGGCTGCGCCATCTGGACGCGGTGCGCGAGGCGGCGCTGCGCTGTGCCGACATCGTGCGCATCCAGCTGGTGGCGTTCCCGCAGGCCGGGGTGATGTCCTGCCCAGGCACCGCCGCAGTGCTGGAGCAGGCCATTGCCGCGGGCGTGGAGGTACTGGGCGGCATCGACCCGACCACCCTCGACGGCGATGCCGAAGGGCAGCTGGCGCTGTTGTTCGGCCTGGCCGAGCGCTATGGCGTGCGGCTGGACATCCATCTGCACGAACCCGGCGAGACCGGGCTGGCACAGCTGCTGCGCATCGCTGCGCGGACCCGGGCGGCCGGATTGCAGGGCCGGGTGGCGGTCAGCCATGCCTATTCGTTGGGTGAGGTGCCGCTGGCGCGCGCGCTGCAGGTCGGCGAGGCGTTGGCAACGGCCGGCGTAGCGATCATGAGCAATGCACCGGGCGACCATCCGTTCCCGCCACTGCGCCCGCTGCATGATGCCGGGGTGCGCGTGTTCGCCGGCAACGACAACATCCGCGACTGCTGGTGGCCGTACGGCAATGGCGACCTGCTGCAGCGGGCGATGCTGCTGGGCTACCGCTCCGGCTTCTACACGGACGCCGACCTGATGCTGGCGCTGCACATGGTCACCACCCATGCCGCTCAGGTGATCGGGCTGCCGCAGTACGGCCTTGCGGAGGGCTTACCGGCCACCTTTGTCGCGGTGCGTGCCGACCATGGCCCGGCGGCGGTGGCTGCAGTGCCAGTGGAACGCCGCGTGGTGGTGGACGGCCGCTGGCTGTAGGTCCACGCCATGCGTGGGTGATGCGATCGAATCCGGCGCGCGGCTCACACGTAATCGTCGGCGCGGGTCGCGACGAACTCCTCCAGCCACGCCAGCAGGTGGGCAATGTCGATCACCTCGCCCTGTTCGACGCGCTTGAGCAGCAGCGTACTGGCGCCGATCTGCAGGCTGCTGTCGGCATAGCGCAGCACCGCATCGATGCCCCAGGCGTCGGTGACCTGCATCCACACCAGGCCTGGCACGCGCTGGGCCAGGGTGTCGCCGAACGCCACGCCAAGGGCCTCCCAGCCGTCGCCGTCGTCACGGTCGATCAGTTCGGCGTCGACCACACGCTGCAGCGTGCTGGCTGGCAGTGGCCATTGCACCGGCAGGCTGGGGAAACCGGCCGCCACGCGTGCAGCGATCAACGACCGCTGGTGTTGCAGATGGGTCTGCAGGGCAGCGGGCAGGGGATCGAAGCGGGCGGGAATTTCGTCGGACATGGCGAGGCGCCGCGGAGCACGGAAACAGTGGGCACTGTATCTGGCGATGTGACGCCCAGGCGCGGCAGGATTGTTCAGATATCGATGTCTGATGCGCGAAACGCATCCACACATGGCGCGGATCTACGCTGCTCAATCCGGTTCGCGCTGCACCTGCCGCCACAACTCGCTGGCCAGCGCGCGCACGGCGTCATCGGCATCGGCGCGATGCAGCAGGCCGATCTCGTAGTTGTCGATCACCGGCAGGTCGCGCTCACCATCGATGATGCGGTGTTCACGCATGACCGCGCGTCGGGGCAGCAGGCTGATGCCGATGCCATCGGCCACCGCGCCCTGGATGCCGCTGAGCGACGAGCTGGTGAAGGCGATGCGCCAGCGCAGGCCCAGCGCTTCCACGGCGTGGATCATCTCGTCGCGATACAGCCCGCGCGGCGGGAAGGTGACCAGCGGCAGCGGATCCAGCTGCAGGCAGCTGCTGCGCAGGCTGTCGATCCAATGCATAGGCTCACGCCGGCAGTGCACGGCCTGACGCGTGTTGCGACGCTGTTTGACCAGCACCAGGTCCAGCTCGCCATGGTCGAATCCGTGCGCCAGGTCGCGGCTCAGTCCGCTGCTGATCTCCAGCTTCACCTGCGGATGGCGACGGCTGAAGGCCGCCAGCATCCGCGTGGTCTGCGCGTTGACGAAGTCCTCGGGCACGCCGATGCGTACGGCGGTCTCCACCGTGGCACCGGCCAGTGCCTGCGCCATTTCCTCGTTCAGGTCGAGCATGCGCCGCGCATAGCCGAGCAGGGTGTGGCCGGCATCGGTGGGATGCACATCGCGGTGGCCCCGTTCGAGCAGGCGGTGCCCGGCCAGTTCCTCCAGGCGGCGCACCTTCTGGCTGACCGTGGACTGGGTCGAATGCAGTCGCGTGGCGGCGGTGGTGAAACTGCCACAGTCGGCCACCATCACCAGCGCCCGCAGCAGGTCCAGTTCGAACAGGGTTCTATTCGATTTGGCACTGTCTGGCATTTGAACATTTCACTTCTGGATGCAAGTGGCGACTTCTACCATGCAGGAAAGGGGGCGGCAAGCATGGCGCTGCGGTTGTGCCGGCAGCGCCCGCAGGACCCGCCGAACAGGAGAAACGAAGATGCGTATCCATCGTTGCCGTCGCTGGCCCGCTCCGCTGGGGCGCCTGCTGCTGCTGTGCCTGCTGGCGATGGCCATTCCTGCATGTTCGGCCACCGCGGGCTCGCCCGATGCGCGCCTGCGCGACGCGGCCGCCCGCGGCGACAGCGAGGCGGTGCGCGCGGCGCTGGAAGAGGGCGCCGATCTGGAAGCACGCGACGGCCAAGGTCGCACCGCGCTGCTGCTGGCCACGCATGGCAACAACGTGGATGCCGCGCGCGAACTGATCGAAGCCGGTGCCGACGTCAATGCCAAGGATGCGTTGCAGGACAGTGCCTACCTGTACGCCGGTGCGCGTGGCCTGGACGAAATCCTGGCGATGACGCTGGCGCACGGCGCTGATCTGCGCAGCACCAACCGCTATGGCGGTACCGCGCTGATTCCGGCCGCCGAGCGCGGCCACGTCGCCACCGTGCGCACGCTGCTGCGCGCGGGCGTTGCGGTGGATCATGTCAACCGCCTGCACTGGACTGCATTGCTGGAAGCGATCCTGCTCGGCGATGGAGGACCGCGTCATGTGCAGATCGTGCAGCTGCTGCTCGATGCCGGTGCCGATCCCGAACGGGACGACGGCGATGGCGTGACACCACTGGCCCATGCGCGGCAACGCGGCTACACCGACATCGAAGCACTGCTGCGCCAGTACGGCGCGGTGCGCTGAGGCTTGACCCCTTCCACCCGCACGCTGCGCGTGCTCACCAGGATGCTGTCCATGTTCCGTTTCCATTCGCTGTCTCTTGCCGTCCTTGTTGCAGTGGCCCCGCTGTCGGCCTCGGCCGCCGAGCGTGCCGACCTGCTGATCCGCAATGCCACCGTGGTGGATGTCGAACATGCCAACACGCTGCCTGGGCAGAGCGTGGTGATCCGCGGCGAGGACATCGTTGCCGTTGGTCCGGATGCGCAGCTGCGCAGCCAGTGGAAGACCGCCCGCCAGATCGATGCCAAGGGCAAGTACCTGATTCCGGGCCTGTGGGACATGCACGTGCACTTCGGTGGCGGCCCGGCGCTGATCGAAGAGAACAAGGCGCTGCTGCCGCTGTACATCGTGCACGGCATCACCACCGTGCGTGACTGCTCCGGCGACCTGCCCGAGCAGGTGCTGCAGTGGCGTGGCGAGATCGCCAAGGGCACCCTTTTCGGGCCGCGCCTGCTCAGTTCGGGCGCGAAGATCGAAGGCATCAAGCCGGTCTGGAAGGGCACGATCGAAGTGGGCAGCGAGGCGGACGTCGACCAGGCGATCGCCCGCCTGCAGCAGGACAAGGTCGATTTCGTGAAGATCACCGACAGCACGCTGAAGCCGGAGCTGTTCCTGTACTCGGCCAGTGCCGCACGCAAGGCGGGTTTCAAGGCGTCCGGCCATATCCCGATGGCGCTGACCGTGGAGCAGGCCGTCGATGCCGGGCTGGCTTCGATCGAGCACCTGGACTATGCGTTCAAGGCCGGCAGCAAGGACGAGGCGCAGATTGCAGCCGACTTCGGCGCCGGCCGCATCGACCGTGCCGAAGCCAACCGGCGGCTCGACGCGAGCTTCGACCGCGAGACCGCGATGCACGCCTACCGCGATTTCGCCAGGCGTGGCGTGTTCGTGACCCCGACCCTCAACGGTGGCCGCATCCTCGACTTCCTCGACCAGGATGACCACGCCAACGACCCGTACCTGGCCTACATCGGCCCGGGCCTGCGTGCCACCTACCAGTGGCGCGTGGATCGCGCCGCCAAGGCCACGCCCGCGCAGATCCAAGCGCGCCACGCGCAGTACCACCAGGTGGCCGCAGTGCTGCCGCTGCTGCAGGAAGCCGGCGTGACGATCATCGCCGGCACCGATGCGGGCTTCCTGAACTCGTACAACTTCCCGGGTATCGCCCTGCACCAGGAACTGCAGCTGTTCGTGAAAGAAGGCCTGAGCGCACCGCAGGCACTGTCGGCGGCGACCCGTTCCGGCCCGGCCTGGTTCGGCCAGATCGATCGCTACGGTGGCGTGGCCACCGGCAAGGCCGCCGACCTGGTGCTGCTGACCGCCAATCCGCTGCAGGACATCGCCGCGACCGAGAAGATCGACAGCGTGATCCTGCGTGGCAATGTGTATGACCGTGCCGCGCTGGACAGGATGCTGGCCGAGACCAAGGCCAAGGTCGCCGCCTGGAATGCCGGGGCAGCCAAGGCCAACTGACGGCGGCGTTGGGCTCGTCCGTTCCGGTAGAGCCGAGCCATGCTCGGCTCAATCTGTTCCGCTGTCCAAGTATTCGATCCGGTTGGGATTCATCCACGCATGGCGTGGATCTACTGATCGTGGATCCGTGCGTCAATCGTGAGCGCTGTCATCCAGGCTGATGATGCCGCGCCGCAGCGCCTGGGTGACCGCATGCGTGCGATCACCCACGCCAAGCTTGTCCATCAGGCTCTTCATGTGCGCCTTCACCGTCTGCTCGGAAATCTGCATGCGTTCGCCGATGCGCTTGTTCGACAGGCCAGACGCCACGTGCCGCAGCACCTCGGTTTCACGGGGTGACAACCGGTCTTCCACCACGTGCGCGGCGATGCTGGCAGCCACCGCCGGTGGGATCGGTGCGCGCCGGCCACCGGCCACCATGCGGATGGTGTCGACCAGTTCATGGCGCAGCATGTCCTTCAGCAGGTAGGCACTGGCACCGGCCTGCAGTGCGCGCACCGCACGCACGTCGCCGCGGTAGGTGGTCAGCACGATGATCCGCGCGCGCGGGTCGAGCGCGCGGATCCGCACGATTGCTTCCACACCGTCCAGGCGTGGCATCTGCAGATCCATCAGCACCACGTCCGGGTGCAACCGCTGGTAGCACGCGATGGCCTCTTCGCCGTCGGCGGCTTCGCCAAGCAGCTGCAGGTCGGCCTGTGCGCCCAGCAGCGCCGCCAGGCCGTCGCGCAGCAGGGGATGGTCATCGACCACAAGGACGCGGATCGGGGCAGGGATTTCAGTCATGCTTCGGAGTGCTCCAGGGCCAGCGCCAACGCGATGGAAGTCGGTGATACAGGCGCCGCGCGGGAACCGCCAGCGCAATTTCGGTACCCAGTCCAGGGCGGGTCCACAGCTGCAGCTCGGCACCCAGGCGCTGCGCCCGCTCGCGCATGCCCTGCAGGCCCCAGTGGCCGTGGCCGGCGTGCTCGTCGGCGATGCCCACGCCATCATCGCGCACGTGCAGCAGGAAGCAACGCGTGCCGTAGGACAGCTCCACCTCGATGGCACTGGCGTCGGCGTGACGCAGCGCATTGCGGATCGCCTCGCGCCCGATCAGGAAGACCTCTTCAGCGGCGTCGGCCTGAAGCAGTGGCGCTGCCCCCTCCACGGTCAGGCGCAGCGGGTTGGTGCCCTTGCCGGCGTACTCGGCGTGCACATCGGCCAGCGCCGACGCAAGGTCGCGATCGGCGAACGGGCCATCACGCAATGCGTTGACCCGCTCGCGGCCTTCGGCCAGGTTGCGCTCGGCCAGCTGCATCGCCGACTCCAGCTGGCTGCGCACCGGCGCCGGGGTCTGCGCGGACTGGCTGATCGCATGCAGGCGCAGGATCAGGCCCTGGCTGCCCTGCAGCAGGGTGTCATGCAGGTCGCGGGCGATGCGTTCGCGTTCACCGTGGCGCTCCTGCAGACGAGCACGGAACAATGCCGCCAGCTGGCCACTGCGGATGCGTACGGCCATCACCAGCAGTGCCAGTATCGCCGCTGCGCACAACAGCTTGAACCACACCGTCTGCATGAACGTGGGCGCGATGCGGAAGCTGCGGCTGGCCGGCGTGGTGCTCCAGATGCCGTCTTCGTTGGCAGCTTCCACCTCGAAGCGGTAATTGCCCGGTTCCAGGTTGGTGTAGTACGCACGGGTACTGCTGCCGGCGTCCTGCCAGCCGTCGTCGACGCCGGACAGGCGATAGCGGTAGCGGTTGCGCTCCGGGCGTGCCAGCGACAGCGCCACGTAGTCGATCTGCAGCTGGCTGGTGCCTGCCGGCAGGCGCAGGCCGTCGTGCAGGGGCTGGTGTGCGCTGCCGTACAGCACCTCGCCGATGCGCACGCTGGGCGCCATCATGTTGACATGCGAGCGCGTGGTATCCAGCCAGGCCAGGCCCTGGTTGGTGGCCAGCCACAGCAGTCCGTCATCGGCCAGCGCGGCGGTGGCGATCGGCCCGCTCTGCAGGGCAATGCCTGGCATGCCGTCTACCGCATCGAACAGGCGCGGCGTCACCTGTATTCCGGTGCGCAGGGCGCGGCGCAGCTGGTTGCTCCGCAGCCGCACCAGGCCCCGGCTGCCATTGAGCCACAAATGCCCGCGTGCGTCGGCGACCATGCCGGTGATGCCCTCGAGCACACCGGCCATGTCAGTGCGGACGGGCACGAATGGGCCATTTCCCACGCGCGCGGCAAGGCCGGCTTCGCCGGCCACCAGCAGCAGATCCTGATGCTGCAGCAGCGCGGTCACCGGCCCCACGGCAAGCCCCTGGGTGGCATCGAAGGTGTCGATGCCCGTGCTGCGCATGCGGCGCAGCCGGCCGTCGGCATAGCCGAGCAGCAGCTGGCCGTCGCGGTCCAATGCAAGCGACGAACAGGCCTGCTCCGGCAAGCGCGCTTCGCGCTGCCACTGGCCATGCTGGTAATGCAGCACGCCGTGTTCGCCGCTGCAGACCCAGGCCTGCGCGTCGTCGGCGAACAGCAGGGCATGCAGCGGTTGCCCGGTGAACGGTGCCGGCAGTGGAATCAGGGTGGTGTGGCCGGCCACCGTGCGTGCCAGGTTGACCCAGTCGAACTGCCAGACCGGTGTGGGCGCCTGGCGTGCGGCCGCCTGCAGCTGCGCGGCGTTGCCGTCAAGCAACGGCCGGCGCAGATCGTACAGTTTGAGGTCCTCGCCATAGCCATACACGCGTCCATCGCTGGCCCGCACTAGTGAGCGGTAGGGGTCGCTGGGGCCGGCGGTGAGCGTATGCACGCTGCGTGCGCGGAAGCGGTTGAGGCCAAGATTGGTGCCGACCCAGAGGTTGCCCTCGCGATCGACGATGATCGGCACGGCCGACGTGGCGGTCAGCCCGTGCGGTGAATCGAAGCGTTCCATGCGTACGGCATGATCGCCCTGGAAGGTGACCCGCGCCACACCGCCATGTGGGCTCATCGTGGCCCACAACGCACCATCGGCGGTGAACTGCAGGCGCGCGGCGACCAGATCCGGCAATCGCCGTGCTTCACGCTCATGCTCGGCCATCAGGCCCTGCGCGTTGGCCAGCGGCGAGGTGCCGCGCACGCGGTCGGCCAGCCACACTTCGCCCTGCGGGCTTTCGGCCATTGACGCCATCTGCGATACGGCGATGCCGGTGTCCTTGAACACGGCATCGCCTGATGCGCGCATCCAGACCTTCAGGTCGGCCAGTACCCAGAAAGTGCCGCGGCTGTCATGCAGCACCCATTGCACGCGATGCTCCGGCACGCCGCTCCCGCTCGGCAGCGGTTGCCAGCGCTGGCCGTCGAACCAGCGCAGGCCACCATTGATGGCTGCCCACAGCCGGCCGTCACGGGCCTGGCTGAAGTGTGGCACCACGCCGACCGGCACCCCCTGGCCGCGGCCGTAGTTGTGCAGCTGGCCGCGCGCGAGCTGGCTGATGCCGGCCTGGAAGTAGCCGATCCAGAGTGCGCCATCGCTGCCGTGCGCCAGCGTGACCATGTTGGAGGAGGGAAAGGCGCTGCCGACCGGTGCCGGCTGGCGTTCAAAGCGGCGGCCATCGAAGCGGTAGAGGCCCGAGCCGGTGGCCAGCCACAACAGGCCATCGCGGTCCTGGCTGATGTCCCAGATATCGCCGGGCGCGCCCTGGCCAACCCGCCAGGCGGTGTGCTCGTAGCCGGGCAGGCCGCTGCTCAGCAAAGGGCGCTGCACGGCGAACGCCTGCAGGGAGATCAACAGCAGCAGGCACGCCAGCAGCGCTGGCAGGCGGTGCTGGAACGGGAAGGGGCGGCCACGCATGGCGGGCATTCTGTCAGGTACGGGGCAGGCCAGGGTGACCCGAACGGGGTAGGCGCATGGCGCGCCGCTCGGCTATCACCCCGGCATGTTCCGTGGAGCCCGGCCATGCAGCGCCTGTTCGTGATGTTTCCCGACCGTGCACCGGGCCTTGGCCTGCTCTGGCTGCGGCTGTGGGTGGCCGCTGCGTTGTGCATGCCGGCGGCGCACGCCGGTGAGTGGTCGATACCCGGCCTGGTGGTGGCCGCGATGCTGGTGCTGGGCGCGCTGACCCCGCTGGCGGCGGTGCTGGCAACGCTGGGCCTGTACCTGCTGGCCCAGCCCTGGGCACTTGCGCCACTGCCGCTGGCGCTGCTGCTGCTTGGGCCGGGCGCCTATTCGCTGGATGCCCGGCTGTTCGGCCGTCGCCTGCTGGGGCGGCGGCCTCCCCCATTCGGGTAGGTGCCGGCTTCGTCCGACGGGGGTAGGGCTTCCGGCGCGTGGCACCGACCATGAGCCACCCCTCTGCGGCGTCCCCCATGGCCACCGTTTCCCTGCCTGCTTCGCCCGCCGCATCGCTGGCCCCGCACCAGACGGCGGCGTTGCAGCGCGCCCTGCGCTATGTCGATGACCACCTGTCACAGCCGCTGCGGGTGACCGAGCTGGCGGAGGCTGCCTGTGTCAGTCGCTTCCATCTGGTGCGCCTGTTCCGTAGCGGCACGGGCGCCAGCCCGCTGCGCTACGTGCGCCGCCGCCGCATCCAGCGCGCCTGCCAGCTGTTGCCGGGCGCGAAGCAGCCGATGTCATCCCTGGCGCAGCAGCTGGGCTTCTTCGACCAGAGCCATTTCGTCCGCAGCTTCCGCGCCGAGACCGGCTGCAGCCCAGGCCAGTACCTGGCCGGCGATGCGGCCCTGTTGCTTCCCACAGAAAATGTTTCCAACGGAGTCCATCCATGAGCCTTGCCACCGCTGTTGCCGCCCCGTCCCTGCTGTCGCCCACCGATCACGCGCTGGTGCTGATCGACTTCCAGTCGCAGATGGCATTCGCCACCCATACCATCGACATCTCGGCGCTGCGCAACAACGTGTCGCTGATCAGCAAGGGCGCCAAAGGCTTCAACGTACCGGTGCTGCTGACCACGGTGGCCGAAACGTCGTTCTCCGGCCCGATGTTCCCGGAACTGCCGGAGATCTTCCTGGGCCAGCCGGTGTTCGACCGGACCTCGATGAATACCTGGGAAGATCAGGCGGTGATCGCGGAGATCAATCGCATCGGCAAGCGCCGCCTGGTGCTTGCCGGCCTGTGGACCAGCGTCTGCATCGTCGGTCCGGCGCTGTCAGCGCTGGCGCAGGGGTTCGAGGTGTACGTGATCACCGATGCCTGTGGCGATGTCAGCGAAGAGGCCCACGAGCGTGCGATCACCCGCATGGTGCAGGCCGGCGCGGTGCCGACGACCAGCGTGCAGTACCTGCTTGAACTGCAGCGCGACTGGGCACGTGGCGAGACCTACGAGCTGACCACCGGCATCGCCCGCGACCACGCCGGCGGCTATGGCATCGGCATCCAGTACGCCAAGCGCATGTTCGGCGCGCAGGAAGGCGGGCACTGAGCATGCTGGCCGGCCATGGCCTCGACCTGGCCCTGCTGATGCTGCGCGTGGCAGCCGGAGGCTTCCTGCTGCCGCACGCGCTGGGCAAGCTGTTCGGCTGGTTCGGAGGCCCCGGGCTGGCCGGTTTTGCCACTGAACTGCGCGGCTTCGGCCTTCCAGCGGTGGCACCGCTGCCGCTGTTGCTGGCCCTGCTGCAGGTGCTGTCCGGGCTGGCCGTGCTGCTGGGCTGGCAGACCCGCGTCGCCGCGCTTGCGGCGGCTGCCTTCATCGGCTTCACCGTACTGTTGTCCTTGCCCAGGGGCTGGTTCTGGATGCGCGGCGGTAGCGAGTACCCGTTGATGTGGACCACGGTACTGCTGGCCCTCGCGCTGGCCGGGCCCGGCGCCTGGGCACTGGACGGCCAGCGCCTTCCAGGAGACCTCGCATGAGTCACGATCCACTCGACCACGGCCGCCGCAACGTGGTGCTGGGCGGCAGCGCCGCGATGGCGCTGGGCCTGGCTGGCCGCGCCGGAGCTGCATTCGATTCCACTTCCAAGGAGCGTCGCATGAGCACGCTGGTCATCCGCAATGCCCGCATCACCACCCTCGACCCGCAGCAGCCACACGCACAGGCGCTGGCCGTGCAGGAGGGGCGCATCGTTGCCGTCGGCAGTGACGAGCAGATCATGCGCGACTGGGGCACCGAAGCGACCCTGATCGATGCGCAGGGCCGGCGCCTGTTGCCCGGCCTCAACGACAGCCACACGCACCTGATCCGCGGCGGCCTGAACTACAACCTGGAACTGCGCTGGGATGGCCTGCGTTCGCTGGCCGATGCGATGGCGATGCTGAAGGCACAGGTTGATCGCACCCCGGCGCCGCAATGGGTACGCGTGGTCGGTGGCTTCACTGCCGCGCAGTTCAACGAAAAGCGCCTGCCGACCCTGCAGGAACTCAACGACATCGCGCCGGATACGCCGGTATTCCTGCTGCACCTGTACGACCGCGCGCTGCTCAACCGCGCTGCGCTTCGGGCCTGTGGCTACACGAAAGACACGCCGGACCCGCCGGGCGGGCAGATCGTGCGCGACTCGCTGGGCAACCCGACCGGACTGCTGCTGGCCAAGCCCAACGCGCTGATCCTGTATGCAACGCTGGCTAAGGGGCCCCGGCTGCCGATCGAGTACCAGGCCAATTCCACCCGCCACTTCATGCGTGAGCTGAACCGGCTGGGCATCACCTCGGTGATCGACGCCGGAGGCGGTTTCCAGAATTATCCGGAGGACTACCAGGTCATCGAGCAGCTGCACCGCGATGGCCAGCTGACAGTGCGCATCGCCTACAACCTGTTCACCCAGAACAAGGGCAAGGAAGTGGATGACTTCCGCGGCTGGAGCGAGATGCTGCAGCCTCGCCAGGGCGATGACCTGCTGCGCCACAACGGGGCCGGCGAGATGCTGGTGTTCTCCGCTGCCGACTTCGAGCTGTTCAACGAGCCACGCCCGGAGTTGCCGGCGGAGCTGGAACCGGAACTGCACGATGTGGTGAAGCTGCTGGTCGAGAAGCGTTGGCCGTTCCGCATCCACGCCACCTACGACGAGAGCATCACCCGCATCCTGGACGTGTACGAGCAGGTCAACCGCGAGGTGCCGTTCGATGGCCTGCACTGGTTCATCGACCATGCCGAGACCATCACTCCGCGCAACATCGAACGCATCCGCGCGCTCGGCGGCGGCATCGCCGTGCAGCACCGCATGGCCTACCAGGGCGAGGCCTTCGTCGAGCGCTACGGTGTGCAGGCGGCGCGGCATACGCCGCCGGTGAAGCGGATGCTGGCCGAAGGCGTGCCGGTGGGGGCCGGAACCGATGCCACCCGCGTGGCCAGCTACAACCCGTGGGTGGCGTTGTCCTGGCTGGTGACCGGGCGCACCGTGGGCGGCCTGGCCCTGTACGGCGATGAGAACCTGTTGGAGCGCGAACAGGCGCTGCGCCTGTGGACCCAGGGCAGCGCGTGGTTCTCGGGCGACGAAGCGGTGAAGGGCACGCTTAAGGCTGGCCAGCTGGCCGACTTCATCCTGCTGTCGGCTGATTTCCTCCGCGTCGATGACGCGCGGATCGCCGACATCACCAGCGTGTTGACCGTGGTCGGTGGCCGCATCGTGCACGCCGACGGTGACTACGCCGCCCTGGCCCCGCAGCTGCCGCCGGCGATGCCCAACTGGTCGCCGGTGAACCGGTTTGGCGGCTACCACGTGGGTGGAGCCGCGACCGGCCTGGCCGCTGCCCACCGCCATCACCACGGTGTGGCCTGCAGTACGCATGGCGCCCATGGTCATGCCGCCCGGCACGTGGCGCCGACCGATGACCTGACCGCGTTCTGGGGCGCGATGGGATGCTCGTGCTTCGCGTTCTGAGCCTGGCGCTGCTGGCCATGCCGGCGCTGGCGCTGGCCTGCGACGGTGGCCACTGCAGCGATGCAGGCGACGGCCAACTGCAATGGGATGCGTCGCTACGCGTGCGTGGCCTGTACTACGATCCGACCCGCTTCGGCATCGGAGGCGCAGAGGATGGCTACGGCCTGCTGCGTGCGCTGGCCTCGGCCACCTATGTGGAAGACACCTGGCAGGCGAAGCTGCAGCTGGGTGTGCACGCCGAGAGTGGCAAGGCCGGCGGCCCCGGCCGTACCGATCGCAGCGCGTTGGACGTGCAGCAGGCGTACTGGCGCTGGCAGCACGGTGGCTTTCACCTGCAGCTGGGGCGGCAGGAGGCCGGCTACGGCAGTTCGCGGCTGTTGTCGGTACGCGATGGGCCGAACATCCGCCTGGCCTTCGACGGCGCACGTGCAGGCTGGAAAGGCCGCCTCGGCATGCTGGACCTGATGGTGCTGCGGCCGGTGGAGAATCGAGCCGGTGCCTTCGATGATCGGGGCGAACACGGTGCCCACCTGTGGGGGGCGTACGCCACGACGGCGCGCGGTCAGGCGTCGGGCCAGTGGGATCTGTACCTGCTGGACTACCGCCGCGACGGCGCGCGCTTCGCCGCAGGCAGCGGTACCGAACGTCGGCAGACACTCGGCGCGCGCTGGTTCGGCCAGGCCGGTGCACTGGACTGGAACAACGAACTGGTGGTGCAGGGCGGTGAACTGGGGACCGCCACGGGTGACCTCGACATCCGCGCATGGACGCTGGCCACCGATACGGGTTGGCGCTGGCCGGACCTGCCGCTGCAGCCACGGCTGGGCCTGAAGGCCGACATTGCCAGCGGCGACGGCAATCTGCGCGATGGCCGGCTGGGAACGTTCAATGCCTTGTTCCCGAAGTCGGCCTACTTCAGCGAGGCCAGCCTGCTGGCGCCGGCCAACCTGATGGATATCCAGCCTACGCTGAGCCTGCGCCTGCACGACACGGTAACGACGGAGCTGGGCGTACAGATGGCCTGGAAGCATCGGCGCGCCGATGCGGTCTACACCACGCCGGCACCGCTGCTGGCGCTGCCAGGCACTGCCGGTGGCGCACGCCGCATCGGCAACCAGTACAAATCCGAAACCCGCTGGCAGGCCAGCGAACACTGGCAATGGCAGCTGCAGCTGGCCTGGGTCGATGCCGGTCCTGCACTGAAGCAGGCCGGAGGCCAGGACACGCTGTTCGCCTCGATCGTTGGAGCATGGCAATGGTGAACGCAACCGCGTCGCAACCTTCCGTACCGGCCGCAGGGGCCTGGTCGCCGTTGAAGATCCGGATGTTCCGTTCGATCTGGCTGGCGATCCTGGCCAGCAACATCGGCACCTGGGTCAATGATGTGGCCGCCGCCTGGGTAATGGCCGAGCGCACCGGCTCACCGTTGATGGTGGCGCTGGTGCAGTCGGCGACCACGGTGCCGATCGTGCTGCTGGCACTGGCCGCCGGCACGCTGGCCGACATCGTCGACCGGCGCAGGTACCTGCTGGCCACCCAGGGCTGGATGCTGCTGGTGGCTGCGGTGATGGCGGCGCTGACCGCCATGGACATGCTGACCCCGCAACTGCTGGTGCTGCTGACCTTCTGCATGGGGTGTGGCGCGGCGATGGCGATGCCGGCGCAGGCCGCGATCGTGTCCGAACTGGTGCCGCAGCCGATGCTGGCCTCGGCGGTGGCGCTGAACTCGATCGGCATCAACATCGCGCGCTCGATCGGCCCGGCCATCGGCGGCGTGATCGTGGCCCAGCTCGGTGCGGTCTGGGCCTTCGGTTTCAACGCCATCACCTTCGCCGCGATGCTGTTCGTGGTGTGGGGCTGGAAGCGCGACCCGAAGCAGTCCAGCCTGCCGCCGGAAGGCTTCGGTGCCGGCCTGAAGGCAGGCCTGCGCTATGCCAGCCGCGCCGGGCGGCTGCAGGCAGTGCTGATCAAGTCGGTCGGCTTCTTCTTCTTCGCCGCGGCGATGAACGCCTTGCTGCCGGTGGTGGTGCGCGGGCAGATGCAGGGTGGGGCGGGGCAGTACGGCATGCTGCTGGGCTGCATTGGCATCGGTGCGGTCGGCGGCGCGCTGCTGTTGCCGAAGCTGCGCGCACAGATGGACCGCGACCTGCTGGTGCTGCTGGCCACGCTGTCGCTGGCGTTGAGCCTGGTCGGGCTGGCGCTGACCCGCAGCTGGTACGTGCTTCCCGTGGTGATGCTGGTCAATGGCTTTGCCTGGATCACCGTGCTCTCTTCGCTGCAGATCGCCGCGCAGACGGCGGTACCGGCGTGGGTACGTGCGCGCGCGCTGGCGCTGTACATCATGGTGTTCTCTGCCGGCATGGCCGCTGGCGGCCTGAGCTGGGGCGCGCTGGCGCAGCGCACCTCGCCTGAGCTGGCCCTGCTGGTGGCTGCTGCTGGTGCGGTGATCGGCGGACTGCTGGTCTGGCGCGTGCGCATCGCCGGTACTGAAGACCTGAACCTGCGTCCGGCCGGGCACTGGCCGGCACCGGAACTCTCAGTACCGGTATCCAATGATCGCGGCCCGGTGCTGGTGACCATTGAATACCGCATCGACGATGCCGATCGCAGCGCATTCCAGGCGCAGATGCGCGCGCTGGGAACGATCCGTCGCCGTGATGGCGCCGTGGTCTGGGGCGTGGTTGAGGATGTGGCGACGCCGGGCATCCACCTGGAGTATTTCGTGACCCCGTCGTGGCTGGAGCATCTGCGCCAGCACGAACGCATCACCGCCGATGACAAGGCGATCCAGGAGGTGCTGCGCGAACTGCATCGCGGCGAACGGGCACCAGTGGTACGTCACTTCGTGGGCGGCCATGACCCGCTGCCCAAGGCCGGCGTTCCGCACCACCACAGTGACATCTGACCTGCTCTGGTAGAGCCGGCCGCTGGCCGGCTGCATGTGCTTTGGATCAGGATGGAAAAGTTGCCGGCCAGCGGCCGGCACTACCGCAGAAGCGGCGGCGCTTCAGGCGCCGCCGCCACACATCACTTGCGTGCGAACGCCAGCAGGTCGGCGTTGAACGCGTCGGCGTGGGTGACCGTCAGGCCGTGCGGTGCACCGGCATACACCTTCAGTTCGGCGTCGCTGATGATCTGCGAGGACAGCTTGGCCGAAGCATCGAACGGTACGATCTGGTCATCATCGCCATGCACGACCAGCGCAGGCACGTCGATCTTCTTCAGGTCACCGGTGTAGTCCACTTCCGAGAATTCGTGGATGCAGTCGTACTGGCCCTTGACGCCGCCGAGCATGCCCTGCAGCCAGAACGAATCACGCATGCCCTGGGTGACGCTGTTGCCATCGCGGTTGGCGCCGAAGAACGGCGTGGCCAGATCCTTGAAGAACTGCGAGCGGTCGCCGCCGGTGCCCTTGCGGATGCCGTCGAACACCTCAAGCGGAGTGCCGGCCGGGTTGCCGGCGGTCTTCAGCATCAACGGCGGCACGGCGCCGACCAGCACCACCTTGGCGACGCGCTTGCTGCCGTGGCGGCCGATGTAGTGGGCCACTTCGCCGCCGCCGGTGGAATGGCCGACCAGGATCGCGTCCTTCAGGTCCAGCGCGTCGATCATCGCGGCCAGGTCGTCGGCGTAGGTATCCATGTTGTTGCCGTCCCAGGTCTGGCTGGAGCGGCCGTGGCTGCGGCGGTCGTGCGCAATCACGCGATAGCCGCTCTGCCCCATGAACAGCATCTGCGGGTCCCAGGCATCGGAGGACAGCGGCCAGCCGTGGGCGAACACGATCGGCTGTCCGCTGCCCCAGTCCTTGTAGAAGATGCGGGCGCCATCGGCGACGGTGACGTAGTTGCTCATTGCAGGTTCCTTGGCGGAAGGGAGGGAAGGCACCGGCAGGCCTGCCGGTGCCTCCGGCAGTACAGCGCAATGGCTATCGGATGCCTTGCACGCCTGTGCTGGATTGCCGGGGCTGTGACGTGTATCGCTCTGGCGGGCGACCGGGGGCCGGCTGACGATGGCAGCGGACCTGTCGCGGAGCCCGCAATGCCCAGACTTCCATGCTGCCTGTTGGTGTGCCTGCTGCTGTCGGCCGCAGTAGGCGCGCAGACCCACGTCTACAAGTGCGTGGACGGCGCTTACCCGGTCTACCAGCAGACGCCGTGCCAGGGGCGCGCGGAATGGCGCTGGGACGTTCCGGCGGAACAGTCCTTGTCGCGTGGCCCGGTGCCTGCCACGTCCACTGCAGCGCCGGCCCGGCGGCGGGCGTCACGCCCCGGGCGCGCGCGCGCTGCGCTGATCCCGATCAGCGCTGATCCCGCCGCCTGTGAGCGTGCACGGCAGCAACGCGGGAAGGCGCTGGCCAGGACCAGGCGCCTGGACTTCGTACAGCGCCGACAGCTGGATGACGCGGTGCACGACGCGTGTCGCTGATTTCAGTGCTGGAAACGACAACGGCGCCCAAGGGCGCCGTTGTGCGGAGACGCTGGAAGCGCGGGCTCAGCGACCGTCGCTGGCCGCCGCCGGTGCCGGCGAGGGCACGCTGTCCGGCTTGGGCAGGCTCAGCTCCGGGTTGCCCTGTTCGGCCTGCAGGATCTGGATACGGCGCTGCAGCGCGTCCAGTTGGCTGTTGGTGCTCTGCACGTCGGTGCTCAGGCTGACCGCCTGCTGCTGGGCCTGCTGCAGGGCCGCGCTGACCTGGGCCGACTGCGCCTGCTGCTGTTCCATTTCCTGCTGCAGGGTGCGCAGGCGCTCCTCGTTATAGGCCACCAGGCGCTCGGTGTAGCGCTTGCCGGCTTCCAGCCGGGTGGTGTCGATATAGACCTGCGCCAGCTGTTCGGACTGCTGCGCAAATGTGCGGTACACGCGCTCGGCGTTGTCCACGGCATCGGTCTTGATCACCCGCCAGAAGTTCTTTTCCTGGAACAGGGCGACGTAATACGTCAGGGTGTTGGCGTTGAACAGCAGGCTGGCACCGTAGTTGCCGTTGTAGGTGGTGCGCAGCTCGGTCAGCTGGCGCGAATCCATCAGCTGCTTGAGTTCGTCCACGGTGTTGCGCACTACCGGTGCGGTGCGCGCGGCCGGCTCTGCGGCGGCTTCGCGGTCGCCACGGGCGGCCATCGCCGCCGGTGCCACCAGCATCATGGCCACGGCCAGCATTGCCGCGCCGCGCGCCTGACGGGCGAAGACCGCGCCCCCTGAAGTTTCTCGCATGTCTAGACCATCCACGGATGAGTGTGGGTTGAGATGAAGGTGGTTCCCCGCCGGGAGTCTAGCATGGGCGCGGGCGCCGCCAAGGGCGCCCGTCACGGGTCAATAGACCAGCTGCGCGGCGCTGCACTGGATCGATTGCACGTTGACATCGGTCCGCCCCAGTTCCAGCCCCAGCACGCTGGCCAGCAGGTTGGTCAGCAGGGTGCCGACGCTGTTGAGGACCGGGCGCAGCGCGGCCAGGATCGGCTTCAGCAGCGTGCACAGCAGCCCGCTGCAGCTGACGCTGCCATCGGGGTTGCTGACGCCGGTTCCACCGGCACCATCGAGGAAGCCGGCCGGCGCGGTCTGGATGTACGACGCCAGGTTGTTGCGCACGCAGCCGTTGTAGTCGATCAGGTTGCCGAGCAGGCTGTCGCAGCGGTTGATCAGCAGGCCGCCGACCAGTGAGCCGAGCAGCCCGTCGAGCACGCCCAGGCCCTGGCCGGTAACGGTGACCTTGAACGCATCCCAGACCGGCCCGTCCTTGTGGCAGGTGACCAGGTTCAGCAGGCCGCAGGCGTAGGGCAGGCCACCGGGCACATTCCAGCTGTTCAGCGGCGCCAGCTGCCGGCTGGGGTCGCCATCGCGCAGCAGCGGAATCAGCTTGTTGACGTCATAGCGCGTGTTGGGCGGGAACGTCGCCTGCAGGTAGCGGTCGGCCAGCGCCTTGGCGGTGTCGTTCGCGCTCATACCCTGCTTGGGTGAGCTGAGCATGCCGGACAGGACCCGCAGCAACTCGTTGACCAGATCGGAAACGGCATTGCCCAGTGCCAGCGGATTGATCTGGGTGGAGCCGCTCTCGCCGGCAGCCAGGGTCAGGTTCTGCGAACTGGTCAACGCGGGCAGGGTGATCTTGTCGTTGATCAAGGGCTGGCCCAGCAGTGTCAGCAGCTGTTCCTTCTGCAGGGTGTTGTCACAGACATTGTTCTTGGAGAACCGCTGTGCGGGATCGACGTTGCCGACGCAGGCGCGCAGCACCGAGGAGTCGACCTGGATGGTGGCCTGGGGCGAGGTGCCACCACACTGGATGCCGGTCAGCGTGCCCATCGCGTTGGCGACATCGACGTGCACGGGCAGATGCAGGCGCGTACCCAGCAGCTGCAGCAGTGGGCCAAGCGCAAACAGGTTGTTGCTGTCGACATCGGCCATCAGGCGGACCTGCGCGTTGTAGGCGCGTGAGCCCACGCCACCGATTGCTATCGACGGCGGTTCGACCACCCCGGCCTGCACGTTGATGCCCAGCAGGTTCAGGCCGCCGATCGCGATGCCGTTGCCTTCATTGGCGATGGAAATGGCGGTGCTGATCAGGTTGAGGACGCTGATCTTCGATTCCAGCGCGCTGCCGGCGGTACCGTCCGGAGAGATGACCTCGGCGAACAGGCCACCGCCGCCGGATTCGCTGCCCAGCGCGATGTTGAGCTTGGTGATGTCCAGCCGGGTGGCGACCAGGTCCGACAGGGCACGCAGCTGCACGCCGACGGTGGTATCGCGGCCGACCACCGTGGCGGTGGCGTCGACCAGCTGCGCCAGCGAAATCTTGTTGACCGCCAGCAGGCGGTTGAAGTCGGCCACACTGAGGTTGGCGCTGACTGGAATGTTGAGCGCCTTCAGCAGGCCGGAGGGTGTGACGTTGGCCTGCGCCAGGCCGTCATAGGAAAGCACCGTGGCGTTGGTGACATCCAGGCCGATCAGGCGCAGGGTCGACATCAGCAGCGAATCGCCGCGGGTCCGCAGCAGCTGCGAGCCGACGGCGAACACCGCAGTGGGCTCGGAGCGGCGCGCCACCGCCTGCACGCTGACGGTCGGCAAGCTGGTGTTCTGCCCGAAGAAGGGCAGCACGCTTCGCTGCGCGATGACCTGCACGGCGTTGCGGGGGTTGGCCGCATCCACGGTGGCCTGGAAGCGGTTGGTCGTGTCGCGTGTCGCGCTCCAGTTCCCGCACCTGATCTGCAGGCTGCCGGCAAACCGGTTCTGGGTCAGCGCGCTCTGCCGCGCCGCACTGTTGTCACTGTTGTCCGACGTGCACAGTTCCAGGCGCTGGGCGCCGGCCAGCGCCGCCAGGTCGGCGACCTTCTGCGCATCGCGCTTGGCCCAGAACAGGTAGCCGATCTCGACCAGCCCGAGCATGGCCAGCAGCGCCAGCATGACCAGCATCATGGTGACCGACATGCCGCCGCGGGGGCGGTTGAAGCTGAACTGGCGTGGGCGTTTCATGGCCTACCTCAACGTCCGGATGAGGATGTTCCCTTGGACTTGCCGACATCGGTTTCAAAGAAATCGGGAATCTCGTGCTGGAAGCTCTTCAGGTAGCGTGCGTAGCTCAGGGTGGCCTGGTCGCCGAGGATCGGCAGGCGCGGGCCGGCCTGCTGCCCCGAGGCCTGCAGCTGGAACAGGCTGCGCGTGGCGTCGCCGATCTCGCTGCGGCGTACCGCGGGCGCAGGTACGGCCGCAGTGCTGGCGACGTGGTAGGCAGGGGGAGGGGCGGGTGCCGGTACGGGTACAGGTGCCTCGGGCGCGGACACGTCGACCGTTGCCAGCGTTTCGGACTGCAGCGGTTGCGCTGCGGTTGCCGCGGGACGGGCGCCGCCGAGCATCTGCCCGGTCAGTGGCTGTTGCTGTGCCTGGGCAGCTGTCGCCAGCAGCAGGCCGCTCAGCGCGGGCAACAGGCGACGGGTCAGGTGTGGCTTGATCATGGCGTGTTCCCGGTGGGCTGGTCTGGGGTGCTGAAGCGTTCGAGCATCGAAGGTGGCAGGCGCTGCGGATTCCGCTCATCGCGAGCGTCGCGTCGCGCTTCGGCGGCCAGCCGGGCTGCGGCCTGCGGGCGGGCCGGCGGGCCGGCAACCGCGCGGGGGGCTGCCACCTCGCGTGCCGCTGCTGCCGCCTGGCGCTGCTGCAGGCGTGCGCGGATCTGCTCGGCCTGCTGCTGGATGCCGCGGCGGCTGTCTTCGTTGAGGTTGGCCTGCTGGGCCAGGCGCTCGGCCGTGGCGGTGTCCCCACGCAGCACCGCCCACAGCGCAAGGTTGGCCGTCGCCTTGGCATTGCCGGGTGACAGCTCGAGCGCCTTTGCCAGCGGCTCACGGGCCTGGTCGAACTGTCCTGCGCGCAGCCGCGCGTAGCCCAGATCGCCGAGGTAGTCGGTGTTCAGCGGTTCCAGCTGGGTGGCCCGGGCCAGAGACTGCTCGCTGCCGGCGGCGTCGTCGCGATGCGCGGCGATCAGGCCCAGGCCATGTGCGGCGGCGGCCGCCTGCGGCCCCGTGGAAAGTTCGCGGTAGAGCGCGATGGCCGCGTCGGCCTGCCCGGTTTCGCGCAGGGCGTCGGCCTGCAGCAGCCGCAGCGCCGGGCGATCACCGTAGCGCTGGCGGAATGCATCGACGTGGGCCAGCGAGGCATACCAGGCGCCCTGCTGCTGCATGCGCGCGATCAGTTCCAGGTAGGCGTTGCGGCTGTCCTGTGGTGCCGGTTCGGGCGCGGCCAGGCTGGGCGCGCGCAGGTACTTCGGCGTGGTCGACGCGCAGCCACTGGCGACGGCGGCAAGGGCGAACAGCAGGCAGGCGGTGCGAAGGGCGGGCATCAGGTCGTTCCCATCGAGGACATGGTGGCGGCCAGCGCAACCAGCGCCGGGCCGGCAAGAACCAGCATCAGCGCTGGCAGCAGGGTCAGCATCATCACAACCGTCATCTTCACCGAGAGCTTGCCGACCTTTTCCTTCAGCGAATTGCGGCGCTGCTCGCGCAGGCGGATGCTGAACTGGCGCAGTGGCTCCTGCACCGCGCCACCGTGTGCATGCACCTGCAGGATCAGTTGCACCAGGCTGCTCAGGTCGTCGTCACCGTAGACGTCACTCAGGCGGCGCAGCGATTGCGCGCGGGTGCGCCCGTGGGTGTAGGCCACGTTGGCTTCCTGCAGTTCGCCGCCGAGGATCGGCAGCGCATCACGCAGCTTGTCGCCCAGCGTCTGCAGGCTCTGGTCCATGCTGAATCCCACCCCCTGCAGCAGGCGCAGCAGGTCGATCAGCAACGGCAGCTCGTTCTCGACTGCACGGCGGCGACGCTTGACCCAGGCAGACAGGGCGAACTTGGGCAGCAGCAGGCCCGCTGCCAGTGCACCGATCACCACCATGATCTTCGCCAGCCCGGTCGCTTCGCTGAAGGCCAGCGCAAGGGCCAGTACCAGCAGCGCCAGCAGCAGGCGGACGCCGAGATAGATGGCGGTGCCGCGGCGCGTGTTCCAGCCGGCCAGATCCAGCAGCAGGCGATCCTCGTTGGCCAGCAGCGCGGCTTCCAGGCGGCCACCACTGAGCGAGCGGCCGAAGCGCTCCAGCCAGCCCAGCGAATCGCGGCCCGCGGCTTCCACTTCGCGCGCTTCGTCACGCGGCTGCAGGGCGGTCTTGAGCGTGGCCGACGTACGCTGTTCGCGATGGCTGCGGACCCAGCCGGCAAACCCGAGCAGGGCCACGCCCGCGGCCAGCACCAGCAGTGAAAGCGCAAACCAGGTGCTTGCACTCATCGGGCTTCTCCAGGGGGGCTGCGATGGCTCATAGCGATTTGGCCAGTCGATACAGCAGGAAAGCGCCCACCAGCTCCAGGCCCAACGCGATCAGCAGGACCTTGTGGCCGAGGGGCTCGTGCAGCACGGGCTGGAAGAAGTCGGGGCTGGCGATGGCCATCAGCACGGCGCTGGCCGGCGGCAGCAGGCCCAGCACCCAGGCCGACATCCGCGTTTCCGAGGTGGTCGCCGCCAGCTCCTGCTGCGCCTGTTCCAGGTCGCGCATGAAGTCGCCCATGCGCTGCAGGATCTGGTCGGAGCGGCCGCCGATGCGCACGCTGACGCCGATCACCACCGACAGCACCTTCAGTACATCCATGCGATAGGGCTGTGCGGCGAGTGACAACGCACGATCCAGATCCATGCCGCTGCGGGCATAGCGCACCGTGGTGTCGAGCAGGCCACGCAGCGGCGCGCTGGTCTGCATCGACGCGACCTGGAAGGCCGCCTGCAGGCTGTTGCCCAGGGCGGTCAGGCGCACCAGGTTGTCGAGGAAATCGGGCAGCTGGTGCAGCAGCTGCGCGCGCAGCCGGGTGGTCCGGCGCATGATCCACAGCCAGCAACCGAGCGCGTACAGCAGCAGGGTCAGCGGGAACATCCACGCAGTGCCCAGCCGCAGCATGGCCGTCAGTGACAGCACCAGCCCCGGCACCAGCAGCATCACCGGAAGTTTCCAGCCCGGTTGCAGGCCCGCACGTTGCAGCAGTCCATTCCAGGGCAGCGGCCTGCGCCCGCTGCTGGCAGGCCGCGCGGGCTCGTTGGCGGCGGCACTGGCGATGCTGGCCGATGGCGAAGTGGCTGTATTGCCACGCGCCAGCTGCTGCTCGGCATGCTGCAGCGAAGCCTGGCGCTGCTCGCGGGTGCTGGCCGTGCCCCACAGCCATGCCGCCAGCGCCAGCAGCACGGAGATGATGCTCAGCACGCCCAGCAGCAGACCGGTGCCCATGCTCAATAGTCTCCGTACAGCGATTCGCGCAGCAGCTGGCGGAACGGTTCCAGCTTGTGCGAGTGGGGCTGGAAGCCCAGGCCGATCCAGCGGTCGATCTCCCGGCCGTTTGCGTCGATCTGCAGTTCGTGCCGGAACATCTCCTGGGTGGTGATCAGGTTGTCGCTGACGCCGGTGATTTCCGTGATCGAGACCAGCACGCGGCGGCCGCTGCCCAGCCGCGAGATCTGCACGATGAAGTCGATCGCACTGGCAATCTGCCGGCGAAGGCTGTCTTCGCTGCCCTGGAAGCCGGCGAAACCTGCCAGCATCTCGATGCGGTACAGGCAATCACGCGGTGAATTGGCATGGATGGTCGCCATCGAGCCGTCGTGGCCGGTGTTCATCGCCTGCAGCATTTCCAGCACCTCGGCGCCACGGACTTCGCCGACCACGATGCGGTCCGGCCGCATGCGCAGGCTGTTGCGCACCAGGTCGCGGATGCTCACTGCGCCATGGCCTTCGGCGCCGCCGATACGGCTTTCCAGACGCACCACGTGCGGGTGGTTGAGCGACAGTTCGGCAGTGTCCTCGACGGTGATCACGCGCTCATTGGGCGGCACGTAGCTGGCCAGTGCGTTCAGCAGCGAAGTCTTGCCGGAGCTGGTTCCGCCCGACACCAGGATGTTGCAGCGCCCCAGCACCATGGCTTTCAGCAGCGCCTGCATCGGCGCATCGAAGGTGCCTTTGGCCAGCAGCTCGTCAGGCGTGAACGGGTCCTTGCGGAACTTGCGGATGGAGACCATCGGTCCATCCACCGCCAGCGGCGAGATGATCGCGTTGAGGCGGCCGCCATTGGGCAGGCGCGCATCGACCATCGGGTAGGAGTCATCCAGGCGGCGCCCCAATGGTGCGAGGATGCGCCGCAGGATCCGCAACAGGTGGGTATCGTCGGTGAAGCGCTGCGTGGCGCGCTTGAGCTGGCCACCCTGCGAGACGTGCACGTCCTTGAAGCCGTTGATCAGGATGTCTTCGATCGACGGATCATGCAGCAGGTCGTCGAGCGGGCCGAAGCCGGTCAGCTCCTTGACCAGCCCTTCTGCGACCACCTGCATTTCTTCTTCATTGATCGGGATGCGCCATTCCTGGATGAAGCCCACCGTCTGCACCTGCACCCAGCGTGCGATGGTATCCGGCGCCCAGGAATCGATGTCGATTCGCTCGTCCTCGATGCTGTTGAGCAGGTGCTCATGCGCGGCCGACAGCACCTTCTGGTACTGCTCGGTCTGCGCGAACGGCAGGTGGCCCGGCGGGTTGTCGGGCAGCACCGGGCGGGTGGCGGCATGCGGGAACGGGGTTACCTTGTCTTCCATTGCGATCCACCCAGGGCAAGGGAGAGTCTTTCCCGCAGTCCCTGTGCCTGCACCGGGCATGCAGCCGGGTCCAGGCGCGAAACGAGCGGGGCGAGAGCACGCAGGTAGGGGTCGCGCGGTGCGTCCTGCAGCAGCAGGTGGCCCTGGCTGGCAGCGAGGCGCACGCGTGGACGTTCGGGTAAGGTGGCCAGCAGCGGCACCTCGAAGCGGCGCGCGATCTGTTCGGGGCTCATGCCGCTGCTGTCGTCGTGGCGATTGATCACCAGCTGCAGCCGCTTCTCGCGTTCGCGCTGACCCGCCAGATGCTTCAGCGCCTGGTCGAGCGACACCAGGGTAGCGATCGAGGCGTCGGTGACCAGCCAGATTTCGTCGGCCTGATCCAGCAGCAGCGGCGGCAACTGCCGCAGGGGGCAGCCGCCGGCATCGCACAGCACGCTGGCGAAGACCGCGCGCAGGCGCTGCAGCAGTGCACCCGGATCGGAGGGCGGCACCGCGTCACTGCCACCGGCCCGATCAAGCAGCACCAGTCCGGAATCATGGCGGGCCATGGCGGTGCGGGCGAGGGTGGCATCGATGCGGCTGGCGTTGCGCAACGCGTCTTCGTAGTGGAAGCGGCTGTCGAGGTTGAGGTACAGCGCGAGATCGCCGGACGGCTGTGCCAGCTCCATCAGCAGGCCATCCTGCTGCAACGCTTCGCCCTGGGCGAGAGTGCGGGTCTGCTGCGCGAGCACTGACAGGTGCGCGGCCAGGGTGCTGGTGCCGACCCCGGCACGCACGCCCAGCAGCACGATCAGGCGAGCCTTGTGCGCCAGTTGTGGCGAGGCCGTCGGTCGCGGTGACAGCGCGCGTCGCAACGCGGCTTCGATGCCGGCGTTGTCGCTGTCCAGGTCCAGCACGTCGCGCAGGCCGGCGCGCAGCGCGATCACCACGCCTTCGACCTGGCCGGCACTGGTGGCGCCGACCGCGACCAGCACCAGGTCCGGCTGGGTCTGCTGCAGCTGCTGGGCCAGTGCGCTGGAGGCGGCCGCGTGTTCGGGGCGGAAATCGAGCAGCACCAGGCTCTGGCCCCCGCGTTGAAGGTCCTGTGCGGAGGTCGGCGCGTTGCTGTCCTGCCAGTGCAGGGTCGTGGTCGGCGGCAACTTGGCAGCCAGCCGGGGCAGCAGTTCGCGATCCATTCCGTACAGGACCAGGTTCATCGGTGGTCCCTGTGGATGCAGTGGCTGGGCGGTGGCGTAGGGCATGGTCGTGGTATCGCAGGCATCATGGAATCAGCGTGAGAAGCCGGGCACCGGGTCCTGGCTGATCGGGCCGAGCAGCCACGAGCCCCATTCGGGCAGGTTCGGCTTGGCTTCGCGTGCGCCGGGCAGCGGTAGTTCGGTGTTGCGCGCAAGCGGCTGCACCAGCCGCGGCGTGACGATGATCACCAGTTCCTTGTCCTGACGCTTGTAGTCGAAATTGCGGAAGAACGAGCCGATGATCGGCAGGTCACCGAGCAGCGGAATCTTGTTGACGCTGGACACCACGTTGGAGCTGACCAGGCCGCCGATGACGAAGCTCTCGCCGTCACCCAGTTCAACCGTGGTGTCGGCCCGGCGGGTGGTGATCGAAGGGATCTGCACACCATTGAGGGCAATCGAATTGCTGTAGTCCAGGTCGCTGGCTTCCGGCGCGACCTTCAGTGCGATGCGGTTCGGTGCCAGCACGGTCGGGGTCACGGTCAGCCCGATGCCGAACGGCTTGTAGGTGATGGTGGTGGTGCCCAGGCCCTGCGGTTCCAGGATCGGCAGTTCGCCACCGGCCAGGAAACTGGCGCTCTGTCCGGACAAGGCGACCAGGGTGGGCTCGGCCAGCACGCGGGCCATGCCGTTGCTCTGCAGCAGGTCGACATCGGCATTCCACAGGCCCTTGGTGGAACCGAACACCAGGCGGAACGCCGAGGAAATCGGTGAAGTGGACTCGTTGCCCGATTCGCCTTCCTTCATGCCGGGCAGGATGCCGGTGTTGCCGGGCAGCTGGCCGCCGGGACGGGCGATGCCGTAGGCGAAGCTGCCGTTGCGGTTCTGGAAGCTGATGCCGATCTGCTTCAGGGCGGTCTTGTTGAACTCCACCACCTTGACCTCGACCTGGACCACGCCACCGCTGCTGACCGTCGACGCGTCGGCGAGCTGGCCCTCTTTACCAAGTGCCATCGCCGCAGTCTGCTGTTCCTGCATGTGCGCAAGCACGCTGTCCGTGCTTCCCTGCAGCAGGCCCTGTTGGTCCTGCTGGGTGAACAGCAGGCCGCTCGTGCCGGTGCTCGCCGCGCCCTGCACGGCGCTCTGCACGCGCACCTGCACGCGCTGTGGCTCGGCCTGCTTGCGGTGCCACAGCAGCAATGTGGTGGTGCCGGGCGCCTTGCCCACCAGCAGCGCCTGGCGCTGGCCGCGCAGCATCACGATGTCGGCGACACCAGGGTCGGCGATGGCCACGCGCTCGAGGTCGGCGGGCAGGCTCCAAGGACGCTGCTCACGGGCCTGCAGCACCAGATCGTCGGCGGCCACGCTTGTTGCCGGTGCCAGCAGCACCAGCATCAGGGCCAGCCAGCGCTGGCGAGGGGAAGGGCGTGGAGACAGTCGGCGTTGGGTCATGGATGCACTCGGGGCAGGTCAGAGGGAACCACGGGGAGCAGAGCTGTCACCCCGGATGATTTCAATGCCGGAGGCGCGTGGTGCACCGTGGCGGACCGCCGGTGCGCGCGGCGCCGCCTGCGGGTTGACGCGCGTCGGGGCGGCGCCGCGTCCGGCCAGCGCATCGCCATCGATGCCTGCGAAGGCATGGTTCTCGGGGCGCTGCAGGGCCACCTGCTGCTCTGCATCCAGTCCGCGCAGCGGATCGATCACGCCCGGCGCCTGCGGGAACAGGGCAAGGTCGGGCAGGCCGGTATCGGCCGGGTTGCGCAGTGCCAGGAACAGCTTGCCCTGCTGGGCGCCCAGCAGCAGCCGGTTGGCGTCCGCCACCGGTACCGCCAGTACCGCGCTGCGCGCTGGTTGGCGGGTCTGGTCGCTGGCGCCAGGGCTGCTGCCGGTGATGTCCGCCGCGCGTGCGTCGTTGCGTTCGCTGCCATCGGTGCTGCCGGCGGTATCGCCCGGGTTGGGCGCGATATCCTGCTGGCCATAGCTCAGCACGCGCAGGCGCGACAGCAGCAGGCGCGCCTGTGCGGCCTCGCCCGGGCCCCCTGCGCTGGGCTGGGCGGTGCGCAGGTTTAGGAACACATCGACGAAATCACCGGGCAGGATGCGATTGCCCGCGCCGACCAGTTCGTCGACCGGTACCGCCAGTGCTCGCTCACCGGTCCGCAGCTGCAGCGAGAAGCCCTGCGCGAGGGCCGAGCTGCTGATCGCGCTGCCTTCTGCAATGTCCTGGACCGGAACCTTGCCGACCACGGTGGAAATGCTGGTCGCGGCGCCGGCGACCGGCGTGGTTCGCTGGGCCAGTCGCAGCCCGTTGGCGGTGATCGGCTCGCCGGCCGGCAGCCGGGCGACGGCTTCGACCACCGTGACGGCCTGCGGGTCCGCGCTGGCAACCGGCGCCACATGTACCGGCGCGTCGGGCTTGCGGCCGATCATCAGTGCAATCACGGCCAGCAGCACGGCCAGGCCGATCAGGGCGACGGCGGCGATGCGGGTCAACTTGAGCATGGAACCGTCTCCTGTACCAATCGTCAGGTGCCGCTGCCGAGGTCGAGCTGGGCGACCGCGACGCTGCGGATGGGAGCCCGCATCACCCACCCGTAGAGGGTGGCGGTGCCGGGCAGGAAGGGGTGGCCGGCATAGTCGTAACTGACCGTGACGGTGATGCACTGCGCGGCGGGCAGCCCCGCACAGGGCGCGGGCGCGGCGACCACGATGGCATTGCTGCCGCCTGCGCTGCAGTCCACGTCCTGCTTGGAGAACTGCAGCAGCCACTGCATTGAGTTGCGTGCTGCGACACAGGCCGCGGTGCGGCGCTGGGCGTTGGTGCCGTAGCGCAGGGAGGCGCGTGCTCCCTCTGCGGATGCGGTCGCCAGCGTCTGCTGCGCGGCCATGATCATCACCCCGGTGAAAGTGAACAGCAGCAGCGGCAGCAGGCCGAGCATCAGCATCAGTGCGAATTCGATGCTGGCCACGCCGCGTTGCCGGCGAGGGCTGCGAGTGTTCATGAAACACCTCCGTAGACCTGGATGATGATCCAGCCGATGGCCGACAGCGCCAGATAGGCGGCGTAGGGAATGCCGTGGCGTCCCTGCCGTGCGCTCTGCAGTTCGCGAAGGGCAGGATGTGACTGCCACTGCGAGCTGGCCCGGGTCATCTGCAGCTGCAGGCCCGTCGGCAGCATGGGGCCGAGGCGGCGCGAGGCCAGCACCACCAGCGCATGAAGCCCGGCGGCGAGGCTGGCGGTCACCCAGATCGGCAGCAGCGCTTCCAATCCCAGCAACAGCCCCAGCACCGCAAAGAACTTCACGTCGCCCGCGCCCATCCAGCGCACGGCGTAGAACGGAAGCAATGCGGCCAGGCCCAGCGCCGCGCCCGCAACGTGTGACCCCCACGGCAGGCGCGGCGTACTGAACTGGCCAGCGATCAACAGCGGTACAGCCAGCGCGCACGCGGCAAGCAGCCAGGCGTTGGGCACCCGGCGGGCGTACAGATCGCTGATCGCGATCCGCAGGCACACGCCGATGGCCAACAATCCCAGCAGTGTCATCGCACACTCCGTCGCCCGATACTGGGCTGTCCCTGGAAACTCCCCGACCTTGCTTCCGGTAGTTTCACTATTACCGGTATTTGGATCGGTCCATATCCGCCGCGTTTACTTCGCCGCCGTGGTGGCGTCCTTGGCGATGTCCGTCAGGTGCGTGAACAGCGTTGTGAAAAACGAGGTGATCTGGGTGCGGCCGACCGCGATCAGGACACCGGCAATGACCGCCGCCAGCAATCCATATTCAAGCGCGGTGACACCATCTTCTTCCTTCAGGAACGTGCGGATCGATGCGTTCATGGTGATTTTCTCCCTCTACCTGTCTGCTGCAGGACACCTGTTGGGCGGTGGCCCGGCTCCGCCGGGATCGTCCGTGGACCCCCGCGCGTCCTGGCGGGGGAGGCACGACGGGGTGTGCCCGCCGTGCTCAAGCAGGGTGATCGGCCCAGGGGAAAATGCCGGCCGCGCACCGTCCACCGCGCGGCGCTGCGCCGCTGGTCGGAATGTCGTGCAATACGGCCATGGTCATGTGCTCCCCCAGGGTGCGGCCGCGTTGAAGTGGCCGGATCACCGTGTTATCGACTTTGCCTGAATGGCGGTTGGCTGCAACTGGAACCTATATGCAAATTCGGCAGAAACCCGTCAATGCTTAAACTTTCAGGCTGTTTCTGTGACGCAAATCCGTTCGCAGGCAAAACGATTCACTGACGTGCAGATAATGTGATGCTGTTTCGATCACATGCGAAAACCGTGCCAGTCGCGGGCACATTTTCTTCACCTGTGTATCTATTTTCTTCAATACAGGCTGCGGGTTTACCCGGGTGGATTATCGGGCATACTCGGCTTCAGGTTGTGGCAATTCCCGGGCAGTTTGCATGGCATTGGCTGCGTCCGTCCCGGCAACGAGGGATGTTCGTGGAAAGGTGTGGCCCTGTCAGGCAGTGGGGGCCGCAGCGTGTGACGGATCAATGGGGGGATGACACTGTCATGGTCGATGGTGGGGTAGGAGACAGCGACGACGGCGGCCTGCGATCAATCGATCTGGCAACGCTGAGCGGTGTACTTCGGGTGTGCGATGTCGAACTGCTGCTGCTCGATGGCAATGGGCCGCGGGCGGCGTTCGCTTCGCGCGTACACGAGGAAGCCCTGTTCTGCAGCATCAGCTGCGGATTCCATTGCCGCGGCCGCTTCATGCTGCCACCGGACTGGGCGATGCTGGGATACCTGCACGCGACCGACGAGACACTGAGCTGGTGCCACGGCGTTCCACTGACGCCCGGCATGGCGTTGACGGTAATGCCGGAGGGCATCAGCGAGTTCACGCTGAGCCCTGGTACGCACCTGACCCTGATGCTGGCGCCGGTTGCCCGTGTGCAGCGCAAGCTGACCGAGCTGAGCCTGCGCAGCACGCCACCGGCTGGACAGGCACTGTCGCTTTTCAACCTTTCCAGCGAATCGGCGCCGCTTGCGCGTCATTATCAGCAGCTGCATGTCCAGCTGGGGCAGGGCGGCAACCTCGAGCCAGAAGAAGCAGAGCGCCTGCTGCACGAGCATGTACAGGCGCTGCTCGGGGCCGGCGCTTCCGACCGGCCCGGCTGCAGCCGCGCGCGGCGAACGCATTATCTGATTGCGCAGCGCGCGGAAAACTTCATGCGCCTCAACCTGCGCCGAAATATCTACATGAATGAGATATGCGATGCGGCCGGGGTCAGCGAGCGCGGCCTGCGATACGCCTTCGAAGACCTGTTCGGCACATCGCCCAACCGCTATCTGTCGATGCTGCGGCTGTGCGCGGCCTGCCGCAGCCTGTCGATGGCTGATTCCAGCCGGCGCTCGGTGAAGGCGATCGCGCTCAGCTGCGGGCTCTGGGACCTCTCCCGCTTCGCCGACAACTACCGCAAGGTATTTGGCGAGCTGCCCCGCGATACCCTGATGCGCGCCCCGGCGCAGATTGGCCAGCCGGCCTGAATCAAGCGGCACAAGGGCTTTTCCGTGGTTTCTGCCGGAATTGCACATCCGCTTGCCGATATGGTTGCCGCTTCTGCATAACCGGCTGCCGATTCCGGCCGTGGATTTGCCGGAATGCGCGATTGCCGTGCCGGAATGAAGTGCGCCGTGGCTTCCGCCCGCGCTGAAATGTCAGTCACCTGCCTAGCGGCAAGTCCACTGACATTCCAGTTGTTCGCCTACGGGGGAAATGCTCATGAACCGCATCTACCGGCGTGTATGGAACCGCCAGCTCAATGCTCTGGTTGTGGCCTCGGAACTGGCCACGGGCGACAGCGGTGGCAGCGCTGCCCGTGATCCGCGCAGTGTCCTGCTGGTGCCGACCGCCCTGGCCCTTGCCCTGCTGTGTGCGCTGGCCAGCGGGCACGCGGGGGCATCCGAATCGAATCAATCGCTGCGCGACCTGCAGGCGCTTGCCGCCAAGTACACGCAGCCGATGCCGGTCAAGGTTGATGCCGAAGTTGCATTGGCAGCTGCCGCGCGACAGGCGCAGAGCAGCCCGGCGATCAGCGCGGATGCGCGCGTTGGCCTGCAGTTGAGCACGGCGTCGCTGCCGGTGGTGCGTGATGTGCTGCCGGCCACCGTACAGGTGAAGCTGGCGGCCAACAGCACGCCGAAGCAGGTCGCGGTACCGGGTCTTGCGGCGGATGTGCGCGCCAGCGTAGGCCTGGGCAATGCTGCGGTACGGGGCGCGCAGGTGGATGCATCGCTGGCTGCACAGGTCGCACCGGCGGCGCAGGCGCCGCTGGGCATTGCCGCAGACGCACGCGCCAAGGCCCAGGTCGGTGTTGCGGGCGCGCAGGTGGCGTCGATCGACAGCAGTGCCAAGGCTGCGGCCGGCGTCAGTGCTGCGTCGGCGGGAGGCCTGCCAGGCCTGAAGGCAGCAGCTGACGGTGCGCTGGAGTCGAAGCTGAAGGTGGCGGGCCATCAGATCGACGCTCACGGGCAGGCCAAGGCGACGGCAGCGGTCACCCTGCCGGCCAAGGAAGAGTTGCCGGGAGAAACCCATGACCGCGCGATCACCGCGGCCTTCGACACCGGCGTAGCCGGCAAGGTGCGCGTGCAGGCGCCGGATGGGCAGGAAGTGGTGGCGGATCGCAATCTCAAGCTGGCGGGCCAGGCAACCGTAGCGGCGCAGAACAGCGCGTTGGGTGTGGGTGGCCTGGTCGGCGGTGTGGTGGGCGCCGCTGGGAATGCTGTCGGTGGCGCCCTCAACGGCACGGTCGGCAGCGTGGGCGGTGCCCTGGGCGGCACGCTCAACAACACCGTGGGCGCCGTCGGTGGCGCATTGAACGGCACGGTTGGCACAGTCGGTAGCGCGGTCGGCGGCGCTCTCAACGGCACGGTCGGCAGCGTGGGCAGTGCCGTCGGAGGCACGCTCAACAACACCGTGGGTGCTGTGGGTGGCGCATTGAATGGCGCGGTCGGCGCAGTCGGCGCGGTGGGCGGCGCCGTCGGTGGTGCCCTCAACGGCACGGTTGGCAACGTAGGCGGTGCCCTGGGCGGCACGCTCAACAACACCGTGGGAGCTGTGGGTGGTGCATTGAACGGCGCGGTCGGCACGGTCGGCAGCACAGTGGGTGGCGCTCTCAACGGCACCGTTGGCAACGTAGGCGGTGCCCTGGGAGGCACGCTCAACAACACCGTAGGCGCCGTCGGTGGCGCAGTGAATGGTGCTGTCGGCACCGTCGGTGCGGTGGGCGGCGCCGTCGGTGGTGCTCTCAACGGCACAGTCGGCAGCGTGGGCAGTGCCGTCGGAGGCACGCTCAACAACACCGTGGGTGCTGTGGGTGGCGCATTGAATGGCGCGGTCGGCACAGTCGGCGCGGTGGGCGGCGCCGTCGGTGGTGCCCTCAACGGCACGGTTGGCAACGTAGGCGGTGCGGTGGGTGGCACGCTCAACAACACCGTGGGGGCCGTGGGCGGCGCATTGAACGGTGCTGTCGGTACGGTCGGCGGCGCTCTCAACGGCACGGTTGGCAACGTAGGCGGTGCGGTGGGCGGCACGCTCAACAACACCGTGGGCGCCGTCGGTGGCGCATTGAACGGTGCCGTCGGCACAGTCGGCGCGGTGGGTGGCGCCGTCAGCGGTGCCCTCAACGGCACGGTTGGCAACGTGGGTGGTGCGGTGGGCGGCACGCTCAACAACACCGTGGGCGCCGTCGGCGGTGCCCTCAACGGCACGGTCGGCAACGTGGGTGGTGCCGTGGGCGGCACGCTCAACAACACCGTGGGAGCCGTGGGTGGCGCACTGAATGGCACCGTGGGCACGGTCGGTGGAGCCGTCGGCGGTGCCCTCAATGGCACGGTCGGTACCGTGGGCAGTGCAGTCGGCACCGTTGGCAGCACCGTCGGTGGCGTGCTGAACGGCGCCACTGGCGGCAGCACCGGTGGCCTGGGTGGGGTGCTGGGCAACACGCTTGGCAACGTCGGCAGCGCCGTGGGCAACCTGCTCAATGGCAATCTCAATGGCACCCTCGGCAATCTGGGCAGCGCCGTGGGTGGCCTGGTCGGTGGCACGCTCAGCGGCCTCGGCCTGACCAAACCCTCTGCGATTCCGCCGACCAGTCCGAAGGCGCCGGCTGCCGCCGACCCCAATGCCGGCCTGATCATCGGCACCGGCGGCCTGGTCGGTAATGTTGGCCAGCTGATCGGTCCGACCACCACCAGCCTGTTCGGTGGCAATGGCTACCTGAGCAACGGCAATCTCAAGCTCAGCAATGCCAACGTGATGCAGACCTATTCGACGGTCAACGTGCTGGGTCTGCCGGTGGTCAACCTGTCGCCGGTCGGCAGCACGCTCAATGGCCTGGGCGGTGCGGTTACCGGTGGCAGCTCACACCTGACCCTGATCGGTGGCGTCACCTCCGACAGCTACATCTACAACATCAACAACGGCAATCCGGGCGGCCTGCTTGGCCTGCTGCTGCCGAAGGATTCGCCGGCATGGGCAGCCAAGTGCCTCGACATCGCCTTGGCCGACATCTCCTGCTGGGCGGTCAATGCCGCACAGGATTACCAGGTGCTGATGGGTGACGGCGCCTTCGCCAACGGTTCCAAGGAAGTGGTGATCGGTGCCAACGCCCGCCACGAACTGCCGAAGGTGGATGCCAATGTCGCCTTCCCCGGTGCCGGCACCAACGATCCGAGCAACCCGACCGGCGTACCGACGGCCGACTATGCCGCGCGCATGGGCCACTCGGTGATTGTCGGCGACAGCGCCGTCGGCACCGCCAACGGACAGACCCTGCTGGGCGCGGAGGCCACCTCGAACCAGGCCAACTCGGTCGCACTGGGCTACCGCTCGGCCGCACTGCGCGGTGCGCAGGCCAGCTACAGCGCCTATGGCCTCACCGCGCCGCAGGTCTCGGCCGGTGAAGTGTCGGTGGGTACCGCAGGCGGTGGCGAGCGCCAGATCACCAATCTCGCCGCGGGTAGCGCCAACACCGATGCGGTCAATGTGGCCCAGCTGAAGGGCGCGATCAGCCTGATCAATGGCGTGGCCGATGTCGCGGTGACCTACGATCTGGACGGTGCCGGCAACCCGAACTATCGCCGGGTCACGCTGGGCGCGGGCACCGGTACCACCACCATCGGCAACCTTGCCGGCGGCGCGGTCACTGCCGGCAGCCTGGAGGCGGTCAACGGCGGACAGCTGGCAGGCACCAACGCCGCCATCGCCAGCTTCTTCGGTGGTCGTGCGGCCTTCGACCCGGCCACGGGCGCCTTCACGGCGCCGCTGTTCGAGATCAGCACCATCTCCACCGGAGGTGCCATCGCCAAGGGCCTCTATACCAACGCCACCGATGCTTTTGCAGCGGTCGATGGATCGCTGGTCAACCTCAACACGCAGATCACCGATATCCGCAACGGCGGCACCAAGTACCTGCGCGTCAATTCGACCGGTACCGAGGCCGTGGCCAGCGGCACCGACTCGATCGCGGTCGGTACCAACGCCCGTGCAACCGCTGCCAACAGCATCGCCGTCGGCGCCGGCAGCCTGGCCGACCGCGCCAACAGCGTGTCGGTCGGCGCGGCGGGTGCGGAGCGCCAGGTCACCAACATGGCAGCCGGTACCGCCGCCACCGATGCGGTGAATGTCGGCCAGCTGCAGGCGGCCGCGGCCGGCGCACTGCGCTACGACCTCAATGGCGACGGCAGCGTCAACTATGCCAGCGCCACGCTGGGCCAGGGCGGCACCGCCACCACGCTGCGCAACCTCGGCCCGGGCCAGGTGAGTGCCACCAGCAGCGAGGCGATCAACGGTGCCCAGCTGTTCGCTGCCAACCAGGCCGTGGCCACCCACCTGGGCGGCGGCGCAGCGGTCAACGCCAGCGGTGTGCTGACCGCACCGACCTACTCGATCAACAACATCGCCGCCAATGGCACCATCACCAAGGGCAGCTACAACGACGTCGGCACCGCCTTCGATGCGGTCAGCAACTCGCTGGCCAACGTTGCCGACCAGACCGGCGAGATCGACAAGCTGGCGGTGAAGTACGACGTCGACGGCAGTGGCAACGTGATCAACAGTGTCTCGCTGAAGGGCACCGGCACCGGAGCGGTGAAGGTGACCAACGTCGCCGCCGGCAGCATCCTGGCCGGCAGCAGCGATGCCATCACCGGCGACCAGCTGTTCAGCACCCACAGCACCCTCGCCAACTACTTCGGTGGCAGCACCGCCTTCAACGGCACCACCAATGTGTGGACCGCGCCGAAGTTCAGCATCTCCAGCATCGCCACCGATGGCAGCTTCACCAGCGGCGACTACAACAACGTCACCGCAGCCTTCAGCGCGGTGGACGGCTCGCTGAAGGTCCTCAACCAGCGCATCACCAACGGTGGCGGCGGCAGTGCCTACCTGGCGGTGAACTCGACGGCGGCGGCTGCAACCGCGGCCGGTGCCGAAGCGGTGGCGGTCGGCCCGCAGGCCAGTGCCGCAGGTGCCAACAGCGTGGCGGTCGGCAACGGCGCCAGCAGCAGTGCCGGCAACAGTGTGGCATTGGGTGCCGGTTCGGTGGCCAGCGTCGGCGCGCAGAGCGGCTACACCGGCGCCTACGGGCAGACCGGTGCCAGCAGCTCGGCCGGTGAAGTGTCGGTCGGCAGCACTGGCAACGAACGCAAGATCACCCACGTTGCCGATGGCTCCGACGACCACGATGCGACCAACGTCGGCCAGCTGAAGAACGGCGTGAACTACGCCATCGACCAGTCCAAGTCCTATACCGACCAGAAGATCCAGAACATCACCAACGTGGCCGGCAGCTTCCGCGCCAACAACACCAACAACCTGGCCGACCCGTCCGCCAGTGGTGCCAACTCGGCCGCCGGTGGCGCAGGCTCGACTGCTGCCGGTGCCAATTCGACTGCGCTGGGCAACGGTTCGCAGGCACAGGCCGACAACTCGGTGGCACTGGGTGCGGGTTCGGTGGCGAACCGGGCGAACACGGTGTCGGTCGGTGCCGCCGGTGCCGAGCGCCAGGTGGTCAACGTGGCTGACGGCTCGCAGGCCACCGATGCAGTAAACGTTCGCCAGCTGCAGGCCTCGCAGCAGGGCACCATCCGCTACGACACCACGGTCAACGGTGCCACCAACTTCAACAGCGTCACCCTCGGCAGCACCAGCAGCGGCCCGACCACGGTCCGCAACGTTGCCGCCGGTACTGCCGGCACCGATGCGGTCAATGTCGACCAGCTGAAGTCGGGCATGGCGCAGACCCTGGACTGGTCGAAGGCCTACACCGACGAGCGCATGGGCGGCTTCGAGCGCGACCTGCGCAAGACCGACAACCGCGCCTCGGCCGGTATCGCCTCGGCGATGGCCACTGCGGCGCTGCCGCAGCCCAGCGAAGCCGGCCGCAGCATGGCTTCGATCGCCGCCGGCAGCTACAACGGCGAATCGGGCGTGGCGCTGGGCATCTCCGGTGTCTCCGAAGGCGGGCGCTGGATCTACAAGTTCAGTGGTTCCACCAACAGCCGTGGCGAGGCCGGTGTGGCCGTCGGTGCCGGCATCCAGTGGTGATCGCCGCCGCCGGGCCGCCAACGCGGCCCGGCAGCGCGGAAACGTCAACAGGGGGAATGACATGAAACAGCATCGCATCGCCCGGGCCGGCCACGTTGCCGCGACACTGGGACTGATCCTGGGAATCGGCCTGCTGGCCGCCTGCCGCAGCCATGCGCCGGCTGCCGATGGCCCCGCCGAAGCCACCGCCGTGCACTTCCCGGAGGCATCGAAAGCCTCGCTGAAGGAAGGCACCTATCCCGACGTCGCCGATCTGCGCCGCTTTGCGCCGGGCATGAGCAAGCGCCAGCTTTACACTCTGCTGGGCACGCCGCACTTCAACGAAGGCATGTGGGGCGTGCGTGAATGGAACTACCTGTTCAACTTCCGGACCGCGCAGGGCGCGGAGTACTTCACCTGCCAGTTCCAGGTGCGCTTCGACGGCAAGGGCATTGCCCAGGCCGGGTACTGGAAGCCGGAATCGTGCGCGGCCGTGCTCGACCCACCGCGGCCGCCGGCACCGCCGGCACCGCCACCGGCGCCATTGCCGGAACAACCGTTGCGGCTGTCTGCCGACGCACTGTTCGGCTTCGACAGTGCGAAGCTCAGCGCCGAAGGCCAGCAGGCGGTGCAGGGCATCCTGGCGCAGGTGCGTGAGGCGGCGCAGGTGCAGTCGATCCGGGTGACCGGGTACACCGACCGCATCGGCAGCGCCAGCTACAACCAGGCGTTGTCGCAGCGCCGTGCCGATGCCGTGCGCGCCGCACTGGTGCAGGGTGGAGTGCCGGCAGCCAGCATCAGTGCCGAAGGCCGCGGGGCCGCCGAGCCGATCGTGCAGTGCGAGCAGCGCAACCGCCGCGAGCTGATTGCCTGCCTGGCACCGAATCGGCGGGTGCAGATCGCCGGGATGGCCCATCCGCGCTGAGATTCCTGCGCCGGGGCATGACCCCGGCATTCCGAGTCCCCCCTGACCGTCGGCAGGACGTGGCAACGTCTCCCCCGTCATCCACGCCTGCCGGCGGCTCAGGTTTTCCATGGTGCACGCGATGAATGCCCAATTCCTGCCTCTTTCCATGAAGACGGAAACCACACTGAGTGTGTACGGCCAGCTCGGCAACCACGCCGTGGTGCGTATTCCCGGGCGGCGGCTGCCGGGATTGATCCTGCAGGCCGATACCGTGGCGGGGTTCCTGGCCCAGCTGCAGGAAGCCCAGGCCTGCCTGCGCAGCGGCCGCGCACAGCGCACCGATGCCGAGCTGGACATGCTGATCGACGTTCTGCAGCAGTGGTACGCGCTCATCGAATCGCGCCTGGCCGATGCCGGCGAGGCGTTGTAGGTAAAAGGGGACGGAGGGGATTAAGTCGTTTCCGGCACTGCCGGGGCAAGAACGACTTGATCCCCTCCGTCCCTTTTTCTAGGCGCGGGCGCTTACGTGCCAGCAGGCGGCCTCCACGCGCACGCGGTCGCCTTCGATGAAGGGGGCGAACGCCGCCAGTGCCTTGTCGCGAAGTGCGGCGGCGCGGGCTTCCGGCATCGAGCGCAGTGCCAGACCCAGCGGGCCCAACTGGCCCACGTACGTCGGCAGGTCATCACGGGCGATCGAGCAGGGCAGGTCCACGGCGACCACATCCACATCCTTCCAGCCGGCGGCCAGCAACACGTGCCGCACGCGTTCGCCATCGGCGAAGGCGAACTGTCCCGGAGCGCCGGGCACGCGCGGCGGCAGATCCAGCGCATCGCCGATGGCGCGCTCGGCGGTGGTCATGAATGGATTTTCGTCTGCGCCGCGCCAGGCAATGAAACGAAGGCCGGCGCCGGGCAGCGCCGCGCGGTGCAGGTTGGCGAAGGCCGCGCCGGTGTCCTCAAAGAACATCACGCCCAGCCGCGACTGGATCCAGTCGTAGTGTGCCGGCGGCAGCGGATGCTGCTGCGCGTCGGCCACGATGAAGTCCGCCTCAAGTCCTGCGCCGACGGCACGCTGACGGGCCAGCGCCAGCATCGGCGCGGAGATGTCCAAGCCGGTGCAGTGCGCCTCTGGTCGCGCCGCCGCGGACGCGAGCAGGCTGGCGCCGGTACCGCAGCCAATGTCCAGTAATTGCGTGACGGTGTCCGGCAGCTCGCTGACCAGCAGATCGGCCAGCGGCTGGAACAGGCCATCGAGCATGGCCTGTTGCGCGACCCATACCTGCCCGCCAGAGCCATTCCAGAGCGCGCTTTGATCAACCGGGGATGTGCTGGCCATGGCCTTGCCTTGCTGGGAAGTTGCCCATAGGTTGGCGCTTGAAGGCGACTTGAGGTCAAGCCCATGCGTGAACTGGATATCGGCGAGGTGGTGAAGCGCAGTGGCGTGCCGGCCTCGACACTGCGTTACTACGAACAGCTGGGGCTGTTGCAGGCCCTGGGCCGTCGCGGCATGCGCCGGCAGTACGACGAGCAGGTGCTGGAGCGGCTGGCGCTGATTGGCCTCGGCCAGGCGGCCGGGCTGTCGCTGCAGCAGATCGGGGTATCGCTGCCGCCCCTGCGCGGATGCCTCACGCTGGACCGGGACGCCCTGCTGGCACAGGCCGAGGTACTGCAGCGGCAGATCAGCCAGCTGCAGCGGATACGTCGGCACCTGCAGCGGGCAGCGGCCTGCCCGGAGGCGCAGGATGCGCGCCGGTGCGGCTCATTCCGCAAGTTGTTGAGGGCCCAGCAGCGCATCGCGGGAGGGTGAGAGAAGCGCATCCACGCATGGCGTGGATCTACTGCGCCACGCCATGCCTGGATGAATCAATCGCGCGTACTGACTTCCCAGGTGGCGTGCAGCACGCCTGGCACGTGTTCCATCCGCGCCAGCACCACGTCCAGTTCATCGGCGCTGACGGCGGTGCTGACCAGGACCGCGATCACATCGGTGGGCGCGTCGGCATGTTCGACCACCTGCACATCGCCAACCGGATACTGCGCGGCCTCCAGTGCATCGACCAGCCGCTCGCGCACGCGCGGCACTGCTTCGGCATCCACGCTCAGGCGCACCTCGTAGGTCGCTTCGGTCGCCGCCTCGTTGATCGGGATGCGGTTGATCGCATTCACCAGCGGCCGCAGCAGGGTGTTGCCGGCAATGATCAGCACGGTCAGCAGCACGCCTTCGGCCAGCATGTCCGCACCGGTGCAGCTGCCGACCGCCGCCGAGCACCACAGCGTGGCGGCGGTGTTCAGGCCGCGCACGTTCATGCCTTCCTTCATGATCACGCCAGCGCCGAGGAAGCCGACGCCGGAGACCACGTAGGAGATCACCCGCACCGCCTCGGCACTGCCGGCGATGCGCATGCCCAGGTCGACGAAGGCAGCGGCGCCCACCGCGACCAGCACGTTGGTGCGCAGGCCGGCGGTGCGCTGCCGGTACTGGCGTTCGGCGCCGATCAGCGTGCCAAGCACGAAGGCGGCCAGCAGGCTGACCACGGTGTCGGCGAAGGGGCCGGCCTGGAAGGTTTCAATGAAGCGCATGGCCCGAGTCTACCCGGTGGAGGTGACAGTAGATCCACGCCCTGCGTGGATATCCAGATGTGCCGGAAACGACTTAATCCCCTCCGTCCCCTTTTGCGGGGTCAGTCGGTGTCCTCGACGCGCTCGCCCATCAGTTCGCGCTGGCGCTTGTCCAGTTCCTCGGCGTAGCGCTTGCGCACGAAGGCTTCGGAGACCACGCCCAGCACCTGGCCGTCGGTGGCTACCACGGCCAGTTCGTCGGCCTGGGTCTGGTCGAAGCGCTGCATCACGCTGACCACGTCCGCGGCCGGTGACAGTGACACGTCACGGTTCTCGGCCAGTTCGCCGATCACGGTCTCCGGTTTCACGCCATCGCCATAGACGCGCGGAATCTGCACGATGCCGGCGTAGTGGCCTTCGCCATCGATCAGCACCACCCGGCTGCCCGAACCCAGCGGGAAGCGCTGGCGGAACGCGGCAGCGTCGAGGTCGGCCGGTGCGGTCGCCACGCCCTTGCGCATCAGCCGGCCGGCGTTGAGGTTCTGCACCCAGCCCACGTCGCGGGCGCTCTTGATGGTCTCGCCGCGCAGATGCATGCGCCATGTCGAGAACGAATAGCCGAACCACTGCCGTACCAGCGTGCTGGAGACCAGCACCGCGCTCATCACCACGCTGGTCAACAGGAAGTCGTGGGTGCCTTCCAGTACCAGCATGGCCATGGTCATCGGTGCGCCGACCACGGCGGCGGCCAGCGCCGCCATCCCGGCCAGCGCGGCGGAGGTGGCGTCGATCACCGGCACCCCGGTGGCCATGGCCAGCAGGCCGGCGAACAGGGCGCCGACCAGGGTTCCCATGAACAGAGAGGCGAAGAACAGGCCGCCGCGGAAGCCAAACCCGAGCGAGATGCCCGAGGCCAGGCACTTCAGGGTCAGCAGGCCGCCGATCCAGATCAGCGGCAGATGTGTAGTCAGGTCCAGGTGCAGCGCGCCATGCCCCGACGACAGCACCTGCGGGCTGGCCAGCGCCAGTGGAATCAGCAGCAGGCCGCCCACCACCGGCCGGCCCCACAACGGCAACGGGCTGCGCTTGACCGTGCCTTCGATCGAGGCGATCAGCCGCATCACCGCGATGCCGACCATCGCGCAGCAGCAGCCGAGCAAGCCGTAGATGGCGTAGTCGGCGGCGCGGACATCAATCGTCGAGGCTGCCGGCAGCAGGTAGGCCTCGATGCCGGCCTGGTCGGCCACGAACGCGCCGGCCAGCGCGGCGACCGCGACCGGCGCCAGTGCAGCCGGGGTGTAGGCACCGATGACGATCTCGAAGGCGTAGAACGCGCCGGCCAGTGGCGCGCCGAAGGCGGCGGCGATGGCACCGGCGGCACCAGCGCCGACCAGGATGCGCACGTCGTTGCGGCGCAGGCGCATCACCCGGCCCAGCTGGGAGCCGCTGCCGGCGCCCATCTGCGTATACGACGCCTCCAGCCCGACCGAGGCGCCGCAGCCGTTGGACAGCAGGGTCTGGGTCAGCACGATCAGGTTGTCGCGCATCGACATGCGGCCGCCATGCAGCGCATTGGCTTCCACCGCATCGAGCAGGGGCCGCTTGAGCCGGGTCGCGGCCAGGCTGACCAGGCCGACCAGCAGCCCACCCAGCGGCAGCACCAGCAGCGCGGTCCAGGTCAGCGAGGGCAGGGAGCTCAGGCGCATGCCTTCGTCCAGGCCGTACAGCGCGCCCTGCAGCCAGCGCGCGATGCCCGATTGCAGCAGGGTCAGGTAGCCGGCGATCAGGCCGACCAGCAGCGCCAGCGCGATGAACCACAGGTCACTGCCGCGCAGGCGCAGGCGCAGGCCCTGGAAGGCCAGATGCAGGCGCGATGGTGAAACGGGCAGTGACATGGTGGCGGCATGATACGCCGCCACCGTGAGCGCCACCGTCACTGCATCGGGCGGTTACCGGCTCAGAAGCGGTAGCGGCCCTGCACGTAGAAGGTGCGCGGCGCGGCCACCATGCGCCCGGCGTTGCCGTCGACGTTGCGGGTGTACCAGCGCTTGTCGGCCAGGTTGTTCACGCCCAGCGCGATCTCGCTGTCGCCCAGCCCCGGCACCTGCCAGGCCACCTGTGCGTTCCACAGGCGCACGCCGGGCACGCGGCCCACGCGCGCGTCGGCGGTCTCATCCCAGGTGTTGGCCGCATCGGAGAACTGGCCGCTCTGGTGGGTACTGGAGACGTTGAAGGTCCAGCCAGCCAGCGCGTAGCGGGCGCCGACGCTGTCGGTGTCGCGCGAATAGAACGGCACGTCCAGGCCGCGGTTGTCGCCGGACTGCTGGATCGCCTTGGTCCAGGTGTAGTTGGCGTACAGCTCCAGCCCGGCCAGCGCGCTGTCCTCGGCGAAGTGGTATTCCAGCGCGCTTTCCACGCCCTTGTGGTCGGTGGCGCCGATGTTCTGGAAGGTCGGCGGGGTGATGCCCGGCACCTGCAGGATCTGGTTGTCGAAGCGCATCTTGAACATGGTGATTTCCGCGCGCAGTGCGCCGTCCTGCCAACGCGCGCCCAGCTCGGTGGTCTTGGCCACTTCCGGGTTCAGCGGGTTGCTGGCGCTCTGCGAATTCAGCTGGATGTTCTGCACCGGCCCGAACGAGGTCGTGTAGTTGCCGAACACGGTCAGCTGCGGGGTCAGCAGGTAGGCGATGTTGAGCGAGGGCAGGGCCTTGTTGTTGCGGCTGCTGAAGGTCGCGCTGCCGCCGGACTGGCGGCGGTCCATGTCGATCCACTCCATGCGCACGCCCGGGGTGATCCGCCACTGGCCGACCGCGATGCGGTCGTCGATGTAGAACGCGTGGGCGTCGGTGGCGTTGTCGAAGCGGGTGGTGGCGCTGGCCGCACCGGTGCGGCGGGTGACGGTGTAGCTGCGGTCGTTGCCGCGCTCGCGCAGGAAGCGGTAGCCGGCGGTGATGTCATGCACCGTACTGCCCCAGTGCAGGCGCTGGGTGTAGCGCGGCTCGATGCCGAGCACGCGGTAGTCGCGCGGCTGCACGGTCAGCTGGGTGTTGGCGGCATTGATCAGCGAGCTGGCGCGGCTGCTCTCGTTGTAATAGGCCAGCACCTCGAACTCGCTGTTGGCCGACAGCGTGTTGGTGTAGCCCAGATCGATGCCGGTGCGATGGCCCTTCCAGAAATCGGCCGGGCGGGTGTTCTGGAACGGATCGGCCTCGTACTGCGCGCGGGTCAGGCCGCCCGGAGTCAGTGAGCGCACATCGTAGTAGGACAGCTTGGCACGCAGTTCCTGCTGTTCGTCGATGGCGTAGGCGAACTTCAGTGCGAGATCGTTGAAGCGATCATCGCTGCCCTGGCGCCAGCCGCGGCCGTCCTGGCCGGAGTAGAGCAGGGCGGCGCCCAGCCCGTTGTCGCCGGTGCCGCCGAGGAAGGCGTTGTACTGGGTGCTGTCGCCACCGCCGTGATCGTAGGCGGTGTAGCGCACACCGGCCTCACCGTGCAGGCCGGCGCCGGTCGGAATGGCGCGGGTGCTGAAGTTGATGATGCCGCCCACGTTCTGCGGCCCGTAACGCACCGCGCCGCCGCCGCGCACCACGTCGATCGATTCGATGTTGGACAGGCTGGTCGGCGCGAACGACAGCTGCGGCTGCCCATACGGCGCCACCGCCAGTGGCACACCATCGAGCAGTACGGTGGAGCGCGGCGAATAGCGACCGGTGAGGCCGCGCACGCCGATGTTCAACGACACCGAACTGCCGGCCGTGCCGGAGTTGTCGGTGACCTGCACGCCGGGGATGCGGCGCATGGCATCGCCGATGCTGGCCGCGCCGCTGGCCTCGATGCGCCGGCGGTCAACCACGGTGCGGGCGCCGGCGAAGCTCTTGACGCTGTCGTGCAGGCCGGTGCCCAGCCAGCTGCCGGAGACCTGGATGCTGTCCAGCGTGGTGGCGCCGTCCTGGGCGAAGGCGCTGGCGGCCGGGAGCAGGCACAGGGCGAGGGCGGCGGCCAGCGGCAGGTGGGCCGGTCGGAGGGCGTTGATGGGCATCGGTGCAGGTCGTGGAAGGTCGTAAATGAGAATTATTGCTGATTCCATTCGCCAATGGAATGCGTCTGCGGTTCATGCCGATGACCGGGTGGTAGAGTGATGGATTGCTTCCTGACTCGCTGAGATCCGCCATGTCCCAAGCCGCTTTCTACCCCGTCGGAACCCCTGGCCAGCCGTGGGGAGCGGCGGAACGGGACCAGTGGCGTGGCCGCCAGCAGCGCCTGCGTCGCTATGACCAGGAGGTGTTGCCGCGCATCGAGGCACTGGCCTCGCGCTTCGACAAGGTGGCCTATGGCCAGCTCGACTACGCGGGCGAGACCTACACGCTGTTTGCCCTGCGCAGCAGCGACTGGAATCCGGCGCTGCCGGCCGCGCTGGTCACCGGTGGCGTGCACGGGTACGAAACCAGTGGCGTGATGGGGGCGCTGGAATTCCTCGAGAAGCACGCCGCCGACTATGCCGGCAAGGCCAACCTGCTGGTGGCGCCGTGCGTGAACCCGTGGGGCTTCGAGCGCATCAACCGTTGGAACTTCGATGCGATCGACCCCAACCGCAATTTCCGCGCCGACGGCCCGGCCCGCGAGTCGACCGCCGTGATCGAACTGATCGGGCCCTACCAGGGCCAGTTCGTGCTGCACATCGACCTGCATGAAACCACCGACAGCGACGAGAGCGAGTTCCGTCCGGCCCTGGCGGCGCGTGATGGCAAGCCGTTCGAGCCGGGCCTGATCCCGGATGGCTTCTACCTGGTCGACGACAGCGAGAACCCGCAGCCGGCGTTCCAGCAGGCGGTGATCGCCGCGGTGGAGAAGGTCACCCACATCGCCCCGGCCGACGACAAGGGCGAAATCATCGGTTCGCCGGTGGTCGCCCATGGCGTGATTGAGTACCCGCTGGTGAAGCTGGCGCTGTGCGCGGGCATCACCGGTGCGAAGTACACGACCACCACCGAGGTCTACCCGGACAGCCCGCGCGCCACGCCGCAGCAGTGCAACGACGCACAGGTGGCCGCGGTGTGCTCGGCCCTGGACTACGCGCTCGCCCATCGTTGATCGGTAGTGCCGGCCGCTGGCCGGCAACCACGGGACACTGGGATTGCCGGCCAGCGGCCGGCACTACCTTATCCAAGCGCGTCGGCCCACCATAGGGCGGCCGGACCCGGCGGCGTGTCACGGCGCCACAGCAGGTCGCTGTGGATACGCCGGGGCCAGCCGGGCAGGCTCAGTTCCACCAGCTGCCCACGGTCATAGCGCTGTACCAGCGCGCGTGGAAGTTCGGCCCAGCCGATGCCGTCCTCGGCCATCTCCATCACCATCAGATAGTCGGTGGCGGTCCACGCCAGCCCGGTAGCCGCGCGGGCGTGGTCGACCTCTGCACTCAGTCGCACCTGCCGGTGCCGTGGCAGCTGGGCTGCCGCGCGGCGGCCGGCGTCGGCCAGCGGATGGTCGCGCGCCACGTAGATCGATAGTTCGCTGTGGTGGGCCAGCGGTCGGGCCACCAGGTCATCGGGATAGCGTTCCTGCCTGGGCAGCAGGCCCAGCGCGGCGCGGCCGCTGCTCACAAGCTCCAGCACGTCCTCGCCTTCGGCATCCAGCCATTCCAGCTCGATCTCCGGGAACGCCTCCGCAAACCGTTGCAGGACCCGCAGCTCCGGATCAAGCTGGTAGACATCGGAGAACACCACGGTCAGGCGCGCTTCGACCGGTGCGGCCAGGCGCACGCTCAACTGCTGAAGGCGCACATCGGCGGCGAGGATCTCCTGGGCATGCCCGAGCACCTGTCGGCCGGCTTCGGTCAGCTGTGGGTAGCGCCCACTGCGGTCGAACAGGCTCACGCCCAGGTCGGCTTCGAGGTGGGCGATGGCGGTGCTGACCGTCGACTGGGTCTTGCGCAGCCGGCGCGCTGCCGCCGAGAACGAGCCGAGCGCTGCGGCTTCGACGAAGGCCTGCAGGGATTCAGGAGAGTAGGGCATTGATCCATCGCTCTTGTCGATGGAATCCATTTTGATCCCACCGTAAAAGACGATGATACTGCCGGTCGTCGCCCCTGTCTGTGGGGCGTTCCGGATCATCCACGCATGGCGTGGATCTACTGATGGCGGGGCGCGGTCCCCGCCCTGCAAGGAGTTTCACATGTCCCGCACTGTTCCCGCCCGTGGCGCGTTGGTCGCCTGGGCTTGCCTGACCGTGGCGATCGTCGCCGAAGTGGTCGGTACCTCGTTCATGGCCCATGCCGCCCGTGATGGCGGCTGGACCGGTTACCTGGTCATGGCTGGCGCGCTGGCACTGTCCTATTACTTCCTGGCGCTCTCGGTGCGTCGCATCGCGGTCGGCGTGGCCTATGCGGTCTGGGAAGGCCTCGGCCTGACCCTGCTGACCGTGGTCGGCCTCACCGTGTTCGGCGAGAGCCTGTCGCTGCAGCAGCTGGCCGGCCTGGTGCTGGCGGTGGTCGGCATCGTCTGCGTCACCCTCGGGGAGGCGCACTGATGAACACCCTGGCCCTGTTTTTCGTGATCTGTTCGGCCTTGATCGACGTCGCCGCCAACATGATGGTGGCCAAGTCGGAAGGCTTCCGCCGCTGGCGCTGGGGTGTTGCGGCGATCGTCATGGTCTGGATCGCCTTCGCCCTGCTGGGCCAGGCGGTGCGCTACATGGACCTGGCCACCGCCTATGCGATGTGGGGTGCGATCGGTGTGATCGGTACCGCTACCTGCGGCCGCCTGCTGTTCGGCAACCGCCTGCGTCCGATCGGCTGGGTCGGCATCGCGCTGGTCACGTTCGCGGTACTGCTGCTCAGTACCGCGAAGTAATGCGCCGCTGTGCGAACCAAGGTTGGCACCCACCAGTGCTGAGTCACCGGCACCTGCCGGAGCGTGAGTCGCGCAGGCAAGCGCCCCGGGGAGGATCTCCCCGGGGCGCTGTCGTATCCGCAGGGCTCAGAAGCGTGCGGTGAAGTTCAGCCGCGTGGTGCGGCCCGGGCCCGGCATCAGGCTCATCGCCAGCGTGTCCATGTAGTAGGTGTCGCGCAGGTTGCTGACCACCAGTTCCACCTCGGCTTTCGGGGTGAACTGCCAGCGCGCGTAGAAGTCATAGATCGCGGTGGGCAGGTAGATGTTCTGCAGGCCGGTCGAACCGGTCGTGTTCCAGGGCTTGTCCAGTTCATGGGTGGGGCCACTGTTGTAGGTGCGGCGGATGCCGGTATCCAGGCGGCGGTCGAACAGGCGGAAGCCCAGCGTGCTGTGGATCGAGTACTTCGGCGGGTTCTGCGCGTTGACGAACGAGGTACCGAAGCCGCCGTCCACGCAGTCCGGCGTGGTATCCAGCTTGCTCCACTTGGCATACGGGTCTTCGCGCAGGCGCTTGGCGGTGGCCGCATCGCAGGTGCGTGCGCGCTGGTAGTAGCTGGCCGACAGGTCCAGGTAGGCAATGCCGGCGTCATAGCCCGATTGCAGCTCGTAGCCGGACACCGTGTAGTTGTCGACGTTGTCGACGTAGAACGCCCAGGTGCTGGAATCGAAGCGGCGGGTGATCGCGTTGTCGATATCGTTCTTGAACCAGGCCACCTTGAACGCTAGGCGGTCGCCGTCACGCCAGAGGTCCTGCTTGAGCAGGCTGAAGCCGATGTCCCAGGAGCGGTTCTTTTCCGGCTTCAGGTCGGCCACTGGCGCCGAGGTGCTGTTGCCCAGCGTCGATTCGAACAGGCTGGGCATCTTCCAGCCCTGCGCGTACTTCACGTAGAAGAACATGTCCGCATCGAGGTTGAAGCGGGCCTCGGCATACGGTGCGAAGCCGTGGCCGGAGCGGCGGATCGCCGGCTTGTAGCCCCACGCGGTGGGAATCTGCTTGGTGTAGAAGCCGTTGGCACCGCGCGGATCGGGAATGAAGCCATCGAAGTCGTAGGCCTGGCCCAGCGTGCTGTCGCCATAGGGCGTGGCGCGCAGCGAGTCATACGTGTAGTTGCCCTGTGCGTCCGGGTACCACTCCTTGTACCAGCCCGGCAGCAGCTGGCCGCCCTTGCTCAGGCGGGCGAAGGTGTAGCGCAGGTCACGCGATTCGCTGACGAAGGCCACGCGGTTGCGGTCACGGGTGCGGTAGTCGATGAAGCGCCCGCCCGCGGTCAGCGACAGCCAGTCCCACGGCTGCCACTGCAGCGAGGCGACGACGCTGGCTTCGCGGCGCGTGCCCGAGCGCAGGTAGCGGTTGTTGTTGTAGTCCACCGGCAGCACCGGTGAATTCGGCGCGGTGTCCTCATGCTGGAAGGCGGCACCGTAGCGCAGCGTCCACTCACCCAGATCGTTGCTGAAGCGGGTGGTGTTGCTGCTGTCCAGGCCCCAGCGCTGGGTCTTCACGTCCGACTGCAGGCCCGGGCCGTAGGTCTCGCCCAGCGTGTCGGGCATCGCGTCACCCGGATAGTTCTTGAACAGCGGCGTGTTGGCGATGTTGCTGTTGAACATGCGGCTGGTGGCGGTGGTGAACCACAGGGTACTGCTCAGGTCCAGCCACGGGTGTGCCTCGGGCCGGTAGCGATGGCGCAGCGAGGTGGCGTTGACCCGCATCTTCCCCGGCTCGAACTGGAACATGGTGTTGGCCTTGTCCACGTAGGTCACCCATTCGTTGGACTCGCCCACGCGGCCGATCGCCGACGGCATGATTTCGCCGAAGCTGGAGTTGAAGAAGCGGTGGCTCAGCTCCAGCCGCTGGTCGGGGTCGGGTGTCCAGGTGAATTTCAGCAGTGCCGATTCGTTGTCGGTATGCGTGTTGAGTACCTCGTCGCCCGGATGGAAGAGCTTGGACACCGCCTGGCTGGACATGCCGGTGCCGCCGCTGGACAAGTGCTGATTGTCGTAACGATGCGCATCGTTGCTGCCGGCGAAGAAGTTGCCCTGGCGGCGACGTGCATAGGCGGCCACCAGCTGCCAGTCTTCGCCGCGCTGGGCGAAGGCCACGCTGCCATTCCAGTCACGCGGGTCGCGCAGGCTGTTGCGGTTGTCGCTGCCACGCGCCACCTGCTTGAACACGCGCGTGCGGTCGATGCTGTTGTCGGCCACGCCGCCGCGCACGCGCAGGCCCCAGTCCTGCCCATCGTCGAGGATGTCATCGACGTTCAGCGTTTCCATGTAGACCACGCCGCCGATCGCGCTGGCGGCATTGGCGGCCAGGCTCGGTCCCTTCTCGATGCTGACCGCGCTGATCAGGTCCGGATCGAGGTAGCTGCGCTGCTGCACGCCGGCATAGCCGCGGTACACGTCGATGGCCTGCTGGCCGCCGTCGATGATCACCGGCACCCGGTTCTGGCCCTGCAGGCCGCGGATGTTGACGTCCAGCGCGCCGCCATTGCGGACGTCAGCGGTATGCACGCCGACCGCACCGGCCAGCACATCGCCGATCGACTGGCCGCGGAAGCGTTCCAGCTGCTGGCGGTCCAGGTGCACGCGCGAGCCGCTGTCACGGTAGACCGCATCGGCGTCGGCCAGGCCCCACGGCGAAGCGCCTTCGCTGGCCTGGCCAGCCACGCGCAGGGTGCCGATCTGGCGCACTCCTGCTTCAGCGTTGGGTGCCGCCTGCAGCACCACACCGCTGGCATCACGCTGGAAGGTCAGGCCGGTACCGGCCAGCAGCTGTGCCAATGCGGCATCGGCGTCGAGCGTGGCCTGTACGCCGTTGCTGTGGCGACCCCGGGTCAGGCGCGCATCGGCGGCGATGGACAGGCCGGACTGCTGGCCGAACGCGGTCAGGGCCTGGTCGAGCGCACCCGCCGGGATCTGCCAGCGCACGGATGCTTTGGTGTCCTGTGCATGGGCGGCGGCCGGCAACAGGCACGGGGTGGTCAGGGCCAGGCACAGCGCGATGGCCAGCGGGCGAGGGGAGGGGCAGGGCAGTTTCATGGGGGCGGCAACATCCGCAATGGGTTCCCTTGCTAGGCCCGGTGAGGGCGCAGAAAGGGAACCGCTGTTTCAATGCGGACGCATGACGGTCCACCACGGCCAGCGCTGCTCGATGCGGATCGGCAGGGCGCGGACCAACAGTTGCAGGGCCTGCAGGCTGTCCAGGCGTGGCAGTACGGCGGTGACGTTCAATGCGGCGAGCGCCGGATCACACCCGAGGTAACCGCGATGGTGGCGGGCGAGCTCGTCGATGACGCGGATCAGGGGCACGTCCTGCACCTGCAGTCGGCCATCCTGCCAGTCGCCACGCAGCGGATCCGCATCGACCGTCGTCAGTCCGCCCATTGGACCGATCCGCATCGCGCCGCCTGCGGGTACGTCCTGCGCCGCGCCGAACAGCGGCAGGCAGCGCACCGCGCCCTCGAACACATCCAGGCGACTGCCCTGCGGCTCACGGCCGACCGCGAAGCGGGTGCCGATCGGCTGCAGGCGCGCGCCCGGTACATGCACCGACAGCGGCAGATGGGCAAATGCGGCCAGATGCCCGGTCTGCAGCAGCAGTTCGCCGCGCAGCAGGTGCAGGTTGCGGCGGCCGTTGCCGATGTCGATCGACACTTCACTGTCGGCGTTGAGCCACAGCCGGCTGCCATCGGTCAGGGTCCAGTGGCCTGTGTGTCCGGCGGCGGTGCGCTGCGTCTGCAGGCCGCGCTGCAGCTGCACGGCGTGCAGGCCGAGCAACGAGAAGGCGCCAAGGCCGAGGGCGCCGCCGAGGCCGCGCAGTGCCTGCCGGCGGCGACGGCCAGCAGCATCCAGCGCCCTCGCTGCCGCGGGAGCCGACAACGGTGCGAACGACTGCCAGACCGACTCGACCCGCTGCCAGGCATCGGCGTGGCCGGCATCGGCGTGCAGCCATGCGCGCCAGCGCTGCTGGTCGCCGTCACTCCAGCCCTGCTGGCGCAGCGCGAACCACTCTGCGGCCTGTTCCAGCGCCGGGCTGGCGAGCGCGGTACTCATGCCTTGGCGTCGCCGGACAAGCGCAGGCAATGCAGCATCGCCTGTGCCATGTACTTCTTGACCATCCGCTCGGACACGCCCAGCTGCTGGCCGATCTCCGCATAGCCGAGTCCGGACAGCCGTGCCAGCAGGAAGGCGCGCCGCGGTCGCTCGGCCAGGCCGGACAGCATGTCGGCGATGGCATGCAGCAGCTGCAATGCCTGCGTGCGTTCCTCCGCAGACGGGTGCACCGGCTCCGGTTGCGCGGCCAGCGCGGCCAGATAGGCACGCTCCAGGTCGGCGCGCTGCCAGTGGTTGACCAGCAGCGCGTGCGCGATGGTGCTGAGGTAGGCACGCGGCAGGCGCAGCTCGGCCGGATCGACGCGACGGCTGAGCAGGCGCAGGAAGGTGTCCTGGGTCAGGTCGGCAGCGCAATCGGCGTTGTGGGTGCGGCGGCGCAGCCAGCCCAGCAGCCAACCATGGTGTTCGCGGTAGAACCCCGCCAGCGCAGTGCTGGAGGCGGCGGGCACGGCCATCGGCATCGATCATTAATGAGAATGATTCCCATTATAGGGTGATCGTGCGCCACTCGACAAACCTTTGTGCAGCCAAGGCGCGAGGAGGATGGATTTGCGATGCGCCCCTGCGCTCGCCGACACTGCGGTCTTTCCACAAGGAGTGCCCGCATGTTCAGCCACATCACCGTTGGAACGAACGACATGGAGGCCGCGCACCGCTTCTATGAGGCCCTGTTCACCGCCCTGGGTGCGCGCCCGGGGGTGTTCGACGACAAGGGTCGCCTGGTGTACTTCAAGGACGGCCGGATGTTCATCGTCACCGCCCCCATCGACGGCGAGCCGGCGTGCCATGCCAACGGCGGCACCATCGGCTTCACCCTGGACAGTGCCGAGGCCGTGCGCGGCTGGCAGGACGCCGGCGTGGCCCATGGCGGCACCGCCATCGAAGACCCGGCCGGCATCCGCAACATGGCCGGCCGCCAGTTGTTCCTGGCCTACCTGCGCGACCCGGATGGCAACAAGCTGTGCGCGGTGCATGTGATGACCTGAAGCCAACGGCGGGATCGATCCGGTACTTCCGACCGATGCGGCGCTTCCGGCGCTGGGTAGAATCGGCCGCGCCCGCCACCGTGCGGCGGGCGCCGGATGAGATGGAACTCGATGACCCGACTGCTGCTTGTGGAAGACGATCTGAAGCTGGCCGGCCTGATCAGCCGCTACCTGCAACCGCACGGCTACCAGGTGCACTGCGTGCACGACGGTGGCCAGGCATGTGCAGCGGTCCAGTCACTGCAGCCGGACGTGGTGGTACTGGATCTGATGCTGCCCGGCCGTGATGGATTGCAGGTGTGCCGCGACCTGCGCGCGTTCTGCAACGTCCCGGTGCTGATGCTGACCGCCCGCGACAACGCGCTGGACCATGTGCTGGGCCTGGAATCCGGCGCCGATGACTATGTCATCAAGCCGGTGGAGCCACCGGTGCTGCTGGCACGGCTGCGCGCGCTGCTGCGGCGCCCGGCACAGGCGCAGGCCGATGACCAGCGGCTGCGCTTCGATACGCTGGACATCGACCGCCGCAGCCGCTCCGTGCAGCTGGGTGGGCAGCGCCTGGAGCTGACCACCGGCGAATTCGAGATGCTCTGGACGCTGGCCAGCCGCAGTGGCGAGGTGCTCAGCCGCGACGACCTGCTCAACAGCGTGCGCGGCATCGACTTCAACGGCCTGGACCGCAGCGTGGACATGTGCGTGAGCAAGCTGCGGCGGAAGCTGCAGGACGATCCACGCGACCCGGCCCGGATCAAGACGGTGCGCGGCCAGGGCTACCTGTTCCTGCCGGCCGGGGCCTGACGTGCTGCGCTTCTTCCTGCGCCTGCTGGTGCTGGCCAGCATCGGATTCGGCGTGGCGCTGTGGACGGTACCCCTGTTGCTGCAGGAGCGCTTCAGCAACGACGCCGACGCCTACTACCGTGATGCGGTACGCGGACCGTTGTTCACGCTGGGCGAGCTGCTGCAGGGAAGGGATGCCGCACAGCGCGAGGCCGAGCTGCAGCGCCTGGCGCCGCACTATGGGCCCGCGCTTGAGCTGCTGGCAGCCGATGCGGTGCGGCCGCGGGCCGAGGAACAGCGGGCCCTTGAGCAGTTCGGCCTCCTTGCCCGCAACGAGCAGCAGGACTTCTACCGGCTGCTGCCGGGACACGCCGGTGCACCCGCGCAATGGCTGCATCTGCGGCTGCCCAGTTCACCGCCGCTTGACCCGGCCTCGATCGCGCTGGCGGTGCTGCTGCTGGTCTCGGTGTCGGCGGCGTTCCTGCTGGCGTGGGCCTGGCCGACCTGGCGCGACCTGCAACGGCTGGGCGCGGCCAGCATGCGCATGGGCGAGGGCGACCTCAACGCCCGCGCGCGCATCTCCGAGCGCTCCAGCGTGGCGCCGCTGGCCCGTCAGTTCAACCAAATGGGCGAACGCATTGCCAGCCTGGTCGCACGCCAGCGTGAGCTGACCAACGACGTCTCGCATGAGCTGCGCACGCCGATCGCCCGGCTGCAGTTCGAGCTGGATCTTTTGTCTGCCGAGACATGTGCAGACGCGCGCAGGCAGTTGCTGCAGGAGATGCGCGAAGACCTGCGCGGCCTGGACGAGCTGGTCGGCGAACTCCTGTTCGAGGCGCGGCTGGAACATGTAGGCCGGCGCCTGCAGCAGGAGCGCGTGGATGCCCCTGAATGGCTGCAGGACCAGCTGCGCGTGATCAGCCGCGATGCGCAGGGCAGTGGCATCACCTGCGAAGTGGTGGAGTGCGTGCCACCACAGGTACAGCTGCACCCGCACTACATGGCGCGGGCCACCCTCAACCTGCTGCGCAACGCGCTGGCGCACGCGCGTTCGCGGGTGCGCCTGCAGCTGCAGCGGGACGGCGATCACTGGCAGCTGCGCGTCTGCGACGATGGCCCGGGTATCGCTGCCGCCGATCGTGAGCGCGTGTTCCAGCCCTTTACCCGGCTGGACCTCAGCCGCCAGCGCACGACCGGCGGTGTTGGTCTCGGCCTGGCAATGGTGGCCCGCATCGTGGCCTGCCACCACGGCAGCGTGCGGGTGGAGGACAGCGCCCTCGGCGGTGCCTCGTTCGTGATGCGCTGGCCGGTGGCCGCGCTGCACTGACAAAGCCTTACAAAGCGGATACCGCACGACGAGGATCGCGGTAGCGGCGTGATCCAGGCTGTGCATCGAAGTGGCCCCCGTACTTTTCCGGGTGATGCACGCTTTCGTGGACGCGCCCGCGTCCGCGTCATTCCCAGCCCACGTTGCGTGACGCGCCGGCCCCTGCCGGCGTGAAGGTGGCGTGCGGCTCCCGCCTGGAGTTGTCGCGTGGTCCCGTCTGTCCCTGCTGCTTTCCGAACCTCGTTGCTGGCGCGCAGCATGCGCTCCTGGACCAGCCTGTTGATGCTGTTGCCGGCTCTGCCGGCGGCCGCCGAAACCGGTCCATCCATCGGCCTGCAGCTCGGTCATGGCCGTGGCGACTACCAGCGTGCAGGGTTGATCTGGGACAGTGGCCCGTTGTGGCGGCGCGAGCCGGCCTCGGGGCGTCCGTTGGAGCTGGCGATGGAGCTGGGCTTCGCGCGCTGGCAGGCCAGCGACCCGCAGCGCCAGCACGCCTGGCAGGCCAGTGCCATTCCGATGCTGCGCTGGTGGCCGAATGCCCGCCTGTTCGTTGAAGCGGGCATTGGCCCGACGCTGTTCGATACCACCCGTGTGGGCGGTCGTCGCATCAGTACCGCGTTCCAGTTTGGCGACCACCTCGGCATCGGCCTGCGCGTGGCGGAACACCACAGCCTGTCGCTGCGCTATTCGCATTACTCCAATGCGAGCATCAAGAAGCCCAACCCGGGGCTGGACCTGCTGCAGCTCAGCTGGCGCGTGGAGTACTGAGCCATGCGCAGCCCCCTCCCGCGATTGCATGCCGTGCGCAACCTGCATGCGATGCGTGCGCCCACCCGACCTCTGGCATTCGCCGAGGCGCCCGTCCAGACCGCGCAGGGAGCCTGATATGGCCGAGGCCTTGCTGGTGGAGGGGCGGCGAACCTGGTTGAAACAGCACACGGGGGAGCGGCGCAGGTTGGCACTGGCCGTGCTGGATGTGGTGGTGCGCCTGCTGGGCTTGCGCTGCCTGCGACCACCGCCGCGGCTGCGCGCCGGGCTGGCGTGCGAGCTGGAGCATCGTCGGTTGCGCGAACTGGCCGCACGCGGCGTGCCGGTACCGCGCGTACTGGGCCACGGTGAAGCCACGCTGCTGCTGGAGGACGGCGGGCCGAGCCTGGCGCGGCTGCTGCGTCGCGCGGGACCCGCTGAAGCCGAGCGCCTGATGGGGCTTGCCGCCGGTGAGCTGCTGCGCGCGCACCCCGCAATATCGCGGTGGACACGCAGGGCTGCCTGCGCTTCCTCGATCTGGAAGAAGACCCGTTGCAGGTGATGGCGCTGGCCGAGGCGCAGGCGCGTGACTGGCTGCTGTTCACCAGTGGCAGTGTGCGCCACGCCCGCCTGCCGCTTGGCGTGCTGGCTGCAGTGATCGGGCACTGCCTTCGCCAGGGCACGCCCGAGGTGCAGCGGCAGGTGCGTGGCGCGGTGTCCCGGTTGCGCTTCCTGCCAGCGTTGTGCAGATTCTCCGGGCGTCGCGCCCAAGGCCTCGGCGACAGCGTGCTGATCCTGCGTCGTGCGTTGGCCTGAGTGCGCCAGCGCCGACGCGCGTTTGGCGGAAGGGGCCACGCTGTGCGCGCCGCACGCGCCGGCAGGCGTGGCCGATGCAGCCGGGTCCGAGCGGGTGGATGCGCGCGCGTGATAGCACAGAATGGCGGCCTCAGCCTGTGACGGCTGGCCGCGACTTCATGCTCTGTCCACTGCGGTTCAGCCAGAATCGGTCGGCTAATTCACTGATCTGCCGGAGAACGCCGCCCCATGGAAGCCCTGGAGCCGCAACAATCCCCGGTGCGCACCCTTCGGCCTGTGTTCGCCTTCGCGGCGATCGTTGTCGTGGCGTTCGCGCTGTTCGTCAGCCTGTTTCCGCTGGGCGCGGGCCGCCTGCTGGTCAAGGCCCAGGACTGGGCCGCGCTCAATGTCGGCTGGTACTACCTGCTGGCGATGACCTTGTACCTGGTATTCGTGGTCGGCGTGGCGCTGTCCAAGTACGGTGGCATCAAGCTCGGTGCCGACCATGACGAGCCGGAGTTCAGCTATCTGTCCTGGGCCGGCATGCTGTTCGCCGCGGGCATCAGCATCACCCTGTTCTTCTTCTGCGTTTCCGAACCGCTGACCCACTACCTGCAACCGCCGCAGGGCGACCCCGCAGCGGGCGAGGCCGGTGCACGCCAGGCCATGCAGCTGCTGTTCCTGCATTGGGGCCTGCATGGCTGGGGCGTGTTCGCGTTGGCCGCGATGGCGATGGCGTATTTCGCGTACCGCCACAACCTGCCGCTGGCACTGCGTTCGGCGCTGTACCCGCTGATCGGCAAGCGCATCAACGGCCCGATCGGCTACACCGTGGACGCGCTGGGCATCGTCGCCACCGTGTTCGGCATCGGCGCCGACATGGGCTTCGGCGTACTGCACCTCAATGCCGGCCTGTCGCACCTGTTCAACATCCCGCACTCCAACCTGGTGCAGATCATCCTGGTGGTCAGCATGATGGGCGCAGCGGTGGCCGTGGCTGTCTCCGGCGTGGAGAAGGGCGTGCGCTGGATGGCCAACATCAACATGCTGCTGGCGATCGCGCTGGTGCTGTTCATGCTGTGCGCCGGCCCCACGCAATACCTGCTCAGCACCTTGATGCAGAACCTGGGTGACTACCTGGGCAGCGTGGTCGGCAAGAGCTTCGACGTGTACGCCTATGGCGGTCGCCCGGAATGGCTGGGTGGCTGGACGGTGTTCTACTGGGCCTGGTGGATCGGCTGGGCGCCGTTCGTCGGCCTGTTCATCGCGCGCATCTCGCGTGGCCGCACCATCCGCGAATTCGTGTTCGGCGTGTTGCTGATACCGCTCGGTTTCACCCTGGCGTGGCTGTCGATCTTCGGCAACAGCGCGCTGGACCAGGTGCTGCACCACGGCCAGCAACAGCTGGCGCAGCTGGCGGTGGATGATCCACCCACCGTGCTGTACGCGCTGCTGGACGGCTACCCGTGGAGCAAGGCAGTGATCGCGGTGACGGTGTTCGTCAGTTTCATTTTCTTCGTGACATCGGCTGACTCCGGCGCGGTGGTGCTGTCCACGTTGTCCTCGCACGGCGGTGCACCGGAGGATGATGGCCCGCGCTGGCTGCGTGTGTTCTGGGGCACGGTCATCGCGGTGCTGACCGCCGGGTTGTTGCTGGCCGGCAGCATCGATGCGCTGAAATCGGCGGTGGTGCTGGCGTCGCTGCCGTTCTCGGCAGTGTTGTTGCTGATGATGTGGGGCCTGACCCGCGCCTTCAGTGACGAATCGCACCGCAAGCGCGCGCTGCAGTACCGTCCCTCGCCGCTGATCGGTGACGACCGCCACCACCAGGGCTGGCGCCAGCGCCTGAGCCAGGCCATGCACTTCCCGGTGCGCGACCAGGTCTACCGCTTCATGGACGACACGGTGAAGCCGGCGATGGAAGCGGTGGCCGAGCAGCTGCGCGGGCAGGGCTGGGACGTGGCCACCCGCTTCGAAGCGGGTGACATGGAGCTGTCGGTCAACCACGGCGAACAGCAGGACTTCCTGTACCGGGTGATCCTCAGCGGCTACCTGACGCCGTCGTTCGCTGCGCAGCAGCTGCGCAACCAGCGCTACTACCGCGCTGAAGTGCACCTGTTCGAAGGCAGCCAGGACTACGACCTGGTCGGCTACAGCCGAAAGCAGATCATCAACGACATCATCAGCCAGTACGAACGGCACCTGCAGTTCCTGCACCTGAGCCGTTGATGCACGACCGCCGGGCTTGCCCCGGCGGTCGGTGGTAGTGCCGGCCGCTGGCCGGCAGCACAAATGGGGCGGCGCATCACCGCCGCCCCGATACCGCATCAGAACCGGTAGCGTGCCCCCAGCGAGACGAACTGCCCGCGCAGGTTGTACTGGCTGATGTCGAAGCCGTTGGAGCCACCGGCCGGATCGAACGGCGGGTCCTTGTCGGTCAGGTTCAGCACCGACAGTGACAGCGTGGTGTTGGCAATGCCTTCGTACGCCACGTACAGATCCAATTGGTGATACGGCTTGACGCGGTCGCGCAGGCCCGGGTTGCTGGTCGCCGTCGCCACGCGCTGGTCGTAGCCGCTCACGTACTGCAGGCTCAGCGTGCTGCTCCAGTCACCCACCGCCCAGTTCAGCGAGGTGGTGCCGCGGGTGCGCGGCAGTGCGCCGTGGCGGTTGTTGCCGGCACCGTCATACGGGGCCTGGCCGGCCACCAGGGGCTGCTTGAAGCTGAGCAGGTGGCTCCAGCTGCCGGCCACGGTGAAGCTGCCCCAGCCGTCGGTGCGGAAGGTGCGGGTGGCGTCCAGGTCCAGCCCCGAGGTGGTCAGCTCGCCCTGGTTGGCGTACTGGTTGGTGATGAACTGGATGCGTCCTTGTGCATCACGCTGCACGCGGCCGGGGAACAGGGTCGGGTTGTCGACGATGAACTGCGCGCTGTCCGGCTTGACCAGGTTGTCCTGCTCGATGCGGTACCAGTCCAGGCCGATGCTGGTGTCGCCATCCGGCGACCACACCGCACCCACGTTGAAGTTGCGCGAGCGCTCGGCCTTCAGGTCCGGGTTGCCGGTGCGGATGTTGGTGACGCCACGGCTGCCACCGGGCTGTAGCGGATCCAGCGGATCGATCACCGAGCCGTAGCTGACGGTCTGGCCCGGCGCGATCTCAGGCAGCGAGGGGGCGCGGAAACCACGTGAGAACGAGCCGCGCAGCAGCAGGCTGTCCAGCGGCTGCCAGCGCAGCGCCACTTTCGGCGAGAACGCCTTGCCGAAGTCATCGTAGTGGTCGCCGCGACCAGCCAGCTGCAGCTCCAGCGTGCGATGCAGCGGCACGCTCAGTTCGGCGTACGCGGCACTGACCTGGCGCTCGCCGTTGACCACGTTGATGGCCGGGCGCAGTTCGGTACCGGACAGCACCTGCGCGCTGGTACGCGAATCCAGCGATTCCTTGCGGAACTCGGCACCCCAGGCGAAGCCGACCGTGCCGGCCGGCAGCTCCCACAGCGTGGTCGAGGCCTTCACGTTCAAGGAGTGCAGGCTGTACCAACCCGGGCGCTTGGTCTGCAGGCGCAGGGCATCCAGCGCGCCCGGCGCGCTGGACGGATTGAGGAAGTTGTAGCTGCCATCGCGCAGGGTCTGCTCGAACGCGTAGCGGTTGACGAAGTTGTCGACATACTCGCGCTGCGCACTCTGCGAGGTCAGCGCCGCCGCCTCCCAATCCCAGCGTTCACCGCTGCCGCGCACGCCGGCCAGCGCGCGGTAGAACACCTGGGTGTTGTCCTTCAGGCGCGGGCCGAGATCGAAGAAGGTGTACTCGAACGGCAGCGGCGTGCTGCCCGGGTTGTTCGGGTGGCCGACCGGCAGAACCGCCGGCACGTCGATCAGGGTGCCGGTGGCCGGGTTGTACGCACGCAGGCCGGGACCAACAGTGAGCGGCGCGCTGAAGATCTGGTCGGCCTTGTTGTGGCTGTACAGCACGTCGGCGAACGCTTCGACGCTGTCGTTGAAGCGGTAGGTCGCACTCAACGACGCCTGCAGGCGCTCGGCGCCGGGCTGCAGCGTCTTGAACGGTTGTGCGTTGAAGGCGCAGGCCTGGCCGGGCAGGGTGCTGCCGAAATCGCTGTACGGCCGCAACTGGCTGCCATCGGGGCAGTTGGCGAATGGCTGCGGTGCGCGTGGGTTGGACAGCCAGTTGCCACCGGCAGTGGACCAGCCGGCCAGGCGGCCACCGGGCTTGTCGCGGAAATCGCCGCTGCGGGTGTAGGCGCGCTGATCGGCGTCGAGGCGATCTCGCTTGAGCAGGTCCAGCCCGAACAGCACGTTCCAGCCCTGCTGTTCGAGGTCGCCGAACCCAGCGAGCAGATTGGCTTTGCGTTCGTTCAAGCCGTCCTGGGTAGCGGTACCGAAACCGCCGCCGACCTCCACGCCCTGGAAGTTCCTGCGCAGGATGATGTTGATGACGCCGGCGATGGCATCGGAGCCATACACCGCCGAGGCACCGTCCTTCAGCACTTCGATGCGTTCGACCGCGCTGATCGGCAGCGCGTTGAGGTCGACGAAGGTGTCCTGCGTGTTGAGCGCGAAGCCGAAGTTGGACACGCGGTAGCCGTTGACCAGCACCAGCGTGTTCTTCGGCGACAGGCCACGCAGGCCGATCGAGGCCGAGCCGGCGGCGAAACTGCCGGTGTACTGCTCGTCGAAGCTGTTGCCGGCATTGGCCGACAGGTTGCGCAGCACGTCGGTGAGGGTGGAGCGGCCGGTCTGTTCGATCTGTTCGCGGCTCACGATCTGCACCGGGTTGGGCCCGGCGGTATCGCTGCGCTTGATGTTGGAGCCGGTCACCAGCACGGCGCCCAGGGTGGTGCTGTCCTTGCCGGTGTCGGCAGTTTCAGCGGCGCCGGCAGTTCCGGCGGAAAGGCCCAGCGCGATGGCGCCGGCAAGCAGGTTCAGGGTGGTGCGGTACATGAAAGCGACAACGCCGAACGGGGAGGAGCCTTCAGTACCGCACGCGACTGCACGCGCCTTCCAATGACGAAAGCGCATTCAGTTATACATCACAGGTTCTTAACGAAATGACTCGGTGGGTGCGGGCCGTTGGTCCGCGCGCTGCTGTAGAGCCGAGCCTACGCTCGGCTCCGCACACTGACCGGAAAGCAGCCGAGCATGGCTCGGCTCTACAGAAGGCAATGCCAGCCCATCAAGGCCGCAGCAGCACCTTGCCGTTGCGACCCGAGCCGCCCGCGGCCTTCGCTGCCTGGGCAATATCATCCAGTGCGAAGACCCGCTCCACTGACAGGGTCAGTTCGCCGCCGGCGGCGCGCTTCAGCAGTTCGCCGACCAGCCGCCGCTTGTCTTCCACCGCCATCGCCTGGCTGACCTTGCTGCCCCAGAAGCCCTTCACCGTGGCCTCCTTGTAGATCAGGCCACCGGCGGGGATGTGCATCGGCTGGCCGCTCATCACGCCGAACGAGACCAGGGTGCCGTGGTGGCCAAGCAGGTCGACCAGGTCGCCGCTGGCGTCGCCGCCGATGGAATCGACTGCCGCCGCTGCCTGCGCTTCGCCCGTTGCGGCGCGCACGCGATCCTTCCAGCCGTCCACCGAGGTATCAAATACGTAATCGATGCCGAGTGCCTGCAGCTGCGCCACCGCGTCGGCGTTGCGCACCAGGTTGGCCACGTGCACGCCGCGCGCCCGCGCCAGCATCGCCAGCGACTTGCCGACGGCCCCGTTGGCGGTGTTCTGCACGATCCACTGGCCCGGCTCGACGTGCAGGAACTCCAGCAGCATCAGCGCGCTCAGCGGCATCGCGATCAGCTGTGCGGCCATCTCGTCGGCGATGGCGTCCGGCATCGGAATCACCATGCGCGCCGGTGCGATGAACGCTTCGGCCCAGGTGCCGTGCACCGAGGCGGCGGCCACGCGCTGGCCGATCCGCAGGCCCTCGACGCCTTCGCCAAGCGCATCGACCACGCCCAGTGCCTCACTACCAGCGATGGCCGGCAGGGTCGGCTTGTAGCCATACAGGCCACGCACGGTCAGCAGGTCGTGGTTGTGGATCGAGGCCAGCACGGTACGGATGCGCACCTCGCCGGGGCCGGGTTCGGGCAGGGCCACATCGGCAACGGCAAGGACGTCGGCCGGGTCGGCGAAGGAAGCGTACTGGGCAGCGCGCATGGGCTGTGTTCCGGGGAAAGTGGAGGTTGTATCGAACTGGGGACGAGGGCGCGTTCGACAAGGCGCCGCCGCTGCAACACGGCATCCTGCGACGGATCGTCGCGTCATGTCGTGATTACCTCATCTTGTGTTGACGACTCGGAATATCCCCACTATGTTGTGGCCGTCACTCCCGGTCAGCCGCCGCCGCCGGACATGCAGCAAACGTCTCGCGGCCCGCCCCTGAAGGCTTGCCGTGTCGACGCGGCCGCCATCGCGCGGACACAGGTCGCCCCCACGGCCCGGATACCGGCCGCAGGCGCAGGCGCATGCCGACGACCTGATGATCCCGTGCGTTGGCATCCCACCCCGATCGCCCCGTGCGCCGGTATCGCGTGCAGGGCTGCCACGGCATCGACGCCCCTGTGCGTGCGAGCCTGGAGACGCAGGACCATGACCGACAACACCTACCGCGCGGCCGATCTGGCCGGCGCCGGCGACGCTTTGCGCGCTGGCGGCGAGCGCGTGCCGACCTGGATCACCAAGGAGGCCGGCAACCGTCGCCTGCCGTTCGACGCCGAGCGCCTGCAGCGCAGCATCGATACCGTGCACGCGGAGTTCCCGCAGCTGGATGTAAGCGACTATCGCCGCGTGGTGCAGGCGATGGTCGAGCGCAAGCCGAGCCTCAGTGCCGATGACCTGGTCGACCTGCTGATCCGCGAGGCCGAATCGCGCGTGGACCTGGTCGCGCCGGAGTGGGAGCAGTTCGCCGCACGCATCTACCTGCGCCGCCTGTACAAGCGCGCCAGCCGCAATCGCTTCTATGACGTCAGCCTGAAGTACGGCTCGTACGTGGGCCTGCAGGAAAGCCTCGCCGACCGTGGCATCTACAGCAACGACATCCTGCGCTGCTATTCCAAGGAAGAGCTGCAGCAGGCCGGCGAGATGATCGAGCCGGAACGCGATCGCCTGTTCGCCTACAACGGCCTCTACCTGCTGGCCACGCGCTACCTGGCCAGCGACCGCAGCCGCGAGGTCTACGAACTGCCGCAGGAGCGCTGGCTGACCATCGCGCTGTACCTGATGCAGGAAGAAAAGCCGCGGGAGCGGCGCATGCAGCTGGTCGGCGAGGCCTACTGGGCGCTGTCCAACCTGTACATGACCGTGGCCACGCCGACGCTGGCCAATGCCGGCAAGGTCGGTGGCCAGCTGTCCAGCTGCTTCATCGACACGGTGGATGACAGCCTGCAGGGCATCTATGACTCCAACACCGATATCGCGCGCGTGTCCAAGCACGGTGGTGGTGTGGGCGCCTACCTGGGCTACGTGCGCAGCAGTGGCGCACCGATCCGTGGCGTGCCCAATTCCTCCGGCGGCGTGGTGCCGTGGATCAAGCAGCTCAACAACACCGCGGTCTCGGTCGACCAGCTCGGCCAGCGCAAGGGCGCGGTGGCGGTGTACCTGGACATCTGGCACCGCGATATCGAGGCCTTCCTCGATCTTCGCCTGAACAACGGTGACCAGCGCCTGCGCGCGCACGATGTGTTCACCTCGGTGTGCGTGCCGGACCTGTTCATGGAAGCGGTCGAGCGCCGTGCCGACTGGTACCTGTTCGACCCGCACGAAGTGAAGAGCGCCAAGGGCTGGTACCTGCAGGACTTCTACGATGAGAAGCGCGGCTCGGGCAGCTTCCGCGACCGCTATGCCGAGCTGGTGGCCGACGAGCGCATCAGCCGCCGCACGGTGAAGGCGATCGACCTGTTCAAACGGATCATGCTCAGCCAGCTGGAGACCGGCAACCCGTTCCTGTTCTACCGCGACGAGGTCAACCGCAAGAACCCGAACAAGCACGCGGGCATGGTCTATTCCAGCAACCTGTGCACCGAGATCCTGCAGAACATGAGCCCGACGCGGATGATCCAGGAGATCGTCAGCGGCGACCAGATCGTCACCACCCGCCGCGCGGGCGACTTCGTGGTCTGCAACCTGTCCTCCATCAACCTCGGCCGTGCGATCAGTGCGCCGGATGACCTGCTGGCTACCGACGTGCTGGAGCGCCTGATCCCGATCCAGGTGCGCATGCTCGACAACGTGATCGACCTCAACGCGTTGCCGGTGCCGCAGGCCACGATCACCAACCGCAAGTACCGCGCCATCGGCCTGGGCACCTTCGGCTGGCACCACCTGCTGGCGCAGCAGGCGATCCAGTGGGAATCGCCGGATGCCGAACAGCTGGCCGACCGCCTGTACGAGCGCATCAACTTCCTGACCATCCAGGCCAGCGCGCAGCTGGCCAAGGAGAAGGGCAGCTACCCGATGTTCGCTGGCAGCGACTGGCACAACGGCCGTTACTTCGGTGATCGTGGCTACAGTGGCGCGGCCTGGGACAGCCTGGCCCGCGAGGTCGCCACGCATGGCCTGCGCAACGGCTGGCTGCTGGCGGTGGCGCCGAACATGAGCACCGCGCAGATTGCCGGTTCCACCGCATCGATCGATCCGATCTACAGCGCGTTCTACTACGAGGAAAAGAAGGACTTCCGGCGGCCGGTGGCCGCGCCCGGCCTGTCGCTGGAGACCTGGCCGTACTACGAAAAGGGCGCCTACAAGGTCGACCAGTTCGCCAGCGTGCGCCAGAACGCTCGCCGCCAGCGCCACGTGGACCAGTCGATCAGCTTCAACCTGTACGTGCCCAGCACGATCCGCGCCAGCACGCTGCTGGAGCTGCACCTGAGCGCGTGGCGCGAAGGCCTGAAGACCACCTACTACGTGCGCTCCAACGACATCGACATCAGCGAATGCGAGTGGTGCGCGAGCTGACCAACGGTCGTGCCCGCCGCTGGCCGGCAACTCCGCGATCCAGGGTAGTGCCGGCCGCTGGCCGGCTACACGATAGAAAGAGAACGAAGGCAGAAAACCATGGCAACCCCCCTCGACCGCATCAAGATCCTCGAACCGCGCCATCCCAACCGCAGCACCGGCATCATCAACGGACGCACCAGCGGCATCCTCAACTGGAACGACATTCCGTATCCGTCGTTCTATCGGGCCTACAAGGAACTGTCGACCAACTTCTGGATCCCCGACGAAGTCGACATGAAGGCCGATGCGCGCCAGTACGGTGAGCTGTCCGGGCGCGAGAAGAATGCCTACGACTCGATCATCGGCCTGCTCGCCACGCTGGATTCGCCGCAGACCCGCTTCATCTACAACGTGGCCGAGTACATCACCGATCCGGCCGCGCACGCCAACGCGGCAATCATCGGCCAGCAGGAGGTGATCCACAACGAGAGCTACAGCTATGTGCTGGCCTCGATCACCGACCTGCCGAACCAGAACCGCGTGTTCGAGCTGGCGCGCACCCATCCGACCATCATCAAGCGCAATGCGCCCATCATGGGCGCGTATGACGACTTCATGCGCGAGAAGACCGCCGAGACGCTGCTGAAGTCGCTGATCCAGTCCTCGATCCTGGAAGGCATCAACTTCTATTCCGGTTTCGCGTACTTCTACAACATGGTGCGGCAGAACCGCATGACCGGCACCGGCAAGATCATCAGCTTCATCAACCGCGACGAGCTGGCTCACACCAAGTTCATCAGCGAGCTGATCCGCGCCATCATCGGCGAGAACCCGGAGCTGCAGACCAACGAACTGACCGCCTATGTGCACCAGGCGTTCGAGCATGCCATCGAGCTGGAGACCCAGTGGTCGTCGGAAGTGCTGGATGGCATCGACGGCATCGACGTGGAGGAGATGACGCGCTACGTGAAGTACCGGGCCAACAAGATGGCCGGCATGCTCGGCATCGAGCGCCTGTACAGCGACACCACCGACAACGTGATGCCGTGGATCAAGGCCTACGCCGACAATTTCACCGAGACCAAGACCGACTTCTTCGAGATGCGCAATGCAAGTTACAAGAAGACCAACGTCGACAACGGCTTCGACGACCTCTGAGCCCGGCGCGGTGCTGCGCATTCTGCTGGTGGTGGCCTCGCTGAGCGGCAACACCCGCGAGCTTGGCCGGCAGATTGCCGGGCGCTGCCGGGCTGCGGGTCATGTCGTTCACTGGCAGGAGGCGGATGACCTGCGCCAGGCGCCACCGCTGGCGGCCGACGAGGCCGACCTGGTGCTGCTCGGCTGCTGGACCGACAACGCCGGCCGCACGCCTGCGGAAATGAAGGCGTGGGTGGCCGGCATCGCCGAGCGCGGCGAGCGGCCGCGGCAGCTGGCGGTGTTCGGAACCGGCGAGACACAGTGGGGGCAGGAGTACTACTGCGGCGCCGTGCACCGCTTGATCCGTTATTTCGGCAGCGACTACCCGCCGCTGGAGATCGAACAGATGCCGCACGGCGAGCGCCATGCCGCGGCCATCGAGGCCTGGACCGATGGGGTCCTGGCCCATTACTGGAGCAACACCGATGCAGATCATCGACGCCACCACGCCTGAGCAGTTCCAGCAGCTGCTGGCCGAGCACCCGCGGGTGCTGGTGGACTTCCACAAGGACCAGTGCCCGGGATGCCGGATGCTGGAAATGTCGCTGCATCGCGTGGCGAACAGTGTGGCGGGGCAGGGCACGACCCTGTTGCGGGTGCAGCTGGAGGTGCTGGGTGAGGCGTTCTTCAGGGAACTGGGGCTGCGGCAGACGCCGACGCTGTCGCTGTTCCGTGACGGAGACGAACGACAGCGCCTGCCTGGATTCCAATCGCCGCAGCAGATTGAAGCGGCTATCGCGTTGTATCTGTAGGCCGCGATCCCGGCTTATGTAGAGTCGAGCCATGCTCGACTGCCTTTCGCGCGATGCGCGACGAGTCGAGCATGGCTCGACTCTACAACGGGCTATGCGCCGGCGAAGGTATCCACCAGCAGCTTCACGTTCAACACCACGATCACCAGCGCGATGACCCACGCGATGCTGCCCAGCCAGCGTGGCGCCACCAGTGCGCCCATCGTCACCTTGTCGGTCACGATCCGGACCAGCGGAATGATCGCGAACGGCAGCTGCATCGACAGCACCACCTGGCTCAGCACCAGCAGCTTTACCGCGCCCTGGTCGCCGAACAGCACGATCACCACCACCACCGGAATGATCGCCAGCGCCCGGGTGATCAAGCGCCGCAGCCACGGCGGCAGGCGCAGGTGAAGGAAGCCTTCCATCACGATCTGCCCGGCCAGCGTGGCGGTCACCGTGGAGTTCAGTCCCGAGGCCAGCAGGGCGATCGCAAACAGGGTGGCCGCCGCGCCCACGCCCAGCATCGGTGCCAGCAACTGGTGCGCCTGCTCGATGTCTTCCACATCAAAGCGGCCGTTGGCGTGGAACACCGCCGCGGCCAGGATCAGGATGCTGGCATTGATGAACAGCGCGAGGGTCAGCGCGATGGTGCTGTCGGTGACTGCCCAACGCAACGCGCTGCGACGCCCTTCATCGGTGCGCGGGTAGGCGCGGGTCTGCACGATGGACGAATGCAGGTACAGGTTGTGTGGCATCACCGTGGCGCCGATGATGCCGATGGCGATGTACAGCGCATGCGGATCGGTCACCACCTGCGCACGCGGGATGAAGCCGCCGAGTACCGCCATCACCGGTGGCGCGGCCATTGCGATCTGCACCACGAAGCAGGCGAAGATCACCATCAGCAGCGCGATCACGAAGGCTTCCAGTGCACGGAAGCCGCGGTTCATCAGCAACAGCACCAGCAGCGTATCCAGCGCGGTGATCACTGCGCCCCACAGCAGTGGCAGGTCGAACAGCAGTTTCAGCGCGATCGCCGTGCCAATCACCTCGGCCAGGTCGCAGGCAATGATCGCCGCTTCGCACAGCGCCCATAGCGCCAGGTTCACCGGCTTGGGGTAGCGCGCGCGGCAGGCCTGGGCTAGGTCCATGCCGGTGGCGATGCCGAGCCGCGCCGACAGCGCCTGCAGGATCACCGCCATCAGGTTGGAAATGAGGATGACCGACAGCAGCAGGTAGCCGAAGCGCGAGCCGCCGGCCAGATCGGTGGCCCAGTTGCCCGGGTCCATGTAGCCGACCGAGATCATGTAGCCCGGGCCGAGGAAGGCCAGCAGGCGGAACCACCAATGGCCCTTGTCAGGCACCGCTACAGACGCGTTGAGCGCGCCCAGGCTGGCCGGAGTGGAGGCCGAAGGGTCGCGGGGCGCCAGGGTGTTCATGGGTCCGAATATAGCTCCTGCTATAGTCATTAGCAATGTGAAACAATCGTCTTTATCGCGTTGCTGGTCCAGAATTCAGGTTCAACACCGGAGTACACCGGAAGGACAGGCGCAGGCGTGGGCAAGACCGACGATTCGACATCGCTGAAGAGCACCCCCTTGATCGAGGCCGAGCGCCAGGTCGAGAGCTTCCGGCAAGTGCGCGAGGCGCACCGGATGGAGCTGGTGGAGGACTATGTCGAGCTGATCTCGGACCTGCTGGCCGACGGCGGCGAGGCCCGCCAGGTCGACATCGCCACGCGCCTGGGCGTGGCCCAGCCGACGGTGGCGAAGATGCTGCGGCGCCTGGCCCGTGACGGCTGGGTGGTGCAGCGGCCGTACCGTGGCGTGTTCCTGACCCCGGAAGGCGAGGCGCTGGCGCAGGCCAGCCGCCAGCGCCATCAGACCGTGGAGCGTTTCCTGTTGGCGCTGGGCGTGGACGCGGATACCGCGCGCCGTGATGCCGAGGGCATCGAGCACCATGTCAGCGAACAGACGCTGGCGTTGTTCGAGGCGTTCGTGCGCAAGGCCGAGGGCGGGGCGCCGTAGCGGAAGCGCCGGGCAATGCCCGGCGGCATTTCGCGCGATCCCGGTTTCTGTAGCGTCGAGCCATGCTCGACGGCTGTTCGCGCGATGCGTGCTGAGTCGAGCATGGCTCGACGCTACAGATTCAGGCGGGCAGCGCGCCTGTTGCTGCGCGCACGCCTGCTTCGTCCATTGCTTCAACACCGGCTGCAGCCCTTCGTAACGCCGGCCTTGCCAGCCATTGGCCAGCACCTTGCCATCGGCATCGATCAGCACCAGGTTCGGCGGTGCCAGCCCAGCCAAGGCCTGCAGCGCCGGCATGCGCCTGGCGCGGCGCGGGTCAAGCACCGGCCATGGCATGGCCTGCGCGCGCATGTAGCGCCGCAACGCGGCCTCGCTTTCGTCCAGGCTGACGTACACCACTTCGGTATCGGCGCCGGCCTCGCGCAGGGCATCACGCACGCTGCGCAGGGTCGGCACGAAGGCGTGGCAGGGCGCGCACCAGTCGGCACCGAAATACAGTGCCACCAGTTTCGGCGGCGCCGGCCACTGCATCGGCCGCAGTGAGCGCTGCTCGGGCCGCATCAACGAGGCCGAAACCTGCGCGTGCAGGTCCGTCGCCATCGCCGGCACGGCCAGCAGCAGCGCGCCGGCCAGCAACAGTGTTCGCAGTGTGTCAGAACGCATAGCGCAGGTTGACGTACCACGAGCGCGCAAAGCGCGGGCCGTAGACGTAATCGCTGTCACGCAGTGCACCGGTTTCCAGGTCCTTCTGGCGCTGGTCGAACACATTCTTGACGCCTGCCGCCACCGACACTTCCTGCTGCGCCTGTGCGCCCAGATGCCGGTGCCAGCGTGCACCGAGATCGGTGACCAGGAACGCACGGGTGCGGTGCAGTTGGCCCAGCCGGTTGTTCAGCACCGACATCGGGCCGGTGTGGCGCAGCGCCACGAAGGTTTCCCACGGCTCGGCCGGCATCCAGCTGAGCTGGGCCAGCCCGGTCCAGCGCGGTGTCTTCAGGTAATCGCGGCTCTCGATGACGGTGCCGCCGCCCTCGCCGGTGTCGTCGAAGATGCGCTGCGGTTCGCGGAAGCGCGAGCGGTACCACGAGGCACCGGCGGTCAGCCGCCACTGCGGCGAAGGTTGCCAGCCGAGATTGGTTTCCGCGCCCAGCACGTTCGAGCCGGAGGCGTTGTAGCGCAGCTGGCTCAGCTGGCCGTCTTCACCGCGCTGGATCTCGCCCAGCGCGAAGGTGTCGCGGATGCGCGCATACGAGGCGGTGGCATCCCAGCTCCAGACCGGGTTGGCCGGGTCCGAACGCCAATCGAAGCCGAGCAGCGTGGTCAATGCGCGCTCTTCCTTCAGGCCGTCGGTGTTGCGCACGCGCACCTGTTCGCCGCCGAGGGTATCCACATGCACGTCCTCGACGAAGATTTCCGGTGCACGGAAGCCGGTGGCAACGCCAGCGCGCCATTTCAGGTTCGGCGTGGCCTGCCAGGCCAGCGCGATGCGCGGCGAGAACACCGCATTGTCCAGTTCAGAGCTCTTGTCCACGCGCGCGCCGAGTACAAGGTCCACGTTGTCACGCAGGCTCCACTCGTCCTGGATGAAGGCACCCAGGTTGTGGAAGCGCGCATCCTCCAGTACCGCAAGACGCTGCCCGGCACCGTTGCGGTTGTCGTCGCGCAGCGCCTCGTGCTTGTATTGCACACCAAAGGCCAGCGCGTGCGCGCCCACGCGCCAGTTCAACTGGCTGTCGATGTAGTGCAGCGGGTTATGGGTGCGGCCGTACTGCCGCCACGAACGCGAGGCGGCACTGCCGGCGACGTTCGGGTCCAGCTGCGACGGGTCGTAGCCCGGCGCCGATGGATCGGTGACCACGTCGCCGAGGCCGCCATAGAAGCTGTCGCGATCAATATCGGCGAACGCATAGGCCAGACGGAAATCGACGTCGGCATTGATTTCCTGATCCCAGGACACGCTGCCACGGCGATACTTCGTATCCAGCGATTCGGCGATGTTGGCCAGGTATTCGGGCTGGTCCAGGCGGTTGCCGCCGCGGCGGGTTTCGTCGGTCACCTGCAGGTCCAGGCGCAGCCGCGTGCCCGGCGTGGGCGCATACCAGGCCTGCAGCCCGCCGACCTTGAGGTTCTTGCGGGTGATCTCGGTATAGCCGTCGCCGTTGTAGTCGATGCCGCTGTTCCAGTTGCGCTGTGCGATCACCGACAGCCCGGCGTCGGAATCTTTCGCGACCAGGTCCAGGCGCACATCAGCGTTCTTCTGCGGCGTGCCCTTCAATACATCCACGCCTGCCTGCACATGGCCCCCACTGCGCGCCGGCAGCGGCGGGATCAGGTTGATCACGCCGGCCACCGCGCCCGGGCCGTAAAGCGCCGAGCCACCGCCCTTGACCACTTCGATGCGGTCGACGAAGCCGGCCGGAATCTGTTCCAGCCCGTACACGCTGCCCAGTGTGGACAGCAGCGGAATGCCATCGAACAAGAGCTGGTTGTAGGCGCCGGGCAGGCCGAGCAGCTGCACTTCGCTGGTGTTGCAGTTCTGGCAGTTGCTCTCCACGCGCAGGCCGTTGATCAGTTCGGCGGCGCGCGAGAAGTCGGTGGCCGCACGCAGTGCGATGTCTTCCTTGCGCAGGACCTCGGTGCGGATGGGCACGTCCGACAGCAGGCGTTCGCTGCGGGTGGCAGTACTGACCTTGACCTGCACGCGGTCCAGTTCGGTCGGCTTCGGTGAGGCGGCCAGTACAGGCAGCGGCAGGATCAGGGCGATGGCGGCGGTCAGGGGCAGCCGATGGAAGAGCGGGGTGGCAACGTGCATGAGGGCGTCGTCCTTGGGGGAGGAAAGGCGGCGAGGGCGACCTGGCTGGAGCATATAAAAGCAGTGGCTCATAGATATAGCAAGTGCTATATATCGAAGCCGCCGCAATTCTGCGCGCGCCAGGCATCCAGATGGATCATGCAGGTGTTATAACATTACATATCGAAGCCGCGACCCTGCCGGTGGTCATGTACCGCGATGCACGATTCGCGTCTTGTCAGCCGCGGCGGAAGGCGGCGGGGGTGCGGGCGCCGACGATGATCATGCGGATCATCGTGGAGATCTGCTCGACCAGTTCCGGGTCGTTCTCCGGAGGCTGGTCCATGGCCGACGCGCCCATCGCGAACACCAGGCGGGTGATCGCCATCGAGACCAGTTCCGGCTTGTGCAGGACCGCACCATCCAGGGCGGCCAGGCGCACCAGGTCGTGCTGCAGCTCTTCCTCGAAATAGTGCAGCTCGCGTTCGACGGCGTGCTTGAAATCGTCCGAGCCGACGGCCCCTTCGCGCAGCAGCACGTGCAGCAGCTTGTCGTCGGCACGCAGCTGCTCCATGAAGGTCTCCACCGACACCCGCACCACGCTGCTGGCGCTGGAGGTGGCGCGCTGGCGGGCCTCGCCGATGATGGTGCGCAGCGAGCGGCCGGCCACGTCGATCAGGGCCACGGCCAGTTCGTCCATGTCGCGGAACTGCCGATAGAAGCTGTTCGGTGCGATGCCCGCCTCGCGGGCCACTTCACGCAGGCTCAGCGTGGACAGGCTGCGGTGCGGCCCGATCAGCTTCAGCGCGGCAGCCAGCAGATCCTCGCGGCTCACCGTTCGGCGGGTCGGGCTGTTGGCATCTTCGTTCGGCGTCAGGGCGGTGGCGGCGGCCATGGGTGTTCCGGTGGGGCAAGGCTGAATCATACCCAATCCGGTTCAATATACACATGTATACACAGGTGTATGTGCGCCCGTATAGTGCGCCCATGAGCGCTGTCGTCCGTCCTTCCCTGTTTTCTCCGCACCGCTGGGTGTCGCCGACGCTGTTCGATTTCTGGGCAGGTCAGCTGAATCCTCTGTGGACCCTGCGTGAGCCGATGGCCCGCCTGGTACGGCGTGAGCCGGCCGGTGAGGGCGCGGCAACCCTGGTGCTGCGCACCAACCGGCACTGGGCCGGCATGCGCGCCGGCCAGCACGTGACCCTGAGCGTGGAAATTGAAGGACGTGTGTGGCAGCGCAGCTACAGCCCCACGGTGCTTGGGCGACGCGAGCTGGCGATTACCGTCAAGGCGGTCGAGGGCGGCCGGGTCAGCCAGCATCTGGTCAACCACGCACGGCCGGGCGAGCTGTTCCGTGTCGATGCCGCGTTCGGCGAGTTCCACATGCCCGCCGCCGCGCCGGTGCTGCTGCTGGCTGCCGGCAGCGGCATCACGCCGATGCGAAGCCTTCTGCGCGAAGCCTGCCAGCGCCCATTGGCGGCACCGGTCGACCTGTTCTACTGGGAGCGCACTGCCGCCCATCTGCAGTTCCGTGATGAACTGCAGGCGCTGGCGGCGGCGCAGCCGAATCTGCGCGTGCATCTGCTGGCCACCCGCGAAGGCGACATCCCGGCCGCGCGCATCGGCAGCCATGACCTGCAGGTGCCCGGCGATGACACGCCGCTGGCACAGCGCCATGTGCTGGCCTGCGGCCCGGATGGGTTCGTCGCCGCCGCACGTGAACGCCTGGCGCATCAGGTGGCGGGCTTCCAGGCCGAGGCCTTCACCCCGCCGGTGCCGTTGCTCGATGCCAGCAGCGAAGGCGAGGTGTCGTTGACGCTGGCACGCAGTGGCCGCCAGCTGAGCGTGCCGCGCGGCCGCTCGCTGCTGGAAAGCCTCGAAGCCCATGGCATCAAGCCCAAGCACGGCTGCCGCATGGGCATCTGCAACACCTGCACCTGTGATCGCGTCAGTGGCGCTACCCGCCACCTGCGCACCGGCGACCTGCAGTCCGAATCGGCGCAGCCGGTGCGGATCTGCGTGAGCGCGCCGACCACCGACCTGACCCTGGATCTCTGAGGACGCCTGCCATGACCCGCGCTACCGACCGTGCCCTGAGTACTGCCGAGATGCATGCCTTCGGCGAGGAACTCGACGCGATCCGCGACCGTGTGATCGGCAGCCTCGGCGCCTCCGATACCCGTTACATCCGCCGCGTGGCCGCCGCCGTGCGCTGGTTCGGCGTCGGTGGCCGTGGCCTGCTGTTCCTGGCCGCGTTCTCGCCGCTGTTCTGGATGCCGCTGCTGTGGCCGGCCGCGATCACCGGCACGCTGCTGCTGGCGCTGTCGAAGATCCTGGAGAACATGGAGCTCGGCCACAACGTCATGCACGGCCAGTTCGATTGGACCGGCGACCCCAAGCTCAATGGCAATACCTACGAGTGGGACATCGTCGCCACCGCCGACAACTGGCGCAAGACCCACAATTTCCGCCATCACACCTACACCAACGTGCGTGGCATGGACGATGACATCGGCTATGGCCTGCTGCGCATCTTCCCGGAACAGCGCTGGAAGCCCTTCTACCTGCTGCAGCCGATCATCGCGCCGATCTTCGCGCTGCTGTTCCAGTGGGGCGTGGCCGCGCAGGACCTGCGCCTGGGCCGCTGGCTGAAGGGCCGCATGAGTGCCCGTGCGATGTGGCTGCAGACCCGCCCGGTGGCGCGCAAGATGGCCCGCCAGGTGCTGAAGGACTACGTGTACTTCCCGCTGCTGGCCGGCCCGTTCTTCCTCACCGTGATGCTGGGCAACATGGTGGCCAACGGCCTGCGCAACATCTGGACCTACGTGATCATCTTCTGCGGCCACTTCACCGCTGAGTCGGAAACCTTCCCGAAGGAATGCCTGCGCAATGAATCGCGTGGCCACTGGTACCTTCGCCAGCTGCGTGGTTCGTCCAACATCAGCGGTGGTTTCCTGATCAACGTGCTGTCGGGCAACCTCAGCCACCAGATCGAACACCACTTCTACCCGGACCTGCCGGCCAACCGTTATGCGGCCATCGCCAAGGAAGTGAAGGACATCTGCCGCCGCTACGGCCAGCACTACAACAACGGCTCGCTGCCGCGCCAGTTCGGCCAGGTGGTCTGGCGCATCCTGCGCCACGCGTTCCCGAGCAAGCCGCGCCGCCTGCCGATGGCGGACATCATGTCCGCACCGGCATCGGCCAACGCGGGCTGATCCACTCAGCCCGCCTTCGCCAGGGCCGCTTGTTCGCGGTCCAGGCGACGCAGGAACACCTGCATTTCCTTGCGCGCCTGCTGGTCGCCCTTGCTGCCGGCCACGCTCAGCCCGCGCTGCCACGCCTCGCGCGCCGCCTGCGGCTGGCCACTGGCCAGCCACGCCTTGCCCAGCAGCTTCCAGGCCGCCGAGTACTGCGGATCGAGCACCACGCAGCGGCCCAGATGGGTCGCCGCGCGTACCGGGTTGCCGGCATCCAGCCAGCCCTTGCCCAGGCCGAAGCGCAGCAGCGCGCCGTCCTTGCCGCTGGCCAGCATGCATTCCAGGGCCTCGATGTTCATCAGCGCACCTCCTGCAGCAGTTCCTGCGGTCCCGGCTGGAAACGGCCGCGATGGAACAGCAGGGGCGCGCCCCCGTTCTCGTGGACATCGATGATGCGGCCAGCCAGCAGCAGGTGATCACCCACCGGCCATTGCGCGTGGCGGGTACAGGTGAGGTGGGCCACCGCACCGGCAATGCGCGGCGGGGCGTCTTCGTCATCCTCCAGCAGCGGCAGACCGTCGAAACGGTCGCGCACCTGTGGATCGGCGAAGCGCCGTGCCAACGCGTCCTGGTCGGCTGCCAGCACGCTGATCGCAAAGCGGGTGGCGCGCTGGAAGGTGGACAGGCTTTGCGCATGCAGCGCCAGGTTCCACAGCACCAGCGGTGGCTGCAGCGATACCGGCACGAACGAGTTGATGGTCAGGCCGACCGGTTTGCCCTGCGCGTCGCGCGCGCAGACGATCGCCACGCCCGTGGGGAAATGGCCGAGCAGCCGCCGCAATGCACGCGGCGGCATCCCGACCGACGGCACCGGAGCCGGGGCGGGGAACACCCCCGCCCACGGCCCGGCGTACGGCAGTGTCTCGCCGCTCATGAGGCCCGGGCCTGGCGGTAGCGCCGGCCGACCTCGGCCCAGTTGATGATGTTGAAGAACGCACCGATGTAGTCCGGGCGACGGTTCTGGTAATGCAGGTAGTAGGCGTGCTCCCAGACATCCAATGCCAGGATCGGCGTGTTGCCGGACAGGCCGACCGCTGCGCCCATCAGCGGGCTGTCCTGGTTGGCGCTGCTTTCAACCTGCAGGTGACCGTTGCGATCAGTGGTCAGCCACGCCCAGCCGCTGCCGAAGCGGGTCTGCGCGGCCTTGCTGAAGGCATCCTTGAACGCATCGAAGCCGCCGAGATCGCGATCGATGGCCGCGCCGAGTTCGTCATCAGGGGTGCCGCCACTGGCGCTGAGTACGGTCCAGAACAGGCTGTGGTTGGCGTGGCCACCGCCATTGTTGCGCACCGCGCCGCGCTGCGCTTCGGGCACCGCATCAAGGTTGGCGATGAGCGCCTCGACCGGTTGCGCGGCGATGCCGGCCTGCTCGAGGGCGGCATTGAGGTTGTTGACGTAGGTCTGGTGGTGCTTGCCGTGGTGGATCTCCATCGTGCGCGCATCGAAGTGCGGCTCGAGGGCATCATAGGCGTAGGGGAGCGGGGGAAGCGAGTACGACATCGAAGCAATCTCCGTGGGGAAGGCCAGCGGGCTGGCCGTGGGGAGATCGTTATCGCACCTCAACATTGGTTGAGGTCAAGCGCGGCGTAGAGGCGTGGTAGTGCCGGCCGCTGGCCGGCAATCAGGCAACATCGGGATGCCGGCCAGCGGCCGGCACTACCACAATCAGCTCAGCCAGTCCCTGCAAGCGCTGTCGACCTGCTCGCCACACGCCTGCTGCATCCGTTGCTGCAACCGCGCCAGGGTCTCTGCGCCCTGGTGCTTGCCACTCCACGCCTTCAGCTGCCCGGCCAGGCGCTCGAAACGCTGGCGCGTGCGCTGGTGATAACCCGACGGCTGTGCGTCCAGTTCGGCGATCAGCGAGCTGGTGGCCTGCTCGATGCGCGGTGCATCGTCCGGCGCCAGCTTCAGCAACCCTTCCACGTACAGCACGCCCCATTGCACGCGGGTGGCCGGGCCCTGCGCACCGTCGTAGGCACGCTTCAGCCATTCCAGTGCACCGGCGGTGTCGCCGCGCTGCTCGGCCAGTTCGGCCAACTCGGGCATGTAGTAGTACGGCTGCTCACTGCGCTTCAGTTCGGCCAGCAACAGCGCTTCCGCTCCCGCGTCGTCACCCACCTCGCGCAGGGCATAGACCGCGCTGCTGATCGTGGCCTGGCGCGCATGGGCATCGGTGGCGGCAGCATCGGCCGCGGCGACGCGTTGCTTGACCCGCGCCACCAGCGCCGCCGGTAGCGCGCCCTTCGGTTGCTGCTGGCGGGCCAGCGACACCTCTGTCAGGGCCCGCGACAGCGCGTCGTCGGCGCGGTCGCCGCGCTCTGCGTCGGCGCGTTCCAGCGCCACCAGCAACTGCTGGCCCAGCGTAGTGCGGGTGGCCGGGCCGGCACTGGCCTGCTTGACCAGCGTGGCGCCGGCATAGCCCAGCAGCTCGCGGTTGCGGCGTACCTCGGCCGGCTGGGCCAGTACCGCCTGCAGCAGCTCACGGACTTCGGTGGGCGAGGCGCTCGGTTTCTCCGCGGTGGCCAGCGCCAGCAGCGCGAAACGACGCTGCAGGGTAGCCTCCGGCGCCGCCTTGGATAGCTGCCGCAGCACGTCCTCGCTCCTGCGTTCGCCGGCCAGGCGGTTGGCATCCACTTCCCAGCCGTAGTCGCCCAGCACCTGCCAGTCCTCGGCGGCCAGCCTGTCCGGCGTCGCCAGCGCGGTGGCCAGTGTGGCAGCGACTGCGCTGCGGCGTCCGGCGGCCACGGTCAGTGCGCGGGTCAGTTCGGCCGCGTCGTTGCCACCGGCCACGCGGGTGATTTCGTTGCGCTGCGGGTCGAGCACGATCAGGGTCGGGTAGCCGCGTACGCCGAAGCGCTCGCCCCACGCCTGCGCCCCTTCCTCGTCGCCATCCAGGTAGACCGGCACGAACTTGCCGGTCAGTGCGATGAAGGCCGGGTCCTTGAACAGGCCGGCCTTGAGCTGGTTGCAGGGCGGGCACCAGACCGCGCCCCAGTACAGAAGCACCGGCTTGCCGCTGTCGGCGGCCTCGGCGAACGCATCGTCGACGTCGCCCTGGCGCCAGGCGATGGCGGTGGCCGGTGCCGGGGCTTCGGCGGAGTTGGCGGTGGACACCGGGGCTGGCGTGCAGGCGCTCAGCGCCGAGGCCAGCAGCAACACGGAAAGCGCGACGCGCATCGGCAGCATCTCGAAGGGCGGGGTGACAGGCCATTGTAGGAAGGGCCGGGGAACGTGCTGATTCAGTTTGCTTATGACGGGCGCGCTGCAGGGCATGACGCCCGTCGGGCATTGCCGGTCAATGCCAGGAGGATGCCTTCAGGCCGCTGCCCACACCATCTGCTGATACACCAACCCATTGAACTCGCCAACCTCGCCATCCAGCACGAAGCCATAGCGCAGGTAGGTCGGCACTGCATTGAGCGAGGCGCGGACGGTCAGCATCGGCCCGCGCACCTGCGGAAGCACCGCTTCGAACAAGGCATGGCCGATGCCCTGGCCCTGGCAGGCGGGATCGACGAACAGCATCGCCAGGTGCCGTCCCTCCTTCAGTTCGACCACGCCGACCACGCGTGCGTCCTGCTCGGCGACGAGGATGAGGTTGTCGCCCTGCAGGCGTGCGCCGAACGCATCGGCGGCCGCAACGCTACCGAAGGTGGCGATGCCGGTCGCGCTGAGCGGCGGCGCCACGGCCTCGTTGAACGCGGCCAGGCACACCCCGCTGATCGCAGGCAGGTCATCGGCATGGGCGGGGCGGATCTTCGGCATGCAGCGTTCTTCCCGTGGTATGTGGCGCGTCAGCGTCGCCGGGTACCTGCACGCTAAGCTGGCGGCATGAGTGAATTCAATCCCGCCTACGCTTCGTTGTTTCCGCAACAAGGGCTGAGCCTGGGCCTGATGACGCCCGTTGCGGCGCATGGGCTGGCCGATCCACGCGAGGCGCGGCGCATCGCGCGGCTGGCCGACGATCTGGGCTTCGCCGCACTGTGGACGCGCGACGTGCCGCTGATGGTGCCGCAAGGGCCGGATGCGACGGCCAGCGCATTGGACGATCCGTTCCTGTGGCTGGGCATGCTGGCTGCCGCGACCGAGCGCATCGCGGTCGGCAGTGCGGCCATCGTGCTGCCGCTGCGGCAACCGCTGCAGGTGGCGAAGTCGGCACTGAGCCTGGACCGGATCAGCGATGGACGTTTCGTGCTGGGGCTGGGATCGGGCGATCGACCGGAAGAGTTCGCCGCCTTCGGCGAGGACCTGGAGGGCAGGGCGGCGACCTTCCGCGAACGCTGGTCGCTGCTGCGCGCGGCGCTGTCACCTGATGCCGATGAGCGGGCCGCGGTGCTGCGGGCGACCGGCGGCTTCGATGTGCTGCCGGCGCCGGCCACGCGCATTCCGATGCTGGTGGTGGGCACGGCGCGGCAGAGCCTGCAGTGGATCGCGCGCGAGGCCGAGGGTTGGGCCACCTATCACCGCGAGGAGGCTGCGCAGGAAGGGCGCATCGGCTTGTGGCAGCAGGCGCTCGTGCAACGCGGCGGGGCAGGCAAACCGTTCGTGCAGTCGATGCTGCTGGACCTGCAGGCAGACCCGCAGGCACCGCCCGAGCCGCTGCCGCTGGGCCTGAAGGTCGGCCGCGACGGTCTGCGCGACTATCTGCTGCGCGTGCATGCGCAGGGCGTGGCGCATGTGATGTTCAACCTGGTCGACAACGCGCGGCCGATGGACAGCGTGCTGCGCGAGATCGGAGAGCAGATCCTTCCGCACGTATCCGCGCGCCGACTGTAGCGTCGAGCCATGCTCGACTGCTTCTGCTGGATACGCCGAATCAACGGCAGTCGAGCATGGCTCGACTCTACAGGGGGCGTGCATCTGCGTATCATTCGCATTTGATTTCCCGATGCCGGAGCCCCGCGTGACCCAACATTCCCCCATGCACCCGACCGGACGCCTGTTCGCAGTGGTCGCCTTCATCGAGGCCGTGACCTGGGCCGGCCTGCTCATCGGCATGTGGATGAAGTACGGCCCGATGGCCAACGTCGCACTGGTGAAACTGTTCGGCCCGCTGCATGGCGCGGCGTTCCTGGTCTACGTGGCGGTCACCCTGCTCGCGGCCGTGCGCCTGCGCTGGCCGTGGTGGGCCAGTGCGCTGGCGCTGCTGGCGGCCGGCCCGCCGCTGGTCACGCTGCCTCTGGAATGGTGGTTCAAGCGGCGTGGCCTGCTGGGCCTGCGCGCAACGCGCTGAAGCCACTGTTACACGCCCATTCAAGAGAATGGGTATCAAATGCAAATACGAGCCGTTATCATTTGAGGGCGGTGTCCGCCCCTTGAACGGGACGGACGCCGGGCGGGGCGCACAGGCGTACCCGGCGATCCTTCCCTGTTACGGCTGGTGTTCCATGCACGCACGTCCCGTCGTTCCCGGCTTGCCGGCGCTGGTCCTGGCAGCCCTGATCGGCACCATGGCGATGATGTCCTTCGTTGCCGTGATCGGTCCGGTGGTCCGCATGCTCGGCCTGTCCGAGTGGCACGCTGGACTGTCAGTCACGGCGGCGGGCGTGTTGTGGATGCTGGCTGCGCGCCCGTGGGGGCAGCTCAGCGACCGCATTGGCCGCAAGCGCGTGCTGATGCTGGCGATGAGTGCCTACACCGTGGTCTACATCGCGCTGGCGGTGTTCATCGATGTTGCTCTGCAGGCGGTGCCGCCGGTACTGGTGTCGGTGCTGGTGCTGGTGGGTGCACGCGGCCTGATCGGGCTGTTCTATGCGGCCGTCCCGCCCACGGCCGCCGCGCTGATCGCTGACAAGGCCCCGGCCGGACAGCGCGCCAGCTTCCTTGCCCGGCTGGGCAGCGCCAACGCCTTGGGCATGGTGCTGGGTCCGGCGGCCGCGGGTTGGCTGGCCTACACGAATCTGTCGCTGGCGCTGTATGTGGCCGCCGTGCTGCCGCTGCTGGCGCTGGCATTGCTGGCCTGGCGGCTGCCGGCCACGCCGCCGGTGGCGGGAGGCGGCGCGCAGCGCCGCGCGCCGATGCGCAGGCTCGACCCGCGCCTGCGCCTGCCGCAGTTGGCGGCGTTCATCGCGATGGTGTCGGTCACCATCGCGCAGGTCACGGTCGGCTTCTTCGCGATTGATCGATTGGGTCTGGATGCTGCAGCCGGCGCGCGCATGGCCGGCATCGCGCTCACCGCGGTCGGCGTCGGTCTGATCCTGGCGCAGGCGTTGGTGATGAAGCTGGACGTGCACCCGCGGCGCTGGATCATCCTCGGTGCACTGATCTCCGGTATTGGTTTCGCCTCCGTGGCGGGCGTACAGCACGCCTGGCAGTTGCCGGCGGCCTACGCGCTGGCGGCGTTCGGCATGGGCTTCGTGTTCCCCTCGTTCCAGGCGCTGGCCGCCGATGCCGTGGAGGCGCACGAGCAGGGCGCCGCCGCCGGCACCGTGGCGGCAGCGCAGGGCCTGGGCATGGTGGCCGGGCCGATGCTCGGCACGCTGTTGTATCGCGGCGGGCCGAGCCTGCCTTACCTGCTGGTCGGCGCGCTGCTGCTGTTGCTGTGCGCGCTGGCCGCAGCGCACCGGATGAAGGAGACCCCATGAGCGATTCCCTGATGCAGGGCGCGTGGCCCGAGGCTGCACCGGCGCTGTTGGAGAACAGCGACGACGCGTCGCTGTTCCTGCTGCAGCATGCTGGCCAGCATGTGCACGCGCGTGGCTGTCGGGCGACGCTGCCGAATGGCGCGCTGGCCAGCTTGGCCGGGCGCGTTGCCGAGTTCTTCGCGCAGCAGCGCGGCGGGCCGGGCCTGCTGGTCGGGGCGGTGCCGTTCGAGCCGCGTGCCGACGATGCGCTGTACCAGCCCGAGCGCCTGCTGCCGGCGTTGCCGCTGCAGCCACAGGTGGCACCCGCGCTGCAGGGCCCATTGCAGGCCGAGCCCGCAGCGCAGGACTATGCAGCCGCCGTTGCCGCGGCAGTGCAGGCGCTGCGCGCACCCGAACAGGACCTGCACAAGGTGGTGCTGGCGCGCAGCCTGTTGGCGCGTACCCGCAACGCGCTGTCACCGGAGGTGCTGCTGGCGCGCCTGGGCGCCGATCCTTCGGTGGCCACCTACGCGGTTCCGCTTCCGGTCGAACTGGGGCAGGCGCCCGCCTGGCTGGTCGGCGCAACGCCCGAGTTGTTGCTGCGCAAGCGTGGCGCGCAGCTGTTGTCGCATCCATTGGCCGGATCTGCACGCCGCAGTGCCGATCCTGCCGAAGACGAGCGCGCCGCGCAGGCATTGCTGGCCTCGACCAAGGATCATGACGAACACCGTCATGTGGTGGACGCGATCGTCGACGGCCTGGCGCCGTACTGCAGCCACATCGATGCGCAGCCGCGCCCGGCGCTGCATGCCACTGCCAGCATGTGGCACCTTGGCACGCGCATCCATGCCACCCTGAAGGACTCGCAGACCCCTGCAGCCGAGCTGCTCGCACAATTGCATCCGACACCGGCAGTCTGTGGCACGCCGCGCCTGGCTGCGCTGCAGCGCATCCGCGAGCTGGAGCCGGTGCCGCGCGGTTTCTATGCGGGCGCGGTCGGCTGGCTGGACGCACAGGGCGACGGCGACTGGTACGTGGCGATCCGCTGCGCGCGACTGCAGGGCACGCAGCTGCGCCTGTACGCAGGTGCCGGCATCGTCGCCGAGTCGCAGCCCGAGGCCGAAGTGGCCGAGACCGCAGCGAAGTTTGCTGCCCTGTTGAATGCGCTGGGCGTCCACGACACCGCGCCCGCGATCGAGCCTGCTGCATGAACACTTCTGATACTTCTTCCCGTATGCCACTGCGGCAGGTATGGCCTGATGACCTGGTGGCGCGCTACCGCGAGGCCGGTCACTGGCGTGGCGAAACCTTCCCGGCCTTCCTGCGCCGGCGCGCGGAATGCTATGCCGATGACATTGCCGTGGTCGCTGGCGACGTGCGCCTGAGCTATGCGCAGCTGTGGCACGAAGCCGGCCGTATCGGTGCCGGGCTGCTGGCACGGGGCCTGCAGCCGGGCGAGCGGGTGCTGGTGCAGCTGGGCAATACCGCCGGTTTCATCACCACGGTCTGTGGCCTGTTCCGCGCTGGCCTGGTGCCGGTGTATGCGTTGCCCGCGCATCGCATCACCGAGCTGGTGCACTTCGCCAACAAGGCCGAAGCCAGTGCCTACATCACCCCCGATCTGCACGACGGCTTCGATCATCGCGGGCTGGCGCGGGCATTGCAGGCCGACGTGCCGGCGATACGCACGGTGGTGATCGACGGCGATGCGCAGGAATTCATCGCGTTGGACGGGCTGCAGGGCGACCGCGCCCAGCTGCCGGCCGACCCGGACCCGCAGTCGGTGGCTTTCCTGCAGATCTCCGGTGGCAGCACCGGCCTGTCCAAGCTGATTCCGCGTACGCACGACGACTACATCTATTCGTTCCGTGCCAGCAACGCGATCTGCGGCATCGACCGCGACAGCGTGTACCTGGTCGCGCTGCCGGCCGCACACAACTTCCCGATGAGCTCGCCGGGGTTCTTCGGCGCGCTGTATGCCGGTGCCCGCGTGGTGCTCAGCCCCGGCCCCGGCCCGGACGCGGCGTTCCCGCTGATCGCCCGCGAACACGTGACCTGCTGTGGCCTGGTGCCGCCGCTGGCGTTGCTGTGGGCGCAGGCGGCGGCGACCACCGCGCATGACCTGTCCAGCCTGCAGGTGCTGCAGGTGGGAGGCGCCAAGCTGGTGCCCGAGGCCGCGCGGCGGGTGATCGACGGCCTGGGCTGCACGTTGCAGCAGGTGTTTGGCATGGCCGAAGGCCTGGTCAATTACACGCGGTTGGATGATCCGGAAGACCTGATCGTCGCCTGCCAGGGGCGGCCGATCAGTGCGGACGACGAAGTGCGCGTGGTCGACGACCACGACCAGCCGGTGGCCGAAGGAGAAGTCGGTCACCTGCTGACCCGCGGCCCGTACACCATTCGCGGCTACCACAACGATGCAGTGGCCAATGCACGCTCGTTCACCGACGACGGCTTCTACCGCACCGGTGACCGCGTGCAGCAGCTTCCGGGCGGCTACCTGGTGGTGCAGGGGCGCGCGGGTGACCACATCAACCGGGCCGGTGAGAAAATCTCCGCCGAAGAGATCGAAGATCATCTGCTGGCTCACCCGGGCGTGTTCGACGCCGCCGTGGTCTCCATTCCCGACGACTATCTCGGTGAGCGCAGCTGCGCGTTCGTGATCCAGCAGGGTGAGCCGATCAAGGCGCCAGCACTGAAAGCCTGGATGCGCACGCGCGGCCTGGCCGCGTTCAAGGTGCCGGACCAGGTTGTGTTCGTCGACAGTTTCGATACCACCGCGGTCGGCAAGATCAGCCGCCGCGAACTGCGCGCGCAGCTGCGCGCGCGTCATCTGCAACAGACAGGAGGAACGCGCTGATGGCGCTGCCCCGTATTACCGATTACCCCTTGCCGACCGCCGCCGAACTGCCGCAGGCCCGCGGCCCGTGGCGCCCGCAGCGCGATCGCATCGCACTGCTGGTGCACGACATGCAGCGCTACTTCCTCGCCGCGTTCGATGCCGGCAACGCGCCGCTGCGACCGGCCGTGGACAACATCGCGCGGCTGCTGGCGCATTGCCGTGCCCACGGCATTCCGGTGTTCTACACCGCCCAGCACGGTGACCAGGACCGTCGTGATCGCGGCCTGCAGGCCGACCTGTGGGGGCCGGGCATGCGCCGCAGTGCCGACCATGAGCCGATCATCGAAGCCGTCGCACCGCAGCCGGGCGAGCATGTGCTGGTGAAGCATCGCTACAGCGCTTTCCAGCGCAGCAACCTGGAAACGCTGATGCGGGTGCGCGGACGCGACCAGCTGCTGGTGACCGGTGTGTATGCGCATATCGGTTGCACGGCGACGGTGGTGGAAGCGTTCCAGCGCGACATCGAAGCTTTCATCGCCGCCGATGCCGTGGCGGATTTCTCGCGCGCCGACCACGATCAGGCGCTGCACTGGATCGCGCGCACCAGCGGTGTGCCGATGACGACCGACCAGCTGCTGGAGGCACTGTAATGATCGCTACGGGTGAGGTGCTGGACCTGGAGCGCATGCGTGCCGATGTGGCGCGGGTGCTGGACTGTGCACCGGCCGAGATCGGTGACGACGACAACCTGATCGACCTGGACCTGGATTCGATGCGCATGCTCGGACTGGTGCTGGCCTGGGGCAACACCGGGTTGCCGCTGGAGTTCTCGCAGCTGGCCGAACACACCACGCTGCGCCAGTGGTGGGGTGTGGTGCAGACGCTGCAGGCTGCGCAGCGCGCATGAGCGCGGCTGCGATGGCAACGCCGCGGGCGTTGACCGAGGCGCAGGCCGGGCTGTGGTTCGCACAGCGGCTGGCACCGGACAATCCGTCGTTCAATACCGCCCATGCGGTGTGGATCGACGGCCTGCTGGATGTGCCTGCGTTCGTGGCGGCGGCCAACCAGGCGGCGGTTGAAGCCGAGGCCTTCGCGCTGCGCTTTGCCGAAGGCACCGATGGGCAGCCATTGCAATGGCACGACCCGGCGCACGTGCCGCTGCTGTCGGTGCGTGATCTGTCGGGCGAGGCCGACCCGGTGTCGGAGGCGCGTGCGCTGATGCAGGCCGACCGGCTCAGCGCGGTCGATCCGACCCGCGACCGGATCAGTCAGCAGGTGTTGTTCGATCTGGGCGGGCAGCGCTGGGCCTGGTACCTGCGTGTGCATCACCTGGCCGCCGATGGCTATGGGATGGCGCTGTTCAGCGACCGTGTCTGCGCGCTGTACTCCGGCCGCGCGGGTGAGCCCTTGCCGGGATTGGCTGGGGTGCTGGCGGACGACGCGGCCTATCGCGCGGACGCACGTCGCGGGCTGGCCGGCCAGTGGTGGCGCGAGCAGCTGCAGGGGGCGCCTGCGGGCGTGGGCCTGGCGGGTACCGAGCCGGCCAGCGATGATGCGCTGCGCTGGGTGCAGCCGCTCGATGCCGCGTTCCGCGAGCAGCTGCTGCAGGCTTCGGCGCGCTGGCTGCAACCCTGGCCGGATGTGCTGGCCGCGCTGTCGGCCGAGTACCTGCGGCGGATGAGCGCGGCCGACGAAGTGGTGGTGGGCGTGCCCTTCATGGGGCGGCTCGGCAACGCATCGGCGCGCGTGCCGGCGATGGTGATGAACGTGCTGCCGCTGCGTGTCGCGGCGGGCGAGGGCAGTGTCGAGGCGTTTAGCCGGGCACTGGGCCGGCAACTCAGCCAGGGCCGAAAGCACGGCCGCTATCGTGGCGAGCAGTTGCGCCGTGACCTGGGCCTGGTGGGCGCGCAGCAACGGCTGCACGGTCCGCTGGTGAATGTGCAGCCGTTCTACGCGCCGCTGGTGTTGCCCGGTGTGCAGGCGACGCTGGAGGTGCTGTGCACCGGGCCGGTCGACGATCTGACGCTGGGCTACCGTGGCGATGGCCAGCGTGTTCTGGATCTGGAGATTGAAGCCAATCCCGCGCTGTACCGCCGCGAGGACGTGCAGGCGCATGCCGCGCGCCTGCTGCATTTCGTGTCGGCGGCGCTGGACGCTGACGACATTGCGACGGTGCCGCTGGCCACGGCCGACGAAGCCCAGCAGGTGGTGCACGGCTTCAATGCCACTGCACATGGGCTGCCGCAGACCACGCTGGTTGAGCTGCTGCAGCAGGGCATGGACCGCGATCCGCAGGCGACCGCATTGGTGTTCGGCGATTCCGAGCTGGACCACGCCACGCTGGAGGCGCGCAGCTTTGCGCTGGCCGCCCAGCTGCGCGCGATGGGCGTCGGCCCGGGCAGCGTGGTGGTGGTGGCGTTGCCACGCTCGCTGGAACTGGTGATTGCGCTGGTGGCCGTGTTGCGTGCGGGAGCCGCGTACCTGCCGCTGGACCTGGCCCATCCTGACGAACGCCTGGCGCGCATCCTGGCCTCGGCGCAGCCGGCGTGCGTGCTGGCGGCGGCGGATGTGTCGGCGCGGATGTCCAGGGTGCCGGTGCTCGCACCGGAACAATGGACCGCACTGAGCTTCGCCGCGCCGTGGGCCGATCCGGCACCGCACGATGCGGCCTACGTGATCTACACCTCCGGTTCGACCGGCGAACCCAAGGGCGTGGTCATCGAGCACCGCGCCATCGTCAACCGCCTGCTGTGGATGCGCGAGCACTACGGCATGCAGGCCGACGACCGCGTGCTGCAGAAGACGCCGGCGACCTTCGATGTTTCGGTCTGGGAATTCTTCCTGCCGCTGCTGTGTGGGGCCACGCTGGTGATTGCCGGGCCGGACGCGCATCGTGATCCGACCGAGCTGGCACGGCTGATCCGCGCGCATGACATCACCACGGCGCACTTCGTGCCGTCGATGCTCGATGCCTTCCTGGCCGCACCGGCCTCCGAAGGCCTGCAGCTGCGTCGCGTGTTCACCAGTGGCGAGGCGCTGGACGCTTCGCTGCGCGACCGCTTCCATGCACGCGTGCGCGCCGAACTGCACAACCTGTATGGCCCGACTGAAGCGGCGGTGGACGTGAGCTACTGGCCTGCGTCGGCGCAGGACCGTTCACGGCCGGTGCCGATCGGTTTCCCGGTCTGGAATACCCGCCTGTATGTGCTGGACGCGCAGATGCAGCCGCTGCCGGTGGGCGTGCCAGGTGATCTCTACCTCGGTGGCGTGCAGCTGGCACGTGGCTACCTTGGCCGCGATGACCTGACCACCGAGCGCTTCCTTGCCGATCCATTCCTACATGGCGAACGCATCTATCGCACCGGCGATGTGGCGCGCTGGCGCGACGATGGTGCGGTCGAGTACCTCGGCCGCAGCGACCACCAGGTGAAGTTGCGCGGCCTGCGCATCGAGCTGGGCGAGATCGAGGCGGCGCTGCGCGAGCTGGCGGGCTTGGAGCGCGTGGAAGTGCTGCTGCGCCAGGACGCGCCCGGCGATGCCCGGCTGGTGGCCTACGTGCCATCCGCGCTGGCCGATGCCAGCGCACTGCGCAGCCATCTGGCCACGCGCGTGCCGGATTACATGGTGCCGTCGGCATTTGTTGGCGTCGATCACTGGCCGGTGACCGCCAACGGCAAGCTGGACCGCAATGCGTTGCCGAAGCCGCCGCAGCAGGACGTGGGCGGACTGGCGCCGCGCACGCCACTGGAGCAGGAACTGGCCGGCTTGTTCGCGCAGGCGTTGGGCCGCGAGGCACCGGTGGCAGTGGATGCGGACTTCTTCAGCCTCGGCGGCGACTCGCTGTCGGCGGTGCACCTGCTGCTGGCCATCGAACAGCGCTGGCGCTGCGATCTCGGCCTGGGTGCCCTGTTCGCCCAGCCAACCGTGGCCGCGTTGGCGACGCGCATCGCTGAACCACCGGCACTGGCCGACCACGCGTTGGGGCCGGTCATTGCCTTGGCCGCCACCGATGCCACCGGGCCTGGACCGCTGTTCGTGCTGCATCCGGCCGGTGGCATTGCATGGAACTATCGGGCCTTGGCCAGGGCGCTGCAGCCGGCACGTGCGGTGTACGGCCTTCAGTCTCCCGCGCTGGATGCAGGCGAACCGATGCCGTCCAGCATCGAAGCGATGGCCAACGACTACGTGCGCCGCATCGTGACGTTGCAGCCGCAGGGTCCGGTGCACCTGCTGGGCTGGTCGGTGGGCGGTATCCTCGCCCAGGCGATGGCGGTACGCCTGCATGAGATCGGCCGTGAGGTGGGTGAGCTGGTACTGCTGGATGCCTACCCCAGCGAGTGCTGGCGCACCGAACCGGAGCCTGACCCGATTGCCGCGCTGCGCGCACTGCTGGCGATCGCCGGCCATGACCCGGAGGCGCATCCGGAGCTGGACAACCGCGAACGCATCCTTGCATTCCTGCGGCGAGGCGGCAGTGCGCTGGGCAGTCTGCCGGACGTGGTGCTGGACGGCGTGGTGCGTGCGGTGACCGGCACCAATCGATTGATCCGCGAACACATCCACCGGCCGTTCGACGGCACCCTGGTACATGTGCGCGCCGGTCGTGATCACCAGGCACGCCCGCAGCTGCGGGCGGCGCTGTGGCGGGCGCACGCACGCAAGGTGCAGGCGCTGGAGCTGCCGTTCCTGCACGCCGAACTGACTGGGCGTGACGCGGTGGCACAGTTGGCACCGTGGCTGTCGGCGCGGCTGCGCCACTGGGATGAGCAACAGGAGATCGCAACATGCAGTTGACCGGCTTTGAAGGCCGCGTGGCCCTGGTGACCGGCGCGGCCGGTGGCATCGGTGAAGCGCTGGTACGGTTCCTGGCAGCGGCTGGCTGCACGGTGGTGGCCACCGATCGCGAGGCGCCACGTGTGGATGACGCGGGCGTGCACGCGTTTTCGCTCGATGTGACCGACAGCGTGGCGGTGGACGCACTCGTGGATCGGGTGGAAGCCAGCCTCGGGCCGATCGGCCTGGCCGCAAGCGTGGCCGGGGTGCTGCACGTGGGCGAAGTCGCCGGGACCACCGATGCCGACTGGCGCCGGGTATTCTCGGTGAACGCCGATGGCGTGTTCCATGTCGGGCGTGCACTGGCGCGGGTGATGTCGCCACGCCGGCAGGGTGCGATTGTCACTGTCAGTTCGAATGCGGCGGGCGTGCCGCGGCATGGCATGGCCGCCTATGCGGCATCCAAGGCTGCCGCCACGATGTTCACCCGTTGCCTTGGGCTGGAGCTGGCGCCGCTCGGTATCCGCTGCAACATCGTCGCCCCGGGTTCAACACTGACCCCGATGCAGACCGGCATGTGGCAGGACGAGCGCGGTGCGGAGCGGGTGATCGCCGGCAGCCTGGAGACCTACAAGGCGGGCATTCCGCTGCGCAAGCTGGCCACGCCCGACGACATCGCGCATGCGGTGATGTTCCTGCTGTCCGAACAGGCCGGACACGTGGCGATGAGCGACCTGTACGTGGACGGCGGCGCCACCCTGCGCGGGTGAGCTCCGGTGGCCGCTGGCCGGCAACCCATAATCCCTGGTAGTGCCGGCCGCTGGCCGGCAACCTCATTCAACTTCAGACATCCCCCAACACCCGTCGAGGCGAGATCTGACGTTCAACACCCACTGATCGCTCCACTATGGGGCATGAGCAGCCATCGCCTCCGCCTGGGCCGTCGCTCGATCATCGGCCAGGTCTACGTTCTGACAACTACCACGCATCAGCGCTGCCGGCTCTTTGAAAGCGAAGCTGCAGCAGCATGTGTAATCGACCAGTTCCATTACATCGAACAGCGTGGACTTGTGCAGTCACTCGCATGGGTCGTCATGCCGGATCACGTCCACTGGATGTTCGAGCTGCGCGCAGCTCACCTCCCAGACATTGCACGCCGAATGAAGTCGTCGAGTGCGCTTGCGCTGAATCGCCTGGCGGGCCGTCGAAGTACGGTATGGCAGCCTGGCTACTTCGATCATGCAGTGAGGGCTGAGGAGTCGCTCACGCGGCAGGCTTTGTACATCCTCGGGAATCCGGTGCGCGCTGGTCTTTCTGGGCAGGTTGGCGAGTATCCCTATGCGTGGTCGGTTTGGTCGTGATGCCGGCCAGCGGCCGGCACTACCCGTTGCGTTGAGGGCTGAGGAGTCGCTCACGCGGCAGGCTTTGTACATCCTCGGGAATCCGGTGCGCGCTGGTCTTTCTGGGCAGATTGGCGAGTATCCCTATGCGTGGTCGGCCTGGTCGTGATGCCGGCCAGCGGCCGGCACTAGCAGGATTTCGCACATGGCACCTGCTGTCAGGGCAGGGTCAGGCGGTAGACCAGCACGCGGTTGTCGTTGTCGTAGGGGCTGTCACAGGCCTCGCCCTGCATGCGGCAGTGGCGGGCGATGAAGTCGTTGTCGTTGCCGATCAACAGCAGCACGTCGTTCGGGTGCTGTGGGTCCAGTGCCGGCACTACGTCCATGGCTTCCCACTTCTCCGACAGCAGGCCAGCATGCGGGCCGCGCTTCGTGTCCAGGTCCAGCCCGGCGCGCGCAAGCTGCGGGCGATCGAGCAGGTTCAGCAGCTCGTCGCTGCGCGCAGGCACGATGCCGGCCTTCAACGTGGTGTCCGCCGCGTCGGCCAGTACCGAGGTGGTGCCGGTTTCGTAGGTGCTGCCGGCCAGGTTGCTGGCAGCAGACACATCCACCAGCAGCACCGACTTGTAGACGATGGGGTCGTCACCGTCCTTGCCGAGGCCGTTGCCATCACGGGCCAGTAGAAGGAAGCGGTGGGCGTCCAGTACGCGCAGTTCGCTCTGCGCAGCGGTGCGGTCGAGCTTGCCCTTGCCGTCGTGCGCGTACGCGGGCAAAGCCATCACGTAATGGCCGATCGGCTGCTGTGGCGTCGGTGAGGTCGTCACGTCATAGACCAGCACGCGGGTGTTGATGCGTCCGGCCGCATTGCCCTGCGCGCTGTCCTGCAGCGTCGCGCTCTGCAGTGCCACGAACAGGCGGCTGCCATCGGGCGACAAGCCCATGCCTTCCACGCCCTGGTTGTTGCGCCGACCGGTCTGCGGCGGCACCAGAGAACCAAAGGCCGGCTTGCCATCGCGCTGCGGCCGTATCGCGGGCGGCGCCACGATCACGCCCTGCAGCTGGCCCTTCGCATCGAAGTAGTAGACGTTGGCGGTGTACTCATCGCCGATGTAGAAATGACCGTTGGCGGTGAACTGCAGCGATTCCGCATCCAGCGACACCTTGCCCACACCGGCGCCGCTGGCGGGCGAGGGCAGCACCACGTCGCGCTGGATGATGGTGTGGTCGCCCGGGTCGGCACCTGTGAAGGGGTGCCCGTTGAAGTCCTTCAGCACCACGCCCTTGTCGGGCACCATGATCAGCGTGCCCAGCGCACCGGGCTTGCCCGGGGTGGTGTCGATGCGCAGCTGCATGCGCTCCACGCGGCCGGCGTAGTCGTAGAACAGGCCGGCCTCGGGATCGTTGCGGCCGCGGTCGGGCAGTGTCCAGAGCACGCCTTCGTAGCCCTTGGTGGTGCGCTTCCAGGTGCCGGGCTGCACCGCCAGCGAAGAGAACGAGCCCAGCGTGTCGCCGAGGAAGTCCACCGTGCCCGCCGGCAGCCGCCCGGCGGCGACCAGGCCTTTATCCACGTAAGTACGACCGCCCAACTGCAGGGTGCGTGGCGGCGCACCACTGGCCTCATGTGGGGCGGAGTATCCGCTGGCGGAGAGGGTGGCCAGCAGCATGGCGGTCGCGAGCATCGGTGGACTCCGGGCGGTCGATCAGAAGCGAAGGTCGATCGTACCGAACACCTGGCGCGGTGCCGAGGCATGGAACACATACAGCTTGCCGGCCGGGTCGCTGGGCGCGAACACGCTCGAATCCAGGTTGCTGGCGTAACGCTTGTTGGTCAGGTTGGTCACGTTGAACGACAGGCGCATGCCCTTGGCGAAACCGACCTGGCCGAAGTCATAGCCACCGGCCAGGTCGAACACGGTGAAGCCACCGAAGCCCTGGTCGTTGGTGTAGGTGTAGAAGCGCTCGCCGGTGTACTTGCCACGCAGGCTGGCAAACCAGCCGTTGTCACGCCAGGTGATTTCGGTGGCCAGCAGCTGCTTGGGCGTATCGGTCTGGATCTTGCCTTTGATCTGCTGCTCGACGCCGGCCTGCACGTAGTTGGAGGCATAGGTCGAACGGTTCAGCGAGGCCGAGGTGTACCAGCTGAAATGCGCGTTCGGGGTCCACAGCACGGTCAGCTCGGCACCACGGCTGTCGACGCCGCCGACGTTGTAGAAGCGATTGCCGCAGGTCGGGCCGACCGGCTGCCGCGAGTCACAGGGGTTGTACTGCAGCAGGCGGTTGTCGAAGCGCACGCTGTAGGCCGCGACCGAGGCCTGCAGGGTATCGGTGACGAAGCGGTAGCCGGCTTCCAGAGAACGGGATTCCTCCGGCTTCAGGTTGCCCTGCGCATTCCAGGTCGCTTGGCTGACCGCTTGCGGACCGAGCTTGAAGCCGCCCTGGAACATGGCGATGTTCTCGGCATAGCTGGCGAAGACTTCATGGTGCTCGGCCAGGCGGAAGTTGGCGCCGATGCTGGGCAGGAAATTCTTGCTGGCCTTCAACGAACCGGTGGCGAACTGGTTGTTGGAGGTCGGCGAGATCGGCGTCTTCGCGTCGCCCGGCAGTGCCTGTGCATCGGAGGTGGCGTGCGGGCTCTTGGCGCCGAACTCCAGGGTCAGGCGGTCATCGAGCAGGCGCCAGGTGTCCTTCAGGAAGAACTGATGGGTCTTCCAGCTCGTGCGCTGGGCGAACACGCCGACATCGGAGGGCAGGGTGTTCATGCCGCTCAGGTCACGCGGGCCATCCACGGCGGTCTGGTAGCGCTCGGCGCTGCTGGTGTTGCGCTCGTACCAGACGCCACCTTCGATGCGGTGCGGACCCAGCTCCCAGTCGAAGGACAGCGTGCCGCCATCGCGGTCGATGGTGTAGATGGTGTTGCGGAAGATGATCGGAATTTCCTGTGCGGTGCCCTTGTTCGACCAGGCGCCACTGTTCCAGTTGTGGCCTTCGCCGCGGTCATCATGGTGGTAGGCCAGCGCGCGCAGGCTGAAGCCATCGGCCAGGAAGAAGTCACCGGCCAGGTAGTACAGGTTGTCGTCACGCAGGATCTGCCCGGCGGTGAAGGCACCGTCGGCATCCTTGTCCGGGCCGCTGCTGTCGCACTTCTTCGCGTTGAAACTGGCCGTGTTGCAGTAGGCCTTGGCCACCGCCTTGTTCCAGTCCGGTGCGTAGCCGCCCCAGTCCCAGCCGAGACCGCGCGACATCTCATCCTTGGACAGGTAGAAGTAGTCGGCCTGGGTGGTGCGTGAGGTATCGACGAAACCGGTGATCTGGCCACGTTCGAAGTTCCACACACCCTTGGCATTGAACTGCTTGGTAGTGGATTTATTGTAGGCGGTCTGGTCGTTCCATAGATCGGAGACGGCATTCATCCCGGAGACGTAGCCGGAGAAACCGTTGTACTCGCCGCTGTCCACGCGCACGAAGGTGCGGCGGTTGGCATCGCTGCCGAAGGTCTGCACCACGCGGCCGCCGAGTTCCTGGGCCGGGCGGTCGGAGGTATAGGAAATCGTGCCGCCGAGGTTGCTGGTGGACGGCGTACCGAGGCTGCCGATACCCACCGCCAGTTCCGCACCGTCCATGTTCTCGCTGATCAGCGCACGGTTGATGGTCAGGCCGTTGTAGTTGTTGTACGCGCCATCGCCCAGCGGCACGCCGTCGAGCGTGTAACCGAGACGGGTGGAGTTGAAGCCGCGCAGGCTCAGCGTCATCGACTGCTCGTTGGTGCCCAGCGCATCGGCCGACTGCGCGTTGACGCCCGGCAGCAGGTTCAGGGTCTTCTGCAGGCTGGTACCCGGCGGCAGGATGTCGAGGTTCTCGCGGGTGATGCGCTGCACCTGGCGCGCTTCACCACTGCCGATCACCGAGACCGCATCGAGGTTGGTGGCGGAGGGCGTGCTGGAGGTCGGGGCAGCATCCTGCGCCCAGGCCGCGGGAGCGAGCGCGATCGACAGCGCAGCGGCCAACAAAGTCTTCGTCATGTTGCGGACACTCAGGCAGGCACGAGCCACCGCGTCGGCGCGGAGCTCATGGGGTTGAGAAGGGGAGACAGCCGATGCGACCGGCGGGCGCTGCAGGCGCCGTGGGTCAACGTGAAAATGGTGCGCTAGACAGATGACTGTCTGGTGACATGTTCAGTTGTTGTGAGGCGCTCTGCGGGGTGGGTAGTGCCGGCCGCTGGCCGGCAGCTACATGGACCCATCGGGCAATGTGCAGTTGCCGGCCAGCGGCCGGCACTACCAATCGGTGTTCAACGCGGCTTGCGCGTGCGCTTCGGCTTCGCGGTATCACCGCCGCTGGCGGTGCCGTCCTGCAGTGCCTGCAACCAGGACAAGGTGTCCACGTAGTCGATAAAATGGCGCAGGTAGCCGGGGCTGGTCGACTGCATCGTGTCCAGCATGCGCTGCACCAGTACCGCCGAGTTCAGCGGGCCGCCGTCGGCCGGGGCCTCGGTGCGCAATGAGCGACGCACCTGCAGTTGGCTGCGCAGTTCCGACCACTCGCGCTGCACCTGCTGCAGCATCGGCACCTGCGGGTAATGCGGCAGCGAGCGCGATCCCGCATCGAGGTCGCGCACCAGCGCACGGAGGCTGTCTTGTGCGGGTGGCTTACTTGGCATCCGGGGCCTTGGGCTTGGGAATCGGCGCGATTTCCACGCGCCGGTTGCGCGCGCGTCCATCTTCGCTCGCGTTGGAACTGACCGGCTGCTCGCTGCCGAATGCGGCGGCAAACACCGCATCGGCGGGCACGCCGTCGGCGATCAGGGTGCGGGTCACGGTCAGCGAACGCTGTGCGGACAGCTCCCAGTTGTCGGCGAAACGGCGGTTGCCTTCACGCACCGGCGCGTCATCGGTGAAGCCGCTGACCATCAGGATTTCTTCGCGGCTGCCCAGGTAGGCGGCCAAAGGCGCGGCCAGGCTGCGCAGCAGCTCCTGGCCTTCCGGCTGCAGCTGGTCGGAGTTCAGTGCGAACAGCACGCTGCCACTGATGCCGATGCGGCCATCGACCAGGGTTACACGGCCGGCCGCCAACGGGCCGGCCAGCGCCTGTTCCAGCGTCTGCAGGCGCTTGGCCTCAGCCTGGCGCTGCTTCACTTCCTGGTCCAGCCGCTGCGACAGCTCCAGCTGCACCGCGACCACTCCGACCAGGATCAGCACGAACGCGCCCAGCAGCACCGACATCAGGTCGCCGAAGGCGGCCCAGATCGGGGCGTGCGAGCCGCCGTCGACCTCCAGTTCGTCACTCATGCGCTGCCGGCCTTGCTGCGGCGAGCGACCAGTTGCTGCAGTTCTTCCATCACCTGCTTCTGCGACAGCAGGCTGAGATCGACCACCTCGCGCGCCTGCGCCACGTAGTAGGCCAGCTGCTCGTCGCTGCGGGCCAGCGAGGCATCCAGTGCACCACCAATCTGTTCCAAGCGGCCGGACAGCTCGGTGGAAGCGCTTCCGAACTGCGCGACCGCTTCGCCGAACGTGCCGGCCAACTGGCCAACGTCACTGGCGCTGCCGCTGAGGGCTGCTGCAATGCCATCCAGCTTGCCGGTCTCGGCGGCGATATGGTCGGTGAAGCGGTTGCCGACGCGTTCCAGCAGCTCGGCCGAGCCGCCCACCAGTGCGTCCACCGCGGTGCGCTGTTCGTGCGAGGCGTGGTTGATCGCATCCAGCAGGGTCTGCACGGTGGCCAGCAGGCGGCCGCGCTCTTCCAGCATCGCGTTGTCGCGCACCAGGCTCTCGGAGAGCGTGCTGCGCAACTCGTTGATGACGTCTGCAGCGGCCTTCGGCGCGGCGGCGGCGGTCTGCAGCAGGGTGGAGACTTCCGCCAGCGTGGCGCTGGCCTGGGCGCGGCCGTTCTCGCCAATCTGCTGCGCGGTGGCCGCCAGCGTGTCGCAGACCTGCTGCTGCTGCGCGGCCAGGTGTTCGCCGTTGGCCTGCAGGCGCTCGGCCAGATCGGTGGAGACGTGCTGCAGGGCATCGCTCCAACGCTGCAGGCGCTGTTCGTCACCAGCCTGCAATTGCGCCTGCAGGGTGGCGTGCGCTTGCTGCAGTTCGGCACTGACCGCGTCCCAACGCGCCTGGCGCTGCTGCTCGCGGCTGTCCAGGCTGGCCTGCAGTTCGGCGTGCGCGGTGGCGGCGGTCGCCTGCGCGGCCTGCCAATCCTGGGAACGCTGGTTTTCATGCTCCTGCAGCAAGGACTGGCTGGCAGCATGGCGCTGGTCCAGTGCTTGCAGCAGTGCCTCGGCGCGCGCGTCCAGATGCTCGCTGGCGGCCAGCAGTGCCTGCTGCTGGCGTTCGACCAGCGCGGTATTCAGTGCCTGCTGCTGTTCGGCGGCGGCGCGCCAGGCGTCGGCATTGCTGCTGGCATCGGCTTGCAGGCGCTCGCCGATGCGTGTCACCAGCGCTTCGGCGTGCGTGCCCTGGCCATCGCTGAAGGCCTGCAGGTGCTGGCGCAGGTCGCTCACCAGCGCCTGCTGTGCCTGGGTCTGCTCGCTCACCACCTTGGCCCAGCTGGCTTCGGTGGCAACGCGGCTGCGCTCGAAACCGTCGCTGAGACCGGCCAGCTGCTGCTGCACCGCCTGCTCGACACGGGCATGCAGCGCCTGGCCATGCTGGGCCAGGCCGGCCAGGGTGGTCTCGGCCATCGGCTGCAGCGCGCCACCGATGGCGGCGGCGCTGGCTTCGGCACCTTCGCGCAGCGACTGTTGCAGCGACACGGCCAGACGCTCCTGCAGGGCCTGGCTCTGGGTCAGGAACTCGGCCTGGCCGGCCAGCAGGCGTTCATTGGCGGCGGTGCTGTGCTGTTCAAACGTCTGGGTCATCGCCTGCAGGCGGTCGACCAGTGCCGGCAACGCAGCGGACTGCGCCTGCAGCAGGCGCAGCGATTCGGCGCGCTGCCAGGCCTGCGAGTACGGGTGCAGGTCACCGGCAATGGCGCGGTCCAGCTGCTGCACGGCCTGCAGGCGGTCACGACGCAGCAGGGCAGCCAGCAGGCCAAGCATGGCCGAACTGGCAACACCGGCGATCGAGGTGCCGAACGCCACCGCCAGGCCCTGCACCGGCGAGGCCAGCGAGCCACGAATGGCGGCCATGTCGGTCGCGCTCTGCAGCGCAAGGCCGGTGCCGCGCAGGGTATCCATCATGCCCAGCAGGGTGCCGAGCATGCCCAGCAGCACCAGCAGGCCGACCAGGTACGGGGTCAGCACCGGCGCAGGCAGGGCGGTGCGTTCGCCTTCCACGCGCAGGCGCACGGCGTTGCGCAGGCCCACCGGCACGCGCTCCAGCCACGGGGCCAGGCTTTCCTTCGCGCTGGACAGGTCGCTCAGCGCAGTGCGCAGGCCGTTGCTGGCCTGGCGGTAGCGGTACAGCTCGACGCCACCGGCGATGTAGCAGGCGGCGATGATCGCGGCCACCGCTGCCCCCAACGGATGCACCGAAACGTAGCCAATGCCGATCCAGCACACGGCCAGCAGGCCGACAAGGAAAACAACGACATGGAAAGCAGTTCTGGACATGGTGTTCCGGTCAGTGGGAGCGCAGGGCGTCTTGCAGCCCTTCGATCGGGTGGAAGCGCAGCTGCAGCTCGGCGAGCAGCAGGGTGCGCATGTCATGGCGGAAGGCCGCGCGCCAGCCCGGCTGGCCGTGCACGCGTTCAAAGCGGGCGCCGAGCACCGCCGGCGCAGTGGCCAGCAGGCTGTGCTCGCGCGGAGTGAGCGTCTGTTCCATCACCGCGTCGACCTCGGCCAGCCGTGCCAGCTCGGGCGAAACCTGTACCAGCTGGTCGCGCAGGCGGCCGCGCAGGCGCCCGGTGGCGGTCTGGATGGCCTGCTGCAGCACCCGGTAGCGCTGGCGCAGCGAGGCGAAATTGGGTGCGGCGGCGGCTTCGGCCAGGTCGAGCAGGCGCTCGGCCTCGGCATCCTCGCGGATCGAGGCCAGCAGACTGGCATGGGCCTGGGCGCAGTCGGCCAGCACATCCTCGACTGCTTCGGCGGCCTCGCCCGGCTCGGGCAGGCGCCCGCCGAGGGCTCCTGACAGGGCCACGGCACGGCTCCAGTCCACCCACTGGCCGAGGCGATCGGTCAGGGCGGGACTGCTGGCCGGCATCGCGCCGTCGCTGAGACGGGCGAGCAGGCGGAGGAATTCCGGTCCACCCAGGACCGGCTGCGCTGCGTTCGCCATCAAGGGGTGAGGGGCCAAAAACCGTTGATTTTACAACCAGATGACCCCGGCTGGATGAAGGCGGGGCAGGGGGAGGGGACCCGCAGGCGCGACAAGGCTTAGAATGACCGGCTGCACCCACCCGTTCGACCCTGGAGTTCCCCAATGACTGTTGCGCAGTTCTATCCGATCGGCACCCCCGGACAGCCCTGGGGCGACGCCGAACGCGCACAGTGGCGGGCCCGCCAGCAGCGCCAGCGCAGCTACCACGACGATGTGGTGGCCGCCCTCGAGCGCCTGGATGACGGCATCTTCGATGTGATCCAGTACGGCCAGCTGGACTACGCCCCGGACCACTATCCGCTGTTCGCGGTGGTCAACCATGACTGGAACCCGGCACTGCCGGCCGCGCTGATCACCGGCGGCGTGCATGGCTACGAGACCAGCGGCGTGCATGGCGCCCTGCAGTTCCTGGAACAGCAGGCCGAGCGTTACCTGGGCCGGCTGAACCTGATCGTGGCGCCGTGCGTCAGTCCGTGGGGCTACGAGCGCATCCAGCGCTGGAACCCGGATGCCATCGACCCGAACCGCAGCTTCCGTGACGGCGGCCAGATCGAGGAAGCCGCCGCGCTGATGCGCTGGGTGGCCGAGCGCAAGCCGAGCCTGCTGGTGCACCTGGACCTGCACGAGACCACCGACAGCGACCTGCACGAGTTCGATCCGGCCCGTTGCGCCCGCGACGGCAAGCCGTTCGAGCGCGACACCATTCCGGACGGCTTCTACGTGATCGGCAACAGCGAAGATCCGCAGGCCGAATTCCAGAAGGCGCTGATCGCCGCGGTTGCGCCGGTCACCCACATCGCCCCGGCCGATGCCGAGGGCAATCTGGTCGGCCTGCCGTTGCAGTCGCCGGGCGTGGTCTGGGGTGAATCGCGTTCGATCGGCGCTTGCGCCGGCTTCACCGACGCGCGCTTTGCCACCACCACCGAGGTCTACCCGGACAGCCCGCGCACCAACCCGCAGGAATGCAACGACGCGCAGGTGGCGGCGGTGTGTGCGGGCCTGGATTTTGCCCTGACCACGCAGTAAGACATCCGCCCAGGGGCGCGCCGGGTCATGCCCGGCGGGTCAGGCGTGACCTAGCCCAGCAGGATCACCCCCCACACCGTGCCGACCATCAGCAGCGCGGTGGTCTGGGCAGCGCTGCCCATGTCCTTGGCGTTCTTGGACAGCGGGTGGTGGTCAAGCGAGATGCGGTCGACCACTGCTTCGATGGCCGAGTTGAGCAGCTCCACCAGCAGGCTGATGAAGCAGACGGCCAGCACCACGGCCCGTTCGATCGTGCTGATGTCCAGCACGAACGCCGCGACCATCAGCAACGCGTGCAGCAGCAACAGCTGCCGGAAGGCCGCTTCGCCCCGGAAGGTGGCGATGAAGCCGTCGCGTGAATGGATCAGCGTGTGGAAGATGCGGCGAAGGCCGGTCTTGCCATGCGGGTACTTGCCGCTGTCCCTGGGGGGAGGTGGCTGCATGCCGGTCCTGCCATGAATTGACCTCGCGACAGGATGTGCAGACGGGCGTCGGGAAAGCGTCGGACCCTCGTTAGCATTGCGCTCAACCGGCGTAGTACTGCGAAGGGCCGAGTCACCTAGCTACGCAGGAATAGCCGGGCGCGGCCGCCGGCGATTCACTCCGCCGGGCTGCGTGAATCGCGGATCGAATAGACCACCGAGAAGATCTTCCAGCCCTGTTCGGTGCGGATCAGCTGCCACATCTCCTTGCCCCAGTTGGTCTTCACCTCATCGTCGTGGAAGCTGTAGTCAAACGACACCGAAGCCACGTCGCCATCGGTCTCGATCTTCGTGTTGGAGAATTTTTCCTCCCTCGGCTTCGGCGACGCCACGACTCCATCGATCAGCGCGATGAAATTATTGGCGGGAATCTTCCGCGCCTTGATCGCATCGGGCTTGGCCTTGCGGATGTCCTGCAGGCGCACATCCTCCGAAACGTACTGCCAGCCGATGTCTTCCGCCTTGTCCGAGAAGAACAGGCCCATGTAGGTCGGCTTGTCCTTGTTGATCAGCGAGGTGCGGAACGATTCGACGACCTGTTCGATGGCCTTGATGTCGGCGGGCGCGTTCTGCGCGGCGTGGGCCGGCAACACAACTGAAAGCAGGAGGGCGAGGGCAGTGGCGGATGTTGCTTTGCTGGGCATGTCCGGATCCTGAGGTTGGAGGGTTCAGCGCCGCGTCTTGCCGGTTGAGAGCCGTCCCGTCATCAGATGTCGCCCTCCATCGGAAGACAGGCGAGTGCTTCCGGTGCTGCATCTCCAAAATGGTGTTCGCGATGAAGCAGTGCCCAACCATGCGCCTCCAGGGTGGATGCCCGCAGCTGGAATCTGTGGGGGGAGACGGCAACCTTGAGAAACTGAATGTGTCCGCCATCCTGCTCATCGCAGAGCCTCCTGATTTCAGGGAGGAGATGGGCCTTGAAATTCGCTCCCAGATGAATGGATTTGATCGCAGACAGATCGAAATCAACGACATGCACGTTGTCCTGGACCTTGCGCGTGAGGTTGAGAGTCCGGATCAGACGCCACTCACGTTCATAGCTCCAATGCGGCGATTTGGTGGAGAGAACCTTGATGATCGTGTCCGGGTCCGGGCGCCCGCAAACCTTGTCTTCTCTGTAATCGACCTTGACCAGATCCGAGTAGGTGGATCCGCCCGTTGAACCCGGTCTGAGATCGGTGTGGGTCCAGTCAAGCTCGATGGCCGCGCCGCGGTGCTCATCCCCGTAGTGCGACCACATCAGAAGATTCAGCGGGTCCTCCGAAAGCGAAACGACCCCAAGGCTGTTCCTGAAGTCGCGATACCGAAGAAGTTCATCGGACATACGCTCGGCCTCCATCGCCTGCATGTGCACGTCCAGTTCGGCATCTTCCATCGCTGGATTGCACTCTCTCCAGTACGCTCGGAAGGCCCGCATGACCTCCTTCCTGTCCAATGTCAGATGGCACTCATAGGGATCATTGAGTAGCGGGGGTTGGGTGAATCGAAGCGAGGGATTCTTCAGAATCGAAACAAGTCGCTCTGCACCCACAAATTTGTAGAGCGGAGGCACCGGAATGCCGTGCTGGATGGAGGCTTCTTCCATGATCGAGTGGATTCCTGTTTGCACGAGAAGAGAAGTATGCGCCCTGCATATGTGCGCTGCAGCAATGTAGTACCCCGATGCTCAAGGTGTTCCGGGGCGTGGCAGCGGTCGTGTTGCGGTCCAGCTCGCGCACTGGTCGCAGTCGGCCAGCGCCGGCCAGGTCCGTACCATTCCGCCATCAGACGCCAAAGCGTGATGCACGACACGGGTTGACGTTCCCATCCGCCAAGCGCAGGCTGCCCGAGCACGTTTCCTAACCAGAAGGAGACTTATGACCGCTACCGCTTCCCTGCACCCGGCGCCCGACACCACGGGCCGTTCCCGCCTCTGGAGCGTGTTCTGGCTGCAGGGCGTCATCCCCAGCAACATTCTGTGGGCCGTGGCTCTCTGGGCCCTGGCCAACGGGCGCACGCCGCTGCTGCTGGGGGTGTTTGCCGCCCTGCTGCTCTATACCGGCTGGATCATTCCGGCGGTCTGGCGGGCGGCGCCCAGCGCACACAATCCCAACCTGGGCGTGGCCGCGCGCGGGCTGACCGTGGCCTGGGGCCTGAACACCGTGCTGGTGATCTTCTTCCTGACCCTGCAGCTGGTGGGTCAATAGAACTGAACAGGCTCGCCGCCCCGGTCGAAGGCGGCGAAGCGGCCGATCTGACCGTCATGGATGGCATTGACCATCAGTTTCAGCGGGCGCGCGGCCTCATCGCTGTTGGGGGCGAACCCGGCGCGGCCGTCCAGCGCGGCCACGAACACCAGGTCCCAGTCGATGCCGGTGGTGGTCGATTCAGCCGCCAGCGCCTGGAAGCTGGGCACTTCGGCGGGCAGCTTGTCCACGCACAGCACCGGCGACAGGGTGCCGCCCTCGCGGCGGTCATGCCGGCCGCGCTGGTCGTCAGTGGGCGACTCAGGCAGCTCGGCGCGCACGAATACGAACAGCAAGCGTTGCGGTTCAGCCTGCTGGCCTGCGGCGTGCAGCAGCTGCTGGAAATCATTCATCATCATGAGGGTTGTCACACGCCCGCTGCACGGAAAGCCGCATGCTGCCACAACGCCTGCCGTGTGGGGCCGAAGACGATTGATTTAAGTCATGCCCATGGAACTGATGGCCGCGTACTCTGGCAATCGTTCCAGCAGACGAGGGTTTCCGGGCCATTCCGGGCACAGGCAAGACGGTGGAGCAACAAGGTGGACCAGCCATGAGCCAACTCACCGACGGTTTCGGACGCAGCTTTCCGTACCTGCGCCTGTCGTTGACCGAAGCCTGCAACTTCCGTTGCAGCTACTGCCTGCCCGATGGCTACCAGGCCGATGGCCGCCCGCGCTTCCTGCAGGTGGATGAAATCGCGCGGCTGGTGCGCGCGTTCGCCGCGCTGGGCATGAGCAAGATCCGCCTGACCGGCGGCGAACCCAGCCTGCGCAAGGACCTGGACGAGATCATCGCCACCGTGGCGGCGGTGCCGGGCATCCGCAAGGTGGCCATCACCACCAACGGCACGCTGCTGCCGCGGCGCCTGCCCGGCTGGCACCGGGCGGGGCTGACCGCGCTGAACGTAAGCATGGACAGCCTGCAGCGCGAGCGCTTCAAGGCCATTACCGGGCACGATCGCCTGCCGGAGATCGAGCGGGGCCTGGCCCTGGCGCAGGCACTGGGCCTGCCGGCGATCAAGCTCAATGCGGTGCTGCTTCGCGGCCTGAACGACGACGAGCTGCCGCAGTGGATGGACTACCTGCGCGACCGTCCCTTCAGCGTGCGCTTCATCGAACTGATGCGCACCGGCGACAACGAAGCCTATTTCCAGCGCCACCACCTGCGTGCCGACGTGGTGATCGAGCAGCTGCTGGCCGCTGGCTGGCACGAGCGCCCGCGGGCCGCCGATGCCGGTCCGGCGCGCGAGTTCGGGCACCCCGACCATCGCGGCAGCATCGGCATCATCGCCCCGTATTCGCGTGACTTCTGCAAGGGCTGCAACCGCCTGCGGGTGACCGCCAAGGGCGACCTGCGGCTGTGCCTGTTCGGCGAGTTCGGCGTGCCGCTGCGGCCGCTGCTGCAGAGCGACGATGACCATGACGCGCTGCTGGCGCGCATCACCACCCAGCTTGGCCTTAAAGCGGCCGGGCATGGCCTGCACCAGGGCCAGACCGGGCTCACCCCGCACCTGGCCTCCATCGGAGGATGAGCAACACGATGAGTGGGGAATTGAATGCGGCCTTCCATATGGCCGATGTCCGCGACAAGCGCATCACCCGCCGCCGTGCGGTGGCGGTGGGCGAGCTGCATGCCGGCCCGGTGGCCTATCCGCTGATTGTCGAGCGCCGCCTGCCCAAGGGCGATGCGCTGGTGATGGCCGAGATTGCCGGCCTGCAGGGCGCCAAGATGGCTTCGATGCTGATGCCGCTGTGCCACCCGTTGCCGCTGGAGCTGGTGCAGGTATTCTGCGCGCCGGTACCGGAACGGCAGGCGATCCGCGTGTGGTGCGAGTGCGCCAGCGAGGCGCGCACCGGCGTGGAGATGGAGGCACTGGCCGGCGTCAACGCGGCGCTGCTGACCCTGTACGACCTGAGCAAGCCGGTGGAACCGGCGCTGCGCATCGAAGGCATCCGCCTGCTGTTCAAGGAAGGCGGCAAGCGCGGTGTGTGGCTGCATCCCGATGGCATGGACGAGGCCGAGCGCGCGCGCTTCAAGCCGCGTGCGCCGAAGGGCCTGGAGGGCGCGGCCTGCGCGGTGATCACGCTGAGCGATCGCGCCAGCGAGGGTACCTATGAAGATGTCTCTGGCCCGACCCTGGTGACTGGCGTGAAAAGGCTGGGTGGTGAGGTCGTGTCCGCCGAGGTGTTGCCCGATGGCATCGAGCCGTTGGCGGGCCGCCTGCAGGCACTGGCTGCCGATGGCGTGCGCCTGTGCCTGTGTACCGGCGGTACCGGCTTGGGCCCGCGCGACCTGACCCCGGAGGCGCTGCGTTCCTTGAACGCGCGGCCGGTGCACGGCCTGGCGCAGATGGTGCGGGCGCTGAGCGCGCAGCACACGCCGATGGCCTGGCTGAGCCGTGCCGAAGTAGTGCAGCTGGGCGGCATGCTGGTGTTCGCGCTGCCGGGCAGCCCGAAGGCGGCGGCACAGTGCCTGGACATCCTGGCGCCGGTGCTGGGCCACGCGCTGGCGATGGTCGACGGTGGTGGCCACTGATGATTGCCTATAGCGAAGCCCTGCAGCACCTGCTGGATGCGGCCACGCCGCTGCCGACCGAGCGCCTGCCGCTGCATGAGGCCGGCGGCCGCACTCTGGCCAGTGACGTCATCAGTGAGCAGTCGCTGCCGCCGTTCGACAATTCTGCGATGGACGGCTTTGCGCTGCGTGCCAACGGTGCTGCGTTCGATAGCGGTACCGAATTCACGGTGCAGGGCTGGCAGGCCGCCGGCGATGCCGGTGCCGAGGGCGGCGAGGGTGCCTGGGAAATCATGACCGGCGCACGCATGCCGTCCGGACTGGATACCGTGGTGCCGGTCGAGAATGTGGAGATCCTCGCCAGCGAGGACGGCCGCCCGACCCGTATCGCGTTGAAGGGCGCGGTGAAGCCGGGCCAGCACGTGCGCCTGCGTGGCCAGGACGTGAGCGACGGCGAGCGCGTGCTGCAGGCCGGGCAGGTGCTGGATATCAACGCCCGCACCCTGCTGCACGCCATCGGCGTGGGCGAAGTGGCGGTGATGGCACGACCGAAGGCCGCTGTGATCGCCACCGGCAAGGAGCTGGTGACCGAGGCCGCGCAGGCGCTGGAATCGGGCCAGATCCGTGACAGCAACCGGCCCTATCTGGTCGGTCGCCTGCAAGCGGCCGGTGCCGAAGTGGTCTGGCAGGGCACGGTGGGCGATGACGTGGCCGCGTTCAACGCGGTGCTGGATCAAGCGCTGGCCGCAGGGGCTCAACTGCTGATCAGTACCGGCGCGGTGTCGGCCGGCCGCTACGATTTCGTTCCCGATGCGCTGCGTGGCCGCGGTGCGCGCATCGTGTTCCACAAGGTGGCGATCCGCCCGGGCAAGCCGCTGCTGTTTGCGGTGCTGCCCAATGGTGCGCTGTATTTCGGCCTGCCGGGCAACCCGGTCTCGGCCGCCGTCGGCCAGCGCTTCTTCGTGGAGCCGGTGCTGCGCCGCCTGCTGGGGCTGGCGCCGGAAACCGTGTTGCAGCTGCCGCTGCAGGCCGACGTACGCAAGCCGCCGGGCCTGCGCTTCCACGCGCGTGCGCGGGTGGAGGTGGACGGGCAGGGGCGCCTGAGTGCGCGCGTGCTGTCCGGGCAGGAATCGTTCCGTTTGATGTCGATGCTGCAGGCCAACGCCTGGGTGGTGCTGGAGGCCGAGGGAGACCTGGCCAACGCGGGCACCTACGTGCGCGTGCAGGGCTGGGGTCACCACGAACCGGTGCAGCTGGTGAGCCAGGAGTGATGATGAAACAGGTGAATCTGCAGTTGTTCGGTGCCTTTTCCGATCTGGATGCCAGCCGCGAAATCGCGCTCGACGTGGCCGGTGGCACTGTGGCCGATCTGCGCCAGGCACTGCGCGAGCTGTTGCCGGTGCGTTGGCCGGGTTTCCGCGCGGGCCTGCTGGATTACTCGGCATTCGCCGACCAGCAACGCGTGCTGCGCGACCACGAGGCGCTGCCCGACGATGGCCGGGTGGCGATCCTGCCGCCGGTAAGCGGGGGCTGAGCCGTGAGCGAGAAGATCATCGCGAAGGTGGTGGACCGCGCGCAGGCGGCGATCGATCCGGCCGAGGGTATCGCCGCAGTATCCGATCCGGGCTTCGGCGGCATCGATGTGTTCATCGGCAAGGTGCGCGACGTCAATATCGGCCGGCCGGTGACCGGGATCACCTACGACCTGTTCGAGCCGCTGGTACTGAACGAATTCAAGCGCCTGGCCGCGGACGTGGAGGCTGCGTTCGGGCCGAAGCTGAAGCTGTATGTGGCCCATGCCAAGGGTCGCCTGGGTATCGGCGACGTGGCGGTGGTGGTGGCTGCCGGCAGCCCGCACCGTGACGAGGCCTTCCGTGCCTGCCGGCAGCTGATCGAAGCGGTCAAGCACCAGTGCCCGATCTGGAAGCAGGAGCACTACGAGGACGGCGACAGCGAGTGGAGCGAGGGGTGCAGTCTCTGCCATGCGGACAGCGAGCCCGCACATGCCCATGACCACGCGCACGACCACCACCACCATTGACGGCATCGTGCTGGCCGGCGGCCTGTCCAGACGCATGGGCCGCGACAAGGCGTTGCTGCCGTGGCAGGGGCGCACGCTGCTGGAGCACATGCGCGGCCTGTTGTTGCGGGCTGGTGCCAAGCGGGTCTGGGTAAGCGGCGACTATCCGGCCTTCGGCGGCATCCCCGACCAGGTGGCGCGCTGTGGCCCGCTGGGCGGGCTCTACAGCGTGGCTACGCACATGCCCGATGGCCCGGCCTGGGTGGTGCCGGTGGATACGCCGCTGCTGCCCCCGCGCCTGTTACAGCAATTGCGTGACGGCCATCACGCTCCGTGCACGATCTTTACGGGCCACCCCCTGCCCATGTTGCTGAATATGGACGATGCTTGCCGGGCCGCGCTGGCATCGATGCTGGATGACCCCGACGGCCCGCGCTCGCTGCAGGCGCTGCAGCGCCGCCTGGGCGTGAACACCGTCGCCCTGGCCCCGGTTGACGAGGCCGGACTGGTCAACTGCAATACCCCCGAACAATGGGAGGATGTTGCGTCATGAAAGTGCAGTTGCAGGACCAGTCGGTACGGCTTCGCCTGGACGAGGCCGAGCTGGCGCGCCTGCTGGCCGGTGAATCGGTCGAGAACATGACCCGCTTTGGCGGCATCGAAGGCTGGGGCATGGCGGTCTCGCTGCATGCTGGCGAGCAGCCCGTGCTGCTGGACGGCGGCACCTTCTGCCGCCTGGTCCTGCCGCGCATTGCGGTCGAAGCACTGGCGGCACGCCTGCCGTGCCGTGATGGCCTGCCATTCGACATCGCCCTGGAAGATGGCAGCCAGCTTCAACTCCAGTTCGATGTCGATGTGCGCGACAGCGTGCGCCAGCGCGGGGTAACCCGCCGCAGCGCGGCTTCATCGGTTTGACATTTGTCAGGGGCAGGGTGGAAACCCGTTCCTGATTGATCCAGATCAACCCCGTCGTCCGTGCTGCACGGCCTAATGGCTGCATGACGACGGGTCACAACTTGAAACGCAGTACCCACGTCATTCCACAGCCTTGGAGCCATGTATGACCGTCGGTAGCGATCCTGTTGTCCGCAGCACCTCCCGTCCGGGTCGCGTCATCAGCGACTGGACGCCGGAAGACCCCGGCTACTGGGAGCGCACCGGCAAGCGGGTCGCCACCCGCAACCTGGTCATCTCGATTCCCTCGCTGCTGCTGGCCTTCTCGGTCTGGGTGCTGTTCTCGGCGGTGTCGATCAGCCTGCCGAAGATCGGCTTCAATTTCAGCACTGACCAGCTGTTCTGGCTGGTGGCACTGCCCAGCCTGTCCGGCGCGACCCTGCGCATCTTCTATTCGTTCGTGATTCCGATCTTCGGTGGCCGCCGTTGGACCGCGCTGTCCACCGCCTCGCTGCTGGCGCCGACGATCTGGCTGGGCTTTGCGGTGCAGGACCCGGCCACGCCGTACTGGGTGTTCGTGGTCATCGCCATCCTGTGCGGATTTGGCGGAGCGAACTTCTCGTCGTCGATGTCCAACATCTCTTTCTTCTACCCCAAGCAGAAGCAGGGCCTGGCGCTGGGCCTGAACGCCGGCCTGGGCAATGTGGGTGTGTCGGTGGCGCAGGCGGTGATTCCGCTGGTGATCACCGTGGGCGTGTTCGGTGCGCTGGGTGGTGCGCCGCAGCCCACGGTGGAGGGCGGGGCGTCGCTGTTCGTGCAGAACGCCGGTTTCATCTGGGTGCCGGCGATCGCGATCTGTGCGGTTGCGGCCTGGTTCGGAATGAACGACCTGACCAGTGCGCGCTCGTCGTTCTCCGAGCAGGCGGTGATCTTCCGCCGCAAGCACAACTGGCTGATGTGCTGGCTGTACATCGGCACCTTCGGTTCCTACATCGGCTTCTCGGCCGGCTTCCCGATGCTGGTGAAGAGCCAGTTCCCGGACGTGAATCCGCTGGCCTACGCCTTCATCGGCCCGCTGCTGGGCGCGTTGATGCGCTCGGTGGGCGGCAGCCTGGCCGACCGCTGGGGCGGCGCGCGCCTGACCTTCTGGGTGTTCGCGCTGATGATCGCCGCCGTGTTCGGGGTGCTGCACTTCCTGCCCAGCCACGGCCAGGGCGGCAACTTCCATGGCTTCCTGCTCAGCTTCATGGCGCTGTTCGTGCTCAGTGGCATCGGCAACGGCACCACCTTCCGCATGATCCCGGTGATCTTCCGCACCCTGCACGAGCGCTGGTCGGCCAACGACACCGCCGAAGGCAAGGCGGCGGCCGCGCACCAGGCCAGCATCGAGTCGGCCGCGGTGGTCGGCTTCTCCGGTGCGATCGGCGCCTATGGCGGCTTCTTCATCCCCAAGAGCTATGGCTCGTCCATCACCTTGACCGGCAGCCCCGACATGGCGCTGTACGGATTCGTTGTTTTCTACATCACCTGCCTGGCCGTGACCTGGTGGTGGTACTACCGGCGCGGTGCCGAGACACCCTGCTGACAACTTGATAACGCACCGCAGCCAATGAACACCACAGCCACGTTGCAGATGTCCGCAAAGGGAGACCCCCGATGAGTTATTTCCTTGATCGCTTGCAGTTCTTCAAGCGTGACCCCCAGTCTTTTGCCGATGGCCATGGATTTGCCAAGAGCGAGGGCCGCGACTGGGAAAACAGCTACCGCGCCCGCTGGCAGTACGACAAGGTCGTGCGCTCCACCCACGGCGTCAACTGCACCGGCTCGTGCAGCTGGAAGATCTACGTCAAGAACGGCCTGGTCACCTGGGAAACCCAGCAGACCGACTACCCGCGTACCCGCCCGGACCTGCCCAACCATGAACCGCGTGGCTGCCCGCGTGGCGCCAGCTATTCCTGGTACCTGTACAGCGCCAACCGGCTGAAGTACCCGCTGATCCGCGGCACGCTGCTGCGCCTGTGGCGCGAAGCGCGCAAGAGCAAGGACCCGGTCGATGCCTGGGCCAGCATTGTCGAGGACAAGCAAAAGGCGCGTTCGTACAAGAGCCGCCGCGGCATGGGCGGCTTCGTGCGCCTGCAGTGGGAAGAGGCCAACGAGATCATTGCGGCCTCCAACCTGTACACGGTGAAGCAGTACGGCCCGGACCGCGTGGTCGGCTTCTCGCCGATTCCGGCGATGTCGATGGTGTCCTACGCGGCCGGCGCACGCTACCTGTCGTTGCTGGGCGGCGCCTGCCTGTCCTTCTACGACTGGTACTGCGATCTGCCGCCGGCCTCGCCGCAGATCTGGGGCGAGCAGACCGACGTGCCCGAATCGGCGGACTGGTACAACAGCCGCTACATCATCGCCTGGGGCTCGAACGTGCCGCAGACGCGCACGCCCGACGCGCATTTCTTCACCGAGGCGCGCTACAACGGCACCAAGACGGTGGCGATCTGCCCGGACTATTCCGAGCTGGCCAAGCTGACCGACCACTGGCTGCACCCCAAGCAGGGCACCGACGCGGCGCTGGCCTTTGCGTTCGGCCACGTGATCCTGCGCGAGTTCCATGTCGATTCGCCTTCGCAGTACTTCCAGGACTACTGCCGCCAGTACTCGGACATGCCGATGCTGGTGCGCCTGGAGCGTCGCGATGATGGCCGGCTGGTCCCGGGCCGCTTCCTGCGCGCCAGTGAACTCGGCGGGCTGGGCGAAGCGAACAACCCCGACTGGAAGACCCTGGCCTATGACGAAAGCAGTGGCCAGATCGTGGTGCCGAACGGCTCGATCGGCTTCCGCTGGGGTGAAAAGGGCAAGTGGAACATCGAGGAGAAGGCCAGCAACGGCGCCGATACGCGCCTGCGCCTGAGCCTGGCCGAGGGCCATGAAGGCATCGAAGCGGTCAGCTTCCCGTACTTCGGTGGCATCGAGACCGACGGCTGGACCGCGGCGCCGGCCGACGAGGTACTTGAGCGCAACATCCCGGTGCGTCGCCTGGCCCTGGCCGACGGCGGCGACACCCTGGTGGCCACGGTCTACGACCTGCTGCTGGCCCAGTACGGCGTGGACCGTGGCTTCGGCGGCGGCAACGTGGCGCGCAGTTTCGACGACATGGTGCCGGGTACCCCGGCCTGGCAGGAGCGCATCACCGGCGTGTCGCGTGCGGAAGTGATCGAGATCGCCCGCGAGTTCGCGCGTACCGCCGACAAGACCCACGGCCGTTCGATGATCATCGTCGGCGCGGGCATGAACCACTGGTTCCACAACGACATGAACTACCGCGGCCTGATCAACATGCTGATCATGTGCGGCTGCGTGGGCCAGACCGGTGGCGGCTGGGCGCATTACGTGGGCCAGGAAAAGCTGCGCCCGCAGACCGGCTGGCAGCCGCTGGCGTTCAGCCTGGACTGGAGCCGCCCGCCGCGGCACATGAACGGCACCTCGTACTTCTACTTCAACACCGGGCAGTGGCGTTACGAGAAGCTGCAGGTGGACGAGCTGCTCTCGCCGCTGGCCGATGCCAGCAAGTACAGCGGCAGCCTGGCCGATCTGAACCTGCGCGCCGTGCGCATGGGCTGGTTGCCGTGCGCGCCGCAGCTGGACCGCAATCCGCTGCAGCTGGTGCGCGAGGCGGAAGCGGCCGGCGTGGCCCCGGCCGACTATGCGCTGGGCAAGTTCAAGGATGGCTCGCTGGACTTCGCCTTCGCCGACCCGGATGCGCAGCAGAACCATCCGCGCATGATGTTCATCTGGCGCTCGAACCTGCTCGGTTCTTCGGGCAAGGGTCACGAGTACATGCTGCGGCATCTGCTCGGCACGCGCCATGGCCTGCAGGGCAAGGACCTGGGCGAGATGGGCGCGATCAAGCCGCAGGAAGTGAAGTGGCGTGACGAGGCACCCGAAGGCAAGCTGGACCTGCTGGTCACGCTCGACTTCCGCATGTGCACCACGGCGCTGTACTCGGACATCGTGCTGCCGACCGCAACCTGGTACGAGAAGGACGATCTCAATACCTCGGACATGCACCCGTTCATCCATCCGCTGTCCAAGGCGGTGGATCCGGCGTGGGAATCGCGCAGTGACTGGGAGATCTTCAAGGAGGTCGCCCGCACCGTGAGCGAGATGGCGCCGGGCGTGCTGGGCGTGGAAAAGGACCTGGTGCTGGTGCCGACCCTGCATGACACGCCCAATGAACTGGGCATGCCGTTCGGCGTGGCCGACTGGAAGAAGGGCGAGTGTGAGGCCATCCCGGGCCAGACCATGCCGTCGATGACGGTGGTGGAGCGCGACTACCCGAACCTGTACCGCAAGTTCACCTCGCTGGGCCCGCTGCTGGACAAGCTGGGCAACGGCGGCAAGGGCATGAGCTGGGACACGAAGCACGAGGTCGAATTCCTCGGCAAGCTCAACCATACCGTGCACGACGAGGGTGTCAGCCACGGCCGCCCGGCCATTTCGACCGCGATCGACGCGGCCGAAGTGATCCTGCACCTGGCGCCGGAAACCAATGGCCACGTGGCAGTGAAGGCCTGGGAGTCGCTGGGTACCTTCACCGGCCGTGAGCACACCCATCTGGCGGTGGGCAAGGAGCACGAGGCGATCCGCTTCCGTGACATCCAGGCGCAGCCGCGCAAGATCATCTCCTCGCCGATCTGGTCGGGGCTGGAAGACGACAACGTCAGCTACAACGCCGGCTATACCAACGTCCATGAGCTGATTCCGTGGCGCACGGTGACCGGTCGCCAGCAGTTCTACCAGGATCACGAGTGGATGATCGACTTCGGCGAGGCCTTCATGGGCTACCGGCCGCCGGTCAACACGCGCACGGTGGAGCCGCTGTTGAACCAGCGCCCGAACGGCAACAAGGAGATCGTGCTGAACTGGATCACCCCGCACCAGAAGTGGGGCATCCACAGCACCTACAGCGACAACCTGATCATGCAGACGCTGTCGCGCGGTGGCCCGATCGTGTGGTTGAGCGAGGATGACGCGCGCAGCGCCGGCATCGTCGACAACGACTGGATCGAACTGTTCAACGTCAACGGTGCGATCGCCGCGCGTGCGGTGGTCAGCCAGCGCGTGATGCCGGGCATGGCGATGATGTACCACGCCCAGGAACGCATCATCAATGTGCCGGGTTCGGAGATTTCCGGTACCCGCGGCGGCATCCACAACTCGGTGACCCGCATCGTGCTCAAGCCGACCCACATGATTGGTGGCTACGCGCAGCTGGCCTATGGCTTCAACTACTACGGTACCTGCGGTACCAACCGCGACGAGTTCGTGATCGTACGCAAGATGGACAAGATCGATTGGTTGGACGATGAGCAGCCCGCTGGTGCTTCGGCATCGGCCAGCAAGGAGGTGGTGTGATGAAGGTCCGTGCACAGATCGCGATGGTGCTGAACCTGGACAAGTGCATCGGCTGCCATACCTGCTCGATCACCTGCAAGAACGTCTGGACATCGCGCGAGGGCGTCGAGTACGCCTGGTTCAACAACGTGGAAACCAAGCCGGGCATCGGCTACCCGAAGGAATGGGAGAACCAGGACAAGTGGAACGGCGGCTGGGTGCGCACCCGCGCCGGCAAGCTGGTACCGCGTGCCGGCGGCCGTTGGCGGATGCTGGCCAAGATTTTCGCCAACCCGGACCTGCCGCAGATCGACGACTACTACGAGCCGTTCGACTTCGACTACCAGAACCTGCACACCGCCAAGGACAGCCAGCACCAGCCCACCGCGCGGCCACGCTCGCTGATCAGCGGCGAACGCATGCAGAAGATCGAGTGGGGCCCGAACTGGGAGGAAATCCTCGGTTCGGAGTTCAGCAAGCGCTCGCGTGACTACAACTTCGACCAGGTGCAGAAGGAAATCTACGGCGCCTTCGAGAAGACCTTCATGATGTACCTGCCGCGCCTGTGCGAGCACTGCCTGAACCCGGCGTGCGTATCGGCGTGCCCGTCTGGCGCGATCTACAAGCGCGAGGAAGACGGCATCGTGCTGATCGACCAGGACAAGTGCCGTGGCTGGCGCATGTGCGTGTCGGCCTGCCCGTACAAGAAGATCTATTACAACTGGAAGAGCGGCAAGTCGGAGAAGTGCATCTTCTGCTACCCGCGCATCGAGATGGGCGAGCCGACCGTGTGCTCGGAGACCTGCGTGGGTCGCATCCGCTACCTGGGCGTGATGCTGTACGACGCCGACCGCATTGCCGAGGCTGCCTCGGTGGCCGCCGAGAAGGACCTGTACCAGGCGCACCTGGACATCTTCCTGGACCCGAACGACCCGGCGGTGATCGCTGCCGCGCGCAAGGAAGGCATTCCGGACAGCTGGCTGGACGCGGCCAAGCAGTCGCCGGTCTACAAGCTGGCCATCGACTGGAAGCTGGCGCTGCCGCTGCACCCGGAGTACCGCACGCTGCCGATGGTCTGGTACGTGCCGCCGCTTTCGCCGATCCAGTCGGCGGCCGAGCGTGGCCGGGTAGGAATGAGCGGCGAACTGCCGGACGTGGCCTCGCTGCGTATCCCGATGCGTTACCTGGCGAACCTGCTGACCGCCGGTGACGAAGCGCCGGTGGTGCGCGCGCTGGAGCGGCTGATGGCGATGCGTGCCTGGCGCCGGGCCAAGAACGTGGACGGCATAGAAGACACCGCGGTGCTGGAGCAGACCGGCCTGAGCATTGCCCAGGTGGAAGAGATGTACCGCTACCTGGCCATCGCCAACTACGAGGACCGTTTCGTGATTCCGACCGGCCACCGCGAATATGCCAACGATGCCTTCGGCGAGCGCGGCGGCTGCGGCTTCACCTTCGGCAATGGCTGCAACGGTGACAGCCCGGCCGACCTGTTCGGCCAGCGCAGCACCAGCACGTTCGTGGTGGACAAGGGGCCGAACCACCGTCGCAAGGAGGTGGTGTGATGAGCGTGCTCAAGCTGGTCGGGGTGCTGCTGGACTACCCCCGTGAGGAACTGTGGCAGCACGGCGAGGAACTACTCGCCGCCTGCGACGACCCGGCGCTGAACGCCGCCCGCCGCCAGCAGCTGCGCAGCTTCGTGCAGCAGCTGCTGGGCACCGATGCGCTGGATGCGCAGGCCGCGTGGCTGGCCAGTTTCGACCGTGGTCGTTCGATGAGCCTGCTGCTGTTCGAACACATCCATGGCGAATCGCGTGATCGCGGCCAGGCCATGGTCGATCTGGTCGAGACGTACCGCCGCAATGGCTTCGAGCTGGATGCTCGCGAGCTGCCGGACTACCTGCCGCTGCTGCTGGAGTTCCTGGCCCATCGGCCCGGCAGCGAGGCCCGTGAGTGGCTGCACCACATCGGCCACATCGCCGGCATGCTGGCTGCGCGCGCCGCCGAGCGCGAGCTGCCGCATCGGGTGCTGTTCGAGATCCTGGTCGAAGCCGGCGACGGCAAGGCCGATCTGCAGGCGCTGCGCCAGCGTGCCAGTGAAGAAGTCCGCGACGATACCGCCGAGGCCATGGACCGCTTGTGGGAGGAAGAGGCGGTGCGCTTCGGCGCCGAAGCCCCTGCCGAAGACTGCAAGCCGCCCGTGCGTTCGCCGGCCCGTCCTTCGCATCGAGAGGTCCAGCCATGAGTTACTCCCTGCATCAATTCGCCTTCCAGTACTACCCGTACATCGCCGTGGCGGTGCTGCTGATCGGCAGCTGGGCCCGTTATGACAAGGCCATGTACACCTGGCGCACCGGCTCCAGCCAGATGCTGTCGGACAAGGGCATGCGGATCGGCAGCAACTGCTTCCACATCGGCATCCTGGCCATCCTCGGTGGGCATCTGGTCGGCCTGCTGACCCCGCACGCGGTGTACGAGCACTTCATCACCTCCTCGCAGAAGCAGATGCTGGCGATGGTGGTCGGCGGTGTGTTCGGCGCGCTGTGCTTCATCGGCATCAGCATCCTGCTGGTACGCCGCCTGTTCAATGCGCGCGTGCGTGCCACCGGCAGTTTCGGCGACACCCTGGTGCTGGTGCTGCTGTTCGCCCAGCTGTGCCTGGGCCTGTACAGCATCCGCATCTCGGCCGGCCACCTGGACGGCGGGGTGATGGTGCAGCTGGCCGAATGGGCCCAGCACATCGTGACCTTCCGTGCCGGTGCCGCCGACTACATTGAAGGCGTCAGCTGGGTCTACAAGATGCACATCTTCCTGGGCCTGACCCTGTTCCTGATCGCTCCGTTCACCCGCCTGGTGCACGTGTGGAGCATCCCGATCAGCTACCTGTGGCGGCCCTACCAGGTGGTGCGCCGGCGCCAGGCCACGCTGCGCTACGGGCCGCGGGAGTAAGCCATGGGCAGCCTGCCGAAATTCCTGCCGATCACTGTGATCGACTCCGCCGCACCGGTGCCTGCCGAGGCGCATTCGCACCACCACGATGCGGCGGAGCAGGGGCCGCGTTCGCTCGGGCAGCCGGCACCGAGCCGGCTGTTCGTGGACGACATTGCCATCAGCGAGGCCGAGATCGCCCGCGAGATGCAGCACCATCGGGCGATGCGCCCGGAACAGTCACGCGCCGAGGCAGCGCGTGCACTGGTGGTGCGCGAGCTGTTGCGCCTGGAGGCGCAGCGGCTGGGGCTGCAGGCGCCCGAGGGTGGGCGGGTCAGCGATGAAGAAGTGCTGATCCAGCAACTGCTGGAAGATGCGATCGAGGACCGTGTACCCACCGACGAGGACTGCCGCCGCTATTTCGAGCAGAACCCGGAGCGCTTCCGCTCGCCCGATCGCGTGCGCCTGCGCCATATCCTGCTGGCGGCACCGGCCGATGACGTTGCCGGGCGGTTTGCCGCACGCACCGAGGGTGAGCGGCTGGTGGGGCTGCTGAAGGAATCGCCGCACCTGTTCGCCGATTTCGCCCTGCGCCATTCGCGCTGCCCCTCCAGCAGCGAGGGCGGTGACCTCGGCTGGCTGCAGCGGGGCCAGACCACGCCGGAGTTCGATCGCCAGGTGTTCCGCCTGCGCGAAGGCCTGGCCGGCTTCCCGGTGGAATCGCGCTGGGGCTACCACGTGGTCTGCATCGACGCCCGTGAAGAAGGCCAGCCGCAGCCGTTCGAGGTGGTGCTGCCGCAGCTGCGTGAGTACCTGGAACTGCAGGTGCGCCAGCGCGAAGTGCAGGCCTACCTGCTGCAGCTGCAGGAACGCTATCCGGTGCGCGGGCTGGAAGAGATCGAAGCTGAAGCGGATATCGGCTGACCCATCGTGAACGAGGAGACCCCATGAACCAGGCTCTTGCCCCCGCCAGTGCCGGGCAGCAGCAGCGTGCGCTGTGGCTGAGCACTTTCGCTTTTACCGTGTGTTTCGCCGTGTGGATGATCTTCTCGATCATCGGCATCCAGATCAGCCAGCAGCTCGGACTGAACGACACCGAGTTCGGTCTGCTGATCGCCACCCCGGTGCTGACCGGTTCGGTCAGCCGTGTGTTCCTTGGCATCTGGTCGGACCAGTTCGGTGGCCGCAAGGTGATGGTGCTGGTGATGCTGTGTGGCGCAGTGGCCACCTGGATGCTGACCTATGCGCAGACCTACACCCAGTTCCTGTTCGCTGCGCTGTGCGTGGGCATCGCCGGTGGCAACTTCTCGGTCGGCGTGGCCTACGTGTCGAAGTTCTTCCCGGCCAGCAAGCAGGGCACCGCGCTGGGCATCTTCGGTGCCGGCAACATCGGTTCGGCGGTGACCAAGCTGCTGGCGCCGCTGGTGATGGTGGCCGCCGGCTGGACCATGGTGGCCAAGGTCTGGGCGGTGGCGCTGGCCGTCACCGCCGTGTTGTTCTTCCTCTTCAGCAAGGAAGACCCGTCGCTGGAGCAGCGGCGCCGCGAAGGCGTGAAGCCGGTGCCGTTCGCCGAGCAGATGGCACCGCTGAAGAACCTGCAGGTGTGGCGGTTCTCGCTGTACTACTTCTTCGTGTTCGGCGGCTTCGTGGCGCTGGCGTTGTGGCTGCCGCACTACCTGGTGGGCGCCTATGGCATGGACGTCGGCACCGCCGGCATGCTGGCGGCGTGCTATTCGATCCCGGCCAGCCTGTTCCGCGTGGTCGGTGGCTGGATGTCGGACAGGATGGGCGCGCGCCGGGTGATGTACTGGACCTTCGGCGTCTCGGCCATCTGCACCTTCCTGCTGGCCTACCCGGACACCGAGTACGTGGTGAAGGGCATTCACGGCCCGATCCACTTCCACCTGGCCATCGGCGTGGTGCTGTTCACCGTGCTGGTGTTCGTGCTGGGCTTCTTCATGTCGCTGGGCAAGGCCGCAGTCTACAAGCACATCCCGGTGTACTACCCGGATCGCGTCGGCGCGGTCGGTGGCGTGGTCGGCATGATCGGCGGCCTCGGCGGCTTCATCCTGCCGATCGTGTTCGGTGCGCTGAACGATGCGCTGGGCATCTGGAGCAGCTGCTTCATGCTGCTGTTCGTGCTGGTGGCCGCTGCACTGGCCTGGATGCATTTCGCCATCCGCCGCATGGAGCGCCGCCACTTCCCGCAGATCGACCGCGAGACGGATCTGCCTGAAGCCATCGACGCCGCCGCGGCCGATCGTGCGCGCGGCAGGTGAACGGGGTTGCCGGTCAGCGGGTGAAAGGGTAGTGCCGGCCGCTGGCCGGCATGAATCCACCGATGCGCCGCGCTTGATTTCAATCAGGGCAACGCGAGGAGAGACGCCCGAAGATGTCTGCCATGAGCTTCCACGTTGACCAGAGTGAGGACACCGCGCTGCAGGCGGCATTGCTGCGGCAACCCCGGCATGTGCTGTTCCCGCCGGCTGACCAGTTCAGCACCGGCTTTGGGGAGAGCGGTTGGCGCGCCGCGGTGCGCGCCAGCAACGAGCACCTGATCCCGCGCGGGCTGACCCTGGGCTTCCAGGCCGGGCGCGGCGGGCGCGATGTGCCGCCGCAGGCCTATCTGGAGACACTGCTGCAGGCGCTGCGATTGCAGGCCGATGCACTGGCCGAGGACCGCGAGGTGGTGGCCATGGTCCTGCAGCTGGGACTGGCCGAAACGCTGCCACCGCCGCAACTCGGCCAGCTGCTGGACGCGGTGCCGCAGCACCTGCGCACCGTGGCGCGACCCCAGGTAGAGGTGCGGCTGGATGCTGGCAGCGCGTTGTCACCGGCACAACTACGTGCGCTGGGGTGCACCCGCCTGAACGTGATCGACCGGGCTGACGCGCCGGGGCCGACCCTGCTGGCGCAGGCGCGGCAGGTGGGCTTCACCGCGCGTTACTACCAGTTGCGGGTGCCAGCTTGCGAGGATGCAGGCTTCATCGAACGCCTGCATGAGGTGCTGGCCGAAGCGCCCGAGCGCGTGCTGCTGCCGGCACCGTGCGCGTTGCCGCAGCATCCGTCCGCCGCGAACTGGCTGCAGGCCTGGCGCCTGCTGCGCGCAGCGGGCTACGAGGCGATCGGCGGCGATCACTATCAACGGGGTGACCTGCCGAACCCGCACGGGCCAGGCGATGGCCAGCGCCACTGCGACCTGGCCGGCGTGCCGCGCCGTGACCGCAGCGATTTCATTGGCCTCGGCCTGTCTGCCTGCAGCCAGATCGGCGAGGTGTTCTACCGGCTGGAGGACGAATGGGATCAATGGCGCGCTCGGCTGCAGGCCGGGCACATCGGCGTGTCCGCCGGCCTGATCCTGTCTGAAGACGAGCGGCTGGCGGCCGAGGTGGCGCAGAGCATTGCCTGCGACCATGCCCTCGATGCCGCCGCCTTCGAATGGCGCAACGATGAACCGTTCGAGGAGTGCTTCGCCGCACAGCTGCCGGCGCTGTCGCCACTGCTCGCTCGCGGCTGGGCGCAGTGGGACGCACGCGTGCTGCGCCTGGCCGAAGAAGGTCGCCTGCTGTGGCGTATGATGGCTGCATGCTTCCGGCCGGCGGCCGCCATCGCTTGAGTGTTGCCTCGATGTCTCCGAATCCGCCCTCGCATGGTCGCCTTCGCCAGGCGACACCGAATCCCGCTGCTGCCGACGACGGCGACGCACTGCATTTCTGCAGCACCTGTGCGTTCTCCGATGCCTGCATGTCGCAGGGGTATGACAAAACCGCGCTGGGTGACCTGCATGTGCTGGTCGACCATGTCGGTCCGTTCCATGCCGGTGACTACATCTTCCGTGCCGGCGAATCGTTCGACTCGATCGCGGCGGTGCGCGCGGGCATGGTCAAGACCTTCGTCGATGACAGCCAGGGCAATGAACAGGTGCTGGGCTTCAGCCTGCCAGGCGAGGTGATCGGCCTGAACGCGATCCATGGTTCGCGCTTCCCCTGCAATGCGGTGGCGCTGGATACCGTGCACCTGTGCCGCATCTCGTTCCCCAAGTTGAGCCTGCTGGCCACGCGCATGCCGGGGCTGCAGGCCAAGCTGTTCAGCCTGCTCAGTGCGGAGATCGGCAAGGTCGCCACGTTGGCGGCCAACCACCGCACCGAGGAGCGCATGGCCGCGTTCCTGCTGGACATGTCCGAACGTTATGCACGGCGCGGATTCTCCGCCACGCGCTTCAACCTGACCATGGCGCGCACCGAGATCGCCAACTACCTGCGGATGGCGCCGGAAACCGCCAGCCGCGTGCTGCGCCGCCTGAGCGATGATGGGATCATCGCGGTGAAGCAGCGCGAGATCCTGCTGTTGCAGCCCGAGCGCCTGGCGGCGCTGGCGGTGGCTGACGAATCCGATCCGAACTGAACCTGGCCGGGAGCCGACCATGAAACGAGCGGGACTGTTGTTGCTGGGACTGCTGGCCACGGTGCCGGCCTGGGCGGCCGACCTGACGGTGTCGGCGGCATCGAGCCTGACCGAGAGCTTCCGTGAACTGGGCGCCGCCTACGAGAAGGCACACCCGGGAACCAAGGTCGATTTCAACTTCGCTGCCTCGGGCGTGCTGCTGCAGCAGATCAGCCGCGGCGCGCCGGTGGACGTGTTTGCGTCGGCCGATGAAACCACCATGGACCAGGCCCAGCAGCAGGACCTGCTGGCGGCCGGCACGCGCGAGGTGTTCGCGGTGAACGCGCTGTGGGTGGTGGTGCCGCCGCAGGCCACGGCCGCGCCGCGCAGCTTGAAGAACCTGGCCGGTGCCAGCGTGCAGCGCATTGCGCTGGGCAACCCGGACAGCGTGCCGGTTGGCCGCTATGCCAAGGGCGCGCTGGAGAAGGCTGGGCTGTGGCCGTCGGTGCAGGGCAAGACCATCACCACGCAGAACGTGCGCCAGTCGCTGGATTACGTGGCGCGCGGTGAAGTGGACGCCGGCTTCGTCTATGCCACCGATGCGCAGGCGATGCCCGACCGGGTGCGCCGGGCCTTCGCAGTGCCGGTGTCGGGGCGCATCGCCTATCCGCTGGCGGTGACCAAGGCCAGTGCGCAGCCGGTCGAGGCCAAGCGCTTCACGGCGTTCGTGCGTTCGGCGCAGGGCCAGGCGATCCTGGCCAAGCACGGGTTCGGCAAGCCCTGAGGCATGGATCTCGACTGGAGCGCACTGGGGTTGTCGCTGAAGGTGGCCGGTTGGGCCACCGCGATCAATCTGGTGCTGGGCGTGGCGCTGGGCGCGTTGCTGGCGCGACGGCGCTTTCCGGGCCGTGAGCTGCTGGATTCACTGCTGACCCTGCCGATGGTGCTGCCACCGACGGTACTGGGCTACTACCTGCTGGTGCTGATCGGACGCAATGGCCCGATCGGCGCGTGGCTGCAGTCTTGGTTCGGCATCAACCTGGTGTTCACCTGGCAGGCCGCGGTGATCGCGGCAGCGGTGGCCTCGCTGCCGCTGGTGTTCAAGCCGGCACGCGCGGCGTTCGAGGGTGTTGACGGGCAGCTGGAGCAGGCCGCGCGCACGCTCGGCGTGTCCGAAGCGGCGGTGTTCTTCCGGGTCACGCTGCCGTTGGCCTGGCGCGGCATTCTTGCCGGCCTGCTGCTGGCCTTCGCGCGCGCGATGGGCGAGTTCGGCGCAACGCTGATGGTGGCCGGCAGCATTCCGGGCCGCACGCAGACGCTGTCGATCGCCATCTACGAAGCGGTACAGGCCGGGCAGGATGGCAAGGCCAATGCGCTGGTGATCCTGACCTCGGTGGTGTGCATCGTGATCCTGCTGCTGGCCGCGCGGCTGGTCGGTGGGCGCCGTCGGGAGCTGCGTGATGTGGCTTGACCTGCAGGTGCAACGGCGCCTGCAGGCGGCCGGACAGGATTTCGTGTTGGACGTGTCGCTGCAGTGCACGCAGCGGCAGGTGGTGCTGTTCGGGCCCTCGGGCGCGGGCAAGAGCCTGACATTGAAGGCGGTGGCCGGGCTGCTGCGGCCCGGCGAGGGCCATGTGCGCCTGCAGGGACAGACCCTGTTCGATGCGGCAACTGGCGTGGACCTGCCGCCGCAGCGTCGCCGGCTGGGCTACGTGTTCCAGGACTATGCGCTGTTCCCGCACCTGAGCGTGCGCCAGAACGTGGCGTTCGGGCTGCAGAAGGGCTGGTTGAATCCACGCAGCAGCCAGCGCTTCGATGCGGTGGAGCAGTGGTTGCATGCTTTCCGCATCGACACGGTGGGCGATCTGCTGCCATCGCAGATATCCGGTGGCCAGCGCCAGCGCACCGCCCTGGCGCGCGCCCTGGTGACCCAGCCGCAGGCGTTGCTGCTGGACGAACCGTTTTCCGCGCTGGACCACGACCTGCGCCAGCATCTGCGCCAGGAACTGGAAACGGTGCTGGACAAGACCGGCATCCCGTTGCTGCTGATCAGCCACGACCCGCAGGACGTGGCCGTGTTCGGCCAGCAGGTGGCCCGCGTGGTGGACGGCCGCATCGTCGGCAGTTGACCCGTGATGGTAGTGCCGGGCGCTGGCCGGCAACCACGGAATCCGGCGCAGCCGGCCAGCGGCCGCCGCTACCGTGATGCACAGGCGATGGTTGGTCACCTCTGATGGTAGTGCCGGCCGCTGGCCGGCAACCACGAAATCTGGAGCAGCCGGCCAGCGGCCGGCTCTACCCGACGGACGGATCAATACAGTTCGCAGTGCGTGCGGCCTTCGCCGCGCATTGCGTCCCAGTGCCCTTCGCCAGCGATGGCATCGATGGCGTCGCGTATCGCGCCTTCCAGGTGGCGCTTGTTGCCGCACAGGTACAGATGCCCGCCACGGGCCAGCACATCGCGTACCTCGCTGGCACGCTGCAGCAGCACATGCTGCACATAGACCTTGTCGGCCCCATCGCGTGAGAACGCGGTATGCAGGCCAGCCAGCGCGCCGCGCGCGTGCCAGTCCTGCAGGTGTTCGCGATAGAGGTAATCGTGTTCGCGATGCTTCTCGCCGAACACCAGGTGCACTTCACGTTCGCAGGAGGTCGCCTGCAGTTCCTGCATCAGGCCCATCAACGGCGCGATGCCGGTACCGGTGCCGACCAGCAACAGCGGTGCTTCGCTGCTATCGGGCAGATGGAAGCCCGGATTGGAGCGGCAGTACACACGGGCGTGGTCGCCGCCATGCAGCAGGCTGCCGGTGGCGGTGCCAAAGCGCTCGCGGCCACGCAGGGTGTAGCGCACTTCGCGCACGCAGAGGCTGAGCTGGTCGTCGCACGGGTGCGAGGCAATCGAATAGGCCCGCGGCAGGCGCGGTGACAGCAGCTCGCGCAGGCGCGCCGGCGGAACACTGTCCGGGGTGGCGTGATCCTGCAGCACATCCAGCAGGTCCAGGCCGTGCAGGTACGCCTCCAGTTCGCGCTTCTGGCTGACCTTCAGCAGGCCCTTCAAGGTTTCGCTGCCACCGAGCCGGGCCAGTTCGCGCAGCACGTTCTTGCCCAGCAGGCGCAGCTCGCGGTCGTGCAGGGTGGCCACGGCGGCGGCGTCGCCGTACCAGGCGGCCAATGCCTGCAGCAGGGCCGGGTCGTTCTCCGGCACCACGTGCAGGGTGTCGCCGGCCCGGTAGGCCATGCCGCTGCCGGCAATGTCCAGCTGCAGGTGCCAGGCCGCGGGATCGCTGCTGTTCAAGCGGCGGCGTTCAACGATGCCCGCGGCAAAGGCGTTGTCTTCGCCATAGGCGGTCACCTGCAGGCGCAGGTCGTGGCCGGCGGCGGGGTTTCCGTCCAGCACCTGGCCGAGCACCGGCTGCCATTGCTGGAAGAACTGCTCGTAGCCGAGATCGGCATCCACGCGGTGCAGCAGCGGTTGCGCCTGGCGCTCGCTCAGCGCGGCATCCAGCGCCTTGGTGAAGCCACAGAAGCGCGGGTAGCCGGTATCGCCAAGCCCGAATACCGCATAGCGCAGGCCGCTCAGCGTCGGGGTCTGGCGCAGTGTTTCGAAGAACTGCTCGCCATTGGCCGGCGGTTCTCCGTCACCGAACGAGCTGGAAATCGCCAGCAGCACGTCACCGTGGCCGAGGCTGGCGACGTCGATGTCGTTGAATGCGAGTACCTGCGGCGCGTGCGGCTGCAGGTCCGCGCCCAGGCGCTGGGCCAGGGCGCGGGCATTGCCTGACTCGGACGCGAAGCCCACCAGCAGGCGGCTGATGGCGGTGCTGGTCGGCAGCGCGTTCACGCGGCCTCGTAGAAGTCGTCGAACTTTTCCTTGCTGAACTCGACCAGGTCGTAGTTCTGCATCAGGTCGTTCACCACGCGGCGGATGCTGATGTACGAGGTGATGTTGCCTTCGGCGTCAAACAGCGGCTGCACGGTGGTGTCGACCACATAGAGCACGCCGCCCTTGCCCAGGTTGGGGACGATGCCGGTCCAGGTCTTGCCGGCCTTGATCGTGTCCCACATGTCCTTGTAGACCGCCTTGGGCACGTCCGGATGGCGCACGATGCTGTGCGGCTGGCCGATCAGCTCTTCACGGGCAAAGCCGGTGAGCGTGCAGAACAGGTCGTTGGCATAGGTGATGTTGCCCTGCAGGTCGGTGGTGGAGATCACCATGACGTTCTGCAGGGCGTTCAGCAGCTGGGCGTTGTCGGGGGTGTAGCTCATCGCAGGGTCCTTGTGGATGCCGGAAACGCCGGCGTGTTCGGGTCCTGCATAGGAATACGCCCGCGCGGCGGCGGGCGATTTGATATTGGTCAAGTGACGGACGGGATCGGCTGCGACCGGGTGTCGCAGGGAGTTTCCTGTGGAGCCGAGCAAGGGCTCGGCTCTACCCAGGAAGGGCGGGCGCGTCAGCCCATCAGGTAGCGCAGTACTCCCGCCGAGACCACGCCGATCAGCACCGTCGGCAGCATCGACAGGCGCGTGGCGGCCAGCAGGGTGATCGCCAGCGCCGCCAGATCGGCCGGCTTGTCGGCGACGAAGTCCGGTGCGATCACCGAGATCAGCACGCAGCCGGGTGCGGCTTCCATCACTGTTACCGCGCGCTTGCTCAGCGTACGGTTGCGCAGCGCCAGGAATCCGACGATGCGGGTGAGGTAGGTGGCGGCCGCCATCAGCACGATGGTCAGCACTGAGGTCCAGTGGATCAAGCCATTGAAGATCATGGCGCGTCCTCCGCCAGCAGCCAGGCCGCCGCCAGACCGGCCAGCGCACCACTGGCGACGTACCAGGCACCTGGCACCAGCAGGTAGGTGGTGGCGGCCACCACCAGGCTCACCAGCCAGGGCCGCGCGGCCTTCATGCCTTGCCACATGCCCCGCAGCAGCACCAGGAACACGGCGGGGAACGCCATGTCGAAGCCGTAGGCGTGGATGTCGCCCAGCATCGGGCCGACGATCGCGCCCAGCGCGGTGCAGGCCACCCAGACCGTGTACAGGCCGGCCGAGACGCCCAGGTAGTAGGCCAGGCTGAAGCCGAGGGCGCGGCGGCGTGCGTCGGCCACGCCCATCGCCCAGCTCTCGTCGCACATGAAGAACAGCGCAGGCAGCACCCGGCGGCGCGGAAGGTGCTGCAACAGCGGTGCCAGGCTGGCACCCATCAGCAGGTGGCGGCTGTTGACCAGCGCGGTGATCGCGACGATCAGCGCGATATGCGGCGGCGAGGTCCACAGCTCGACCGCGGCGAATTCCGAGCCGCCGGCAAAGTTGAGGCCGGTCATCAGTGGTACTTCAAGGGCGGTCAGGCCCTTCTGTGCGGCCTGGGCGCCGAGCACCAGGGCGAAGGGAATGAAGCCGATCATCACCGGCACGGCGGCGCGCAGGCCGCGCAGGAATTCGGCACGCGGGGCGGTGTCGCAGGCGGCGTCAGGCAGGGGGAGGGTGGTACGGGCGTCCATGGAACGACACAACTGAGTGGGGTGGCCCATCCTAGCGGTCCAATCACGAAATCGGGTTGCGTTGATGCCATTGAATTAAGGAAGATTGGAATTTCCTGCGGCCATAGCCGAGACGGGTGGAATTTCATGCAGTACCAGCTCGACAATCTTGATCGGCGCATCCTCGACGCCCTGCAAGGGGACGGACGCCTGCAGAACCTGGAGCTGGCCCGTCAGGTGGGCCTGTCGCCATCGGCCTGCCTGCGCCGGGTGCGGCTGCTGGAGGAAGGCGGTTACATCGACCGCTACGTGGCGCTGCTGAACGAGGCCAAGGTCGGGCGGGGGTTCACCGTGTTCGTGCGGGTGTGGCTGCGCGGGCAGGACGAGGACACCACCAATCACTTCATCAACAGCATCAAGTCTTTCCCGGAAGTGCTTGAATGCCATCTGATGGCCGGTGACTGCGATTTCCTGCTGCGGGTGGCGGTGGCCGACCTTGATGCCTACCGGCAATTCCAGATGCAGCACCTGAACCGGATTGCCGGGGTGCAGAACACCAAGACCGAGATTCCGATGCAGCGGATCAAGCAGACCACCCGCCTGCCGCTTTGAGGGCTGGGGGCTGGCCGGGTTGCACCCGGCACCCGCGGTCGTGCCGGCCGCTGGCCGGCAACCCCAGCAGCAACAGCAACAGCAGCGGGCATTCCGTGTGTTGGCGGGGTGGGTCCGGTTGTAGGGGACGCCGTGAACCCGTCCTTGGGGGCTTGGCCGCGGCATCCATGCCGCGGACACCCCTGCAACCGGACCCACCCCGCCTTCGACAGTTCCCCGCGAGGTGCCGGAACGGCACGAGCTGCTCTTGGCAAGTGTCGACCTCAGCTGCTCTTGGTGGGTGTCGACCTTGGTCGACACGCTTTGGTCGGCATGGGGCCGGATGCCGTTGCTTCACAGCGGACTCCGCGCAGCCGGGCTCGCCCTCGGCCGTGGGCGCTGGTCATCGCAATGACATGTGGTGCCGGTACGGTTTGAACCCGCTTGCTGGTCGCGCGGGCCGGGGTTCCGGTCGTGCCGCGCGTGCACTGCAGCTGCTGTCGCTGCCGAGGGTCATGTGTTCTACGTCAGGGGGCTGAATGGACACCATGCGGTCAGAACTTGGAGGGTGGCCATCGCCGCATGGCTGCTGTTGTCCTTCGCGGCCGCCGCACAGGACGGTGTTCATGCCTACGACATCCCGGCGCAGCCGCTGGAGCTGGCCGTCGAGCGATTCAGTGTCATCAGCGGGTGGTCGGTGATGTATCCGGGTGACCTTGCCGCTGGGCGCAGCAGCCATGCGCTGCGTGCCAGCCTGCCGCCGTTGCCTGCGCTGCAGGCGCTGCTGCAGGACACCGGCATCGAGGCCGAGGTGATCGGCGAGCAGCGCGTGGTGCTGCGCCGGGGCGCGCAATCCGCGAATGAAATGACGAGCGGCAGCGAACCTGCTGACGCCGAGCGGCGCCGTCGCTATGGCGATGTGCAGCAGCGCCTGCGCGAGGCGTTCTGTGACGACCCGGGCATCGCGCCGGGCCGCTATGCAGCAACGCTGCGCTTCCGCATTGACAGCGACGGCCAGGTGCACGCGCCCGAGATGGTATCCGGCAGTGGCAATGCAGGCCGCGACGCACGCCTGCTGCAGGCGCTGGCGCAGCTGGTGCTGGCGCCCGATGCCGCCGCGCTGCCGCAGCCGGTGACGCTGCAGATCCGACCTTCCGGCATCGACCACGACTGTGGCCGGCGCTCGCCCCTTCCATGACTTCAAGGATTCGAACATGAGCAACGGTACGGCTGGGGCAGTTGACCTGATGGACCACCTTCTGGGGGCCTACGACGAGCTGAAGCGGCGCCTGGTGCGCAAGCTGGGCTCGGAGGAGCTGGCAGGCGACGCGCTGCAGGATACCTGGATGCGCCTGAGCGCCCGCCGCGATCGGCTGGACGCGGTGCAGAACCCGGCGGCCTACCTGCTGCGCATGGCGATGAACACCGTGATCGACCGCCAACGTGCCGACCATCGACTGCTGAGCCTGGATGAGGTGGATGCGCTGATGGACCTGGCCGATCCGGCGCCGGGCCCGGCGCAGGCCGCGGAACTGGACTTCGCGTTGCAGGACATGGTCGCCCTGCTGCAGCGCATGCCCGAGCGCCGCCGCCGCATCCTGCTGGCCATCCGCGTCGATGGCCTGCAGCAGCGGGACGTGGCCGAGCACCTGGGCGTGTCGCTGCGATTGGTGCAGCGCGAACTGAAGGCGGCCCAGGACTACCTGGCCGAGCGCAGCGGGCAGGGGCGCCAGGTGCGGTTCTGAGCGCCGGCATCCGTCTACACTTTGACGCCGAGCAGAACCCCGCAGCGTGCGGGTCCGGCATGAGCCCCCATGGACGCTGACGATCGCCCGCAACGCCCGCTGGATGCCGTCGAGCGTCAGGCGCATGCGTGGGTGGTGCGGCTGACCTCGGGCGAGGCCACCGCCGCCGATGGGCGCAGGTTCCGCGCGTGGTGCGACGCCGATCCCCGCCATCGAGAGGCCTTCGGCCGTGCACGCCGGCAGTGGGACCAGGTGCGGCTGGCGGGCGAACAGCTGCCGGCCGCGGCACGCCAGCCGGTCGCACCGGGCCGTGCACAGCGATGGAGCCGGCGTGCCTTCCTTGGCGCTGCCATTGCCGCGCCGGCCAGCCTGGTGGTGGTCGCCGCGATCCGCCCGCCGCTGGGCCTGTGGCCGCCGGTCACGGCAATGGCCGCCGATTTCCACACCGGCACCGGCGAGCGCCTGCAGATCACGCCGGTGCCGCAGCTGAAGATCGATCTGGATACGCAGAGCAGCCTGCGCCGTCGCGCCGCCGCCGATGGCGAGGGCTTTGAACTGGTGCAGGGCCAGGCCGCGATCGAAACCCGGGCCGGCCTGCGCCTGGCGTTGTTTGCCGGGCCAGGCTGCGTGATTGCCGACGAAGGTGCGGTGCGCCTGGACGTGCGCAACACCCACGGCCAGGTGCGGGTCACCTGCCTGCACGGCAGCGCCCGCATCGAGCATCCGCAGGGCCGCCTGCAGCTGCAGGCGGGGCAGCAGACCCGCTACGACGAGCGCCTCAGTGGCGTGGTGGCCGAGGCGGTGGCCGCGGAGGTAAGCGCCTGGACCGAGGGCATGCTGGTATTCCGCCGCGCGCCGCTGCGTGAGGTGGTGGACGAGATCAACCGCTACCGCCGCGGCAGGATCGTGCTGGGTGAATCGGCGTTGGCGCGTGCGCCGGTCAGCGGCCGCTTCCGCATCGATGATCCGGACGCGGCCCTTGATCAGCTGCGACAGTCGATGTCGCTGGATCTGCGTCGCTTTCCGGGTGGCATCGCCGTCCTTGGTTAGATGATGACGCTGGCCCCGCGCCTCACGCAGGGCCATTGCAAGCAAGGAGAGGCCTGGGGTGCGCAACGAGACCATCGGTGTGCTGGATCTGCGTCGCAATCTGTCGGCGTTGCTGGAGACCACGCAACGACGACCGTTGATGGTGCATCGCTATGGATCACCGTGGGTGTGCGTGGTCTCCGAAGCGCAATGGCAGCAGCAGGCGGTGCTGCTGGAGTTCGATCCGCAATCGCATCCGTTGGCGATGCTGCTGCGCCTGCAGCAGCAGGTACTTCCGCTGCCAGAGGCGGGTGCGCTGGCGCCCGCGGCGATGGCAAGGGCGCTGCTGCTGATGGGCATGTACGCAATCGATGAGCTGGCGCAGCTGCACGACCAGGTGCAGCACCATCGGCTGTGGCACTGGTTCGTCGCTGGCGGCCACGGGGTGATGGAGGGCTGGCAGCTTTCGCCGTTGCGTGTTGCGATGGCGTCATGGCTGGATGACGTGGCGATGACCGATGCGCTGACGGCCTTCGCGCAACGCAGTGAGGTGGCCGTGCTGGCGCGCCGCTGTGGCGGCGACGCGCCGCGCCTGGAGCGCGAAGCCTGCAGGCGGATGACGCTGCGATGACGCCGATGAGGAAGCGCTACGCAGCGCACAGAGAGGCATTCGCGCTGTCGCTTCATCCGCCCTGCCGACGTCTTCCCTGAGTACGGCGCATCACGCGTCGCAGAGCGCAGGTGATGCCGATGGCAGACAGTCGCAGTGTCACCATGCTGGAACTGGACCGGCACCTGAGCCAGTCGCTGGAGCAGGCACGGCATGCGCCGATGAACGTGCAACGCTATGGACGCTCGTGGGTATGGGTGCTGTCCAGCGATGCGTGGGCGGATGCTGCGCGTTGGGCAGCCCAGGACAGCAGCGCGCATCCGTTGTTGGCCCTGCGCAGGGTGCTTGATGCGCAGTTGCGGCCCTGGCCCGAGACTGTCATGAACCTGCTGCCGTTCGATGCGGGCGATACGCGCGCGCTGCAACGCGCCGCGTTGCTGGTGGTGATGCGCGATCTGAACAGCGCGCAGCGGGTGTTCGATGACCTGCGCTATCACCAGGCCTATCGGTTGTTCGTCGGCCTCGGTCACGGCACGGCATGGACGCCGATGCAGTGCGTGCGGCTGCTGCAGGCGTGCGCGCAGCCGCTGCTGCGTGCCTGTATCGAAGACACGCTGGGCGAAGTGCCTGCGCCACTGCTGGAAGCCGCGTGCGTGCCTGCAATGCGCGCAATGCCACAGCAGGCGCAGGCACTGCGAATAGCAGGCGGATGTTTATCGTACTGACACATGCACCGCTGACCATGGCGCAGCGGTCTCTTCCAGGATGACGGGGGCGGAACAATGGCAAGGCAGGTTCGTGGTCGCTGGGCTCGGCAGCAGGGTTTCAGCCTGATCGAGATCATGGTGGTGGTGGTGATCATCGGCATCCTCGCTGCGTTGATCGTGCCACGCTTGATGGATCGCCCCGACCAGGCGCGCGTGGTGGCGGCGCGGCAGGATATCGCTGCGTTGATGCAGGCATTGAAGCTGTTCAAGCTGGACAACGGACGCTACCCCACTGCCGAGCAGGGGCTGAAGGCACTGGTGACACCACCGCAGGGCGGCGGTGCAATGCCGGTGACGCCCTATCTGGACCGCCTGCCGAATGACCCGTGGGGCCATCCCTACCAGTACCAGATTCCCGGCACCCACGGCGACATCGATGTGTTCTCGCTGGGCGCGGACAGCACGCCGGGCGGCGAGGCCGGCAATGCGGACATCGGCTCCTGGCAGCTGTGAGGCCCGCCGATGGCAACCCGGATGCGTTCGGTGTCGTGCGCCGGCCAGCGTGGCATGGCGGTGATCGTGGCGATGCTGGTGGTGGCGCTGGTGGCGGTGATCGCCACCGCGCTGCTGACCCGGCAGTCGGCGCAGCTGCGCATGCTGCGCGGCGACCAGCTGCGCGCGCAGGTGCGCATGACCGTGGACGCCTCGCTGGAGCGCGCGGCACAGCAGTTGCGTGAAGACGCGCGCGAGCAGGTGACGACGGTGCGCGACGGGCGCTGGGCGCGGCCGCTGCAATCGCAGGTGCCGCTTCCGGTACAGCTGCAACTGGTCGATGCGCAGTCGATGTTCAACCTGCGCAATCTGCTGGCACACGGCAGGCCGGACCCGGACGCACGGCACGCGTTCATCGCCCTGTGCGCCGGGCAGGGGCTGGGGCAGGGCGCCTGCGCCTCTGCGGCCGAGCACATACAGGCGCGCCTGCGCGATGGCGACATCCAGGCGCAGGCGCCCCTGCCGCGCGAATCATTGATCGAGCAGGCCTTTGCGGGGTCGGATCCGCTGGCCGTGCAGGCGCTGGCACGGCGCACCGTGGTGCTGCCGGCGCAGACCCTGGTCAATGCCAACACCTGCGATCTCAGCGTGCTGCAGGCGGTCACGCCCGAGGTCGAACGGGGGCGCCTGCAGGCGCTGCTCGGGGAGCGGGACGGCGGCCACTGGCTGCTCAATCGCGGTGACATTGCCAATCGACTCCAACTGAGCAGCGCACAGATGGCCCTGGTGCCCCTTGGCATTCATAGTGAGTGGTTTCTCGCCGTCGGCCAGGTACAGGCCGACGGCCAGGCGGTCGACTTCCGGGCGCTGATCTGGCGTGAGTACCGCGATGACGGTGTGCGCGTGCAACGCGTGTGGACGAGGATCGGTGCATGAGCGTGCAGTTGAGGATCTGCCTGCCACCCCTGGAACGCCTGCGCACCGACAGTGAGGTCGATTGGGCGCTGCTGCACAAGGGCGCCGTGCAGGCGCATGGCCGCGGGACGCTGATGGCACTGGGCCAGCGCCATTCGCAGGCCGAGGTGCTGGCCTGCCTCGATCCGCACGACCTGATTCTGCTGGAGCTGCAGCTGCCACCGCTGACCGGGCGCAGGCTGCAGGCTGCATTGCAGGGCGAAGTTGAGGCGATGCTGCTGGACGACCTGCAGGAAGTGGCCCTGGCGCACGGCGCGCAGGCCGATGACGGCAGCGTGCCGGTCGCCTGGCTGGGCCAGCAGGCGATGGTGCAGGCACAGCAGCTGCTGGAAGCGTGCGGCCTGCGGCTGCGGGCACTGTACCCGACGCCGCTGCTGCTGCCGTGGAACAGCGGGGAAGCGACGCTGTGGGCCTGCGGTGAGCACCTGCTGGTGCGCAGCGGGCACGACCGGGGCGGCGTGCAGTGGTGCGGCGGGCGTGACGCGGGCGCGGTGATGCAGGCGCTGGCGGCACGGCTGCAGCAGTCCGGCGTACAGGCCGTGCAGTGGATCGGTAGCGTGCCGTCCACGTGGCCGGAAAGCCTGCCTGCCACGCCGGTCGCGCACGAACTGCAGGCCTGCGGACCGTTGCCAGGGTGGTCTCTGCCCCTGCCCAGTGCGGCCCGGAAGCGGCCGCGGCTGGCGATCGGGCTGGCATTGGCCGCGGTGCTGCTGGCGGCACTGGGCCTGCAACTGCAGGTCTCGCGTTGGCGCAGCGAAGGCGAGGCGCTGCAGCAGGACATGGCGCGGCAGTTCAGCGCGCGCTTCCCAGAGATCACCGATGTCGTGGACCCGGTGCTGCAGGCGCGGCGGGCGCTGGCAGCACCGGCGCCGCTGCCGTCGTTGCCGGCGGTGCAGCGGCAGGTGGCCAGTACGCTGCAGGCCATTCCGGAACTGGGCGGCCAGGTCCGCGGCCTGCGTTACCAACCGGGCCAGCTGGACCTTGAACTGGACGCAGATGCGCAGGCGCTGGCCGACGACGCACAACGGCTGCAGCAGTGGCAGCAGGCAGCCCAGGCACAGGGCCTGGAGCTGGCACGCGCGAACGATGGGCGCCTGCGCGTGAGCGGGGGCGACCGGTGACCACACCGACCCTGCGCCGGGGTGGGGGGCTGGCAGGCCTGCAGCAGCGCTGGCAGCGCCTGCCGCCTCGCGACCGGTTGATGCTGGGCGTGATGATCGGTGCGCTGCTGGTGGCGGGCCTGTGCTCGTTCTGGCTGGAGCCGCTGCTGAAGCAGCGCGCGCATTGGCAGGCAGAGCTGCCGCGGCTGCAGGCACAGGCCACCGCACTGGCGCCGCTGCTGCGCGCCCGCGAGCGCCAGCAGCAGGCCCGGGATCAACGCCCGACGCTGGCCGGGCTGCGCGAACGGATCAGGTCCGCCGGCCTCGCCGAAGGACTGCATATCGAAGCACGCGACGGGCGCTGGCACCTGCAGGTGCAGGCCGTGCCCGCCGACGCGCTGTGGAACTGGCTGCTGCCGGTGCTGGCTGATCCGGCCATCGAACTGCAGCAGCTGCAACTGACACGTACAGGGGATGCGAACATGCCGGCGGCACGGATTTCCGGAAACATCGTGATGGCACCCGCTGCGGGTGGTCATTCATGAGAGCGATGCGCAGTCTCGCCTGCAGCAGCGCGCTGGCCCTGATCGTGGGCATGGCGCATGTTCCGGCTGTGGTGCTGGCGCAGGACGCCCGCGATGAACCGGTGCAGTTGAACCTGGTGGATACCGATATCGGTGGCGTGCTGCGCATGGCAGCGCGCTTCACCGGCCGCCAGTTCCTGGTCGATCCGCGGGTGACCGGCAAGATGACCGTGGTCTCCGAGGGTCCGGTCAGCCGTACCCAGGCCTACCAGCTGCTGCTGGGTGCGCTGCGCATGCGTGGCTTCGCCGTGGTCGAGAGCGGCGGTGTGAGCCGGGTGGTGCCACAGGCCGACGCCAAGCTGCTCGGCGGACGCGTCGGTGCGGGTGGCGCCGGCGGCGAGGTGACCACGCGGACCTTCGCGCTGCGCTACGAGAACGCGGCCGCACTGGTGGCGGTGCTGCGGCCGATGATCAGCCCGGACAACCCGATCACGGCCAACCCGGGCAACAACACCCTGGTGATCACCGACTACGCCGACAACCTGGAGCGCATTGCGCGGGTGATCGCCAGCGTGGATACGCCGGCTGGCATGGACACCGATGTGGTCAAGCTGCAGCAGGGCATCGCCGTCGACGTAGCGGCGATGGTGGCGCCGCTGCTGGATGCACAAGGCGCCGAGCCGAGCCAGAAGGTGGTGGTGATGGCCGATCCGCGCAGCAACAGCGTGCTGCTGCGCTCCAGCAGCCCCGGTCGCACGCGCCTGGCGCGGCAGCTGGTGGAGAAGCTGGACAAGGCCCAGGACGAGTCCGGCAACCTGCACGTGGTGTATCTGCGCAACGCCCAGGCCAACCAGCTGGCCGGGGTGCTGCGCGGCGTGGTGGCCGGGCAGAGCGATGCACCGGCGATGGGCAGCAACGAAGGCATCACGCCGCTGCCCGGCGATGCCAGCCGCAGCACGCCGTCACAACCGTCGCAGGCGCAGGCGCAACAGGCAAAGGCCGGCGGCAATGCGCTCGAATCACAGCGGCTTGATCCGAACCGCCGCGACCCGATCGAGGCCGGCAGTACCGGCTTCAGCCAGAACGGCATCTCGGTGCAGGCCGACGTGGCGACCAACACACTGCTGATCTCGGCGCCCGAGCCGGTGTACCGCAACCTGCGGCGGGTGATCGACCAGCTTGACCAGCGCCGCGCGCAGGTGCTGGTGGAAAGCCTGATCGTGGAGGTCAACCAGACCGACGCGGCCGAACTGGGCGTGCAATGGATGCTGGGCAATGGCCGCACCTTCGGCGGCACCCACTTCGGGGGAACCACGGGTGGCAGCGGGCTGAACACCGGCGCGCGCACCACTCTGGACGTGCTGCCCAAGGATGGCCTGAAGATCGGTGTCATCGACGGCACCATCAACCTGCCGGGGGTGGGCCAGATCCTCAACATGAAGGCACTGGCCAATGCGCTGCAGAGCCGGGGGGGTGCCAACATCCTGTCCACGCCCAACCTGATGACCCTGGACAACGAGGCGGCCAGCATCATGGTCGGCCAAACCGTGCCGTTCGTCAGCGGTCGTTACGTGACCGACGGCGGGGGCGGCAGCAACAACCCGTTCCAGACAATCGTGCGCGAGGACGTCGGCCTGAAGCTGCGCGTGCGTCCACAGATTTCCGAGGGGGGCACGGTGAAGCTGGACATCTACCAGGAAGTCAGCAGCATCGACGCGCAGAGCGCGACCAGCACGGCCGGCATCATCACCAACAAGCGTGCACTGGACACCAGCGTGCTGCTGGATGACGGCCAGATCATGGTGCTCGGTGGGCTGCTCGAAGACAGCGTGAGCCATGGTCGCGATGCGGTGCCCGGCTTGGGAAAGATCCCGGTGCTGGGGGCGCTGTTCCGCAGCGATACGCGCAAGCGCGCCAAGACCAACCTGATGGTGTTCCTGCGCCCGCACGTGGTGCGCGACCCGGCCGCCGGGCAGCGTCTGACCCGCGACCGCTACGACTACATGCGCAACGCGCAGGCCGGTGCGCAGCCGGCACAGAGCTGGGCGTTGCCCGCGCTTTCCGCGCCGCAGCTGCCGCCGCAGGATCTGTCCGTGCTGGGCCAGGGCAATGCGCGCGATGGCCAGGGCCAGCCGTTGCAGAACAGCAGCCTGGCGGCGTTGTATCCGGCTGGCGAAGGCGACGCGCAGCTGGTCCAGTTCGCGCAGGGGCTGGACGTGGCACGCGCCAACCAGGGCGTGGCGCAGGCGCGGGCACTGGGATTGCAGGCCTATGCCGAGGCCACGCCGGGCGGGAGTGGACAGCGCCTGCGGGTGCGGCTGCCACGCGACCCGGCGAGGCTGGACCCGGCGCTGCAGCAGTTGCGTGGGCTGGGCTACACGCCGGAACTGGTGATCGGCCCGTGAGCGTAACCGTGCCGCTGCCGTATGCCTGGGTGCGCAGCCATGGCGTGATGCTGGCCGAGGCCGGCGGTGAGCCGGTACTGCTGGGCACTGCCGAAACCGCCGCCTGGGCGGTGGCCGAACTGCGCCGCCGGCACGGCCCGCTGCCGTTCCAGGCACTGGAAGCCGCAGCGTGGCAGCAACGGTTGGGTGAGCAGTATCGTGACGGCGGCGATGCCGCAGCGGTGGTCGGTGCCGCTGAAAGTGAAGTGGATCTGGACCGCCTGATGCAGGACATGCCGGAAGTCACCGATCTGCTGGACGCGCAGGACGACGCGCCGGTGATCCGCATGATCAACGCACTGCTGGCGCAGGCCGCACGCGATGGCGCCAGCGACCTGCACATCGAACCGTTCGAGACCCATTCGGTGGTGCGCTACCGGGTGGACGGCACCCTGCGTGACATGGTCCAGCCACGCCGTGCACTGCATGCGGCGCTGGTGTCGCGCATCAAGATCATGGCGCACCTGGATATCGCCGAGAAGCGCCTGCCGCAGGACGGCCGCATCGCGATCCGTGTCGGCGGCCGGCCGCTGGACATCCGCGTGTCCACGGTGCCGACCGGACATGGCGAGCGCGCGGTGCTGCGCCTGCTGGAAAAGGATGCCGGCCGCCTGCAGCTGCAGCGGCTCGGCATGGCCGACGACACCCTGGCGACCTTCACCGGGTTGATCCGGCAACCGCACGGCATCGTGCTGGTGACCGGCCCGACCGGCAGTGGCAAGACCACCTCGCTGTATGCGGCGCTGGGCCAGCTCGACAGCAGCACCAGCAACATCCTGACCGTGGAAGACCCGGTGGAGTACGACTTCGCCGGTATCGGCCAGATCCAGGTCAATGCGCGCATCGGCATGAGTTTCGGCACCGCACTGCGCGCGATCCTGCGCCAGGACCCGGATACGATCATGATCGGCGAGATCCGCGACCTGGAAACCGCGCAGATCGCGGTACAGTCCTCGCTGACCGGCCATGGCGTGCTGGCCTCGCTGCACACCAACGACGCGATCTCGGCGGTGACCCGTTTGGCCGACATGGGCGTGGAGCCGTTCCTGCTGGCCTCGTCGCTGCGCGGCGTACTGGCGCAGCGGCTGGTGCGGCGCCTGTGCACCCAGTGCCGGCGTGCAGAGGTGGATGGCGAGGGCCGTACCGTGTGGCGCGCGGTCGGTTGCCCGGCGTGCGCGAACAGCGGCTATCGCGGGCGCACCGGTATCCATGAACTGTTCGTGGTCGATGAGCGCGTGCGCGCCCTGATCCACGAAGGGCAGGGTGAGCCTGCGCTGCGGGAGGCGGCGCGGCGTGCTGGCATGCGCAACCTGCGCGAGGATGGCCAGCGCTGGGTCGACAGTGGCGTGACTACGCTGGAAGAGATCCTGCGCGTTACCGGCGACGCCTGAGGCGACGATGGCACTGTTCGACTACCAGGCCGCCAATGCGCAGGGCCGCATCGAGAAAGGACAGCTGGATGCCGACAGCCCGCGCAGCGCGCGCCAGCTGCTGCGCGGACGCGGGCTGACACCGGTACAGGTGAGTGCGGCACGCGCCGCAGGCAGTGGCTGGGGCGCGCGCCGGTTGTCGGCCAGCGAGCTGGCCTGGGCCACGCGCCAGTTGGCCAGCCTGCTGGCCGCAAGCCTGCCGCTGGAAAGCGCGCTGAGTGCGGTGATCGAGCAGGCCGAGCGCCCGCACGTCGCGCAGGCGCTTACCGCGGTGCGTGCCGACGTGCGCGCCGGCCAGCGCCTGACCGTGGCACTGGCCGCGCGGCCGCGTGATTTCCCGCCGATCTATCGCGCGCTGGTCGGTGCGGGCGAAGACTCCGGTGATCTGGCCCGGGTGATGGAGCGTCTGGCCGACTACATCGAGGAGCGCAATGCACTCCAGGCCAAGGTGCTGACCGCCTTCATCTACCCGGCGGCGATCAGCCTGGTATCGGTGGCGATCGTGATCTTCCTGCTCAGCTACGTCGTGCCGCAGGTGGTGACCGCGTTCGTGCAGGCGCGGCAGACGCTGCCAATGCTGACCCAGGTGATGCTGGCTGCCAGCGCGTTCGTGCGCAGCTGGGGCGTGTGGGTGGCGCTGGGCAGTGGCGCGCTGGTGGTAGCGTGGCGGCTTGCACTGCGCCGGCCCGAGCTGCGCCTGCGCTGGGATGCGATGCTGCTGCGCGTGCCGATGGTCGGGCGCTTCGTGCTGGGCGTGAACAGTGCGCGCTTTGCCTCGACGCTGGCGATCCTGCTCGATGCCGGTGTGCCGCTGCTGCGTGCCCTGGAGGCGGCGCGGCAGACGTTGGGCAATGCACTGCTGGCGCGCTGCGCCGACGACGTATCCGCGCGGGTACGCGAAGGCGCGGCGCTGGGCTCTGCGCTGAAGGTGCAGAAGGTCTATCCACCTATCCTGGTGCACCTGGTGGCCAGTGGCGAGAAGACCGGTTCGCTGGCGCCACTGCTGGATCGCGCTGCACAGACCATCTCGCGCGAGATCGAACGCCGGGCGATGGCGCTGACCGCACTGCTGGAACCGACCATGATCCTGGTGATGGGCGGGGTGGTGCTGACCATCGTACTGGCGGTACTGATGCCGATCATGGAGATGAACCAGCTGGTGCAGTAGATCCACGCCAAGCGCGGATGGAATCACCCGATTCTCCACACAATCCTCCACACCTTTTCCTGATCTTCCACAGGTTTCTTAAGCGGCCTGTCATCGGCGCAGACCAGCATGGACACGTCGCCGCAGAGTGGGCTGGGAGGCCCTCGGCGGCAGCAGGCGTGAAGTGACCGTTCCTCCCTTGGTGTTTCCCTTCGCAGTAAACCCTTCAGGAGAAGATCATGAACAAGTACAAGACCCTGGCCGCGCTGGTTGCCACCGCGCTGCTGGCCACCGCCGGCGCCGCCTCGGCGCAGTCGCTCGTGCAGGGCGGTGGCGCGTCGCTGCCGGCCAAGCTGTACAAGGGTTCGGCCGACAGCATCCTGCCGGCCAACTTCAGCTATGAAGTGACCGGCTCGGGCACCGGCAAGCAGGCCTTCCTGGAAAACCGTGCCGACCTGTTCAAGACCACCGGCACCGTGCATTTCGCCGGCAGCGACTCGGTGCTGACCGACGCTGAGATTGCCGCCTACGCCGCCAACTTCGCCCCGACCTACGGCCCGCTGATCCAGATTCCGTCGGTCGGCACCTCGGTCACCGTTCCGTTCAACAGCGCCGGTGGCAACCTTGACCTGAGCGTCACCCAGCTGTGCGGCGTGTTCGCCGGCACGATCACCAACTGGAGCACCCTGGACGCGAATCGTTCGGGCCCGATCACCGTCGTATACCGCAACGAGAAGAGCGGCACCACCGAACTGCTGACCCGTTTCCTGGCCAGCGCCTGCTCGGCCAGCGACACCGCCGGCAGCACCCTGATCGGCGGCAAGTTCAGCACCACCCAGGAGTTCTGGAAGCAGTTCTCGTCGCTGCCGGCGAACTTCACCACCGCTTCGGCGCTGGGCAGCCAGCCGCTGTATGACAAGGTCTACGCCACCACCGGTGCGATCGGTTACATCGGCCCGGACGTGGTGCCGAACCTGAGCGACGCCACCAAGATCGCCAAGGTGCGTGGTTTCTCGCCGAACGACCCGAGCGTGCAGGCCACCCTGGACACGGTGCTGCCGCCGACCGGCGCTGCTGCCAATGACGTGCGCAACTGGGCCCCGGTGTTCACCAACCCGCCGGCCGTCGGTTACCCGATCGTGGGTTACACCACCTTCGAGCTGGGCCAGTGCTACAAGGCCGGCAACGTTGCGCTCGCCCTGCGCGGCTTCCTGCTGGGCCACTACAACGGCAACAACGATGCCGCGTCGCGTGCCCACGGCTTCGTTCCGCTCACCCCGGCCTGGCGTGATGCCATCCGCACCCGCTTCGTGCTCGCCAGCAGCGTCAACGGCGTGAACAACGCCAGCGCCTGCGCCGGCCTCGGCCGCCCGTAATCGCGTCGAACGCAGTGCTTGAACCGAGCGCCGGCCGTGAGGCCGGCGCTCTCTTGCGTGTGGCCGCCGGCGCCGGACCGGGCATGTATCCGGCCCATTCCCGCATCGGCGGCGCTGTCTTTTGATGTCGGCTTCACGCAGCCGTCCCCGTCTTACAGAAGCAGGGCGCGTGCCGCCCGATCCTTCAGAGCGCGCCGTGATCGCGGCCGCCCAACCAGGTTGACGAGGTTCAGATGTCGCATCCGCTCACGACCGCTTCGCGCCCGTCCACGCTGCGCCGCAGCCACCCGATGGCCTGGGCCGTCGCCGTTGCGCTTGGCACGGTGGTGGCGCCGGCCAGTCAGGCCCAGCAGGCCTTCAGCCCGGCCTGGTTTGCCGACCGCGGTGCCGCCCAGGGCGCGGCCGCGCAGAGTGGACGCATGCCCAGCGGGGTGCCGATCCAGTTCCAGCTGCCCGCGCAGCAGCAGGATGCAGCCCGCCAGCAGCTGCAACAGTCGATCGACAACCTGGGGACCGCCGCACAGGCCATCGCGCTGCAGCAGCGGCTGCAGCAGGAAGCCAGGCAGGCGCGGCGTGACGCGGGATTCGTGGTCGCAGACGGGCTGGGCAAGGACGGCCTGAAGGTGGATGAGAACCCGCTGACGCGGGGCTGGACCAACGCCCGCGAGGCCATCCAGGCGCAGGGCGCCGATGGCCGCGTGCAGGTCAGCATCGAACAGACCGCAGACAAGGCGATCCTGAACTGGGAGACCTTCAACATTGGTGCCAACACCACGTTGAACTTCCTGCAGAACGCGGACTGGGCGGTGTTGAACCGGGTCAACGACCCCAACGCACGGCCCAGCCAGATCCTCGGCCAGCTGAAGGCCGACGGCAGCGTGTTCGTGGTCAACCGCAACGGCGTGATCTTCGGCAACAACGGCCAGGTGAACGTGCGCAACCTGGTGGCGGCGGCGGCGCGGATCAGCGACACGCAGTTCCGTGATGAAGGCCTGTACAGCGTCAACGCCAGTTCGGATGCGCTGACCGAGGCGTTCGGCAAGGTGATGGTGGAGCGAGGTGCACGCATTGCCACCCATGAGCCCACCACGGCCACGCGCGGGGGCGGCTATGTCCTGTTGGCAGGGCGCAGCGTGGAGAATGCCGGCCAGATCGACACCCGCAAGGGCCAGACCCAGCTCGCCGCGGGCGACAGCTTCGTGATCCGGCGCGGCGTGGGCACGGCACAGAACACGTCGTCCACTACAGGTGGCAACGAGATCGCGCCGCGCTTCGTGGCGGGCAGCACGGCAGGCGATGTGCGCAACAGCGGCCTGATCCAGGCACGCGAAGGCGACATCACGCTGGCCGGACGTCATGTCGAGCAGGCCGGCGTCGCGGTCGCCACCAGCACCCTGAACCAGCGCGGCACCGTGCACCTGCTCACCTCCGCCAGCGATGGCAAGGCCAGCGTGACCCTCGGCCGCGATGCCACCACGGCCATCCTGCTTGAGGACGATGGCAAGACCACCGCGCTCGACAGCCAGCGGCAGGCACTGCTGAACGAGTCGGCCACCCAGGACAAGGTGCGCAGTACCGCCGCACAGGGCGCGTTCGACAACCTGTCGCGGCTGCAGGATCGGCGCGACCAGTCGCGCGTGGAAATCGTCTCCGGTGGCACGGTCGAGGCCCAGGCCGGGTCGCTGACCCTGGCCACCGGCGGCCAGATCGTGGTCGACGCGCGCCAGCGCACGCTGCTGGGCGATGGCGCACGCGTGGATGTATCCGGTGCCACCGGGGTGAAGGTGGCGATGGAGAGCAACCAGCTGGAAATCAACGTGCAGGGCAACGAACTGCGCGATGCCCCGGACGTGCGCGATGCCGGCACGCTCAACAGCAGCCGGGTCTGGGTCGACCGGCGCGGCCTGATCTACGTGCCGGCCGGTACCGGCGGCCATGAAGGCGAACGCTGGTATGCCGGCGGAGGGCTGCTGGAAGTGAGCGGCTACCTGGGCAACCAGCGCCACTCCATCGGCGAATGGGCCGCGCAGGGCGGCATCGTGCAGCTTGCCGGCAGCGAAGTGGTCAGCGCCGCGGGTTCGCGGATCAACCTGTCAGGCGGCAGCCTCGATGTGGCCAGCGGCATGCTCAAGGAGAGCTGGCTGCGCGGCAACGATGGACAGCTGTATCGCCTGGACGACGCGCCGGTGGATCGTGGATTCGCCGGCCTGTATCGCGGTTTTGAAGTGGAACAGGCGCGCTGGGGCATCACCGAAGCCTGGCGCAATCCGTTGATCGGCAATGAATCGCGTTACGAGAATGGCTACACGGTGGGACGCGATGCTGGGCGGCTGCTGGTTTCGGCGCCGACCGCGGTGCTGGAGGGGCAGATCGATACTGCCGTGTTCAATGGCGTGCGGCAGACGCGGGCACCGGGGAGCAGCACCGATGGCTACGTGCAGTCGCAGACGGCGGTGGCACGCGGCGCACAGCTGTGGCTGGGGCGCTACGACGGTACCGGCCGCAATGCGGTGTTCGACTCGCAGGTGCGCATCGGCACGGCCGCGGCGGCCACCGCACGCTGGAGCCTGCAAAGCGCGCTGGATGAGAGCCGGCGCAACACCGTCTGGCTTGATGGTGCACAGTTGAGCGCCCAGCAGTGGGGCCGGCTGGACCTGGCGACGGCAGGCAGCATCCGCATCGACGGTGAGCTGGCCCTTGCCGATGGCGGGCAGCTGAACCTGGTCGGTGGCCGCATCGACATCAACGGCCAGGTCCGGATTGGCGGTGGCAGCCTGACTGCCAGCAACCTCCTGGCCGACGCCACCGGCCGCATGCAGGTGGTGCAGGCCAACGGCCGTGGTGTGGTCGCATTGGGCGAAGCGGCGGTGATCGACCTGGACGGGCGCTGGGCAAACCAGCGCCTGGACGGCGGCGCCGGCAGCGCGCAGGCATGGATCAACGGCGGTCGCGTGCAGCTGGAAAGCAGCCATGATGTGTCGTTGGCCGCAGGCAGCCGCATCAGTGTCGATGCAGGTGGACGCGTCGACCTGCAGGGCAAGGCCAGTGCAGGCAAGGGCGGTGACATCGCCCTGCTGGCCGACAGCAGCCAGGTGACCACCGACGGCAGTGGGCGCTTGCAGCTGGACGGGCGGCTCAGCGGCCTGGGCGGCACGGGGGCCGGCACCCTGCAGCTGGCGACCGGGGGCAAGGTGACGTTGGCTGACCGGGCCCGCGACGATGGCAGCCTGTGGTTGTCACCGACGCTGCTGCGCAGCGGATTCGGTCAATACGACATCAACGGCCATGCCGGGCTTGAGGTGGCCGATGGCACCCGGCTGGACGTGCGCGCACCGACGTTGCGCGTGCGCCAGGCCGCTGCCGATGCAGCGACCGCAGGCGAGGGCCTGGACGCCTGGACGGCACCGCTGTATGCCTTCGACCCGGGTAGCGGGTCGGTCACCCAGCGGCAGGGCGCAAGCGTGCTGCTGCGCTCGCAGCGCAATACGCTGGGCGGAGATGTAAGGATCGGCAGCAACGCGGTCGTGCAGGTCGATGCCGGGCAGTCGATCGAGCTGCGCGGCGGTGGCAACATCGACGTGGCCGGTGCGCTGATCGCAAAGGCAGGCAGCATCCGCCTCGACGATGTCCGCGACAACCAGCAGCGCTACCAGATCGGCGGCACCCCGTTGCGCTATCGCATCGGCAGCAACGCGCTGCTGGATGTGTCCGGCGACAGCTTCGCCGCGGAGGACGCCGCGGGTCGCCACCAGGGCGTGCTGCACTCGGGCGGCAGCATCGGGATCGGCGGTACGCTGGACTGGGAGTCGCGCGATGCGCTGGAGAACCGTCCGCCGGATGCCTTCGTGGTGGTCGAGCGCGGCGCGGTTCTGGATGCGTCCGGTACCCGTGAGACGCTGACCGTGGATGGCAGTGGCACCCGCTCCGTGGCCAGCGACGGCGGCACGATCGTGCTGCGCTCGGCCAATGGCCTGTACCTGGATGGCACGCTGCGGGCGGCGGCCGGTGGCGTGGGCGCGCAGGGCGGCACGCTGGGCGTGGCCTTCGGTGGTGGGGTGTACGAGCGCCGGGCGGGCGCTGCGGAACTTGGCCCGCGTGCAATCACCCTGGTGCAGCAGTCCAGCGATGCAGCCCCTGGCGCGTCCACGCCATTGCAGCACGGGCACGCCGAGCTGTCGGCGGCACAGGTGCAGGCCGGTGGCTTCGACCATCTTTCGGTGTTCGGCGATCTTCGCGCGCAGGGGGATGTCGACCTGCGCGTGGGGCAGAGCCTGCGCCTGTACGGGCTGAGCGATGCCGCGATGGGCATGGCCACCGGCAGCGCGGCGGGATCGGCGTTGCACGTGCAGGCGCCCTATGTGCGCCTTGCGCAGGCACGCTGGTTCCGTGACACCTCGGACAATCCCTTTGTGGCGCCGGTGGCGGCCCGTGCCGACGCCGGCAACCACAGTTTCAGCGCCTCGGCACAGGTGCTGGACGTACGCGATACGGTCGATCTGGCCGGCTTCGGCAGCGCCCACCTTGCCAGCAGCGGCGACCTGCGGCTGCTGGCGAAAGTCAGTGGCAACAGCAACTTCTTCGATACCCAGCTGCTGGCGCCGTCGAGCCTGGACATCACGGCCGCGCAGATCTATCCGGTTGCCGGAACCAAGGGCCGTATCGCGGTATCGATCTACGACGTGCTGGGTGGACAGAACAACTGGACCGATGCCAAGGGCGTGCTTCGCATCCATGGCACCGGCGCCACGCCTCCTGCGGCCGATTCGGTGTTCGGTTTGCTGGCGTTGGTTGCCGCCACGGTCGAGCAGGGAGGCGTCGTGCGCGCGCCGCTGGGACAGTTGGTGATCGGCGGCCTGGGCCCAGGCAATGTCGCGTCGCGTATCACGCTGTTGCCCGGCAGTGTGACCTCAAGCAGCGCGGCCGGCCTCAGCGTTCCCTTCGGTGGCACCGTGGATGGCCAGCGCTGGCGCCTGAACGGCAAGGATGTCAGCCCCAGCCTGGTGGGCATGATCAGCGCCGTGGACACGGTGGGTGTCGACCTGCATGCCAACAGTGTCGACATCCAGGCCGGTGCACTGCTGGACCTGTCCGGTGGCGGCACGCTGACCGGCGCAGGGTTCGTCAGTGGCCGCAGCGGCTCGGTGGACGTGCGCAGCCATGCACTGCGTGACGCCAATCCGGCCTACACCTTCAGCGCCAGCAGCAACGCGGTGTATGCCATTGTCCCGTCCTACCGCAACGGCATCGCGCCGCTGGGCCTGGCCGACGGCAGCGCCGACCCGGGCATCGGCCAGCGCATCACGGTGCCTGAAGGGGTGCCGGGCCTGGCGGCGGGCACCTATACGTTGCTGCCGGCGTCCTACGCGCTGCAGCCGGGCGCGTTCCGGGTAGAAGTGGGGGCGCAGGGCACGCAGCAGGCGCTGGCCACCGCCACCGGAACCGGCTCGTGGAAAGTCAGCGGCCAGCAGGCGCAGGGGCTTGGGCCTGCCGCATCGCCGTTGTGGACGGACCTGGTGCTGACCCCGGCCGATGTGGTGCGCCGCCACTCCGGCTACAACGAAACCGGCTACAACGCGTTCGTGCAGGACGATGCGGCGCGCCGTGGCATCGCGCGCGGCATGCAGTCGGTGGACGCCGGCACGCTGCGGCTGACGCTGGGCGCCGGTGCAGGTCTGGGCACCACAGACGCACTGCGCATGCAGGGCATGACACGTTTCGCGGCCGAGGCTGGCAGCAAGGGCTTCGGCGGTACGGTGTCGGTGGTCGGCAATGGTGGCCCGAGCACGCTGGAAGTGCTGGGTGCAGGCCAGCGCGCCAGCGCGGGCAGCATGGCGGCCATTTTCGCCGACGCGCTCACGGCGTTGCAGCCCTCGCGCCTGATGGTCGGTGTGACCCTGCGTCCGGACGCCACTCTGCCCGGCACGCTGAATGTGAGATCGGAAGGCGGCGGCGTGCTGGTTCGTTCCGGTGCAACGCTGAGCGCCCCTGAGGTGATCCTGGGCGCAGCAGCCGGTGGCGCGGGCGTGGTGATCGAGCAGGGCGCCGTGATCAGTACGGTCGGGCGTGGAAAGCCCGGCTACGACGCCACCGATGGCTATCTGATGAAGCTCGACGCGACCACGGGCGTGCTGGCCGTGTCCAACGGCCAGACCAACCTGCTGTCGGGGGGCGCGGCCGCCCGGGTGGCGATCGATGTGGGCGCCTGCCGCAGCGACAGCTGCACCGGGCAGACCCGGTTGCTGTCCGAGGGCAGCATCAATGTCAGTACCGAGGGCGGGTTCCAGCTGCGCGACAATGTCAGCTATGGCACACGCCGGTTGGGCCTGTCGATGACCGCCATCAACCTCGGTGATGCTGCATCGCTGCAGGCGATGGCCGCACAGGGTGCGCTGCCGCAGGGGCTGGCGCTGAACCAGCAGACCCTGCAGCAGCTGCTGCGGGGCAATACCGCGCTTGGCACGCCCGCACTGGAGACACTGAGCCTGTCCGCGCGCGACGCAATCAATGTATTCGGCAGCGTGGACCTGGACACCCGCAATCCGGCCACCGGCAACAGCAGCCTGCGCGAGCTGGTGCTGGGGGCGCCGGCCATCCATGGCTACGGCAAGGCCGGTGACCAGGCCCGCATCTATGCCGACACGCTGGTGTGGGATGGCACACAGGCGGTATCGACGGTGCTGACCGACGGTACCCCGCAGGCGCCGGGCGCGGCGATGGTCGATCGGCTCGGCCATGGACAGCTCGAGCTCAACACGCGCTCGCTGATCCTCGGCCGCGCGCCCTATACACGCCCCAGTTCGGAAGTGCCGGCCAACCGCCAGGTGCTCGGGTTCGACGGCGTCTCGCTGCGGGCCACGGACCAGGTGCAGTTCGCCGGCAAGGGCACGCTGGATGTCTACCAGGCCCAGGGCGCCTACCAGGCCGGCACGGGTTGGCAGTACAGCGGCGGCGCACTGGACATCCAGGCACCGCTGCTGACCGGCGCGGCGGGAAGCACCCTGCAGGTACGCAGCGGGGGTGATCTGCGCATCAGCGGCGCCGGCCAGACCCGGGGGCACGACGCGCTGGGCGCCGAACTGGGGCTGCAGGCACGCAATATCCTGATCGACTCCGCCATGGCGCTGGCCTCGGGCCGCCTGCAGGCCAGGGCGGACGGCGACGTGGTGCTGGGCAGCAACGCCCGCATCGACCTGGCCGGGCGTCGCATCCGCATGGACGATCTGGACAAGTACAGCTGGGGCGGCGACGTTGAACTCACCGCCCGCCAGGGCAACGTGCTGGCCGCCGCGGGTTCGAGCATCGACGTCTCGGCATCGAACAACCGCGCAGGGCGGATCACCGCCAATGCGCTGGGCGAGAACGCGGGCCGCATCGACCTGGCCGGGACCCTGCGTGGTAGCGCGAGTGGTCGCCAGGCCACCGGTGGCAGCACGGTGCCCTATGACAGCGGCGCACTGCTGTTGCGCGCGCAGCAGCTTTCCGACTTCGCCGGCTTGAATCGCCAGCTGGATGCGGGCGGCTTCTTCGGTACCCGCAGCTTCCAGCTCAAGCAGGGCGACCTGACCGTGACCGACACGCTGAAGGCGCGCAACGTTGCGCTCAGCATCGATGGCGGCAGCCTGCATGTGCTCGGCACCATCGACGCCAGCGGAGAGCAGGTGGGAAGCATCCGCCTGGCCGCGCGTGACCGCCTGCAGGTGGATGGACTGCTGGATGCACACGGCAGCGGGCTGCGGGTGGACAGCTACGGCAAGATCATCGACAGCAGCAACCGTGCGCTGGTGGAGCTGGGCAGCCGCGACGGCGAGGTGGTGCTGGGCAGTGCCGCGCGCGTTGACCTGCGCAGCGGCACCGCGGTTGCACAGGGCGACGCGCCCGGCCAGAACGATGGCGTGGCACGAGGCACCTTCACCCTCAGTGTGCCGCGACGGGGCACTGACGATGCAGCAGTGCGCGCCGAGTCCGGTGCGTCGGTCACCGGCGCGCGGGATGTGCTGGTCAATGCCTTCCGGCGCTATACCGACGCCCCGCTGGCAGCGACGCCGGACGTCAATGGCCATCGGCCGCAGCTGGTCACCCAGCAATGGCTGGACACGGTGGTCGATCCGCACAACCAGGCATGGATGAACGCCGCCCTCGGCAACGCCGATCTGGCGGCGCGCACTGCGGCACTGGGCAAGGTGCGCCTGCGGCCTGGCGTGGAGATCGTGGGCCAGGTATCGGCCGACAATCCCACCGGCAACCTGACCGTGCGCGGCGACCTGGACCTGTCCGGCTACCGCTATGGTCCGCAGGCCAATCGCAATGACCCCCTGCGCCGTGGATTCGGCGAGTCGGCTGCGCTGGTGCTGCGCGCAGCGGGCGACCTCAGCATCTACGGCAGCATCAATGATGGCTTCGCGCCGCCCCCGGCCAATCCGGATGAATCGGGCTGGATGCTCGGAGAGACGGCCGATGCCAATACGCTGCGCATCACCCCGCTTGGCGGCGACATCGTGGTGCCCATCGATGGTGTGACACTGCAGGCCGCGACACGGTTCCCGAAGGGCGCGGTGCTGAACTACGCGATTCCGGTCACGCAGACCGATGTGCCCGCCGGCACCGTGCTGCCGGCGGAGATGCGGCTGGGCGCCCGCCTGCTGCTGGCGGCGGGCACGGTGCTGCCGGCAGCCGTCACCCTCGCCGACGGCACCGTGCTGGCTGCGGGCAGCCTGCTGCAGCAGCCGTTGCAGCTGGCTGCCGGTGACCGGCTGGGCGCCGGCTTCCGGCTCGCTTCGAAAGCAACGCTGGCGGCGCAGCTCTGGCCGGCAGGCGCGGCGTTGCCGGAGGCCATGGAACTGTCCGGCGCGGTTGCACTGGCACCGGGCTCGCTGATTCCGTCGATGACCGCGGTGAAGCTGCCCGGCGGCAAGCCGGTCAACCTGCGGCCGGCCGATGCCAACGGCAGGCAGGGCCGCAACTGGGCGTTGGCGGCAATGTTGCCGGAAGGCACCACGTCGTGGGATGTCACTGCCGTGGCCGGTGCCGATACCTCGGCAGCCGATCCGCGCCTGCGCCGGCTGGATGCCAAGGGCGACCTGATCCTGGCCGACAGCCACTATGGAACGATCGGCACCGTGCAGAAGACCAGCGAGTGGATCGGCGAGCGGGTCCTCACCCTGGATGGCGCGCTTGCGCTGATCGGCGATCCCTCCTACGCCAATCGACCGTTGAAGGAAGTGGCCGACGAACTGGGCGTCGACGAGCAGACGCTGTGCGACGCAGGCGAAGGCTTCTGCGGCCTGGCCCCGCGCCTGGTGGCCAAGCAGGCCTCGCTGGACCTGGTGGGCGACGAGTCGGCGGTGGGCATGTCGGCGAAGGAATTCGCCGAGATCTTCGGCATGACCGAAGAGAGCTTCTGCGCGATCACCGACTACTGCTATGGCGGCGGCGAACTGATCGAGAAGACGATCTATGGCTCGAAGCTGGGCACGCCGCTGTGGAGTGTGCTGCGCACCGGCAAGGGCGACCTGCAGCTGCTGGCCGGCCGCGACGTGCGGATGATGTCGGGCTTCGGTGTGTACACCGCTGGCGCCCCGACATCGCTCGGCAACGGGCGCGATGCAGCGTTCAATCCGGGGCGGGCGCCGGCACCGGGGCTGTCCACCGTGCTCGGGCCGACCGATGCGGACGGGCGCTATGCGGCCGCCTTGGGGGCATGGCAGGCCTGGTATCCGGACCAAGGCGGCAACCTGACCGTTTCCGCGGGCCGCGACATCCGTGGTGACCTGTGGGACAGCGCCGGCCAGGTCGGATTCGACGTCACTCCGCGCAGCCAGACTGAAGGCGCGGGCTTTGCCCCCAGCGCGGTGGGCAACTGGCTGTGGCGCCAGGGAAGCCTCGGCGTGGCCGGGGCACCGTCCACAGCAACCAGCTGGTGGGTGAACTTCGGCAGCTACACCAGCCTGCCGACGCTTACCGGTGCGCGCATGGTGGGCTTCATGGGCTTCGGCACGCTGGGTGGCGGCAACCTCACCCTCGAGGCCGGCCGTGACGCGGGCGTGGCCAGCGGAACCGTGGTCAATTCACTGGCACGCCATTCGTCCGGCGTGGTGGCAGCGGTGGGCTCGACCGGGCGCGTCGAGGCCGACGGTACGCTGCACCTGACCGGTGGCGGCGACCTGGCGGTGCGCCTGGGTGGCGCGCTGAATCCGAACCTTGCACTCGCAACCAGCGATCCATCGTTGAACCAGCCCAACCTGCCGCTCAGTGGTGCGCTGGTCAACCTGCGCGGGCGCATGCAGCTGGACGCGGCACGCATCGGTGGCATGGTCACCAATGTGGCGCACTACGTGGCGCCGTACAGCGGCCTGAGGCAGGAAGATCCGTTCCGCGCACAGCTGGGCGATGCCATGGGCGGGCCGGTGCTGGTGCTGGGCGACGCGGTGGCAACCCTGCAGTCGCGCGGCGACCTGGTGCTGGCCGGCGTGGCCGATGCCGGCCGGGTGCCGGTGCCCAGCTACAACGCACTGGCGCTGGGCGATGGTCGCACCGCCGCTTCCAGCAGCTGGTTCTCGCTGTGGACCGCAAATACCGCGGTGGACCTGATCTCGGCCGGTGGCGACCTCGCGCCCGGCCAGCAGAGGGGAACCGTGATGGCCACCGCCGAGTCCGGCGAACTGTTCGCCGAGGCAGTGAAGCAACGTGGCGGTGCCGATCTTCGCTACTGGCTGTATCCCTCGCAGCTGCGGATGCTGGCCGCCAGCGGCAGCATCCGCCTTGCGGAAACTTCGACCACGGGCGGTGATGCGCGCGATGTGCTGCTGACCGCGCCCTCGGCGCGCGGTTCGCTGGAAGTGCTGGCGATGGACTCGATCCTGGTGCCGATGCGCGGTGCCGACATCAGCAGCTCCGGCGCCGATGTGCGCTTGCCGTCGCCGTTCGCACCGGCCTTCACCGCCGAGGTGGGCGCTACGGTGATCGGCAACGCTTCGGTGGATGGCGTGGCAGGCAATCCGCGCGCCTCGCTGCCGCTGTTCGCGTTCGGCCCGAATGCGCCGCTGGCGCGGGAACTGCGCGAAGGCACAAACGCGCCGAATCGATTCTATGCAGTGCAGGGTGACATCGTCGGCCTGAGGACCGGTGGGCAGTGGACGCTGGATAACGCCATGGGCACGCGCAGCCTGCTCAACTGGAGCGATCTTTCCGCCCCGGTGCAGGTGCGCGCCGGCGGCGACATCCTGGTGTCCAGCATCGGCGCGATGAACACCACTGCCACCGACATCACCGTGGTGCAGGCCGGGCGCGATGTGGTGCGCAGCACCGTGCACGTGGCCGGACCGGGCAACGTTGATGTCAGCGCAGGCCGCCAGCTCCGCTTCGAGGACGCGGGCAGCGTGACCACCACTGGCGGCCTGATCCAGGGCGATACCCGGCCGGGTGCCAGCGTTTCCTTGACTGCCGGCGACCAGCACATCGCCTTCGATGCAGTGCGCGCGCGCTACCTGGGGGCTGCCAATCTTGCCGACCCTGCGCAGCCGCTGGCATCGCAGCCGGGGAAGGTGGCCAAGATCTACGACGCGGAACTGAAGCAGTGGCTGTCGCAGCGATTCGGCATGAGCGTCGACGACGGCTCCGCGGTGGCCGCCTTCGATGCGCTGCCGAAGGAGCAGCAGCACATCTTCCTGCGCCAGGTCTTCTATGCCGAACTGCGCGAGGGTGGCCGCGAGTACAACGATGCCGAGGGGCCGCGCTTCGGCTCCTACCTGCGCGGGCGCGAAGCCATCGCCACCCTGATGCCGGACAGGGATGCGAACGGTGCGACCCTCGACCGGACCGGCGACATCGTGATGTTCGGTGGCTCCGGCGTGCGTACCGAAGCCGGTGGCAACATCGAGCTGCTGGCACCGGGCGGCCAGATCGTACTGGGCGTGGCGGGCGAGGTTCCGCCAGCCAGTTCGGGCCTGATCACCCAGGGCCGAGGGGATATCCGGCTGTTCAGCCAGGACAGCGTGCTGCTGGGGCTGTCGCGGGTGATGACTACCTTCGGCGGTGACATCCTGGGCTGGTCGGAGCAGGGCAACATCAACGCCGGGCGCGGCTCGCGCACCACGCTGCTGTACACCCCGCCGCGCCGCGTCTACGACCGCTGGGGCAACGTCGTGCTGTCACCGCTGGCGCCTGCGACCGGCGCCGGCTTTGCCACGCTGAATCCGATTCCGGAAGTGCCGGCCGGCGACGTCGACCTGATCGCGCCGCTGGGCACCATCGACGCGGGCGAGGCGGGCATCCGCGTCTCCGGCAACATCAACCTGGCTGCGCTGCAGGTGCTCAACGCCGCCAACATCCAGGTGCAGGGAGAGAGCAAGGGCCTGCCGGTACTGGCCACGGTGAACGTCAACGCGCTGGCAGCAGCCAGTGCGGCGGCAAACAGTGCCAGCCAGGCCGCACAGGACGTGATGCGCAAGAGCCAGGACGACGCGCGGCGCAACCAGCCGTCGGTGATCAGCGTGCAGATCCTCGGCTTCGGCAGTGGCATCAGCAGCATCCAGCCGCCGGCGCATGGCAACACCGCCAGCGGTGGCTACGACGACAACAGCGCCTTCCAGTTCCCGCAGGCCAGGCGCGATGAAGGCAAGCAGCGCCGCTGAGCATCGAACGGCGCTGCAGACGGCAGCATCGGGCCAGCCGCCACGGAACGGTGGCGGCCCCAGCCAGGACGGCACGGAGGGCAGGGAGCGGCCATCAGCGGTGAGGACCACCGACACGGCGCCGCCGGGTGCAGGAGCGTGCCCGGCGGCAGAAGGGCAGCGCATCGTTGCCCGCCAGTAGATCCACGCCATGCGTGGATGCCTCGCCCTGTTCGCCAGTAGATCCACGCCATGCGTGGATGACTTTCCTCCCAAGGCGCACTAGAACCCCACCACCCGCCGATAGCTCAACGCACCGCGCCCGTCGCGCAGCTCCAGCCGCAGCTCCAGGCCGGTGGCCGGCAGCACATCGCCTTCGCCCGGCAACAACGCCCAGCCCGCTCCGGGCTGCCACGCGCGCAGTTCGAAGCGCTGCACGGCGCGTGCGACCACAATGCCCTTCGACGGCTCGGGGGCAGGCAGCGGGTAACGATCAGTGGCAGCGCCACTGGCCCGCCACAACGTATCCCCCTGCCGCCACCAGCGCACGCGCTGCCAGCGCAGCCCGTCGCTGCCCACGCTGCGGGTGACTTCCAGCGCGAAACTCCCGTCCGGATGGCGCTCACTGGTCAGCGAGGGCGGCAGCAACCGCTGCGGCTGATCCGCCGGACGCACCGCGCCATTCATCAGCGCATCATCGGCACGCATCTCGACATCGCGTTGGAACTGCTGCAGCGCGCGCAATGCATGGGTGGTCTCCGCATCGGCCTGGCGCAGGCGCTGGCCGCTGCTGGCCACACTGTCGATGGCCCGCCAGCAGATCAGTGCCAGCACGCCCATGATGGTGATCGCGATCATCACTTCAATCAGGGTGAAGCCGTGCACCGGGCGCTTCACGGCGTGGCTGTCCAGGGCAGCTGCATCCGTGCCAGCGACTGCCGCGGCGACTGTTCGGCCACCACGCTCAGTTCCAGCTGCGGCTGCCCATCCGCCCCGGTGCCCAGATGCTGCAGCACCAGGAACCGGCTGCGCCCCTGCAGGCAGCGCTGGCGTGCCTCCTGCGGTACCTGTCCGGCCAGGCGCAGTTCCTGCCAGCGATCCTGCGCACACATCAGGGCCAGCCGACGGTCGCGCAGGCGCGACTGATCATCGGTGGCGACCGCGACCGATCGCATCACCGCGGCCAGGGCAATCGACACGATCGCCAGTGCGATCAGCACTTCGATCAGGGTGAATCCGCGCGGGTTCCGTTTCACTGCACGACCTGCAACTGTCCGCTGCCATCATCACGAAGACGCAGCTGGCGACCGTCCAGCGACAGCCGCACTTCCCAGGCAACGCCGATCCATTCCGGGCTCAGTTCGATGGCGGTGGCCGGCTGCACCGAAATGCCGGCGGCCTGCCACGTCTGGGGCCGCAGCAGGTCGTCGCGCTCCATGTCCACCCAGCGGCTGCCTTCGCGGCGGCTGAAATGGTAACCGTCGGCGTCGGCCTGCCAGCGCACGGTGTTTCCATCGATGCGGGCCTCGTCGCGCGCAACCTGCAGGCGTTGTGCCAGCCGCTCGGCCTCCTGCCGCAGCTGCCGCGCGGGGTCGAGCAGGCTGCCCAGGCCCAGGCCGATGCCGGCCGTGCAGATGCCGATGATCACCAGCACCACCATCAGTTCCAGCAGGGTGAAACCACGCGGAATGTGCAGCATCGACATTGCCTCCGGTCCTTGCCGATGCCTGCCAGCGTATGCGCGGATGATGAAACAAAAGCGTCAGCGGTAGCTGCTAGCGTAGGCGTACACGAACGTGGCGATGGTGCAGGACATGGACAGGCGCTGGGATCGCAATCGGCTGTTGACCGTGCTGGCAGCGACGCTGCTGCTGGCGGTAGTGGCCTACTGGACGGTGACCCTGTCTGCGGTGGCGCCCGCGGCGGTGGCCAGCGAAGCGCCTGCCGAGGCCGCTGTGCGGCCGGTGTTCGCGGCGGCGGCCAGCCTGCCGCTGGTGCGGCTGCTTTCGCCCGGCGCCGTCCAGACCGAAGTGGTGGTGCTGGGGGTGATGGCCGGCGAGCATTCGCCGCTGGCCTTGCTCTCGGTCGATGGCCGTCCTGCAGAAGCGTACGCACCGGGCCAGCGGCTGGGACCCTGCACGGTACTGGCCAGCATCAGTGCCAGCACGGTGGAACTGAACCAGGCCGGGCAGTCGCGCAGCCTGCCGGTGCCGGAGCTGCCACCGGTGCCGACGGATGGCATCGTGCCGGCCGCTGCGCAGCGTGGCGCCCCGTAGCGCCGAGCTCACGCTTGGCTGCAGATGCACGGGTTCAGCGCGCCGGACGCTGCGGCACCACCGAACGACCAAAGGCATCGCCCATGCGCTGCCGCGTGCCTTCCAGGTTGTACTGCATCAGCTGGTTGCCAGGCTGCCGCATCAGGCGCTCGGCTTCGGGCAGCGTCGGTGACTTCGCCGGTTTCGGCGCCGGTGCCAGCTTGCGTTGCAGGCAGTCCCAGGCAGGGATGCGCTCGCCGTTGACCTGCACTTCGATGCATGGTGCGGCATCGTCCTGCTGCTTCGCTTCCCCGGCATGGAGCGCTGGCACCACCAGCAGCAGTGCCAGGGCGAGGGCAGGGTGCAGGCCCGTCTTCAATGAACTGCTCATCTCGAATCTCCTGCGGCAACCGGTGTTCTTCAGCGAAGACGTATGGCGAACGCAGTGTCCGCCCGCGAGGGTTGCGGCGCTGTCAAAAGATGACAGGGCTGTCACAAAACTGTTGGCGGCTTTGACGCGACGTGCACGTCCTGTTGGTAGATCCACGCGCCGCTCCATGGCCATTCCCTTCGATACGACGCGATGCCTTCGATGACTCCTGTTCCGTCCCGAGCCGTCCGCCTTCCGCTGCGCCTGCATCCGTTGGTGCTGGCGCTGGCCATGATGCCGATGCCGCTGTTCGCGCAGCAGGCGCCCGCGCCCAGCGTGAACATCAACGAATACATCGTGCGCGGCAACACCGTGCTCGATCCGCGCCAGATCGAACGTGCGGTGGAGCCGTTCCTCGGCCCGGGCAAGACCCTGGCCGATGTCGAGAAGGCGCGTGATGCGGTCAATGCGCTGTACCAGCAGGCCGGTTACCAGTCGGTCTACGTTGAACTGCCGGAACAGCAGGTCAGTGGCGGCGTGGTACTGCTGAAGGTGGAGCAGACGCCGATCGGCCAGCTGCGCGTGGTCGGCACGAAGCACGAGTCGCCCGAACGCATCCGCGAGCGCGTGCCGGCGCTGGCCGAAGGCAAGGTGCCCGATTTCGAGCAGGCGCAGAAGGAACTGACCGCGCTCAACGAAGGCGGGCGCCGGCAGGTGATGCCACTTGTGCGCGAAGGCCAGGTGCCCGGCACCATGGACGTGGACCTGCAGGTTGAAGAGAAGTCGCCGTGGCGCGTCAGCGCGGCACTGAACAACGATCGCAGCGCCGATACCGAGAAGCTGCGCCTGAGCACCTCGCTGGCCTACGACAACCTGTGGCAGCGCGGGCACAGCGTCAACGTCGGCGTGTACCTGGCGCCGCAGGACACCCAGCAGGCCAAGGTGTTCTCGGCGTCGTACATGATGCCGTTCGAAGGCACGCCCTGGAGCCTGGAAGCCTCCGGCTACAAGTCCGACAGCCGGGTGCTCAATGCCGGCGCGCAGGTCGGCACCGGGTCAGGCACCAACGTGATCGGCAATGGCCATTCGATCGGGCTCAAGCTCAACTATCGCCTGGCCGGCAGCCGCCAGTGGTGGCGCCAGCTCAGCCTCGGTGTGGACTTCAAGGACACCGAGGAAGACACGCAGATGGAAAAGGGCAGCCTGAAGACGCCGTTGAAGTATGCGCCGATCACCCTCGCGTTCGTGGGCGTGCGCCAGGGCGAGCAGGACCAGTTGAGCATCAATACCCAGCTGGTGGCCGGCACCCGCCGCCTGCTGGGCTACGGCAGCGATGCCACTGCATTCGGGCAGAAGCGATTCTGGGCCGATCCGAGTTTCGTGGCCTTCAAGGCCGACGTGGCCAACACCCATACCTTCGGCAGCGACTGGCAGTGGTATGCGCGCGGCTCGCTGCAGGTGACCGACGCGCCGCTGGTGTCGGCCGAGCAGTTCGCCGCCGGCGGCATGTACACCGTGCGTGGCTATCTGTCGGCCGAAGCGATCGGCGACTACGGCGGCCTGGCCAGCCTGGAATGGCGCACGCCGGCGTGGTCGCTGTGGAGCGGCACCGACCTGCGCGTCTACAGCTTCGCCGACGCGGCCTACCTGCGCCTGCGCCAGCCGCTGCCCGATCAGCGTGACAAGTACAACCTGGCCTCGGTCGGCCTGGGCGCGCAGCTGCGCCTGGGCGAACACCTGCAGCTGCGCCTGGACTACGCCTGGCCCTACGCCGACGGCCCGGTCACGCGCAAGGACGACCCGCGCCTGCATTTCAACATCAGCACCAGTTACTGACCCTTCCCTTGAACATGCGTTCTCCGGAGACCCTTCGCATGGACCGTTTGCTTTCCCGAGTGTTGTTGCTGCTGGCCGCGCTGGTTGCGCTGCCTGCCGCTGCGGCCGATGCCAATTGGTGGCAGGCCGAATGGAAGTACCGCAAGCCGATCACCGTCGACGCCGGCCCGCAGGGCGCGGGCCTGGCCGGTGACCCGGGCCGCACACCGCTGCTGCTGCGCCTGCATACCGGCAACTTCGGCTTCGATGGCACCCAGGATGCGGGCAGCGACCTGCGTTTCGTCTCGGGCGATGGCCGCACCGTGCTGGCCCACCAGATCGAACAGTTCGATCCCAAGCTCGGCCTGGCACTGGTCTGGGTCGACGTGCCGGCGGTGAGTGCCGCCGCGCCGCAGACGATCTGGATGTACTACGGCAACGACAAGGCCCCGGCCAGCGGCAATGGCCAGCAGGTGTTCGACCCGGACTACACGCTGGTCTACCACTTCGCCGAAGCCAATGCCCCGGCCCGCGACACCACCGCCTATGGCAACAATGCCGGGGCCGTGGTGCCGACGTCGGAAGGCTCGGTGATCGGCCGTGGCGTGCAGCTCGGCGGCGGTCCGCTGCCGCTGCCGGCCAGCGCCTCGCTGGCGCAGCAGGCGGGCGCGCCATTGACCGTTTCCGCGTGGATCAAGCCGGGCAGCAACAGTGCCGCGCAGGCGATCTATGCCCGTCGCGACGGTGCGGCCGAGCTGGTGCTCGGCATCGAGAATCGCGTGCCGTTCGTGCAGCTCAACGGCCAGCGCAGCACGCCTGCGCAGCCGATTCCGGAAGGGCAGTGGGCGCATGTCGCGCTGACCGCAGAGAAGGGGGCGCTGCAGCTGTATCTCAATGGGCGCGTGGTCGCCCAGCTCAGTGGCGATCTGCCGGCCCTGAACACCGCCGCCGTGGTGGGCGCCGATGCTGCGGGTGCGGCGCAGCCGCTGGCCAACTTCGAAGGTGCGCTGGATGAGCTGCGCATCTCGCGGGTGGCGCGCCCGGCGGCGCTGCTGCTGGCCGATGCCACCGCGCAGGGCGCCGATTCGCGCCTGATCAGCTACGGTGCCGACGAGCAGTCGGCCGGGCAGAGCCACTTCGGTTTCATCCTCAAGGCGATGCCGTTCGACGCCTGGGTGGTGGTGGCCATCCTTGGCCTGATGATGCTGCTGTCGTGGGCGATCATGATCGCCAAGAGCCGCCACTTTGGCCGCACCAGCAAGGCCAATGCCGTGTTCACCGAGAGCTTCGGCAAGCTGTCCGGCGTGCCGCTGCGCACCCTGTCCGACATGGACCGCCAGGGCAAGGCGCCGACCGCGATGCACGAGGGTTCGCTGTGGCGCATCTACCAGGTCGCCATCGATGAAATGCAGCAGCGCCACCAGCGTGATGGCAACAGCGGCTACCTCAGCGCGGCCACCATCGCCGCCATCCGCGCCTCGATGGATGCGGTGATGGTGCGCGAGCAGGAAGGCATGGCGCGGCGCATGAACTGGCTGTCCACCACCATTGAAGGCGCGCCCTATGTGGGCCTGTTCGGCACCGTGATCGGCATCATGCTGGTGTTCGTGGTGGCGGCGATGGCCGGCGCGGTGGACATCAACTCGGTGGCGCCGGGCATGGCCGCCGCGCTGTTGTGTACGGCCGCTGGTCTCGGCGTCGCGATCCCGGCCCTGTTCGGCTACAACTACCTGGGTGCACGCGCCGAGGCGATCGGCGCGGACATGGCGGTGTTCATCGACGAGTTCGCCGCGCGCCTGGCCGAAGAGCAGGACGGGCGCGGCCCGGCCGCGGTCCAGGGCTGAGGGGCGCGCCATGGGCCAGAAGGCGAAGTTCGGCATCAAGAAGCGCGAGAAGGGCATCAACGTGACGCCCTTCGTCGACGTGCTGCTGGTGGTGCTGGTGATCTTCATCCTGACCAGCAACGCCTCCATCCCCGGCATCGAGGTCAACCTGCCGAAGGCCAGCAACAGCGTGGCGCTGGAGAAGCCGAAAACCAAGGCAATCACCATCGACCCCAGTGGCCAGGTGTTCCTCGATGCCTACCCGGTGACGATGGCTGAACTGGAAGACCGCCTGCGCACCGAGCGCGCGACCACGCCGGACTTCCCGGTGATCGTGCGCGGCGATGCGCAGGTGCAGTACGCGCGCGTGGTAGAGGTGCTGGACCTGCTGCGGCGGCTGGAGCTGGCCCAGGTCGGGCTGGTCACCGGCAAGGCACAGGGCTGAGGCATGACGGCCCATCAACCCCCTCGACCGGAGCCCGGCATGCGCGGCCGCTCGTTGCTGGTGACCGTCGCGCTGGTGCTGGCCGCGCTGTTGGTGCTCGGCATCGCGGTGCGGTGGTTGCTGTTCAAGGACACCGCCAGTACCCGCAGGCCGGTGGTGCAGCCGCCGATGCTGGCGCTGCCGCCGCCTCCGCCACCGCCCCCGCCACCGCCGGAAAAGCCGCCTGAGCCGGAAACGCCGGAAGAGACGGTACCCGAGCCGGAGCCGCTGGATCAGCCGACCCCGGCGGAAGAACCGACGCCGACCCCGGACAACGCCGACCCGGTAACGATGAATGCCGACGCACAGGCCGGCGGTGACAACTTCGGTATCCAGTCCGGCACAGGCGGCGGCACCTCCGGCGTCGGCCGCGGCGGTGCCGGCAACGCCACCTATGGGCGCTACCTCGGCTATCTGATGCAGCAGGCGATCGCGCGCGACGACAAGGTCAAGCGCCTGGCGTTCCAGCTGCAGGTGAATGTGTGGCTGGCCGCCGATGGCCGCCTGGAGAAGGTCGAGCTGGTGCGCGGCAGTGGCAACGAGGAGGCCGATGCGGCCGTAGTCGATGCGCTGCGTCGCATCGGCAAGGTCGACCAGGCACCGCCGCCGTCGCTCGATTTCCCCGCCCGCGTCCTGATCCAGGGCCGCCGGCCCGGGGCCTGATTCCCGACTTCCGTGATTTCCACTCTTCCGATGAGAACCGTGATGAACGACCACGTCCGCGCACGAACCGACTCCCGCCGCCCGCGGCCGGCCCGACGGGCGCTGCTGTGCTGCGCCGTGCTGCTCAGCCTGGCGGCCCCGGCCGGTGCGATGGCCGCAGAAACCACCATGGTCAAGCTGATCAAGGGCCTGATCGCCAGCGGCGCGCTGAAACCCGAAGACGGCCAGGCGCTGCTGGTGCAGGCCGAAGCCGAAGCGGCCGCCGCCCAACGCACCGCCGCCAGCGGTAGTTCGGCTGCCAGCGGCGGCGTGGCCCTGGAAGCCGGCGACGTGCGCGTGCCTTACGTGCCGCAGAGCGTGCGCGACGGCATCCGTGACGAAGTGCGCCAGGATGTGATGGCGCAAGCGAAATCGGAAGGCTGGGCGGCGCCGAACGAAGTGGCCGAATGGACCAAGCGCATCAAGGTCACCGGTGACATGCGCGTGCGCAGCGAATCGCGCTTCTATTCTGAGCGCAACAGCGACATCGTGAGCAACTGGCCGGCGATCAATTCCGGCAATGGCTTCGATACCAACACCAACACCAACCTGCAGCTGCCGCCGCTGTTGAACAGCCGCCAGGACCGCCGCAACCTGTGGCGCATCCGTGCCCGCCTGGGCATCGAAGCGACCATCGGCCAGCACACCACCGCCGGCGTGCGCCTGGCCAGCGGCAGCAGTAATGGCCCGGTGTCGACCACCGAACAGCTGGGCGGCGGCCTGAGCAAGAAGGATGTGTGGCTGGACCAGGCCTGGCTGGCCTACAGCCCGGCGGACTGGGTGACGGTGCGCGGTGGCCGCTTCGGCAATCCGTTCTGGACCAGCGATACGCTGTTCTCCAACGACCTGAACTTCGACGGCCTGGCCGCCAACCTGAAGTACGACTTCGACGGCGGTGACCTCGACCTGTTCGGCAACCTGGCGGTGGTGCCGCTGGAGTACACCTCCGACAGCTCGCCCAGCCAGAGCCGGGTCAAGACCCCGAACGAGAACAAGTGGCTGTCCGGTGCGCAGGTGGGCATGAACTGGCGCTTCAACGATGACAACGCGCTGCGCGCGGCGCTGGGCTACTACGACTTCAAGAACATCAGTGGCCGCCTGTCTTCGCCGTGCGCACTGTATGCAGGTGCGGTGGGCTGCGATACCGACTGGTCGCGCCCGGCCTTCATGCAGAAGGGCAACACCCTGATGCTGATCCGCGACATCGCGCGCAATCCGCTGGACCCGGCCAACACGCCCACGCCGCAGTACGTCGGCCTGGCCTCGGCGTTCCGCCTGGCCACGCTGAACCTGCGCTGGGATACGCAGCTGGCGCAGGGCATCGGCCTGCGCCTGGACGGTGACTACATCCGCAACCTGGCCTACGACAAGCAGGCGATGTTCAGCCGTGCCAACAATGGCATCGTCAACAACTACGACGCGGGCGGCACCGCCAGCATCAACACCTTCCGCAGCGGCGATACCGCGTGGATGGTGCAGGCCAGCTTCGGTGCCACCGAGCTGAGGGAGAAGGGCCAGTGGCAGGCACTGCTGGGCTACAAGCACATCGAGGCCGATGCGCTGCCGGATGCCTACAACGACCCCAACTTCCACCTGGGCGGCACCAATGCCCGCGGCTACTACGTGGGCGGTGCCTACGCGCTGGATGCGCGCAGCTGGATCAGCGGCAAGTGGATGGCGGCCAAGGAAGTGTCCGGTGCGCCGCTGTCGATCGACGTGTTCCAGCTGGAGTTCAATACCGGCTTCTAGCCGGATCGCGTGATGCAGATCACGGCGGGCGTGGCGGGGGCGCAGCGATGCGCCCGTCTAAGGAAAGGAGACCACGCGTTGCACGAAAGGAGGAGTGGATGAGCCGTCGCAAGCTGTTTGAAAGTCCTGAACCGTCCAGCCAGTTGCTGGGCATCGGGCCTGCCTATGTATCGGTGGAAGGGCTGCGCCAGCATCTGGCGGAGTTCCTGCTGTATGCCGGCCGGCCGGTGGTGATCATGCGCGGGCGCAGCGAAGTGGGCTACTTCCTGCCGGCGCGCTGCTGGCGCCAGCGCGATGACGATCCGCTGGCGGCGGCGGCTGCCGACCAGCTGCTGGATGCGGCCGGTTTCCAGGCCGAGGACATCCAGCAGGTGGAGCAGGAGTTCAACGCCATGCGCCAGCGCACCGTGCTGCATTCACGGCGCTGAGCTGTCGGTGGAGCCGGGCCATGCTCGGCTCTACAGTAGATCCACGCCATGCGCGGATGGGGTTAAGCCGCAGCCCCGCGCTCACTGGTGATGCGTGCACCCTCGCGCATCACCAGGGTCACCGGGGTCTTCTCCACTACCTCCAGCAAGCGCTGCCACTGTGCATCGCTCAGCTCCGCGCTGGCATGCAGGACGCGGTGCACGTGGAAGCGTCCATCCCCGTCACGCTCGGAGCGTAGTTCGGCATGGAACTCACCCAGTTCCCAGCCCTTGCGCTGCGCGTACATGCGCAGGGTGATGGCGGTGCAGGCCGCCAGCGAGGCCAGGTACAGGTCGAACGGGGCGAAGCCCTTGCCCTGGCCGCCAAGCGTTGCGGGCTCGTCCGCATCCACATCGAAGCTGCCATTGCTGATGTGGTGCAGGTAGTTGTCGCCGGTCGAAACAATGCGTGCGTAGGCCATGCGGATCTCCTCTGTAGCGTCGGGCCATGCCCGACGCGTTGGACTCTACCGTCTTGCGCGCTCAGCTGCGCTGCGAATCCAGCGGCTCGTGGCTTTTCTGCACGTCCTGCGCCTTCAGGTAACTCTCGATCAGCAGCTGGTAGTTCGGGAAGATCCTGGTGTAGACCTCCGCCCACTGCTGTGCATCGTCGCGGTTCCAGCTGCGCTGGATCTCCGAGGCCACCGCGGCGGTGTCCATCGGCACCACGCCGGCCTGCACCACGCGCGCCAGGGTGATCTCCTCGGCCATCTTCGAATAGGTGCCCGAGGCATCGATCACCGCGAACACCTGGTAGCCGTCGGCGACGGCGGCGATCGACGGGAACGCCATGCACACGCTGGTGATGGTGCCGGCGATGATCAGCTGTTTGCGGCCAGTGGCCTTCACTGCGGCAACGAATTCGGGATTGTCCCAGGCGTTGATCTCACCCTTGCGCGCCACGTACTGCGCATGCGGGGCAGCTTCGTGGATCTCCGGGATCAGCGGGCCATTCGGGCCCTGCGGCACCGAGGCGGTGGTGATCACCGGCATCCGGGCCAGCGTGGCCATCTTCGCCAGTGCAGTGGCGTGGGCGCGCACCGTGCTGAACGGCATGTCTGCGATGGTCTGGAACAGGCCGCTCTGGTGGTCGATCAGCAGCAACGTGGCATTGTCCGGATCGATCACCGGGCGTGCGCCGTTGAAGTTGGCGGGGGTACTCATGGTCAGTCTCCTTTGGGGGAAGGGCCGGGGGTGGCCCGATGGCGGCGGCGGGCCGGGGCCCGCCGCGTTGAAGCGCTCAGTGCGCGATCTGGCCGAAGCGGCCGCTGTTGAAGTCGTTGACCGCCTGCGCGATCTCGGCCTGGCTGTTCATCACGAACGGGCCATAGCCCACCACCGGCTCGTCGATCGGCTCACCGCTGAGCAGCAACACGGTGGCGTCGCTGTCGGCGTCGACGAACACGTCCGTGCCAGCGCGGTCGAAGGTGACCAGCTGTGCCTCGCCGACCGGCGGGCCGCCGTTGATCCGCACAGAACCCTTCAGCACCACCAGCGCCAGCGTGCGGCCATCGGCCACCGGCAGTTCGGCGTGGTGTCCCTGCTGCAGGCGGATGTCCCAGACATCCATCGGCGTGTGGGTGCGGGCCGGGCCGGCACGGCCGTCGAAGCGACCGGCGATGACCCGCACGCGGCCAGCGCCCCCAGGCAGATCCACCGAGGGAATGTCTGCATCGAGCAGGGTCTGGTAGCCCGGCGCACCCATCTTGTTCCGCGCCGGCAGGTTCACCCACAACTGGACCATGTCCAGCGTGCCGCCGCGCCGGCTGAATTCCGGCGTATGGAATTCCTCGTGGAGGATGCCCGAGGCAGCGGTCATCCACTGCACGTCGCCCGGGCCGATGGTGCCGCCGGCCCCGGTTGAATCGCGATGGGCGACTTCGCCCTCATAGACGATGGTGACCGTCTCGAAACCACGATGCGGGTGCTGGCCGACCCCACGCGGGGTGTCGCTGGGCGCAAAGCTGTACGGGCCAGCGTAGTCCAGCAGCAGGAACGGGCTCAGGTGCTGGCCGTGGGTGTTGTACGAAAACAGCGAGCGGGCGGGGAATCCGTCGCCGACCCAATGCGGGCGGGGGGCGCTGTAGGTACCGGTGACACGCTTCATGGCGATCTCCTGGCCGGGGCTGCCGGCCGTTGCTCTTCGTTGCGGAGACGATATCGCTGCAACAATTAGCTCGGTAGACGCCATTATTTGCCGTCATAGTCCTATCTGGTGAACAATTGGCCCAGACCTTGCGCCGCAGGAGTTCGCCCCGTGTTCATTGCCGATATCCGCCGCTGCGACCTCAACGACCTGTTCTACTTCGCCATGGTGGTGGAGCACGGCGGCTTCTCGCAGGCCGGCCGTGCGCTGGCCATGCCCAAGTCGAAACTGAGCCGGCGCATCGCGCTGCTGGAGGAACGGCTGGGGGTGCGCCTGATCCAGCGCTCGACGCGGCGCTTCTCGGTCACCGAAGTCGGGCAGGACTACTATCGCCATTGCAAGGCGATGCTGGTCGAGGCCGAGGCCGCTGAAGAGGCGATCGCACTGTCCCGTGCCGAGCCGCGCGGCACGGTACGCCTGGCGTGTCCGATCGCGATCCTGCACGCGCGCATCGGCCCGATGCTGGCCGACTTCCTGGCCCTGCACCCGCAGGTGACGGTGCAGCTGGAGGCCACCAACCGCCGCGTGGACGTGGTGGGCGAGGGCGTGGACGTGGCGATACGGGTGCGGCCGCCGCCGCTGGAGGACAGCGACCTGGTGGTGCGCGTGCTGGCGCGCCGCGCCTGGTGCACCAGTGCCAGCCCGGCGCTGCTGGATCAGCTCGGCACGCCGCAGGTGCCGGCCGACCTGGCGACGATGCCGAGCGTCGATCTGGCATCGCCCAGCCAGCAGCACGTCTGGGAGTACACCGGGCCCGGCGGCGTGCAGGCCAGCGTGCACCATCGCCCGCGCCTGGTCAGCGATGACATGATCGCGCTGCGCGCCGCCGCGGTTGCCGGGGTGGGGGTGTTGATGCTGCCGCGGATGATGATCAGCGAGGAGCTGGCCCGTGGTGCGCTGGTGCCGGTGTTGCCCGAGTGGGTGCCGAAGCACGGCATCGTGCACGCCGTGTTCCCGTCGCGGCGCGGACTGCTGCCGGCCGTGCGGGCGCTGCTCGATTTCCTGGCCGAGCGCTTCGAGGCGTTGGACGAGCCATAGCCCCAGCATCCACGCATGGCGTGAATCTACTGAATGTGTCGACTCGACTGTGCTTGCCGCCCGTGGCCACGCAGCCCACAATTCACCTCCGGACCGTCGCCATCACGCCCATCATTCCCCGGTCCGGCCTTGGCACCTATGTCTCCCAATGCCCTGGCGCTGGTCGAGCTGCTGATCCGCGAGCGCCGTGCGTTGTCTCGCTTCATCGCGCGCTATCTCGACCCGGCCAGTACCGAGGACACCCTGCAGAACCTGTACCTGAAGGCCAGCAGCGTGCCCGGCGATCCGCCCATCCTGGAGCCGCGTGGCTATCTGTACCGGATGGCCTATCACCACGCGCTCAACCGCAGCCAGGCCGATGCCCGCGAACGGCGCGCGATGGCCGAGTACGCCGCCGACATGGCCGGGGCCGGCCACGATGGCGAGGCGCAGGCGCTGGACCAGGCACAGCTGCGTGAGATCACCCAGACCATCCTTGCGCTGCCCGGGCAGGTGCGCGAGTGCTTCGTGCTCAACCGCTACCTGGGCCTGAGCGAGCGCGAGATCGCCACGCGCCTGGGAATCTCCAAGAGCCTGGTCGGCAAGCACGTACTGCGCGCGGCGCTGCTGATCCAGCAGCACCAGCAGGGAGTGCGGCGATGAGCGGCGATTGCCGTGGGCAGATCGCGCCCGCCGTTGTCACAACAGGAAAGCGCACCCGTTCGCGGTGCGGCAGGCCACAACCATGACCACGTCCGAACCCTCGCCGCGTCAGGCCAGGCAGGCGTTGCGCTGGGTGATCCGGTGCAGTGCAGGCCCACTGCCCGAACGCCAGCAACGAACCCTGCAGCGCTGGCTGCAGGCCGATCCCCGCCATGCGCTGGCCTGGCGCCAGCAGCAGGCCTTCTGGCAGGGGCTGGATGCCGCCGGGCCCGAGGTGCTGGCCGCGCTGCCCGGGCTGACCGCCGATCGCGAAGGGCTGCGGCCGCTGGCGCCGCGCCGCCGCCTGCCGTGGCTGCTGGCCTCGGCTGCTGCCGTGGTGTTGATGGTCGCGGCCGCACCGCAGGCAGTGCTGCTAGCACGCAGCGACCTGCGCAGCAGCGATGCACCGCGCGTGGTGCAGCTGGAAGATGGCAGTACCGCTGTGCTGGATGCCGGTACCGCGCTGGCCATCGAGTTCAATGGCCAGCAACGGCACCTGCGCCTGCTGCGCGGCCAGGCCTGGTTCCAGGTGGCACATGAGGCCCGCCCGTTCCAGGTCGAGGCGGCGGGTGGCCAGGTGCATGACATCGGCACCGCGTTCAGCGTGTCGATGCAGGACAGCACGGTCACCACCCAGGTCAGCGAGGGCGTGGTCGATGTGCGCCCGGGCGATGGCAGCGTGCAGCGCCTGCAGGCCGGCCAGGCGCGCGCGTTCCGTGACGGGCGCTGGCTGCAACCGCTGCAGCAGGTAGGGCCCGATGGCGTAGCACCGTGGCGGCGCGGTGAAGTGGCGATCGACGATCTGCCGGCCGCACAGGCCATTGCCGATCTGGCGCGCTACCGCCGTGCACCGGTCTGGGTGCTGGGCGGCCAGAGTGCCCGCGTGCGGGTCAGCGGCCTGTTTCACCTGCAGCACCCGGAAACCGGCATCGATGCGGTGGCTGCACAGGCCGGGTTGCGCGTGCAGCGCCTGCCCGGCGGGGCGCTGGTGGTCTGGTGAAGCCCGGTTGGCGCAGCGCTGGATCGGCCGCATGAAAAAAACATGAAAAAACCGTGGGCAGTTGCCGCATGCGGCTGTCTATAGAGGTATAGCCAGAGCGAAACACCGATTTTCCTCAAGCCAGACATGCCACCGGCACCGGATGTGCCGGCGGTTCCGCCCCGCTTGAGGAGTTCCTGTCCATGCCGTCCACGGCATCCGCCTGTCACCGTCGCGCCACCGTCCTGGCCCTGGCCATCTCCACCGTACTGCTGCCGTTGGCCGGGGTGCCGACCGCGCAGGCGCAACCGGCGGTCGTCGCGCCGCTGCGCCAGTACGCCATTCCCGAGCAGCCGCTGGCCGATGCCGTGCGTGCGTTCGGCCGTCAGGCCGATGCCCAGGTGGTGTTCCGCAGTGATCTGGTGGAAGGCCGTCGTTCCAGTGCGGTGAGCGGCGAGTACAGCCAGATGCAGGCCCTGCAGCAGCTGCTGCGCGGCAGCGGCGTGCGCGCACAACGCGGCATGGACGGCACCTGGAGCCTGCGTGCCGCAGCGGAGGCGGGTGAAGGGGAAGGGGTGCGGGTGACCGAGACACTGGACGTGGCCGGTCGCCTGCAGTCGGAAGGGGGCGAGGCCCGCGATCGGCGCGGCTACGATGATGTGTTCGCGCTGGACCTGACCACGGCGTATTCGGGGCGCGACCGGGTGGAACGCTATCGCGGCTCCAACCCGGCCGACGTGGTCAAGGATCTGGTCGGCGTGTTCAGTGGCGATGCGCGCAACAGTGGCGCACTGGACATCAACATCCGCGGCATCCAGGGGCCGGGGCGGGTGCCGGTCAGCATCGACGGGGGCGAACAGGCGTTGACCGTCTGGCGCGGCTACAACGGCGTCAGCAACCGCAACTACATCGATCCCAACCTGATTGGTGGCATCCAGGTCATCAAGGGGCCAGGGCTGGTGCGCGATGTGCACAGCGGGATCGGTGGCGCGCTGGTGATCAAGACCATCGACGTTGACGACATTGTTGCGGCCGGCGAGCGCTTCGGCGGGGAGCTGAAGATCGAAGGCAGCAGCAATGCGGTGGCGCCGCGCCTGCCGCGGCTGCATACCGGCGAGGACTACCGCACGGTACCCGGCTTCCCGCAGGGCTCGCCGAACTCGCCCTATGACGACCGCACCCTGGTGGTGCCGGTGAAGTCGCGCAGTGGCAGCAACCCCTTCGATGGCGAGGACCAGGCCTGGCGCCTGGCGCTGGGCGTGCGTGGCGACAACGTCGACCTGATGGCCGCCTACGCCTGGCGCAAGCGCGGCAACTACTTCTCCGGCAGCAAGGGCAGCGGCTACTACGACCAGGACCCGCGCGAGAAGTACGAATACCAGGGCATCGACTACATCACCACGCTGGCGCGCTACTTCAAGCCGGGCGATGAAGTGCCCAACACCTCCAGCGAGCAGGAATCGTGGCTGGTCAAGGGAACCTGGCAGATCAACGACGACCAGCAGCTGAAGGCCACCTGGCGGCGCACGCTGTCGCACTACGGCGAGATCATGCCCTCGCGCATCCTGTCCGCGCCGGACTATGGGCGCATCCAGTGGCCGCTCAGCCGCGTCGACTCCGATGCCTGGAACCTGGAGTACCGTTTCCAGCCAGCCGGCAGTCGTTGGCTGGACCTGTACGCCAACCTGTGGCGCACGGAAACGGAAAGCGACACCTACACCGCCGGTGGCTTTCCCAACTTCGCGGTGGGCAACCCGGCATGGAACCCGGACGCCAGCCCGATCCTGCGCAACACCGCGCTGGCCAACGCGCGCAACGACCGCACCGGCCTGATCCTGAGCAACCGTTTCGCACTGCATTCGACCCTGGACCTGACCGTGGGCGGCAACTGGCAGTACGAGAAGCTGGGGTCCGGCGATCCGTACTTCGGTACCACCGATGGCTGGCGCATGTTCCCGCGTGCCGGGCGCCGCCAGGAGGGTGAAGGCTACCTCACTCTGGAGTGGCGCCCGGTCGACTTCCTCACCCTCAATGCAGGTGTTCGCTACAGCCGCTACTGGGCCTTCGATGATTTCCTCGAGGCGCACCCCGAGCTGCTGACCAAGGGAGTAGGGGGCAAGGAAGCGCAGTACACCGTGAACGAGTTGCTGCCCCGTCCAGCAGACCTGCAGTCACGCATCGATGCACTGGAAGCGCGCCGCGCCGTCTGGGAAAAGCGGGGCATGGGCTGGTTCATCGACCAGAGCATCCGCAACCTGCTGGCGCCGTACGAGACCCCGCGCCCGGTGCAACATACCCGGCCCTGGCTGCCCGATGCCGATGGCAACTACACGCGCGCAGGCAACCCCTGCCTCAATGGCGAAGTGGCGGCCATTCCCGGCGTGCAGCCGGTGTTTGCCGGCAGCGACCAGGTCTGCAACATCGGCAACAGCGTGCAGTCGCGGCCGGTGGATGGGCGCAACAGCCGCCGGCGCGACCATGCCTGGCTGCCGACCTTCTCGGCCACGGCTCATCTGTCTCCGGCCGCGCGTGCCTACGTGCGTTACAGCGAAGCAGTGCGGTTCCCGAGCATGTTCGAAAGCACCATCGCCTTCTCCGGCAGCCTCAATCCGCTGTACGCGCTCAAGCCCGAGCACGCCTACAACTACGAGATTGGCTACGTGCACAACCTGTCGGCCCTGTTCGGCAACACCGCCGATGCCGACGTCAAGCTGGCCTACTACGTGCACAAGACCCGGGACGTGATCGAGCGCGACGGCAACTTCCTGTTCGACAACATCGACAAGCAGACCATCCGCGGCATCGAGCTGCAGGCGCGCTTCGACAACCGGCGCTTCTTCACCGATCTGGGTATCACCCGCACGCTGGAAAACGAAGTGTGTGACGAGAGCACGGCGGTGCTGCTGGACGCGAACCGCGGCCTGGTGCCGAACTGCGTGCAGGACGGCTTCGTCGGTGGCTACCTGCTGACCCAGGCCATTCCCAAGCTGTCGATCAACTGGTCGCTGGGCACGCGCCTGTTCGATGAGCGCCTGGAACTGGGCAGCCGCATCGTGCACTACCAGCGCCACGAGAACCCTGATCTGCAGGCCTACCGTGACCGCCTGCTGAGCGGCGGCAGCGGCCTGCTCTGGCAGAACGTGCCGTTCACCTGGGGAAACATCACCACCGTCGATGCCTACGCGCGCTGGCGCTTCAACGAGCATGCCAGCGTCGAACTGGTCGGCAGCAACCTCGGCAACCGCTACTACGTCGATCCGGCCACGCGCTCCACGCTGCCGGCGCCGGGTCGCACCCTGAAGCTCGGCGTCACCGCGCGCTTCTGATCTCCCACTTTCAAGCGTTGTACCCGTAGTTCCCTCAATCAAGGAGCAATACCATGAAAATGATCTCCCGTTCGGTTCTCGCCGTTGCCGCCTCGCTGGCTCTGGTCGGTGCCGCGCATGCTGCCGATATCGTCGGTGCCGCCAGTGCCAAGACCGATGCCGAGCTGTACGTGGCGGTGGGCGAATCGCAGGTCAATGGCGGCCCGCACCGCGCTGGCAAGGCCGGTATCGGTGTCGGCACCGTGTCCCAGGCCAAGCCGGTGGACTTCCAGGGCCTGAGCGCCTACTCGGCACCCACCACCGTCAATGGCGTGACGGTACGTACCCTGGCCATGCCGATCACCGGCGCACCGGGCAGCCACGCCGGCATGGGCCACTTCAACTTCGTCAAGGTCGGCAGTGGCGATGTCTGGTTCGGTGAATGGTCCAAGGATGGCGCCGCCGGTGGCTTCAACAACCGCCAGGTCTACTTCGTTGGTGACCGCGCCGGCACCACGCTGCCCGCCGGCGTGGCGTCCTACACCGTGGCTGGCCTGAACAAGTTCAACGGCAGCAACCTGCTGAGCGGCACCTTCGACGCCGACTTCGGTGCCGGCACCCTGGATGGTGCACTGTCCGGCAATGGCCTGAACCTGGCCATCGTTGCCAACATCAACAGTGCCGACGCATCGTTCGCCGGTTCGGCCAACGTCAATGGCAGCGTCAACGGCACCACCCAGGGCCAGTTCTTCGGCGCCAACGCCGCCACCCTGGCCGGCATCGCCACCTTCGCCGGCAACAGCCAGTACGACACCGCCTTCGGCGGCAGCAAGAACTGATTGCCACGCCCCTGACGGGGCAGGGCAGGGACAAGCCGCGATCCGCCAGTCCCTGCTTCGGCCCGCTGCATGCATCACCACGGATCGACCATGCGCCATCCCATCTTCCTTGTGATCCTGTTGCTGGCCGCTGCCGATGTGCGCGCCCAGCAGGATGATCTGCGTCGCGTGCTTGAGCAGGGCAGCGAACTGCGCCACCAGCAGCAGGACCAGCAGCGCCTGCGGCAGGCCGAGTCGGAGCGGCCGACCATCACCATCGACGGCCAGACCCTGCGCGTGGAGCGCACCGTCGACGATCTGGGCCAGGCGCTGTACCTGTCGCTGCAGCATCAGCAATGGGGCGCCGCGCAACGCTTCCTGGACGAATACATCGAACTGCCCGGCCACGACCCGTTGCTGCGCCACTACGCGCAGGGCGGCCTGGCGCGGGTAGCCGGCAACCACCGCCGCGCGGCCAACGAATACGAGGCGCTGCTGGCGGCCCAACCGGATTTCCTGCCGGCCCGCCTTGAACTGGCGCGTGTCTATGCCGAAGACCAGCGCGACCGCGATGCCGTGGCGTTGTTCACGGCCATCGCCGGTGGCATCAATGCCGACGACCCCGCCACCGCAGGTGTGCGCGGACGGGTGGACGCCTACCTGGCCGCGCTGCAGGCGCGCCAGCGCTGGAAAGGAGCGCTGGCCGCCGGCCCGGCATGGAGCGACAACATCAACCGCAGCTCGGCCAGCCGCACCTGCCTGTTCGGCGTCGGCGAGACCTGCATCATCCAGCGCAATCTTCCCGATGCCCAACGCGCGATGGGCCTGGACTACGACGGCAACCTGGAACGTCGCTGGGCGCTGGCCGGTCATCATGGCGTCTATGTGCGCGGGCTTGCGTTCGGCCAGGCCTGGCGCGGGCACAGTGCCTACAACGAACTCAATGCCAGCGTGCAGGCCGGCTACAGCTGGCGCAGCGCACGGCATACCCTGCAGATCGCGCCGAGCTATGACTACCAGGGCGTGGGCAATCGGGCCCTGCAGGGCGGCAGCGGGCTGCACGGCGAATGGCAATATGCGCTGGATGCGCGCAGCCTGCTCAAGCTGGAGGCCGACTGGAAGCGCCAGCGCTATCGCCAGCGCGGCCTGGCCAGCAATTACGACGGTGAGTTGGCTGCGGTGTATGCCACCTGGTTCCGTGCGCTCAACCCGCGCTGGACCCTCTTTGCCGGACTGGACCTGAGTGACAGCCGTGCCGCCAATCCGGCCAACGGCTACCGCCAGCGTGGCCTGCGCCTGGGGGCCGCGCGCCAGTGGACGGGTACCACCGCCACGGTGTTCGTTTCATTGCGCGAGCGTGACTACGATGCCTGGAGCCCGTTGCTGGAGGCGCGGCGCGAGGACAGCGAACAGAACCTCATCGCCATCGTGCGCAGCGAACGGCTGGCGGTCGCCGGGCTGGTGCCCAGCCTGAGCCTGCGTTACGCCCGCATCGACAGCAATGTCGGCTGGCTGTACAGCCATGACCGCAGCCTGCTCAGCCTGAAGTGGGAGCGCGCGTTCTGAGGTAGGGGCCGGCAGTACCCGGTCTTCGTCGATCGTCACGCGCTCTTGTAGGCCGGATCGCGCATCCTGCCCTCGTTGCGACCGCAGGCGGGTCGCGTGCATCGAGGAGTGCAGGGCGTGCTGGAAGCCGGTAACAAACCAGAGGGCCTGAAAGGGCTGCGCGTGCTGGTGGCGGAAGATGAATTCGCCATCGCGATGTTCCTGGTCGACTACCTGGAGCTGAAGGGCGCACAGGTGATCGGCCCCGCCGGTGACCTGCAGGCATTGGGGCAGCTGGTCGATACCCATCCGATCGACGTCGCATTGCTCGACATCAACCTCGGCGGCGAACAGGTCTATCCGTTGGCCGATCGCCTGGCGGAGGCAGGGACGCCGTTCCTGCTCACCTCCGGTTACGACGACAACCTGCCGAGCCGTTTCGCCGCCGCCCCGCGCTGCACCAAGCCCTATCACATCGAGGCGCTGGTCCAGCAGCTGGCCGGGCTTGTCGCTGCACCGCAGGCGTCTGCGGGCATCACCTGACCGGGCCGTATGGGGCGCCGTATCGAAGGCTTCCACGCCGCCGACCGGCAGGCCGGCATGCCGCCGGCGCTGCGGCTGCACGCCCGCCACGACGGGATGGCCGCGCGCATTGCCCGGCATGACTGGGCGTCGACCGCGCTGGGCGGGATCGACCGCTGGCCGCCGCACCTGCGCGCCACCGTGGACCTGATGCTGGCCCACGGCTTCCCGATGATCGTGCTGTGGGGTGAGCAACTGGTGCAGCTCTACAACGACGGCTATGCCGAAATCCTCGCCGACAGGCATCCGGCCGGGCTCGGCCAGCCGACCCGCGAGTGCTGGCCCGAGGTCTGGCACATCAATGGGCCGCTCTATACCCGGGTCTGGCAGGGCGAAACCCTCACCTTCGAGGACAAGCTGTATCCGTTGGCCAGGCACGGCCGCCTGGAGGATGTCTGGTTCACCATCACCTACAGCCCGATCCGCGGCGAGGAAGGGCGCATCAACGACGTGCTGGTGACGATGTTCGAGACCACCGCCGCGCATCTGGCACGGGCCGCGCGCGAGCGCGAAGAACTGCGTCGGCGCGAGAGCGAGCGTCGCCTCGAGCTGGCCTTCAGGATGCTGCCGGTAGGTCTGTGCATTGTCGATCTGGACGGTCGCATGCTGTTGTCCAACGACCAGATGCGCGCCTATCTGCCCACCGGCAAGGTGCCCTCGGCCGATGCAGACAACCAGCACCGCTGGCGGGGCTGGCACGCCGACGGCAGCGCGATCGGGCCCAATGATTTCGCCATTGCCAGGGCGATGCGCGGTGAAACCGTGGTGCCCGGTCTGGAGTTCCAGTACCTGCACGACGATGGCCGCGCGCGCTGGACGCGGGTTGCTGCCGCGCCGCTGCGCGATGCCGATGGCGAGGTCAGCGGCGTGTTCGCCATTGCCGTGGACATCGACGACCTCAAGCGCGCCACCGAGCGCCAGTCGGTGCTGCTGGCCGAACTGCAGCACCGGGTGCGCAACATCATGTCGACCATCCATGCCCTTGCCTGGCGCACCCGCGCGTCGGTCGGCAGCGTGGATGAATATGCCGAACGGCTGTGCGGGCGCCTGATGTCGCTGGCGCGCACCCAGAGCCTGCTGACCCGCGGCGCCAACGCCGGGGTCTGCCTGCGCGGCATGCTCAACGAGGAAATCGCGGCGGAGACGCCGTCGATGGCCGCCTACTGCCTGCAGGGCGAGGATGTGCTGCTGCCGCCCAAGGCGGCCGAAGTGCTGTCGCTGGCCATCCATGAGCTGGCCACCAATGCACTCCGTCACGGTGCGCTGAGCCATGCCAGCGGCCGCGTCGAGGTGTCCTGGCAACTGCAGGTACAGGACGAACAGCCCTGGCTGGGCCTGCACTGGTGCGAACGCCATGCCGAGGTGGAGGGCTGGGCGCTGCCCCAGCAGCGCGGCCTGGGCCGCACCCTGATCGAGCAGCGCGTGCCGTATGAACTGGCCGGCACTGGCGAACTGCGCTTCAGCCCGCAGGGGCTGGACGCCTGGATCCGGTTCCCGCTGCGCGAGCGCGACAGCCTGCTGCAGACCGATGCGCCGCAGGTCGGGCCAGGCCGGTGAAACCCGGTTTATCCCCAATTTGGCCAAATTGGGTATAGTGGCCATAGTCCACCTCTGCCCGGAGCTGTGCCATGACCCTGCCGCTGGATCTGCCCGGCCTTGAAAAGGCCCCGGCCTCGTCGGTGAAGACCCGCGGTTGGCCGAGCCTGATGCGCACCGTGCGCGAGAAGCAGGCGCTGGTCATCACCAACCACAACCACCCCGAAGCGGTGATCGTGGACATCCGCACCTACCAGGAACTGCTGGCCAAGGCCGCCGGTAGTGACGCCGGGGAGCGCAGCGAGGAGCTGATGCGCCTGCGCAGCGAGTTCGACCAGACCCTGGCCGGCCTGCAGCGTGGCGAGGGGCTGGGCAAGGTGCTGGGCCAGCCGATCCGTCGCGGCCGCAAGGTCACCCTCGGTCGTCCGCTCTGACCGATGGGGCGGATCCTGGTGCTGGCCGGCGTCAATGGCGCTGGCAAGAGTTCGCTGCTGGGTACCTGGCTGGAGGCCGAAGGGCTGAGCTGGTTCAACCCGGATTCGTTCACCCGGCGCCTGGTGGAGGCTGGCTGGCCGCTGCCCGAGGCCAACGCCGAAGCGTGGCAGGAAGGCACCCGTCGCCTGCGCCAGGCGATGGCCGACGGCACCGACTTCGCTTTCGAGACCACGCTGGGCGGCAACACCATTCCGCGCCTGCTGCGCGAGGCCTGCGAACGGCACCACGTCGCGATCTGGTTCTGCGGCCTGGCCAACGTCGAACTGCACATCGCCCGCGTAGCGGCGCGGGTGGCAGCCGGTGGCCACGACATTCCGGTCGAGAAGATCCACGCGCGCTTCGATTCCGCGCGCGAGAACCTGCTGGACCTGCTGCCGCACCTGGCCGAACTGCATGTCTACGACAACAGCGCCCCGGCCGATGCCGAGGGCTGTGTCGAACCGCTGCCGGTGCTGGCGATGGCGCAGGGCCAGCTGCAATACCCGGTGTCGGTGGCCGAACTGCTGCACACCCCGGATTGGGCCAAGCCGATCGTGATGCGCGCGATGGAATTGAACACCACACCATAGATCCACGCCATTCGGCACCGGCGGAGCCTCAGTAGATCCACGCCATGCGTGGATGCGGTTTCGCGCCGGGCCTCAGGCCGGCTTCACCTGCTCGGGCTCTGCAACGTCGGGCAACGGCGGCAAGCTCGGGTCCACCGTCACCGGCACGTCGCTCTTCAACAACGCGGCGGCTTCCTTGTCACTGCCCACGGCCGGCGGTGAACCGCGCAGCGGCAGGCCGGCGGTTTCCTTCACGAACAGCATGGTCACCAGGCCGATCACCGCCGCGCCCATCAGGTAGTAGGCCGGCACCAGCGGATCACCGGTACGCTCCACCAGCCACGCGGTCACCAGCGGCGTGGTGCCACCGAACAGCGACACCGACACGTTGAATGCGATCGACAGCGCGCTGTAGCGCACCGGGGTATAGAACAGCGCCGGCAGCGTGGATGGCATCGAACTGGTGAAGCACACCAGCGCCAGGCCCAGCAGCATCAGGCCCAGGAAGATCATCCAGTCGTTGCCGCTGCCGACCAGCAGCAGGCACGGCACCGCCAGCACCAGCAGCGCGATGCACGCACCGATGATCATCGGGCGACGGCCCAGCTTGTCACTGAACAGCCCGCCGACGATGTTCAGCGGCATCATCACCAGCATCACGATGATGATCAGCAGCAGGCCCTTGCTCTCGGCATAGCCCATGGTGACGCTGAGGTAGCTGGGCATGTAGGTCAGCAGCATGTAGTCGGTGACGTTGAACACCAGCACCAGGCCCATGCACACCAGCAGCTGGCGGCCATGCACCTGGAACAGCGCGCCCAGCCCGGGGCGGTCATGTTCGCGCTTCTCTGCTTCTTCGGCGAAGGCGCGGAATGCCGGGGTTTCTTCCAGTTTCATGCGCATGTACAGGCCGAGCAGGCCCAGCGGGCCGGCCACCAGGAACGGAATGCGCCAGCCCCAGTCCAGCATCTGCTCGCTGCTCAACAGCATGTGCAGCGCGGTGACGGTGCCGGCGCCGGCGATGTAGCCGCCCAGCGTGCCGAACTCCAGCCAACTGCCCATCAGGCCGCGGTTGCGATCGGTGGAGTACTCGGCGATGAAGGTGGCTGCACCGCCATACTCGCCGCCGGTGGAAAAGCCCTGCACCACGCGCGCCAGCAGCAACAGCACCGGCGCCCAGATGCCGATGCGCTCGTAGGAGGGAATCAGGCCGATGGCAAAGGTACCCAGCGCCATCAGGATCATGGTGAACGCCAGCACTTTCTGGCGGCCGTAACGATCGCCCAGCGGGCCGAACACCAGGCCGCCCAGCGGCCGCACCAGGAATGCCACGGTGAAGGTGGCGAAGGCCGCGATCACCTGTGCGGTGGGATTGCTGGAGGGGAAGAACACCTGGCCGATGGTGACCGCCAGATAGCCGTACACACCGAAGTCGAACCACTCCATGGCATTGCCCAGTGCAGCGGCGCCGACGGCGCGCTTGAGCATGGGCTTGTCGACAACGGTGATCTCATCGACCTTCAGATGGCGGCGGCGTTTGAACCAGCCGAAATGGGCATGTGAATCGGGGGTGTCCTGCATGGAGGCTCCCTGTCAGGTGGGGGAATGAGCGATGGGGTGTGTTCCGGGAACAGGCGCGGGCGCGATGCCACGCGCACGGCACGGCACCGCCGCAGGGGCGGAAACACGGAAACGGGATCACCGCGGCAGCGCAGTCAGCGGCCGGGTGTCACATCAGCGTGGGGAGTGCAGGCAGAAGGGCCTGCGGGCGTCAGCCGCCAGGATCCAGCGCGAGGCGATGGAAATGCTGGGCGGGAACATGCGTGGCAAGCGAAGCGCCGGTCGGCAGTGCTTCCCACGTAACAGGTGCGCCCGTCACGTAGTGGGTCGTGTCGATCATCCGTTCATCATAACGGCATCGGCGTGAGCATGCAGCGAAGCCGCCTGATCTGCACGCTGTGTTCCATCGCGCCTGTTCATCCGCAGCGCGTGTGTGATGACATGCGTTGAACGAACTGTGGTCGCGCCGCTCACGCACGGCTGGCTACGGTGCAGGTGAACGCACTCCACAAGGAACACCGCATGACCCGTCGCATTCCCGAAGGCACCCTCATCATCGTCGCCGATGGCGGCTCTGCCCGCGTGTTCACCAACGTTGGCAACGAGCATCAACTGACCTTGAAGCAGGAAGGTGAGCTGCGCCTGCAGGACATCAGCGAGCAAGGCATCTCGGGGCAGGGGCCGGCCGGCGCGGTGCCGAAGGACATGTCGATCTCGCAGCTCAATGAAGCCACCTTCGCCAAGCAGGTCGCTGAGCAGCTCAACGACGATGCCTTGAACAACCGCTATGCGTATCTGGTGCTGGTGGCCGACCCGACCACGCTGGGGCGCATCCGTCCGCTGCTGCACAAGGAAGTTCAGTCGCGCCTGCTGGGTGATATCGCCAAGGATCTGACCAACGCACCGTTGGCCGATATCCAGAAGGCGCTGGCGGCGTAACGCGCATGCCGTTCATGCGTGATCACCTCTCGGCAGAGCCGGCCCATGCGGATGTGGAAGCACAGCCGGGCTGGCAACTGCTGGAGTTCGGCGCACCGTGGTGCGGCCACTGCCAGGCCGCACAGGCAGCGTTGCAGGCCTTCGTCGATGCCAACGATCTGGTGCATTGGAAAATCGAGGATGGCAAGGGCAAGCCGCTGGGCCGCGCGTTCAAGGTGAAGCTGTGGCCGACCGCCGTGCTGCTGCATGACGGCCACGAGGTGGCACGGGTGGTGCGGCCATTGGACAGTGCCGACCTGACAACTCTGCAGGCGGCACTGCCGCACTGAGTGCAGCTGCTCGATCAGCTCGGTGCCGGTGGCCGCATCGCCCTTGAACGACAACTCCTAGGCGTCAGTCCACAGCATTTCCGGTGGGCGAGCACCTGCAGGGTTTCCATGCGCGATGCCTGCATTGTGATGGGTGGAGGTGGCGGACCATCGGCAGCGCGGCGGGTAAGTGCCTGAGTCCTCCTTCTGGATCAGTGAAGCGTCACCTTCTCCGCCTCCTCACGCAGCGCCTGCAGCAGGCATCGCCCGTGCTGGCTCAGCATGATCATCGCCGTGGCGATCTGCTTCGGGTTGTAGCCCATCGGCGCGGGCGGCTTCGGCTCGGGGCCATACTGCTCGCCGATGAGGATGGCCATGCCCTCGGCACTGTTGAAGGCCTGTTCGATGCGATGGAGCAGCGACTCCATGGCCGGGCTGAGCGGACGTTCGTGGATCATGCGGGAACTCCCTGGGTGTGATGGCCACCGCGAGGGTGGCGGGCAGTGCCCGTCGCATTTACGACGAGCGATGTCTGTCCCTCTTTCTTTTCGGGGGTTCCAATCCCGGCAGCGGTGTGTCCGCTGCGGCGCCATCCTGCACACATCACGGTGCGAACGCCCATTGATTGTCTCTGCCAAACCGGCAGGATTGAAAGATCACGTCATTCACCACATCAGGTTCCTACAAAACATGTCAGGCGCGACCGTCCCTGTCGCGCCTTCCATGCAGCGGCCGAGAACTCCTGTTCAACGGCCACACCTCTCGCCCCGTTGTCAGCCCTCGATCGAACTGGCTGCGGGCCGAAGACGTCTCTTTACCAGCTGTAACTGACACCCACCTGCGCACTGGTCTGGTGGTAGCCACTGGCTCGCTGCAGCGACAGGCCGCCCCAGGCGCCGATGCCGTTGCTGAACTTCACCGAGGCGCCGCCGCTGAACTCGCCACGACTACGCGGGATGCGTGCATCCACCAGCTCGTCATCCATGCGGATCTGCGATTCGGCGCGAGTATGCAGCCAGTTGGCGGCGAGGTAGGGCTGTACTTCGGCCGCGCCATTGCCCCAGCGGGTCACGCCAGACAGGCGCAGGCCCACGCGCCCGAACAGGCCGTCGGCATTCTCGGCGCCCACCACCGTGCCATTGGCTTCGGTGTGGCGGTTGCTGTCCCAGCGGCTGTAGCCCACCTGCAGCTGCGGCTCCAGATAGATGCCGCCGTTGCTGGCGCCGCCCACACGGAACGCGTAGCCGGTTTCCACCGCGCCCTGCCAGGCGCGACTGTCGTAGCGCTCGGCAGCCAAGCCAATGCCTTCCACGCGGTTGCGGAACTGCGCACGCTGCAGCGAGCCATCCACATAGAAGCCCGCATACGGGTCGGCGCCATTGCCGCCGCGCCAGGTGCCATAGATACCCAGCGCTTCGCCCTTCACCTTGCCGCGGGCGTAGTAGCCGGTCAGTTCATTGGTGGAGGTGCTGGTGGCGTTGCCGCTGGACAGCATCACGCCCGCGCTGCTGCCCGATTCGTGACGCCACAGATCGGCGCCAACGGTCAGCGCCTGGCTGTTGCCGTGAATGTCGAGCTGGCGGCTGATGGCATCGAAACCGTTACGCGAGCCATCCACGCGCGCCCAGGCGCGGCCGCTGTTCTGGCCGGCATGACGGTCGTGGTAGCCAAGGCGGAACATGTTCTGCGCGGCCTGCAGGTTGGCCAGGTAGGCCCCTGGTTCCGGGCGCAGCACCGGGTCTGGGATTTCCGGGTTGCACTCGGGCAGGGTCGGGTCCACCTCACACGGGTCCGGCTGGGTCGGCAGCTGCGAGCGCAGGTACCAGTTGCCATCAGCACCGGTGCCCTTGAACAGGAAGTACTCGTACTGGCCACCGACGGCACGGCCGGCCAGGTTGAACTGGCCATTGGACACGCCGCCGACCTGGATCAATTGGATGCCCTGGTTGGTCTGCGCACCGGCACCGCCCACGTTGTTGACGCGCACGTTGGCGGTGCCGCTGGTGTCGCCGCCGATGATCAGCTTGTCGGTGGCCGCGTCATCGCCGGCCAGTACGGTGTTGAAGGCGAGGGTGCCGCCGTTGCCGGTGAAGTTGCCGGCCACGTTGAGGGTGTGGAAGGCCGAGCCGTCGCCGAGGGAGACAGTGCCGTTGCCGAGGTTGAGGGTGCCGACTGTGGAATTGCCGGTCATGTTCCAGGTGGCCGAATCCAGCGTGGCGCTGGTGACGTTGGTCATCGCACCATTCAGCACGGCGCCATTGGAGAGGGCGACATTCACCGTGCTTCCGCCGGCGTTGACGACGTTGCCGGTCATCCGTGAGTTGTCGACATTCAAGGCGATGTTCGCATCGGTAGCGTCAACACGCAGCAGATTGCCATCGCCACCGACCAGTTCGGCACCATTGCGGAAGTTGAAACGGGCAACGACTGCCGCGTCGGCAGGATCGAATTTCTCCTCGATATAGATGCCCGACCCCGCACGGCCCTCCACCCGTGAGGCGTCGATGTCCACGGTGACCGCATCACCGGCAACCGGGGTGAAGTCATATTGGGCCCAGATGCCGTTGCCCTCGCCGATGATGGTGCTTCCATTGCGGGCGGTGATCTGGCCACTGCCCACCAGGAACAGCCCGGTGCCGCTGCTTACTCCAGTGGCTCCCTGTGCATGCCCCTCCAAGCGCGATGCGTCGAGCGTGAGGTTTCCACCCAGCTGGACGCTGGCTCCGATGCCAGCTCCCGAAAGCGTGCTGCCCGTAATGGTGGCAGAGGAACCGGGGAGCGAGCTGCCGATTTGTCCTGTCAGCGCCAGCGCACGGCCGCTCGAATTGACCACCGTAGAGCCGTTCATCGTCAACGCGCTGTTGCCAAGGCGGACGCCATTGGCGCCGGACGCATTGAGGGTCGCGCCATTGAATGTCAGCGTCGATTCGTTTGAGGCATCGACAGCCTGCGTGGCACCACCGGTTGCCACCACAAGGGAAGCATTGTTGAGCGTCCAGCCTTCCGGCGGGTCGCCGGGATTGACGGTAGCCGACTGACCCGGCCCGAGGGTTCCGGCCTGCACAGTGGAGGCGAGAGCGATGCCGGCGGCGATGGCCAGCGCAAGCAAACGACGAACTGCAATCTTCATTACGGAACTCCTGTGGATATCAAACTTCAGGAAAGGAACCGCATTCACTTCGTCGGCGTGAATGAAACGCTGTGATTGCGTGAAGACAAAGTGATTTCGGTGCGCTTTCCGGCCCCGCTGGCGAAAAGTGTGATAGCTGTCGCGTTGCGACCGGGAATGTCGCAGGGCACCTTCTCGCGCCGCTTTTGGGGCTTGACACCAGTCTGGTGAGCCTCAACGACCCGAACCATGCAATTAGTTGCATAGGAAATCGGACAACTTCTGTCGCCTTTGGATTCATTCAGCCGCAGCGCAACATGCGATGCCTGAATGCCGGTGCTAGCATCGGCCATCGCCTGAATCGATCCAAATGCCGATGCCCACGCTGGACCGTCGTTTCCTGATCGCCGTCGCCGCCACTGCCATGCTGGCTTCCGGTGCCGCCCTGGCCGCCACGCCGAAATCCGCTGCCGAGCGCGCCTACGCGGCGGTCGACCCGTTCATCGGTACCGGCGGTGAAGGCCACACCTATCCCGGTGCCACGGTGCCGTTCGGCATGGTCCAGCTCAGCCCGGACACGCGCATCCAGCCGCGCGAGAAGGCCTATGGCTGGGCGGCCGGCTACCGCTACGACGACAGCAGCATCGTCGGTTTCTCGCACACGCATTTTTCCGGCACCGGCCATTCCGATCTGGGCGACATCCTGCTGATGCCGTTCACCGGCACGCCGGGCCTGGAGCGCGGCGATCCGGAAAAGCCGCGCAGCGGTTATGCCTCGCGCTTCCGCCACGACGATGAGAGGGCCGAGCCGGGCTACTACGCGGTCACCCTGGACGACTACAAGGTGCGCGCCGAGCTGACCACCAGTGCGCGGGTGGGCGTGCATCGCTATGCGTTCCCGAAGGGCACCGAGGCCAAGGTGCTGCTGGACATGCGCACCAGCATGTACGACTACCCGGGCAAGGTGCTGTGGTCGCGGGTGCGGGTGCGCGCCGATGGCACGGTGACCGGCTTCCGCGAAACCCGCGGCTGGGCACCGGGCCGCCAGCTGTACTTCGCGATGCGCTTCTCGCGCCCGCTGGCCGGGCATGAACTGCACAACACCGAGCAGGATATCGTTTACAAGGGCTTCCCGCCGCCGGGCGAGAAGGACCCAGCGCAGCGTGCGCAGATCGAGGGCCGGCAGCTGGTCGGCACGTTCGCGTTCGGCAAGCTGGACGCACCGCTGGTGGTGAAGGTTGCCATTTCGCCGGTCAGCGAGGCCGGCGCCATCGCCAACCTGGATGCCGAAGTGGCGGATTTCGATTTCGACCGGGTGCGTGCGCAGGCCAAACAGGAATGGACGCAGGCGTTGTCGGTGCTCGATATCGATGCACCGGAACATGCACGCCGCAGTGCCTACACCGCGCTGTACCACACCATGCTGGGGCCGACGCTGTTCATGGATGCCGACGGCCAGTACCGCGGCTCGGACAACGCCGTGCACAAGGCGGAGGGCTACACGAATTACTCCACGTTTTCGCTGTGGGACACCTACCGTGCACTGCATCCGTTGCTTACCCTGGTCCAGCCGGAGAAGCGCAACAGCGACTTCGTCAATTCCATGCTCGCCCACCATGAGCACAGCCCGTACGGCATGTTGCCGGTGTGGTCGTTCCACGGCCTGGAAGACTGGTGCATGATCGGCTATCACGCGGTGCCGGTCATTGCCGATGCGTACGTAAAGGGCATCCGCGGCTTCGACGCCGACAAGGCACTGAAGGCAATGGTCGAGACCGCCAACTACGGCCCGTATGACGGCATCGCGCAGTACCGCGAGCTGGGCTATGTGCCGATCGACGAGGAAGGCGAAGCGGCCAGCAAGACGCTGGAGTACGCCTTCGACGATTGGACCATCGCGCGCATGGCGCAGGCGATGGGCAAGGCCGATGTTGCGGCCACCTTCGACAAGCGTGCAGGCAACTGGCGCAACGCCTTCGACAAGGACACCGGTTTCATGCGCGCACGCAAGCGCGATGGCAGCTTCCGCGCGCCGTTCGACCCCAGTGCCAGCGGCTACGGCACCGACTACACCGAAGGCAATGCCTGGCAGTATTCCTGGTATGTGCCGCAGGACGTGGCCGGCCTGGCCGCTGCACATGGGGGCAGCGACAAACTGCTGGCGCGGCTGGATGAGGTGTTCAACGCCAAGGTCGATCCGTCGATCTTCGAGCACATGGAAGACATTACCGGGTTGATCGGCTGGTACGCACATGGCAACGAGCCCAGCCACCACGTGGCCTACCTGTATTCGTACGCTGGCCAGCCGTGGCGCACGCAGGCGCGCCTGAAGCAGATCATGGACACCCAGTACGCCGATCGCCCCGACGGGTTGGCCGGTAACGATGACGTCGGCCAGATGTCGGCGTGGTACGTGTTCACCGCGCTGGGCTTCTATCCGGTGGCGCCGGGCTCGGGCGAGTACATCCTGGGCCGCCCGTTCCTGCCGAAGACCGCGATGCGCCTGCCGAACGGCAAGACCTTCACCATCGTGGCCGATGGGCTGGACGACAAGCACACCTACGTGGGCAGCGTGAGCCTCAACGGCACGCCATTGCAGCGCACGTTCCTGCGCCACGACGAGATCCTGGCCGGTGGCGAACTGCGCTTCAGCATGCAGGCCGAGCCGAACATGGACTGGCCGGGGCAGGGCGCGCAGGCGCCGTATTCGATGAGCCGGTGATGCGCACTGGGGCGACATGGGGTGATTTCCGCTTCTTGTAGGTGCCAACCTTGGTTGGCACGCGGGAGGTCAACATCGCCAACCAACGTTGGCCTCTACCGGAACCCGACCGCTGCGGGCCGCGGATGTCCGCGATGCATCGCCCAGATGCCGGTGATGCGTACTGGGGCGGCATGGGGTAATTCCCGCTTCTGGTAGGTGCCAACCTTGGTTGGCACGCGGGAGGTCAACATCGCCAACCAGGGTTGGCCTCTACCGGAACCCCACCGCTGCGGGCCGTGGGTATCCGCGATGCATCGCCCAGATGCCGGTGATGCGCACTGGGGCGGCATGGGATGATTCCCGCTTCTGGTAGGTGCCAACCTTGGTTGGCACACGGGAGGTCAACATCGCCAACCAGGGTTGGCCTCTACCGGAATCCGATCGCTGCGGGCCGTGGGTATCCGCGATGCATCGCCCGGATGCCTGTCGCGATCTGCATGATTTGTCGAGTGCGGATCAGGATTCAACGGAAGGATTCACCCCGGAATCGGTGACGCAGCGTCGCCGCCGGGCCGTTCCAGGCCACATTCATAGCATTCTGATTTCACCCCGCTCATCCCGTTGCTAGGGTCCTGCGCACAGAAGTGCGCCAGGGTGGTGCACGGGGTGTAGGTCATATGCACACGTTGCATGCGCATGAGGATGCAGCGCTGCTGCACCGGTTTGAACTGCCCGCTGCAGGTGCTCTGGTGGTGGAGCGCTGGCACGGACGCGAGGCGCTTTCGGAAGGTCTGGATTACCACATCGATGTACTTGCGACGCACGCGGACCGTGCCTGCGAAGAGTGGCTGGGCCGGCCTGCAACGCTGCACACGCGTGATGCGCAGAGGCGCGACATTCCACGGGCAGGGCTGGTGCGCGAGGTACGTCGGCTGGACGGTGATCGGGAATTCACCCGCTACCGTATACGCCTGGCGGCATGGACCTGGTGGCTGGGCCAGCAGCGCAACAGCCGCGTCTTCCGTGACGCAGCCGTCAGGCAGATCGTGGATGCCGTGTTCGCCGAGCATCAGGCACGTGCCTGCTGGCACTGGAGCGATGATGCACGGGCCCGCCTGGACGCCCTGCCGCCGCGTCACTACTGCGCTCAGTACCGCCAGTCGGATATGGATTTCGTGGCCTGCCTGTTGGCCGAGGAAGGCATCGGCTGGCGTGTCGAGGCGGATGCGGAGGCGCCCGCGCTGCATCGCATCGTCCTGTTCTTCGACAACGTGGCCTTGCCACAGGATCCGCTGTCGGCACGCGACGGCGCCCTGCGCTTCCACCGCGGCCATGCGGCCGAGCAGGAAGACAGCGTAGTACAGCTGGCCCGGCATGCGCGGCTTGGCCCGCGCAGGTTGAGCATGGTCAGCGATGACTTTCGGCAGGACCGTACCTTGGCCGTCCAGTTGCCGATGGACGGCGGCGGTCATTCGCCTGTCGAGCAGTATCTGGCGTGCGGTGCCCAGGCCTTTGAGTCGCATGCCGAGGCCGAGCGGCGTGCCGCGCTTCTGGCTCAACGCCATGAAGCGGAGCGGCAGAGATGGCAGGGCATTGCCACGGTGCGTTGCCTAGGCGCCGGCACGTGGTCCAGCATCAGCCAATGGTCGCCGCAGCAGGTGCCCGAGCTGCTGCTCACCTCGGTGGAGCATGCCGGGGTCAATACCTTGCCCGCGCGGCTGCGCCAGCATCGTCCGGAGCACGCCCTGCAGCGGGATGGGGTCCTGCCCGACGCGCTGCAGCGCATAGCCCAGCAGCTGGGCTATGCGGCTGCATTTCATGCCGTTGACCGCCAGCGCCCGTGGCGGCCGCGCGCACCGGAGCAGGAGGGCGAAGCCCAGGTGGTGGGCCGGCGGACGGCCATCGTGATCGGTCCTGACGATCGCACCGGGGTAGCCGAAGGCGATCAGGTGCACGCTGACGCGCTCGGGCGGATCCGCGTGCGCTTTCCACTGATGGATGCGACCGGCAGGCCAGCGCACAGCGCATGGTTGCGCGTGGCGCAGCGGTTTGCCGGCCCGGGGGTGGGCAGCCAGTTCCTGCCGCGCGTGGGCCAGGAGGTGCTGGTGGGCTTTCTGCAGGGGGACGTGCAACGCCCAATTGTACTGGGCGCCCTGTACAACGGGCGCGGCGAGAACGACCCAGCGCTGCATGCGCAGGCCTGCGATACGCGCGTCGGCGGCACCGGCAACCTTGCCGGTGGCAATGCACCGGCCTGGCATGCGGCGGGCGAAGGCGAGCAGGCGCATCGCCATCCCGGTGCGCTGTGGGGCATCAGCTCCCGCGAATGGGGCGGTAACGGAGGCTCCACGCTCCAGTTCGACGACACCGACGACCAGCTCCGCCTGCAATTGGCCACGACACAGGCGACCACCCAGTTGAACCTGGGCCACGTCATCCATCAGCGCGGCAATTATCGTGGCAGCCTGCGTGGGCAGGGCTTCGAGCTGCGCAGCGATGCGGCGGGCGTGGTGCGCAGCGAGCGCGGCCTGTGGCTTGGTGCGTATTCGGCAGGGGCTGCCCAGCCCGCAGGTACGGCGGTGCAGGCCGGCGCGTTGCTGGCCCAGTGTGGGACGCTGGCCGCTGCGTTCGGCCAAAGCGCTCGCCTGCACGGTACTGCCGGGCTACATGCGTCGACTGCGTTGACACCCCTGCGCGACGCGGCAACAGGCGTGGTTGCGGCAGATGACTTCGGCCGCGCGCGTGATGCTGCCGGCAACACAGTTGCAGCCGGAGGTGTCCCGCATTGCACGGCACCCCTGCTGGGCATGGTGGCGCCACGCAAGGCGCTGGTGGCGGGGCAGGGTGTGTTCTGGCAGGCCGGGCAAAGCCTGCTCCTGGGAGCAGGCGCTGCCGGGCAGGCCGTGGTGAAAGGCCACGCGCGGCTTCACGCGTCGCAGTCTGTCGGCGTGCTGGCTTCGGCCTCTGCTTGTGCATCGCGGTGTCCGTCCGGCATGACCATCGCTGCCGGCGAGCAGCCGGTCGACATCCAGGCGCAGAGCGACGCGGTAAAGCTGCAGTCTCGGCAATCACAGCACCTGGCCAGTACGCATGCAGCAATTGAACTGGCCGCAGGACGTGCGCTGGTGGTGCAGGTGGAAGGCGGCGCCAGTCTGACGATCGAAGGCGGCAACATCCAGTTCAACTGCCCGGGAACCCTGACGGTGCACGCGGGCCAACACAGCTTCATCGGTCCGGCGTCCCTGGCCTATCCGCTGCACACGCTGGGCGTCGCACCCTGCCGCGCCCGCTTCCTTGTGCGCGATCACGCCGGTGCCCCGCTGGCGGGCGCTGCCTATTCGATGCAGCTGCCGGATGGCCGCTGGCTGAGTGGAAACACCGACGGCGACGGACTCACCGAGGAGGTCGTCACCGATGGCCCGGAGAAGGTGGGCCTGTTCGTGGATGACGAACGGCACGAAGGCTACCTGCGCGACGCAGGCAACAGCTGAGCGGGTCAGAAGAAAGGAATCTGGTACATGAGTTCTGGAAAGTTCACGCTGTTCCGCCATGATGGTCATGGCAACGTGGTGCCCTGCGCGGACGTCACCTATCGTGTCCGCGATGTACTGCATGGCTTCGCCGTCGTGGCATCCGGCACGACCGACAGCCACGGCGACACCGATCCTGTGACGCTGCCGGAGCGTACGCAGACCCCGGCACCGCCGGCCCTCCCCAGCTGGCGCAGAGGCTGGCCGAACCTCGGCGCCGGGCCGGCCGGCCTGAAGCTGCCCTGGCCGCGGCGCAACGTGCCGGACGCAGCCGCCGGGGCCGGGCAGGGCGCCCGCCTGCCGCAGAGTGAGCATCGATACCAGCTGCAGGTCCGCGATGACGCCAGCGGCGAGTGGACCGATCCGCTGTTGCATCCGGACTGCCATGAGCCCGCGCAGCTGGGCCCCTGGAGCGAAGATCCACGGGCCGACGCGTCGCTGCGGCCTGCGTTGCAGGTACGGCGGCTGCGGTTGCGGCCGTTTCACCAGCTGCAGTTGCAGCGGCAGAGCCCGCCAACACCGGTGGCGGAGGCCGGCTTTGTGGGCTACCGCCGCGACCGCGATGGAACTGAGGTGGTTGCCCTCGACGTGCACGGGCGGCCGGTCCGTGGCGTAACGGATATGCAGGGGATGACCCCGCGCCTGTTCTGCGAACAGGATCTGCGGCTGGTGTTCACCCTGCCGGGCAGCCGCAGCGAACTGCGCAGCGCGCTGTCCGAGCCACGGGTGGTCGGGCAACCGCGCCTGGTGCCGGTGGTGCCGGTGAAGATGCATGCGGTGGTGAGCGGCCCCGGCGAAGGCGCCACGCTGGAGCTGGCCGGGAAGATCAGTGCACCGGCGCTGCTGAATGTGGCCGACGAAGAACTCCTGCTGCTGACGCCCGAGGTCTGGGAGGAGTTCCGCGAGGTTGCGCGATCCATTGAAGGCAGCCTCTCAGCCGTGCCGCGCGCCCGCTGGCAACTGGAGGAGGCGCTGGCCGGCCGCAGCCTGGAAGCGGTGGCCCAGGCCGAGAAGAACCTGGGCATGGCCGAGGACCGTGCAGCGGCCATGCTCAACGGGAACTTCGCCCGAAAGACAGACCTGGTTGAAGTGATCACCTTTGAAAGCTACAGCCGCAAAAGCGACGGCCAGCCACAGCAGGAGGTGGGCCTTCGCCGCAACTACCTGCCGCGGTTCAAATACGATGAATTCAAAGGCCGTCGGGTGATGGGCGTGCCTACCCACGTGGATGTGGGCATGTCGACACGCGCGGGCGACAGCGCGATGTCCGTGGGTAGCGCGGCCCGGCAGAAGGGGCCGGCCTTCCAGAACTTTGATTCACGCAAGTTCATGCAGTCGCTGATGACGATCAAGGCGCAGATCGGCCGAAGCGTGAAGGCGCCGAACATCCAGTTCGACCTTATCGAGCTGGGTGGGAACCAGTTCTCCGAGCTGGTGCGCGCGTCGGAGACCTACTCGGTGGAGACCTCCGCGCAGTGGCTGCGGTTTGTGGCGGGTGCCGGGGCCAGTGCCCAGGCGGAGTGGGATCCCCTGCACCGCAAGGCCAGCGCCAAGGTCGATGCGGGTGCACATTACAAACTGGCGCTGTTTGAAGCAAAAGCCGTGCATACGTGGTCGATTCCCTCGCGTACCGGGTGGATGCAGCGCTACGGCGATATCGACCTGGGCGCGATCGTATTCCAGATGTCGCTGGAACTGCACGGCTTTGCCGGCGTGAAGCGGGCGTTGATGGGCGCTGCCGGCGTGAGCATTGACCGTGGTGCTGCCAAGGTCGAGGCGCAGCCGCGCGATCGTGACGACAGTTTTGTACCCAGCTTCGATATCGTGCGCGGCATGCCGCGAGCCGACATGGGCGATCCACCGGACGAAGAGGGTCGGCCGTCGAGACGCGTGGTGATGGCTGCGGTGGGCGAGAAGCCGCCGGAGACCTTGAATGGCATGCAGGTGAATGCGGAAGCCTTCGTAGGTGTTGAGGCGGGTTTGACGCCTGCGGGTGAACTGCAATGGCTGCCGCCCCAGCAGGGAACACCGGTAACGCTTGCGAAGTTGAGTTTGGATACGGCGGGTTCTGCAGGCGTGGGCGCCAAGGCGCAGCTGTATGTGTACTACGCGAAGGGGCGTTTCCGGATCAAGGTCAGTGCGCGGCTGTGCTTGGGCATCGGCTGCAGAGGGGCGCTGGATTTCGTGGTGGGGGTGGAGGGGATGCTGGAGTTTGCCAAGTGGGTGTACTACCAGTTGGCGCACGCTGGGTTTAGGGAGTTGTTGTTCTTTGCAGACAACGTTCTTGGCTACCTGGCCAGGTTGGAGCTCCTACGGATTTCAAGTGATAGGCCCATAAGTCAGTATCTGCTCTCCAGGCTTGAAACGGCGCAGGATACGGCGAAGGCCACGATTAGGCGGCTTGCCACTGCCGAGAGTCGAGCCAAGCTTGTGCGGCGCATCAACTCTGCGCCGACCGAAGGTCAGGCTGGATCCGGCCCATGGCTTGTGTATGCGACGCCAATCACCAGGGGCATGATTCTCTATGCCATCACCCGCCACGACTGGATGACGCACATGAAGAATCCAGCAGAATTCGAGGGGGTGCTTGACCCGCAATTGCACTACCTTCCCGATCACAAGAGAGCTGTTATTCGGGTGATAAAGGGCATCAGCCTCGTTAGTGAGTGGCAGGCCATGTTCCAGCACATGACTGCCGACGGCGAGCCCAGCGGTGAAGAGGTGGGCAAGCTTGAAGGTGATGTTATGAAGTTCCTGAACTATGGGCGCTCGTTGGCCGATGATCTCAGATCAAAAGTTATCGATCCAATCAATGCGGATGCCGATGTGCCATCAGAGGGGCTGGGAAGCAGCTACCTTGAGCAGTTCATTGCCCATCGCAGGAGGCTGTTGGGGCGCTTTCCGAAGGGGTACGAAGTGACCCAGTTGCAGACGATGGATGTAGATGCGTTGCTGGCGCTTGAAGGGCGGGAGGCGGCTACATTCGCGAGTATCGATGGTGACTACCTCAGACCCCGGGATCATGAACAGCGGTCTGTTGCCGCATCCGGTCGCCCCATTCCGTCAGCAACCGCCTCCTAGCTCGCTGTCGTTGCTGCTTAGGAGACGAAGCAGTGGCGAAGGTCAGTCGCAGCTGACGCTACCCACCACCTGGGGCGGAAGGGGCAGTAGCCGCACAGCGAAATCTGTTTGCGCTGTTTGGATTGAACTTCAGCTTTCCCTCTTCGGATAGCAATGGATTTGGCCCGGGATCAGGGTGTCGCTTGAATCTCGTGAACGTCATCGACACGATGAAAAGCGAATCCCCACCGCGATCACTGTGACTTCGTTGCACTTTCTCCTCGCCGCTCGTCGGTCCGCGTGGATCATTGGTGTCAGACATGGCGTACGGATCCTGGTACCAGTCAAAGACCCATTCAAATCCATGATCGATCATGTCGTATAGACCCAGCGGGGTAGGTGGGTACTGACCTAATGGTGTGGGTCCAGACATGTAGCCATGCTGCGACGCGTAGCGGGTGATCGTCTTGTAATCCCCAACATTCCGACCGTTGTCGACGCTGCCATCATCGGTGGGCCAGATCACGAACTGGCCCCGGTTACGTGCTGCGTACTCCCACTGCGCCTCCGTCGGAAGCTCCATCTTGCGTCCGATCAGTTCTCCCACCCATCCGCAGTAGTGCTGCGCGGCCTCCCAGCTCACGCCGACGGGTAGATCGTCCGGTAGGTTCCGGTACTCCAGATCCATCGGATACTGTGCGGTACGAGGTTGTCCCGTTGCATCGGTGTAGACGTCGAAGTCGGCGTAGGTGATCTTCTTCGCACCGATTGCGTAGCTGCTCAATGTCACCTCGCGCAGCACGTCGTCGTTGCGCCTGCCGCTGTAAGGCATCTTCGCGCGCGGATCGATGGGGCCGAAATCACCCATGATGAAGGTGCCGCCTTCCACCTCCACAAGGCCCTTCTTGGTCTTTTGCGACAGTGCTTCGATGCGCGCTGTGAGCTCAGGAGAGTGCTTCTGGGGCGTTTTGACGGTCGAACTTTGGCACGCCGTCAGCAGAAGTGCTGTTGGCACAAGTGATTTCAGAAGGACGGGTCGAAGAGGCGGCATGAGAATCACCGATCAGTTCTGGATGGACTGAATCAGCGTAGCAATGCCTGGATACAGGGGGCACTAGTGACAGGGATGAGGGGCGTGAAGCGGTGCTTCCCGAAGGACGCGGAGACGCGTCTGCTGCGCAGCGGAATTTGTTTGCCCGATTGGGGTTGAACTCATGCCTTGCATCTTCCGGAAGGTACAGATCGGGGCCAGGATCAGGCGGCGCTTGGAATCGCGTAAACGTCATCGACACGATGAAAAGCGAATCTCCACCACGATCACTGTGACTCCGTTGCACCTTCTGCTCGCCGTGCATCGGTCCGCGTGGATCATTGACGTCAGAGATATCGTACGCATCCTGGTACCAGTCATAGACCCACTCGAAGCCATGATCGATCATGTCATACAAGCCCAGTGGCGTGGGCGGGTACCGGCCCAGAGGTGCCGGCCCATTTGTGAAGCCGTGCTGGGATCCGTAGCGGTTTATGGTTTTGTAATCCCCAACATTCCGCCCATTGTCGACGCTGCCATCATCGGTGGGCCAGATCACGAACTGGCCTCGGTTACGTGCTGCGTACTCCCACTGGGCCTCCGTCGGAAGTTCCATCTTGCGTCCGATCAGTTCTCCCACCCATCCACAGTACTGCTGCGCGGCCTCCCAGCTCACGCCGACGGGCAGGTCGTCCGGTAGGTTCCGGTACTCCAGATCCATCGGATACTGTGCGGTACGAGGTTGCCCCGTCGCATCGGTGTACACATCGAAGTCGGCGTAGGTGATCTTCTTCGCACCGATCGCGTAGCTGCTCAGTGTTACCTCACGCAGTACGTCGTCGTCGCGCTCACCGCTGTAAGGCATCTTTGCACGCGGATCGATGGGGCCGAAATCACCCATGATGAAGGTGCCGCCTTCCACCTCCACAAGGTCTTTTTTGGTCTTTTGCGACAGTGCTTCGATGCGCGCTGTGAGCTCAGGTGAGTGCTTCTGGGGCGTTTTGACGGTCGAACCTTGGCACGCCGTCAGCAGAAGTGCTGTTGGCACAAGGGATTTCAGAAGGACGGGTCGAAGAGGCGGCATGAGAAGCACCGATCAGTTCTGGATGGACTGAATCAGCGTAACAACGCTGCCGCAAGGCGCGTGGCGGCTCCACGGCTCAGGCATCGCGCCAGGTGCAGCCGGGTACGGCTGGTCGCTTCGTAATCAAGGGCTGCCGATGGGCAGCGCCAACCAAGATTGGCGTCCACCGATATGTCCCGCTACGGTCGCAGCGGATGCCCACCAAGGTGGGCATCTACCGGGAGCGAAACCGCAATCCGACCCGCGCGCCGCCGATCGGGGCGGTATCGATCACCAATGCCGCACCATGCCGCTGTGCGATCTCTGCCACGATCGCCAGCCCCAGACCGCAGCCGTCGCCCTCGCTGCTGGCCCGGTAGAAGCGTTCCGTGACACGCCCGCGCTCGGCCTCGGCGATGCCGGCGCCGTCGTCGTCCACCCAGACCTGCAGGCCTTCGGCGTCCTGCTGCAGGCCAAGCGTGATCACCCCGCGCACGCTGCCATAGCGCAGCGCATTGTCCAGCAGATTGCCAAGCGCTTCGCGCAGGAGCTGCGGATCACCCTGGATCGCCACGCCCTCGTCGGGCCCGTCGTAACCCAGGTCTACGCCTGCGGCCAACGCCCTGTCCGCATAGCGCTCCACCACGCCGCGCGCCAGCACCGCCAGATCCACCGGCTGCAGCGGCAACGCGCTGCCCTGCGGATCTTCGGAACGGCTGAGCATCAGCAGCTGGTTGACCAGGTGCTGCAGCCGCGCCAGCCCGGCCAGCGTGCCGGACAACGCCAGCTGCTGCGCCTGCGGATCATGCTGGCGCAATGAACTCTCCAGTTCCACCTGCATTGCCGCCAACGGCGTGCGCAGCTGATGCGCGGCATTGCTGACGAAACGCCGTTGCGCGGCCTGCATCGCGTCCAGGCGCTGCAGCAGCGCGTTGTAGGCCTCTACCGCCGGCCACAGTTCGCGCGGCGCCTCCTGTGCAGGCTCCAATGGCGCCAGCGGGTCCGGGCGAGGGCTGGCCAAGCGGCGTGCCACCTGGTTGGCATGGCGCGCGGCGGCGCCGGTACCCGACCACGCCAGCCACGCCGCCAGCGCGAGAATCGCAGCCTGGAACGGGATGCTGGTCATCAGCAGCTTGCGCTCCAGCCGGTGGCGCTTGCGCAGTGTTTCGGCCACGCGTAGCCGGATCTCGTGGCCGGGCCCGGCGCTGACCACTACTTCGACCATGCGCACCGGCTGCCCACGCAGTCGTGCGTCGTAGTAGACGGCCTCGCCATCACCTCCAGCGGCAACGGCAGGGCGGGGCAATGCTTCGGGCAGGTCACCGTACAGGCGTCCGCCCCCGGCATCGACCACTTCGCCATGCACTTCGTCGGTGGTGTCCCACGTGAACATGCGTGACACCGCCGGCGTGATCTCGATCGAGGCGCGTCCATCCTGCACCTCTACCAGTTCGGACAGCGACATCGCCGAGTCCAGCAGCCAGCGGTCGTAGACCTGGCCAGCGTAGAAGCGCGCGAGTGCGAATGAACCCACCGCGCTGCACAGCATCAACACCAGCAGCGGCAACCACAGGCGCCGCAGCAGCAGGCCGCGCAGGCTGTGCACGCGCTCAGTCACCGCCGGCCTCCAGCCGGTAGCCGAGCCCGCGCAGCATGCGGATGCCAACGCCGGCACGCGCCTGTTCCAGCTTGCGGCGCAGGCGGCTGACATGCACTTCAATCACCGACAGGTTGGCCTCGTGGTCCCAGCTGTACAGCGCATCGAACAGGCGCTGCTTGGTGACGGTGCGGCCGGGATGCTGCATCAGCGCCTCGACCAGCGCCAGCTCACGCGCGGTCAGCTCGACACGCTGGCCATCGACCTGCGCCTCGTTGCGGATGCTGTCGAAGCACAGCCGGCCCAGCCGCTTCTGCGCCGGTGCATCGCTGCGGCGGCGTGACAGCGCACGCAGCCGCGCTTCCAGTTCGCCCAGTGCGAAAGGCTTGGCAAGGTAGTCATCGCCACCGCGGTCGAGGCCAAGAATGCGATCGTCGATGCCATCGCGCGCGGTCAGGATCAATACCGGCAGGGTGACACCGTCGTTGCGCAACCGCGACAGCAGGTCGAGGCCATCGACATCGGGCAGCGACAGGTCGAGCACCATCACGTCATACGGCGCGCTGGCCAGCGCGGCCGGCGCATGCAGCCCGCGCGAAAGGTGATCGCACAGATGCCCGGCGCCCTGCAGGGCACGGATCAGTCCATCGGCCAGGGCGGCGTCGTCTTCAATCAGCAGGATTCGCATTGCAAGCTTCGTGCAAGGTTGGGGCAAGTTTGGCGCAAGTGCGTCACCTTACCGTGACGCGCATGAATTTCTCCTCTCGACTTGCGGCTGTGCTGGCCGCCCTCGTGTGCGCGCCCGCAGCTTCGGCGCTGTCCCTGGCGGACGCGCAGCGCGCCATGGAGGCGCACAACCCGGACCTGCGTGCGGCGGCACTGGAGCTGCGTGGCGTGCAGGGGGATGCGCAGACCGCTGCCCTGCGGCCCGCAGCCGAGTTGTCGATCGGCAGCAGCAAGATCAGCCCCAAGCATGGCATCGGCCCCGGCCGCTGGCAGGACAAGCGGGTGGACAGCACGTTGGGTGTGGGTTGGACCTGGGAGCGTGGTGGCAAGCGAGCGCTGCGCATCCGCCAGGCGGACGCGTTGCTGCAGGTGGCCGGGCTGGAAATGCTCGATACCCGGCGCCGCCAGCAGGTGGCGCTGCACGAGGCCTATTTCGGCCTGAAGAGCGCGCAGGAGCGGGCGCAGATTGCCGAGGCCAACCGCCAGAGTTCGACCGAACAGATGGCCGCAGCGGACAAGCAGGTCGCAACCGGGGCGATGGCGCCGGTCGATCGTGCGCGGTTGGCGGTGGACGATCTTGCCGTGGCCGATGCCGCGCGCGAGGCGGCGCTGGATCTGCGTGACGCCCGGCACGCGCTGGCGCTGCTGCTCGGCAGTGATGACAGCAGCAGTCTCAGTGCCGACGACCCGTGGCCCGACACACGCAGTGTGGCCGCCACGCGTGCGTTCGATCCGCAGCAGCGTGCCGATCTGCGTGCGGCGCACTCGCGGTTGGCCGCCGCCGATGCCGGTGTGGCGCTGGCGCGCAGCGAGCGCCACCGCGACATCCAGCTGGGGGTGGAGGCCGAGCGCGAGCCGACCGACATCAGCGGTGTCACCTGGGGGGTGTCGTTGACCATTCCTCTGGGTGGACCGTCGCGCGCACGCGGTGCCATCCAGCGCGCCGAAGCGGATCGGGACAGTGCCGCACTGGAACTGCAGGTGCTGCAGCGCGAAGCGCGCGCCGAACTGGACCAGCTGCAGGCCAGCGCGCAGTTCGCCGCGCAGCGCCGCAGCGACTACGAAGGGCTGCAGTCCAATGCCGCGCGCAAGGCGGTGCAGGGCATCGAGCTGGCCTACCGCCGCGGTGCCGCCAGCCTGACCGACCTGCTGGATGCGCGCCGCAGCTGGCGCGACTTCGAGGCCGCGCTGATCGAGGCGCGTGCCGACCATGCCATTGCCCTGGCGCGCTGGGAAGCCGCCACATCCGCTGCCGAAGGAGAGTCCCGATGAAGTCCACCGTTGCCCATCGCCCGCGCGCGCGCCATGCGCTGCTGCCGGTGTTGCTGGCACTGGCCCTGCTCAGTGGCTGTGGCCGCGAGCCGGCGTCGTATACCGAAGATGCGCCGCAGGTCAGTGCCGGCCAGATCCAGTTCCCGGCCGACAGCCGCCAGCTGGACGTGCTGCGCAGCGAGGCGGTCACCGCCGGTGCCAGTGCCAGCCTGCAGCTGCCGGGCCGTGTGGTCTGGGATGAGACCCGCTCCAGCGCATTGCGCACGCCGCTGCCGGGGCAGGTCGCGCGCATCGAGGCGCAGCCGGGCCAGCGGGTAAAGGCGGGCCAGGTCATCGCCTGGATCACTTCGCCGGAGTTCGGCCAGGCCCAGGCGGAGGGCGCACGGGGCCGCGCCGAGCTGCAGCAGGCGCGCAAGGAGCTGCAGCGCACCCGCGAGCTGCACGCCGCTGGCGTGGCGTCCGGGCGCGAGCTGGACGAGGCCGAGGCCAACTTTGCTGGCAGCCAGGCCGATCATGCGCGCGCAACCGCCTTCGCCAAGGCCTATGGCAACGGCCAGCACGTCGACCAGCGCCTGCCGCTGCGCGCGCCCATCGAGGGCGTGCTGGTGGAACGGCGGATGAGCCCGGGCATGTCGGTCAGCCCCGACAGCGAACAGCCGCTGGCGGTGATCGGCGATCCAGATCGCCTGTGGCTGCTGCTGGACATTCCCGAAAGCCTGGCCGGGCGATTGAAGGCCGGCATGCCGGTGAGCGTGCCCGGCGCCGATGGCAAACCCCTGCAGGCCACGCTGCAGCATGTGGATGACTTCGTCGACAGCGAGCGTCGCGTGGTCCAGGCCCGCGCCGAGCTGGACAACCGCTCGCGTGGATTCAAGGCCGGGCAGTATGTGCGCGCACAGGTGGCGCTGCCGGCCGAGGGCGGCGTCTCGCTGCCGGATGCGGCGGTGCTGTTGATCAACGGCACGCAGGTGGTGTTCGTGGAGGAGGGCAAGGGCCGCTTCGTGCGCCACGCCGTGCATGCCGAAGAACTGGGCGATGGCCGCCTGTGGGTGCGTGAGGGCCTGGCGGCAGGCAGCAGGGTGGTGGTCGAAGGTGGCCTGCTGCTGCAGCAGCTGGTCGACAGTGCGCCGACGGCGGCCAGCAGCGGCACGGGGCACGCCGCCCCATGATCGATCGCCTGATTGCCTACTGCCTGCGCCAGCCGCTGATGGTGATGCTGGCGCTGCTGTTGTTCATCGGCGCGGGTATCGCCGCGTTCCGCGTGCTGCCGGTGGAAGCCTTCCCTGACGTGTCCGATACCCAGGTGACGGTGGTCTCGCTGCACCCGGGCCGCGCTGCCGAAGAGGTGGAGCGCGAGGTGACGATGCCGCTGGAGGTGGCGCTGTCCGGCATCCCGCATTCGGTGCGGGTGTTCTCGCATACCCAGTTCGGCCTGTCGATGATCATCCTGACCTTCGATGACAAGGCCGATGACTACTTCGCGCGCCAGCAGGTGCTGGAACGCCTGCAGGGCGTGGAGCTGCCGGAAGGAGTGACGCCGGAGCTGGAGGCGATGAGCTCGGCGGTGGGCGAGATCTACCGCTACGTACTGAAAGGTCCGCACCTGACCTCGACCCAGCTGCGCACCGTGCAGGAATGGACGATGGAGCGCAGCCTGCGCACCGTGCCGGGCGTGGCCGACGTGATCAGCTTCGGTGGCTTCGCGCGCACCTTTCAGGTCAAGCCGGACCTGGACAAGCTGCGCGACCGCGGCATCAGCCTCGGTGAGTTCGCCGAGGCACTGGAGAAAGGCAGTTCGAATGCCGGCGGCGGTTACGTGGAGCGTGGCCAGCAGCAGTTCCTGATCCGCGGCGTGGGCCTGATGCGCTCGCCGGCCGACATCGGCAACGTGGTGGTCGGGCAGCGCGGTGGTACGCCGATCCTGGTACGCGACCTGGCCAGCATTGCTGACACCGGGCTGCCGCGGCAGGGCCTGGTCGGGCAGGATGACAACGACGATGCGGTGTTCGGCATGGTGCTGATGCGCAAGGGCGAGAATCCGTCCGACGTGCTCGACGCCTTGCATGCGCGCATCGCCGAGATCGAGGCGAACCAGTTGCCGGCCGGGGTCAGCATCGAGCCGTTCTACGACCGCTCCTGGCTGGTCTCCACTACGCTGAAGACGGTGTTCCGCAACCTGCTGGAAGGCGCCGTGCTGGTGTTCCTGGTGCTGTGGCTGTTCCTGTACAACGCCCGCGCGGCGCTGATCGTGGCGGCGATGATGCCGCTGGCCCTGCTGTCGACCTTCCTCGGCCTGCACCTGTGGGGCGTGCCGGCCAACCTGCTGTCGTTGGGGGCGATGGACTTCGGCATCATCATCGACGGTGCGGTGATCGTCACCGAGCACATCGTCTCGCGGCTGTCGAAGCTGCCCCCCACGGCAGACAGGAAGACGCGCTTCTCGACCATCCTTTCAGCGGCATCGGAAGTGGGGCGGCCGACGTTCTTCTCGATGATGATCATCATCGCCGCGCATATCCCGATCTTCACCCTGCAGCGCCAGGAAGGCCGCATGTTCGCGCCGATGGCCTATTCGGTGACCTCGGCGTTGATCGGTGCGTTGATCCTGGCGCTGACCGTGGTGCCGCTGTTCTGCTACTGGTGGCTACGGCGCGACCGCATGCGCGACGGCAATCCGCTGATGGACCGCCTGACCGGGTGGTACAAGCCGGTGCTGGAGCGTGCGCTGGCCCGCCCGCGTGCGGTGGTGCTGACCGCGGCGGCGTTGCTGGTCGGCACACTGGCGCTGGGCACGCGGCTCGGCTCGGAGTTCCTGCCCGAGCTGGACGAGGGTTCGATCTGGTTGACCGCCACGCTCGACCCCAGCACCAGCCTGGCCGAGGCGCAGCAGCAGTCGCGGCGCATCCGCGAACTGGTCGGCACGTTCCCGCAGGTATCGACGGTGGTGGCCAAGCTGGGCCGCCCGGAAGATGGTTCCGATGCCAAGGGCGCCAACCAGATCGAGGCGTTGGTGGCATTGAAGCCGGAGAAGGAATGGCCGAAGGGCGTGGACAAGCGGCAGCTGGTGAGCGACCTGCAGCGCACGCTGGAGCAGCGCATACCGGGGCCGGAATTCTCGATCTCGCAGCCGGTGCGCGACAACATCCTGGAGAGCATTTCGCAGATCAAGGGGCAGGTGGTGATCAAGGTCAGCGGCTCGGACCTCGACGTGCTGAACCGGCAGGCCCAGGCGATTCTCGGCCAGGTGCGCGGCGTGGACGGCGTGGAGAGTGCCTTCATCGACCGCGACGGCGCGTTGCCGCAACTGCAGATCGAGATCGACCGTGACCGCGCCGCGCGCTATGGGCTGAATGTGCGCGACATCGACGAAGTGATCGAGACCGCACTGGGCGGGCGCCAGGTCGGCGAACTGTGGGAGGGGGATCGCAGGTTCCCGATCACGCTGCGCCTGGACGATGCCGATCGTGACCTGCAGCGGCTGCGCACGGTGCCGGTGGGCATCGGTGACGGCCACGCGGTGACGCTGTCCGATCTGGCCGAGTTCCGCATGGCCAGCGGCGCGATCAACATCTCGCGCGAGAACGCGCAGCGGGTGAAGGCGGTCAGCATCTTCATCGCCGGGCGCGACATGGGCAGCGTGGTGGCCGACATGCGCAAGCGCGTGGACGCCAGCGTGCAGCTGCCGGAGGGCTACCGGCTGGAGTGGTCCGGCGAGTTCGAGAACCAGCAGCGCGCGATGAAGCGGCTGGGCTGGGTGATTCCGCTGTCGGTGCTGCTGATCTTCGTGCTGCTGTTCGATGCCTTCAAGGACATCAGCAGTGCGGCGCTGATCCTGGCCAACGTGCCACTGGCGATGATCGGCGGCATCCTGGCGCTGTGGCTGACCGGCATTCCGTTGTCGGTGTCGGCGGCGATCGGCTTCATTGCATTGTTCGGGCAAGCCGTGTTGAACGGGGTGGTGATGCTCAGTCGCTTCGCCCAGCTGCGCGAACAGGGCATGGACCTGCTGCAGTCGGTGGTGCAGGGTTCGCTGCAGCGCCTGCGCACGGTGCTGATGACCGCGCTGCTGGCGATGTTCGGCCTGCTGCCGATGGCGACCTCGCACGCGATCGGTGCCGAGACCCAGAAGCCTTTGGCGGTGGTGGTGATCGGCGGCCTGCTGTCGGCGATGCTGCTGACCCTGCTGGTGCTGCCCACGCTGTACTACTGGGTGCACCGCCGCCGCGAGGCGCGGTAGATGCCCACCTTGGTCGGCACGCGCGGAACGCCCACCAAGGTGGGCGACTACCGGTGTGCCGTGCCCTGGTAGATGCCAACCTTGGTTGGCATGCGCCAAGGCGGCCACCCAGCGGGCGACGAACAGCGTGCCGTGATCTGGTAGATGCCAACCTTGGTTGGCATGCGCCAAGGCGGCCACCCAGCGGGCGACGAACAGCGTGCCGTGCTCTGGTAGATGCCAACCTTGGTTGGCATGCGCCAAGGCGGCCACCCAGCGGGCGACGAACAGCGTGCCGTGATCTGGTAGATGCCAACCTTGGTTGGCATGCAGCACCGGCCCACGGCGGACAATCGTGCATAATCAGCCGACACCATCCGGATAGCCGAACAATGGACCGCTTTACGGCCATGCGCGCCTTCGTCCGTATCGTCGAGCGCCGCAGTTTCACCCGCGCCTCCGAGGATCTTGGCCTGCCACGGGCCACGGTGACCGACGCGATCAAGGCGCTGGAGCAGCGCTTGGGCGTGCGCCTGTTGAACCGGACCACGCGACTGGTGGCACCGACCCTGGAGGGTGAAGTCTTCTACGGTCGTTGCCTGCGACTGATCGCCGACATGGACGACGCCGAGGCCGCATTCCGTGACGTGCCACCGCGTGGCCCGCTGCGCATCGAGGTGCATGGCACGCTGGGCCGGCATCTGCTGTTTCCGCACCTGCCGGACTTCCTGCAGCGCTACCCGGACATCGAGCTGGACGTCAGTGAGGGAGACCGTTATGTCGACCTGCTGCGCGAAGGCGTGGATGCGGCGATCCGGGTCGGCACGCTGGCCGACAGCGACCTGGCGGCGCGACGGTTGACGCTGCTGCGCGAGGTCACCGTGGCCTCGCCGGGCTATGTGCAGGCCCGGGGCCTGCCCGTGGATATCGACTCGCTGAAGAACGGCCACGACATGGTCGGCTATCGCTCCAGCGCCACTGGCCAGCTGATTCCCCTGGAGTTCCAGCAGGACGGGCAGGTCCGGTACGTGCCGTTGCCGGCGCGGGTGCTGGTGTCCGGTGCGGATGCGTTCCTCGGCGCTGCGCTGGCAGGGCTGGGCATCATCCAGGCACCGCGTTACCGCATGGATCCGTACATTGCGCGGGGCGAGTTGGTCGAACTGCTGCCGCAGATGCCGCCAACGCCGAGCCCGCTGAACCTGGTCTACCCGCGCAACCGCACGCCCTCGCCGCGGTTGCGGGTGTTCATCGACTGGGTGGCGGCGCTGTTCGATCGGGCGGGGTAGTGCCGGCCGCTGGCCGGCGTCCGCATTGCATCGTGCAGGCCCGGGTTGCCGGCCAGCGGCCGTCATTACCGCGCCTGCCCGATCCAGGCCGAGGGCGAACAGCCAAGCACGCGACGGAACGCCGCGCTGAACTTGCTGGGGTTGGCGTATCCGCTGGCCAGGGCGACCTCGGTGACGTTGCGGCCCTGCGCCAGCGCGGCGCCGGCCCGCTGCATGCGGTGCCGGGTCAGGAACGCATACGGTGGCAGACCGGTAGCGGCGCGCAGCGCGCGGCTGAAGCTGGACGGCTGCATCTGCACGGCGGCAGCCAACTGGGTGACGCCCAGCGGCTGGCCCTGCTGTGCATCGATGTAGTCCTTCAGCTGCAGCAGCCGTTGTGCCGACAGGGGTGTGGCGGTGCCGCCCACCTCGCGCCGTTGGCCGGCAAGCTGGCCCAGGCGATGCAGCAGCACCTGCGCGCCGTGTTCGAGAAAACCGGGCAGGCACGCACCGGCCTGCGCGCTGCACCACAGCGCCTGTAGCACCGAGGCCACCACCGGGTCGTGGTGAAGCCGCGCCGCCAGCGGTTGCAGGTGCTGCAGCGTGGGCGCGTCATGTGGGTACGCGTGGGTGTCGATGGCAATGCCGAGCACGTCGACGGCGGGGCTGGCGTAGGTGCCGCTGTCGCCAGGCAGGACCAGGTTGAACTGGCCCGGTCGCCACGGGGCCTGCAGCACGCCGGTGAGCGTGCGCTGCTGCAACCACCCTCCGCCGGCCATGGCCATGCCCAGGCGCAGTTGCCGCGGATGGCCCATCTCGCCTTCGCTGGCCTCGAAGCGGTGGCGCAGCAGGAGCACCGCCCCGTCCGGGCTGACGTGGGCGGCCGCAGGCTGGGGGCCGGTTTCGCGCAGCAGCTGGTCGGCGAGGGCGGGCATCACGGATCCGGAAATGGAGCGGCGCTGCCGCGAATGGAGTGGCGGGATGGCGCGAATGTTACAGAATAACACTATTGACCCGCGCTGCCGCCGCCCGCGCGTCCGCCTTTCCATCCGTTGAGGTCTGTCCGTTGAAGTCGTCCACGCCTGCTGCCGCCCTTGTTGCGGCATCCCTGCTCATTCCTGCCATGCCCGCGCTTGCCCAGCAGGCCGACCCGGCCACGCTTGACGGTGTCCGTGTCACCGGCTCCAAGCGCGATACCCCGTACCTGAAGAGCGACCTGTCGGTCACCGTGCTTGATCGGCAGGCGCTGAAAGAGGCCGGTGTCACCGAGTTCCGTGACCTCGACAAGCTCGCACCGAACGTGAAGTTCAATGCGATGGGCCAACTGAGCAACATGTTCATCTCGATCCGCGGCATCGAGTCCAATCCGTTCCTGGTCAACCGAGCATCGGTCTACATCGATGGCATTCCGTTCCGTGAACTGAGCAATGCCGTGCTCAACCAGGTCGAGTCGGTGGAGGTGCTGCGCGGGCCGCAGGGCACGCTGTACGGGGCCAACAGCGAGTCCGGCCTGGTGCTGGTGCGCACGCGCGGTCCGGCCGATGCGCGCGAAGGCGAACTCAATGTGCGCAGTACCTGGTTCGGCAATGGCAACGGCACGGCACTGGACGGCTTCCTGGCCGGCCCGTTGAGCCACGATGGCCGCCTGTCCGGCTCGGTGGCGTTCATGGGCTCGGACGAGGATGCCTACCTGAAGAACCTCACGCCCTCCGGGGCGCGCGGCAGGGTGGGCGAGGGCTACCTGCAGGGCAAGCTGCGCTGGCGGCCGAGCGACTATGTTTCGGTGAATGCACTGGCCTACCATCTGCGCACCCGCGCGCCGGGCATGTTCGAGTACGAGTACCTGCCACTGGATACCGGCCTGTACAACCGCACCTACGGCACCTCGCTCAACGGCGGCCGTCGCGCCGGTGATTTCACCTACATCAATGACGCGCCCAAGCGCACCGCGAAAGATGAGTCGGTGGCGGGCCTGAGTGCGCAATGGCAGCTGCAGGCCGGCACGCTGGACGTGGCCGCCTCCTGGCGGAACGAGGAAGTGACCTCGGCCGGCTACGACTTCGACATGACCCAGAGCGCGGCACTGGCAGGCCGCATCTACGACCGGAAGAACGAATGGACGGCCGAGGCGCGCTTCAGTTCGCCCAGTGACCAGGCGCTGACCTGGATGGCCGGTGTGTCTACCTACCGCAACAGCAAGGATTCGATCCTGGGTACGTTCGTCGGCCCTGCGCTGCGCGGGCTGGACAGCTACAACCTGGCGCCGCGGCAGACCTCGAAGGGGGAGGACTACAGTGTGTTCGCCACCGCCAGCTACACCTTCCCGTCGCTTCCGCAACTGACCGCAAGTGCGGGCCTGCGCCATGAGCAGGCGCGGCGTTCCACCGAGCAGCGTGCCGGTGCGCTGGATCTGGGTGCCGGCGGCCGCGTGCTGTACCGCGATGCCGCGCTGGCGCATACCTTCTCGGCGACGCTGCCGCGGGTGTCGCTGCGTTACGACGCCACCGACGACCTGTCGTTCTATGCGGCCTCGGCCAAGGGCTACATTCCGGGCGGCTTCAACCTGGCCGCAGCGCAGAGCGATGTGGTCAACGACAAGGTGCTGCGCTATGAGTCCGAGCGCATGTGGAGCCATGAGCTGGGCTTCAAGATGAACCTGGCCGGCGGCCGTGGCCACATCGGCGGTGCGCTGTTCCACATCACCTCGGACAACTGGCAGGAGATCCAGGTGGCCACCGATGCCAACGGCCGCCCGATCTCGTCGGACTACGTGGGCTCGGATGCGTCGATCCGTTCGCGCGGCGCGGAACTTGAAGGCGTGTTCGAGGTGATGCCCGGCTTCACCCTGATGGCCAATGTGGGCTATGTCGATGCCAAGTACACCAGGCTGTGGGTCAGCGTCGACCAGAACCTGGACGGCAAGCGGGTCAAGCTGACCCCGCATTACACCGGCTATCTGGCGGCGCGCTACCAGTTCGAGTCTGGCCTTTACGCGCGGCTGGAGTCGCAGTTCACCGGTTCCAGCGCGCTGGACGAGCGCAACCGCGCGTTCCAGCCGGCCGTCGCGGTGCTGGGCGTGCAGCTGGGCTATGAGCGCGGGCCGTGGAGCACACGCGTGTTCGTACAGAACCTTACCAACAAGCGCCGCATCAACGGCCTGATCTTCGACAACCTGGCGTTCGGCCGCGACGGTAATTACTACGGTCCGGTCGACAGCCCGCGCATCTTCGGCGCGGAAGTGGGCTATCGCTTCTGACGAGGCGGGCACGCCGGCCAGCGGCCGGCGCTACCGGTGGTGGTGCGGCGCGGACGGCCCGCGCTTCCAACGACAGGTAGTGCCGGCCGCTGGCCGGCATCTTCGCAGCGCTACCGGTGGCTGTGCAGAGCGCGCCGGTTGCCGATATGCGCACAGGCCAGCAGCACGCCACCGCAGGCCGTTGCCACGCCGTGCCACAGCAATGATTCCTTCAGCGGCAGATACAACGACGCCGACAGCAGCAGGCCGGCGCCCACGCAGGCCAGCCGCAGCGGCCACCTGCGGCCATGCCGGCGCAGCCCTGCCGTGGTGCTGGCCAGCGCCAGCGCCGAGGCCGCCAGCGCGAACAGCCACTCCCAGCGCGACATCACCAGCAGCAGCGTCATCGCGCCATGGCCGGGGTGCTGGAACGAGCGCAGCGCCATCATCGCGGCCGGCACGAACGCCAGCAGCAACGGCAGGGCGATGCAATGGGCGGCACAGGCCAGCGACAGCCAGGCACCTGCGAGATCGAGGCGGGGATGCCAGCGTGCCGAAGCTGGCGGCTGGGCCAGGGCCCTTGCGGGCATCGAGGGGATGTGGTCCATAATGTTACATAGTAACAATTGGAGTCTCTCCCATGAAGCTTCCTGCTGCTCTTTTCCTGCTGCTGGCTGCCAGCGCCGCGCAGGCCCATGACGTCCGCCAGCTCGGTGCGCACGTGCACGGCCAGGCCACCATTGATCTCGCGCTCGATCAGGGCGTGCTGGAACTGGCCCTGCAGGCGCCGGGTATCGGCATCCTCGATTTCGAGCGTCCGCCAGCCAACGCCGCTGAGCGGGCATCGCTGGCACGCGCCACCGCGGTGCTGAAGAGTGGCAGCTGGGTAACGCTGCCGACGGCGGCGCATTGCCGGCTGGCCAGCAGCGATGCCAGCGCCGAGGGTTTCGATGCAACCACTGCGGCACCGGCAGCCGGGCAACACCGCCACGCCGGCTTCAGCGCCAACCTGCAGTACCGCTGTGCCAATCCAGCGGCATTGCGCGCGCTGGTGATGCGGCTGCCGGCGGTATTCCCCGGCCTGCACGAGGTCATCGTCAACACCGCAACCCAACATGGCCAGGGCCGCAGTGTGCTGACCGCCACCCAGCTGCGCGTGGTACTGGCACCGTGAGCGGCGCTGCGCTGATCAGGCTGGATGAGGTGCAGTTCGGCTATGGGCTGCGCCTGGTGCTGGACATTCCGCAGCTGTGGATCGAGCAGGGCAGCAGCGTGCTGCTGCGCGGCATCAGTGGTGGCGGCAAGAGCACGCTGCTGGGACTGCTGGCCGGGGTGCTGCTGCCCGGCAAGGGCCGCGTCGAGGTGGCCGGGCAGGCGTTGCAGGCCATGCGCGGCGCCCGCCGCGACCGCTTCCGCGCCGACCACCTGGGCGTGATCTTCCAGCAGTTCAACCTGCTGCCGTTCCTCAGCGTGCGCGACAACGTTGCGTTGGGCCTGCGCTTCTCGCGCCTGCGCAGCGAGCGCATCAGCGGGCCGCTGGACGCCGAGATCGCGCGACTGCTGGGCGCCCTGCAACTGGACCCGGCGCTGATGCAGCGGCGCGCGGGCACCCTGAGTGTCGGCCAGCAGCAGCGCGTGGCGGCCGCTCGTGCGCTGATTGGCCGGCCGGCGGTGCTGCTGGCCGATGAACCGACCTCGGCGCTGGACCGGGATGCCGCCACAGCCTTCCTGCAGTTGATGTCCGCACAATGCGAGGCGGCCGGTACCACGGTGGTGGTGGTCAGCCACGACGATGGCCTGCAGCCGCTGTTCGACCGCACCATTGCGCTGGCGGAGATCAATCGCGCAGGTGAACCCCATGCTTGAGCTTGCCTGGGCCAGCCTGCGCAGCCGCGCGTTGAGTGTTGGCCTCACCGTACTGGTGATCACCCTCAGCGTGGTGCTGCTGCTGGGCGTTGAACGCGTGCGCACGCAGGCGCATGAAGGTTTTGCCAGCACGGTGTCGGGTACCGATCTGATCGTCGGTGCGCGTTCGGGGCCGGTGAACCTGCTGCTGTATTCGGTGTTCCATATCGGTGACCCGACCAACAATGTGTCCTGGCAGTCCTACCAGGAGCTGTCGGCGCTGCCGCAGGTGAAGTGGGCGGTGCCGTTGTCACTGGGTGACTCCTGGCGTGGCTACCGCGTGGTCGGCACCAGTGGCGGCTACTTCGATCACTACCGTTACGGCGCCGGTCACGCGCTGGCCTTCGCGCAGGGCCGGCCGTTCGACGATCTGTACGATGCGGTGATCGGGGCCGAAGTGGCCGCTGCGCAGCGGGTCGGCCTCGGCGATGAGATCGTGCTGGCCCACGGCACCGGCGCGGTTACGCTGGCCACCCATGCCGACAAGCCGTTCCGCGTGGCCGGCATCCTGCAGCGCACCGGCACGCCGGTGGATTCATCGGTACTGGTCTCGCTGCCGGCCATCGAGGCGATCCATGTGGACTGGCGCTCGGGTGTGCAGCTGCGCAGCCAGAGCGTCAGCGCCGAGCAGGCGCGTCACCTGGATCTGACCCCGACCAGCATCACCGCGTTCATGCTCGGCCTGAACTCGCGCATTGCCACCTTCGCGGTGCAGCGCAGGATCAACGAGTACCCGGACGAGGCGATGCTGGCGATCCTGCCGGGCGTGACCCTGCAGCAGTTGTGGCAGTCGCTGGGCACGGCCGAACGTGCCCTGCAGCTGATCAGCGCGATGGTGGTGCTGCTGGGCATGGTGTCGCTGGTGGCGCTGCTGGTTTCGACCCTGCAGGAACGGCGGCGTGAGATGGCCGTGCTGCGTGCGATCGGTGCGCGGCCGGGTTACATCGCCGCCCTGCTGGTGGTTGAAGCGGTGGCGACCAGCGCGTTGGCCTGCGTGCTCGCGCTGGCGGCGCTGGCCGTGGCCAGCCTGGCGGGCCGCGCGTGGGCGCTGGCCAGCTTCGGACTGTCGATCACCCATGTCTGGCCGGACGCTCGCGAGCTGGCGTGGATCGTCGGCGTGCTGGTGATCAGCGCGGTGGCCGGGCTGGTGCCGGCGCTGCTGGCCTATCGGCGCACGCTGGCCGATGGCCTGTCGCCGGGAGGCTGAGCATGCGCTGCTTGTGGATGCTGCCGATGCTGCTGCTCCTGACTGCCTGCGAGCGGCCGGTGGATAGCGGCGTGCAGGCGCTGCCGCCGTCGCCGGTGATCGACCGCAGTGGTGCCGTGACGGCGGGCACGGCTGAAGAACAGGAGCTGGACTGGCTGCAGATGATGCCCGGCGATGAGCTGGCCGCGCTGGAGCGGGGCGAGGGCCCCGAGGTCGAACACAACGGCAACCGGCGCATGCCGCAGTTCGGCACCTTCCGCACCGTGGACGCGGTACTGGAACGACCGGTGCGCCTGCCGGGCTACGTGGTGCCGCTGGCCAACGCGCAGGATGGGCGCCTGACCGAGTTCCTGTTCGTGCCGTATTACGGCGCCTGCATCCACGTGCCGCCGCCACCGCCCAACCAGATCGTGCACGTGCTGCTGCCACGCCCGATCGAAATGCCGGACATGTACTCGCCGTACTTCCTGGCCGGCACCCTGAGCGCAGAGCGGCTGGACGACGACCTGGCCGGTTCTGCCTACACCATGCGCGATGCGCATCTGAGGCCCTATGAACCGTGAGCACGTTGGCATGCTGGTGGGCTGCCTGTGCCTGGCTGGCTGTACGCAGCCGGTGCCGACCGCCGCACCTGTCAGCCCCGCGCAGACCGCGCATTCCGCGCAGCCAACGGTGGCCGATGCTCCCATCAACCGCTGGGATGCGCTGCGGCCCGATGAAGTGACCTATCAGCGGCCGCCGCCGCAGATCGGCCTGTCACGCAATGGCATGGACGGCGTGGGCGGTTTGATCGACGACACCGGTTCCGGCACGCCGCCGGGGCAGGAGATCGACCATTCCAGCCCCGACCGCGCCAGGCAGTTCGGCTCGTCGCAGGTGGTCGATGCCGCCGATGGCCGCGCCGTGGATCTGGACGGCTACGTGGTGCCGCTGGGTACCAACGACGCCGGCCTGGTCGACGAACTGCTGTTCGTGCCGTTCTACGGCGCCTGCATCCATGTGCCGCCACCACCGCCGAACCAGATCATCCATGTGACCCTGGCCACGCCGATCGCGCTCGGCGACCTGTGGGACCCGTACCGGCTGGCCGGCCGCCTGCAGGTGAAGCGCTTCGATGCGGATATCGCCAGCGCGTCCTACGACGCCGCAGCGGCAACGCTGACGGCGATCCACAATTGATGCGCGCGCGCTGGGTCATCGTTGCGAGCATGCTGGTGTGCGGCGTGGTGTTGGCCGTGTGGTGGCATCGGCGCGCCGCGGTCTCCGAGCCGCCGGCGATCGCGTTCCCGGCGCCCGCGGCGGATGCGCGCCAGCGCATCGAACAGCGCCTGATCGAAGAACCGGCCTTTCGCAACGACGTGCTGTTCCTGTTGGCGGCCACGCTGCGTGATCGCTGCCAGCCAGCACAGGCGGGGCTGCTGGCGCGCATGGCCAATCGTGCGTCGCTGCCGGTGCTGGCGGCGGTCAGCGCGGTGACCCAGCAGGATCCCACGCTCGACCGGCCGATCTACCAGTACATCCAGCATCGCGCCGATGCCCTGCGCTGTGGCCAGCCGTTGCAGATGCCGCTGGCGGCGGGCCGCAGCATGGACGTGGACATCGAGCAGTACGCGCGCACCTTCCCCGACAGTTACTTCGATCCGCAGCGCAGCAGTGAACCACGTGACTTCGCTGGCCTGTCGTTGCAGCAGCGCGCCGGCAATGCCTGCAACAGCGTGGTGTATTCGGTGCTGCCGCTGGGCGGCACCGACTGGCGTTGCAGCAGCCTGCGCGCCAATGCACGCGGGCGGGTGCGCGGCCTGTGCGAGGACGAACTGCGCCGCCAGCACGGCGGCATCGGTGGCGAGCTGGACATGGCCGTGGGGCAGGGCATGCAGGCGGCCGTGGTGTCCGCGATTGCCGCATTGCCGGAAGACTGCCGGTGAGTGTTTACCCGTAGAGCCAGGCCATGCCTGGCTGGGGCGTCCGGTCGAACAGGCTAGCCGCTACAGAAGCTGAACCGGTCGATTTCGAAGCTCATAACTATACCGGATATCCGGTATAGTTATGCCGGTATTTCATCCCCACCAGGTTCTCCCATGGCTCTGTCCCAGCCCTTGGCCGGTGCTCCGGCCCTGTCGCGCGCCCGTCGCTGGGCGCTGTTGTTCACCGTTGCCGCCGGCCTGCTGCTGGTCACGCTGGACAACTCCGTGCTCTACACCGCGCTGCCCACACTTACTGAAGAACTGTCGGCCAGTGCCGGCCAGGCACTGTGGATCATCAATGCCTATCCGCTGGTGATGGCCGGCCTGCTGCTCGGCGCCGGCACGCTCGGCGATCGCATCGGCCACCGCCGCATGTTCCTGATCGGCCTGGTGGTGTTCGGCGTTGCTTCGCTGGCTGCGGCATTCGCGGATAGTGCCGCGCAGCTGATCGCTGCGCGCGCGTTCCTGGCGGTCGGTGCGGCGGCGATGATGCCGGCCACGCTGGCGCTGATCGGCCTGAGCTTCCACGAAGAGCGCGAGCGCAACATCGCCATCGCGATCTGGGGCTCGGTGGCGATCGTCGGCGCCGCGCTCGGCCCGATCATCGGTGGCTGGCTGCTGCAGCATTTCTGGTGGGGCTCGGTGTTCCTGATCAACGTGCCGGTGGTGGTGGTCGCCTTCGTGGCCACGCTGCTGCTGGCGCCGGAAGGCCAGCGCGATACCTCGCGCCCATGGGATCTGGTGTCGTCGGTGCTGGCGCTGGCTGCGCTGTCCGGGTTGGTGCTGGCGATCAAGTCGCTGATCGCCACGCCGCCGTCGTACGCGCTCGGTGCCGGCGCGCTGCTGCTGGCGGTCATCAGCGGTGCGGCGTTCGCGCGGCGCCAGCAGCAGCTGCCGTACCCGCTGCTGGACTTCGCGATCTTCCGCAATCCCGCGTTCCTGGCCGGCACGCTGTCGGCGGTGTTCACCCTGTTCGCGATGGCCGGCCTGCAGCTGGTCACCACCCAGCGCTTCCAGCTGGTGGCGGGCTTCACCCCGTTGCAGGCGGGCCTGCTGGTCTCGGTGGCGGCGCTGGGCAGCCTGCCCAGCGCGTTGCTGGGCGGCAGCATCCTGCACCGGGTCGGCCTGCGTCCGCTGATCTGCGGTGGCCTGGCCGCAGGCGCGGTGGGTGTCGGCGTGGTTGCGTTCGGCTTCCCGCACGGCCTGGGCTGGGTGGTGGCCGGCATGGCCATCACCGGCTTTGGCATGGGCTCGGCCATCTCGGTGGCGTCCACCGCCATCCTCAATAATGTGCCGGCGCACCGTGCGGGCATGGCCTCGTCGGTGGAGGAAGTCTCCTACGAATTCGGTGGCCTGCTGGCGGTGGCGATGCTGGGCAGCCTGAGCGCGGCGATGTACAGCGCCTTCCTGCCGGCCTCGGCCGACATGCCGGCGCTGGCACGCGAGGGCTTCACCCAGGCCCTGCATGTGGCACGCGAGAGCGGGCAGAGCGAGTGGTTCACGCTGGCCACGGCTGCGTACGACCGCGGCTACCAGATCGTGCTGCTGGTGATCACGGTGATGCTGGCGGTCGGTGCGACGATCATCGCGCGCCTGCTGCGCGGCCGAGTCGGCAGCCGCGAGGGCGCGGCCGATCGCGTAAAATGATGCGATGAGAACCAGCAAGCGCGACCGCATCCTCGACGCCGCCGTCAACGTGATCAATCGTGACGGCGTGCGTGCGGTGACCTTCGAGTCGGTGGCGGCCGAGGCCCAGCTGACCCGCGGTGGCCTGCTGTACCACTTCCCCTCGCGCGAGGCGCTGCTGCGCGGCATCGACGAGCATCTGGTGCAGGCATGGGAAGCGTCGATGGAAGCGCTGCTGGGCAAGCGCGCGGATGAGGCCACCGCGCTGGAGCGCCACCAGACCTTCGTGCGGGTGTCGGCGCAGAGCGCCACCCGTGCCGAGCTGATGTTCATGCTCGAATCGGCCGACCCGGATGCCGATGAGCGCCCGTGGGGCCCGGCGGTACGACGCTGGGCGCCGTTGCCGCCTTCACCCGGGCAGGACGACCCGGCCGCGCTGGACAATTTCGTGGCGCGGCTGGCGGCCGATGGCCTGTGGATCTACGAAGCGATGTACGAAGGGCAGCTGGATGAAAGCGTGCGTGCCCAGGTGGCCGAACGCATCGCCGGGTTGCTGGCGAAGTCCGATGGGGCGGCCAGCTAGGCCATCGGCCATCGCGCGAGCATTGCTCTTGGTAGAGCCGACCGCTGGTCGGCTGCCCTTCGGCCAGGCCACGAACGCGCCGACATCACCCGTGGTAGAGCCGACCGCTGGTCGGCTGCTCTTCGGCCAGGCCACGAAACCCCCGCGCTTCGCGCGATAGTCGACCAGCGGTCGACTCTACCCCTTACCCATTTACCCAGCCTGCGCCGCGCTCGCGGCCAACCACGCCCGTGGCGACGCCCCCAGCCGCTTGCGGAAGGCCTTCGACAACGACGCGGTATCGGCAAACCCCACCTCGATGGCGACCTGCTTGACCGCCACACCCGCACGCAGCTGCGCGCAGGCCAGGCTCAGCCGCCAGTCCAGCAGGTAGCTCGCGGGTGTCGCCTGCATCACCTCCTTGAACACTGCCGCGAAGGCGCTGCGCGACATGCCGGCGGTGGCCGCCATTCGCGGCAGCGTCCATTCGTGCTGTGGCGCCTGGTGCATTGCGACCAGCGTGCGCGCCAGCCTTGCATCGGACAGGCCGCGCATCAGCCCATGGCTGACACCCGCCGCATCCGGGTGATCGACCACCCAGCGCAGGATCTGGATCAACGCCACTTCGAACAGGCGGTTGGTCAGCAGCCGTGAACCACAGCGTTGGCGATCAGCCTCGGCAAACAGCAGGTGCAGGGTGTCGTCCAGTTCGCTGATCGCAGCCAGCGGCACCACCATCACCGGCGGCAGTGACTGCACGATCGGATTGCGCGCACCACCATCGAAATCCAGCGTGGCGCAGGTGAAATCCGGTCCCTCCAGCGGCGCGTTGTGGAACACGTGGTGCAGCGGCTGCGGGTACAGCAGCAGGCTGGGGCTGTCGATCTTCAGTCGTGGCAGTGCGGTATCGCCATCGGGATGGCGGACCTCCATCTCGCCCTGGCGAAGGATGTGCAGGAACGCGCGCCCGGGCTGCGGCGCGAACACGTGCCGCCCACACAGCGGGCCGCTGTGGAACAGCGCGGCCTGTACGCGGAAACGTTCAAGCAGCGAGGACAGGCGGTCAGGCGCGGAGGTATCCGTCTGGGTTGTAGAAGCGTTCATGGACGAATGGACAATACAAGCGGCCGATATGGCCTGATATGTCCATGGAGTCTACCTAGGATGGCCGGGTCGTCCAATCCCGGGCGCTTTCCCAAGGAGATCCACCATGTCCCGTGTCCCCCTGATCGATGCATCCGCCACCACCGCCGACCGCCAGGCCCTGCTGGGCCAGGTGCATGCCGCCTTCGGTGCCACTCCGGCGATGTTCCGTGCCGTGGCCAATTCTCCGGCCGCGCTGCAGAGCATGTGGGGGGCGTTCGGCGCGCTGGGCGCTGGCCGCCTGTCACCTTTGCTGGGCGAGCAGATCGCCGTGGCCATCGCCAACCGCAATGCCTGCGAGTACTGCCTGGCCGCACACACCGCGCTGGGTCGCAAGGCCGGCGCCAGTGGCGAACAGATGGCCGCCGCACAGATCGGCCAGTCCAGCGATCCGGCCACGGCCGCCGCACTGGACTTCGCACTGAAAGTGGTCGAGCAGCGCGCACAGATCACCGATGGCGATGTGCAGGCGCTGCGCGCGGCGGGTTTCGACGATGAGCTGATCGTTGAAATCCTCGCCCATGTGGCACTCAACCTGTTCACCAACTACGTCAACGTAGCGTTCGACGTGCCGGTGGATTTCCCGAAGGTGGCGCTGCGCTGAGGTGACGTCCGGCCCTTCGGTAGGGTCGACCGCTGGTCGACTGCGTTTCGTTCAGTTGGCGAAAAGCCCGCGCTGCGCGCGTTAGTCGACCAGCGGTCGACTCTACCGAGCTGGTTCGTCGGCCTGCAGCCGCTCCGGATGGGTGTACACATTGAACCCGTTCTCGCGCGCGAACCCGACCAGGCACAGCCCGGCGCTGCGGGCCAGGTCGATCGCCAGCGCGGTCGGCGCCGACACCGCGGCCAGTACGCTGGCGCCGGCGCGCACCGCCTTGCTGACCATCTCGTAGCTGGCGCGGCTGGAGATCACCAGCAGGCCGCCGTCGATGACGTGTTCGTTGTGGTGCAGCGCGCCGATCAGCTTGTCCAGCGCATTGTGCCGCCCGACATCCTCGCGCACCCAACCAATCCGGCCGCTGGCGTCGGCCCAGGCCGCAGCATGGGTGGAACCACTGACTTCGTTCATCGGCTGGTGCTGCGACAGGGTGGCCAATGCCCGTTGCAGCGCGGCATGCGGATAGGTGCGGCGTCCGTGGATCTGCGGCAGCGGACGCAGTACGTCCTCCAGCTGGCGGGTGCCGCACAGGCCACAGCCGCCACGGCCGGGCAGCAGGCGCCCGTTGGCCGGGTCCAGATCGGAGCCGGGTGCGTCGTCGGTCACCGTCATCTGCAGCTCGATGCCCTCCAGCTGGGGCCGCACATCGATGGTCAACAGCTGCGAAGGCGCGGTGATCAACCCTTCGCTGAGCGAGAAGCCCAGCGCGAAGTCCTCCAGGTCACACGGGGTGGCCATCATTACCGCGAAGGCGGCGCCGTTGTAGCGCAGCGCGACCGGCACTTCCTCGGCCACCACGTCGACCTGCTGCTGTTGCCCCTCGCTGCGCCAGCGCTGCATCGGGCGCTGGGCCGTGCCGGCAGGCGGGGTGTGCGGCGGGGTCGAGTCAGGCATGCAGCGCATCCGGGCAAGGGAGAAACGCAGGTGGTGGACCACCCACGGCATCGAGAATAGCGCAGTGGCCGAGCGCTGACGCGGCGGTAACCGTTGTCATGAAACGCTTCGCTGCAATCGGTTCCAGCCTCTGGCGCAGCCGCATGGACCGTGTTTGACTGTAGGGCTTGGCGAGCGGCCGAAAGGCAGCACGCCCGCACTCCGCGCCGTTCTGTTGTTGCGTTCCTCCCGCCAGGTTCCCGAACATGTCCGAGCAGAAGCCGCCGCGCTACAAGCCCTACAACCAGCCGGCCGGTGGCTGGGGTGCCGCCGGCGCCACCGCCAAGGTGCTGCTGCAGCAGAGCGTGATCGGCAAGGGCTCGAAGGCGCTGCTGGCGATGAACCAGCCGGGCGGCTTCAAGTGCCCGAGCTGTGCGTTTCCCGATGCCGACGAGCGCAGGAAGCTGGAATTCTGCGAGAACGGCGCCAAGGCGCTGGCCTGGGAAGCCACCCAGTTCCGTGCCGGTCGTGAGCTGTTTGCGCAGCACACCGTCACCGAGCTGATGGCGCAGACCGACTACTGGCTGGAGATGCAGGGCCGGCTGACCGAGCCGATGCGCTACGACGCGGCCACCGATCACTATGTGCCGTGCAGCTGGGACGATGCCTTCGCGCTGATCGGCCGCCACCTGCAGGCGCTGGACAGCCCGCACCAGGCCGAGTTCTATACCTCCGGCCGCACGCCCAACGAAGCGGCGTTCCTGTACTCGATCTTCGTGCGCGAGTTCGGCACCAACAATTTCCCGGACTGCTCGAACATGTGCCACGAGCCGACCAGCCGAGGCCTGCCGCCGGCCATCGGCGTGGGCAAGGGCACCATCGTGCTGCAGGACTTCGAGCACGCCGAGGCGATCTTCGTGATCGGCCAGAACACCGGCACCAATTCGCCGCGGATGATGAGCAACCTGGTCGAGGCGCGCAAACGTGGCATCCCGATCGTGGCGGTCAATCCGATGCCCGAGCGCGGGCTGATCCGCTTCGCCGAGCCGCAGGACGTGGTGCAGATGGCCACGCTGGGTTCGACCGAGATCAGCAGCGAGTTCGTGCACATCCGCATCGGCGGCGACCTGGCGCTGATCAAGGGCATGATGAGGGTGATGTTTGAACGTGAGGCGCAGGGCGAGCGTGTGCTCGACCACGACTTCCTGGCCGAACACACCGTGGGCCTGGATGCGCTGCGCGACGATGTGATGGCGCAGGACTGGGACGATCTCGTTCGCGTTTCCGGCATCTCCGAAGCGCAGATCCGCCGCTGTGCGGAGATCTACATCCGCTCCAACGCCACCGTGATCTGTTACGGCATGGGCCTGACCCAGCACCAGTACGGCTCGCGCCTGCTGCAGCAGGTGGCCAACCTGCTGATGCTGCGCGGCAACTTCGGCAAGCCCGGTGCCGGCATCGGGCCGATCCGCGGCCACTCCAACGTGCAGGGTGACCGCACCGTCGGCATCGACGAGAAGCCCAAGCCGGCCTACCTGGACCGCGTGCAGCAGGTGTTCGGCTTCGACCCGCCGCGTGAGCACGGCCACCATGTGGTCGAGTCGATCGAAGCGATGCTGGATGGCAGCGCCAAGGTGTTCATCGGCCTGGGTGGCAATTTCATCCATGCCGTGCCCGACACGCCGCGTGCCTATGAGGCGATGCGCGGCCTGGAGCTGACCGTCGGCATCGCCACCAAACTCAATCGCGGGCATCTGGTGCATGGCCGCGATGCGTTGATCCTGCCGGTGGTGGCGCGCTCGGAACGTATCGTGACACCGGCCGGCGAGCAGTTCGTCACCATCGAGGATGCGATGTCGAACGTGACCGCATCACGCGGTGTGCTGGAACCGGTCAGTACCGAGGTGCTGCCCGAGGTCGAGATCGTCTGCCGCATGGCGATGGCAACGCTGCCTGGCAGCAAGGTCGACTGGGCCGCGTGCATGCACGACTACACCCCCATCCGCGACCTGATCGCAGCGGTGTACCCGGAGATCTACACCGGCTTCAACCAGCGCATCCAGCAGCCGCACGGCTTCCATCTGGATATTCCGCCGCGCCGCCGGGTGTGGCCCACCCCCAATGGCAAGGCCAACATCCTGGTGATGCCCGGCCTGGACGTGGACGAGCCGGTGGATGACCCCGAGATGCTGCGGCTGGCCACGGTGCGCTCGCACGACCAGTACAACACCACCATCTACAGCTACAACGACCGCTACCGCGGCGTGTACAACGATCGCATGGTGCTGTTCATGAACATCGAGGACCGGCTGGCGCGTGGGCTGCAGAAGGAGGCGCAGGTCAGCCTGGAGACGATCAGCCGCGATGGCGTGAGCCGGCGCATCGATGGCCTGACCGTACTGGACTACCCGATGCCGCGCGGCGCGCTGGCCGGCTACTACCCCGAACTGAATCCACTGTTGCCGCTGGACTACTACGACCGCATCAGCGGCACCCCGGCGGCCAAGTCGATTCCGGTAAGGATGCGTGCGATGGCGGCGGCGACGGCCTGATGCGCGCATCGGCTATCATCGACGCGTGAACCTGCCTGGCCTGCTGCTGCGATGGATGCTGCTTGTTGCCCTGGCGCTGAATGCACCGGCGCTGGCGCTTGCGTCGTTGCCGGATGCATCGGTGCCTACAGCAGGGCATTGCGTCGCCCCGCATTCCACTGCCATGGACGGATGCTGCGACGAAGCGGCATCAACGCTCTGCGCAAGCGGTGAGTGCGAATGCCCACCGGCCTGCCTGGGCATGCTGGCCACGTTGAATGGAACGCCCGCGTCGCCCTGGCGCGAGGCGCCTCCCCCCGCCAGCGCACGGCAACATGCGCCGCCGCCTTTGCCGGACCCGTTGCGGCCACCCATCGGTTGATTCCTGCAGGCGCGCAAGCGCCTGCCATGGCTGCTCATTCTACTTACGACCCTGCCTGCGCCATTGATGCGCCGGTGGCGGGCTGTACTGCCCGCATCTGCAAAGGAATCAACCCATGAACCGTTCTCTCTCCCTCGGCCTGCTGCTGGGCACTGTGCTTGCCACCGCCGCCTGCGCACGCGCTGCTGAAGACGCCAGCGCTGCGTCGCCTGCAGGGCAGGCCCCGGCGGCGCCCATCAAGGCCGGCCCGGCCACGATCGATCCCGCACTGCCCATCGCTGTCGTGCACAAGACCGCCAGCTGCGGATGCTGCGGCATCTGGGTCGACCACCTGAAGGCCGAAGGCTTCCAGGTGGAGGTGCGCGATACCGATGACATGAACCCGATCAAGGTCCGGCTGGGTGTGCCGGTGGGCAAGGGCTCCTGCCATACCGCCGAGATCGGCGGCTACGTGGTCGAAGGGCACGTGCCCGCCGAGGACATCAAGCGCCTGCTGGCCGAGCGCCCGGCGGCGCGCGGTCTGGTGCTGCCGGGCATGCCGGCCGGTTCGCCGGGTATGGAAATGCCGGATGGCTACGTACAGCCGTATACCGTCGAGCTGGTGCGCACCGATGGCAGCATCGAGGCGTTCGCCGAGCATGGGCAGGGCGGCTGACAGTCAGTGGCGGTGCCGGTCGGTCTGACCGGCACCATTCCACGCGACCTGTGTAGAGCCGAGTCCACGCTCGGCTTGCTCTTTGTAGAGTCGAGCTGTGCTCGACTGTTCTTCGCTTCAGTCGAGCAAGCTCGACTCTACGGAATCAACGGGCGCGGGCTGTTTCCTTGGCCAGCTGCGCGTTGAACTTCGCCTCGGCGTCATCCGCGTAGGCCTTGCAGGTCAGTGCGTTGGCACCTGCCTTGCTGCCGGCGGCATAGTCCCAGTGGCTGGCGCCCGGGTGTGGCGTCAGCAGCAGGTCGCAGGGCAGCCCGCGCACGGTGGCGAAGCTGCGCGTGTAGTCCTCGATCAGGCGCGGATAGCGGGCGTTGCCACGCAGCTGGTAGCCCGGCGCGCTCAGGCTGTCGGCGTAGGCGATGCGCACCGGCTTGCCGTCGCGCGTGTCGGTCCAGGTCCAGGCCGTGCTGCCCGGGGTGTGCCCGGGCATGAAGTGTGCGGTGAAGGCGATGCCGCCCACGGTGACCACCTCGCCATCCATGACGATGCGGTCGGTGCTGGCCGGCGGATAGGTGATGTCATCACCGAAGTGCAGGTCATCACTGCCGCCGCGTGCCAGCAGGACTGCCGATTCTGCGTTGGCCACCACGCGCGCTCCGGTACGGCGCTTCAGTTCCGCCACCGGGCCGGCGTGGTCGGCATGTGCATGGCTGAGCAGGATCAGCCGCAGGTCCTGCGCTGCCACGCCGCGTGCCTTCAGGTTGTCCAGCAGGTGGCCGGCCATCTGTGGCATGCCGCCGTCCAGCAGCACCGCACCTTCGCTGGTCTGTACCAGCAGCGCGGTCAGGCTCTCGGTGCCGATCTGCCAGGTGTGGTCGGCAATCTGCAGCGGCGCCATCGGCTGCAGCCAGGACGCATCCACGGTGTATGCCCGCAGCTGTGGCAGCGGTGTTTCGGCGGCCACCGCGTAGGCAGCCGGCAGTGCAGCAGCGAGGGTGAGGGCGAGCAGGGAAGAGCGCATGGTCCAGGTCCGCTTGAAGGAGGCCCAGAAACTAGCACGGGCCTCCTTCATCGCGTTCCGCATAGTTTTCATGGCTCCCATAAGGGCGCCATGGATCAGTAGCGGTACTGCCAGCCCAGCGTCAGCACCCGCCCACGGCCGGAGAAGTAACTCGGGTTCGACGGCGTGGTCTGCGAGTAGTAGCTGATGTACTGCCTGTTGGCGAGGTTCTGCACGCCAAGCGTGAAGCTATGCTTGTCCAGCGCATAGCGCGCAACCAGGTCCATGGTGGTGTAGCCCTTGAACTCGGCTACCCGCGCGCCCTGCAGGTCGAAGTCGCGGTCGAATGCGCGGCTGGCCTGCAGGCGCGTGCTCAGCTGCGGCGTCCAGTTCTGCTCCCAGAACGCGGTCAGCCGGTTCGGCGCGATGTTGACGCCGGCCAGATCGCTGTCGAGGCGGCCATCGAGGTTGGCGTCGTAGCGACCGTTGGCGCGTGCGTAGCCCAGGCCGAGGCGGCTGTCGCCCAGGCGCAGGCGCAGGTTGGTCTCGAAGCCTTCCACCCGGGTGGCCTGGCGCTGCACGGCGTAGGCATCGATGCCCGGGTCGTAGACCAGCACCGAGCCGAGTTTGGATTCGGAGGTGTAGTAGGCGACGTCGCCGCTGAAGCGGCCATCGTCGTACTCCAGCCCGATTTCGCGGTTGTCCGACACCACCGGGGACAGATCGATCAGGCTGTCCACGCGCTGGCCGTCACGGTTGATCGCGCGCAGCACGCGGCCGACGTCGGCCACCGTGTAACCCTCCGAGTAAGAGGCGTACGCATTGAGGCGATCATTGATGTACCAGACCGCGCCGAAGTTGGGCAGGGTCTCGCTCATGGTCGGCTTGCCGCCGGCCACCCTGCGTGCGCCGTAACGCGGCAGGGTGGTGTAGTCGCCCACTTCCAGCTCGCCCTTTTCGTAGCGCAGGCCACCGGACAGCATCAGGTGGTCGGTCGGCCACCAATGCAGCTGCAGCAGCGGCGACAGGCTCTGGTAGGTGGTCTGCGGTACCCAGTTCATGCCACTGGCCAGCAGCACCTGGTGGGTGCGGTCACGCAGGCCGTCCAGGCCCAGGGTCACGTCCAGCGTGGTGTCGGCGATGCGGGTCCAGCTCTGGGTCAGCTTGAAGCCGCGCTTGTCCGATTCGTTCTGGGTCTGGTCCCAGGCAGCGTTGGCGCCAGTGTTGCCCCACGGGTCCCACTGGCTGGCGCCATAGCGGCCTTCGAAATCGACCGCGAAGGCCTGCGCCTGGAAGCGGCCACCGAGCAGGTCGGCAGCGCTGTAGTCCAGGGTCAGCGAGCGCGAGCGGTTCATCGGCGGCTCCAGCGGCGTGTCACCGCGCACCGAAATCGTCGGCCGGCCGGTGCGGTAATCACCGTTGATCGCCAGGTAGTTGTCCAGCCCGCGCAGTTCGTAGCGGTTGGCCATCAGCTGCAGGCGATGGCCCTCGGCAATGGTCCAGCCCAGCTTGGCGAACACGTTCGACGAGGTCGAATCCATCAGCTCGCCCTGCGCATTGGTGCCGATCGAATGGCCCTCGCCATCATGGAACAGGCCCTGCTTCTCATAGGCCAGGCCGGCGACCAGGTCGAACTGCTCGCCGCGCACACCGACCAGCGCAGAACCGCGCTGGCCACTGTCATCGCGGCGGCTGGGCAGGGCGCTGCTGTAGTTGATGTTGGTGTCGAGCAGGAACGCACCGGGCTCGCTGGGCGCGCTGCGGGTGATGATGTTGACGATGCCGCCGGTGCCACCGATGCCCTGCAGCGCGTTGGCACCATGGATGACCTCGATGCGTTCGATCATCGCCGGGTCGATGGTGTGCGAGTCACGCGAGCCATCGCGCAGCGGCGTCGACTGCGGTACGCCATCGACCATGTACAGGATGCCGCGGCCACGCATCGTTTCGCCGTAGTTGGACATCTTCTCGCGCGCCGGCGCAAAGGCCGGAATCTGCGAGGACAGCACGCGCGAGACGTCCGAACCCAGCGCCAGCTGCTGCGCGATGTCTTCGCGGGTCAGCACGGTGATGGTGTTGGGCATGGCGGTCTCGCCCTGCGGCATGCGCGCGGTCGAGGCCGATACCGTGACGCGGGCCAGTGAGGTCGGTGTCGCAGCCGCAGGCGCGCGCGCCGGGGCATTGGCCTTTGCCGGCGCTGGCGCTGCCGCGGCGCTGACCACGAAGACGCCCGGCGAACGTTCCTGCAGGGCCAGGCCCTGTCCCGCCAACAGCCGCTGCAGGGCGTCGCGCGGGGTGTAGCGGCCATCCAGCGCCGGGGCCGTGCGGCCGCTCACGCTGTCGGCGGCGAACAGCAGCTGGATGCCACTCTGCCGCGCCAGCGTGTTGAGCGAGGCCTGCAGTGGGCCGGCGGGCAGATGCAGCTCCATCGGCGCAGGCGCGGCGGCCTGCGCGGCGGCGGGCAGGGCAGCGCAGAGGCAGGCGGCGAGCAGGGAGGGAGCCAGCCGACGCAGTGCGGCGGGCGAAACAGGGCGGGTCATTCGGGGGTCCTTCGGAGGGGTTCACGCACCTGCCGGATGGGACGGCGCACAACCCACCCTTGCGAAGGCGATCAATGGCGATCAATCGCGCCTGCGCAGGTGCAGGCTGCCATCGGCGGCGGCGTGCACCTGTACCGGCAGGATCTCCGGCAGCAGTGCCACGGCGGTGTCGGCGCGGTCGGCGTCGAACACGCCGGACACCTGCAGCGGGCCCAGCGTGGGGTCATCCAGCACGATCGGACGATCGTGATAGCGCTGCAGGATACGCAGCACCTCCGCCAGCGGCAGCCGATCGAACTGCAGCCGCCCGGTGGTCCAGTCGGCCGGGTCGGTGTCGATCGCCTCGGGCGGAGAGATCGACCCCGGCTGCGCCAGCAGGCGCTGGCCGGGCTCCAGGCGCTGCTCGGCATCGCTGCCCTCGGCGCGTACCCCCACCTCGCCGCGCCACAGGGTCACTTCGCTCAGATCGCCCTGGCGATCCACATCGAACACCGTGCCGTAGTTGCGCACGCGTACCGGTCCGGCATCGACCTCGAAGCGTCGCCATGCCGAATGCTGTACCTGGAAGCGGGCGCGCCCCTGGATCAACACCACCTGCCGTGAACGCAGGTGGCGACGCACCTGCAAGTGGGTGCCGGCATCGAGCAGCAGGTGGCTGCCGTCGGCCAGATCGAGTGCGCGGCGTTCGCCTGCCGCCGTGCGATGGTCCTGCACCTGCCAGGCCGGATCGACCAGCAACAGCGCGCCGGCCATCAGCGCCAGTGCGGGCAGCACGACCTTGGCGGCACGGCCGCCGCGACGACGCTGCAGCGTTTTCGGGTCCGGCAGCGGAAAGCGTTCCTTCAGCGCATCGCGATGCTGGTCGAGCAGTTCATCGGTGCTGGGAGGCTGCGACGGCTGCGGCCGCGTGGGAGGCCCAGGTGTACGCCTCATCGCTGCCCGGCCTGCTGGCGGCAGTCGGCCATGGCCAGGCGCAGGTGGCGTTCCACCGCCTTCAGGCCGATACCCATCCGCAGCGCGACCTCGGCCTGGGGCAGTGCGTGGATCTTGTGCAGGATGAACACCTGCTGGCGCCGGCACGGCATGCGCTCGATGGTCGCGCTCAATTGCTGAAGCGCCTGCAGGCCCTGGGCCTGCTGCTCGGGCCCGGGCCGGGGGCAGGCATCGTCCGGCAGCTCGGCGCGTGCTTCCACCCAGTGCCGGCGCAGATCCTCGGCGCGGCAGCGATCAACCGCCGCGTCATGCGCGATCCGGCGCAGCAGCGCGATCGGCTGCCGTGCATCGTGCAGCGGCGGGCGCTCCAGCAGGCGCACGCAGACGTCGTGCACCACCTCGCGGGCCAGTCCGGGCGAGCGGAAGCGGCGGCGCAGGTAGTCCACCAGTTCCTCGTAGTGGCGCGCCAGCGAAGACACCAGCGGCAGTGCAGGTGGGTGAGGCGAGGGCAGCTGGGACATCCGGACCGGCAACAGGGGCGAGGGGCGGCTGCAGGGAGGGCATCCCTGCACGATGACGCAATACTAATGGGAACCGTTCGCGTTTGCCATGTCCCGGCAGCCATTGATTGTTCGCAGCGGCTGGAAGGTGAAACCACGATCATCGGCTGGAGCGCAGAATCGGCCCGGGCTAGCCTGCCAGCAGGCTCAAGGAGATCGTTACATGCATGTGCTTCTGGTGATCACCGCTGGCGTCCTGCTGCTGGGCGTGTTCCTGCTGTTCGGCCGGCTCTGGAGCGTGGGCAGCTCGCAGCTGCCTGCCGCGCTGATCGCGTTCATCGCCACCTGGCTGCTGGTCTCGGTGGCCAACATGTGGATAGGGGTCAGCGAGGCCGGCTACAGCGTGCGCGAGGAACTGCCGATCCTGCTGCTGGTGTTCGCCGTGCCGGCACTGCTGGCGGGCCTGCTGTACTGGCGCCTGGCACGCTGAAGACCCGCCATGAGCACCCGACTGCGCCTGCCCGCGCTGCGCCATCGCGATGGCCACCATGCCCGCGTGACCTACGAAGAACTGTTCTTCGACCTGGTCTACGTGTTTGCGGTCACCCAGCTCAGCCACCACCTGCTGCACCACCTTGATCTGGCCGGCGTGCTGCAGACCCTGGTGCTCTGGTTCGCGGTCTGGCTGGGCTGGCAGTACGCCTGCTGGGTCAGCAACTGGTTCGACCCGCAGGCGCCGCGCATCCGCGGCCTGCTGTTTGCCACCATGCTGCTGGCGCTACTGATGTCCTCGTCCATTCCCGAGGCCTTTGCCGACCGGGCCTGGATGTTCGCGGGGGCCTACGCCACGATGCAGGTGGGGCGCACGGCTTTCGTCCTGTTCGAGGTCGGTCGTAACCATCCGCTGGCGCCCAACTTCCGCCGCATGCTGGCCTGGGTCAGCGTTTCGGCGTGCTTCTGGCTGGCCGGTGCCGCAGCCGATGGCTCTCTGCGGTTGGCGTTGTGGGCGGTGGCGGTGGCCTGCGAGTACATCTCGCCGATGTTCGGCTTCGCGTTCCCGGGCATGGGCCGTTCGCACACTCGTGACTGGACCATCGAGGGCGGGCATCTGGCCGAGCGCTGCCAGCTGTTCGTCATCGTGGCGTTGGGCGAAACCCTGCTGGCCACCGGCGGCGTGCTCAGTGAAGTCGAGCACTGGAGCGGGGAAGTGGTCTCGGCCGTGCTGGCCACGTTCGCCGGCACGATCGCCATGTGGTGGCTGTACTTCGGCATCTCCAGCCGCGATGCCACCGAGGCCATCACCCATGCCGAAGACCCCGGGCGGATGGGCGCCAACTTCCATTACGTGCATGCCTTGCTGATCGCCGGCATCATCGCCACGGCGGTGGGCAACGACCTGGTGATGGACCATCCGGGTGCAGCCGTCAGCACGGTGTACGCCACCGTGATGGTGGCCGGGCCGTTGATCTATCTGCTGGGCAGCGCCCTGTACAAGCGCGTGGTCTATGGACACGCGCCGCGCTCGCACCTGTTCGGTGCCGTGGCGTTGGGCGTACTGGGCGTACTGTTGCCGCAGACCCCTCTGCTGGCTGCCGGCTGGCTGACCAGCGCGGTCCTGCTGGCGGTGGGGCTGATGGATACACGCATGAAGCATCGCCTGCAGCGCACCTGATCCACACCGGGTACGGCACGAAGGGTGTGGACTCGGACCTGGCCATCCGCACCCTGATCGTGGCGGCGGTGATCCTGCCGCTGGTGGTGGTCACCGGCAAGCGGTCCAACCCGCTGCTGCTGCCGGGGCGCACCCAGCTGTTCCTGGTGCTCTCCGCCCTGGCAACCGGCGCCTCATGGCTGTTCTACTTCCGCGCGCTGCAGAGTGGCGAACTGGCCAAGGTCGCGGTGGTCGACAAGGTCAGCGTCGTGCTGGTGGTCGTGCTGGCCACCCGGAAATAGCGCAAGCGGAATGCTGTTCGACGCTGCCGATCCGCTCTGCCGTGCTGCCTGGTCAGGGCGAGCCCGCCTGCAAGCGGTCGTACATCCGCACCAGGTCGACCAGGGTGCGCGCGCCCATCTTGCGCATCACCTGTGCACGGCGCACCTTCACCGTGATCTCGCTGACCGCGAGGTCGCCGGCGATCTGCTTGTTGAGACGCCCGCGCACCACGCCATCGACCACCTCGCGCTCGCCGGCATTGAGCGTGTTCCAGCGCTGCTGCAGGGCATCGAGTGCCTCGCCGTCGCGGCGGCGCTGGCGATCGATCTCGATGCCCTTGTGGATCGCATCCAGCAGTTCCTGGTCACGGAACGGCTTGGTCAGGAATTCGATGGCGCCGTCCTTGATCGCGTTCACGCCCATCGCGATATCGCCGTGGCCGGTGATGAATACCACCGGCAGCTGCAGGCCATGGGTGCCCATGCTGCGATGGAACTCCAGCCCGCTCTGGCCGGGCATGCGAACATCCAGCACCAGGCAGGCCGGTGCATCTTCCAGTTCGTGGTCCAGGAACGCCTGGGTAGAGGCGAAGGCCCTTACCTGCAGTCCCATCGACGCCAACAGATCTTCAAGCGCCGCGCGCACCGAGGGGTCGTCGTCGATCACGTAGACGATCGGTGCCGGATCGGCAGCAGGGGCAGTGGGCTTACGCATGAGGGACATCCGTGGCGATGGGCAGGTCGAAGACGAAGCAGGCCCCACCGCCGCTCGGGCGCTCGGCGCGGATCTGGCCGTCGTTGGCTTCGATGATCGAACGGCTGAGGCTGAGGCCGAGGCCAAGACCGTGTGACTTGGTGGTCCAGAACGCATCGAACACACGCTCGGGATGGTCGGCGGGGAGGCCGACACCGCGATCGCGCACACTGAGGCTGATCCGCGCGCCATCGCGCTGGGTCAGCAGGGACAGGCGCCTGTCAGCGGCAGGCACCGCTTCCATCGCGTCCACCGCATTGAGGATCAGGTTGCCGATCACCTGCTGTACCTGTACGCGGTCGGCCTGCACCGGTGGCAGGTCGGCATCCAGCAGCAACGCCACCGCCACGCCATGCCGATCCAGCTCGCTGCGTGACAGTGCCAGCATTTCTTCCACTGCCTGGTTCAGATCGAAGGCGCGACGCTCCGGCGCGGCACCCTGGGTCAGGCCGCGGATGCGCGCGATCACGTCGCCGGCGCGGTGCGCATCGGCCAGGATGCGGGCCACGGTCTGCCGTGCCTTGTCCACGTTCGGCGGGTCCTGCGCCAGCCAGCGCTGGCAGGCCTCGGCACTGCTGGCGATGGCCGCCAGCGGCTGGTTCACCTCGTGCGCGATGGAGGTGGTCAGCTCGCCTACGGTTGACGCGCGCGCGACCCGCAGCAATCGTCCCTGGGCCTCCTGCACCGCCGCCTTGGCCGCTTCCATGTTCAGGGCCAGATAGGTGGTGATGCCGATCACCAGCATGCCGATCACCGAATTGACCAGGCCGATACGGTAGGTGCCGAAGCGGGTCAGGAAGAAGCTCAGAGCGGTCAGCGCGATGCAGGCAAGGGCCAGCGTGATCAGCCCACGGGCGGCCAGCACGCGCGAGGCGGCCAGGATGACCGCCGCGTAGAAACACGCCGCTGCAACGGCGTAGTCGGTGACGGTGTCGATCAGGAAGATCGCCGCCATCACGACGATCAGGGCCAGCAGCACCAGCGGGCGATGGGGCGACAGCGATGGCATCGGGACAGCTCCCTGGCGTTGGCGGAGAGGATAGCAAAGCGGGCATGGGTCGGTTGCCGACCGGTAGTGCCGGCCGCTGGCCGGCATCTGCATGGTGCCTCTGGAGATCATGAGGTTGTCGGCCAGCGGCCGGCACTACCGCAGCGGCGGGCATGGCATCTGATGGTTTGTGCCGACCAACGGTCGGCACCTACCGAAGCAGGGTGCGAAGGCAGGATGTGCTGGCTGCGGGTGGGTGCCGACCGTTGGTCGGCACGACCCCGAGTAGCCCGCCGAGCTACTCCTCCAGGCTGGCGTTCCAGAATCCCTGCAGTACGCCAGGCGTGGTCGCCAGCGTTGCCAGCACGGCATCCAGTTCGCCGGCATCGACCGTGGTGGCGTACAGCACTGCTTCAATCTCCACATCGCGTTCGCCAAACGGCCGCTGGTCCACCGCGCGTACCGGGTACTGCGCCTGCTCAAGCAGCAGCAACAGCTGGTCAAGCACCTCGGCCTGCTGCTCGCGCTGGCAGACCACGTTGATCGCATAGGTCGCCTCGCTGAAGGCTTCCGGCAGCGGCTGCCGCTGGATGCGGTTCACCACCGGTCGCAACAGCGTGTTGGCGGCCAGCACGAAGATCGCGGCCATCACCGCTTCCGGCAGCAGCTTGATGCCGGCGCACGCACCCACCGCCGCCGAGCCCCACAGGGTGGCGGCGGTGTTCAGGCCGGACACCTGCGCGCCGTCCTTCATGATCGCGCCGGCACCGAGAAAGCCGACGCCGGAAATCACATAGGCCACCACATGCAGCGGCGACGGCGGCCCGCCGTACAGGTCATGGAAGCGCACGGCCAGGTCGACGAACACCGCCGCGCCTACCGCCACCAGCGTGTTGGTGCGCAGCCCGGCGGTGCGCTGGCGCAGTTGCCGTTCCAGGCCGATCGCGGTGCCCAGCACGAAGGCCACCGTCAGGCTGATCAGCGAGCTCAGGGTGGCGCCGGCGTTGAACGCCGGCAGGTTCGGATTGATGTCGAGCATCCATTTCTCCCTGGACAAGGCGGCCGGCGCTTACTGCCAGCCGTAGCGACGGATGTAGAACTTCTTCAGCGCGGTGGTCAGCACCGCATAGCCGAACAGGATCGCCACCAGGAACGGCCAGTAGCCGGCCGGCAGGGCCTGCAGCTTGAAGTAGCCGGCCAGCGGGCTCATCGGCAGGGCCACGCCGATGGCCATGATCAGGCCGGTCATCAGCAGCAGCGGAGGCGCGGCGATGCTCTGCAGGAACGGCACCTTCGGCGTACGGATCATGTGCACGATCAGGGTCTGGGTCAGCAGGCCGACCACGAACCAGCCGGACTGGAACAGGCCCTGGTCGGCAGGCGTGCGTGCATCGAACACGTACCACATCAAGGCGAAGCAGGTCAGGTCGAAGATCGAGCTGATCGGCCCGAAGAACACCATGAAGCGGCCGATGTCGCCCGGGTTCCACTTCAGCGGCTTGCGTACCAGTTCCTCGTCCACGTTGTCGAACGGAATGGCAATCTGCGAGATGTCGTACAGCAGGTTCTGCACCAGCAGCTGCAATGGCAGCATCGGCAGGAACGGCAGGAAGGCCGACGCCACCAGCACCGAAAACACGTTGCCAAAGTTGGAACTGGCGGTCATGCGGATGTACTTGAGCATGTTGTTGAAGGTGCGCCGGCCCTGGATGACGCCTTCCTCCAGCACCATCAGGTTCTTCTCCAGCAGGATGATGTCGGCGGCCTCCTTGGCGATGTCCACCGCGCTGTCCACGCTGATGCCGATGTCGGCCGCACGCAGCGCGGGCGCATCATTGATGCCGTCGCCAAGGAAGCCGACCACCTTGCCCTGTGCGCGCAGCTCGCGCACCAGGCGCTCCTTGTGCAGCGGCGTCAGCCGGGCGAACACGCGATGGTGATGCAGCGCCCGCGACAGTGCGCCATCATCCATGCGCTCGATCTGCGGGCCGGTCAGGATCGTGTCCGCGTCCAGCCCGACCTGGGCGCAGACGCGGGCGGTGACCAGTTCGTTGTCGCCGGTGAATACCTTCACCTCCACGCCATGCGCGGCCAACGCCTGCAGTGCCTGCGCGGCGGACTCCTTCGGCGGGTCTAGGAAGGCCACGTAGCCGACCAGGGTCAGGTCGCACTCGTCGGCCTGCGAGTAGGCGGTCCGGCTGGCCGCGGTTTCCTTCATCGCCACCGCCACCACGCGCAGGCCCTGTTCGTTCAGTTCCTCGGTGGTCTGCCGCACGCGCGCCAAGCGCGCGTCATCCAGCGGCATGTCCTGGCCGTTCTCGCGCACGGTGCTGCATACCGCCAGCATCTCCTCCACTGCGCCCTTGCAGATCAGCTCGTGATGATCCTCGCGCTCGGACACCACCACCGACATGCGGCGGCGCTCGAAGTCGAACGGGATTTCGTCCACCTTGTGGTAGTCCTGCGACAGCCGCAGCGAGCTCTGCAGCTCCACGTGCTCCAGCACCGCGCGGTCGAGCAGGTTGATCAGCCCGGTCTGGAAGTGGCTGTTGAGGTAGGCAAACGCCAGCACGTCCTCCGAATCGTGACCGAACACGTCGGTATGGCGTTCCAGCGCGATCTTGTCCTGGGTGAGGGTGCCGGTCTTGTCGGTGCACAGCACTTCCATCGCGCCGAAGTTCTGGATCGCGTCCAGGCGCTTGACGATCACCTTGCGCCGCGACAGCAGCACCGCACCCTTGGCCAGGGTGGAGGTGACGATCATCGGCAGCATTTCCGGGGTCAGCCCCACTGCCACCGACAGTGCGAACAGGAACGCCTCGGTCCAGTCGCCCTTGGTCCAGCCGTTGATCAGCAGCACGAACGGCACCATCACCAGCGCGAAGCGGATCAGCAGCCAGCTGACGCTGTTGACGCCGGCCTGGAATGCGGTGGGTGCACGGTCGGTGGCGGTGCTGCGCTGGGCCAGGGTGCCGAAGTAGGTGCGGTTGCCGGTCGCCAGAACGATGGCGGTGGCGGTGCCGGACACCACGTTGGTGCCCATGAACAGCAGGTTGTGCTGCTCCAGCAGGCCGGCCAGGCCATCGCCCGGGTGCGCGAACTTCTCCACCGGCAGCGATTCACCGGTCATCGCCGCCTGCGCCACGAACAGGTCCTTGGCGGTCAGCACTCGGCAGTCGGCCGGAATCATGTCGCCGGCCGACAGCACGATGTGGTCACCGGGCACCAGTTCGCGGATCGGCAGGTCCAGCAGGCGCGCCGGGCGGCGGCTGTGCAGGTGTGCACCGAAGTACTGGTCGGCCACGTCGGCGGCCTCGGTACCTGGATTGCGGCGCAGCACCCGCGCCGTGTTGCCGACCAGGGCCTTCAGGCGTTCGGCCGCGCGGTTGGAGCGGCCCTCCTGCACGAAGCGGATCAGCGTGGACAGCAGCACCATCGCGCCGATCACGATCGTCGCCTTGAGGTCTTCGGTCAGCCAGGACACCGCCGCCAGCACGGTCAGCAGCAGGTTGAACGGGTTGCGGTAGCACTGCCACAGGTGGCGCCACCACGGCAGTGGCTTTTCGTGATCAACCTCGTTGGGGCCGAGCGTGGCCAGTCGCTCCCCGGCTTCGTGCGGGCTGAGGCCATCGGCATGCGAATCCAGCGTGGCCAGCAGCTCGGCTTCCGGCTGCTGGGCCAGGGTGACCAGGCCGGTGGTAAGCGCGAACGGCGCCGCTTCGGCGCTGCCCGGGCCGAAGCCAGCTTCGGGCATCGCACGGCGGCGGAACAGGTTGCCTGCGCGACGGCTGCGCAGGAAGGCGTTGAACCAGGCGTTGAGCAGGCTCATGGGACTCTCCTCGAATGTCAGAGCCGGCCGGGGCCGGAACACGAACGGAACGGATGGAACAGGTCAGGCGTGGCGCATCGCCAGCACCGCCGGCGACCACGGCTGCATGTGCAGGCGCTGGCTGCCGCCGATGCACAGCGGCTTCATCGCATCGCGCAGGGGGTAGGGCAGGTGGCGCAGCACGTTGATGCGCTCGCTGATCGGCAGCAGCGACAGCGCGTCGGCCACCACGCGTGGCGAGCCGAGCGACAACGAACGGGCGAACATGACCGGGCCGTGCTGCAGCAGCTGGTTGCGCAGGGCGGCAACATCGCGCTCACCGATCAGGCGGCGCAGGGTGATGTAGAGGATCTTGTAGGACATGGGGGCGATCTCCAGGCAGGCGGCACCTGGCGATCCCCCGTCACTCAGGCAGGCAGGGACCAGCGGGCAGGCGCCAGGAACAGGCAACAGGCATCCGGGGCGCGTCGCGCCCGGCAGGGTCGGGGTCCATCTGCGTCTCCATGAGGGGAGGGTGCCGGCCAGGGTTGCCCTGGCCAGTGGCGCTATTGTCCGCCCCTGAATGGGGCAGTCCTAGAGGCTCGTGGGTTAGCCCGGCTATACCTTGGTATAGCCGTGGGCGGGGGAGCGTGCGCGGCCAACACGGCCAGGCGCGCGCACAGGCGCGCCGGCGCCGGGAATCAATGCGCGGCCGCAGGCGCGGTCTGCTTGCAGACGTCGTATTCGCCGCGGCTCAGTTTCTGGTCACGGTCGGTATCGCAGGTGTGCAGGCGCTCGGCCCAGTCCGGTGCGACTGCATCCACTTCGGCCAGGGTGACGATGCCGTCCTTGTCCTTGTCGAGGGATTCATAGGCGGGGAGCAGCTTCACTTCGGTGACGTCTTCGGCCGCAGTGGCCTTGCTGGCCTCCTGTGGCCTGGAGCACGCACCCAGCAGCAGGGCGGTGGCAATCACGAGGGCAGCAGGGACGAAGCGGAAACCGGTCATGGCGTACTCCTGGGAGGGTGTGGGATCGCCAGCGTGGCGCCCATGGCCGGATCATCGGCACCGCTCCGTAAGGGAGGCGCGAAGAAGGCCGGTGGTCGCGCACGTGGGTGGGCCATCGTTCACGGGACGCCCTAAGGACGTCCAGCTGACGGAATTGTCAGGCAGGCGACAGCCAGGCGCCGGAGGCTACCGGTAAGGATGGCACCAGGCCCGCGCAGCCCCCGCGCCGGCACCGGTATGGACTCCCCGCATGCGAATTCCTTTCCTGTCCGCACGAATGCGTCGCCGCCACCTCGCACTGGGTGCGCTGTTGCTGGTGGTGCTGTCGCTGGTGATGCTGTTCCATGGCGTGTCGCGGGGTGACGCGCAGCCCGCCAGCACCCCGCCACCGGTGCCGGTGGTCACCGGTCGCGTGGAGCAGCGCGATGTGGCGCACTGGCGCAGCGGCGTAGGCACGGTGCAGTCATTGCAGAGCGCGGTGCTGCGGCCCCAGGTCGATGGCGTGCTCACCGAGGTGCTGTTCGAGGAAGGCCAGAAGGTGCGCAAGGGACAGCTGCTGGCCCGCATCGATGATCGCGCGATCCGCGCTGATCTGGGCGGCGCGCAGGCCGCAGTGGTGCGTGACCGCGCTACGCTGGATGCCGCACGCTCGGACCTCGCCCGCCTGCAGCACCTGTCCAGCGACCAGCTGGTCTCCCGGCAGATGCTGGAACAACAGGCGGCGACGGTACAGCAGCTGCAGGCGACCGGGCACGGCAACCAAGCGGCGGTGGACGCCGCCCAGGTGCAGCTGTCGTACACCCGCATCCTGGCGCCGATGGACGGCCGCATCGGCCTGCGCCAGGTCGATCCAGGCAATCTGGTGCGGGCCACCGATACCCAGGGGCTGGTCACCGTGCAGCAGACCGACCCGATCTCGGTGGTGTTCGCACTGCCGCAGGACGCATTGCCGCAGCTGCGGCAGGCATTGGCTTCCGGTGAAGTGGCGGTGCAGGCGCTCGACCGCGACGGTGGCCAGCTGTTGGCCGAAGGCCGCCTGCAGGTGATCGACAACCAGGTGGAGGAAACCTCCGGCACCGTGCGCCTGCGTGCGCGCTTTGCCAATGCCGATGATCGGTTGTGGCCCGGGCAGCTGGTCAGCGTGCGCGTGCGCACCGGCCAGAGCACCGGCGCCCTGGTGGTGCCGGCGGCGGCCATCCAGCGCGGTGTGGACGGCAGCTTCGTCTATCGCGTGCTCGGCGACGGCAGCGTGGAAGTCCTGCCGGTCAGCGTCGGCGAGGCCGAGAACGGGCAGGTGGCGGTCCAGGGAGAACTGCGCGTGGGCGATGTGATCGTGCGCGATGGCCAGTCGCGCCTGCGCCCGGGTGTGATCGTCGCTGAAGCCGCCGCACCGGCCGTACTGGCTGCCAAGGGCGGGGCCGCCCCATGAGTGCGCGTGTCTCGCTGTCCAGCTGGTTCGTCAGGCACCCGGTGGCGACCACGCTGCTCACCCTGGCTGTGGTGCTGCTCGGCGTGGCTGCACTGCCACGGCTGCCGGTGGCGCCGCTGCCGGAGGCCGAATTCCCCACCATCCGGGTCAATGCCAGCCTGCCCGGGGCCAGCGCCGACACCATGGCGTCGGCGGTTGCCACGCCGCTGGAAACGCAGCTGACCGGTGTGCCGGGCATCATCGAGATGACCTCCACCAGCGCACTGGGCAGCACCTCGATCACGCTGCAGTTCGATCTGGAAAAGGACATCGATACCGCCGCGCAGGAAGTGCAGGCGGCGATCAATGCCGCCGCCGGGCGCCTGCCCAGCGACCTGCCGAACCTGCCGACCTGGCGCAAGGTCAATCCGGCCGACAGCCCGATCCTGGTGCTCAGCGTGGTGTCGGCGCAGATGTCGATGACCGAGCTGAGCGATCTGGCCGAAAGCCGGCTGGCGCGCTCGATCAGCCAGATCAGTGGCGTGTCCGAGGTCAACATCGTCGGCCAGCAGCGCCCGGCCATCCGCATCCAGGCCCAGCCGGAGCGGCTGGCGGCGATGGGCATGACCCTGTCCGACCTGCGCGGGGTGGCCCAGAACGCCAGCCTCAACCAGGCCAAAGGTGCGCTGATGGGCGAGCAGCGTACATCCACCTTTGAAGCCAACGACCAGTTGTTCGATGCGCAGGACTACCGGCAGCTGGTGGTGGCCTACCGCGCGGGCTCGCCGGTGACGCTGGGCGACGTCGCGCAGGTGGTCGACGGTGCCGAGAACGCCTACGTGCAGGCGTGGCCGAACGGGCAGCCGGGCGTGGGCCTGATCATCAGCCGGCAGCCGGGCGCCAACATCGTGCGCACCACCGACGCCGTGCTGGCCGCACTGCCGGAGCTGCGTGCCAACCTGCCGGCCAGCGTCGACGTGGAGGTGCTCAACGACCGCACGCGCACCATCCGCGCCTCGCTGCACGAAGTGGAAGTGACCCTGGTGCTGACCATCGTGCTGGTGGTGCTGGTGATGGGCCTGTTCCTGCGCCAGCTGTCGGCCACGCTCATCGTCGGCGCGGTGCTGGTGGTGGCACTGGTGGCCACCTTCGCTGCCATGTATGTAGCCGGCTTCAGCCTCAACAATCTCACCCTGGTGGCACTGGTGGTGGCGGTCGGCTTCGTGGTGGACGATGCCATCGTGGTGGTGGAGAACATCCATCGTCATCGGGAGGCCGGGTTGGGGCCGATCGAGGCCGCGCTGAAGGGGGCCGAGGAGATTGGTTTCACCGTGGTCTCGATCAGCCTGTCATTGATCGCGGCGTTCATCCCGCTGCTGTTCATGGGCGGCGTGGTCGGGCGCCTGTTCGCCGAGTTCGCGCTGACCATCACCGCGGCCATCCTGATTTCCATCGTGGCCTCGCTGACCCTGGCGCCGATGATGGCCGCGCACCTGATGAAGCGCATGCCGGCCCACCGCGACGGCCAGGACACGCTGGCCGGGCGCCTGCTGGCCGGCTACGACCGCAGCCTGCAATGGGCGCTGGGCCATCCACGGCTGATACTGCTCGGCTTCGGCGCCACCGTGGCGGTGGCCGTGGCGTCGTACGTGATGATTCCCAAGGGCTTCTTCCCGTTGCAGGACACCGCGTTCGTCATTGCCACCACCGAAGCGGCTCAGGACATCGGCTTCGAGGACATGGCGGCCAAGCACCAGCAGCTGGCGAAGATCGCCGCCGAAGATCCGGCGTTGCTGGCCTACAACCATGCGGTGGGCGCGACCGGTGGCAGCCAGACCCTGTCCAACGGGCGCTTCTGGTTCATCCTCAAGGACCGCGGCGACCGCGACGTGGACGTGCACGCCTTCATCGACCGCCTGCGCGCGAAGATGGCCAGCGTGCCCGGCATCACCGTGTACATGCGCGCCGCGCAGGACATCAACCTCGGTGCCGGTCCGTCGCGCACCCAGTACCAGTACGCCCTGCGCGGGCAGGACAGCCGCGAACTGTCGCGCTGGGCCGAACAGCTGACCACGCGCCTGCGCGGCCTGCCGCAGCTGCGCGACGTGTCCAACGACCAGCAGGTGGGCGCCAGTGTCACCCGGCTGCAGATCGACCGCACCGCCGCAGCGCGCTTCGGCCTCACCGCCAACGATATCGACCAGGTGCTCTACGACGCCTTCGGCCAGCGCCAGATCAACGAGTTCCAGACCGATACCAACCAGTACCGGGTGATCCTGGAGATCGCACCGGGCCTGCTCGGCCAGGTCGACGCGCTGTCCTACTTCCACCTGCGCTCGCCGCTGACCGGGCAGATGGTGCCGTTGTCGGCCGTGGCGCAGGTGCAGCCGCCGGGCAACGGTCCGCTGTCGATCAGCCACAATGGCATGCTGCCGGCGGTGAACCTGTCGTTCAACCTGGCGCCGGGCGTCTCGCTGGGCGAGGCGGTCACGCTGGTCGAGCAGGCACAGGCGCAGATCGGCATGCCTGCCAGCATCAGCGGCCGTTTCCAGGGTACCGCGCAGGCGTTCCAGGAGTCGCTGGCCAGCCAGCCGATGCTGATCCTGGCCGCATTGCTGGCGGTCTACATCATCCTCGGCGTGCTTTACGAGAGCTTCGTGCACCCGCTCACCATCCTGTCAACGCTGCCTTCGGCAGGTATCGGTGCGGTGCTGATGCTGTGGCTGTGGGGCCTGGACTTCTCGATCATGGCGCTGATCGGCATCGTGCTGCTGATCGGCATCGTCAAGAAAAACGGCATCCTGATGGTCGACTTCGCCCTCGATGCGCAACGCAATCGTGGATTGACACCCATGCAGGCGATCCATGAGGCCTGCCTGACCCGCTTCCGCCCGATCATGATGACCACGCTGGCGGCACTGCTCGGCGCCATTCCGCTGATGATCGGCTTCGGTACCGGCTCGGAGCTGCGCCAGCCGCTGGGCGTGGCGGTGGTGGGTGGGCTGCTGATCAGCCAGGTGCTGACCCTGTACAGTACCCCGGTGATCTACCTGGCCCTGGACCGGCTGTTCCTGCAGCGCCGACGTGAGCGCAGGGCAGCGGCAGGCGCCGCGCTGACGGAGCCCGGATGAAACTGCTGATCGTCGAGGATGAGAGCAAGACCGCTCATTACCTGCGCACCGGGTTGGGCGAGCAGGGCTGGGCGGTGGATCTGGCCGCCGACGGCGTGACCGGCCTGCACCTCGCGCGCGAGTTCGACTACGACGTGATCGTGCTGGACGTGATGCTGCCGGGCATGGACGGCTTCAACGTGCTGCGCGAACTGCGTCGCAGCAAGCAGACCCCGGTGATCATGCTGACCGCGCGTGACCGCGTGGATGATCGCGTGCACGGGCTGGGGCAGGGCGCCGACGACTACCTGGTCAAGCCGTTCTCGTTCATCGAACTGCTGGCGCGCCTTCAGGCGCTGGTGCGGCGTGGGCGCCAGCAGGAGCCGACCGAGCTGCAGGTGGGCGACCTGCAGGTGAACCTGCTGGCACGACGCGCCTATCGTGACGGCGCGCGACTGGACCTGACCGGCAAGGAATTCGCGCTTCTGGCGTTGCTGGCGCAGCGACGCGGCCAGATCCTGTCCAAGACGGTGATTGCGGCCCAGGTCTGGGACATCAACTTCGACAGCAATACCAACGTGGTGGAAGTGGCGATCAAGCGGCTGCGCAGCAAGCTCGATGGCCCGTACCCGAGCAAGCTGCTGCACACCGTGCGCGGCATGGGCTACGTGCTGGAAGTGCGCGACGATGAGGGTGACGGTCGATGAGGATGTCGATTGCGCAGCGCCTGTCGGCGATGTTCGCGCTGGCTGCGCTGCTGGTGTTCACCCTGCTGGGCATCGGCGTGTACGGCGTGCTGGAGCGCCAGGTGGAGCGATATCAGTATGCCGAGTTGCAGACCAAGCTGCATGCGGTCAGCGGCAGCGTGGCCATGTGTGATACCCGCGAGCGCTGGACCAAGGTCCGTGAGAAGGTCGGCAATCTGATTTCCGGTGATCGCGACACGCTGGTCTGGGCGTGGAGCGATGATCCGACCTTCCGGATCGGCACCGCGCGTCCGCAGGTGCGGCCACCGGCCAAGGGCGATGCGGGGATGGGGACGTTGCAGCGGATAGGCGAGCACCCATTGCGCACCCTCTACGAGCACGTGCCAGGCAAGGGCGTGCGCCCGGCGGTGGATGTGTGGATCGGCATCGATTCCGCTCCGTACACGCATGCATTGCAGCGTTTCGTGGTGGCGCTGTGGGTCGCGGGGGTGCTGGGCGTACTGCTGGTGGCCGGGCTCGGCTACTGGATCGCGCGCCTGGGGCTGGCACCGCTGCGCGCGCTTTCGAACGAGGCGCGCTCGCTCAGTCCACAGCGGCTGTCGCAGCGCCTGGCGGCCGACGGCCTGCCGGCAGAACTGGGCCACCTGACCGGCGCGTTCAACGGCGCGCTGGACCGGCTGGAAGCGGCCTACACCCGCCTGGACGGCTTCAACGCCGACGTCGCCCACGAACTGCGCACGCCGCTGGCCAACCTGATGGGCCAGACGCAGGTGGCGCTGTCGCGGCCGCGCGACAACGCTGAGCTGCAGGAGGTGATGCAGTCCAACCTGGAAGAACTGGAACGGCTGCGTGCCATCGTCAACGACATGTTGTTCCTGTCGCGTGCCGGGCAGGGTGACATCGCCATGGAGACCCGTCAGGTTGCGCTGGCCGAGGAAGTGGCGGCCGCGGGTGATTTCCTCGAGCTGTTGTTCGAGGATGCCGGGTTGACCCTGCACATCGAAGGCGACGCCACCGCACGCATCGACCCGTCGCTGTTCCGGCGGGCATTGACCAACCTGCTGCACAACGCCGTGCAGCATGCACGGCCCGGAAGCGAGGTGCGCGTGCAGCTGCAGGCCGAAGGCGAGGGCGCGCGCATCGCGGTGATGAACGAGGGGGCAGGCATCGCTGCCGAGCACCTGCCCCTGCTGTTCGAGCGCTTCTATCGCGTGGACCAGGCCCGTGAGTACCGGGGCGAACGCCACCACGGCCTCGGCCTGTCGATCGTCAAGGCCATCGCCATGCTGCATGGCGGCGACGTGTTCGTGGCCAGCCGCAATGGGCTGACCACGGTGGGGTTCACGGTGATGTGCTGAGGCTGTGGCTCAGCTGCGCTGGCCGTACTGGTCGGCAAACGCATCGGTGGCCCGCACCAGCGCGTCGACCGTGGCCGGCTCGTTCGCACTGTGGCCCGAGGTCACCATTTCCAGGCGTGCTTCCGGCCATGCCTTGGCCAGGTCCCAGGCGCTGCGCGGTGGGCAGATGATGTCGTAGCGGCCCTGTACGATCACGCCGGGCAGATGGCGGATGCGGTCGATATCGCGCAGCAGCTGGTTGGCTTCAAGGAAGATGCCGTTACGGAAGTAGTGCGCCTCGATGCGCGCCTTCGCCAGCGTGTCCAGCGGGTCATCGGTGGATACGGCGTCCACATCGTGCTGCAGGGTGGCGGCGTTGTCCTCCCAGCCCAGCCACGCCTGTGCCGCTTCGATGCGGGTGGCTTCATCGGCGCTGTCCAGGCGCGTCCAGTAGGCGGCGATCATGTCGGCGCGCTCGCCTTCTGGAATATAGGCCTCGTAGCGGTCCCAGCGTTCGGGGAAGATCCAGCGCGCACCGCCGCTGGCCTCTGCGAACCAGCGGTTCTCGATCTCGCGGCCGAGGAACACGCCGCGCACGATCAGGCCGGTCGCACGCGCGGGATGGGCCTGCGCATAGGCCAGCGACAGCGTCGAGCCCCACGAGCCGCCGTAGACCAGCCAGCGTTCGATGCCCAGATGCTCACGCACCTTCTCGATGTCGGCCACCAGCGCCTGCGTGGTGTTGTCGCGCAGCTCGCCGAACGGCGTGGAGCGCCCGCTGCCGCGCTGGTCGATCAGCACGATGCGGTAGCGCGCCGGGTCGAAGAAGCGGCGATGGGTCGGTGAAATGCCGGCGCCCGGGCCGCCATGCAGGTACACCACCGGTATTCCGTCCGGCGTGCCGCACTCCTCGATGTGCAGGGTGTGCAGATCGCTCACCGCCAGGGTGAACTCGCGGTAGGGCTCGATGGCCGGGTACAGGATGCGCATGACGGGTGTCTCACAAGCAGGGCCTGCCAGCATACCTCCCGCCGTGGCAGCCGGTACGCAGGTGTCGCACCTGATCGCAGGATGGCCGTCGGCTTTCAGGCAACCGCGGCGTGGCAGTCATGGGGCGATGCGCGAAGGAAGCGGCGAGCGGATTCCAGCAGCCGTGGGGACCCGGCATCCAGCGCCGCGCCCGCATATTCGCCCACTACATGCAGCGTGCCGGCACCGGCCCCGTTGCAACGGTGCCCCAGCAGCAGCACCGGCACGCCGGCCAGGCGTGCAAGTCGGAGCGGCGCCGGCACTGCATCACTGGAGGCCACGTCATTCATGGTCAGCAGCGTAAAGACCCTGGCCCCGCGCCGCAGCTGGCGCCACGCCATGCCGCGCGTTCCAGCGCAATCCACGTCCAACCGGTGCCCCACGCGCTGCAAGGCCAGTAGCGTGCGGTATGCGCGTGACTGCTCGTGATGGGGGCAGTGCACGAAGTAGTGCGCCGGGGCGCCTGGACGATCCAATGCCGCGGCCAGCCCAAGTTCGGCGTCGCCGCTCGGCAGCAGGCAGACCACGCCGCGGCGGCCGCCGGCAGCGGGCCATAGACCATGCGGGTCGTGCCAGGCCATCGTTCGCAGGTGGCGTTGCAGTTCGCCGTGCGGAAGCGATAGCAGTCGGTGCCGGCGCACCCTTCGCAGCCAGGCGCGGGCAAGAGCACGCGCTGTCCATCGGGTAGCCTCCGCCTGTGTACACCCTGAGGCGCGCACGCGTGCGCGCAGGAGGGTGAACCGGCGCGCCACCAGCATCGGGCCCAGCCAGGTGAAGGCCTGTTCGGCAAGCCAGGGATACAGCCAGCCGGGCAACAGGCGTGATGCCAGCACGCCAAGCCGCAAACCGGCGCGCCGGCAGGCGTAGCCCAGCATCAGCTTCAGCGCCCATAGGCGCTCTCGCATCCTCCTTCCCTGCATGGCCGCACTCCCGCTCTGGTTCTGGGGCAGGATGGCGGGCTGGGAGGCCGCGACACAGCGGACAAGTTCGAAATCTCGATGGCGGATGAATGCGTCATTCATGGACCCGTTTTTGGACATCGTCCTACATCTGCGCCGGGCGGCAGCTTCCATGCTGATGACCCAGCCTTCATCAGGCGCTTCGGAACACGACCGCCATGACGTCCGTCGCCCCTTCCATTGCAGATACCCTGCGCCGCCTGCGTACCCGTACCAAGGCGGGCGCGGCGGCTGCGGGCGAGCTGACGGCGCTCAAGCGCTACCCACGGCGCCTGATGCTGGCCTGCGGCGCAGTGCTCAGCCTGTTGTCGATCAGCGTGCTGGTCACCCTCATCGTGGTGCAGGTGAACAGCTACGAAGCACGCCGCATCGCCGAATTCCGCCGTGCCCACAACGCATTGCAGATCCAGCTGGGCCGGCAGGACGCCAGTTATGCACGGCTGGCCAACATGGCCGAGTACGCGTGGGGCCGGAACATCCAGCTTGGCCAGGACAGCCCGGAGGCGCTGCGCACGGCCTACCTGCAGGGCGACCAGCGCCTGGTGGTGGTGGCCGACGACGCCAGCAAGCCGCAGATGGCACTGGGCCTGGCCACCACCACGTGGGCGCCGCGAACGCTGGAGCGTTACCTGGAGCTGAGCGCGGCCGTCTCGCTGATCCAGCGGCTGACCAGCACGCCGAACGACGGCGAACCCGCCAGTGTGTCCTATTTCTTCGATCCTAGTGGCCAGTATCTCTCGCTGGACAAGGGCCTGACCGAGCGCAGCCTGCGCGAGGCACTGGCGGTCACGTCGCGTGCCGAGGTGTTCGAGCACCTGCGGGCGCCGGCGCATCTTCTGGCACCCGCGTCAAGCGTCGATCAGATGCCGTTGCTGGAAAGTGTCGCCAGCAGCAATCAGCCGCGGCGAACCTTCGGGCGCCACCCCATCAGTGGCGAAGCGTCGCTGGTGTCGGTGTTCCAGGCCAGCGAAGGAGGGCGGCCGTTCGCCACATTCGTCGCCTATGAACCGGTTGCCGGCCTGCAGGCCCTGCTGGCCCGCAACAGCCAGGGCTACCTGTCGCTGCTTGATCGTGGCGGCCTGCGCCTGTTGTGCGCCAACCAGCCGGCAGCGGCACGCCACGGCCCTGGCGTTGATCGCGACTGGGTGCTGCTCGGCGATGCCACCCGTGCGCGCTACCACAATGGCCGCTTCACCCTTGCACTGGCGGTGGAAGGGACGCCGTGGACGCTGGTGGAAACCTACTGCTGGGCAGACATCCTGCGTGGCATCACCCCGATGCTGCTGAGCAGTGCGGCGATGCTGCTGGCGGGACTGGTGCTGCTGTGGGGGTTGCTGCTGTGGCTGCATCGGCGCATGTACTCGCCGGCGCTTCGCCAGGTGAAGGCGATCTATGCCCGTGATCGGCGCCTGCGCCTGTTGCTGGAACACGTTCCGGTCGGCGTGGCATTGATGGATGCGGCCACCGGCGACATCCAGGACTGGAATGGCCCGTTGCAGGACATGGACCGGGCCACCGGATCGCGGTTGATCCGGCGGCTGCGGGCTGCGGTGACGACGACCGACCTCAGCAACGGCCCGGTCACCGTCAGCGAGGACCTGCCGCAGGTGCTCGATCATGGGCAGCGCCTGTTCCACCGCACGCGCCTGTACTGTGGCAATGGAAGCTGGCCGGGCAGCGTACTGCTGATCGTGGAGGACATCAGCGACCACGTACGTGCGATACAGCACGAGCAGGTGCGCTGGGCCGAGGCCGAGGCGGGCAGCCATGCCAAATCGAATTTCGTGGCGGCCATGAGCCACGAACTGCGCACGCCCCTGCACGGCATCATTGGCCATCTGGAATTGCTGGGCCGTGCACCGCTGCCGGCCGAGGCCAGTGAACGGGTGCTGCGCCTGCGCCAGTCGGCCGATGCGCTCATGGACGTCATCACCGACGTGCTGGACCTGTCGCGCATCGAGTCCGGGCAGTGGGCGCTGCACCCCGAGCGCTTCTCGCCAGTGGCGATGCTGGAACGCGTGGCCCTGCTGTATGCCCCGGTGGCGCAGGCCAAGGGCCTGCAGCTGGATTGCGTGGTGGACCCGGGTGTACCGACCGCGGTGGTCGCCCCGATGGGCACGATCGAGCGGGTGCTGCGCAATCTGGCCAGCAATGCATTGAAGTTCACAGCTTCGGGGCGGGTGCAGCTGCGCGTGTCCTGCCTGCGCGGCGAGGGCGGCAGCCATCTGCGCCTGGAAGTAACCGACTCCGGCATTGGCCTCAGCGCTGACGAATGCGCGCGCCTGTTCCAACCCTTCGTGCAGGCCGATGCCAGCATCCTGCAGCGTTTCGGCGGGTCCGGGTTGGGCCTGGCCCTGTGCCAGCAGCTGTGCGAGTGCATGGGCGGGCGAATCTGGGTGGAAAGCACGCAGGGAGTCGGCAGTCGCTTCATCGCCGAGGCGCCGCTGCTGGGCACCCCCAGTGTCCGTCCGTCGGTGCCCCTCCAGGGTCACTCGATCGGCCTGCTGGCCTCGGCCGGGCCCTGGCGTGACGAGCTGGGGCGGCGGCTGCAGGACTGGGGCGCGCAGGTACAGTACCTCAGCCCGTTGGAGCACGGCGCCCCGCCTGTTGCCGGCCTGGCCGCCATCGTGCTGTTCGAACCGGCGCCGGACCAGCTGCTGCGCCTTGCCGAGCGCGGCATTCCGCGCGTGCTGGTCAGCCGCGATGGCCCGGTGCGAGCACGCTGGGACGGGCAGACCGCCATGGTGTCCTGCTATGCCAGCAATGCGCTGTACCAGGCCGTGCAGCGGGTCCTGCCGACGCCAGCGCCCAGCCTGACAGCCCGTACTGCAATCGGATAAATTGCATGGGCACTCACCTCAGGATCACGGTCATGGCAGGCTCAGACGCAGTGCATGGCCCCAACAGGCGCGCGGCCGCCACGCGCCTGGACGACCTGCGCCAGCTGCGCCGCCGGCTGCTGTTCGGGGGTGGTGCGCTGATCACCGTGCTGGTGCTGCTGACCGCCATCGTCAGTTCCATCGCCGATGTCGAGGAGTTCCATGCCCGCGAACGGCACTCGTTCAACGAGGCACGCGCTGCGGTCGAGTACTACCTGCTGCAGCGTGATCGTGCCTACGCCACCTCCATCAACGGCAATGACGTGCTGTGGCGCGACCAGCGCCCGGGGCTGGTTGCCACCGGCGCTGCACTGGCCGGGCGTTTCCACGCGCAGGGCGAAGAAGTGCTGGTGCGCGCCGAAGGACGCACTGCGGTGCCGTGGCTAGTGTTGGGGCTGAAGAACAATCCGTTGCCGGAACAGGAGCTGGCCGCCTACCTGGGCATGGTCGACATCTACTCGGCCTACACCGCCGATTCGATCACCTCGCAGAATGCCGCCGGGCCACTGCTGGTCTATGCCTACGAGCCGCAGGGGCGGCTGCTGGCGGTGTCCAACATCCGTGACGAATCCCAGCTGCTGCAGACCCTGGGCGTGGCCACCCGGCAGCAGGCCTTTGCACGGCTGCTGCACGAAGAAGCGCAGGTCCGCCAGGTACCGCCGCGGCCCGGCCCGATCCGCGAGGCCGCACGCGAGGGGCGCCTGCTGTCGCGCTATGACATCAACCCGTTCACCGGCCAGCCATCGCTGGTCGGCATGGTTACCCTTGCCGAGGGCACGAGCCCGTACTTCCGCCGCGTGGTGTTTGAATCGATCGGCACCATCAAGGCCCAGCTGGAAGCGCGTGAGCAGGGCCGCTACCTGGTCACCACCGCAGACCGGCAGGTCGTGCTCAGTACCGGTGGCTTGACCAGCCGGGAACAGAACCTGCTGATGACACTGCCCTCAGGCAACGCGGGGCGCGCGGGCGCACAGCCGCTGCGTCGCTACAGCCACGGGCGGTTCGTGGTGGCGTGCAGGCTTCCGGGCGTTGACTGGACGCTCGGCCACGTCTACGACTGGTCTGATGTCTGGCGCAGCCAGGGGCCTTACCTGCTGGCGCGCGCGCTCAGCGCATTGCTGATCATCGGCCTGCTGTGGTGGCTGCTGCAACGCATCGACCGGCGTGTCTTCACTCCGGCGCTGGCCGATGCGTCCCGGGTGTACGAGAGTGAAGCGCTGAGCCGGGTCATCATCGGCACCGCGCCGATCGGCCTGGCGCTGTTGTCGCGGAGCAACGGCGAACCGCTGCTGCAGAACGACGCGGCACGCCAGCTGGTCGAGACCGTGCATGAAGCCGGCGAGGACACCACGCTGCCGCCGCTGTATGCGCGCCTTGCCGAACTGGGCCGCAATGCCAGCATCGATGAAGTGCTGGAACTGCAGTGGTCTCCCGCCGAATCGGGTACCGCCACCCAGCTGCAGATCAGCATGGCGCAGGCCACCTATTACGAACAGCCGGTGTGGGTGTGCGCACTGCGCGACGTCACCGCGCAGGTGGAGCTGGAAGACAATCTGCGCCGCGCACGCGAGGATTCCGAAGCCGCACGCCAGTCCGCCGAGGCGGCCAACCGGGCCAAGTCCGCCTTCGTGGCCACAATGAGCCATGAGATCCGCACGCCGCTCAACGGCGTGCTGGGCCATCTGGAACTGCTGGCCCGTTCGCCGCTGCAGCCAGGGCAGCGCGAGCGCCTGGACCGCATCCGCTTCTCGGCCGACGCGCTGATGCGCATCATCAGTGACGTGCTGGATTTCTCCAAGATCGAGGCCGGCCAGCTGGACGTGGAGCCCGTGCCCTTCGCGTTGCGTCCCCTGATCGAAGGCGTGGCGCTGCTGTTCGCGCCCGACGCGCTGCGCAAGGGCGTTCGCCTGTACTTCACCGTGGACGCGGCGGTGGACCAGCTCTGCGTAGGCGATGCCCATCGCATCCGCCAGATCCTCACCAACCTGGTGGGCAACGCGGTCAAGTTCACCGAGTCCGGGCGCATCCTGCTGCGGGCAGAAATGCAGGGCGGGGCAGGCCGGGATACTCAGCTGCGCGTGCAGGTCATCGACTCCGGCATCGGCATGAGCCCTGAGCAGGCCGCGCAACTGTTCCAGCCATTCCAGCAGGCCGACGCCAGCGTTTCGCGCCGCTACGGCGGCAGTGGGCTTGGCCTGGCGCTGTGCCAGCAGATCGCGCAGGCCATGGGCGGCCAGGTGTCGGTGGAAAGCACGGAAGGGGTTGGCAGCAGCTTCACCCTGCTGCTGCCGATGCAGGTACAGGCGTTGCAGCCACCGCCCATGCAGCCGCTGCTGGGCCGACGGGTGACCGTGCTGTCCAGCACACCGGAATGGCGTGCCGAGATGGAGCGCCTGCTGGTGGCGTGGGGGGCGAATACCACACTGCTCGACCGGCCGAAGAACGGCGACGAGGGCGGCGACGCGCTGCTGATCGTGGGCGACCACCGCGCGTGGAGCAATGAGGAAGAGCTGCAGCTGATGCAGGGCTACGCGCGCACCGTGCACGCCCATGCGCAGGGCCCGCTCAGCGCGGAAGCACGTGGCGACCGCATCGAGGTCAGCAGCTATGCCAGCGAGGCCGTGCTTGAGGCACTGGGGCCCGGCGAAAGCGTGGACGGCCGCCCGCCTGCCGCCACGCCCGCGCCAGTGCCGGCGGCCAGCGAGGCCCGCGGGCGCGTGCTGCTGGTGGAAGACAACGCGGTGAACCGCGAGCTGATCCAGCAGCAGCTGGAAGAGATCGGCTTTGCGGTGGACACCGCCGAGAACGGCGAGGAAGCCCTGGTCCAGTGGCAGGACGGACGCTATCGCGCGGTGCTGACCGACATCAACATGCCGGTGATGGATGGCTATGCGCTGGCGCGCGAACTGCGCCAGCGTGGCCAGTCGCTGCCCATCGTGGCGATCACCGCTACCGCACTGGCCAGTGAGCGCGAGCGTTGCCTGGCAGCCGGCATCGATGATCTGCTGCTGAAGCCGCTCAACCTGGAACGCCTGGAGGCAGGGTTGGCGCGCTGGGAATCGTCATCCGGCAAGGTTGAACGCAAGCCGCCCACGCAGCCGGTTCCGCGTACGGTTTCGGCAGCGATCCGCAGGATCTTCGTCGACACCGGCGACAAGGATCTGCAATCCATCGCCGACGCCCGCGCGCAGGGCAATGCCAGCTACCTGCTGGAGCGCATCCACGCCTTCAAGGGGGCATTGCAGATGCTGGGTGAGCACTCCCTGGCCGAGCAGTGCGGCGCCATCGAGCGCGACCTGCGCGATGCGATGCCCGTGGACGAAGAAGCACTCGACGCGCTGCAGGCAGCGCTGCAGGCACGGCTGGATGACTACCGGCGTGATCTGGAGCAGCCGTCGTGAGTGCGTGGGCTATACGGCCACGGCCTTCACCCCTGCGGCTTCAGCCCCAGGTCGGCAGCGAAGGTCAGCAGCTCGGCGTCACGCTCGATGCCCAGCTTGCGCATGGCGTTGTTCTTCTGCGTGCTGACGGTCTGCTTCTTGCGGTCAAGCTTCCTGGCGATCTCGGCCACGCTCAGGCCGGCAATGAACAGTTCAACCACCTCCTGCTCGCGCGGCGACAAGGCGGTGACGCGGCGCTGCTCGCGACGATCCAGCATCTCGGCCACGCTGGGCGAGAGAAAGCGGCGGTTGGCGTAGGCCGCCATTACCGCCGACTGCACATGCTGCAGGTCGTCGCCCTTGCTGACGATGCCATGCACGCCGTGCGCATCCAGCCGGTTGAGCAGCGAGGGCTGGTCCAGCCCGGTCATCACAACGATACGCAGCTGCGGGAAGTGCGCGGCCAGGAAGTCCAGCAGCGCCAGCCCGTCACCATGCGTACCGCCCGGCATCGCATAGTCGGTGACCAGTACATCGCAGGGTTCACGCTGCAGCAGCGCCAGCAGTTCGGTCGAATCCTGCGCCGCACCGATGCAGTGCAGCGCCGGCGCCTCATCCAGCACGCTCTGCACGCCCAGCCGTATCACCGGGTGATCGTCGGCAACCGCAACGCGGATGGACAGCTGGGTCATGGGGTCGGGCGTCCGGTCGTCATCAAGGGTGCGAACCATTTCCAGGAGAAAGCAGCATGAACATCCGCATCGTCATCGCCGATGACCATCCCGTCATTCTGGCCGGCGTGCGCGAAGCGCTCGGCAGCGAGCCAGGCATCACGGTGGTCGCTGGCGCCGAGGATTCTACGTCATTGGTTGACGCTATGAGCAAGTTGCCGGTGGACGTCGCGGTGACCGACTTTTCGATGCCCGGCGGCAAGTATGGCGACGGCGCCGCCTTGCTCGGCTTCCTGCGCCGCCGCTTCTCCGGAATCCCACTGGTGGTGCTGACCGGCGTCGGCGGTATCCAGGTACTGGCCAGCATCCGCAAGGCCGGTGTTGCCTGCATTGTCGCCAAGGCTGACCCGATCAGCGAACTGGCCAGCGCCATCCGTGCCGCGCGCAATGGCGAAGGCTATCTATCGGCCGATGTCGAGCGTCAGCTGGCCTCCCAGCCGGCGTCTGGCGAGGCGCGTCTGACCAAACGCGAAGCCGAGGTGCTGCGCTTGATCGCCGAGGGCCTCAGCCAGACCGAGATTGCCGCGCAACTGCAGCGCAGCCGGCAGACCATCAGCACGCAGAAGCACTCCGCCATGCGCAAGCTGGGCATGCAGCGCCCGGCGGAGATCTTCGAGTACGCCGTGCAGACCGGCATGGTGTCAGCCTCGCAGGCAATGCGTGCGCGTCGGGTCGATCACGATGACGGCGACTGATCCAGCGGCAATCAGACATCGTCCGATGGATTGGTGTGGCACGACAGATACGGTGAAAGGGCCTATTGATCCACACCCAGGAGTCGCCGTGCCAAGCTCGCTCGATGCACGCATCGCAGCCTTGATGTGCCGTTTCTCGCAACTTACGCCCCTCGCGCAGCGGCGATTCACCGAATTGCTCAATGCTTACCTGTACGCGTCCCCGGCACAACGCCGGCGCCTGCGTCTGCGCTGGCAGGCGCAGCAGTTCAATGAATGTGATGATGATGTGAAAAATTCGAACTAGTCAGACAGCTGGCGCTGACCCTGGAAGGCATCGTATGCGGTGCCGAAGGGTGTGCCGTTGAGTGGACGCCCCGGCCTCCCCATCAACGAGCACCGAAATGAAGAAGACATCGAACCTGCTGGCAGCGAGCCTGCTGCTGGCCTGCTGCGCACCCGCTGCGAGCCTGTGGGCTGCGGAGGCGAACCTTTCGCCCAACACCAATGGCGGCACCGGGCATCTGCCCTCTGGCTACAGCCAGCTGAACTTCCTGATGGAGAACGGTGATTGGGCGCCGGTCATCAGGTTGCCGACAACGCCGACCCAGAACGACCGGGTGAGCCTGTACTCCGAAGCACGCTGGGCTGCGCGCCTGGACCTGGCCGGCACGGCATTTGAGTCGGCACGCGGCGTGGTCGTCAGCCCGTGGGACCTGCTGGATCTGGTCTGGAACGCTGACGCAGGTCGATGGGATGTGCAGAACGGCCAGATCGCCCGCGCTCTGCTGGGGCCCAACAAAGCAGTGGATCGCATCGCCTCATCGCAGCACCTGATCACCCAGTACACCATGGCGGACGGAGAGCATGCTGGCGAGCTGCACCTGCCGCTGCAGGCGCCGAACAATGCGGTGCTGACCGTGGCCAATCGGGCCACCTGGTCCACCCGCATCAATCTCGGCAATGACCACAATCCGCGTTGGCGGACCTGCGGCTCCCGCACGGACTGTGTTTTCGCGTATGACACCAGAAAGGGCGGCTGGCATGCCGCGGATCGCAGCAGCAGCGTGCGCCCGGTGGCGGAGCTGCCGTTCCCGGTAAGCGGCGTGATGCGCGTGGAAATCAATGCGGCGATTGATCCGGCCTCGCAGATGACCCTGCCGAAGCATGCAGTGCATGGTGACGTCTACGTATTCCTGGACGAAGCCGGTCTTGACGAGCATCGCGTCGCAGCAACGCACACTTCGATGCCGGCGTCCCGGGGCCTGCCGAAGGGCCAGGAGCTGCGCATGCGCTACAGCGCCATTGACGAGCTTTGGCACGTTCAGAACTAGAGCGCAGAAAGGCCGGCATGGCGGTCCAAAAGCGAATTTAGTCGTCGTCCTATGCCTGCCGATCCGTCGCATCCGTAGCATTTGATCTCGAAGGCAGGGTCCTTCGCTCAAGCCCCAGCACAGCGCGGCTTGAACACCAGAAACCACTCACAACAGGAATTCATTCCCATGAACAAGATTGCAATCGCACTGTCCGCCGCGCTCTCCCTGGGCGCTATCGCCTCGGCCAACGCCGCCGACGCCACCGTCAACTTCACCGGCAAGATCGAAGCACTGACCTGCAAGTTCACCATCGGTGGCAGCTCGACCCTCAGCGTGGACATGCCGACGATTTCGGCGTCCTCCATCAACAATGGTGCCCCCCGCGAAAAGGCGTTCAACCTGCAGCTGGGCGACGGCACCACCAAGTGTGCCGATGGCACCTACACCTTCACCTTCAAGGGTGCCAACGTCAACGCTGATGGCCGACTGAACAATACGGTGTCCAGCGGCGATGAAGCCAAGGGTGTTGAACTCGCCATCGACGCGGACGGCATGCCGCTGAACCTGGCCACCGGCGACGTGACCAAGGTCATCAGTGGTAGCACCGGTTTTACCAATATTCCGATGGTTGCGCGCTACGAGCAGGCGTCTGGCGCCACGGCCCAGGACGGTGATTTCGCCACTGCAATGGAGATCTTCGTCTCGTACTGACGAAGCGCCCCCGCCTTCCAGGGCCGCAAGGCCCTGGACACCCCTCGATCCGGAGTAGACGTCATGTCCTTCATCAACAGGAATCTTGTGCTGGCTGGAGCCATAGCCGCACTGACGCTGGTTGCACAGACTGCAGAAGCCGGCGTGGTGATCGCTGGAACGCGGGTGATCTTCCCGGAACAGGAGCGTGAGGTCACGCTCCGTCTGTCCAACACCTCGCAGACTCCGTCATTGGTTCAAGCGTGGATTGACGACGGTGATCCGCGCGCCACGCCGGAGCAGTCGGCGGGGGTTCCGTTCGTGATCCGTCCGCCCGTGTTCCGCATGAATGCCGGTGCTGGCCAGGTACTGCGCATCCTGCATACCGGGCAACCCATGCCGGCCGATCGCGAAAGCCTGTACTACCTGAACGTGCTGGACGTGCCTGCAGCAGCGCCCGCGGCTGAAGGGCAGGCGCACATGAAGTTGATCGTGCGCTCGCGCCTGAAGCTGTTCTATCGGCCCAAGGGCCTGCCCGCTGTGGGTGCGTCCAAGGTCGCCTCGCAGCTGGCCTGGTCGGTGTCCCGCGATGCGCAGGGCTGGGTGCTGCAGGCCAACAACCCAAGTGCTTATCACGTGAACATCAATGCAGTGATCAGCAGCGAACGGATCCCGGCGGGTCTGGCAACGCCCTTCGCCACCACCCGCTATCGGCTGAGCCAGGCGCAGTACAGCGCCTTGGGCAAGACGGTCACCTTTGAAGTCGTCAACGACCATGGCGCGGTGAAGGAAGTGACAGCACCGCTCACCCGGTCCTGATTCCAGCTTTTCCGACGCCCATTGCTCTTCTGCCTCCGGGCCCCGCAGGGGGTCGCAGGACTCCCTTTGCCTACTCGCAGGACTTCGCCATGAACCGACATCCGACAGCTTCGCCGCGCCAGCATCGCCTTGCCGCCGCCGTGCTTGTCGCGCTGCTACCGGCAGCGGCGATGGCGGCCCCGGCGGTGGAGTTCAACTCAGACCTGCTGTACGGCAGTGGCATCGACCTCAGCCGCTTCGAGCGTGATGACCTTTCCCCGGGCATCTACAGCGCCGACATCAGCGTGAACGGTGCCCTGGTGGGCCGCCGCGATGTGAACGTGCGCGATATCGATGGACGCTCCACGGTCTGCCTGACCCCTGAGCTGCTGGCCATGATGGGCTTCGATGAGGCCAAGCTGGACGCCGCACGCACCAGCGGCGAGCATGCCGATCTGCTGCCGTTCCCCGATGCGCCAAGCTGCGAGGATATCGCGCGCTTCATTCCTGCTGCCACGCTCAACCTCAATATGGGCGAACAGGTTCTGGAGGTCAGCATTCCGCAGGCTTACATGCGTTCGAACCTGCATGGCTGGGTTGGCCCGGACCGTTGGGACCAGGGCATCAATGCCGCCTTCGTGAACTACAGCTTCAGCCACACGCGCTTCGAATCCAACGGCCGCAGCAGCGACCATACCAGCGCCAGCATCGATGCTGGCTTGAATCTGGGTGCCTGGCGCGTGCGCCACAACGGCTACTTCTCGCATAGCAGCGAAAGCGCTTTCAACTATGCCGCCGGCAACACCTACGCGCAGCGCGAGGTCCGTCGTTGGAACGCGCAGCTGACGCTGGGCGAATCGTCTACCGATGGTGACCTGTTCAAGTCGGTGGGCTACCGCGGCATCAATGTAAGCACCGATCCGCGCATGCTGCCGGAAACGGCCACCAGCTATGCGCCGGTGGTGCGTGGCGTGGCGCAGACCAATGCGCGGGTGACCATCCGCCAGCGCAATCAGGTGATCCTGGAAACCACGGTCAGCCCGGGTCCGTTCGAGATCGACGATCTGCGCAACATGTCGGTCGGCGGTGATCTGGAAGTGGAAGTGACCGAGGCCGATGGCCGTGTGGAAACCTTCGTGGTTCCGTACGCGTCGGTGCCCAGCCTGCTGCGTCAGGGTCAACAGCGCAGCAGCGTCACCGTGGGCGAACTGCGCACCAATGGCGCCACCGCACCGCGATTCGTTCAGGCCACTGTGCGCCACGGCCTGGGCAGCGCCTTCACGGGCTACGGTGGTCTGCTGGCCGCCGAAGACTACCGCGCCATCGTACTGGGCGGTGCGGTAAACACCCGCATCGGCGCCTTCTCCGGCGACGTAACCTTCTCCGATGCGCGCTTGCCGGCTTCGGTGGAGGGCTTCGGCCGCCGCATGCAGGGGCAGTCGTATCGCCTGGCCTATAGCCGCACCTTTACCAAGGCCACCAGCTTCACCCTGGCGGCCTATCGCTACTCCACCGACGGCTATCTGGATTTCAGCGACGCCGCGCGCATGCAGGCCGAGCTCGAAGCGGGCGTTTCGCGCCCGACGATCTCGCGCCAGCGCAGCCGCCTGGACCTGACGGTCAACCATCGTCTGCCCAAGGGTTCGCTGTACCTGCAGGGCAGCACCACGGACTACTGGAGCGACAATCGCCGCTCCACCAACTTCAGCCTGGGCTACAACGGCCGGCTGGGCCCTGCGTCGTACAGCATCAGCGCCCGTCGCAGCATGGAATCGTCGCTGTCTGGCGGCTTCAAGACCGCCAGCACGGGCGGCTACCTGAGCGTGCACATGCCGCTGGGTCGCGCCCCGGCGGCACCGCGCCTGGGCGTCACGGTCAACAACGACCGCTATGGCACCGGCTACAGCGGCAGCCTGGACGGTCAGTTCGGCAGCGATCGCCAGGGCAACTACAACGTCGCGCTGGGTAGCAATGGCAACGGCCATGACATCGGTGTTGGCGTGGGCTACCAGGCCCCCAAGGCAACCCTGGGGGCGTCGTGGACGCGCTCGAGCGCAGGCCAGCAGTTCGGCGTGTCAGCCAGCGGCAGCGTGCTGGCGCACGGCCAGGGTGTCGCCTTCTCGCAGCGCCTGGGCGACACCGTCGCACTGTTGCACGTGCCGGGCGCGGCCAACGCCGCTGTGGGCCACCATCGTGGAGTGAAGACCAACAAGAACGGATTCGCTGTCGTGCCGTACCTGAGCCCGTATCGATTGAATGAAGTCTCCGTAGATCCCAAGGGCCTGCCGATGGACGTTGAGCTGAAGGCCGGCTCTGCCAGCACGGCACCGACCGCAGGTGCCGTGGTCAAGCTGGTCATCCCCACCGCAAGCGGCCGAAGTGCATTGATCGAAGCCATGGACGAACGGGGCCTGGCACTGCCGTTCGGCCTGGATGTCTACGACGAAACCGGTGAAGTGGTGGGCGTAGTCGGGCAGGGCAGCCGGCTGTGGGTGCGCGGCATCAACGAGTCGGGCCAGCTCTACGTCAATGCGGGTAACGAAGGTGGGCAGCGCTGCACCATCGCGTACAACCTGGCCGATTCGGCCAGCGATGAACTGCACCTCAGCCGCTGTGTTGCGCATGGCATCGCGGACGCAGCCGGTCCGGCACCGTCCACCCGTGGTGCGCCGAACTAAGGTGCGCCTTTCGGCATCCTTCAACTCGAGACAGGCAGAATTCACCATGAAACTAGCAATCAGGACAGGAAAGGGCGCCTTGGCCATAGTGTTGTTGATGGGCGCTTGGGCCGCGCAGGCGTGCACTGCAAATTACGATGAAATGCGCCCTATAACGTCGGGGAATGATTTCACCTATTCCGGGGTTCGCCGGCCGCTGACCGAGTGGCAGGAGTTGTGGGGCAGCTATGTGGATCCGGCAGCGGGCTTCTATGACCGCTGTACGGCAGGTAGCACATACTCGCTCAACGTATCCCCTCAGCTGGCCTACGTGGGATACGAGGTCGATGGCGCTGCCGTATTCCAGGTGGCAGGCAATGTGGGTGTGCAGTTCAGGATTGTCGAAGGTACTTCCGGCTTTGGCAGCGCGAGAAGCGTGGGTAGCACCGGCTCGAATCTCAACGTGGAGGCGCTCGCCAGCGGTCGTGTTCGATTCAGATTATGGTATCGCTACATCGCCATTGTTGATGTCAGTTCTGCAACGTCGCTGCAAATGAACCCGTTCACCTGGTCCATCACCAATTTCAGCGATGGGAGCTTGAGTTTCGGCAAGGGAACGGCTGCGGACGACATCAAGCTGTATGTGCCGCCACCGCCACCGTCGTGTTGGTTCGTACGAAGTCCTCCGGCCAGTGTTGCATTGCCCCTTACCACGGTCGGCATGCTGGAGCGGACAGGTAGCGGGCCGGAGCAGGCGTTCACCTGGAGCTTCAACTGCAACTCCACCGCATCGGGAGCGAACATAACCTACACGCCCGGTACCAGTACCACAGACCCAAAGTCAGGGCGGATGTCCATTGAAGCAGGCGTTGGCGCAGCCGAGGGTGTCGAGCTTGAGGTGCGGCGCGCCATCAGCTCCGGTTCTACCAAGAGGCCGGTGGAGTTCAACAAGGTCTCGAGTCGGGGAACGAGCGGGACGGAATACCTGGACGTACGTTACGTACCCATCACCGGGGCGGAATTGAAGCCAGGAGTAGCCAACGGCAGCCTGAAAATCAATCTGGACGTGTACTGATTCCGGCAGTTGCCTGCGCAGCTGCCGGAATGAAGAAGGAGCAAGCGTGATGCTGCTGTATAGAATTGTCTTTGCAATGGGTCTGCTGGCACTGTCATTCATCAGCCGGGCCGATATTGCCATCCAGGCCACGCGGCTTGTTCATCAAGGCAGCGAGCGGATGGTGGTGCAACGCATCTGGAACCAGGGTGAGGTGGCCTCGATGATCCAGTCATGGATCGACACCGGCCAAGGCAACGACTCACCCCAGGCCGATCGCTTGCCCTTCTTCGTTACGCCACCGCTGTTCCAGCTGGAGCCTGGCCGCAACCGTGACATCAGCGTACGGCTGGTGGACGCGGCCTCACTTCCGCGCGATCGCGAGTCGTTGTACTGGCTGAATATTCTGGATCTTCCCGCATCAAAGAAGACGGCCGACGCCATGAACATCAGTTATGCGGTGCGTTGGCGGGTGAAGCTGTTCCATCGGCCTGCCGGCCTGGCCGGGGCGGCGGAGGCTGCGCCGGCGCAGCTGGCCTGGAGGATGCAGAAGGGCGAGGCGGGTGTGGTGCAGCTTCGCGCCCAGAATGACACGCCCTACCACATCAATCTGCGCGAGCTGAGCGTGGGCGATGCGGAGATTGAGCTGGACCCGGACAGTGCGGTAATTGCACCTTTTTCCGAATGGACGGTCGGGATTCCGGAACCGGCTGCAAGGAAGGGGGCTGTGGTGAAGGTGCTCTGGCTGGATGACAAGGGGGAGGGTCAGTCCCTGCAGGCCAATGTGAGCTGCTCGTCGGAGCTGTGCACCGGTTTGTGATCCGGGCCCGCTGGGGGGCGCCTTGCGTGCCCGGCCCGGGCCGGGTAGTGGTACTGCATACCGGGCAGAGCGGCGCCGAAACTTGGGTGCGCATCATGGTGAAGTTCATCCGCATTGGTGATGTGCCCCGAGGAACCTTTCCCACCGATCTGACCATGGTCATCCAGACGCGCCTGTATGAAGACCCGTTCACCGAGCCGATGCGGGCGGACTTCTGGCTCGCACTCACCACATTGAAGATTGCAGATCCGCCCAGTTGCAGGATGCGGACCCAGGAAGTGAACATGGGCACCCTCTCGCCCGCGTCGTTCAGCGGCGTCGGCAGCCACGCCGGGCGCCGCAGCTACGATCTGGTGCTGGACTGCGAAGCCGGTGTCGGCCAGGTGGACTATCAGGCGGTGCCCACCACGGTGGTGATCAACAGCGAGCTGGGCCTGGCTGAAGCCATCGGCGGGGTGGGCGGCGTGGCGTATCAATTCCTCAATGCAGATGGCTCGCCCATGCGCTTCTATGCCACCGACCTGTTCGGCCATGGGGGGAGCAAGCGAGGTAGTGCTCACCAGGACCTTCGGCGTGCGTTTCCAGCAGACCCTGCCTACCATCACGCCCGGGCCGGCAAACGCCGGGCTGATGTTCAGCCTTGCCTTCCCATGAATCGCGCAGGCAGCGCCGCGTGCCCCGCGGTGTCCTTGCAGTGACTATGGCAAGGATGCCTTGCGCGTTGTACTGGGGCGGGGTATATCTCGGGCAGCCCCTGCCCGTGAGGCGTTATGTTGGCCAGCGTTCGGAGAATACGTTTGCCGATGCTCAGGAGCGGACCGTGTGCGGCCGCCTGGCCGGTCATGCTGTGCGTGCTGATGGTACTTGCGCCATCCGCGCGGGCTGCCAGTTGCAGCGCAGGAACAGGGACGGCCGTTTTTGCCGCGCCTGCCTCGATTGAGTTCTCGACAAAGGGCGTGGCCAATAATGCTGCATTGACCCCCTGGATCCCGGTCAACGCCAGTACGGGGGGAGTGGTTGCTGACTTCCGCTGTGCCGCCAGCGTGCACGTCAGTTATCGCGGCATCAGCCACGGAGGCTTCATTGCCGAGCGCTATGTTGAAGGTGGAGCATCCTACATGGTGTATCCCACTGGCGTGCAGGGCGTGGGCGTGGTCTTCAACATGGAGTCTCCAAAAGCGCCAAGAGGCAGACCGTTTGCTCTGGTCTATGACGAGGTCGAACTGTTCGCCGGGCAGAGCGGCACCGAATTGGGGATGCGGATTCTGGTCAAGTTCATCCGCACGGGAAACATTTCCAACGGCAGTCACAGCACCAGGATGGTCATGCCAATCCAGTCCCGCTTGTATGAAGCGGGAGATGCCGAGCCGCTTCGAGTGGACCTGCACCTGATGGGCTCAACGCTGAGGGTCTCCGACCCACCCAGTTGCAGGATGCGGACCCAGGAAGTGAACATGGGCACCCTCTCGCCCGCGTCGTTCAGCGGCGTCGGCAGCCACGCCGGGCAACGCAGCTACGATCTGGTGCTGGACTGCGAAGCCGGTGTCGGCCAGGTGGACTATCAGGTGGTGCCTACCACGGCGGTGATCAACAGCGAACTGGGCCTGGCTGAAGCCAGTGGCGGGGTGGCCGGCGTGGCGTATCAATTCCTCAATGCAGATGGCTCGCCCCTGCGCTTCTATGCCACTGATCTGTTCGGCCATGGCGGGGCAACAGAGCAGGTGCTGACCAAGACCTTCGGCGTGCGCTTCCAGCAGACCCTGCCCACCATCACCCCCGGGCCGGCCAACGCCGGCCTGATGTTCAGCCTCACCTTTCCATGAACCCGTCACAGGCCTCAGCAGGAGAATCTCTCGCGATGATGCGCACTTTTCTGCCGGCGTTGTTCGCCGTGTTGCTGTTGTGCTGCCCGGTGGCGCAGGCGGAAGTGACGGTGGTGGGCACGCGGGCGGTGTTCCCGGCAGGCGCGCGCGAGATCAGCGTCACCCTGAAGAACGAGGGGCAACGCGTATCGCTGGTACAGGCGTGGGTGTCCGATGGAGGTGCTGACCAGCCGCCGGAGGCGTCGAAGGCGCCCTTCGTGGTGGACCGGCCGATGTTCCGCCTGGACCCGGGCACATCACACAGCCTGCGGGTGCGCGGAATCGCGACCGGGGCGCCGGTGGACGCGAAAGAGCATCTGTACTGGTTGAACGTGGTGGATGTGCCGCCGCGGGAGTCGGGCGTGGGCGACAATGTCATCCAGGTGGCAGTGCGCTTCCGCTTGAAACTGCTGTATCGCCCTGAAGGCGTGGGCGCCCCCTCGAATCCGGACGCGCAGGTGAGTGTGCGCGTCAGCGCGGCAGGGCTGGACATAAGCAATGCAGCGCCGCACTACTTCAACGTAGGCGAAGCCACGCTGGAATCGACGGCTGGCGAGCGTGCGCTGGACAGCTTCTACGTCGCACCCGGTGAGACAAAGCACCTTGCGTTCCCGGCCGGGTTCTCCGGCCCGGCTACCGCCATCCGCTACAGCTGGGTGGATGATGATGGCGCACTGCATGCCGAGCGGCGCGAACTGCGTTGACGGGGAAGGGCCTGACGGCACCGAACCGACAGATTCTGATGGATCATGCGTGGACGGTGCTGCTCGTCCCAGAATTCGTCTTCATCCTACAGCCAAGACCCTGAGCACCGCCGAAAGTGGCACTTTCCCAAGAGAGTGCCGCATCTGATGAGCAAGGCGAACCCGCTGATTTCCACCCTTGTCCTCCTGGCCGCAACCGGTATGCCGGCCATCGTCAGCGCATCCGATCATCAAGGGTTGTATCGCTTCGGCAGCCTCGGGGTGGCGACCGTCGAGGCCGAGGCTTCCGCGGCCGGTGCGCGTGTAGAGCGCAATGGCACCGCACCCAGCCTGCGCGCTGGCATCGGCTACCGCTGGAGCCGCCACGTGGCGGTAGAGGCCAACGCGCACACCACGCTGGGAAAGGTGAACCTCGGCAGCCTGGGGGGCGTGCGCAGCTATGGCACCCAGGGTTCGGTACTGGGCATCGTGCCGCTGGGCGATTCGTTCGAACTGTTTGGCAAGCTGTCGGCCGGTATCGAGCGCAACCGGTGGAGCGAGGGCGTGCGGAAGCCGTACACGGTCAGGATGAATCACATGCATCTGGGCCTGGGGCTGGGTGCGCGCTACCGCATCACCAATGCCATGGCAGTCCGCCTGGATGTCGACAGTTTGTCGCAGGGCAGTTACCACGCCGGGCCGGTTCGCGGCGAACTCAGCCTGGGGTCGGCCACGCTGGGCCTGCAGTATCAGTTCTGAGTAGAGAGCCGAGCCATGCTCGGCTCGGCTCCACCGTAGATCCACGCCATGCGTGGATGCTTATCAGAAGTCCATCGTCGCAGATAGCAACACGGTCCTCGGCGCGCCCAACGCCAGGCTCGACAACAACGGCATGCCCCAGTACGCCTTGTTGGTCACGTTGTTCACGCTGGCCCGCAACGCCAGCGGCCGGCCGGCCAGCGCGGTGCTGTAGCGCGCACCCACGTCGAACAACGTACGCCCCGGCACCGACAGGCGGTTGTCGGCACTGATGTACTGCTTCGACATCGCAGTGGCATTGCCGGTCAGGGTCAAGCCCTCCAGCACCGGCACATCCCATTCCACGCCCAGCTTGGCCTGGCGCTGTGCCACCGCAGTCGCAATGCGGCCTTCATTCATGCCGCCTGCGGTGCGGGTCAACTTGGGTTGAACGTAGGCCACGCCACCCATCAGGCGCAGGCCATCCAGCGGTGCGCCGAAGAAGCCCCATTCCACGCCCCGGTTCCGCTGCTCGCCGCCGAACGAGAAGATATTCGTGACCGGGTCGGTGTAGCTGCTCGGCCGCTTGATCTCATACACGGCGAAGGTGTGCGCGAAGCGGCCCAGGTCCAGCTTCAGGCCCAGCTCTTTCTGCTTGGTACGGAATGGGGCGAACACATCACCGGCATTGGCGGCGGTCATCGGCGCGGTGGCACCCTGGCTGAGGCCCTCGATGTAGTTGGTGTAGAGCGAAACCTTGTCCGTGGCCTTCACCAGCAGGGCGAAGGCCGGGGTGGTGGCACTCTCGTCGTAGCGCGAGGTGCGCGCGCCAGTGGCCACGCTGAAGGTTTCGCTCAGCACCTGCTGGCGGCGCACGCCCACGGTCAGCTGCACGCGGCCATCGGCGAAGGACAGCGTATCGGCGAAGCCGATGCTGTCCAGCTTCAGCTCGGTGTGCGAGATGTGCGGTGCCACGAACGGCGCCGCCGGGCCCCACACCGGGTGGTACAGGTTGGTGGTCCAGTCCCAGCCGGGCACGCTGCGGCGGCCGTAGTCGTTCTGGGTGTGCTGGTAGTGGGTCACGTTGGCGGCCCACTGGTGGCCAACGCTGCCAGTGTGGAAGCGGCCACGCAGGCCGGCATCACCGGACTGCTTCCTGATGTCGAAGGCGAGCTGGCCGATCACCGTGGTGAAGTCGCCGGCCGGGTTCAGCACCTGCGCGCTGATCGAACCGTTGTAGCGGTAGTCGGTCTTGCTGGTGCCATAGGCCAGGTAGGCCATCAGGTTGTCGTTGATGTCCAGTTCGCCGCGCAGCATCGCGCCCTTGTCGCGGCTGTCGACGTAGGCCCAATCCGGGTTGATCAGGGTATCGCCACGCGGTGGCCGCGGAATGGCCACGCCCGGCGCCAGGCCAACGCCACGTGCCGGGCCATCGACGCGGTCGTCGGCGCTGTACAGATCGGCGGAGATGCGCGCGCGCGCGCCGCGCCAGTCCAGTGCCAGCGCGCCCAGCTGCACCTTCTTGCTCTGCTTGCCCACGGCACCGTCGCCATCACGGTAGGCACCGTTGAAGCGGATGCCGAACTGCTTGTCGGCGCCCAGCCGGCGGCCGAGATCCACATGGGTGCCGAACTGCGCATCGGAGGCGAAGTTGGCGCTGACCCGCAGCAGCGGCTGCTCGCCCGCGCGCTTGGGCACCAGGTTGACGCTGCCACCGACCGAGCCGCCCGGCGGCATGCCGTTCAGCAGTGCGGACGGGCCCTTCAGCACCTCGATGCGCTCGAACATTTCCGGCGAGGTGCGGTAGTACGGCGCCATGCCGCTGAGCCCGTTGAAGGTGGTGTCGCTGGTGCTGGAGGCAAAACCACGGATCGAATAGTTCTCGCTCCACGAACCGGTCACGCCGTTGCTGAATACCGTGGGGTCGGTCGCCGCGATGACGTCGGTCAGGTCCCGGGCCTGGCGGTCGCGGATGAAGGCCTCGGTATAGCTGACGGTGCTGAACGGTGTGTCCATGAAGTCCTTGTCGCCGAGCAGGCCGACGCGGTTGCCGGAGGCTACCTGGCCGCCGGCATAGTCGCCGGTCACCCGGCGCTGTTCCTGCACCTGCACCGAGGGCAGGGTGGACGGCGCCGAGTCGGCCAGCGCAGCGAACGAGGCCAGCAGGCCCAGCGCCAGCGCCGACACGCGGTAGCGCCGGGCAGCGCCCGGCGGATGCATCGGCACGCGGGAACCACCCCCGGCCGGACGAAGGATCGAAGAGCGAACGAACTGCACGGTCATGCCAGATTCCTGTGAATCGCAGGTGCGAACGCGCCTGGCGCGCTGCCATCGGCAAGCACGGGGAGAGGGCGCAGCGCAGGGTTGTCGGCTGGGTGGGAACCTGGCGGGAAGTGAGCGACGGGCTCGATTCCGGTGTGCATCGTGGTTGCGAACCAGACGCATTCCGAATTAGTTGAGTAAATTAAACTAAATTGCAGGGTGCGGACAAGAGGGTCCATTTGCTGGCACGCTCACTACGGTATGAACATGCACACCGAGATCCCGGCGCCGGCCCGTGGCCGCCCGCCCACCATCACCCCCGATCGCCTGGCCGACATCGGCATCAAGCTGGGCCTGCCGAACCTGACCATGGCCAACGTGGCCGCCGAACTGGCGGTGAGCCAGGCCGCGCTCTACAAACGCGTGGCCAACCTGGAGGCGCTGAAGCGGCTGGTGGCCGATACCGTGTTCCAGCGCTGGCAGATCCCGCGCGCCTCGGCCGACGCGCCGGGTGGGCTGGAGGCCTATCTGATGGGTTTCGTGGCATCGCTGTGCCAGGTGGTGAAGGCCCACCCCGGGCTGCCGCCGTACCTGCTGCGACGCGCGGTGGCGACCGCGCCGATGCTGGACAAGATCGCCTCGCACCAGGCGCATGTGGCCGAAGTGTTCGGCCTGCCGCTGGACAAGGCGCGCTGGCTGCTGGCCACGATTGCGTTCTACTGCATTGCCGGTGCAGACACGATCTACGCGATTGCCGATGACGAAGAGGGGCAGGTGATCACCGAGTTCAGGCAGGGCATGCGTGCGCTGGTGATCGGCTCGCTGGAGGTGCTGCAGCTTCGCTAGATCAACGCCACGCGTGGATGCAGTTACACGGTTCGCCACGGCCCCATCCACGCATGACGTGGATCTACAATGCGACCATGCCTGCCACCCCCACCCTCGATGATCTGCGCCGCTACGCGGTGGCGCGCACGCTGTTCAAACCCACCACGCTGCTGGCTGCGATCCGCCGCCTCGGCTTCGTGCAGGCCGACCCGATCCGTGCGCCGGCACGCGCGCAGGATCTGACCCTGCGCCATCGGGTGAAGGACTATCGCGCAGGGGATCTGGAGCGGCGCTATGCGCGCCTGCCGGTGGAGGAGGATTGCCTGGTGAACTATGGCTTCCTGCCGCGCGAGCACCTGGCGCTGATGCATCCGCGCGTGTCCAGGCGCGCGTGGGACGCCGAAACCCAGCGCCGCGCGGCGGACGTGCTGGCCTTCGTGCGCGAGCGTGGCAGCGTGCACCCGCGTGAGGTCGATCAGGCCTTCGCGCACGGCCGGGTGACCAACTACTGGGGCGGCACCAGCAATGCCAGCACCCATCTGCTGGATGGCATGCACTACCGCGGCCTGCTGCGCGTGCAGCGGCGTGACAGCGGCACGCGCATCTATGCGGTGGCCGACCACGCCGAAGCCGATGCCAGTGAACAGGCGCAGATTGAACGCGCCGCTGCCCTGATCGACCTGGTGGTACGCAAGTACGCGCCGCTGCCCTCGGCCAGCCTGACCTACCTGGTGCGCCTGCTGGGCTATGGTGCACCACATCTGGCCGAGCAGACCCGCAAGGCACTGGCGCTGGCCAGGCAGCAGCTGGCCAGCTGCACGCTGGAAGGCACCACCTGGTACTGGCCGGCGGATGAGAATCCGCGTTCGCGCCGCCATGCGCCGGACGAACAGGTGCGCCTGCTGGCGCCGTTCGACCCGGTGGTGTGGGACCGCCGTCGCTTCGAGCTGCTGTGGGGTTGGGTCTACAAGTTCGAAGCCTACACGCCTGCGCCGAAGCGCCAGTACGGCTACTACGCACTGCCGGTACTCTGGCACGACCGGGTGGTGGGCTGGGCCAATCTCAGCGTGCGCGACGGGGAGTTGGCATCGAGCGTGGGCTATGCCGGCAGGTCGCTGGCCCGCGACAAGGTGTTTCGTGGCGCGCTGGACGACGAGCTGCAGCGCATGGCTGCATTCCTGTAGCGACAGGCTCGCGCCCGGCGGCGCTGCAACTCGTAAGGGTACGATGGAACGCGGTACCACTGCCCATGACACTGTCGAGCGTAGTCGGGCAGTGGGCAGGTGGTGTGCATGGGTATCGGACTGGGTGGTGCGTCGGCGTCGATGGTTGCCGGGGCCGCTTACTCGCTGAGCGCGCTGCAACCGGCCTGCTGCCTGCATCGGCCGTGCGCGTTCATCGATGCGGATCCGGACGCGGCGCCCGACCCGGTACTGATTACCGAACTGCGCGGCATGATCGAGCATGTGGGCCCGTTCCACGCCGGTGAGTACATCCACCGCATGGGCGAGCCCATCCAGGGCGTCTGCGAGGTGCGCTCCGGCGCGGTGAAGACGGTGGTCGATGATCGTGACGGCGGCGAGCAGATTCTGGGCTTCACGCTGCCGGGCGAGTTGCTTGGCTTGAACGGTGCGCAGGGGGCACGCCATCCCAGCAGCGCAGTGGCACTGGAGACGGTCCATCTGTGCCGGATGCCTTTTTCAGCGCTTGCCGACGTGGCGAGGCGTTTCCCGCGCCTGCAGCTGCGCCTGTTTTCCCTGCTGAGCCGGGAGATCGGCAAGGCCGCGCTGCTGGCGGCCAACTGCCGGGTTGAGGAGCGACTGGCGCTGTTCCTGCTCGACATGTCCGCGCGCTACCGGCGCCGGGGCCTGTCGCCGGTCCGCTTCCGGCTGCCGATGGCGCGCTCGGAGATCGCCAACCATCTGCGCATGGCACCGGCCACCGCCAGCCGCGCATTGCGCAGGCTGAGCGATGAGGGCCTGATCCGGTTGCAGCAGCGCGAGGTGCATCTGCTGCAGCCTGAAGCGTTGGCCGCAATGGCCTCCTGGAGCGTGGGCGATTGACGCGTGGCGGCCGGTTGGCGCCGGAATGCATCGGTGCGCACCAAGGTGGGCAGCTACCGGAACAGCGGTAGTCGCCAACCTTGGTTGGCGCTGGGACGCATCGATGCCAACCAGGATGGGCAGCTACCGGTCGTGCTCCACATCATCCATGCCCGGGCTGACCCGACGGCCGATGTCCTTCAATCGCGCCAGCTGGTCCACCATCGACGGCGCATCATCCAGGCTGCCGACGAACGTCCACAGGTAGGTCATCACCGCATACACATGGCCCGGGGTCACCCCGTCGGTGGTGGCGAGGCGGCCGATGGTCAGCGCGAACAGCACCGCGGCCGCTGCGCCGACCACCACGAAGGCACCGGCTTCGCGGTCGGACAACAGGATGCGCAGCCGCGACAGCGTGGTGTAGTGGCGGCGCAGCACCGACGGGCTGACCCGGTCGACCAATCGGATCTCATGCTCCAGCCGGTTGTTCAGGCGCCCATGCAGCTGCTCGTTGCGGCGCGCGAACGATGGCAGCAGCAACAGCGCACCCAGCAGCGCGACCAGGCTGGCGGCGCCGACCAGGGGCTCGATCGCCAGCAGCATCGCGGCGGCGCCGAACATCGACACCAGCGCGGTGGCGATGATCGGCACGTGCTTCTCGAAGAAGTCGACGAATTCGCGCGCCAGCACCACGCGTGCGGCAGAGGTGGAGGTCGCCTGGCCGAGGCGCCGCTGCGCCTGCACCACATTCACTGCCAGGTCGGCATAGATGCGGGTGAAGGTTCGCGTATCCACCGCACGGCGGGCGGCACCGACCAGCCAGAACAGCAGCACCACGCCGGCATAGGACATGGCGTGGCCGATGTCGCCGCGGATGATCGCGTCCACCGCGAAACCGGCGAACAGCGGGTAGGCCAGCAGCAACGCGTTCTCAAGCGCGACCAACGAGAACGTGCCGGTGAGCTGCCAGGGGTAGGTACGAAGTATCGCTTTCAGGGTGGCGGCCGCATTCTGCTGGCCGATGCTGCCGGCGGCGGCCGCCGGATCGTGGGGGTGTTTCATCGGGATGCCTGGAGGGGACGGAGACAGGGCAGGGGATGGATGCCTGCCATCTCCCCGGTCATGCCCAGTATCGGCAGCCGTTTGGAGCGGGCATGGAGGGACGATGGAGATCGCGTGGAGAAAACCGCGGTGTTCAGCGGCTGGCGTGGCTCCCGCCAGGCTGGGCCGCTACCAGAGCTTCAACGCCGTGCGTGCACCGGCCAGCGCAGTTCGAATGAACTACCGCCACGCTCGGTGGCGCGGCAGCGCGCTGTTCCGTGATGGGCCACGGCAATCGCGCGCACCACCGCCAAGCCCAGCCCAGAGCCACCGCTCTGCCGTGAACGTGAGACGTCGGTGCGCTGGAACGCTTCGAAGATGCTGTCGCGCAGTTCGTCGGGCACACCGGGGCCGCCGTCTTCCACGGCCACGGTGCAATGCCCTTCGGCCAGCATGACGCGCACCCGCAGCGGGCAGGGAATGGCATGGCGGCGTGCGTTTTCCAGCAATGCCAGCACCGCCTGGCGGATGCGCGCCGGGTCACAGTCGGCCAGCGCCGGGCGCGCCTCCAGCGTGACCGAGAAGCCACTTTCGGTGAGTGCCTCGGACATGGCTTCGACCACCGCCGCCACCTGCACGCTGACATCGCTGCGTTGCAGCCGCAGGTCCAGGTGGCCGCTCTCGGCCAGGCTGACCACGCGCAGGTCCTCGATGATGCGGGTCAGGCCCTCCAGCTGGGTGAGCATGCTGTTGAACTGTTCCGGCCCTGGTTCGAACACGCCTTCGGCGATGCCCTGCAGGCGGCCGCGCAGGATGGTCATCGGCGTACGCAGTTCGTGCGCGATCGCCGCGTTCCAGAACACCCGGTTCTCGGACATGCGACTGAGGCGCTCGGCCATCGAGTTGAAATCGCTGACCAGCGTGGCCGCTTCGGCCATCGTGGTGCCACCGCCGCGCGCACGCGCGTCCAGATCACCGCTGGCCACCCGGCGCAGGCTCTCGGCCACCGAATTCAACGGGGTGATGATGCGCCGGGTCAGACGCGAGGCGACCAGCGTGGCGAAGATGACGACCACGCTGGCGGTCAGGCCGATCCACAGCCATTCCAGGCCGGACGGCATGATGGTTTCCGGCTGGTCATACCAGCGCGGATAGAACACCTCCATCAGGTAGTAGAACAGGTAGAAACCACTGATCGACAGCACCGTCGAACACAGCGAGGCGACCGTGATGGACAGCGTGATCTGGCGTCCGATGCTCTTGCCTTTGGGGTTCATCATTCAGTCCAGGAAGCGGTAGCCGACGCCGCGGATGGTGGCGGGAATGCCGATCACGCCCACGTCCTCCAGCTTGCGCCGCAGTTTGCTGACATGACTGTCGACGGTGCGTTCCTGGGTATCGCCCTCGGGCAGGCAGGCATGCAGCAGGTCCACCCGCGCATGCACCTGCTGGGGCGCGCGGGCCATGTGCACCAGCAGGCGGAACTCGGTGAGGGTGAAGGTCAGTGCATGCTGCTGCTCGCCGCTGCGCACGGTCACCTCGTGGCTGCGCAGGTCGATCTCGAACGGCCCCTGCCGGATCAGCCCATTGGGTTCTTCGGTCACCGTCCTGGCACTGCGGCGCAGCACGGCCTGGATGCGTGCCACGATCTCGGCCGGATTGAACGGCTTGGCCACGTAGTCGTCGGCGCCTACGCGCAGGCCGGTCAGCTTGTCCACGTCCTGGTCGAGTGCAGTGAGCATGATCACCGGGGTGTTGCCCCGCCGGCGCAGTTCGCTCAGCACCTGCCAGCCATCCAGCCGCGGCATCTGCACGTCCAGCAGCACCAGGTCCGGGCGCAGCTGGCGGTGTGCGGCGAGGGCGGCCTCGCCGTCGGCGGCACGGGTGCTGCGCAGGCCGGAACGGTCGAGGTAGGCACCCAGGATGTCGGCGATTTCGCCTTCATCCTCGGCAATCAGCACCAGCGGTGGCTGGCGGGTACGGAGGGCGTGTTTCATTGCGTGATGCGCAGCGTGCGGTGGCGGCCAGTCGGCGAGGCCGACGAGGCTAGCGGCCGTTGATGGAGACTCGGTCGAGATTGTGTCGAGATTTCATGGACACGCGCGGCGCCGTTCAGCTGCGGGCCGCCTGCCTGAACGGCGGCGCCCTCTCCACGCAATCTCCATGCTGGCTGCAGAAGACGTCCACACGTGGCCAGCAGACTGGGGGCTCAGCGGTCGCACCGGGCGACTGCGTGCAGCTGGGCCTTTCGATGAGCAAGCGCAGGATCTGGATCATTGTTGCCGCCGCGGCCACGTTGGCTGCCGGCGCCGCCGCGTGGGTACTCGCCGAGGGCGACGAGGCCGCGCTGATCACCGCGCCGGCCCGGGTGGCCGATCTGGAAAAGACCGTGCAGGCGGTGGGCCGGGTCAATCCCAAGGAGCTGGTGGCGGTAGGCGCGCAGGTGTCCGGGCAGGTCAAGCGCCTGCATGTGGTGCTGGGCCAGCGCGTGCAGGCCGGCGACCTGATTGCCGAGGTCGATTCACAACCACAGCGCATCGCGCTGCGCAGCGCCGAGGCCGCCACCAGCACGCTGCGTGCCCAGCACACCGCCAGCCAGGCCCGCTACGTGCAGGCCAGCCGTGTGTTCGAGCGGCAGTCGCAGCTGGTGGCGTCGCGGCTGGTGTCGCAGGAAGGGTTTGAAACCGCACGGGTGGCCCGCGATGCTGCCCGTGCCGACGTGGCCGCGTTGCAGGCACAGATCGACCAGGCGCTGACCCAGGTGGAAACCGCGCGGATCAACCTGGGCTACACCCGCATCGTTTCGCCCACTGATGGGTACATCGTGGCGATTGTCACCAAGGCCGGGCAGACGCTGAATTCGATGCAGACCACGCCGACCATCGTGATGCTGGCGCAGATGGACACGATGACGGTGCGCGCCGAGATCGCCGAGGCCGATGTGGAACTGGTGGCGCCAGGGCAGCCGTTGTGGTTCTCGACACTGGGGCCGAGCGGACGCCGCTATGAATCCCACCTGCAGCAGCTTGAACCCGCGCCGTCCTCGATTGCCGAGGCGGCCACCGGCAGTGCGGGCGGCGCTGCACAGACGCCGAAGGCGGTGTACTACGCCGGCCTGTTCGATGTGGCCAACCCGGGCCTGGCGTTGAAGCCATCGATGACGGTGAAGGTGACCCTGCAGCTGGCGCGGGTGGCCAATGCGTTGCAGGTGCCGCTGACGGCGCTGACCGAGTCGGACGACACACGGGGCCAGCGCGCCACCGTGCAGGTGGTTGATGCCAAGGGGCGCGTGCGCGAACGTGCAGTGACCACCGGCCTGCGCACCGCCACCACCGTGCAGATCCTGACCGGCCTGCGCGAGGGCGAAAACGTGGTGGTCGGCCAGGCGCCCAGCGGCGCCGACGCCGAGCCGACCAGCCTGCTGGGAATGTGAACATGGCCGACGCACTGCTGGAACTGCGCGGGGTGTCGCGCGCCTATCGCTCCGCCGCCGGTGAGGTGGTGGTGCTGAAGGACGTCTCGCTGCGCATCGATGCCGGTGAGTTCATCGCCATCATCGGCCCGTCGGGATCGGGAAAATCGACGCTGATGAACATTCTCGGCTGCCTCGACCGGCCGACCGAGGGCAGCTACCGGGTGAACGGCGAGGCCACCGAGCAGATGGCGCCGGATGCGCTGGCGCGGCTGCGCCGCGAGCATTTCGGTTTCATCTTCCAGCGCTACAACCTGATGGAGAACCTGAGCGCCACCGAGAACGTGGCGCTGCCGGCGGTGTATGCCGGCGTGGATGCAGATACGCGCACTGCCCGTGCACGCTCGCTGCTGGAAACACTGGGCCTGGGCGAGCGCACCGCGAACCGGCCAAGCCAGCTGTCCGGCGGCCAGCAGCAGCGCGTGTCCATCGCGCGTTCGCTGATGAATGGCGGCGCCATCGTGCTGGCCGATGAGCCGACCGGCGCGCTGGACCATGCCAGTGGCCAGCAGGTGATGGCCGAGCTGAAGCGCCTACACGCGCAGGGCCATACGGTGATCCTGGTGACGCACGACGCCGCGATTGCGGCCAACGCCGCGCGGGTGATCGAGATCGCCGATGGCCGGGTGGTGGCCGACCGGGGCGAACGCAGGACGCAGGCCGCGGATTCCGCAGGTGTATCCGAACACGAAACTGCGCCGCGTGCCGAACGCCGCGCACGGGTGGACGCAGTGCGCGAAGCGGCGCGGATGGCCGTGCGTTCAATGCTGGCCCATCGCCTGCGCACGTTGCTGACCATGCTAGGCATCATCATCGGCGTTGCTGCGGTGGTGACCGTGGTGGCGCTGGGCAAGGGGGCGCAGGCGCAGGTCGAGTCGCAGATCAACGAGCTGGGCGCCAGCACGCTGGAGATCTACCCCGGCGCCGATTTCGGCGACCCGCGCTCGGCGGAAATCGAAACACTGGTGGTGGGCGACGCCGACCACCTGGCCGCCTTGAGTTACGTGGACAGTGTCAGCCCCAACCTGAGCGGATCGGTGGCGGCGTTGCAGGGCAGCCGTCGCGCCAATACCCAGGTGCTGGGCGTAGGCGCGGATCTGCCGCGCGTGCGCGGGCTGCGGCTGAAGGCCGGGCGCTTCTTCACCACTGACGAAGTGGACGCGCATCGCGCCGTGGGCGTGGTCGACCAGAAGGCTGCGAAGGCATTGTTCGCCGGTAACCCGATCGGCAGCACGGTGCTGCTGGGCGGCATGCCGGTGGAGGTGATCGGTGTGGTGGGTGCGAATGCCTTTGCCGGCGGCGCAACGCCCACGGTCTACGTGCCGTACACCTCGGCCGCCTCGCGGCTGCTGGGCAGCCAGCGCCTGGAGAGCATCACCGTGCGCGTGCGCGACAACGTGCCGACCAACGCCGCCGAGGCCTCGCTGGCGGCCGAGCTGCAACGCCTGCATGGGCGCCGCGATTTCTTCATCTACAACGCCGACCAGATCCGCAAGGCGGTGATGAAGTCCAGCCAGACCATGGCCGCGCTGGTCTCCGCCATCGCGGCGGTGGCGCTGGTGGTGGGTGGGGTGGGGGTGATGAACATCATGCTGGTGTCGGTGAAGGAGCGCGTGCGCGAGATCGGCGTGCGGCTGGCGGTGGGCGCACGCCAGGGCGACATCCTGCGCCAGTTCCTGATCGAGGCGGTGCTGATCTGCCTGTTCGGTGGCGTGCTGGGCGTGTTGTTCGCGTTCGCGGTGGGGGCGCTGTCCAGCCTGCTGTCGCTGGGCGTGCCGTTCCTGTTCACTGCGGGGCCGGTGCTGACCGCCCTGGCGTGCTCGTCGGCGATCGGGCTCGGCTTCGGCTACTTCCCGGCACGCAGTGCGGCGCAGCTGGACCCGATCCAGGCGCTGGCGGCGGAATGACGCCATGTGCGACGGTGGGTAGCGCCGGGCCGTGCCCGGCGCCATCGCTCAGGCCGCGTAGACCTGTGTGTCCACATATTCCGACAGGCCCCTGCAGGCCAGCAGCAGGCCCTCGCGTACGTCGTTGCCCACCTGTTGCGCCTCTTCGCCGTCCACGCGCACGCGCTCGCTGGCATGCAGCAGCTCCAGCAGCACGGTGAGCCCGGCGTTGGCGCGGTTGATGCGCGCCAGCGCCACGCATTGCCCCGGTGCGCGCCCCTTGCGCTGCAAGGGCTGGCCGTCGGCCGCTTCCACGTCGCGGATGCGTTGCAGGCAGTCCAGCAGGGTGATGCCGTTGGCGGCGGGATTGGCGGCGAGGGTGGTTTCCAGCGGCTCGGCGAGGGTGTCGGGCAACTGGCTGGCGACATCACCGAGGGTGGCGAACAGGTACGGGTAGCGGTCGGCGCTCATGGCGGTTTCCTTATGCGTTACGCGAAGGAGCCACCCTGCTTGACAGCAAGGGTGGCGGACGGTGCGTGGTTGCAATACCGGCGACTAACGTTGCCAAAGCTCCGGCGGGCACGAGGCCCCCACGTACCGCCCGCCATAGATGCGCGGACAGATTGCCTGCCGGCGCCATCCAGAGGGAATGGACGACGCCGACAGGCAAGCGTAAACAACATTAGTCAAACGGGATTGCAAGCCCGTGCCACCCGTTGTCGGTGGCTGGATATGATTTGCATGCAGCGCCTTGGCTGCCAATGAGAATAGTTGGAAAGTTCGAAATTATTGGAATTTAGATGCACCCGCGCAGCGAATGATCGAGGCGTGCCAATCACGACATTGCGTGCGATGCAGCGTAGCGTGTGTGGCGCGTCAGGAAGCCGGTCGAGGATGCCTGCGCACACGTGCGCGTTCGCGATACAACCGGCTGTCGGCACGCTGCAGGGTATCGCCCACTGATTCGCCAGGCGTGTGGTGCGTCGCACCGAGTGAGAACGGCGTCGGCGACTGTGCCGCATGTTGCAGATACCACTGTTCCAGCACCGCCAGCCGCCCCGTGTCCGGGGTGATCAACACCACCATGAACTCGTCGCCGCCCATCCGCACCACGTTCTCCGCCGCACCCAGCGGCGAGCGCAGGAAGGCGGCGAACTCCACCAGCACGGTATCGCCGCGCGCATGGCCCTGGGTGTCGTTGATCTGCTTGAAGTGATCGAGGTCGAACATCAGGCAGGCCCACGGCTGGTCGGCCAGCTCGTCCAGCCGTGGCAGGAAGCGGCGGTTGTAGCTCTGGGTGAGCGGGTCCTTGAAGGACATCTCGCGCAGCTGTTGTTCCTGCATGCGCAGCGCGGTGACGTCCTGCGCGTGGCCCAGCACATAGGGCGGGCTGGCCTCGCTGTCGAGCACGTTGTGATAGGCCCAGAAGTGGCGGGTGCCATCGGCGGCGATCAGCTCGATCACGCCGGCATCGGTGTGGTTGACCGCGATGCGTGCTAGGTACGCCTTGAACGCAGCGTGCTTCTCCGGTGGCATCAGGTCGCACAGGCTGCGCCCGATCATGTAGCTCTCATCGAAGCCCAGCGATTGCACGGCGGCCGGATTCACCGAGGTCAGCACGCCTTCCAGTGTGTGTGTGCAGATCAGCCCGAGGCTGTAGTGGAACAAACGCCGATAGCGGGTTTCGCTGGCTTCCAGCGCATCCAGTGCGGCGCGTTCTTCGGTGATGTCCTGGATGGCGCCGACCAGCCGCGGGCGCCCATCGACCTGCTGCCGGCCGCCGACGACGCGCGTCCAGATGTCGCGGCCGTCGGCGGTGGTCATCGGTAGCTGCACTTCCCAGGAGGTGCCTTCGTCGATGCAGCGCTGCACGGCGGTGCGGATGATGTTGCGGCTGTCTTCGCGATAGAACGACAGTGCGGTTTCCAGGGTGGGCTCGAAGGTGCTGCGCACGCCGTGGATCAGCTTGGTCTCGCGGGTCCAGCGTACCTCGTTGCTGGCCAGGTCCAGTTCCCAGCCGCCCACCCGCGCGGCGCGGTTGGTGCGTTCCAGGAAATCCTCGCTGCGCTTCAGCTCGCGGTGCAGGGCCTTGGCCTGGCCGACCTGCGCCATCAGCGTGCTGCGCTGTTCCAGCACCTGGGTGGTGACCCGGGCCAGGTGCACCATCAGTTCGCGCTGCGACGGCGACAGCACGCCGGGCATCGGGTCGAGCAGGCACAGCGTGCCGATGCGCGCACCGTGCGCCGAGCCCAGCGAGATGCCGGCGTAGTGGCGGATGCGAGGGCCGCCGGTGACCAGCGGATTGCTGGCAAAGCGCGGGTCCTGGCGGGCGTCTGGAATCTCGAACAGCGCATCCTGCTGGATGGTGTGCGTGCAGAACGAGATTTCGCGTGCGGTCTCGCTGACCCCGTCCAGCCCGATGTTGGCCTTGAACCACTGGCGCTCGTCGGCCACCACCGAGATCAGCGCCATGGTCATGCCGGTGGCGGCACGAGCGGCGGCCACGATGGCGTCAAACACGGGTTCCGGCGGGGTGTCCAGCAGGTGCAGCCGGTCAAGTTCAAGCAGTCGTTCGGCTTCGTCCATGGCGCTTTTCAGGGCTGGGTGGCGAGGGCGGCTTCGGCGGCTGTCAGGCACTACGCTAGTGCGTACCGCGTTATGTATCGCCACGACCGGGTGATGCCAACGTGAGGCAGCGGTGTCAGCGCTTGCGGGGCGAGCGGGCGGGGCGCACTGAAACGTGACGGTTGTCGCGAACGTGCCAGCGCCACGGAAACTCCACGGCGCGCGTGATGCCGATACGCGGGCCGACCACCGGGTCGAGCGGGGGCGCGGTGCCATCGCTGGCGATGACGATGCCCTGGTTGCCGGTGACCAGATCGGCACCGTCGAAGCGGCGGTCCAGCCCGAACGCCTGGGAGAGTTTGCCCGGGCCGCTGGCCAGATCGTGGTCGCGCCTGGCAGCCGGGCGCAGTTCGCGCATGTAGTCCAGCCCGGCCAGCGGCTCGGCGGCACGCAGCAGCACGGCCACCCCTTCGCCGATCCCGCCACACACCACATTGCTGCCCCAGTGCATGCCGTAGGTGAAGTAGACGTACAGGTGCCCGGCTTCGCCGAACATGCTGGCGGTGCGCGGGGTCGGCCCGCGGTAGGAATGCGCGGCCGGGTCCACGCTGCCGGCGTAGGCTTCGACCTCGACGATGCGGGCCGCGCGTCCATCGTCGCGCACCAGCAGCTTGTTGAGCAGCTCCGGCGCAACCTCGGTGGACGGGCGCTGGTAGAAGCGGCGGGGGAGAATCTTCCAGTGCGGGGGCAATCCATCCAGCACGGCAGGGGCGGGCTCTGCGGGAGAAGCCAGCAGTGTGACGGCCTGCCAGTGAAGCTGCCGGCCAGCGGCCGGCACTACCGTTCAAACGGTGGGCAGGCAAACGGCACGGTGCAGAGGCAGGGTAGTGCCGGCCGCTGGCCGGCAATCCTGCGGTGCCCGGGTCATTGCAGGTGCCGGCCAGCGGCCGGCACGCCCCGCAGCCAGGCATGGCCTGGCTCTACCGATCGGGCTTTACCCGTGCAACCCGTATCCGGTACTGGTACACGTTGTCGCCTTCGATGCGCGTGGCCTCGGTGCCACGCACCTGGCCCACCTTCTGGTTGGAGCCGGTGACCGGTTGTGCCTTGACCTCGGTCTCGTGCTCGAAGGAATGCGATTTGTCGCTGTTGCGGTAGTAGCGGTACAGCGCCCAGTACAGCGCAGTTGCGCCGGCCGGACCTGCCGCCAACAGCCAGAGGCCGCTATCGTCGCTCATGAGGTTGCCATCAGGATGAGGATTGCCAGTGCTTCGATGACCGTGCCGGCGGTCAACGCGGCCAGCAGCATCTTCCATTGCTGCACGGGCACGCTGCCCATGGTTTCGCCGGTACGGCCGTTCACTGCGATGTAGTGCAGCATGCCGCCGTTCTTGCCGGGCTGGTGGTACGAGTACAGCCAGACCGGCAGGTACATCGATACCCAGCGGGTGCCATGTACTTCCAGCTGTTCCTGCTCCCAGCGCACGCCACGGTTGTAGCCGCGCACCGAAGATTCCACCTGCGAGCGCGCAATGGACAGCAGCTGGTCTTCCAGTCGTGGCCGCAGCTTCTCCACGTCCAGGTTGCGCTTTTCGGAGGTGAAGCCCGCCAGATACGAGGCATTCCACTTCACCGCGTTCTTGGTGTCGAACGGCAGGATGGTGTTGATGATGTTGTTGGTGTTGGTGCGGACATCCAGGTTGCCGCGCTCGGCGGAGGATTCCAGCGGCAGATCGTCAACGGTGAAGTCGACCTGGCGCTCGATCTGATAGATGTCGGCGTCATAGACGGTGCGCTTGTTCTTCTCGCTGCCCACCGTGTACTGGCGGGTCTGGATCTCGCCCTTGCCGGCCACGGCCGCGCTGACGTTGCCGTCGACGATCATGTAGGGCAGGAACACGCCCACCACGTTTTCCGGGGTGAACTCCTGCTTGAACGCCTTCAGCGCGAACATCCGGCGCTTGTCGACGAACTGGCGGATGCGCGCGACGGCATCGTCCTTCCTGATATGGAAGGGAAGGACGGCATCGGGCACCGCGCCGTTGCTGATCTGTTCGTTGACGCCGAACACATGGCGGCACCAGTGGCAGCGCGCCGTCATCGTGCTTTCGGTATTGACCGTGACCTCGGCGCCACAGCCGGTGCACTTGAAGGTCATCAGCGCCGAGGTGTCGGCGTCGATGTCACGCGCGCCGGAGGCGATGACGGTGCCACGCAGCTGGTCGATGGCTTCGCCCAGCCCGAATTCCTCTTCGACACGCGCGCCATGCCATTCGTGACGGCAGTACAGGCAGACCAGGATGTCGGTGCCGGCCTTGGGCCGGATGTCGGTGGCGCCGCACTTCGGGCAGCGGTTGAGGCCGTCCTTCAGCTCGCTGGCCGAGGTGTCGATGGCGACCGGGTCCGGCGCTTCCACTTCATCGCGGATGGCCTGTGGCAGCGTCGAGGTGTCCAGCGGGAAGCTGCCGGGCAGGGGAGGGACGTCCTGCGGCGAACCCGGTCCATTCAACGACGACGCCGGCAAGGGCGGCGGCGTCGCGGGCGCGGATCCGGGCAGCGGCGGGGGGCCGTTTCGGGGATCGGACATGTTCGTTGTGCGTCCTGCCGTTACAGGCCCAGTGCCTTGGCCTTCAGGGCGTCGTAGTCGCTCTGGGTGATCAGGCCCAGGTCGAGCATTTCCTTGGCCTTCTTCAGCTTGGCCACCGGATCGTCCGTGGCCGGCGTCACCGGCTGCTGCATGCCGCCGACACCGAACATGCCCGAGGCCATGCCGACACCGACCAGGCCTGCCGCACCGCCGTTCTCGCCGGCCGACTGGATGCCCTGGGCGACGCTGGCCTGCAGGTTGGAGTTGCCGCGCGAGCCGGACAGCGCATCGGCGCGCTGCACGGTCTTCAGCAGTTCACGGGTGTTGGCGTCGTACTCGATGGAAACGATGGCGGTCTTGACGATGGCCAGGCCACGATCGCTCTGCCACTGATATGCCTGCTCGACCGCGGCCGACAGGCTCTGCGCGAAGCCGATCGAATCCTGCTGCAGCTTGGTGATGCGGTTGCCCTTGCCCGGATCGTTCGTGTACAGGCTGAAGGCCGGGGCCAGCGAACCGACCACTTCATTGAACAGCTGGCTGGCGGCGGCGTTGTCCAGGTCGGTGAAATCGAACACCTGGCCCGGCTGCAGGTAGCTGGCCGGCACGAAGTTCTTCACGAACAGGATCGGGTCGACGATCTTCAGCGTGTACGAGCCACGGGTGACCGCGCCGACCTGGGTGTTGAGGAAGCCGTCGTCCCAGTAGATCTCCGACTGGGTACCGAACCGGTTGTCCGGCAGTTCCTTCAGCGACACGAAGTAGGCGGCCTGCTGCGAGCCCGGCTGGCCGCCGAACTTGAAGCGTTCCCAGCTCTGCTTGATGAAGGTGCTGACCAGGCCGTCGCCGGCAAAGATCGACTGCGAGTTCAGATCGTCCGAGCGCCACTCGTAGCCGCCCGCCTCGGCGACGAACGCGGTGATCGCGCCATCCTGGAACAGCAGCAGGCCGTAGCCTTCCGGCACAACGATCTTCGAACCGTTGCTGATGATGTTGGACGAGCCGCTGGTGTTGGAGCCGCGGCCGGCATTGGTGCCGCGCGGCACCGCTGCGAACAGGGCCGCCGTGGACGGCAGGCCCGTGGGCACGGTGTAGAAGTCCTTCCACTGGTCGGCCAGCACACCGCCAACCGCACCCTTCACCGCCTGTACCAGACCCATGTCCAACTCCCTGTGATTCGAGGGCAGGCACCGTGCCTGCCGAGCGTGGCTGAATATAGCAGCGGCTGGGGACGGCAGGAGTGCCGGAAGATGAATCCGGGTCAGCGCCGGCCGGCAGCGCCCGGCCCGGCGCGGACCACCTCCAGCACGGCGGCCATGTCCAACGCGCCCAGACCTGCGTGCTCTGCCTGTGCGAACAAGGCATCGCTGGCCTCGATCAGCGGTGCATGCATGCCTGCCTCGCGTGCAGCGGCGGCCACCAGCGCGCTGTTCTTGTGTACATCGGTGATCGATGCCTGCACGGCAAAATCACCACGGGCCATCTTGTCCAGCTTGATCCGTGACACCTCACTGGCCATCGGCCCGGCATTGAGCACCTGCGCGAAGCGTTCCAGCTCGATGCCGTGGGCTTCGGCGAAGTGCACGGCTTCGGCCAGGCCGGTGACCAGCGTGATCAGGTACAGGTTCACCGCCAGCTTCATGCGCAGTGCGGACGGCACACTGCCACAGCACACCGTCTGCCGGCCCATCGGTGCCAGCAGCGGTGCCGCCACAGCGAGATCGGCATCGGTGCCGGCCAGCAGGATGACCAGTTGCGCCGCTTCGGCCTGCACACGGGAGCCGGAGACCGGCGCTTCCACGTAACGGCCACCCGCGGCACGGATCTGTTCGCCCAGCGCCTGCGAATACGCCGCCGAACTGGTGCCCATGTTGATAAGCAGGCGGCCGCGCACGCGTTCGCCGAACGCGCTGCCCTGTCGATCGAGCACGCTGTCGATGGCGTCGTCGTTGGCCAGCATCAGGATGAGGGTTTCGCAGGCTGCGAATACGTCGTGCAGCTGCTCACGGACCTCGACGCCTGCGGCACGCGCGGCGGCGTGGTTGCGGCCGGAGCGGGACCAGCCCAGCACGGCATGGCCCGCCCGCGCCAGATGGCTGGCCATGGGGGTTCCCATGACGCCCAGGCCGATGAATCCCAAAGGCATGGCTGGCTCCAGAGCAGGACAGGACGCCCATCATGCCGCAGACCGGCGCTGCGTGGCTCAGCCAGCTGCGCGCAGGATCAGTGCATACCCCACCAGCAGCAGGACACACAGCGGCAGCGTGACGAATGAAGCGATCATCCAGCGCAGCGCCTTGCGCGATGCCACCGTGGCCGGGCCGATCTGGCCGGCGGCGAGCAGCGATGACGTGCGGTTGGCGTAGACGGTGGCGACAATGCCGAAGGGCCAGAAGCCACCGAAGATACTCAGGATCGCCCACATCAGATAGTTTTTGGGGGCTGCCGGGCTAGTGTGTTCCATACGTTGAATCTCCTTGGTTGGGCGCGGATTATGCCGCCCGCTGGCGGCGCCGGGATACGGGTCCGGTGCTGCACGCTGTCCAGATATCGCTGGCGCCGCGCCACGGCCCGCGGAAAGCACGATTTCCTGGTGGTGCAGGGGCCCGCCGACCCGTGGATTTGGCGCGGCGATCTGGATATTCACGTGATTATCATCACGTTTCTCTTGAAACTCCCATTCGATAATCGGAAATGCCGGCGCCGTGAAGGCGTTGGGGAATCCGGATCCGTCCGACGTCCGCATCGTCGACCCACCGACGGCAACCCCCTGGGGGCATGGGGGCGGACAGCGTGCGCGTTGATCTGCGTGTGCAGCGGCTGGCGCGAGGCGCGGCGTAGGCATCGCAGCATCACGCAATGAAGCCAGACGCTAGGCATTGCGCGATCGCCCGGTGCAGCAGCACCGGGGCGCCATTCGCAAGGGGAGTTTCAATGCACACGCAAGTCAGTCAGATGTTGCAGCGCGCCTATCGACCGTACCGGTCCTTGCCCGACCTGCTGGGCGCGTTCATCAAGGAGTTTTCGCAACACCATGCCCTGCGTGGGGGCCGTGTCCATCTGCATGGACCAGACGCCGCCCTTGGCCAGGACGCTTCGCTCGCCACGCGCAGCCATTCGGCGCAGGCCAGCCAGCGCCTGCCGATCCGCTACGGCGGCGAGGTACTCGGCGAGCTGCAGCTGGAAGGCGAGGCGGGTGGACTGGACAGCAGTGCGCTGGCGCTGGGCGAAGCGTTCGCGCATCGATGCGCACATCTGATCAAGCGCTACGAAGCGCAAGCCTGGGCCGAACAGGCACTGAGCCGCCCGTTGCTGCTGGTCGGCGCCTGCGACGCGTTGAAGCGGATGGAGGAGTTCGTCGAGCGCGCTGCCGCCAGCCAGTTGCCGGTGCTGCTGCGCGGCGAATTCGGCACCGAGAAGATGGAACTGGCCGCGGCCCTGCACAGCTGCGGTCCGCGGCGGCGGGGGCCGTTCGTCGAGGTCAACTGCGCCCACCCACAGGAAGCGCCTGCGGACTGGTTCGCGCGCGCCCGTGGCGGCAGCCTGTACTTCCACGAGGTGGATGAGCTTCCGGTTCCCTTGCAGGCGCAGCTCTCGCATTGCATCCGCGAGCTGGAGACCGCCACGGTCCAGCCCGGCCAGGCCCGCGCGATCCGGGTGATCGCCTCCACCAGTGCCGACCTTGAGCAGCGTGTGCGCGAGCGGCAGTTCTCGCGGGCGCTGCTGGCCGGGCTGGAGTTCCTCACCGTGGACATTCCCCCGTTGCGCGAGCGCAGCGACGACATCGACGCACTGGTGGCGCGCTCGCTGCAGATGCATGGGTTCAACCCGCAGGTCATCAGCGAGGACGTGCTGGACGCGCTGCGTAGCCATGACTGGCCCGGCAACCTGCTGGAGATGGAACGGGTGGTGGTGCGCCTGGCGGTGATGACCGGCGGGCGCAGCATCCGTCGTGAGGACCTGCTGCGGCATGCGCCTGGCCTGATGCTGGGCGAAGCGGCGGTGGACGCGGAACGTCCGTTGCCCGAGGGGGAGACGCTGCAGGCGGTCGGGGCCGCAGCGCAGGCCGCGGCTTCGACGGCGCCTGCGCCGTCGCACGACGGCCTGCACGATGGCCTCAAGCGTGCGCTTGCCTACCTGAAGGATCACGCCGCCGAGCCGGTCACGCTGGGCGATCTGGCGCGCCAGGCGCATGTGAGCCAGTCGCACCTGGGCTTCCTGTTCCGCAGCGAACTGGGCACCACCTTCAAGCTGCTGCTGCAGCAGCAGCGCATCGAACACGCCAAGCAGCTGCTGCGGGGCGGGCAGCGCCTGCGCATCACCGATGTCGCATTGCAGGTCGGCTTCGGCGACCTCAGCCACTTCGAGAAGAGCTTCCGGCGCCTGGTCGGGGTCAGCCCGCGCAGCTACCGGCGCATACCGGAACAATGAAAAACCCCGGCGCAGGTTCAGGCCTGCCCGGGGTGTGCGCATCACCGCAGCGGACGCTACCTGGCGTTCGCTTCGGCGGCCCTGCGTACGGCTTCCTCGGCGGCCTCATCGGCGCGCCGGGCGGCTTCGGCGGCGGCTTCGACGGCCTGCTGCGAGACCATCATCGCCTGGCGGATGCCTTCCTCGCTTGCCGCCATCGCGGCGTCGGCCAGTTCCTGCGCAATCTGCATGGGGGTTTTGCCGCCGGGACGGTCCGGCGTGGGGAATGGAGAGGGTGGGATCGGGAAGGTCATCGCAGGAACTCCTTCTGGGGCTGGGGAGGAGGAGCCGTCGTTGCGCTCCCCCAGGATGTGGCGCAATGCCGCCTGGGCATCGGCCAGGATCTTCTGTGCCTGCTGCCGCGCGGCCTGACGGCCGGCAGCCACGGCCACGCCGGCGGCCGACGCCAGCGCGGCGGTGGCTGCCGGCACGCCATCAGGCCCGGGGGCGGGTGAGGGCGGGCTCACACTTCGTCTGCCTGGTAGCCGATCTCGGCCTCATCCTCGGCAAAACGACGCGTTCGGCGGTAGTCCTGCAGGGTGATGACGTTGTCCTCCACCTGGATGCGCGCCTGTTCCTTGGAGCCATCGATGGCGAACAGCACGCTGGCACCGTCCTGGCCGAGCTGGCCGCGCGAGACCGGATGGTTGTCGAGGAACGCCTGTGCGCTGCGCAGTTGCCGACGCGCGGCCTCGCGCCATCGTTCGCCATCCAGCTGCAGCCCATCGCCATCGCCCAGGAACATCGCGACCTGCTGCGCGGCCAGCGAAATGCGGGCGTAGCCGATGTGGCGGTTTGCCGCCAGTGTTTCGGCAATGGCGGCGCGCACCTGCTCGGGTGATGGAAGATGCGAAAGCTGGGGCCCATCCAGGTAGCCGAACAGCATCGGCAGCAGGGTCTGCAATGCGTGCGTGGCGCGTTCCAGGCGCAGGTCGCTGTTGCCTCCCGGCCGAGAAGCACGCAGGTAGAAGCGGAAATAGTCGGCGAATTCGATCGGCCTGCGTGCGTGCTGCAAGGCGAAACGGGCCGCTTCGGCCTGGGCCTCGCTGGGCGGGCTATGACCGCCCTGCTCCAGGGCCAGCTGGTACAGCGCCAGCGATTCACGGAAGTCGAGCTGCAGCAGCAGCGGCGCGTCGCCGGCGCCAACGGCCGCGAGGAAGGGCCGGTATGCGCCCAGTTCCTTGTTGCTCAGCAGGCCGTGCCGGACCAGCACGCTCTGCACTTCATTCGACAGCAGGTTGCTGGGCGGGCTCGATTCCAGCTGGCGCAAGGCTTCAAGTTCGTCGGTGTGAAGGCTGAGCAGCTTGACCGGGCTCACCTGCAGGCCGGCATTGGGAAGCCAGGCCATGCGTGAACCATGCAGGCCCTGCTGCACGCCTTCGAGCATCGCGCCTTCGTCTGCAAAGGCGTATCGATGCTCGTGTGAATCGATGGCCCACTGCAGCCAATAGTGGCCGCCATCGACGAACGGCAGCACGCGCTTGGTTCGCGAACTGAGCTGGCCGGGATGGGGAACGGGGCGACCGTCGATGAAAACGCTCATGCGTGGCTCTCCTTGCGGCCTCACTGGGCCGGAAAATCCTTGAGGACGGTCGCAGCGGCGCTGCCGACGCGGGTGAAGTCGTCGGTGGCCCCCTGCATCATGGTCTGCGCCTGCGTGAGCACCCTCGCATATTTTTCGTCTCCCGTCGCCAGGTACTGGGCCATGGCCACGCCGGCGGCGGTGGTTGCGATGGTGGAAACGTTGCGCAGCGCGTCGGCGGCGTCCTGCACGGCAATCGCCGCGGACTGGGCCACCGACTGGTAGGCCTTGCCGGCGCCACTGGTCTTCACCACGGTCGTAGCCATGGTGGCCGTCTGCACCTGGTTGATCACATCGATGACCTGGGCGTTGACGTTGCTCGGGTCCATACGGGCTCCTTGATGGGCGGGGGCGGCCGGAATGCAGCCGCAGCACGGTCACGGCGTGGCGTCGGGGCTGCCGGCGGCCGCGGTGGAGGGGGAGTCTGGCGCGGGGTCGTGGGCGGGACCCGCTGCCGGTTCCGGACCGGGCGTGGAGTCGGGCGCAGGGCCGGGCGTGGGCGCCGCGCCGTCGCCTGCAAGCTGTTCGAGCGTGTGCAGGCTGGCGGTGGCGGCCGCAGCGTCGGCAGTGGCACCGTGGGTCTGTGCCTGCAGGACGCTGATGGCGGTCTTTCCTTCTGCGGTAGCCGCGGCGATCACCGCCGCAGGCGAAGGTGGCGCCGGCACCGGCGCTGGCAGGGGGATGACCTGCGGCGGTGGCGGCGGCGGGGGAAGCGGCGGCGGCGGTGGCACCGGCCAGGGGGCATTGATCATCTTCGCGCAGGCGGCGGTGACCGCGGCGTTGCTGACCATGCCTGCGCCCTGTTGGCGGGCAACCGCGTTGTGCATGGCCGTGCCCAGCGTCTCCAGCATCACCATGTCGAGCATGCTGAAGGACTGCGCCGGCCCCTGGGCCACCAGCAGGGTCGAGGCGGCACTGACGCTGTCGACGATCTGGCTGTTGACGGTGTTCTCACTGCTCATGATGGAACGGCTCCCTTCTGGATGATCAGGGCCAGGACCTGGGCCAGGCTGGCGCCGGCGGTGACCTGGCCGCGTTGCTGGTTGGCCACGGCGTTCTGCATGGCCAGGCCAAGGCTGTCGGCCATCGCCAGGCAAGTGGCGGACATCGCGAACGACGGGGCGAGGGCGATCGCCAGGCCCGAGCCGGCGCTGGCAGCGTCCAGCAGGTAGCCGGTGGCAGGCGATGCGGCCATCAGACAGGGGCCCGGCGTGACGCCACCCGGGCGGGGGCGCTGAGGGGGGCGTCACGCCGGGCCGACACGTCAGCGCAGACCCAGGATTTCGCGGGTGGCTACGCCGTTGGAGGCAGTGTCGATGGCATACAGCGTGGACACGCCCTGGGTGGTCGAGGCCTGCATGGTCACGTAGGACTGCTGCTGGTTGTTGGTGGCGTTGTGCGCGGCGTTGGACAGTGCCTGGCTGGTGGCCACGAACAGATTACCCATTGCGATGGCCGGCGCATCACCAAGGACCTTGGTGTTGACCTGCGAAACCGAATCGGTGATCTGGCTGTTGACGGCGGTGGGAAATGCCATGGTGGAAACTCCTTGGGTGGACAGCACTACAGGAACGGAGACTGCCGGCACTTAGTGGAATCAGCCGAGAATCTTCCGGGTGGCGGCGCCGGTGGCGCCGGTATCGACGGCGTAGAGCAGTGCAACGCCCATCGTGGTCGCGGCCTGCGCCGTGACGTACATCTGCTGCTGGGCGAGCGTCGCGTTGTGGGCTGCATTCGCCAGGGCCTGTGCCGTGGCCTGGTACAGCGTGCCCATCGCCGTGGCGGGGGCCACGCCCAGCACCTGCAGGTTGGCCTGGCTGACCGAATCGGTGATCTGGTCGTTGACGGCCGTGGGAAATGCCATGGCTCAGCTCCTTGCCTGCCGGCGCATCACGCGCCGAGGATCTGCTTGGTGGCCACACCGGTGGTGGCGGTATCGATCGAGTACAGCGTGGCCACGCCCATGGTGGTGGCCGCCTGCGCGGTCACGTAGGACTGCTGCTGGGCGTTGGTGGCGTTGTGGGCGGCGTTGGCCAGGGCCTGCGCGGTGGCCTGGTACAGGTTGCCCATGGCGACGGCGGGCGCGTCGCCCAGCACCTTGGTGTTGGCCTGGGTGACCGAATCGGTGATCTGGTCGTTTACAGCGGTCGGGAATGCCATGTCGAGCTCCTTGAGGTTGGCGGATCAGCTACGGAACGACGGATCAGGAACCGAGGCCGCGGACGCGGGTGCTGAGGATTTCCTTGCTGGCCACGGCCGTGGTGGCGGTGTCGATCGAGTACAGCGTGGCCACGCCCATGGTGGTGGCCGACTGCGCGGTCACATACGACTGCTGCTGGGCGTTGGTCGCGTTGTGCGCCGCATTGGCCAGCGCCTGTGCGGTGGCCTGGTACAGATTGCCCACCGCCACGGCGGGCGCATCGCCCAGCACCTTGGTGTTGGCCTGGGTGACCGAATCGGTGATCTGGTCGTTTACCGCGGTTGGAAATGCCATGTCCTGCTCCTGCGAAAAGGTGGAAGTGCGTGGTATCCAGTTTCACGGTGCGTGGTGCGTAACTGCGTGTGCTTCACCGTGGATGCAGAGTAGAAACAAGCGCTGCTGCTGGATTGGTGGAATCGACGGAGAATGCGGGGGAAATGGTGTGAAGACGGCTGCGGTGATGCGGGTGATGCCGTCGCCGCATCATCGATTTCTCCGCATCCGCGTCGGCCGCCTACTGCTGCTCAATGTAGCGGGCCATGCGCAGGTACCAGTCGATGGACTGGGACTCGGCAAAGCGTCGCTGCCTGCGCTCCCACGCCGCAAGGGCTAGCCCTCCGGCGGGCATCGGCACGGGCACCGGCCGCAGCGTGTCGGGAATCGAGACGGGCTGGAATGTCCCCAGAGAGCTGCTCAGCTCGTCCTGCGCCACGGTGCAGACCGCATCCAGTTCCCAGTCGACTACCGATCCGGCGGTCGGCCGATTGAGCCAGCCGGTCTGGGCCATCAGGTTCGCGTTGATCCGTGTCACCAGGTCGGCGATGTCCTGGCCGCCGGGCAGGTCAAAGCAGACCAGGTAGAAATCGGCACCTCCCGGCGCGGTCTGGAACAGCGTGTGGTAGGCCATCACATAACCTGCGTCCAGCTCGACCCCGGTTTCTTCCTGGAATTCCCGCCTGGCCGCCTGCTCGGCGGTTTCCGCATCCGACATGCGTCCCCCGGGCAGTGCCCACTGCCCGGCCTGGTTGACCAGGCGCGGCGATTGCGAGCCGGCCCAGCCCGAAATGCGCCGCTGTGCGGCGTTGACGGTCGCCTGCAGGTTCGGGTCCGGCCATGCGGGGATGCCTACATTTTGAAGTTGGACCCAGGCCGGCACGGCCCCTCCACCCGCGACCCAATCGGCCGCCCCCATGGCGGCGGCCCGGTCCACGGCGGCCAGTACCGTCGGCAATGCTGCCTGCAGCTGCGCCAGGACCTGGCCGGCGTTGTTGACCGCAACGGCCGCTTGATTGATGGCATCCCGCGTGGCGACGCCATTGGCGGCAGCCCCCGCCGGCCACGCAGACGTCGCTGCAAGCACGGCATTGGCCAGCGACGCGTTGATGGCGGCGACCGCGCCGGCATTGATGGCGCTGCCTGCGGCAACGTTCACCACCGTGGTCAGGGCGGACGCCGCCTCGGCCACCAGCACGGGCGCGGCATAGCCGCTCCACCAGGCATTGGTGATCTGCTTGCGTGCAATCAGGTACTGATCGTCCGAGCGAAGTGTTGCGTAGACCTGTGTCATTTCGTTTCTCCGGTTGAAACAGCGTCGTGCCTGCCGCAGTGCATGGAAGGGCGGCAGCGCGGATCAGGGCGATGGGTCAGTGGTTGCGATGCTCGATCAGGTAGGTGAATTCGTTCCGCGTGTTCTCACGCGGTGCAGTGGGCGGGAGGAGGGTGTCGTAGCGGGCCTCCCACGCCGGGGTGTTGCGCCGATCGAGGAACGGCCGATCCTTCTCGTCAGGGAGATCCGGTGGCCCGGGCTTGTCCGGGGAGAGGTGTTTCAGATGCTCGGCCAGGCTTCCGGCCACCTCGACCACCTTGTCGTAGAGCACCTGTCGCCGCTCAGGCTCGGCGAACTCTTCCAGGTCGGTCCATTCGATGGTCGATCCCATCGCCTTGATCCGCTCCATCCCTTTCCAGTTCAGAAGCGCGTTCTCCCACACGTCGGTCCTGGCCAGCACCCGCGGCAGCTCGGTGACGGCCCAGGTATAGGTCTGCAGGTTCTGGGTGCGCATCACATCCATCAGCGAGGCCTTCAGCCAGATGCCGGTGAGGTCTTTCAGCGCACTGTGGTACGGGGCCCAGTCACCCAGGATCACCTCCGGCTCGTCGGCATCGATCGCGCGGGTGGACCCGGCATCCCAGGCCTTCTGCTGCAGCTCCAGCTGCGGCGCTTCCCCGAGTTCGGCCAGGGCGCCGGTCAGCAGTTTTCCAACCACCAGGTAGAGCAGGGCGGAGCGGCCAATCGCCTCGGGCGCGAACAGCTTCCTCGCCTCCGGTTCCACGCCGAGTGCACGCTGGTATCGGCACCACGCCTGCAGCAGGACATGCCGCCAGTACCAGGCCGTCAGCTTCTGCCCGGCCTTTTCGCCACTCAGCTCCTGCTGTGCACGAACCGCTTGCGAGTAGTGCTTGTCGTGGGTCTTGTACATCATGTACAGGAAGTAGCCGCTGAGCGTCATCGGCAGGTTCATCTGCGAGGCGTAGCCTTCGGACCAGAATTTGCTGCAGCGGGCGAGGATGATGCCCGGGGTATAGCTTTCCCAGTCGAGCTTGCGCAGCTTGTGGCGCAGCAGCCCGGCGGGAATGTTGATGCCATCGTCCACATTGCCGACGTTCAGCCCTTCGCCCACCTCCTTCCAGCTGGCATAGTCGATGGCCTTCAGTGCCACCAGCTCCAGCTTCAGCTGGCCCGTGTTGATGTGGGTGTTGAGCAGTTCGACCAGCTTGGGTGCGAACTGTCCCGCCCAGTCGCCGAGCGTGATGGCGTTGACGCCCTGCGTCTCGGCTTTCTGGATGGACGCCTGCAGCATCGCCACAAGCTGTTCCTTGAAGGCGTAGGCTTGATCAATGGCGCCGAAGCGCAGCGGCGGCGTGACGAGTTCGAAGACGTTGCCGGAATCGGATTCGAGCTTCCATGGCTCGGTGCCAGCGATGTCGAAGCAAGCTGCGACCACGTGGGTGAACGCGAAGATCACGCTGTCGTGCGTGCAGAACTCGATCTCGATGCCATACGTGTTGTCGGGCAGCGCCTCGCCGCCCTTGCCGATGTCGATGCCCTGGACGGTCGGGCGCTTGCTGACGATCCAGCCAAGCTGGCCGTCTTCTGCGATGTTTGCCATGCGAATGCCCCTGCATGAGTGCGCGACCGGGAATGGCCGGCTCAGGGGCATGCTAGAAACGGGGAGACTGCGGGAATCGGCGAAATCGACGCGCAATGCGGTGCCGTTGCGTGGATCGGCACCGATGCGGCGGAATCGACGACGGCGGGCCACAGCCACGCCGTCGCCGGGCCACGGGGGCTAGAGCATGTACGGGATCTTGAAGGCCAGGGTGAAGTCCGGGGCATCCGGGGTCAGGCCGATGCCGAGCAGGGTCACCAGGGTGGTGTGCTGGTTCAGCGCGTAGGTCACGCCTAGGTTCAGCGACGCCGCATTGGCATCGCTGCCGATCACCTTCATCCACTGCCCGCCCTGGAAGCGGGTCGAGGCGCGGGCGCTGATGCGGTCGCTGAAGGACAGGCTGAGGCTGGTGCGTTCGTTGAACGCGAACGCCACGCCGGCGCCGAAGTACACCGAGCCGCCGAGCTTCACATCGCCAGGATTGACGGTGTCTGGATTGCTGTCGATGTCGTTGAAGCCGCGCGGGAACGAATGCACGTAGCCCAGATTGGCGAACAGGATGGCCGGGTCGGCGGTCTTGACCATCGACAGGCCTACATTGGCCTGCCAGACGCCATTGCCAGTGGGCTGTTCTTTGGGCACGGCGAAGCGGATGTAGTCATCGTCGTCGCGCTCGATCACCTTCCAGTCCAGGCCGTAGGGCGCGCGCCCGGTGGGTGCGGTCACCCCGGCGGTAAGCACGGTTTCAGGCCGCCAGCCGCGCTCACCGAACAGGCGGTAGTTCGCGCTCAGGCCAATATCGCCCAGGCCATTGCCATTGGTCTGTTCCTGGGCGATGGCGGCGGCCGCACCCCCGGCACCGCCTTTCTGGTACACCGTGCGCCGTGCGAGGTACGGCATATCCAGGTTGAGCGTCAGGTTCGGGCTGACGCCCCAGCGTGCGGCCAGGTTGTAGGTGAGCGAATCGGATTCGACGTTCTCGATGGCGATGTTGCCGAGGAAGATCGCATCCAGTGCCAGGAAGCCGTTGAGGGTGAGCTGCTTGCGGTCATAGCGGGCGTAGGTGAGGCTGTTCTCGATGGTGAAGCGGCGCGAGAACAGGGCCGATTGCTGCTGCTTCACATCATCCACGCTGCGCCGCGACTCCTGCCTGGCCTGCTGCGCTTCGGCCGCAGTGCTCGCGTAGCCTTCGCCGCCGGGCGCTGTCTGTCCCGGCGCTGCCTGTAGAGTCGAGCCATGCTCGACTTCCATGCCCGTGCCGGCTGCCGCCGCTGTTGCCGGCCCGGCAGGCCCCGTGCGCCCACTCAATCGCGCCTGCATCGCCTGCACCTGCATGTCGAGCTCGCGCAGGCGTCGGACTTCCTGCGCGTAGTTGCTCTTCAGCTGCTCCAGCTGGTTGGCCAGGGCTTGCACGTCGGCGTTGTCGTCGGCCGTCGGCGGCGCGGCGAGGGCGGTGCCCGCCAGCGCCGCCAGCGCCAACGGGGTGATCCTCAGAAGGGTATGCATGTTCGTGTCCTGCGTTGTGGAACGCCTCCCCCAATGCCGCGCCGTACTACTGGCCCGGCCCCATGCCGCGGTTCAACGCAATCGCCTGGGCCACGTTCTGGCTCAACGGCAGGTTGCCGCCCGCGGTGTTGCGTACCAGCTCCAGCCGCAGCTGGTTGCTGGCTGCCTGGCCGTCACCGGCCAGGGCAATGCCCTGGCCGACGCTGCCATTGCGTATCCATTGCTGTACCAGGCCCTGGCCATCCACCTGCAGCTGCAGGCGTGCCTGATTGCCACCGAGCACGGCGCTGGCGCTGACCCCGGCCTGCTGCGCGCTGGCCGAGCGCGCGCCATCGGACTGCATCGCGGGAACGTCGCCGTCACGCACCAGCAGCGTGGTGGTGTTGCGCGCGGCGTTGCCATCGCCGGCGACCTGCACGCTCTGCACCAGCCCACTGACGTTGGCAAGGCCGCTGCTGTCGACGCTGCGGCCCGCTGTGACAGGCAGCGGCGCGTCGGCGGCGGTGACATGCACGCTGGGTTGGAAGCTGAGCTTCGGCGCACCACCGGCTCGGAAATCCATGCCCAGGGTCAACGTGCCCTGCAGGGCCGTGCCATTGCTGGCCTGCCACTGCGAAACCATCGTCACCCCGAACCAGGCAACGCTGTTGCCGCCCACCGTGTAGCGGCCGCGCATCAGGTTCAGTTCGGGGTCGGGAATTTCCTTCAGGCCGCGACCCGGCGCGGAGTCCGCCGCCCGCACCGTCAGCGCGGGAAGCATCAGCAGCAGGGTCATCAACAGGGGAAGACGGATCATGGCGAAGCCTCCTTCAGAACAGGTCGGCATGGCTGAAGCCGAAGTCGACCAGCTCGGCATCGGTGATCGGCCCCTGCCGCGCGTAGAGCGCGCGGGCACTGGGCCGTTCGCTGGGTTGCAGCAGCACCGTGTTGCGGTCGAAATCACTGCCGATAACCACGAACACGGCGCGTGACGGCCACGCGGCGAGGAAGTCCGGCAGTGCCAGGCTGCGGTTTCCGAGGATCGGATCGGCCACTTCGACGATGCCTTCGCGCACCTGCTTGAGCACCACGAAATGGCGGAAACCGCGCACGTCCATCAGCACCAGCCCGGGCACGCGCAGGGTACGCAGGCGCGCTTCGTCGATGCGGTAGCCGCGCCCGCGCATGCCCAGTGATTCCACATAGCGCTTGATGTCCAGCAGCGAGAAGCCGCGCTCGGCCACCAGTGCCGGGTCTGAAACCCCCATCATTCCCTGGATCACCGTCGTCTCGTCGGTGTCCAGGTGGTAGGCATGGCGCAGGATGGTGGCCAGTGCCGCCGCGCCACAGCTGTAATCGGTGTGCTGGCGCACCACGTGGCGGTAGCGCCGCTCCTGCATGCTCTCCACTTTCTGCTGCAGCAAGGCGCCATTGGGCAGTACCCCGCTGAAGCGCACCTCGCCCGCCCACGCAGGGTTGATGCCCAGCAGCAACAGGCACGCCAGCAGCCAGGTTGAAGGTCGGCAGCAGAACATCGCGTTCTCCGGCAGCAGGGGGGAGCCCCTGTTCCAAGGGGGAGGAGGAACAGGGGCTCCCGGAACCCGGTCATTGGCGGATGGCCGGGGTGTTGCGCTTACTCGCCGCTGCCACCACCACCGCCGGTGCTGGGCTGGGCGACTGCCAGGGCGAGGCTGTTGGCCTGCAGGTTGCCGGTACCCGATGCCACGTTCACGCCGATGTTGCCGGAGGCGCCGGAGAAGGCACTGCCCGACAACGCCGAGGTGTTGGTGGCATCGACGTTCACCCAGCGCGTGGTGCTGACCGTGCCGCTGAGGCTGGCGTACAGATCGGCCACGCCCAGCTCGACGAACTGGCTGGTGCCGCTCTCACGCGTGTCGAAGCCCAGGCCGCCCACCCCCGGCCGGTTGGGGTTCATCGTGGCGTTCTGGATCTCGTTGTCCAGGTCGATGTGGCCGGTGCTGTTGCCACCCGGATGCGGCAGTGCGCCGTTCCACGTATCCAGGTAGTAATTGGCCATCTGGTAGGCATTGCCGGTGCCGCGATAGGTGCCGGCGCCGTAGCCCAGGGTCAGGCCACTGACGCTGCCGCGCATGCCCACCTGTACGGTGTCGGTGTAGGACTGCACGAAGCCGGCGTTGCTGACGGTGTTGCCGGTGGAGACCTGGTTGGAGCTGATGCTGGATTGGGCAACGGCCGTGGTCGCCACCGAGGCGGCCAGCGCGTTCTTCTGCTCGTTGTTGTTGCCCGACGCGATGTTCACGCCGATGTTGCCCGAGGCACCGCCGAAGGCATTGCCGCCAAGCGTGGCCGCATTGGTGACGCCAGCGTTCTGGGTGACGTTGCCGAACCCGGCCTGGTTGACGAACACTTCGGCGTCGGCCATGCCGAAGCTGAAGGACGCATCCGCCGCCGACAGCGATGCGGCGTTGTCCTGCGCGTTGTTGTCGCCGGACACCACGTTGAAGCCGAGATTGCCAGACGCGCCTGCGCCTACGCTGTCGCCGATCGAGGCACGGTTGGTGACCAGGCTGTTGCTGGTGGCGTTGTTGCTGATCGACTGGCGGTTGTCGATCACCGCGATGGCCGCCGAATCGAGGTCGATGTCACCGGTGATGGTCGGATCACCGGAGAAATTGACGTCGGTGCTCAGGCGCAGGTCCTTTTCCAGGTTCACGTCGACGCCGTGATTGTTCTTTTCCTTGCGCTCGTCGGCCTGGATGTTGCTGTGCTTCTGCACATTGACGTTGACGGTGCGGTTGCGTACGTCGTTGTCGGTGTGATTGTGGGTGTCGTTGCGGGTTTCGCTGACGGTGTGGTTGTGGTTGATGTTCGCGTTGGCGTTCTGGTTGTCCCAGCCATTGGCCGCAGCGGCGGTCGAGGCAGTGGCAATCGCCATGGCGAGCATGGTCCGGTTGACGGTCGCTTTCATGGTGCCCTCTCTCTCATCGGATGGTGCATCGGTGGGTGGTTGTCACGGGCGGTCCTGCACGACCAGGCCGAGTACGTTGGCCGTGTCGTTGCCGCTGCCCGCGATCTGATTGAGTTGCAGGACCCCGTCGAATCCCCGCAGTGCGGTGCTGGCTACACCGGCGCTGCGGGTTCCCGTCGCAGCGCCGTGATCGACGCCGTCCCGCCCCCCTGCCAACGCGGAACCTTCGGCGGCCAGGGCCGTGTCGTCGGTTTCGCGTATGCCCTGTCGGGCCAGCGTCGCGCTGACGACGTTGAGCGTCGTGTTGGCGCTGCCGCTGGCCTGGTTGATCGAAGCAATGCCGCTGGCGCCTGCCAGTGCCTCACCGCCGATGTGCGCGGCGGCATGCAGGGGTGCGGACAGCACCCGGTTGCCGTTCTGCAGCTGTTGCGCGCTGATGGCCACATCGGCGCGTTCAGCGCGGGCGATGCCGCGCAGATTGGCCTGCAGGTTGAAATCGCCTGCCGCCTGGTTCACCGCGATGGCGCCGCTGGCACCTGCCAGTGCGCGGCCCTCGATGCGGGCCAGGTCCAGATAAGCGAGCATGCCGCTGTAGTCGTCGGCCGATGCGGACAGCGGCGCGGCGATCACCGCCAGCAGCGGCCACGCCAGGGCCTTCACTTGCCACCTGCCGGGGCGGTGCCCTGCAGCGGGAACTGGCCCAGCGCGCCGCGCACCGTATCGGCGATGCCACGGGTGCTGTTGCCGACCGCGCCCAGCGGGCCACTCATCGTGCCGCCAAGACTGCTGCCGACCATGCCGTCGCCGTTGCGGCCCAGCGTGCCGCCCAGGGCCTGCTGGGTAACGCGTTCAACGGTGGTGCCGCCCGGCGCGGTCGTGGGAGTGATATGGCCTGCACCCATTCCCGCGTAGTCGGCATCGCTGAGCTCATCCATTCCGGAGGCCGGGTCACCGCTTCCGAGCGCCGCGGCGACCTCACGCTGCGGCTTCGGATCGGCGATCAGCGCGATGCCCGGCGGTGCCATGCGGTAGGCCGGCCGGGCCGCGACATCGCGCAACAGGACTATTTCGCCCGGTTGTGCCTTCACCCCCTGGCGGGCGCCGGACGCGCCTGCACCTGTGGCGACGGCCAGCAGGGCAAGGGCCAGCGATGCAGCCAGGCCACGAATCAGGGTGGTGCCGTCCATGCCGATCTCCCGCGATGGGTGCGGCGGAACCACGCATCAACCGTGCCAACTGCCAAAGGCTGGTGCAGCAGCCGATGCCGGCGGTACGGCGGGGTGGGGTGCTGCCCGGCTGTTACAGCGGCGTCGGGAAATTGTTGGGATTGCGCAACCCGCAGGCGCCACAGGGCAAGGGGACGGCCGACTGTCGCATTGTTGTTACAGGTGCCGTCGCGGACTGCAACGGTGCCGCTTCAGCCGGTGATTTCTTGACGCGCTGCTCATTGCGCGGCCGTTTAGCGTGGCGCTAGGATCCGCCCAACAAAGGCCGCCGAGGTGGCCGTGGAAGTCCCGGCGGAGGGCGGCACGCCGGCGATCGACTGACAGCCCGCCGACGGTGTCCGGATGCTGGGGGAAGCATGGCGGCGGTCCCGGAAGCTTCAAGCTCGCGCTGTGTGCTGTGGTTTGGCCAGCCGCTGCCGAACGAGCGCAGTGCGCTCGCGGCCGCAGGATGGTATGTGCGCAGCATTCAACCCGACCCTGGCATGGCGATCGGGCTGCGTGGCCGTGATCGATTGCTGGCCGTGCTCGATCTTCGCCACCTGGACGCAACGGCGTTGCAGCTGCTCGCGCCATGGATCGAACAGCACCGGCATCTGCCCTGGCTGGCGGTGCTGCCGCCAGGCGCAGGCGCCACACCGGCGGCATGGTTGCCCGTGCTGCAGCACTGCCCTGCGCGGTTCACCCTGCCATTCGGCCTGCAGGACCTGGTCTGCGCGATGCGCAGCCAGTTCGAGGCGGATGATCCACCTACCGACGAGGCCTGCGCAGGGCAGGGGCCGCGCGCATTGATCGGCGAAAGCCCGGCGCTGCATGCGGTGCGCACGGTGCTGCACAAGTTCGCACCGGTGGAGCTGCCGGTGCTGGTCACAGGCGAAACCGGCACCGGCAAGGAGCTGGCCGCGCATGCGCTGCATGCGCTGTCCGGGCGTGCCGGCAAGCCCTTCATCGCAGTGAACTGCGGTGCGATTCCGGCCAACCTGGTGCAGTCGGAGCTGTTCGGTCACGAGCGCGGTTCCTTTACCGGCGCCGACAAGCGCCAGATTGGCGTATTCGAATCCGCGCAGGGCGGCACCGTGTTCCTGGATGAGGTGGGCGATCTGCCCGCCGAGGCCCAGACCAGCCTGCTCCGGGTATTGCAGGAGGGGACGTTCGAGCGTGTCGGCAGCAGCCAGTCGCTGCGTGCCGATGTCCGCGTGCTGGCCGCGACCCACGTGGAACTGGAACAGGCCGTGGCGCAGGGGCGGTTCCGCAGCGATCTCTATTACCGGCTCAACGTGCTGCGCCTGCTGATGCCGCCGCTTCGCGAGCGCGGCGCCGACGTGCTGCTGCTGGCCGAGCACTTCCTGCGTTGCTTCCGGCGGCGCCACACGGTGCGCGCACGCGGCTTCTCGCCCACAGCAAGCCAGGCGATGCGGCGCTTTGGCTGGCCCGGCAATGTGCGTGAACTGCTCAACCGCGTGCAGCGGGCGGCGATCATGGCCGAGGGCGAACTGATCAGCGAGCGTGACCTTGAACTGGGTGAGCCGGCAGAGGCGCTGCCCAGCGCGATGCTGCACGACGCACGCGGCCAGGCCGAACGCGATGTACTGCTGCAGACGCTGCGCCACACCGGCTACAACGTGTCTGAGTGCGCCCGGCAGATGCAGATCTCGCGGGTGACGGTGTACCGGCTTTGCCGCAAGCACCGGCTGGAGCTGCCGGCACAGCGCTGAGCCGGGTTGACGCCGCCGCCCGTCCCCCCCAGTCTGCGGCCAACGACCGCCGCCCTTGCCCTGCGCGAATGAACCAGAGCCCCGAACTGCTGCGCCGCCTGCTGCGTGCCAAGGACCGGATGGACCGGGCCAGCCATGAAGACTGGCCGGTTGCCCGCCTGGCCGAGGTCAGCGCGGTTTCCCCCGCCCACTTCGCGCGCTCGTTCAAGCAGGCCTTCGGCCTGCCACCGCACCGTTACCTGCTCAGCCGACGCATCGAACGGGCGGTGGCGCTGCTGCGCGACACCGAGCTGGCGATCACCGAGATCGCGGCGCAGACGGGCTGGACCAGCCTGGGGACCTTCGGCCGGATCTTCCGCGACATCACCGGCGACAGCCCGGGCAATGTGCGTGACCGCGAGCGCGCTGGGCACGCCGTGGCGGGGGTCGTACCCGAGTGCCATGCCCGTGCGGCGCAGCGGCCAGACCTCAACATGGCAGTTTTGGAGAAGCGCCGCCGCCAGGCCGTTGCTAACGTGGACCGCACCTGAGGGAGGTCCCATGACGAATACCGTGAACACGGTCGGCCTGTACGTACGCGACCAGGATGAAGCACTCGAGTTCTACGTCGGCACGCTCGGTTTCGAGGTGCACACCGACGTGCGCAATGGCAGCTACCGCTGGTTGACGGTACGCAGCCCCAACCAGGACGGTCTCCAGCTTGGCCTGTTCGTTCCGGGTCCGCCGACCCATGACGCCGCTACGGCGAAGGCGCTGCAGCAGCTGGTAGCCAAGGGGGCGATGCCGCCGCTGGTGCTGGCGGTGGACGACTGCCAGGCACGCTATGCGCAATGGCAGGCAAAGGGCGTGGAGTTCACCCAGGCGCCGGTCGAGCGCTTCGGCGCCATCGACGCCGGATTCCGTGATCCGTCCGGGAATGGCTGGAAGATGATTGAAGCCCGCTCCGAAGCGAGGCGTCGTCAATGAGTCGCGGTGGTTGGGCGCGGCCGGTGCACCGCTGGACCTCGATCGTGTTCACCCTGGCGGTGATCGCCAACTTCGTGGCGCGCGCGATGGGGCAGGGTGAGCCTGCGGCGTGGATCACCTACTCACCGCTGCCCCCGTTGTTCCTGCAACTGTTCACCGGCCTGTACCTGTTCGCGCTGCATTACGCAGCAAAGCACCGCAGCGCCGCGCTGGGCGCTGCGGGCTGAGCGTGGATCAGGCGACCGCGTCGACCGCGTAGCCGGCAAGCAGGGCCGGCAGGTCTTCCATGCGCTGGAAGATGACCTGGGCACCGGCCGCGCGCAGCGCCTCCGGCGTGCTGTGGTGCGGACCACCTTCGCTGAAGCCGAACACGGTGGCGCCCGCTGCCACACCCGCGGTGGCGCCGGTCACGGTGTCTTCAATCACCGCGCAACGCTTCGGGTCCACGCCCAGTGCAGCGGCGGCCGCCAGGTAGACATCCGGGTGCGGCTTGGTGTTCGGCATGTCCTGGCCGCTGTAGACGTGGTCACCGAAGGCATCGAGGATGCCGACCTTGCCCAGCTGCAGCTGCACCTTGTGCAGGTCGGCACCGGAGGCACAGGCGATCCGGCCGCCGGTAGCAGCCGCGATCGCGCGCACCGCCTCCGGCGCACCCTGGATGGCCTGCAGGTCACGCTCCAGCGCGATGTTGCGCTGCAGGCGGAATTCCTCCAGCCATTCCTCGGTGAACGGCTTGCCGGTGCGTTCCTCGATCAGGCCGGCCAGATGGGCCACCGACTGGCCGAGGAAGACTTCACCCGCCTGTGCCGGGGTCAGCGGCCAGCCACGCTCGGTCAGCATTTCGGAGAGCACGCGGGCCACCAGCGGCTCGGAATCGACCAGCACGCCGTCACAGTCGAACAGCACGGCATCGAAGGGAAAACGGGACATCTACAGCTCCTGGGGCAGGCGGTTGGGCGCGGGTATCCGCCATTTTCCCATAGCGGCGAGGACGAGGCACCCGACGATCACAGGGTGCGTCGACGCGGCGGGCCGATCAGCTCAGGTCGCAGCCCGCCGGCTGCGGCCAGGTGGTGGCCGGCAGCATGTTCTTCAGCGAGGCCGGCGCATTGATGGCCACGTAGCTGGCACCCAGCAGATCTTCCAGGTCGGCGATGGTGACCAGGTAGCTGTCCAGGCTGCCCAGGTTGGCTTCATTGGGGATGATCCAGCTGATCGCCTTGGCGGTGCCGGTGTTCGGGTCGCGGGTGATGATCGTCTTCCAGAAGAATTCCGGCGTCGGGATGCCGTGGCTGGACAGGAAGTAGTCGTTGGAGGCGTCGCCGTAGACCACACCGCCGTAGACATCAACCGGCGCGATGTCGCGGTAGCACTCGGCCACGTTCTCGGCCTTTACCCAGATGCCCTGGTTGAAGCTGGACACCTGCGGCACGATGTTGGTCATGTAGTTGGCGCGGCGGATGTAGGTCGCGTCGTAATCCATGTGGTTGGAGGTCACCAGGTGGCCGCGGTCATAGCCGGACCGGATGCTGGCATACGAGGCGGTGCTGGTCTGGCCGAGGCAGCCGGCCGGCAGGTCCGGGTCCTTGTAGAAGCTGGACGGACGCGCGGCCGAGCCGGTATCGGCGGTGAGCGTGTATTCGTAGCGGGTGGCACTGTGGATGCTGCAGTCGTAGGTCAGCACGAAGCCGCCCTTGTTGAGGGTGACGACCTGGGCCTGGGCGGCGCCGGCGAAGGCGCTGAGGACGAACGCGAGGAAGAAGCTTGCAAGGCGCATTGCGGTGCTCCAGCAGAAGATTCAGGGCGCAGCCGTCCGCCACGACCAGGCCGGTGCGAGGTCGGGGAATCGGTTGCGGAGAGGGGTGCTGCGGACTGCGGTGAGACGTGACCGCGATGACAGGGCCGCGGAGGCCGTGCGGTGTCGTAAGCGTCACAAGCTGGCGTCTTTCGGTCAATGACGAAACGACGAAGCTGTGACAGCGCGCAAGCACTGGCGATGCGTCAGATGGAGGAGGACGTAGCTGAAACGCGGGCGTGCTAGGGCGTCGCGTTGCCTGCCATCACGGTATGTGGGGCAGATGGCGCCCGTGCCGCAAGGCAGAAGAGGTGCCGCCTCATGACGTCGATCCGTGCTTGGGACCCGGCGCGATCAGTGCTCCGAGCGGCAGGCGAAGCAGCAAACGTCATGCTGCGACGCAAGGTGCCAGCCACCATTCGCACTGGTACGGTCCGAGCCGTTGCACCACCACCGACGGGGAGAGACGACGATGCGCAAGGTTCTGCTGCTGTTGCTCCTGCTGACCGGGTTGGCCCCCAGCGCCTGGGCCGCTACGGTCAAGACCACCCACCGGACCATTCCCAGCTGGGATGGAACGCCTCTCGGGGCCTTTGTCATCGAACCCCAGGATGCGGGTAGCGGCCGGTATCCGCTGCTGGTGATGCCCAGCAGCTGGGCCGTGCCCAGCGTCGAGTACGTGGGCGTGGCGCAGGCGCTGGCACGGCGTGGCTATGTGGTCATCAGCTACAGCTCGCGTGGCTTCTGGGAATCCGGCGGCAGCATCGACATCGCCGGGCCGGCCACGGTCGAGGATGTCAGCGCGCTGATCGACTGGGCGCTGGACAACACCCGCGCCGATCCGGCCCGCATCGGCGTTTCGGGCATCTCCTACGGCGCCGGCACCAGCCTGCTGGCGGCGGCACGCGATCCGCGCATCAAGGCGGTGGCCGCGCTCAGCGGCTGGGCCGATCTGCAGGCCTCGCTGTACAGCAACGACACCCCCAGCGCGCAGGGGATCGCCCTGCTGGTGGCGGCCGGATTGGCGACCGGGCGGCCCGGCACGGAGCTGGCCACCATCAACCGCAATGTGCTGGTTGGCAATTACCAGGGCGCAGTGGACTCGCTGCTGCCGGTGGCGGCCCAGCGCAGTCCTGCGGCCAGCATCGACGAGATCAACGCCAACCAGCCGGCGGTGTTCCTGGCCAATGCGTTCAACGACAGCCTGTTCCCACCGGGCCAGCTGGTGGACTTCTTCAACCGGCTGAAGGGGCCCAAGCAGCTGCAGCTGCGCCACGGCGACCATGCGCTCAACGAAGCGTTCGGGGCACTGGGCATTCCCAACGAGGTCTACGACCAGGTGGGCGACTGGTTCGATCACTACCTGAAGGCGGTGGCCAATGGCATCGATCGCCAACCGGCAGTGCAGCTGAAGTCACAGAAGGGCAGCTGGAGCCGCTATCCGGACTGGAAGGCGACCATCGACGGTGCCGTCAGCTACGGGCTGACCGCACCCTCAGGCCTGCTGCTGCCGACCGGTGGCCTGGCCGAGAAGGGCGGCACGACCGGCTGGAACTACCGCATCGGCAGCGGCCTGCTGACCGCGGCCAATTCCGGCGTGGCGATGGCCTCCGGCGCGCTGCAGATGATCAACCTGCCGCCGGGTGCCTACGTGCCGTTTGTCGGGCGGAGTGCTGCCGGGGTCTGGCAGGGGCCGGTGCAGTGGAGCGCGCGACGCCTGGATGGCGCGCCGGAAGTGCGCCTGACCGTCACCCCCAGCCGTGCCAACACCACGCTGTATGCCTACCTGTACGCCGAGGATGTGCTGGGCAACGGCCAGCTGATCAGCCACAAGCCGTACACGCTGCGTGGCGCCACGCCAGGGCAACCGAAGACACTCGACCTGCGCCTGGAAGCGAGCAGCTGGAACCTGCCTGCAGGCAGCCGTCTGACCCTGGTGGTCGACACCGTGGACCTGCGCTACGCCGGCATCAGCCAGCTGGGTGGGACGGTGACCTTCAGCTCGCCGGCCGGCATGCCCTCGGTACTGAAGGTGCCGCTGCATTGAAACTGGCCTGGACAGGGATGGACCCATGACCATCGCGTGGCTGCTGCTGGCAGCGGGGCTTGTTGCGCCAGGCGTGGCAGGCGCAGCGACGGATTGGCGGGGCATGCTGTTGACCGACCTGGAGGCTGCCGACGCGGCGATGCGCGGCAGTCATCCCGGCTCGGTTGACCGGCAGAACCCGGGATTCGTGATCCAGTTGCGGGACGCGCTGGCCGCTGCGCGGTCACGTGCGGACACAGTCGACAGCTTCGCCGGCTACTGGTGGGCCATGAAGGGTTACGCGGCCTCGTTCAATGATGGCCATGTCAGCCTCAATGCGCGTGCCGCTGCGCCGGAGCTGCCGACGCGGTGGCCGGGCTTCTTGACCGGCTTCGACGGCGACGTGCAGGTGGTGATGAGCGTGGACGATGGCCCAGGCCATCCGCCGTTGGGTGCACAGCTGTTGTCCTGTGACGGCGTCGATGCGGCGATGCTGGCCGCGCGCCGGGTGGGCGACTTCAGTGGGCGCTGGAACCTGCAGTCCAGCCGCATCCAGGGTGGTGGCGAAGTACTGCTGGAGCAGGGTAACCCCTTCCTGCCCACGCCGCGCCGCTGCGTGTTCCGCGCCGATGGGCGTGAGACGGCGTATGCGCTGCAATGGGCGCCGCTCGATCCAGCGCAGCGCACGCAGCGGCTGGCCGACGCCCGCCGCAGTTTCCGGCCGGCCAACGGTTGGCACGCCCTGCCCGGGGGCGGCTACTGGATCACCACCAGCAGCTTCAATGCCGATCCGGCTGCGCAGAATTTCAAGGAACTGACAGCGCTGCTTGAGGCGCTTGCGCGGCTGCCCGAACCGCTGCAACAGGCGCCGCTGGTGGTGCTGGATGTTCGCGGCAACACCGGTGGCGCGTCGCAGTGGAGCATCGAACTGGCGCGATTGATATGGGGGCGTGCTGCCGTGGATGCGTTGCCGGACCACAGCTGGGTGGAATGGCGGACGTCGGATGCCAACATCGCGCAGCTGCGCGGCTTCCTGCAGAAGCTGGAACAGGCGCCCGATGCATCGCCGGAGCTGCTGCGCATGCTGGAAACCGTGACGCAGGGAATGGCACAGGCACGCGAGCGGGGGGAAGCCCTGTGGCGTGAGCCGCCGGAGCCCAAGGCGAGTGCGGCGCCGGCGTCCGCGCCCGTCGTACCCGTGCGCGCGGGCAGGGTGGTGATCGTGGCCGATGCCGCCTGTGGTTCCGCCTGCCTGGATGCGCTGGATCTGTGGAAGCGCCTGGGTGCGGTGCAGGTGGGTGTCGAGACCTCGGCCGACAGCCTGTACATGGATGTGAGGCCGGACATGCTGCCCAGCGGGCTGGCCCGGATCTCGGTACCGATGAAGGTGTTCCGTGGGCGGGTGCGCGGTTCGAACGAGCCTCACGCACCGGATCGCCGCTATGAAGGTGACATGCGCGATACCGCTTCACTTGAGGCATGGATACTGGGCGATGCGGCCGCGCGCGACGGTTTCACTCATTGACGGATGACGGACGGCCTTGCGGGTACAGCGCGAGGCCGGATCCCCCTACCGCGCAGCCTCAAGATCACCGCACTGCGGCCGATAGTGGTGCATTCACTGGAGAAGGATGTCCTTGAAGATCATGAAGCTGAGCGAGTTCCAGTTTGAGTGCGATATCCAGGCTGATCGCAAGGAGTATCAGTGCTACAGGGATGACCCGGCATCTGGCGAAAGCCCGGTGTACCTGCTGGTCAGCCTCGCGCGGCTGCGGGAGGCCCTGCGCGGGGATTCCCTTTGGGCTGATACGAAGGCGCATCGAGACGACGAAACATTCAAACCCTGGAAGTACGAACGGGCCGTTTCTACGCTGGCGGCCGGAGAGGAAATCTATACCCCCTGGTTGATCTTCCGGGAGGGGCGGATCCGTGTGATGGACGGCAGACATCGCCTGTATGCGCTGATTGACCATGGTTTCACGCACGCAAGGGTGGTGACAGATCCCTGGCACGCTCCGGCGGCTCGGACACTGGTCGAGCGGGAAGATGGCGGGCCGGGTGACAGCGGTCGACAGGAGTACCTGGACACGAGGGCAGCAGGCAAGGATCAAGGCGTTGCAGAATGACAGGACGCGCCGGCGCCTGGACAGATCCCCGCGGCGCTGGCCGAAGACTCCCGCATGAAGAAGGTACAATCCCGATGAACATCCCGGCGTCCCCCAACGACCTGGTGACGCTGTTGTCCGCGTTCCCGAAGACGACACTGCCATCGTCGCTGCCACTTTTCCATGGCGGTGCATTCGCGCCCGGCACGCCACTGTCCGAGATCGCGCACGGCATGTGGTTTTCCACGGATTCCGACCTTGCCAAGCAGTACGCGCGCTATGGCAGCGCAGGCACTCCCACGTTCCTGTTGGAAGTGATGGCCCATCGCGAACTTTCAGTCATTGTGCTCCCGAACGCACCGCTGACAGTGCTCCGCAAGCACTACGTGCCCTATCTGCCGCGTCACGCCGAGATGCACCGGGACCTTGCGGCGAGCTTCAAGGCGATGGCCGTGGATGGCATGGCATTCACGGACCCGTCACTGCACGCTGCCGGCTTCACAGAGGTGTTCCTCGCCGGGATACAGCACCTCACCTCAGTTGTTTCGCATGATCGCGTCGAGGCAGCAGATCCATTCTGATCCCGGCGGTTCATGGTGTCAGCCCGCGTTGGCTTCTGCACCGCGGTCATGCATCCCGCGCAGCTTCTTCTTGTTGATCTTGCCCACGCTGGTGCGCTCGATGGAATCCACGAAACTGACGCGTTCCGGAATCGCATAGCGTGAGATGTCGCCTGCGCGGCTGCGGGCGGCGATCAGTTCGATGATCTCGGCCTCGGTCACGTCACTGCCCGGCTGCCTGACCACCAGCGGCAGCGGCCGCTCGCCCCATTTCGTATCTGCGATTCCGATAACCGCCACTTCGCTGACCGCCGGATGCAGCGCGATGATGTCTTCCAGTGCCAGCGACGAGATCCACTCGCCGCCGGTCTTGATCACGTCCTTGATGCGGTCGGTCACGCGCAGGTAGCCGCCTCCGTCGATGTTGCCGATGTCCCCGGTATGCAGGTAGCCGCCCGCCCACAGCGCCTCGGACGCCGCCGGATCGTGCAGGTAGCCTTCGGTCAGCCAGGGCGCGCGTACCACCACCTCGCCGGTGGCAATGCCGTCGTGGGCAACCTCGTTCATGTCGGGGTCGACGATGCGCAGCTCGACCAGCGGCACCGGTATGCCGGCCTTGGTGCGCAGCGAGAGAACCTCATCCGCATCGGTCACGGCCTCGGCATCGATCTGGGCGACGGTCAGCAGCGGGCAGGTCTCCGACATGCCATAACCACCGAAGATGTCGATGCCGCGTGCCAGTGCCCGTTGCGCCAGTGCACGCGGCAGGGCCGCCCCACCGATGATCACCTTCCAGTGGGCCAGATCGGTGTCCGCTGCAGCGGGATGCTCCAGCAGCATGTGCAGGATGGTCGGTACGCAGTGCGAGAAGGTCACCTTCTCGCGCGCGATCAGTGCCAGCAGGTTGGCAGGCAGGTAGCGCCCCGGGTACACCTGCTTGATGCCCAGCAGTGTGGCCACATAGGGCAGGCCCCAGGCATGCACATGGAACATGGGAGTAATCGGCATGTAGACATCACCGCGATGCAGGCGCCCCTGGGTGGCTGCACTGCCCAGCGCGGCCATGCCGGTCAGCGAATGCAGGACCAGTTGCCGGTGGCTGAAATGGACGCCCTTGGGCAGGCCGGTGGTCCCGGTGGTGTAGAACATCGTGGCACGGGTGTTCTCATCGAAGTCCGGGAACTGCGTGACTGCAGGGGCGGCGCGCAGGCCAGCCTCGTATTCGGTCACGAAACCCTCCGGCAATGGGCCGACGACATCCTCCAGCAGGATGCGCGTGCGCAGATCCGGCAGCTGCTCGTCAATGCCGTCCAGTATCGGCAGGAACTCGCGATGGGCGAGGAGTACCCGCGCGCCGCTGTGGTTGAGCGTGTAGGCGATCTGTTCGGGGGCCAGGCGCACGTTCACCATCATCAGCACCGCGCCGATCATCGGCACGGCGAAGTAGGCCTCCAGGTAGCGGTTGCTGTCCCAGTCCATCACCGCCACGGTATCGCCGTGCCTGACCCCGAGCGAGGTCAACAACCCGGCCAGCCGGCCGATGCGCGCCTGCAGCGTCCGGTAGTCGAAGCGGACCGAATCGCCATAGACGATCTCCTGGCCTGGGTTCACCGCCAGTGGCGTGTGCAGCAGCTGCTTGATCAGCAGCGGACAGGTGGAGGCGCCGGCAGCAGCGGGGAATGACATGGGGTGTCCTCGTGGACGACGTATCGGTGGCCGCCCTTCATACCGCCACACTAGCCGCGCGCCCACGCGGCGCCAGCGTACCTAGGTACGCCTCCCCGCGGCGGGGCGATTTGCTACTCTCGCCTGCACATGCCAACCCTGCTCATCGCCGACGATCACCCCTTGTTCCGCGCGGCCCTGCATCGTGCGGCCGAAGAGGCGGTGGCCGACCTGCAGATCAGTGAAGCCGATTCACTGGACGGCGTGCTTGACGTGCTCGAGCGCCAGCCGATCGACCTGATGCTGCTGGACCTGCACATGCCAGGCAACCACGGCCTGGCCGGACTGGCCACGCTGCGCGCGTTGCAGCCGGGGCTGGCGATCATCATCGTTTCGGCCAATGAAGAGCCGCAGGTAATCCGCCGTGCCATCGACCTCGGCGCCGCCGGCTATCTGCCCAAGAGTTCAGGCCTGAACGAACTGCAGTCTGCGCTGCAGTCCGTGCTGGAAGGAGAACGCTGGATACCTTCACTGCTGCGCGAACCGGTGGCCCGGGTAGCGGCGTTCAGCAAGGATGCCGACCTGGCCGCGCGCCTGGCGAGCCTGTCGGCGCATCAGTACCGGGTGCTGAGCCTGGTGGCCGAAGGCCTGCTCAACAAGCAGATTGCCGACCGGCTCGGGGTGCAGTTGCGCACGGTGAAGGCCCACATGACACGCATCATGGAGCGGCTGGGAGTCCGCAATCGGGCGCAGGCGATCCGCGTGCTGCATGAAATGGGCCTGGCCGACCCCTCCCGGCAGATTGAAGACGCAGCAGAGCGCTGACCGCTCAGGGCGCTGTCGCTGCGGCAGAGGCCAGCAGGTGGTTGATCGCCCAGCGCAGCGCCAGTGGCTTGAAGGGCTTGCTCAGCAATGACAGCCCCGCGCCGCGCACCGCCTCACGGGTCTCGGCGCCGGTGTCGGCACTGAGGATCACCGTGGGCCGTGGCCCGTGCGCTGTAGCCAGGCGCGTGAACAGTGCCACGCCGGTATCGCCGTCATCGAGGTGGTAGTCGAACAGCCACAGTGCCGCATCGTGCGCCGACGCATCGATGCCTTCGGCGCCGTGCAGGGCGATGACATCGCAGCCCCAGGACAGCAGCAGCTGCTGTATTGCCGCCAAGGCGTCGGCATCGTTGTCGACCACCAGCACACGGGTGCCCCTGAGGGTGCTGCCGGCGTTGGCCGGCGGTTCGATCCGCGGTGCCACCGGTGCTGCACTGCGCGCCACGCTGACCGAGAACACCGAACCGCGATTGACTACGCTGCGCAACTGCAACGGTGCGTGCAGCAGGGCCGCGATGCGTTGCGCGATGGTCAGCCCCAACCCCAGGCCCTGGCCATTGCTGCGGTCCACCCGATGGAATTCCTCGAATACCACCGCCTGCTGCTCGGCTGCGATGCCGGGCCCGGTGTCGTGCACACCGATGGACAGGCATTGGCCGTGGCGACGCACGCCCAGCAGAACGCCGCCGTGGCGGGTGTAGCGGATGGCATTGGCCAGGAAGTTCTGCAGCACGCGGCGCAGCAGCAGCGGATCGCTATGCACCCAGGCGTGGGTGCGCAGGTACCGGAACTGCAGGCCGCGCGCCGCTGCCAGTACCGCAAATTCCTGCGCCAGCGGGTCCAGCACGGTTGAAAGTGCGAACGGGCGCGGATCGGCCACCAGCCCGCCGGCTTCCAGTCGGGAGATGTCCAGCAGGCCGGACAGCAGGTCATCGGTGGAATCCAGCGCACCTCGGATCTGGCGCAGGAAACTGTCCAGAAAGACGGATTCGATGTGCTGCGACATGGCATCGGTCAGCAGCTGTGCGGCGTGCAGGGGTTGCATCAGATCGTGGCCGACGGCCGTCAGGAACCGGGTTTTGGCCGCGTTCGCGCGCTCGGCGTCCTGTACCGCCTGCTGCAGCCGGGCGGTACGGTCCTGCACGCGCCGCTCCAGGGTTTCGTTGCTGCGCTTCAGTGCATCCTCGGCGCGACGGAACGCGGTGACATCGGTGAAGGTGGCTACGTAGCCGCCACCGGGCATCGGGTTTCCGCGGATCTCGACGATGGTGTTGTCCGGGAAGACCCGCTCGGAGAGATGCGGGGTGCCGCGTTGCATGTGCGCGACGCGACGCTGCAGGGCCTGCTGCGGAGAGTCAGCGGGGCCCTCGCCGATCTTCAGCTGCGCCAGTGCCCAGGCGGTGAGGTTGACCACCGGCTGCCCGACCTGCAGCAGTTCCGGAGGAAACCGGAACAGCGCAGCGTAACGGGTGTTCCAGGCCACCAGCTGCAGCTGCGCGTCAACCACGCTGATGCCCTGGCTCATGTTTTCCAGCGCCGCTTCCAGCAGGCGCTGGTTGAAGCGCAGCACCTGGGTCGCTTCGCCCACGGCACGGGTCACCGCGTCCAGCGGCGCGGCGCCCCCGTCGCGTGCGGCCTCAACCAGCAGGCGCGCCATGCCGGCGCCGACCACGGCGGTCAGCTCACGTTCGACGGCAGTGACCCGGTCGTCATCCAGCAACTGCCCCGCATCTCCCGCCAGCAACTGGCGCGCACGCTCCTGGCCGAGGAAGCGGCCGGCGGTCTTCCGCAGCGTGGCCGCCGCCACCGCGTCGCGCCGACGTGGCAGCGAAGGGCGCACGGCCCGCGATACCAGGGCAACGGTGAGCAGGTTGACCGCCAGGCTTGCGCCCATGCTGATGGCGATGTGGCCGGGCTGCATCCGCAGCGAAACCACCGTCAGCCAGTGCAGGCCCTCGGCGCTGGCGGCCGGCGCAGGAAGCACCATCGGCAGCAGTACCAGCCACAACCAGGCCAGCGAACCCAGCACGATGCCCGCGACGATGGCCGGGGAGGGCGTGCGTGGGCGGTACACCGCCAGCACCACCGCCGGCGCCAGCTGCGAGAGCGCGGTGAAGGACATCAGGCCGAAATCACTGAGCGCCTCGGTATCGCTCATTGCGCGGCTGTACAGCCACGACATCAGGAACACGGCAAGGATGCCGGCACGGCGGAACGCCAGCACGCGCGGACGCAGGTCGGCATGCGCCACGCCGCCCTCGAAGCCACTGATCAGGCGCGAACCGAAGCCGTGGTTGCCGAGCATGATCGACAGGGTCAGCCCGGACAGGATCATCATGCCGGTTGCCGCGCTCAGGCTGCCCAGGTAGGCCAGCAGCGCCAACAGGTGGTGGCCACCGGCCTGCGGCAAGGCCAGCACGTACAGGTCGGGCGTCACCGACGCCGGCAGCTGCGCGGATCCGGACAATGCCATCGGCACCGACGGCAGCCCGATCAGCAGCAGGTAGACCGGAAACATCCAGCGTGCGGTTTTCAGGTCCGAGCTCTGGCGCAGTTCCACCACCCCGACATGGAACTGGTGGGGCAGGGTAAAGGCAGAGATCGCGCCCAACGCGACCATGGTGAGGTAGTCCGGGACGATGGCCGGTGGCGGCAGCTGCGCCATCCTGTCCAGCAGCGGCATGCCGGACCGGTGCACCGACAATGCCGCATACAGGCCAATGGCCAGCAGCGCGGCCAGCTTCAACAGTGATTCCAGGCCCAGTGCAACCACGATGCCACGGTTCGGTTCGGTGGCCGACGCCTTGCGCGCGCCGAACAGCAGGGTGAAGGCCGCCATCGTCAACGCGAACCAGAACGACATGTCCAGGTGCGCGCCGGCCGGTGCGAAGCGATCGCCAAGCAATGCCCCCAGTCCCTGGCTGACGGCTTTCAGCTGCAGTGCGATGTAGGGAATGATGCCGAACAGTGCAACCAGGGTGATGGTGAATCCGAGGCCGCGATCTGCTCGCAGCCGGGCCACCACCAGGTCGGCGATGGTGGCGCTGTTGTGCTGCTTGGCCAGGCGCCCCAGCCGCACCAGGAAGGGCAGGCCGAAGGCGAAGATCAGCGCCATCCCGGCCAGGGTCGGTGGAATCGGAAAGCCCCATTGCAGGCCCTGCGAAGCGGCGCCGTAGTAGGTCCATGCGGTGCAGTGCACCGCCAGCGACAGCGCATAGATGGCCGGCCACGCGCGCGCCAGCCGGTGCCCCTGGCGCTCGCCCCACAGGGCCACGCCAAACAGCAGTACGGTCCACGCAATACAGGCGAACAGGACGACAGTAGGCGTCAACATCGCTCCAGTGTAGGCAGGGAGCCGGGCAGGCGGGTGCTACGGGGCAAGCACGATCAATGACAGCTGCTCAGCAACCAGTGCCAGCTCGCCATCGTCAACGCGTTCGACGGCCTTGCGCTGGGTGAGCAGCCACTGCCCCGGCTGGCGCGCATCCAACGACACCAGCTGCGAGCGCGCCCGTACCTCGGTGCCGCTGGGTACCGGCGCCAGGAAGCGGACCTTGTTCAGGCCGTAATTGAGTACCTGGGCGATACCGGGGAATCTGGCCAGGGCCGCCACGTCGTCCTGCACGGTGAGCGAGAGCAGCAGGAAACCGTGCGCGATGGTGCGCCCACCGGGCAGCTCCGCCTGCGCGCGCCGCGGATCGACGTGGATCCAGTTGTGGTCGCCAGTGGCGTCGGCGAAGGCGTCGATCGTTGCCTGCGTGATGTGCATGCCGGTACCCACGCGTTCCTCCGCGGCCCACCGCTGCAGGGCCTGCAGCGCACTGGGCAGCGCGTCCGCTACAGGGCCGCTGCTCATCGCACACGCTCCAGCAGGGCCAGGATCGCATCGCGTGCTTCAGGCTCGGACAACATCGGCGCATGGCCGACGTCGGGCACTTCGACCAGGCGGGCACGCTCCGATGTCGCCGCCATCTGCCGGGCAACATCGGCCGGCAGGATATCGGACAGCGCACCGCGCACCACCAGCACCGGCACCCGTGCGGTCAGCCCGCGTACTGCGCGCCACAGCACGGGGCGCAGCAGCCACAACAGCCAGGGGCGGGTGGTGCGGATCACCGCCGGGTCGTAGTCCAGTTCCAGCAGCCCATCGCTGCGCGGGCGGAAGGTACGCACCGCCATCGCCCGCCAGTCATCGGTGCTGAAGCGCGGGAAGGCGGCCTTGCCGATCGACGCCACATAGGCCGTGGCCTGCTCCAGGTCCATCGGCGGCACCGGCTTGCCGGCGTACTTGCCGATCCGCGCCAGCGCTTCGCGCGGCACTTTCGGGCCGGCGTCGTTCAGCACCGCGGCGGAAATCAGCTGCGGTGCGCGCGAGGCGAGGGTGATGGTAACCAGCACGCCCAGCGAGGTACCGACGAACACCGCCTTGTCGATGTTCTGCGCGCGCAGCAGCGCCACCATGTCATCTGCATAGGTGCGCGGGTTGTAGCTGGACGGATCATGCGCACGTTCTGATCCGGCGCGGCCACGCAGGTCGACGGCGATCACGCGCCAGCCCACGGCAGTGAGGATGCCGGCGAGCGCATCGAAATCGGCGCCATTGCGGGTCAGGCCGGGGATGCAGACCACCGTGCCGCGGGCCGCCTGCCCGGTATCCGGTGCATGGTCACGCGCGTGCAGGCGCAGGCCATCGTCGCTGTTCCAGTACAGATCTACGTAAGACTGCATCATGCACGGGGCTTCCTGGAAATCGTATCGGATGCTCTAGAAATCGTAACGGACGCTGAGGCTATATTGGCGTGGCGGGCCGTAGAAGCCAATCAGCGTGCCGACCGCCGGGATGTTGTAGCCGGTGGTGCGGTACTCCTTGTCGGTCAGGTTGGTGCCCTGCAGCGAGAAGGTCCAGGCATCATCCAGACGCCAGATCACGCCGGCATTGACCAGCCCGTAGCCGTCCTGGCGGATCACCGGGCTCAGGTCGGTGGTCGGCCACACTTCGCTCTGGTAGCTGTAGCTCACCCGTGCCGACAGGTTGCTGCCGTTGGCCAGCTCGGTGCGGTATTCCACGTTCAACGCACCGGAGAATTCCGGCGCATTGGTGAACTTCATCTGCCGGGCCACGTTGACGCCACGGTCCAGGTACTCGTCGTACTTGGTGTCCAGCCAGGCCAGGTTGCCGGAGATCAGCCAGTGCTGGGTGGGCAGGTACTGGTATTCGACCTCGAGGCCCTTGACGGTGCCGGCGCCGGCATTTGTGAAGTCGCCGAAGAAGGAATCATCGATGCCATCGCCATTGGTATCCAGGCCGGTGAACACCGACAGCTGGATGTCCTTGTACTTGTTGTAGAAGGCCGACAGGTTCAGGAACAGGCGCTGGTCGAGGAAGGCGATCTTGCTGCCGACCTCGTAGCTGTCCACGGTCTCGTCGTCGAACGGCTCGGCCGAGCGCGGCACCGCCACCGCGTTGGCGCGGATGTTGTAGCCACCGGACTTGAAGCCGCGCGTGGCCAGGCCGTAGACCATGATGTCCGGGGTGATCTGGTAGTCCAGCGAGACCTTGGGCGAGACATTCTTGAAGTTGGTCTTCTTGTCGAAATCCGCGGTGACCGCCACCGGCCGGCTGAAGCCCGGGTCGGCATAGAGGCGGTTGAGCACGATCGCGCGCTTGTCCTCGTCGGTGTAGCGGGCGCCGACGTCCAGCTTGAGCCTGCTGGTCAGGTCGAAGGTCCAGTCCGCATACAGCGCGATGCTGTCTGTCAGCACCTTGCCCTGGTTGTCGGCGAACTGCGCGCTGAAGTAGTTGTTCTGGATCTGGCCGCCGGCCTCGCCACTGAACTGATACAGGCCAACCACGCCGCGCACGCGGCCGCCCGCATCGTAGTTCAGCTGCACTTCGTTGCTGACCTGGTTGTCGTTGTAGGTGCCGCTGACGTCGGCCAGCTTGACCGGCGTGGTGTCGAAGTCGATGTTGGCCTCGCTGTCCGATTCGCGCTTGGCCACCACGTACTTCACTGCGATGTCCTCGTTCGGCCGCCAGTTCACCGTGGCCGACGCGCCCTTGGTCTCCACGTTGTTGAGGTTGCGCATGCCTGAGCGGATGTCGTAGCGGCTGTCCATCGGCGGGTAGAGGCGCAGGAACGGGTTCGGCGCCAGCATCTTCGAGCCACGCATGCCGGACTGGTCGTCGATCCAGTCCAGTGCGAACTGCACGTCGAAGTCGTCGCCCGCATAGGCGCCAAGATTCAGGCGTGCCGCGTTGACCTGCTTGTCGCTGACCGGTTGGCCATTGATGGTGTTTTCGCCAAAGCCATCGTGATTCATGCTGGCCACCGCCACGCGCGCGCGCAGGCCGCTGTCGGCGCCGCCGATCGGGCCGCCGATGGCCGCCTTGGCATCGAGCTGGCTGTAGTTGCCCACGGTGATCTGGGCGAAGCCCTCGGTCTGGGTGGGCAGGCCGCGCGAGATGTACTTGATCGCGCCGCCGATGGTGTTCTTGCCGTACAGCGTGCCCTGCGGGCCGCGCAGCACCTCGATGCGCGAGACATCGAATACGTCCAGCAGGGCGCCCTGCGGGCGCGCGATGTAGACGTCATCCAGATAGATGCCCACGCCCGGGTCGGCGCCCCAGGTCGGGTCGGACTGGCCGATGCCGCGGATATAGGCGGTGACCGTGCTGCTGGCGCCGCGCGCGGCGTAGATGGTGAGGTTGGGCACCTGCGCATCCAGGTCGCTGATGTCCTGGACATTCATCCTGTCCAGCGCTTCGGAAGTAAAGGCGGTGACCGCCACCGGCACTTCCTGCAGGGTTTCCTCGCGCTTGCGGGCGGTGACCTTGATGCTGTCCAGGTTGGTCGGCGAGGCGGACCGGCCGGCCGGCGGCGCTTCCTGTGCCAGTACCGGCCCTGCGGCCAGCCATGCGCCGATCATGAGACTCAAACCGTTCCGCTTCATCCACTCCTCCCCCAGGCATGTCCGTATTGATGGCCGCTAGCCATCCCTGCAGCCAAGGCTAGCGGTGTCATCCGCCGCCAGCGAGTGGACCTAGGTCCAGTCGGCAGTGGCCATGGGATGCGGATACTGGGGGCGCCCCCAGCCGGGAACGCTCCCCGGTACGCCTTCATCCACGACCCACGCAGGAGGATCTGGTCATGAACTCCACAATCGATTCGATCAAGCGGGTGCTGCTGATGCTGTGCCTCTGCCTGGCAGCGGGCAGCGCTTCCGCTGCAGGCCCGGCCGGACATTGGGACATCGGCCTGTACGGCAATCTGTTCGGCGCCCGCGAGTACCAGGTCTGGGTACCTGCCGGCTACGACGACGCCCAGCCGCTTCCGCTGCTGCTGGTGCTGCACGGCTGCGTGACCGGGCCGAACCTGATGGGCGAGGCCTCGGGCTTCAACGATGTGGCCGATACCGAGGGCTTCATCGTGGTGTACCCACGACAGAACGTCACCGCCAACCCGGCACGTTGCTGGAACTGGCAGCTGCCGATCAACCAGGCGCGCGACAGCGGCGAAGCGGCGATCCTGGCCGGCATCGTGGACAAGGTGAAGGCGGGCTACAGCGTTGATCCGCACCGCGTCTACGTCACCGGCATTTCCGCCGGCGGTGCGATGACCTCGATCATGCTGGCCTGCTACTCGGACGTGTTTGCCGCCGGTGCCATCCATTCCGGCGGCATGTTCAAGGGCGCGACCACGATTTCCGGCAGCGCCTATGCACTGCTGGCAGGCAGCATCTACTCGCCCGACAGCAACGGCCGGCTGGCCTGGCAGTGTTCCGGATCGCCGTCGCCGCGACCGCTGCCGGTACTGGTGTTCCATGGCAGCGCCGATCTCACCGTCAACCCGGTGAACGGCCAGCAGGCCGTGCGCCAGTTCCTGCAGACCAACGATCTGGCCGATGACGGCCAGGACAATGACTCGGTGAAGTATGTGCCGACCAGCACCCATCACGGCCAGGTACCGGGCGGGCGCGCGTACACGGTCGACACCTACACCTATGGCGGGCGCACGCTGGCGCAGCACTACGTGGTGCAGGGCATGGGGCATGCCTGGAGTGGCAGCCAGTCCGGCTTGCCGTTCACCGATCCGAAGGGCCCGGACGCCACGTTGATTACCTGGCTGTTCCTGAAGGATTACCAGCGCTGAGACTGGGCCCGCGCAGTCGGGTGCTCCGCTCCGCCAGGAAGCGCTTGGGCGGGGCACCCACGGTCTTGCGGAACATGGTCACGAATGCGCCCGCGCTGTCGTAGCCCAGCTCATCCGCAATAGCCTGGACGGTCTTGCCGCCGGCCAGCATCGGCAACGCGACCACCACGTGCATCTGCCGGCGCCAGCGCCTGACGCTCAGGCCGGTTTCACCGGAGAACAACCGGGACATGTTGCGCTCGCTCATGCCGATCCGGCCGGCCCAGACGCCCAGCGTTGCCCGCTCGGCGGGCGCGGCCAACATCGCACTGGCCAACCGGCGCAGCCTCGGCTCGCACGGCATCGGCAGGTGGATCCACTCCGGTGGCGCGGCAATGAGTTCGTCTAGGAGCACCGCCATCAGCCGCGCTTGTGCGCTGCCGTGCTCGTACTGTTGGGGGTGATCTGCCACGCGTTCGAGCAGGGCGTGCATGAACGGGGTGATCGCCATCGTGCAGCACTGCGCGGGCAAACCCGGTACCGCTCCGGGTTCAACGAACACGACGAATCCATGCGGCTTTCCGCTGCTGCTGGCCCGATGGGTCAGCCCGCCCGGAATCCACACCGCCCCCTGCGGTGGAACCACCCAGAGGCCGGCATGGGTTTCCAGTGTGATCAACCCACGCGTGGCGACCATGACCTGTGCCTTCCGGTGTTCATGGAAAGGCATTTCCCAGGCATCGGGAATGGGTTCCAGCCCAAGCACCATTACCGGCAGGTCAATCCGATCGGGGTAGTCGGGACCGACCTCGTCCTGCCCTGCAAGCGAAATCGTCACTTCGTTACCCGCCCGGTGCGCGTCGGGCCGGCCCTGTAGTAGCGTTCAGGCCTCGTCACGTGCCTGCTCCGGTTCGCGCCTGTGCCAGACGCAGATGAAGCCCATCAGGACGTGGACGATCGGCGGGTCAGCACGTGGGGTGGCGACGGCCGCGGTGGTGTCGCTCATGAGGGCATCCTCTGTGGTGGAGGATGACAAGCGTATTCGGCTGCCGGAACGGGGTCATTCGACAGTTCCGCCAGGTGATTCATCAATCCGGCCAAAGCCGTGCAGGCGCCCGGCGGGTGCATGCGTGCGCGCCAATCCGCTATGTTGTGCGCTCTTTCCGCACCCCTGAAACGCCAACGCATGGAAGCTCCCTTGAAGACGATGCGGTACAGGCCCCGGCTGCCGGTCTTGCTGATGTCCAGCGCGCTCCTGCTGGCCGGGTGCGGAGGGCAGAAGCCCTCGGCGGATCTTCAAGCAGATATCGATGAAGTGGCGCAGACCCTGGCCGAGCAGCCCCTGCTGCACTCGGCCTCCATCGCGGTGGTACACCGGGGCAGGAGTTTCATCGGTCATCGCGGCCAGATGGTGGAAGGCAGCCCAGGCGCACCGACCGATGCAACGATCTACGAGATCGGCTCGCTGAGCAAGACGCTGGCAGGCACGCTGATGGCCGACGCGGTGCTGGACGGCCGGCTCAGCCTGGATGACGACGTCCGCACGTTCCTGCAGGGCAACTACCCGAACCTGCAATATCAGGGGGAGCCCATCCGGGTCCGCCACCTGCTGTCGCACACCAGTGGGCTGCCGAACATGCTGCCCGAGCGCGCAAACACGGTGCTGGAAGACTTCACCGATCACCGCACGCCCGCTGAGCTCAACGCGCTGTACGCGCACTACGGCAAGCCGGAGTTCCTGAGGGATCTGCACGCCGTACGGATCCCGCGCGCGCCCGGCAAGGAGTACGCATACTCCAGCGCCGGGACCGAACTGACCGCGCACATCCTGGAGGTGATCCACCAGCGAGACTACCAGTCACTGCTGCGTGGCTTCTTCAGCGACGCCGCCGCGATGACCGGCCTCAGGATCAGGCTGGACGATGCCGATGCTTCGCGGCTGGCGGTCGGCTACCACAGTGACAATCCGGTACCGACCACGCCGATGCCGCCGTTGCCATGGGGTGCCTCGGGCGGTGTGAAGGCTACTGTCCCCGAGATGGTGAAGTACCTTCAGTTCCAGCTGGCCAATGGGCCGGTGGTAAAGGAATCACATCGCGCTTTGGCCCGGTTCGACGATGAGTTCAGCGTCGGCTACTTCTGGAACATCGTCGCTGGCGATCGCCAGAAGGGCGTCTACTACGCCCACCATGGCGGCGTCCCCCGATCGCAGTGCTACATCTACATCATGCCGAAGCACGACCTGGGCATCTTCGTCATCACCAACCAGAGCGGCGACCAGACCGCGCGTGCCATGGAAGCGGCGATCGATACGCTGGTCGGAAAAGTGGTCGCACGCGAAGCGTTAGCGCCTCGGGCAGGGTAAGGCAGCGCACGGCTACAGCAGCAACAGGGCGCCGATCAGTGCGGGCGGCATCACCAGCGCGCCAACGCGCAGGAAGTCGAGCGCGCTGACATGCTCGCCTTCGCGGCGCAGCGCTACCAGCCACAGCATCGTGGCCAACGAGCCGGTCACCGACAGGTTGGGGCCCAGGTCCACGCCCACCAGCAGCGCGGCCCGGGTCTGGGCCGGCAGCTCGGCCATCTGGCCCAGCGATCCGGCTGCCAACCCCACTGGAAGATTGTTGGCCACGTTGCTCAGCAGCGCGGCAGCGCCCCCGGCCAGCCAGCTGGCCTGCCCGGGCGATGCCTGTACCAGGGCCTGCAATGCACTGGCCGTGCTCTGGATGGCACCGGTCTGTGCCACGGCTTCCACCAGCACGAACAGGCCAGCCACCAGCGGCAGCACGCCCCACGACACGTGGCGCAGCATCGGCAGCGGGCTGCGGCGCTGCCGGATCGCCACCACGGCGACGCTGAGCGCCCCTGCACAGAACGTGGCCAGGCCCAGCGGGCCGTTCAGCGCGGAGGTCACCAGCAGCACGCTGCCGGTGAACAGGACGCCCAGCGCGCTCAGCCGGCCGCCGTCGGTCAGCGGCCGATGCTCCGGTGCCGCCACCAGCGGCTGGGCGATCTCGTGCCGATGGACCCAGCGCAGCACCAGGTAGGTGGCGCCGATCGCGGCCAGCGAGGGCAGTGCGAACTGCGCCAGCCACTGCAGCAGCGGCGGCATGTGCTGGCCGTACACCACCAGATTGGCCGGATTGGAAATGGGCAGCACGAAGCTGGCCGCATTGGCGATGAACGCGCAGACGAACAGGTAGGGCAGCGGGTTGGCACGCGCCGCCCGGCAGGCGGCGTAGACCGCGGGGGTCAGCACCACGGCCGTGGCATCGTTGGACAGAAACACCGTCACCAGCGTGCCGACCAGGAACACCAGATCGAACAGGCGCCGCCCCGAGCCGCGCGCATGCCGCACCGCATACAGCGCCAGCCAGTCGAACAGGCCTTCGCGACGGGCAAGCTCGGCCAGCACCATCATGCCGACCAGGAACAGATAGACGTCACGACCCTCGGCCACCGCACCCCAGGTCATGTCCAGCGATACCGCACCCAGCAGCGGCAGCAATGCGGCAGCCCCCAGCGCCCACACGTATTCCGGAATGCGGAACGGACGGAACAGCAGGCCGACCGTGGCCACGGCCACAGCCGCCCAGATCAGCAAGGGTGAGTTGGAAGCGGGCATCGGGCGGGGGATCTCGGCTGCGCCGGCACGCTACCAACAGCAGCGCGCCCGCTGCACCCACAGCAGTTCGGAGGGAGGCGGCATCATACCCTGCGAACCGTGTTGCAGCGGGCAACCACGCCCGGGCCGGGATCAGGCCGAGAGTTCCTCGCGCACGATCCTCGCGCCTTCGCTGAGCGCGCGCAGCTTGCCCCGGGCGACATCGCGGGCCAGCGGCGCCATGCCACAGTTGGTGCTCGGGTACAGCTTGTCGGCATCGACGAACTGCAGCGCCCTGCGCAGGGTGCTGGCCACTTCCTCGGCCGTTTCCACAGTGCTGGAGGCCACATCGATGGCGCCGACCATCACCTTCTTGCCGCGCACCAGTTCGATCAGGTCGATCGGTACGTGCGAGTTGTGGCATTCCAGCGAGATGATGTCCAGGCTGGACGTCTGCAGCTTCGGGAACGATTCCTCGTACTGGCGCCACTCCGAGCCCAGCGTCTGCTTCCAGTCGGTGTTGGCCTTGATGCCGTAGCCGTAGCAGATGTGCACGGCGGTTTCGCACTTCAGTCCTTCAACCGCCCGTTCCAGCGCGGCCACGCCCCAGTCGTTCACTTCGTCGAAGAACACATTGAAGGCCGGCTCGTCGAACTGGATGATGTCGACGCCGGCCGCCTCCAGCTCCCTGGCTTCCTCGTTGAGGAGCTTCGCGAACTCCCACGCCAGCTTCTCGCGGCTCTTGTAGTGCGCGTCGTACAAGGTGTCGATCATGGTCATCGGGCCGGGCAGGGCCCACTTGATCGGCTGCGAGGTCTGCCGCCGGAGGAACTTCGCATCCTCCACGAACACCGGCTTCGGGCGGCTGACCGCGCCGACCACGGTGGGCACGCTGGCATCGTAGCGGTTGCGGATGCGCACGGTCTCGCGCTTCTCGAAATCGACGCCGCTGAGGTGCTCGATGAACGTGGTCACGAAGTGCTGCCGGGTCTGCTCACCGTCGCTGACGATATCGATACCGGCATGCTGCTGTTCCTGCAGGGACAGGCGCAGCGCGTCCTGCTTGCCTTCGGTCAAGGCGTCGTCCTGCAGCTTCCAGGGCGACCAGAGCTTTTCGGGCTCGGCCAGCCAGGAGGGCTTGGGCAGGCTGCCGGCGGTGGAGGTGGGGAGCAGTTTCTTCGTCGACATTGCGTGTTGTTTCCTGGGGGCGAATGGAAATCGATGGATCAGCGGGCAGCCCACTGCTCAAGCACGGCGCGGTACGGCTTGATGAAGTGCTCTTCGGTGAACCGGCCCTGCTTGACCGCCAGCTGGCTGCGCTCTTCGCGGTCGTAGACGATGCGGGTGGAGGAATAGTCCTGGTGCTTCAGGCTGGGCTGGTAGACCTTGCCGGCCACCGAGTTGGCGTTGTAGATCTCCGGGCGGTAGATCTTCTGGAACGCTTCCATGGTGCTGATGGTGCCGATCAGCTCCAGGTTCGAGTAGTCGCCCAGCAGGTCGCCGCGGAAGTAGAACGCCAGCGGCGCGACGCTGCCCGGCGGCATGAAGTAGCGCACCTGCAGGCCCATCTTGTCGAAGTACTGGTCGGTGGGGGAGAACTCGCCCTGCCGGTACTCCACGCCCAGGATCGGGTGATGGTTCTCGGTGCGGTGATAGGTCTTGCTGCTGGACACGCTGATGCAGATCACCGGCGCCTTGCTGAAGTTGGCACGGTAGGCGTCCGACGCCAGGAAGTGCCTGAACAGCTTGCCGTGCAGGTCGCCGAAGCCGTCCGGAATGCCGAAGGTGGCCTTGCCCTCGTTGCTGGCCGGCAGCACCACGCTGAAGTCGTAATCGCGCACGTAGGACGAGAAGTTGTTGCCGACGATGCCTTCGGTGCGCGTGCCGGTCTGCGTGTCAACGATGGTCGGCCGCAGCACTTCGATCAGCGGGAACGGATTACTGCCATCGCCGCCGTCGATGTGCATCTCCACCGAGATGATGTCCAGCTCGACCGCGTAACGGTCGGCATTGGGGTTGTCCCAATGGGCCAGGTCGTTGAAGCGGTTGTTGATCATGCTGATCGTGTTGCGCAAGTTTTCCTGCCGCGAGGCACCACGGGCCAGGTTGGCGAAATTGGTGGTGATGCGCGTGCCATCAGCGGGCTGGTAGTCCTCGTTGAAGGGGATGCGCGTGATGCTGAAGGTAAAGTCGTCGGTCGTCATGGGGGGCGTTCCGGGTTGCGGGGTCACATCCGAATGCCGCTCTGCGGCATTCGGCATTCAAAGGGCTGCTGCAATCTCGGCGGTGGCCGGCGCGACGCGATGGGACAGGGCAAGCAGGGGCAGCGCCCGCTGTACCGCCAGCCGTGCCCGCTGCATCAGCGCCTCGTTGTGCACGCGGCCATCGGCGAAATCGCGGTCGGTGGCATAGACGCCCAGCGGCAGGGTGCGGGCCTGGAAGAAGCTGAAGAGCGGCCGCAGCTGGTGGTCGATCACCAGCGCGTGGCGTTCGCTGCCGCCAGTGGCGGCCAGCAGGATGGGGGTATCGACCAGCGCGTCCTGGTGGATGAAGTCGAAAAAGTGCTTGAACAGCCCCGTGTAGGAGCCGCGGTAGACCGGCGTGGCCACCACCAGCACGTCGGCCTGCTCGACCGCGGCCAGCTGCCGCTCCACCGCCTCGGGCAGCTGCGAGCGCCACAGCGCACCGGCGAGCTGCGGCGCCAGCTCGCCCAGCTCGATCAGGTGCGGTTCGCAGGCAATGTCTTCGCCGATCAGGTCCAGCAGGTGCTCGGCCAGGGTTGCAGCCCGCGAGGGGCGCTGCAGTCCGCCGGAAACGGCGACGATACGGAGGGGGCGGGTCATCGGATTGCTTTCAGCTGGGGAGGGGCTGCTTCGGGTGGTCTGCGCGGACGCAGTCCTGCAGGCCGGCGGGGTGGCCGGGCGTACAGGCAACCGAAGGCATGAGCCGATGCTAGCCATGCCCTTCCATGACGTAAAATGGTATTACTTCACCAATCCATGAGCGGGATTCATCATCATGCTGGAGCGGATCCACCTCAGCATCGTGCAGCAGGTCGAGCAGCAGGGCTCGTTGACCGCCGCTGCCGGCGTCCTCAACCTGACCCAGTCGGCGCTCAGCCACAGCATGAAGAAGCTGGAGCAGCAGCTCGGTACCGATGTCTGGTTGCGCGAAGGCCGCAGCCTGCGCCTGACCCAGGCCGGGCAGTACCTGCTGGCGGTGGCCAATCGCGTGCTGCCGCAGCTGGACCTGGCCGAGGAGCGATTGGGCCAGTTCGCACAGGGCGAGCGCGGCGCGCTGCGCATCGGCATGGAATGCCACCCCTGCTACCAGTGGCTGCTGAAGATCGTCTCGCCCTACCTGGCCGCGTGGCCGGACGTGGACGTGGACGTCAAGCAGAAGTTCCAGTTCGGCGGCATCGGCGCGCTGTTCGGCTACGAGATCGACCTGCTGGTCACGCCCGATCCGCTGCTCAAGCCCGGCCTGAAGTTCGTGCCCGTGTTCGACTACGAGCAGGTGCTGGTGGTGGCCAGCAGCCATGCCCTGGCCAGGGTCGACCACGTAAAGCCGCGCCAGCTCGGCCAGGAGGTGCTGATCAGCTACCCGGTGCCGTTCGAGCGGCTGGACATCTACAACCAGTTCCTGCTGCCGGCCGGCATCACGCCGCGTCGCCACAAGACCATTGAAACCACCGACATCATGATGCAGATGGTGGCCAGCGGGCGCGGCGTCGCCGCCATGCCGCGCTGGCTGGTGGAAGAGTACGCCGCACGCATGGACGTGGTGCCGGTGCGCCTGGGTGCGAAGGGCATACCCAAGCAGATCTACCTGGGGGCACGCGAGGCGGACACCACCATCGACTACCTGCAGGCCTTCGTCGAACTGGCCCGCAACAGCACGCCCATCGCCAGCAACGTGCGCGGGGGCGGGTGATGTCCGCACGTGCGCCTGCCCAGGCAGCGGCTTTCATCAACAGGTATTCGCTGGAGGTCGGCGCGAAGGCCCTGCCTGCGTTGCGCGCCGAAGCAGATCGCATCCCGCCGGGCACGACCATTTCCATTCCGTACCTGGCAAGCGAAGACGACAACGCGCGGCTGGCAGCGGCACGCATCGTGCGCCAGCTGGGTTTCGAGCCGATGCCACATCTGTCGGCGCGCCGCATCGAGTCGCGGGCTGCGCTTGAGCGTTTCATGCAGCGTGCCGCGAGCGAGGCCGGGGTGGAACGATGCCTGTTGATCGCCGGCGATCTGGCGGCGCCGGCCGGGCCGTTCGCCGACAGTACCGCGATCATCGACACCGGCATTCTCGAAGGCTCCGGCATCAAGGTGGTCGCCATTGGTGGGCACCCGGAAGGCCATCATGTGATGGGCAGTGGCGAACGCTGGCAGGTGCTTGAACGCAAGTGCCAGGCCATCGAAGCACGGCGCATGGCGCCGCTGATCATCACCCAGTTCGCCTTTGATGCCGACATCGTTCTGGCCTGGCTGGACGCACTGCGTTCGCACGGCATCCGCGTTCCGGTGCTGGTCGGCGTGCCTGGGCCGGCCAGCATCACGCGGCTGGCGCGCTACGCCGCGATGTGTGGCGTGGGAGCCAGTGCTTCGATGCTGGCGCGCTACGGCATCTCGATCGGTCGCTTGCTGGGAACGGCCGGGCCTGAGGTGTTTGTCGACCGTCTCGTGCGGGGGCTGACCGACGCCCATGGCGCGGTCAGTCCGCACTTCTTCCCGTTTGGCGGCATCGCAGCATCGCTGGCGTGGATCGAGCGCTACCGACGGCACGCACCGGCGTCCAGCCCCTCATAGGCCATCAGTCATGGCGGCCGGGCCGCGTTCGCGGCAGCCCGGCACCGCTACACTGCGGCATCGACTCGTGAGGTAGGTAGATGCCCAGCGCCATCCTGCAGTTCTCCATGGAGTGGAAGCGGTCAGTGCTGAGGGCGGTTTCCGCAGCGGCGGGTTCGCTGGTGTTGCTGGCCGGCATCGCCGGGCAGGCGAGGGCGGCCGCTGGCCCGGCCGAGATCGCGCAGCTGGTGGACAGCTATGCAGCGAATCGTGATTTCAACGGCGTCGTGCTTGTCGCCCAGCACGGGCGCATCCTGTATCGGGGCGCCCATGGACTGGCCAACCGCGAATGGCAGGTGCCGAACGTCGAGGATGGAGTTTTCCGCATCGGCTCGTTGAGCAAGCCGATCACCGCCATCCTGGTGATGCAGCTGGTGCAGGAAGGCACATTGCGGCTGGACGGCACACTGGGCGAGTACCTGCCCGCGCTCTATGCCGGCACGCCCGCAGCTGCGGTCACGGTGGCACAGCTGTTGAATCACACGTCCGGCATTGCCGACCTGCCGCGCAGTTACGAAGACCCGTGGTGGCAGACGCAGGCCCGGCTCTCCCTGGCGCCCGATGACTTCGCCAAAGCGTGGATTCCTGGCACGCTGCAGAGCGCGCCGGGGGCCGAGTGGCGCTACAACAACAATGGCTACTTCCTGCTCGGCCTGATCATCGAGAAGGCGACGGGCGCCAGCTACGAAGCCAACCTGCAGCGCCGGATCCTGGACAAGGCCGGCATGACCAACAGCGGGCTGTACCGCGCCAGCGCACTCATTCCGCGCCTGGCGACCGGCTACCAGACCCGGCCGGACTTCAGCCTGGCGCGCCCGATGCCCATCGATCCGAGCGTCTCGTTCTCGGCCGCCGGCCTGTACTCCACCGTTGACGATCTGCTGCGGCTGGACCAGGCCCTGCAGGATGATTCGCTGCTGAGCGCGCCTTCGCGGCAGGCCATGTGGACCAACCATCGCTCGGGCTATGGCTACGGCTGGGAAGTGGAGAACTGGCCCTTGCCTGCAGGTGGCAGCTACCCGGTGGAATCGCATACAGGCAGCGTTCCGGGCTACCAGACCTACTGGCTCCGCGCCGGGCAGGACCAGTCGGTGGTGATCGTGCTGGACAACTATTGGCAGGGCGAAACCGCAGCGAGCCTCGGCAAGCAACTGATGGGCGTGCTGCACGGCATGCCGGTTACCCTGGCCCGGAAGAATCTGGGCACCCTGTTGGTGCCGGCCGCACTGTCATCGGGTGTGCCGGGCATGACCCGCGCCTATGAGGCACTGGGGCCTGCGGCCAGCCAGTACGACACCTCCGAGCAGGCGCTGAACTCACTGGGCTATCGGCTGTTGAGGATGAAGCGCGTGCCGGAATCAGTGGCCGTGTTCCAGTGGAATGCGCGCGCGCACCCGCAATCGGCGAATGTGCATGACAGCCTGGGCGAAGCCTACCGGGCCAATGGCCAGCGCAAGCAGGCGATCAACAGCTACCGCACGGCGGCGGCGCTGGCGCCCAATGATGCGCGCCTGCGCGCCGTATTGAAGGAGCTGGAACAGGAGTAGGGCCTGGCCCTTCAGCCCGGCAGGTCGCACTTCATCCGGCCGTCCACATAGTAGGGCTTCGGCACGTTGGGGTTCTCGCTGGTCTTCTCGAACACCACTTCGAACGAGGCGGCATCGGGCGAGCCCTTGCGGGCGGTACACGCATCCTGCAGTTTCTTCTTCACCGCCGTGATGCCGGCTTCGCGGTTGGCGCCGTCCGCGCTGTTGGTCAGGTTCACGGTCTCGGCCGCGGCCAGCGGGCTCAAGGCGAGCAGGCCGCCGGTCAGCAGCAGGGTGTGCAGCTTGGTCATGAATCGTGCCTCGTAGGCTTCCAATGAAGCCTCAGCATAGGGGCGGGCCGTTAACGGCATGTGGCCGCAGGGGGCTGAGTTGGTGCGCGTCGCAGCGTAATCCGCGATGGCTGACAGCTGTCACTGGCCGCAACCCGGCTGGAAGCGAATAGTGAGCGCCAAGACGGAGACGCTCCGCCACCACTCAGCAGAGGGACGACCCATGAACATGCTCCAGCACCTTGCCTCGCAGACGCCGACCTGGGTCTGGCTGCTTCTGGCCTTCCTGATCACGCGCGGTATTGCCGCCATGAAGCCGGGCGAAACCTCCCTGCAGAAGCTGGCCGTCGTGCCCGTGCTGTTCACCGTCTGGGGCGCCTGGTCGATCAGCCACCGCTATGGGATGTCCCTGAGTGCCTGGGGTGAGTGGCTGGCTGGCATCGGCTCGGGCGCGGCGCTGGGGTGGCTGCTGCTGGGCCACGTGAAACTGACGTTCGACCGCGCCACCGGGAAGCTCTGGCGCAATGCGGACTACAGCGTGTTGCCGCTGCTGCTGGTCACGTTCCTGGTGAAGTACGGCTTCGAAGTCGCCTTTGCGGTGTCGCCGGCATTGACCACCCATGCCGGCGCCAGCGCGGCGTACCTGCTGCTGTCGGGTGGGTTCACCGGCCTGTTCATCGGCAAGTACTGCCGCTACCTGGCCTCGTTGCGGCTGGACGCGGCGGGCAAGGGGCTGGGGATCGCGGGCTGATTTCCGCTCGAGCGTGACGCGTCACAGTAATGACCCTCGAGCAGCGCAACACCTCGTCTACACACCCGATGCCAGGGCGGCGCGCCGCCCTTTACGCCCAAGCCAGGCCAGTGCCGCTGCCGCGGCCAGCAGCCACGGAACCAGCATCAGGTTCATGCGCTGCCAGCCAAGCGCATCCAACAGGCCTCCGGCACCAAACGAACAGCCCAGACCGACAACGAAGATGGTCATATCGTTGATCGCCTGTGCCCGGGCGCGCTCGGCCTGCGTGTAGGTTGTGGTCAGCAGTGCCGTGCCTCCCACGTACATGAAGTTCCAGCCCACGCCGAGCATGACCAGCGCCGTCGCAAAGGAGCCGAATCCAGTGCCGGTGGTCGTCATCAACACATGCCCGACGAAGATCACCGCACCGGCCAGCATGATGCGGACAGCGCCAAAACGAGCGATCAGCGATCCGGTAAAGAACGAGGGCAGGAACATGCCCAGCACATGGAGCTGGATCACCGTCGCGGCACTTCCAAGGGCGTGATGGTGGTGGACCATGGCAATGGGCGTCGCCGTCATCGCCAGGATCATGATTCCATAGCCGGTCGCAGCGCCGAACAGCGCCACCAGGTACGCGGGCTGGAACACGATCTGCTGCCATGGGCGCCCAGCGGGCTCACCCGGCTCGGTTTTCGAGGTGGCCGGCATTCGCAATCCCGCCAGCACCCCGGTCGCCACCAGCGAGACCACGGCGAGGATGATGAAGGAGCCTTGATACTCCACCTGCAACAACGGGCCGCCCAGGCGGGCCAGCGATGGCCCGACCAGCGCCGCAATGATGCCGCCGGCCATCACCAGCGAAATCGCCCGGGGGCGGAACGCTTCGTCTGCCACCTCGCTGGCGGCGAAACGATAGAACTGCGCGAAGGCCTGGTATGCCCCCACCAGCAGCGTGCCGGCAGCCAGCAAGGCCATCGAATGGCGGGCTATTCCCAGTGCGGCAATGCCGCCGCCGGCCAGGCCCAGCAGCGAGCCGCAGATGAATCCGACCCGCCGCCCGGCCCTGGCCATCCACATGGCGGCGGGGAAGGTGGTCAATGCCGTTCCCAGGAACATGGTCGCGATGGGGAGGGTGGCCCATTGCGGGGCAGGGGCGAGGTGAGCACCCGCCAGCCCGCCGACGGTCATGACGATCACCGAGACAATCTGGAACAGCGCCTGGGCGCTGGCCAGCAGGAACACCTGCCGATGCATGGGGTTGCCGGGCATGGGGACGCTTCTTGGATAGGATGGGTGCCGTGACGCGGGTTCAGCCAGTGACTGGACTAACATTCAATCAATATGCAGAATGTTTGAGTATGGATAAGGCAAAGTCAATCCCCCAGCCCAGGCAGGCGATCTATCACGCCCTGGCTGACGTCGCCCAGGCGATCGGCCATGTCCACCGGCTGGAGCTGCTGGAGGCGATTTCGCAGGGGCCGCGCAGCGTCGAGGCGCTGGCGGAGGCGACCGGGTTGAGCGTGGCCAATACCTCGCGGCACCTGCAGTTGCTGCGGCGGGCCCGGCTGGTGGAGCCCGATCGCCAAGGCAAGCGTATCTATTACAGCCTGTCCGGCGAGGCCGAGGTCGTTGCGCTGCTGCGGGCGCTGGGCTGCTTCGGCGAGCGCAATGTTGCCGAAGTGCAGGGTGTCATGCGGGATTTCTTCGAACAGCGCGACGCCCTTGAACCCGTATCGCGCGAAGCGCTGCTGGAGCGCCTGGCGACGGATGGAGTGACCCTTCTGGATGTTCGGCCTTCGTCGGAATACGCCCTGGGCCATCTTCCCGGTGCCTTGAACGTTCCCGCCTCGGAACTGGAAGCGGCATTGATCAACCTGCCCAGGGACAGGGAGATCGTGGCCTACTGCCGAGGCCCGTATTGCGTGATGTCCTTCGAGGTCGTGGAAAAACTGAGGGCGCTGGGCTTCACCGTGCGGCGCCTGGAGGATGGCTTTCCCGAATGGAAAGCGGCCGGTTTCGAAGTGATTACCGGGCCGTAGGAGGCCAGTCGCGGCGTACAGGGGCCAGCCTGGATGCCGCCGATACGTAGCCGGGTGGGAGAAGGAACATCTCCATGGCCAACGTGAAGCCGTCATGAAGGCGTCACACCGCGCCCGTACCTTGCGGCGCACTTCAGGGGGCAGGGGCGACGCAGGTGGCCGAACAGGCAAGACGGCGCCTGGCGCGCATGTTCGAAGAGCACGCGCCACTATTGCGAGGCTTCTTCGTGCGACGCGGTGCGCGGCAGGACGCCGAAGACCTGGTGCAGGAAACCTATCTGCGCCTGCTGCGTGCGCATGAAGGCAAGGGCGAGCCGATCGCCAACCCCGAAGCGTACCTGTTCACCGTCGCGCAGAATCTGGCGCGCGAGCAGGCCGCGCGCCGGCCCTGGTCGACCCTGTCCATCGAAGAGATCGAAGGCCCGGGCCAAAACCTGGCCAGCGGGGAATGCGTGGAAGACGCCGCCGAACGGGAGCAGCGCCGCCAACGGCTGCAGACGTTGCTGGAGACCCTGCCCGAACACACCCGGGCGGTGCTGGTCATGCAGTACCGCGATGGATTGAGCTACAAGCAGATCGCCGAACGCATGGGCGTCTCAGCGCATATGGTGAAGAAGCATGTGGTGCGCGGGCTTTCGGTGTGCCGCCGGGCGCTGGCCGAACCGGCAGGGAGGTCGTGAGCGTGGCCACTGAACATCCATCGGCGCTGACCCTGGCCGCCGCGCAGTGGCACGCGCTGCAGCGCGAAGGCGACCTCAGCCCTTCGCAGCGGCACGCCTTCATGCAGTGGCTGCTGGTCTCCCCCGAACACCTGCGCGAGTACATGGCCATCAGCGAGGTGGCCGGTGCGTTGGGCGATGCGCTGCGCGGCATGCCGGATGACGTCGACGCACTGTTGAAGGCTCCCGCGCCGACGCGCAATGATCACAACGTCGTGCGGTTGTCGCCACGCCCGGCCGCCGCATCGAACCAGCGCCGGGCACGGCCCGTACCCGGCTTGCCGCGCATCGCGGCCGCAGCGGCGCTGATGCTGGCTGTAGGCGTAGGCGCCACCATCGCCTGGCCGCGCACCGGGCACTACGCAGCTGCACATGGCATGCCGCGAGAGGTAACGCTGCCAGACAGCACCGTCGTGCGCCTGGACGCTGAAAGCGAAATTTCGGTGCGCATGACCCTGCTGGGGCGGCGCGTCGAGCTTGAACGTGGCCAAGCCAGCTTCGTCGTGGCCAAGGACCGGCGCCCGTTCGCAGTACATGCTGCTGGCCTGCAGGTGACGGACATCGGCACCACGTTCGATGTTTCGTTGCTGCGCGAGCAGGCCCGCATCGGAGTCAGCGAGGGGCGCGTGGACGTGCGCGGCGATGGTGGCCGCGGCCGTATGCTGGCCGACCTCGGCGCCGGGCAGGCGGCACAGGTCGACTACCGTGACCAGCGCGTGCGGATCCGTGAGGAAGATGCCGCCAGCATGACGGCATGGTGGACCGGGCGGGTGCTGTTCCGCGACGAGGCGCTGCGCGACGTGGCCGACCGCTTCAACCGGCGCAACACGCTGCGCCTGCACGTGAGTGATGACGCCGGTGCGCTGCGCCTGACCGGCAACCTGCGCGCGGATGACGTGGCGTCGCTGCGCGCGTTCCTCGACCAGCAACCAACACTGGTTACGCAGGTGGCGCCGGACGGAATCCATGTGCGGTTGCGCGCTGGAGCGCCGCAGGCGCTGTAAGAAAAAATTCATCGAACAAGTGGTGCCCGATCGGCGCGCTGCGCCCTCGTAGATGGGGAATGCAGGAACACACCTGTTCCGCGACCACCGCCATTCCCTACTGGACCCTACGATGCGCCGCACCCTGTTCCTTTCCATCGCCCTTGCACTGCAGATCACCGCCACGGCCGGCGCCAACGCCGCAGAACCGGCACGCGTCGCCAGCGAGGCGATCGCCTCGCAGCCGCTGGATGGGGCGCTCAACGCGCTGTCGCGCCAGACCGGCCTGCAGTTCGTCTACAACGCGCAGAATGCGGGCAATCCGCGCACGCCGGGCGTGCCGGCCGGCCTGAGCGCGGACGCAGCGCTGGCCCGCCTGTTGGCCGGCACCGGCCTGCGATACCGCTATCTCAATGCCACCACGGTCACCATCGAAGCACAGGACGCCAGCGCACCGGCCGCCACCTCCGCGCTGGCAGCACCCGAGGCGGCAGTGGGCGCAGTTGCGGCATCGGCATCGGCCGGCACTGCGAGTTCCGGTGCGCAGGCGGCCAACCTGGAAACCATCCAGGTCACCGGCAGCTACAGCCGCAGCCTGGAGAAGGCCGTAGACATCAAGCGCGCCACGGTGGGCTTTTCAGATTCGATCGTTGCGACCGACGTGGCCGATTTTCCCGAACAGAATCTCGCTGAAGCCCTGCAGCGCATGCCCGGCGTGACCATCGAGCGCAACAAGGGCCTGGGCACCAAGGTCAATGTGCGCGGCCTGCCTTCGGAGTACACCCACGTTTCGATCAACGATCTGGCAACCGCCTCAGGCAGTGGTGGTCGCGACGTGGAATTCGACATGTTCGCCTCGGAGATCATCCAGCAGGTGACCGTGCAGAAGTCGCCCACCGCCGCCGACGAAGAGGGCGGCATTGCCGGCTCGGTGAAGATCTCCACCGCACGCCCGTTCGACTACAACGAACGCAAGCTGGTGTTCTCCGCCGAAGGTGCGCACAACAGCATCTCGGAGGAGGTGGACCCGCGCTTTGCCTTCCTCGCCGCCGATACCTGGGGTGACTGGGGCGCGCTGGTCTCGTACTCGCAGTCCAAGCGCACCAACCGCACCGACTCCACCTCGGGCATCAACTTCCGGCCGTCCTCGCGCTTCCTCACTGCCTCGGGCACCCGCGGCACCCAGGCGCAGGCCGTGCTGCTGCGCGATGCGGGCGTCAACATCACCAATCGCAACGATGCCGAGCAGACCAACCGGGTCGTGTTCCAGGACAAGGTGGGCGACCGCGTCTACCTCAACGAGCAGGACAAGTGGGGCGCCACCGGGTCATTGCAGTACAAGCCCAGCAACAACTTCAGCCTGACCTTCGACGCGATGGTCGGCGGCTATGACAGCACCGAGGACGAGTACGATGCGGCCGCCTATTCGGCCTCCAGCCGCAGTACGTTCGACACCATCCATGCCTACGATGCCACTACGCTGTCCGAGTACGGCATGGTGGTGCTGCGTGATGTGTCCTACACCGCCACCCAGCACGAGATGCTGAGCAAGGAGCGGATCAACAAGACTGACTACAGCCAGTACAGCATGGCGATGGACTGGAAGGGCGACCGCTGGTACGTGGATGCGCTGGTGGGCTACTCCGGCGCGGAGAAGACCTCGGATTTCTCCAACCTCAAGCACGTGGCCTATGCGCCGTCGCGCACCCGCTGGACCGGCAGCAGCGGTGAGACCATCCCGACCGCCGCCGCCGGCAGCTTCGACATGTACAACGACCCGAGCCGGTACCTGTTCGAGGCCTACGAGACCACGCTGGAGAAAGTGAAGGACGACAAGTACGCCGCCCAGGTCAATGTCACGCGCCTGCTGGACATGGCCTTCCTGCCCGCGCTGCACACGGTCCGGTTCGGTGCGCGCTACACCGATCGCTCCAAGGAGCGCCAGTACGGCGAGCTGAAGATCACCGGGCCGAGCGCGGGCAGCAGCGCGTGGGTCAACACCCGCACGATGGCCGAAAGCCCGCTGCAGTACATCGACGACATCGTTCCCGGTGGCAGCTATTCCAACAAGGGGCTGGCCTGGCAGCAGATCTCCAACGACTACGCACGCAGCGCGTTCCGCTACGCGGGCTTCCAGACCCCGTTCGATCCTGGCCAGTTCTACCAGGTGGACGAGAAGGTGATGAGCTTCTACGCGATGGCCGACTTCGCCTTCGATATCGGCAGCGTGCCGTTCACCGTCAATGCGGGTGCGCGCTACGTGGATACCAAGGTCGATTCGTTCGGCTATCACCCGATCCAGCTGCCCAACGGCAGCACCGGCTACACCGACACTCCGGTGTCGAAGGACGGCAGCTACGACGACCTGCTGCCCAGCTTCAACATGACCGCCGAGTTGTCGCACGGTCTGCTGCTGCGCGCGGCGGCGTCCAAGGTGATGATGCGCCCGGCGCTGACCGACATCGCCTACAAGCGCACCGCCAGCTGGGGCTCCTACCGTTTCACCGACGGCAATCCTGAGCTGAAGCCCACCTATGCCAAGCAGTGGGAGATCGGCCTGGAGAAGTACCTGGACAACGGCGCGCTGTTCGCCGCCAGCTACTTCCGCAAGAACATCGATGGCGTGGTGATCAACTCGCTGACCGGCGTGGTTCAGAATGTGGCGGTATACAACGCCAACGGCAGCCTCAATGGCATCTACGATTTCGACGTCTACCAGCCTGTGAATGCCAAGGGTTCCTACCAGGTCGATGGCGTTGAACTGGTGGCACAGCTGCCGCTGAACATGTTCACGCCGTGGCTGGACGGGTTTGGCATCAATGCCAACTACACCATGCTGGACAGCTCGCTGGCCGGCGAATCCAGCCTGGGCATCCGCACCCCGATGCCGGGGCTGTCGGAGAAGACCTGGAACCTCACCGCCTACTACGAGAATTCGCGTTTCGACGCGCGCGTGTCCTACAACCACAAGGGCGCCTACGTCGAATCGATCGGCTACAACCTGTACCCGATCTGGCGCGATGCCTACGGCCAGATGGATGTGTCGATCGGCTACCGCATCACCGACAGCATCAAGATCAGCCTGAAGGGCATCAATCTCACCAACGAGCGGACCAGCGGTTACACCATGGACCCGTCCTTCCCGACCATGGATGAGACCTCGGGCCGTCGCATCAGCCTGGGCCTGCGCGCGGACTTCTAAGCAGGCATCCACGCACCGGCAGCGTGCGGACCCGCGAGGGTCCGTGCGTCGTCCGTGCGCTTTTCAGAGGTGAATCCATGAAGAATTTTGTAATGCTGGCGCTGCTCGCAGCGGCGGCCCCGGCATTCTCGGCCCCGGCGGCGGCAACGCCGGCAGACGACGCTGGCCGCCAATGGCTGGCCGGCGACCACCATGTGCACAGCGAATGGAGCGTGGACTGGGACCGCCGAACCACGCCGCCCATGCCCGTGCGTGGTGGCGACTCTCCCTACAGCCGCAGCCACAACGCGGCACAGGCCAGGGCCTTCGGCCTGCGCTGGATGGTCCACACCGACCACGGTGGCCCCGGCCACTCCGCGGTCACCCGCGACCACGCTTATCCCGCGCTGCTGCAGGCGCGCACCGATGTCCCGGAGGTGATCCAGTTCAACGGCATGGAATTCGATGTGCCGGCCGGCGAGCACGCCTCGCTGATCATCGCGCCCGGCCCGCAGGAACGCGAGCAGCTGGTCATCGCCGAGCGGGACTTCAGCCGCAGCGAGCCACTGCACGGCAGCCGCGATAGCGAACAGCAGATGCAGGCAGCGCTGGCCTACCTGCGCGGGCTGGTCCCTGCGCCGCTGATGTTCATCAACCATCCTTCGCGTACCGCGACCGGCATCGGTGAGTGGGGCGAGGTAACGCCGGACGAACTGCGCGGCTGGCATGCAGCCGCCCCCCAGGTGCTGGTGGGCATGGAGGGCGCCCCCGGGCACCAGGCCATCCGCAGCGAACGCGGGCTGTACCGTAACGCGGCCGCGCCGACACTGGGCGGCTACGACCAGATGACCGCGCAGGTCGGCGGCATCTGGGACCAGATGCTGGCCGATGGCATCCGCTTCTGGATCACCGCCAACTCCGACTCGCATGTGAACCTGCGCGATGGCGGACGCGATTACGACCCGGGCGAGTACAGCAAGACGTACGCTTGGGCGCGGCCGGAGGCCGAAGACATCCTGGATGCCCTGCGCAACGGCCGCATGTTCACCGTCACCGGCGACCTGATCGACGCCTTGGAGCTGCGGGTAGCCGCAGGCGACTCCAGCGCCGGGATGGGCGGCACGCTGGTGCTGCCGGCAGTGCAGACGATGCAGCTGGAGGTGCGGGCACGGCGGCCGGCGCGCGCCAACGCGAACGGACAGCACCCGGCGCTGGAGCGCATCGAGCTGATCGTGGGCGGGAGGGATGAGGGCGGTGCGCTGCAGATGCAGCGGCGCGGATTCGACGCGGCAACCTGGCAGCGTGACGGCGACTGGATCGTGGCGCGCTGGTCAGTGCCGGTGCCGCCGCGCGGTGGCTTCGTGCGGGTGCGGGGCAACAGCACCGGTGCGGTGGATGCACTGGCGGACGCGCCCGGCGAGGATCCGTGGGCGGATCTGTGGTTCTATTCCAACCCCGTCTTCGTCAGGGTTGCCGAAGGTGCTGGCCCGTCGCGCGAGTGACGTAGCACCGGCGCGCCTTTCGCGAGGGGGGGCGGGCAGGGCGGGGGAGTTCCAATTGCAAATGACTCTCACTACACTTGCAGGTCTCCACCCCTCTGTCGCCCAGTGCGGCCCATCCGCCGGCTATCCAAGTGAATGTCCCGCCCTACCTGTGCAGACCGCAGGCATATGTCCTGAGGGCGCCGTGTCCGCGCTAGGCCGGGGCACGGGCGGGGCTGCGAACCACAGCGCATCAGCAGAGGCCGGCCTGGCCGAGAGCGGCTCATCCACGGGCGGGAACCTGCTGGCCAAAGCCTATGCCCGTTGGCGGGCGCCCATCCTGCGTGGCCTTGCGCGTGTCAGAGGAAGGGACGCTGAGGACGCCCTGCACGACGGTGCAGTCAAATGGATTGCGGCAAATCCTTCGCTGGCGTCCAGCGACCAGCAGGGCGCCTACCTTCGCCGGACGGTAATGAACACCGTGGCCGACGAATACCGCGAGCGCAGCGCAGGCCGCCGCGTGCAGACCGTGCCGCTGGCAGATGCGGAGGATGCCGGCCATCCGATGGCCAGCGATGAATCACAGTGCCCGCTGCAACTCACCGCACAGCGCCAGCGCCTGCAGCGCCTGGCAGACGCGATGGCCGAACTGCCCGAGCGCCAACGCGAAGCCTTCGTGCTCTGCCGTTTCGATGGCCTGACCCAGGAAGAGGTGGCCGCCCGCATGCAGATCTCCCGGCGCATGGTGGTCAAGCACCTGTCGCGCGCGGTTGCCTACTGCCAAGTGCGGGTACGCTATGCGTCGCTGGAACAGATGCAGGAACTGCATCGGTCCAGCGCGGCAGGCGAGGGGTTGGCGCCTGCCATTGACGCCGATCTTCCCTGCCGATGACCGATCTCCCTTCTGCCGCAGGTTCTGACCCGTTTGCCCTGCACGAGGCGGCGGCCACGTGGCTGCTGCGACGACAGGATGTGGACTGGCGCCCGGAGGACGAGGCGGCCCTGCAGCACTGGCTCGCCGAAAGCGAAGCGCACCAGCAGGCCTTCACCGACGTGGCCCAGACCTGGCACGACCTCGGCCAGCTGCCACGCCCCGCATTGGCCTCGGACACTCAGGCCGCGCCTGCGCCAGCGGCGCCTGCCGCCCTGCGACGGGACGGCATGACGCGTCGCGCGCGGTCGCGACGCCTTCCTCGGGTGGCGACCGCTGCGGCGGTGGCGCTCCTGGCCCTAGGTTGGGTCGGCTACGGGTGGTACACCGCGCCCAGCTACGTACAGGACGTGAGCACCGCCGCTGGCGAGATCCGTGATCTGCAACTGCCCGACGGCTCACGGATTTCGCTCAACGCGCGCAGCACGCTGGCCGTGCATTTCTATCGCTCTCGCCGCGAAGTAGTGCTCAGCCAGGGCGAGGCGTTCTTCGAGGTCGCCCCGGCGGCCGAGCGGCCCTTCACCGTCGATGCCCAGCGCAGCCGGGTGACCGTGGTCGGCACCGCCTTCAACGTGCGTAACGGGCCGGGCGAAGTGCTGGTCAAGGTGCTGCATGGGCACGTGCGGGTACAGCCGGATCGCACCGAAGGCACTACGCCGGTCAGCCTGTACGCCGAACAGGGCCTGGCCGTGACCACTGCCACAGCCACGTATCGTCCCATTTCTGCCAGTGCAGACAGCATCGGCGGTTGGCGCAACGGGCGCCTGGTGTTCCGGCGCACCCCGCTGGACGAAGTGGCGCAGGAAGTGGCGCAGTATCTGGGCCACCCGGTCACGCTGGGCCAGCCGGGGCTGAAATTCCTGCCCGTTTCCGGCTACGCCGCCACCGACGCCCCGGCCAGCTTCGTGGAGGCGCTGCCGGATCTGTTGCCTGTACGGGTCACCCGCATGGCGCAGGGCGGCTATCGCATCGACGAGCGGCCTGTCACGCACTGACGCGGCAGGAAGAAACTGTTCCAGCACGGGTTCCCACCCCATCGCTGTTTTCCGTTTACCCCAGTGAGGCCAGTGGTGGCCAAGCATGATGGAGCGGTAATGGGGTACATGAAGATCAAGCGCGCACTTGTCGCCCGCGCGTTCTCTACCGGGGTACAGGCCACGCGGCTGCCGCTGCTGGCCGTGTGCATTTCCAGCGCACTGGCTGCGCCGGCCATCGCGCAGGCGCAGCCGGCACAGCGCATGCCGTTCAATATTCCAGCCCAACCGCTGGATGCGGCACTGCGCCGATTCTCCGAGCAGTCACGGCAGCAGGTGTTGTTCAGTGAATCGGCAGTGGCCGGCCGTCGCGCGCCGGCCGTGACAGGCAGCTACACGCCGCAGGAAGCACTGGCGCGCCTGCTGGAGGGCAGTGGGGTGCGTGTCAACGCCACCCGCCCCGGCGTGTTCACGCTGGCGCAGGACGCAGCATCACCTGCGCGCAGCAAGGATGCCCAGACCACCCTGCAGACGGTGAATGTGACCGCCAATGGCCAAGGCGATGGCTCCTACACGACACGTGAGCTGAGCCTGGGCAAGCTGGGGCAGAGCATCCGCCAGACCCCGCAATCGGTCAGCGTGATCACCCGCCAGCAGCTGGATGACCGCAACCTCACCACGCTGGACGAGGCACTGGCACAGACCACGGGCGTGACCAAGACCGCGCGCAACTTCGGCAACCACAAGTTCTCGATCCGCAGCTTCACCGTGGACGACAGCAACTATCTGGTCGATGGCGTGGCCGGCATCGTCTATGCCCCGGTGGGCTGGCTGCCGATCGACACCGCCGTGCTGGAGCGGGTTGAAGTGCTGCGCGGTGCCGGCGGCATGATGCTCGGCGCGGCCGACCCCAGCGGGGCGATCAACATGGTGCGCAAGCGCCCGCGCGACCAGGCCCATCTCGATCTGGCAGCCACGCTGGGCTCGTGGGACAACTATCGCCTCGAGGTCGACGGTGGCGGCCCGCTCAATGCCGCTGGCACGGTACGTGGCCGAGTCGTCGCCGCCTACCAGGACCGCGACTACTTCCAGCGCGGCACCTCATCGAAGACGCCGGTGGCCTACGGCGTGATCGATGCCGACCTGGGCCAGGACACCACGCTCACCTTCGGCCTGCGTCATCAGGCCAGTGACACCGACGGCTACTGGCTGTTCGGCCTGCCGCGCTATACCGATGGCGGTGCGCTGGACATCAAGCGTTCCACCTCGCTCATCCAGGACTGGAACCGCCAGGAAGGCTCCGTTGACGAAGCCTTCGCCGAAGCGGAGCACCGCTTCAACGAGCGCTGGAAGGCGCGCCTGTCGGTGAACCGCACCGAATCGGACCTGGACCAGCGCGTTGCGGTTCCGGTGGGCGGGGTGGACCGGGCCACCGGCATCGGCTCGCGCTTCTATGACATCTACTTCAACCGATCGCGCGTGCGCAGCGATGGCATCGACCTGCACACCACCGGCAGTTTCGACGCCTTCGGCCGCACCCACCAGCTGCTGCTGGGGGCGATGTGGTCGCGCCAGCGTACCCGCCAGAGCTCGGCGGACCTGGCCATCGACGTGCCGATCGATGTCTACGCACCGGACCACAGCGCCATTGCACAGCCACTGCAACCCGCGTGGGACTGGTCGGAAAACGCGCGTGCGCAACAAAGCGGCCTGTACAGCAACCTGCGCCTGCAGCTGGCAGAACCGCTGCACCTCACGCTGGGTGGCCGGCTGAGCTGGGTGAAGTACCAGTCCAACGATGGCTTCACCGGCGCCAAGAGCCGCGACTACGAACAGAAGCACGAATTCACCCCGTACGCCGGCCTCGTCTACGACCTGGGCCCGCAGTGGTCGGTCTACGCCAGCTACGCCGATACCTTCCAGCCGCAGAGCTCCTACGTCACATCATCCGGTGCGGTGCTCGATCCCGCCATCGGCGCCAACTACGAGCTGGGCGTGAAGGGCGAACTGAACGATGGGCGCCTGAACGTCTCCGCTGCGGTGTTTTCCATCCGCAAGACCGGCAACGCCGTGGTGGACGCCTCCGACCCGGGCAGCTGCCCCGGCTCGCTGGCCTCGTCCGATTGCTACCGCAATGGTGGAAAGCTGCGCAGCAAGGGCTTTGAACTCGAAGCCAGCGGCGAACTGGCACCCGGCTGGCAGATGATGGCGGGCTATACCCACGTCACCAGCCGCGACGATGAGGGCGCCACCATCAGCGCCGAAACGCCGCGCCATCTGCTGCGCCTGTCAACGTCCTACCAGCTGCCCGGCCGGTGGAATGCGTTCTCCGTGGGCGGTGGCGTCTCTGCACAGAGCAGCTATTCCTATCCGGCCTACGACGACCCGGACTGGCGCATGGGTGCGGCGGGACGCGCGGTGTGGGACCTGCGTGCCGGCTACCGGATCAATCCGCGCTGGAGCGTGGGCGTCAACGTGGCCAACCTGTTCGACACGCGCTATTACGCGATGATCAGCCAGATCCGCCGCGGCAACTTCTTTGGCGAACCCCGCAACGTGATGCTGACGCTGCGCGGCGCGCTGTGATCCTCCGCAACCGGCGGGACGAGGGCATGCCCGCCACGGGGATGGCATGAAGGCGGGCTTCCGGCAGAGCATGTCGTGGCTGCACACCTGGTGCGGCCTCACCTGCGGCTGGCTGTTGTGCGCGATCTTCCTCACCGGCACGCTCAGCGTGTTCCGCGAGCCGATCACGCGATGGATGGAGGCCGGCCCGGTGCCGGCCTCCCCGCAGGAAATGGATGCAGGTGCGCAGGCAGCGCGAGCGCAGCAGTGGTTGGCTGCAAACGCCGCCGATGCCCGGGCATGGCAGATCCGTTGGCCTGCCCAGCACGGCTGGCCGCTGCAGCTCTCATGGGAGGATGACGGCGGCACCGCGCACGAACGCTGGGTAGAGGCCGGCACCGGCATGCCACAACCACCACCTCGTCTTCGGGAAACCGAAGGCGGGCGCCACTTCATGTCATTCCATTACACCCTGCACGGCGGCATGGCCGGCTACTGGCTGGTCGGCTGGATTACGGCCTGCATGCTGCTGGCGCTGGTGTCCGGCGTGGTGGTGCACAAGCGCATCTTCAAGGACTTCTTCACCTTCCGCCCGGGCAAGGGGCAGCGCAGCTGGCTGGACGCGCACAACCTGAGTGCCGTGCTGACCCTGCCGTTCCTGTTCATGATCGGCTACACCGGGCTGACATTCTTCTACAGCAGCTATCTGCCGTGGCCCGTACAGGCAGCCTATGGCGATGCCGATGACGCCTATGCGCGCTATGAAGCCGAACTGGCGCCTGCGCGACCTGTCCCGGCCGGCATTCTGGTTGCGGGCGCGCAGCTGCCGAACCTGCCGGACCTGCTTGCGCGGGCGCAGGCCATCAGCGGTCAGCCGCCGGCACTGGTGATGATCCCGGCGCCCGGCACCGTGCACAGCGTGGTGGAAGTGGAGGGCCGCAAGACAGCGGGGAACACCGGCAAGCACCTGTTGAGCGAGGCCAGCCGGGTGACCTTCGATGCGGCCAGTGGCAGGCTCCTGCAACAGCATGCAGCGCATCCGCCGCAACTGGGTGCCGTGCAGGTACACGAAACCATCGAAGCCCTGCACAAGGCCGATTTCGGTGGCTGGCCGATGAAGTGGCTGTACTTCATCAGCGGCCTGCTGGGCACGGCAATGATCGCCATCGGCACGCTGCTGTTCTCGCTCAAGCGGCGCAAGCGCAGCGAGCACGAGTTCGGCGCCGCCACGGCAGGCATCTACCGTTGCGTGGAAGCCTTCAACGTGGCATCGCTGGCCGGGGTGGCACTGGCAAGCATCGTCTACCTGCACGGCAATCGGTTGCTGCCACTGGAAATGAGCGATCGCAGCGCGTGGGAGATACGCATTTTCCTTCTAACCTGCGCGGCCTCGGTGCTGCACGCACTGTGCCGCCCACCGCGCGCAGCCTGGATCGAGCAGTTGTGGCTGGCCGCCGCGCTGTGCCTGGCACTGCCGCTGGTGAATCTGGCAACCACCGGGCAGGGACTGCTGATGTACCTGCAGCGGGGCGCATGGCAGCAGGCCGGCGTGGAGCTGGTCGCACTGGCCTTCGGGTTGATGCTGGCAAGAATGGCCCTGATGCTGCAGCGCCGCTGGCCACAGACGCACGAGGCCGCGCGCAGTGCCAAGCCCGCACCCGGGCAGGGCGCGGCCCATCGCTGGCAGGTCGCGAGCCGGGTGCTGGCTGCTTCGGTGGGGGCCTACGTGTTCACCGCGATCACCGCCACGGCACTGGCGCTGTTGCTGCCCTCGCTGGTGAATGTACGCACGTCCGTTTCGGTCCTGACCAGTTCGCTGCTGGGGTTCGTGCTGTTGATCGCGGTCGCCGTGGGCATCTTCAGTACCCGTAGTGTAGGGAAGGCGTGGCTGGTCGTGGCGGCAGGGAGCGCCCTGATGGGAGGGTTGGTGGCGATGCTGCGGCCGGGGTGAGGGTAGGGGGGGTGTCGGCCTATCACATGCTTCCATCCAGGCTCTTCCGGAAGAACGCCCCCAGCTCTGCAAAGGGAATTAGATCGGTCCGGTCATACAGATCCACATGGCCTGCACCCTTCACCCACAGCAGCCTCTTCGGTTGTCCCGCCAGCCGGTAGGCTTCCTCGCTGAATTCCCTTGAATGCGCCTGATCACCCGCGATGAACAGCATCGGACGCGGCGAAATGGTCTCGATGTCGTTGAACGGATAGAAGTTCATGAACTTCACATTGCTGGTCAGCGTCGGGTGCGTGGTGAGCTCCGGTGATGAGCCGGCCGGGGTAAACTCGCCGCGCGAAGTACGGTAGAAGTCGTAGAACTCGCGCTGGATCGGATGAGTGTCGGCCTCAAGCCTATGCACGGTGCCGGAGGTGTACTGCGTGGCGCCGCCCTCGGCTTCAACCCAGCGCTGGCGTGCGGCGGCAGCAATCACGGCCTTGCGCTGCTCTACACTCTGCGAGCGGTTGAGGGCACTGCGGTTCGCAGCACCCATGTCATACATGCTGACAGTGGCAATGGCTTTCATGCGCGGGTCGATCTTGGCCGCACTGATCACGAAACTGCCACTGCCACAAATGCCAAGCACGCCGATCCGTTCGCGATCCACCTGTGGCTGCATGCCCAGGTAGTCGACGGCGGCGCTGAAGGCTTCGGCATAGATGTCCGGCGCAACCGCATTACGCGGCTCACCCGCACTTTCGCCCCAGAACGACTGATCGATGGCCAACGTCACGAAGCCCTGTTCGGCAAGCTTCTGCGCGTAGAGATCCGCGCTCTGCTCCTTCACCGCGCCCATCGGGTGGCCCACGATGATGGCAGGCAGGGCGTGCCCGGGCTTTCCATTCTTCGGTACGTACAGATTGCCGACGATCTGCATGTGGTACTGGTTGCTGAAGTGCACCTTTTCAGTGATGAGCTGGGTGCTTCGATAGAAATTGTCCGCGCCGTGGGTCATGTCCTGTCCAACTGCAATGAAGGGGATGGTGGCGAGAGCCAGAGACAGCAGCAGCGTCTTCATTCGCTCATCTCCGAATACTGCTCGTCGCTTACCTTCTCCAGCCACGTCACCGGGCTGCCATCCACCGCCTCGGCAATCGCAATGTGGGTCATCGCTACCGCGGCACTCGCGCCATGCCAGTGCTTCACGCCCGGGGCGATCCACACGGTGTCACCCGGACGGATCTGCTGGCGCGGCTGTCCCCACTGCTGCACCCAGCCCACGCCTGCCGTCACGATGAGGGTCTGGCCCAGCGGGTGGGTGTGCCAGGCCGTGCGTGCGCCGGGCTCAAAGGTAACCGTTGCACCGCCTACGCGTGCCGGCGCAGGGCGTTGGAAGCCGCCATCGATGCGCACGTTGCCGGTGAAGTAGTCAGCGGAACCTGCAACGGACGAGGCGCTGCCCGCAGGCGTTACGTTCAGGCCGGCGCTGGTCGAGCCGCCGCCAGCCGCAGGCGCGGCCATGGACATCAAGGTGCCGAGAAGCATGGACATGGGGAGTGCTCCAGGAGTTGGGGGATTACCAGGCGTAGGCATTGGGCGCCTCGCCGCCAGGGCCGGGCCAGATCGCATCCAGCCGAGCCAATGACTCGCCTGAGAGCTTCAGGCGAGGGGCCTTCAGGTTCTGCAAAAGCTGGTCCACCGTGCGCGGCCCGCTCAGCACGGTGGTCACCACCGGGTTGTGCAGCAGCCAGGCCAGGGCCACATCGGCAGGTGCTTCGCCCAGTTGATCGCAGAACGCCTCATACGCTTCGAGCTGGGGTCGCAGGCGTTCAATGCGGTGCAGGAGCTGCGGGGTGGCGCGACGTCCGGTGGCCACCTTCTTCAGCACGCCGCCCAGCAACCCCATGCCGATCGGGCTCCAGGGAATCAGGCCCAGCCCGTGGTAGCGCAGTGCCGGGATCACTTCCAGTTCCACGGTGCGCTGGGTCAGGTTGTACAGGCTCTGCTCGGCGACCAGGCCAAAGCTGTGCCGCGCCGAGGCCACGCCCTGTGCGGTGGCGATGTCCCAGCCGGCGAAGTTGCTGCTACCCACGTAGGTGATCTTGCCTTCGCGGATCAGCTGTTCCATGGCCTGCCAGATCTCTTCCCAGGGCGTGGCCCGGTCCACGTGGTGCATCTGGTACAGGTCGATATGGTCGGTCTGCAACCGGCGCAGGCTGGCCTCGCAGGCGCGGCGGATGTGGTACGCCGACAGACGACGATCATTCGGGCCCGGCCCCATCGGCTGGTACACCTTGGTCGCCAGTACCAGGCCGTCACGCTTGCCACTGCGCTTCAGCCAGCGCCCGATGATCTCTTCCGAGAGGCCGAAGCCCTGCGCCATGTCCGGTGACTGTGCTCCGCCGTAGACATCGGCGCTGTCGAACAGGTTGATGCCGGCGTCCACGGCAGCATCCATGATGGCAAAGCTGGTCGCCTCATCGGCAAGCTCGCCGAAGTTCATGGTGCCAAGGCCCAGCCGGCTGATCTTCAGGCCCGAGCGGCCCAGAGAGGAATAGTGCACGGGGAACTCCTTCAGGAATGAACAGGCACGCGTTGCCGCTGCGCCGAGCGCGCCGCGATGTACGACGTGACCATCGAGCCCAGCAGCAGGAGGGCGCTGAACCAGAACGTGGCGCGGTAGCCCTGGTGGTCCAGCAGCAGGCCGCCCACGGTGGCACCAATGGCGATGGCCATCTGCACCACGGCCACCATCAGGCCGCCGCCGGCCTCTCCGTCATCGGGCAGGGTGCGGGCCAGCCACGACCACCAGGCCACGGGCGCCGACGTGCCAAGCAGGCCCCACAGCGCGAACAACACCGCCACCCTCGGCAGCGTGTTGCCGATGAGGATCATGCACGCAGCCACCAGGGCCATCAGCGCTGGCAGCAGCACCAGCGTGCGGAACATTGCCTTGTGCACGAAGGGCTCGATCAACACCGTGCCGGCCAGGCCCGCAGCGCCCATCAACAGCAGCAACAGCGACAACGTTGAAGGCGATACGTGCAGCGTGGCTTCCACGAACGGCCGCAGGTAGGTGAACAGCGAGAACTGGCCCATGAAGAACAGGCTCACGCCCACCATGCCCCACGCCACCGGCGGGCGCTTCAACAGCGCGAACACATTCCACGAAGCGCGCCCGGCGGTCGCCTTCATCGGTGGCAACGCGGCGATTTTCCACAACAGGGCCACTACGGCCACCGGCACCAGCGAGAAGAATGCGCCGCGCCAGCCGATGATGGCGCCGAAGTAACTGCCCATCGGTGCAGCAATGACCGTGGCAAGCGCGTTGCCGCCGTTGACGATCGCCAGTGCGCGGGGCACCTGGTGGGAGGGAACCAGGCGCATGGCGGTGGCCGCCGACATGGCCCAGAAGCCACCGATGGCCACGCCGATCAGTGCACGGCCCAGCATGAACACCGGGAAGCTGGGCGCCAGGGCCGCCAGCGTGCCCGAGAGGATCATCGCGGTGGTGAGGCCCAGCAGCAGCCATTTGCGGTCCAGCTGCCCGGCCAGTGGCGAGACCAGCAGGCTGGTAACAAGGGCGAACGCGCCGGACACCGCAATGGCCTGTCCGGCTTGGCCTTCACTGACCCGCAGGTCGGTGGCGATGGGTGTCAGCAGGCTGACCGGCATGAACTCGGAGGCAACCAAGGCAAAGGCGCCGAGTGACAGGGCCAGCACGGCACCCCATTCCCTGGGGGTTGCCGAGCGGGCAGGCGCGGCCATGCCCGCCCCGGCCGGGGGAGGATTGAGTGAACTCATGAAGGTTTCCAGGCCCAGAAGGGCGATGACGGCGGAAGGCTCCGGCTGCCGGAGCTCCCGTGGTTGGGGGAGGGGGCCAGTCTGGACCACGCATGGACACTTGATTAGATAATCAATTGCGAATAGGTCAATTAGTTGCGCTAATTAATACCTGTGACACACTACGCCCATGGCACGACGCAACTTCAATGACCTCCTGGCTTTCGTGACCGTAGCGCGGGAGGGCAGCTTCACCCGCGCGGCGGGTGTGCTCGGAGTTACCCAGTCTGCACTGAGCCAGGCAATCAAGACCCTGGAAGAGAGCTTGGGAATCCGGCTGCTGACCCGCACGACGCGCAGCGTTTCGCCGACCACCGCCGGCGAGCGCCTGCTGCAGTCGATCGGCAACCACTTCGACGACATCGAAATGGAGCTCGAAGCCCTTACTGCGCTGAGAGACACGCCAGCCGGGCAGGTCAGGATCACCAGCGGCGACCACGTGCTGCGCACCGTTCTGCTCCCCAAGCTGATGCCGCTGCTGCATCGCTATCCGGACATCCGCATCGAGTTCGACGTCAGCTATGCATTGCGTGACATCGTTGCCGACCGCTTCGACGCCGGTGTTCGACTTGGCGAATCCATCGACAAGGACATGGTTGCCCTGCCCATCGGCCCACGCCTGCGCATGGCCACCGCAGGGACGCCGGGCTACTTCGCTGCACACGGAATCCCGAAGATGCCAGGTGATCTGACCGGCCACCGATGCATCAACATCCGCCTGCCCACCAGCGGTGGACTGTACGTGTGGGAGTACGAGAAGAAGGGTCGCGAGATCAATGTGCGCGTGGATGGCCCGCTGGTGTTCAGTACGTCACCGCACATGGTCGATGCCGCGCTTGACGGCCTGGGACTGGTGCATCTGCCTGTCGATGAGCTTGCGGCTCACCTTGAAAGCGGTCGGTTGGTGCGGGTGCTGGAAGACTGGTGCCCACTGTTCCCCGGCTATCACCTGTACTACCCCAGCCGACGGCAGCCTTCCCCGGCGTTCAGCCTGGTGCTGGAGGCATTGCGGGTTTAGATCGATACCGCGCTCACCCTCACCACATTCACCCCGCAGCAGCGAAAATGCATCCCTGGGCGCGCCCTGGTGCGCGCCGCTCACTGCCTGCAGGATCGTAACGATGTCCAACATCCCCTTTGGCGAGTCGTCATGCGCTGCCGCCGCCAGCGGCTGCGTCGAGGTGCGCGGTGCGCGCGAGCACAACCTCAAGAATGTCGATGTCTCCATTCCGCGCAATGCACTGGTGGTGTTCTCCGGGGTCTCGGGTTCGGGCAAGTCGTCGCTGGCCTTCGGCACCGTGTTCGCCGAAGCGCAGCGGCGCTACTTCGAGTCGGTGGCGCCGTATGCACGGCGCCTGATCGACCAGGTGGGCGTGCCCGATGTGGATGCCATCGACGGCCTGCCGCCGGCAGTGGCCCTGCAGCAGCAGCGCGGGGCCAGCAATGCGCGCTCATCGGTGGGCAGCGTGACCACGCTGTCCAGCCTGGTGCGCATGATGTACTCCCGCGCCGGGGCCTACCCGGCCCATCAGCCCATGCTGTACGCGGAGGACTTCTCGCCGAACATGCCGCAGGGCGCCTGCAGCACCTGCCACGGCCTGGGGCATGTCTACGAAGTGACCGAAGCGCTGATGGTGCCGGACCCGTCGCTGACCATCCGTGAGCGCGCCATCGCGTCCTGGCCGCCGGCCTGGCATGGCCAGAACCTGCGCGACATCCTGGTCACGCTCGGCTACGACATCGACGTGCCGTGGAAAAAGCTGCCGAAGAAGGACCGCGACTGGATCCTGTTCACCGAGGAAACGCCCAGCGTGCCGGTCTACGCCGGGTTCACCCCTGCCGAGACCCGCACCGCGCTCAAGCGCAAGCTCGAACCCAGCTACATGGGCACCTACACCGGCGCGCGCCGCTACGTGCTGCACACCTTTGCCAACACCCAGAGCGCGCTGATGCGCAAGCGCGTGTCGCGCTACATGGAAGGCAAGCTGTGCCCGGCCTGCCACGGAAAGCGCCTGAAGCCGGAGGCGCTGTCGGTCACCTTTGCCGGCGTGGATATCGGTGAGTTCATGCGCCTGCCACTGGACCAGCTGGCGGAGCTGCTGGAGCCGGTGGCACAAGGTGATTTCAGCGCGCACAGCAAGGGCGCTCGCACCCGCAGGAGTGCGACACCCCGCGATCGCGCGCGTCGGGCCGCGAGTGGCCAAGCGACCCACGAGGGCGCCCCCGACGTGCGGCTGACCTCGGCCCTGTCCGAAGAGAAGCGCCTGGCTGCCCAGCGGCTGGCAGGCGGGGTGATGGCGCGGGTACGCCAGCTGCGTGAACTGGGCCTGGGCTATCTCTCGCTGGATCGCGCCACACCCACGCTGTCAGCCGGCGAACTGCAGCGCCTGCGGTTGGCCACACAGCTCAGCTCGCTGCTGTTCGGCGTGCTGTACGTGCTTGATGAGCCCTCGGCGGGCCTGCATCCTGCCGACAGCCAGGCGCTGTACGACGCGCTGGACCGGCTGCGCGATGGCGGCAACTCGGTGTTCGTGGTTGAACACGATCTGGACCTGATGCGCCGCGCGCAGTGGCTGGTGGATGTGGGCCCGGAGGCGGGCGAGCACGGCGGGCGGGTTCTCTACAGCGGCGAGCCCGATGGCCTGCGCCACGTCCAGGACTCGCGCACGGCGCGGTATCTTTTCGACCAGGTGCCGGCGCCCGCCAGCCGTAAGCGCGGCGCCGGCAACTGGCTGGAGCTGCAAGGCATCCATCGGCACAACCTGCAGGGTGTGGACGCACAAGTGCCACTGGGGTTGCTGACCGCAGTCACCGGCATTTCCGGCTCGGGCAAGTCCAGCCTGATGGCGCAGGCGCTGCCGGAGTTGATGCTGCTGCACCTGGGGCACGAGCCGGTGGACGAGAGCGCGGACAGCGAACCCACCGGCGGGCCGAGCGTGATCGAAGCAACGCGAGGCCGCCTGGCCGGCGATGTAGATGCCATTCAACGCGTCGTGCAGGTCGACCAGAAGCCGATCGGGCGCACGCCACGCTCCAATCTGGCTACCTATACCGGCCTGTTCGATCACGTGCGCAAGCTGTTCGCCGCAACACCGGCTGCGCACCGCCGTCGTTTCGACGCCGGCCGTTTCTCGTTCAACGTGGCCAAGGGCCGATGCGAAACCTGCGAAGGCGAAGGGTTTGTCAGCGTCGAACTGCTGTTCATGCCCAGCGTATATGCGCCGTGCCCGACCTGCCATGGCGCGCGCTACAACGAGGCCACGCTGAAGGTGCGGTGGAATGACCGCACTATCGCCGAAGTGCTGCAGATGACGGTGGACCAGGCGCGTGCGTTCTTCAGCGAAGAGGATGCCATTGCCCGCCCGCTGCAGCTGCTGCAGGAAATCGGCCTGGGTTACCTCAGGCTGGGCCAGCCGGCCACCGAGCTTTCAGGTGGCGAGGCCCAGCGCATCAAGCTGGCCACCGAGCTGCAGCGCAGCCAGCGCGGGCGCACGCTGTACGTGCTGGATGAACCCACCACCGGCCTGCATGCATCCGATGCGGACCGGCTGCTGGTGCAGCTGCAGCGGCTGGTGGACGCCGGCAATACCGTGGTGATGATCGAGCACGACATGCGCGCGGTCGCGCAGGCGGACTGGGTCATTGACGTGGGCCCCGGCGCTGGCGGGGCAGGGGGCACCATCGTGGCGAAGGGAACACCGCAGCAGGTGGCGCGGGCCAAAGCCAGCAGGACGGCACCGTTCCTTGCGAAGGAGTTGGCTTCCCTGTAGAGCCGAGCCATGCTCGGCTGACCCTCGAGCCAGTCGCTTCCCATGGAAGCAGCGCCTCCTGCAGCAAAGCCGGTTGCTGGAGCGGGGGAGGGGCGGGAAAACAAGAACGCCTGGTGAAGCGTGTAATGGCGAATCCTCTGGTGACGCTCCAGCCAGCAGCATCCACTTTGATGCTGCAGCGCACACAGAAGAGCACGGCCCAGCTAGTCCCATCCGGCTATAGGAGGCCAGCGCGACTCGACGCACACTTCGCCCCGTAAAGGCCGACGGGAGGGCGCGATATGAGTCTGCATGTGGGGAAACTGCGCGGCTTGGCGCTGCTTCTGTTCCTGCTGAATCCCTTGCTTGCCGGTGCGGTGCCGGCAGCGCCGCCTGCATCGGCACCCGAGGTGATTCCGCTGTGGCCGCAGGACCACTGGCAGCAACGCGCGCGTGGCCCGGAACGGATCGGCGCCGAAGGCAGCGCGAAGGGCGCGGTCTCGGGAATCAGTAACGCGCGCATGGAGATCTACCGACCGCTGAAACCGAACGGAACAGCCGTGGTGATTTTCGGCGGTGGCGGCTACTTCCGCATCCAGATCGGTAGCGCCGCCAGGCCGACGGCGCAGTGGCTGCAATCGCTGGGCGTCACGGCCGCCGTGGTGTACTACCGGCTGCCTGCCGATGGGTGGGCGCCGGTTTCGCCCTTCCAGGATGGCCAGCGCGCCATGCGGCTGCTGCGCGCGCAGGCCGCAAGCCTGGGGGTCGATCCGGAGCGCATCGGCGCATTGGGCTTTTCCGCCGGCGGCAATCTGGCCGGTATCGTCGCCACGCGCTTCGATGCCCCGTTGTATCCGCCGGTGGATGCAGCCGACCAGCTGTCAGCGCGCCCGGACTTCCTTGGAATGATCTATCCGGTCGTTTCAATGCGCCCGCCGCTGGACCGCACCCGGTCGAAGCGGGAACTGGCCAGCCAGGACGACGCACAGCAGGCCTATTCGGTCGAACAGCACGTCCGCAAGGACATGCCGCCGGTGTTCCTGGCCCAGGCCGTGGACGATCGCACCGTGGATGTCGGCCACAGCGTGGCGATGTACCAGGCCACGCATGCGGCAGGCATTCCGGTGGAGCTGCATCTGTTCGAAGCCGGAGGCCACAGCTGGGGGTTGGGCAAGCCCGGGACATTGGTGGCGCAGTGGCCGCGGCTTTTCGCCAACTGGGCACGCAGCCACGGCTACCTCGGGCCGCCGCCTGCGCGGCTGCCGCCGCACGATGCCAGCGCGATACCCGCCGCTGCTGCTCAGCCACCTCGCTCGCTGGACGATGATGGTGCGGGCGACTGAGCCGCACACTGTATTTCATTCGGGAGAACTGCATGAATTCACTGAAGCGTGCCGCGCTTGGCGCGGCTGCCGGCGGCTGCCTGTTGCTGGCTTCCCCCTCTGTGCTGGCCGCGGCTGGCGATACCGAAGCCGGATTGCGCGCGCAGGTGCAGCAGCAGGCAAAGCAACTGCGCGATCAGGCATCCCTGCTGGAGCAGCTGAGCGCGCGCCTGGCTGCACTGGAGGGGGCCTCTCAAAGTACCGGCGTGGCACCCGGCAGCGGTGCGGGCCTCGATGCACAGGTGGCTGCGGCCATCGCTGACACCCGCCAGGACGACATGGCCATTCTGCAGGCGCAGGTGGCACAGCTCGCCGCAACCGGGGGAGGCGGTGACGGCAATGTGCGCTGGCGCAAGGGTGGACCTGAGTTCCGCAGCAGTGATGGCCAGTTCACCTTCCACCCCCGCGGCCGGGTGATGGTCGATTTCAGCAGTACCCACGGTTCCGCATTCGACGCACGCAACATCACCGGCACCGACCTGGCCAGCGGCCGCCTCGGTGCCGAAGGTCGGATGGGACCACTGGGTTACAAGATCGATGCGGACTTTGCGGGCAACGATGTCTCGCTGAAGGACACCTATCTGTCCTGGGACACGCGGCTGGGTGGCCTGCCAACGGAAATCTACGTGGGCAACAAGCTCAAGGACCGTGGGATCGATGGTGGCACCAGCGGCGTCAATACACCTTTCATGCAGCGCAATGCGGTGGCGTCGGTCGGTGCCCAGCAGAGCGGGTACTACGGGCTGGGCGTCACCACCAAGGTGATCGGTGATGGCTGGCACGCCAGCGTGGCGGTGACCGGTGACGATATCGGCAATGACAGCACGGCCAGCGACACCATTGCGTATCTGCTGCGCGCACACTGGAACCCATTGCGTGGCCAGGCAGGCTTCGTGCATCTGGGAGGCTGGTACTGGTACGAGGATCTCGGCCAGGATGTCGGCAGCATCAACAAGACCTCTCCGATCGCGCTGGGCTGGAACGGCAACGTGCGCGTGTCGGCCAGCTCCATCGCCAACGTCACCGACAACCGCGCCTGGGGGCTTGAGATGGGCGCAGTGTACGGCCCGGTGTGGGCCTTCGCCGAGCACACCACCCGCACCGTCGAATCACGCACGGTCGACTCGGTCGACCAGCGGGCGACATCGGTCTACGCAGGCTGGCTGATCACCGGCGAGCGCCCCGGCTTCAGCAGCCGCTCTGGGGTCTGGGGTACCACGCGGGTATTGCGTCCGGTGCAGGAGGGCGGCGTTGGCGCCTTCGAGCTGGCCGCGCGCTATGACCGCTACAACTTTCTCGATGCGGCCCGGGGCGGCGAGGGCACTGCATGGACGCTCGGGGTGAACTGGTACCTCAACAACTGGTCGCGCCTGATGCTGAACTACGTTCACTGGAAGACCGACAACAAGGTTGGCAACGCCCAGGGGCCTGACTCCGGAAATACCGTGGGCATGCGAGCGCAGGTTTCGTTCTGATGTGGATGGGGCAGCAGGGTCATGGCCGCGACTGAAGTGCTTCCAGCACCCTGCAATCGGCTACGCGCCCGCCCGGGCAATTGCCGATCATCCGCTGCAGTTCGCCCTGCAGCGCCTGCAGGTCGCGGATCCGGCGCGCGATGTCGGCGATATGCGCCTTCACCACGTCGTCCACCGAGCTGCATTCGTGTTCGCGCTGTTCACCCAAGGCGATCAGCTCGCGGATCTGCTCGATGGAAAAGCCCAGCTCACGGGCCCGGCGCACGAATGACAGCCGCCGCTGGTCCTGTGCGCTGTAGTAACGGTAATTGCCGTCCGACCGCAGCGGCGGCTGGAGCAGGCCGATCTTTTCGTAATAGCGGATGGTCTCGGCCTTGGTGCCGGTCTGGCGGGCCAACTGGCCTATGGTGAGGTGAGCGGGCATGGGCTTGACCTTGTAGGGACTACAGGGTTGATAACGGCTGCCTCACCTCTTTTCAAGCCCAGGCCAGGCCTGGCCGGAGATACCCATGGATCACTGCTGTGGCCACAAGCGCCAGGAACTGGAAGCGCTGGCACTCCACAGTGCGCAACGGCGCGTGCTGGTGGCGGTACTGATCATCAACCTGGCGATGTTCCTGATCGAATTCGGCGCAGGCATCGTGGCGCGCTCCAGCGCGCTGCAGGCCGACGCTGTCGACATGCTGGGCGACGCCATCGTGTACGGCCTGAGCCTGTGGGCGGTGAACCGGGGGGCGCGCTGGGAAGCCGGTGCAGCCCTGGCCAAGGGGGCGCTGATCCTGGGCTTCTTTGTGTTCATCGTGCTGGAGGTCATCGCCAAGCTGGCAAACGGCGTGCCCCCTTCCAGCGGCGTGATGCTCGGCTTCGGCGCCATCGCGCTGGCGGCCAATCTGGTGTGCCTGGCGTTGCTATGGCGGTTCCGCACGCTCAACATCAACATGAAAAGCACCTTTGCGTGCTCGCGCAACGACGTCGCCGCCAATATCGGCGTACTGGTGGCTGCCGGTGGCGTCGCGCTCACCGGTCGTGGCTGGCCGGATATCGTGGTGGGTGTGGTCATCGCGCTGCTGTTCCTGAAGTCCGCGGTGGGCGTCATCCGCGAAGCATGGCCCGCATGGCGCGCGGCTGCGAAAGCGTGAGGTGAGGCAAGGGGCTCCGGCGAGACGCCAGAGCCCCAAGAGGCTTACTTTTCCTGCAGGAACGTCAGCAGGTCCTGGTTGACGCGATCCTTGTGCGTGTCGGTCAGGCCATGCGGCGCGCCCGGGTACACGATCAGCCGGGCGTTCTTGATCAGCTTTGCCGACTGGCGGCCGGAGATGTCGATCGGCACGATCTGGTCGTCATCGCCGTGGATGACCAGCGTCGGCACATCGAACTTCTTCAGGTCGGCGCGGAAATCGGTGGCCGAGAACGCAGCGATCGAATCGTAGGTGTTCTTGTGGCCGCCCTGCATGCCCTGCGCCCACCACGCATCGATCAAGCCCTGGGACACCTTCGCGCCCGGGCGGTTGAAGCCGTAGAACGGGCCCGACGGGATGTCCTTGTACAGCTGCGCGCGGTTTTCCATCTGCGCCTTGCGGATGCCGTCGAACACTTCAATCGGCAGACCGTTGGGGTTGTCGGCGGTCTTCAGCATGAACGGCGGCACCGAGCTGATCAGCACCGCCTTCTTCACCCGGCCGGTGCCATGGCGGCCGATGTAGCGCGCCACTTCGCCGCCGCCGGTTGAGAAGCCCACCAAGGTCACGTCATGCAGGTCGAGCGTGTTGATCACCGTGGCCAGGTCATCGGCGTAGTGATCCATGTCGTTGCCTTCCCACGGCTGGCTGGAACGGCCGTGGCCACGACGGTCGTGCGCGATGACGCGGTAGCCGTGGTTGGCCAGGAAGATCATCTGCGATTCCCAGCTGTCCGAGTTCAGCGGCCAGCCGTGGCTGAAGGTCACCACCGGGCCGTCCTTCGGGCCCCAGTCCTTGTAGTAGAGCTGCACGCCATCGGCGGTGGTGATGTAACTGGCGGTACGCGCGACGCTGGTGATCGGCGCGGGCTTGGCCGGTTCGGCGGCCTGCGCGGACAGGCCGGCCTGGACCGAGAGGGCGAGGGTGGCAACGGCCAGGGTGCGGGCGAAGGTGTTCATGCGGGAACTCTCATGGGTGGGTGGTGAGGCGTACTTTGCGCCTGCAATCAGGCGCCTGGGTGATGAACTGTCCGGATTTCTTGATAGATCGTCTTGCATGGATGTGCGCGCCCGAGACGCTGTCAATCGCGTGTTGACACGGTAGAACGTTCGTTCTACCTTGCGGCCATGCACAAGACCGGCACCGACACCGCGCAGAAGATCCTGGCCACCGCCGAGGCGCTGATCTACCAGAACGGAATCCACGCCACCGGCATGGACCTGCTGGTGAAGACCTCCGGCGTGGCACGCAAAAGCATCTACCGGCACTTTGAAAACAAGGACCAGGTGGCCGCTACGGCACTGAACGCGCGCGATGTGCGCTGGCTGGCCTGGTTCCAGCAGGCGTGCGACAAGGCCGACAGCCCGGAAGCACGCATCCTCGGCATATTCACCGTGCTCAAGGGCTGGTTCGAGTCCGACGGCTATCGCGGCTGCGCCTTCATCAATACCGCGGGCGAGGTGGGCGACCCCGACGATCCGATTCGCCACATCGCAAAACACCACAAGCAGAAGCTGCTGGATTACACGCTGGAACTCACCACGCAGCTGGATATCGAGCAGCCGGACGCACTGGCGCGGCAGCTGCTGGTTCTCATGGAAGGCGCCATCACCGTCTCGCGCGTGATGGGCGACTACAACGCCGCAGACACCGCCAGGGATGTTGCAAAGGTGTTGCTGGAGCAGGCCAGGCGCTGACGCCTGAGTCATCAAAAACCGTCGAAGCACCCCGTTCATCCACTTGATTGGAGGTCCCACCGTGTCCACTGAAGCACCCCGTCCGCCGCTGCCGCCGTTCACCCTTGAATCGGCCATCGAGAAGGTTCGCCTTGCCGAGGATGGCTGGAACTCCCGCGATGCCGACAAGGTCGCATTGGCCTATTCGCTCGACACCCGCTGGCGCAACCGCGCCGAGTTCACCCACGGCCGCGAGGAAGCGCGGCAGTTCCTGGCCCGCAAATGGAAGAAGGAACTCGACTACCGCTTGATCAAGGAACTGTGGGCCTTCAGTGGCAACCGTATTGCCGTGCGCTACGCCTATGAATGGCATGACGACTCCGGCAACTGGTTCCGTTCCTATGGAAACGAGAACTGGGAATTCGGAGCCGATGGGTTGATGGAGCATCGGTTCTCGAGCATCAACGACCTGCCGATCAAGGAGAGCGAGCGCAAGTTCCATTGGCCGCTGGGGCGTCGCCCGGATGATCACCCGGGGCTGTCTGACCTGGGCATGTGAGCAGGGCTGGCCAACGTTCGCTTCACCCTCCATTGCGTAACCTGCACGCCACAGCACGTCATGCCTCACGTTGAGGCATGACGCGCGCCGAGGCTGGAATCGAGTGCTTTCACTCGCAGAACAGGAGGCAGGACGCGACCGTGAAGGCAGTTCCCATCATCATCGCAGCAGCACTGGCCGCACCCTCGCTTGATGCGCGCGCGGCCAGCGAAGACCGCAACACAGCGCCTCATTTCGATCTCGGTGGCGCAGTCCGATTCAACTATGGCTGGCTCGATTACGGGCCCACCAGCCGCCTGCAGCTGGAGCTGCTTCGCGCCGACATCGATGCCGGCAGCGGGCCTTTCTCCTTCTCCGCGCAGTACCGCTGGTACGACGGCTTCGATGCCATCCATCACGCCTACGCGGGCTTGCAGTTCACCGACGCCACGCAGCTGAAGGCCGGCATCCAGCAGGTACCTTTCGGGCTGCTGCCCACGGTCTCGCAGAGTTTCTGGTTCGGGTCCGGGTACTACCTGGGCATCGAGGACGACTACGACCCGGGCGTTGTGGTGGTCCACCAGGCCGGCAAGACCACCTGGCACCTCGGCTGGTTCTCGGGTGACGAGTACGGAACCGGGGCCCGCTACGACCGCTATTCCTTCGATGTGGCACAGACCGATGCGTTGCCGTATCGCGAACGGCAGCGGTTCAATGTGCGCGTCGAGCAATCGCGCGACTGGGCAGGTGGCGAACTGCTGCTCGGCGCATCGGCCTTCGCGGGCAAGGTGCAGAACACACGCAGTCGTCGCCATCACGACCACCAGGCCGCGGCCGTGCATGCCCAGTGGAAACGCGATGGCTGGACCACCCAGCTGCAATGGGCACGGTACCGCTACAGCGTGCCCGGCGAACGCATCGCACTGTCGGCGTTCCAGGCCCCGTTTGAAATCGTGGCCGAGGCCGATGTGCCCAGCGCCAACGTCGCCTATTCCTTTGGCCAACGCGGCTGGCTGGACGATGTGACCTGCTACAACAACCTCAGCATGACGCGCCCGGTGGGGCACAGCAGCGGGGTGCGCGACTCCTGGCAGAACGTCACCGGCTGCAGCCTGCAGAAGGGCGTGATGCTCACCTATGTCGACTGGATTGCCGGCCGCAACATGTGGTTTGCCGGCGGCGATGGCATCGGCATCAACAACGGCGGACCATCGCGCTGGCATTCGCGATTGAACCTCAATATCGGGTTCTATTTCTGAAAGCTGCCGCGCGTCGGCTACGATGCCACGGTCGGCATCGTAGCCGGGGGCAGGGGACGCAATGGACATGCAGGCAGGGGGCGGGCTCGATTCGCCGGTAAAGGCCGATTCGCAGGAACTGACCTTCCACTGGCTCTACCAGCGGGTGCAGGGGCTGGTTGAGCACAGCATCTACCCGAAGGCGGGCAGGGTGGAAAGGTGGGCGTTTCGTGTGGGCGCCCTGTCGGCCGCGATCGGCATTCTTGGCAGCCAGCTGCCTGACCGATGGCTTCCGCTTACGGCCGCGCTGCTTCTGGTCAGGGTGTGCCTGGCGGTGGAGATCGGAGGATTCGCCATAGGCGGCGTTCTCGCCGCCCGTCGCGGAATCCGCCAATTCGTCCAGCCACGGCTCTCGCATGCGCAGGAGATGGATGGCGAGTTTTCCCAGTGGCAAGCGGTAATCGCTGAACTCCGAGGATTTCCCAGGGTCGAGCGTGAGCGTCGCCTCAAGTACGTCAGCCACCTGCGCACAAGCATGATCGAGCGCATGGGCCTGATGTACGGCGGGCTGCAACGTCTCGGGCCGTTTCCGCTGCTGATTGCCCTCTACCTGCAGTTCCGTGGATGGCAATGGGGTGATTGGGCCAGCGCCTTTGATGTCGGGGCGCTGGGTGCCTTCCTCATCTACGCACTGGTGTTGCTCTACCTTGCGGGATGGATGCTGATCGGCCTGCGTACCCGCCTGGATACTTACGTCGCCCTGCTCGAAGGCTCCATCCACGAACCCGAGCCCCCGCAGCCAGCGCCCTTGTAGAGTCGAGCCATGCTCGACTACGGCATGCCACATCGCACCGCACCAGGCACCTCGCCAGCCAGCATCTGCATCACCCGATCCATCAGAACAGGCTCCGGCACGCCCGCCAGCACCTGCTCCAGATAGTCCACGGGTTGCAACTGCCATTGAAGCAGCGCCCGCAGCTGCACGACAGCGGGCGCCCGCTGATTCGCATCCAGTGAGGCCTGCAACAGCACATGCTGCGGCCACTTCTCCAGCCACAACACGGGCACGCCCTTGCAGTGAATCTCGAAAGAGGCGCCTTCGGGCCGTTCCACGAACTGGAAGCCGTGCCCACGCCGAACCTCCACGAACTGCATCGCTTGCCGGCGCAGCTGTGAAAATCGTTCGTTGGAGATGCGCTGGAACGCGATAGGCGTGGCGGCGGGTGGCTCAAACCACTGCGTCTCTGCGGCAATCACGACCCCAGCGCATAGGGCCGTGGCCGCCCAGCTGCACCAGGCCACTCAACCCTCCGGGCGCACCCGCGTGCTGGCGTGCGCGGTGAGTCCCAGCCCGGCCATGATCAGCCCCTCCATGATCCGCGGGCCGACATCCTGTTCCAGCTCGCCGTTCTCTCGGGCGCGCTGCGCGGCCAGCAGGATCTCCATCACCACGCGAAGGCCCGCCAGCGAGCAGTCGGTGTCGGCAAGGGCGATGCGTCGGCCCGGCATCAGGTGGCGCTCTGGCCAGGGCTGGCCATCGGACGTAGCGCCCGAACCGATGCTGTGCAGCAGGGCAATGAGGGTGTTCCGGTCCAGTGCTGGGCCGTTCGCGGGCTCTTCCCGGATCGGTTGCGGGGCAGGGGAGTAGCGCTTGGTCATGGCAGGGCTCCTTGCGGGCAGGTAGAAGCCGCCACCGATAAAGGTGGCGGACGGTGCGAGGTTCGAAACCCGGTCTACGCTAAACCGGCAGGCACGAGGCCTCCACGCACCGCCCGCCATAGCCGGCCGACGGATTGCCAGCCGGCACCACCTGACGGGTGATGCCGGCTGGCAAGCGTTTACTTCAGCGTAGAACCGGGGTTTCGAAGCCCGACCACCGGTGCTCGGTGGCATGAAGAGAAATACGCCCGGTTGTGCGCGATGCCAATGCAGTAAGGCCGATCCCGTCACCACATTCAACATTTTCAGAATCGTTGCATATGGCGCAACGGAGCCGGATCCTTGCACTGCAAGGCTATCGGCGATTCTGGCTCTGGATGCGCCCGGACTGTCGGCATCCGCCCTGCGGGGTCATATGCGAGGCGGATGCGACATTGCTGCCAGCAAAAGGGGAGGGGCGAGCCCGTTCGCGGCCGGCGGGCTGGGGCAGTGCCATCAGCCACTCGACATACAGGCAGGAGACGAGCAGCTGTGTCATTTCTACGAGGCAGATGACCTAGAAGCGGGCGATGCTACCAGGCAGTGGGGGCGAGAAGTGCAGGATTGGTCAGCTAAGGATTGGAGCTATACCGGGGGGGGGGCAATGGGGACTTGCAGCCAAGTCGTGATGCGTCACGTTAATTCGCACTGGGATCTGCGGGGCGGCGCATTGCATGTCACTATCTGCAGCGGACCTCAATGAAGAAAGAGCCGTGGGCTGTTACTTTTGTGGAAAGCCAGATGTGAGCGACGAGCATGTTCCGCCGCAATGCTTCTTTCCAGACGATCGTCGGGATGGATTGATTACAGTGCGCTCATGCGACGAGCACAATTCAAAGAAATCCAAAGACGATGAGTACTTTAGAGGCGTCTTTCTGAGCTCCATTCTGGTCGATGGAAATCCTGACATCATGTCGCAACGCCAGGCGCATCAACGAGCACTTGTGCGCGCGATTGAGCGCGCGGCCAACCAGATTCATGATGAAGATGACCGGATCGCAATCCGGGATATCTACGAACAGTTTCAAACGGATCCATTGGGTGCGGGGAAGGTGATCCAGGCGCTGGAAAAGAAGAAACTGCTACGCACAGGCCTGGCGGGCCTGATGAACATGGATTTGCGTGAAGAGCAGCTCCCAGCGGAAGCGGGAGGGCATCCTTTGACAACATCCTTCGCCTTCGATCTGGATCGGTTGCGGAAATTCATGAATAGCATTGCGCGAGCACTGCTCTTTCATGAGACGGGATATGTTTGGAAAGGGCGAGTGATTCATTTTCCACACAGCTTCCTAGCCTGTGATGCAACCGAAATTGAAAAGCAAGATCGCGAGCGTTATGCCACAGCGCTGATTCGGGAAGATGCGAAGGGGCCGCACAAGACCATCTTTTACTATGATATTTTCAATTATGCAGATGAAGTGAATCGCCACGCCAGCGGATATGCGATAGGTTTTTGTCTTTTCGATTCATTTCACTTCACCACTCTATTTATCGATGACGAAAATAGTCGGCCTGATGCACAGAACCCTGGCGCAGCCGCCTGAAGACTGCAGGCTAAGGATAGGGCAGATGAAGGGGTGGAGCGGACACGCTCCCGTGCGCCCCCCCCTCAATGCTGCCGCATCCGTTCGCTCCTTAGAGGAGGGTCAAAATGCTAAATCGGGTTGAGGCGGTCTATGACTGCCCGCGCTGTTCAGCGCGCCAAATCACATTCGACGTCCACTCCATCCACGCAGTTGGTCAGCTCTATCGCTGAATGACAGTGTATGAGGCATCTGCGGTCTGCCGTCACTGTAAACGCATGAGCATCCTCGTGATCAAAAGTAAGACTATTGACAGCCGGGATGAGCAAAAGACTATTGCAGGACAAATCGCAGTCTGCCTCAATGACATAATGAAATTTGACGGGCACATTAGCTCCAAGGATGAGGCGGTGGTCGCACCTCCAGAGCATCTCCCTGAGCAAGTCGAAGCCACTTCCGAGAAGGTGCTACATGCCTAGCGGTAAACTGCTTCAACGCTGCGGGCACCATGTTTCGACTGTGCGTGGATTACGTCGCCACTGATCTTCGCGACGCCGAACCCCATAATCAACCAGATCCGAGGGCGAGGCGATCTCTGGGGCTACTCCTACAGTGGCTCCACGATCAGAAGCGACTTTCCGCAGAGCTGCATGAGCTATCCACTTGCATTAAGGATGATGGGAACGACGGTGCCCATAGGGGAACACTATCCCACGCTGACGCCAATGACCTCCTTGATTTCACAGTGGAGCTCCTTGAGTCCCACTACACACGGAAGGCCAGACTGCATGAGGCAGCTCAGCGCCGCGCAGCACGCCACCGCCTGTAGATGGAACCCGGGGCGGCGCCATTGCGATCAGCGCTCTACGCGCGCATGGTCGTGGTCATGGTCCACGGCATATGCAGGGCAGATTATTTCACCGCAGCGTTAGGCTTGGCCGCCATCTGAGCGGCCGCGGCGCGGGCGCGGTCATGGCGGCAAGTAGCGGGGGCGCCATCGTGCGCGTAGGGTAGGTGAGCGCCCGGGCACGTTCCCGGAATCGAAACCCTACCCGCCGAGCCTCTGATTAACGTGATGCATCACGCGGGCCGCGATTGGCACAGGACCACGCTTAGGGCTAATCTCCGCGCCTAACGAGTAGGGCAACCACAGGAAGGAGCGGGGAATGTTCGATGACTTGATCAAGGGTATCAGGGAGTACATCAGCGACCGATTCATGAGTCCGCTCGGAGCTTCGCTGGCGGTTTCTTGGTGCGCCTGGAACTACAAGGCATTGTTGATTGTCTTCTCCGGTGAATCTGCTATCCGAAAGATCCATCTAATTCATCTTGTCTATCAGGACACTGGGTACTCGTGGCTCCATTTGGTGGCAGGTCCATTATTCACAGCCGCCTTCTACATTCTGGTGTTTCCTTACCCGTCAAATTGGGTCTACAGCTTCTCGCTTCGCAGAAGAAAGGACGCGTTGAGCCTGAAGAGAAGCATTGAAGATCAGACGGTGCTCACCCAAGAAGAGTCTCGGGCTCTTCGCAGTAGATTCTTGGAGATTGAGGCGCAACACATGACGGAATCGGTGCGCCTCAGTAATTCTGTTGACAGCTTGAAGAATCAGTTGAAGCAGCTAGTCGATGAAAGGGATGCGCTCGCGCAGGAGCTTGCGGCCGTTAGGCATGCGGAGACGGCTGCATCTGTGGACTCATTGGTCCCCGACGTCCCTTCATCGGAAGACGATCCCGAGGCCAATGATGTAAGGAAAATCCCCCTCAGTAAGTCGCAGTGGCAAATGCTGGATTCACTTGGCCGATATGGCAGCAACACCCCCATTGGCACGCTTTCTGATCGGCTGAGCATAGGTGAGCCCGCAGTTTGGTACGTCGCAGGACAGCTTGAAGAGTTGGGGTTGGCTAGACGGCAGAGCGGGACCGATCAGTCAGGCCGATCAGTTCGAGTAGTTACCCTGACAGATGCCGGACTCCGACTGTTCATGGAGTCGCTGAAGTAGCGGGTGTAGGGGCAGCGCCCCTACGGAAGCGCCTCACACGCGCTGGCGGGGCCTCGGCCCACGGCTCATGTAGACCACATTGGAGGTTTCGGCGCCGGAGCCGGGATCACCATTGCCGAACCGCCGCCCTCGGCGAATTCTGAGCACCTCAGCAAGATAGATCACGCTGGATTTCGCTGTGGCGGATGTCTCGACGGCCGGTATTGGGCGCTTGGCCATTCCCGTGCGAGCCTCGGCCATCATCAGCCGCCATTCCCGCGCAATGTTGCAGGTCAGAGACCACCAGGTCATATCACAGGGTTCCAGCTGGTGGCCTTCTGGGGTGAACATGTGCCCAGCTTGGAAGCCGAAACCGGCCCAAGGGCCGGTTAGGTCAGTTCGGTCATGCGGATCGATCTCGATCATGCTGCAAGCTCATCCTTGTCGGGGGGAGCCAGCAGGGAGGCAAGAGCCAAGCCAGAGCTTCAGCCATTGCTGATTGACGGGGAACATTCGCCTCACTCGCAAGCCATTGAATATCCGTAGTTGGTGGCGCGAATCGGGCGAAATGTCCGTCGCTCGAACTACGGACAATGCTCCCCGAGTTCCGCGTAAGCCGGACAAGGTGCCCCATCGTCGATGAGCTGCGGATAGTCCTCCCCCGTTTCTGTCCGACTCAAGGACAGGATGCCCCAAATTCAGTGGCGCATATCCAACTCAACTACTGGGGCGACCCACAATCGCGCTCTGGCTCCAAGGGCTGAACTGCGCCTGGCAACGGCCAACCGACAGAAGGGGGGGGTGATTAGCGCGCTTCATTGCGCTCGAGGCCACCATAGGCGCCTAAGTGCTCGCATCTAGGCGCAGAGGTGGACAGTCCGCAGACGGCGCGCCATAGTCATCTGCGGGGCGCCAGGGTGTGGCGCAGGCATGGGCGGCGAGGGAGGGGCTGTGCTCGACGGATGGATCGGTACCGAAGTTGAAGAGCTCTCAGGCGAGTCCGCTGTAGAGATCATCAAGAACTGGATGTCGCTCTCGCTGCAACGATCCGAAGGGATCTCGGATATTCATGCGAAGACGGGAATCCAGAGGAAGCGCCTCGTCAAGCTCTTCAGCTCGCATTGCCAAGAGACTCCTCTACCAGAGGAGATCAGTAGGATCTCCGCTGCTACCGGCTACCCGGCCCACGATCTTGTAGTACGGGCCGCTGAATATCTTTCCCCTGCCGTCTTGGACATCAATGCACCAGAAGGATCGGTTGCGCCTCCCCGGGCTTCGCGCAATGCGTTGAAGCTCTGGCTTCGCTCTGCACGTCGAGACAATCCTAGAGGTCGTCTTACGCAGATGGAGCTTGCCGAACGGATAGGAAGGTCCCACATGTCGGTGGCAGCGTGGGAGAACGTCGCAATCAGCAGAATCCCCAAGTACAAGGATATCTGTGCGATCGCCGAGGCATGTGGCGTCGAGCCACCCGGCCCAGATTTCGACGTGCGTCAGGGGCGGGCTATTGAGGCCGAGGTCATTGCGTCGATGGGTACTCCGACGGATCTGTACGAGGAGATTCTGTTTAATGGTCGCCTACTGAGCCGGCGCGCGCATGTCCCTTCCCATGCGGAGCGAAATGCATTGGTTTTCAGGGCTCGCTACGGCGGGCAAGGAGATGCCGAGAGCACGCTGCAGGCCATCGGGGAGATTCATGGGATCACCCGCGAGCGAATTCGCCAGATTGTGGACAAACAGCTGTCCTTCCTTCCAACAACCGCGGTACTGACAGCGCAGTTTGATGCGCTGGTTGACTCCTGTCAGGGTCTAGGGGGAGCTGCAGTTCCCGAAGCCGAGGAGCGACTGCGCAGTCTCTTGGGCGGAACACTGAGCCTGCAGGGTGCGATTGACTATGGACGTGAAGTGCTTGGGCGATCTCTTCCAGTACAGATCATCCGTGTAAAGAAGGGAGAACCTGTCGTGCTTGCTGGGCAGCTGCCGGATTGGTTCATGGACGGAATTAGCCAGTCCAAGGCGGCGATCAGGCACTGCGGGGCTGCCCAGGTCAATCTCGTCTGGGCTTTGACCATGCGCCAGCACGGTGACTGGATCGCGCCTGAAGAGTTCCGTTCTATTATCGCTCATGCTCCAGGGTTCGAGTGGATCGATGAAGATCAAGCTTGGTACTGGTTCGGTATCGACGGAAGTGCGAACCGAGTCGTGAACCGAGCCATCGACATTCTGTCCAATGCCAAGGGTGCGCTGGACATTGAGGTCATCTACAGCGGAGTGACACGACACTCCCGTATCGCCTCTTCGGACGTCGCAGAGGATGCCGGCATCTGGCCGCCGATGGAGGTCGTGCAGTGGGTTCTAGCCAAGACGCCTGCCTTGATTTGTCAGCAAGGGGATGATTTCCGGTTGGCCAGCCCTGACGCAGCTCAGGAAGGCAAGAAGGGAGTTGCACACTCAATCGTTGAGGAACTCAAGCTTCGAGGTGGATTGGCCTCTCGCAGTGAGCTGCATGAGGTCCTTGTTACAGGCCTTGGGATCAACACTGTCTCATTCTCTGTCGCCTTGGCTTATTCACCGCTGTTGCGTCAAGTCGATCGCGGCATCTTTGCAATTCGAGGTTGGCCGATCAATGCTGCGCGCCTGAGCGAGGCGCAGAGTCGCGTAGGAACCAGCAGTGGGCCGCTGGTCAACTACCGGGAGATTAGCGTCTCTAGCTCCGGAGACGTTAGCTGGGTGAACACGGTTAGCAAGAGCTCGCTGACCAACCTCTACGCAGGCGTGCCCAGTAAGGCCTTCTTGCATCTGGATGCGGGCGAGTATGACGCCGAAGGCGCAATTCTCACACTGACTGAGAATCGTATGATCGGTTTGATCAAGCATGTCGTTTCGCAAGGAGGCGACGCAGGGACGGCTTACAGGGTGACCGCCAATAGCCGGACCAGAAAGGCGCTCGTAGAGATCATCGGGTCAGCCGGGGATGAACTTGAGGATGGCGACTGAGGTTAGGCGCCATGGAGATTAGATATTGTCAATCGCCTTGGGAATCAGCGTCACGCCGTATGTGAGAACCGCACCATTCAGTCTGCAGATGGTGTATTGACCAAGCCTCGAAGAAGTATGCTGATGGATCGCAGAGCTTGGAGTGGTCGCTGCTCTAAGAGTCAAGCCGACAGGGAAGCCGCACAGCTCGCCGGCTGAATTCACTGGCCGTTGCATGGCTCTTGATGATCACTTCAGTATGCGCGGCGCCTTGATCCCGCGCCTTTTCACGGCTTCCAACTTCCTCTTTACCGATGCCTTGGCCGGCCGTACGGCCTTATCATCTGAAGCCCCCGACTTCGGTCCCGTCGGGGGCAAGAGAGCGATGGGTACCCAGACGAGCTGCATACTCTGCAAGTGCCCTGGTGCACCGACAATCCCAAAGCAGGGCGCCTCAATACATGATCGCGGCTGCCCATTGCCCCAGAAGCCCCTCAGAACAGATGTCAGGCCTTGGCTGAACGCACGTTCCAAGCACGCAAGCAATGCTGCGATGAGCAGGCTGCGCCCTTGAACTTGGTCCAGGGCACATGAGATGGCCTGCTGAGGAGAGACATCACTAACGAGGGGCAGGTCCGCCAGCTCGCATGCCACCAATTCTAGAAGTGCGCCACAGGCAGCAGTGACTTGACGGTCGACCACGGAGAGGTTCAGCCAGACCTGACCTGCTGCCGATCGGCCATAGGGCGCAAGCCAACCCTGTCCGCTTCCTCCATTGGTGGCGCCTCCGAGCTCAGCAGGACCCGGCGTGAGGCCGTCGTGGACCCACGGCTCAAGACATGAAATTCCGTCCACGGACACCTTTTGGACAACAGCCCGCGTGACTGCCTGCAGGAGTACAAAGACCGAAGCTGGCAAGGGCGCGCATCTTAGCGTCTGGCTACCGCCTAGGTGACACCATCCCCATAGCGCCCCCTCAGGGGGATCCTCAGTTGCACCGTCGAAGACCTGCATGGGTGCCGGCCCACTGGCCCCACTTCCTTCCCCGGCACCCATCCCTGATTGTGCCACCCCGGCGATAGCGCAGAACGCCGCATCCCAGTCAGTTGCTTGCTCAGGCACCTGGATCCACCGCATCGCCCGTTGTGCGCAACTCCATTCCCTGAACTCCTCCAGCCATGCAGATGCCTCGCCCGTTGGAAACGAATGCATCTCTGTGAGTGCTAGCCGAGGGTCGATGAAGCTGATACCGCACGAGCAAACTCCAAGACGATCACCATCCTGGAATTGGGCAAATACAATCCGCCCGCAGTGCTCGCAGGTACTGCGGAGCCGCTCGCGGTGCCAGGGACAGGCATCAAGCGAGGGCAACTGAAATGCGGCATTGTGATAGCCATGGCGTACACACTCTGGGCATTGCCTAACCGGCCGCACATGCCGCTCGAACAGACGCCCGCACTGAACCGGGCTCCATGCACTCGGGCTCCAGAAGTCAGCGATAGTCGTATGGCCAAGCCCTAGTTCCCAAAGGAGAGAAAATCGTGTCTTGCTTCTCGATTGAGTTGCCAGAAGCACATCCATGCTTGCCCGGTTTCTGAAACCGAGACGAACCATGTCCGACGGAGAAGGCAGGGCAAGGGTAACGATCCGTTGCGCCAAACCGAATCCGGAAATGTAGGGGTAGCAGGTGAGCTCTGCCCCAATCATGGGCGCAGTCGAGGCCGGGGCGGGCAGGTAGTCAGACCAAGGCATGAACGCTCAGCTCCTACGCCGCGCCCTGACCATAGTCAGGAAGCCGCATCTTGGCTCGAACGTACTCCAAGCGCAGATAGCCACTCCTCAGCAGAGCGTCTCGAACCTGTTCACGACTGAACTCTCGAAAGCCCTCATGCTTCCAGGCGATCTCCGTGAGCAAGTGCCGAACTGTGAGAGTGAAGGTGGCCATCGGCCATGCTTCGCTCTCGGGAAGCTTTCCGGCCTTACGAAGTGCGGCCAGCTCCTGCAGGATCATCGGCGCTTGGTCTGCCAGCCGCCAACCCGCATCAAAGGCAGACGCTGCGAAGAATCGGCTAAAGGGCATCTCCGGTGTTGGCCATGAAGCCTGAGAATCAAAGCGCGAAAGCGCATGGGTGACCTCGGCCGCTCCGGTGATGGGACGGTAGCGCATCGTGTCGATGAACCACCTGCGTACCGTGTGCGAGGCTCGATCTGACCAATCGTCGCCGACATCGACGCCTTCAGCGTCGCTTTGACGCATCAGAACCAAGTAAAGACTTAGGTTGTCATCGAGCACCTGGCTGTCGAGATCCTCAAGATACTCGTACTCGCTTTCAGTGATGCGCTGGGCATTGTCAATGAACAGCACCAGGCGTCGGACCTTGGCTTGACCACAACGGCTACGAATCAGGTTGAGTACCCGGTCCATTCCGACGCTGGCCTTGATCACCTTTGCGTTGGATATGCCGATCCGGTTGTTGATCGCAGACCAGAACGCACCATCACTGCGGCGAATGCCGCTAGCCATCACCATCCGCATGGCTACGCCCATGGGTTGTCCCCGAGAGTCCTTGAGCCATTTGGAACTGTTATCTGACAGGTACTTCAAGGCGGAGGTCTTGCCAACACCTCCACCGCCATACGCCGAACAGCCGTGCCTTCCCTCGCTGATACTCATGCGAATGAAGTTGGCCAGCTCTTCAGTGGGGTGAGTGTTGATCTGGTAACCGTCAGGAATGAAGATCGGGTGATCAGTAGCGTTCATGGTGATCCCACGTGGGTGTGCAGAGGCTGCAGCGGTGCCTGTAGTGGTCGTAGAAGTCATTCATCCAAGCTGATCCATCCATCTGGCGCAATGCGGAGAGGCTGCTTGTAGATGTCGCCTACGGCAGGCGGAGCCTTGTCGTGGCCTACGTGACCCATTCTCGCCAGCTGATCTACCGCGGATTGGTCACTGGCTGCCTGAGTCTTGAGGAAGGCAACATAGGCCTCAATGGCGCAGTCGGCGCCCAGAATGCTGAATTCAGTTCGATTCTTGATCCACCGCATGATGAGCTTGCGGGTGGTTTCATCGTGTGCCCTAAGATTCCACGGGGCGGCCGCGCGGGCAGCACCCAATGGGGTTGTGGCAGACCTCATCAGCAGGATGGTTCGCAGATCGTTGCGATTGATTCTTGCCATGACCTTCGTGCCGATCATCTCCCAGCGACCGTCCAGGCTGGGGGCTCGATACTTGACGTACATATAGTTGACGTGCGGAACAACGCCTTTTGCGCGGTCCCCATGGACGGTTAGCAGAACGACGATCGTGCACATGTCATCTGCATCCTCACGCGCCGAATCGGGACTGAAATCAAACGCTCCACTTCCCTTTGCCCGGAGGAACTGCAGCGGCGAAAGATCACCCAGTGCCACATGTGACGTCGCGTTGTAGTTAGCAATGATCACGTCCAGTAGCTCCTCAAAGAGCTGCATCTGGATGGGGTGGTCATCCGGCGAGAAGTTACTGATACGAATCCTTTTCTCGCCCAGCTTGACAGCCGGCTCAAATCCTCCGGGGATCTGGCGAAGCGCTCCGCGCTCCAGCCGTGAGAAGAGCTGCTCTACCACAGGCCTGGAACGAGGCTGGCGTGCCTTGCCAAAGATCAGCACGCCACCTCGCGAGCGACAGAACGCTGCTTCGAGGTCATGGGCAGAGTGCGCCAGTGCATTGTCCAGGGCGATGGATCTTGAGCGCCGGGCCCCCAAGTCACCCGCAAGGCCTGTTGGCATCCCCGCACCCGGGGCATAGGACAGCCCGGGAATTGTCAGCTCACGCCGCTCCCAGGGGCGCAGTCCCACAGCCAGACACAGGGCGACATCTAAGTTCGTGTAGGCACGTCCAACCCTCAACGACCAGGACACGATCGCACGTGAACGCACCTCAATTTCTATCAGAAGCCAGATTGTAGTGATGCGTCGATTGACCTTCCCACCTCCCGGCACGTCGACTGCCAAGGTTGCCTCGATATCGATCTGATGGGCATCAAATTCGGTGCGCCCGTAAAGATGCTGCCTAAGGACCTGCTCGATGCCCTCCGGCGCATCGACATCAAACTCCCACGTCCCATTCCCGCTCTCTTGGATCCGCCTGCGCCTCATGTAGTCGAGCAACGCTCGGCGCCCCTTATCCGTGGTGTTTAGCGGATAGTGGTCAGCGAGGTCGCGTCTGCGCAGCTCGGCGCAGATTCGACCATGCAGCCGATTGAACGCCTTCGGCGCGCGACCTGGGGGGAGCGGGCGATTGAACTCGTCCACCCAGAGCTTGATCTGAGGAATGGCCTGTAGAAGCTGACCCATTGCGCTTGGGCGCCCCGAGCGAGGAACCTCCACATCAATAGAGGCTGTTTCGCTTCGGATGTAGACCCCGTTGGGAACGCAGACCCTGAAGCCGTGGGGACGCCCATCACTGGCCATCATGGGCGCAGTAAGAATCATTCGGCGCAGGCGCTTCCTACAGAGCCCGTAAGCTTTGGCCGCCTTGGTGATCTGCAGCTCGCCAGTCAGCACTTCAGTCAATGCCGCGCAGGCTTGCCGGAAACGGAAACGTACCTCTTCCTTCAGGTCGCATTCGTCAGGGCGGTACCACTGAAGCAAGGTTTCACGATCGTAGATCGAGTGATGATCATGCATGGCACCGCTCCAGAATGGCATCCGGTGCGCCTTGCGCATAGTCAATGAGACGAAGCTTGCCGCTATGAATCAGCCATGCCACTGTTGCCCGGACCTCGTGCGTAGTGGCTGAAGAGGCACCGATCAGATCGGATAACCTGAATCGCTCAACGCGCCCGAGGATGTTCAGTATTTGCTGGGCAAGGCTGGCGCGATTTGCGAGCCTCTCGCTGGACCATACCAGCGGTAGAAGGTCAAAGGCCTCACCCAATGCGGGCAGCTGTGACAAGAGATGATCTTCAGTTACATAGCTCAGATAGATGCCGTTTCGCTTGGCGATCTCATCAAGCTCAAGCGCATCCGGAAGGCCAGCAGCACTACCGGTGCTTCTCGTTTTTCGCTCATTGGGCAATACCAGAATGAAGCGCTGCTCCCCTGAGCGAGTAATCGCCAGGAAGGAAACATCGATCACGAACTTCTCAGAAACCTGCAGCCGGCGTGGGCGTTCGATGTAGAGGGCGATTGTCGAATCGAATTCCAGCTGAAGCGCTGCGGCAAACGTTACGGCGTCGGCGACGGTCACCACGCGTTGATTACGTGGGGAGTAGTAGACAAACACCTCGCGTCGATCTCGCTTTCCTCGTGAAAGCGGTCGGGGGGCGTAGGGCAGGGCGGGGTCAACGTGATGGCTCGTGTGTGAGTCGTCACCACGGTAGGTGGCTCCAGCAGGCATGGGATCTCCGAACAAGGCGAACAGGCGCGCTGCCTGTAGGGCGGTAGCCGGATCGCGGGCAGCATCCCCCCTCGGCGCACGCGAATGGCGCCTGGGAATGGCAATACGAGTCCGGCCCGTCAGACAGGCTGCTTGACTTGATTGGAGAAATGGGGGAGCCTAGGCCTCGCATGAGTTCTATGCTTCACGCCCTCCCGCTCCGACGAGAGGCAAATGCCCCCGCTCGAACGGGGGCATTTCCATTTCTAAAGGTCGGAGAGTATTGGCTACTCGGTCATGCGCTAACGTCTCAAGTAAGAAGCGGGGCAGGGTCTGAAGAAGGGGGTACGAACCGTCACGTCGAACGCGATAGGCGTGCCCCGTTCATTCAGGCAGCGATTCCTGCGGTGTTCTTGATAAGGCCCTGACGATGTACAGCGACGCTGCATGGCCGCACCTGGTCAAGCTTCGCGTGGGCTGCTGCGCCCAATGCTGGTCGCGTCCGTGGTATCGCCAGGAGCGCAACGCAGGCGCGGAGATGGATGATCTCCAAGCAATCAGCTGAAGTCACGGGCACTTCCAGAACCACGACAGCTCCACGACTCTAGCGACCTGCCAGAGTGTTCGCAAGACTTTGATTCAGCAGAACATTTGCCCCTTATTCAAAGGGTATCAAGGTGGTTGGGATCAAAGTTATTGCATGGCCTGCCGAATCAAATCACCTGCGCAGCTCAATGGATTCATTGATTGAGCTTTGCGCGGTTGGATAGATATGCAGATCGCAGCGCAGTGGAGGCCTCACACCGTCATCGAGAAGGCTCGACCTGCTGGCTGCGGCAAGCCGCTGCGATCACAGACAGTCCTGATCAAGAAGGAAGGGCTGCACCCTGCAGCCCGCCCCTTTGGCAGTCAGTAGCGTGAACTGCAAACCGGGGTTCCTATGCTCGTTGCAGGTTCAATCGAGCTCCGAAGGTGAATTCGACCGTCAGATCGACATGAATCGTGGTTGAGTCGAAGCCGGGGAGCCGGAGCTTGTCTACCTCTAGTACAGCACTACGTACGCAGGCGTGTGACCCATGCCGAGCGAGTTGTTGATCAGCATCTCCAATGCCGCCTTAGCTCGAAGGGTATATCGGAATTTGAGGTGTTCCCGACCGATTCGTTGGTCGACAGAAAAAGGTGATCGAGCGTGTCCGATCGGAGCGGGACGCCTCATAGGAATCGGGTTCCCGGCGCCTGGCGCATCTACCGCTCGCCGCGCTCCTGGCATAGGCGATCGCTGCACCGCCCATTTGTGACTACAGATGGGGATGGCGCGGCCGCTATTCCTTGATGTACCAAGCAAGTACCAGGGACATGGCTTCCATCGCTTACGAAAATCAACTCTTAGGCGCGTTCATCTATGCGCTCGGGTATGAAGGCGGGCGGAAGGGGCGGACCCTGCCGGTCAATCTGTTCCAGCAGACTCCGCTGGATAGAAGTCTCGGTGACGTTGTGCTTGGTGCTCAGCGATGTATGGCCATTGAGTTCAAGCGCCGACAGGCAGACATACGCGGTGAGCGGAAGAAGTGGAAGTCTGGCTTCCCAGAGGCACTGATGGATATCTCCGATTGGCGGAATACGTCGCTACTAGGCCACTTCATCTGCTTTGGTGAGCATGCGGCTACACGAGTTAACCTGTATTTCGCACAGTATCTCAGCGCATTCGAGCTTGACGGTAAGGCGGATTCATTCTCAGCGTCTGATCTGATCAAGCTTTTAACCCGGGAAATTTCACCCGACAAAGGGCCCTCGTGGGGAGTGCCGCCACAGGTTCTGCTCACCTACTTGGAACACATCCGAACCTTCCGAGTAGGCGACAGTGATGGGAGCGGAGGCCACGCGGCGACCTGGCTAACAGTGTCCGCAGTTGATGGACAGTTCCAGCTTCTTGCTGCGCCTTCGCTCGACGCATTGCTGGAACGAGACGCCACCACCTACGCCAATGAGCAGGGAACGTCGGCACAAGAGACTGACGACGAGCACGACACCCCAAGCCCCGGATTCTAGGATGCAGCTCGCAGCTCAAGAAGGCTTGAATATTGGCCATTGCCTGATGAGACTTCCTCCTAATCCCGCCCGGTACCAGCGACCCCGCCCTATCATCCATGCCCACCTGACCGAACAAGTGCAGCGTTGATCCAACTTTGTTTGCCTAGAAGAGGGGACTTCATAGCCGCGGGTGTTCCACGATGCCAGGGCGGATGCGCATTCTGGGCGTGCGGGCGGCCACCTTCAACCTGTCGATAAGCGTGCGTTATCGTGGGAGCGCGGATAGCCGCCATCCTCTCGAGACTGAGGCTGGTGACGGGGACCATCCATTGGTTGACGCCCATCTTGGCAGGGGCATCAACCCCGCTTCTAACAGCATGGTTTCTTTGATCTGAAGCGGTAATCGCTAGAGAGAGGGAACCGTGATCCTCTGCAAATCCAGCTTGGCCCTGAGCGCATAGTGCTTGCGTGTGACCGGCACAGTGCAGGTCAGGCTCGGATCCAGGTAATCCTTAAACATCGGCGGTCGCGAAGCGCCCAGGTAGAACTGCCGATCCTGCTTGACCGCTGCTGGCAACAGTACGTCGGACAGATCGCTGTCGGACGCATCGGTCACCAGGCAGGGGGCATAGCGGAAGCCGAGCCTGCGCAGCAGGTACAGCCGGTGCGAGCCATTGGTCAGAATGATCCGGCGGCCAATGCGCGTTGCGCTGATGAGGTTGTCGCTGAAACCGAGATAGATGACAAGGGCGTGGCTGGCCGCGCCGAACGGCTCGTAATCGGCGATGCAGCGAGGGTCGATCGCCGCCACGTCCAGAAACCTCAGGTCGTTGGACGCAGAGGCGAATGTGTAGCTGCCATCGGACTGGGTAAAGCGCACATCCGGATGTGCATGGCGTCCACTTCGCGCCACCAGCTCCATGATCTCCCGTGCATCGGGTGACGCGGCCGTGGCCGCCGCCAGCTGATCGATGTGGCGCAGGTTGATGCACTCCTGGAAGACCACCAGCCGATCGATCTCCACCATCTGCCAGCAGCGGGACACCACGCTCGTCATGCGGTGCATCGAGGGCTGACGGAGGGCCTGCTCCGCCAATGGCTGCATCTCTTCGGGCAGGGCAAGGGCGTCCATGGCATCGGCGGCGTCTGCTTCGTCCTGATGAAGACGACGCACCAGGGCGCGGGCGTTCCGCCATTCCTCCACCAGCGTCGCTTCATCAAAGCGTCCTGGCGGGCAACGCTCCCTGACGAAGCGGATGAATTTCGGCAGCGGAAACAGGCCCTTCAGCAGAAGGGTGGGATCAAGGCCATCGTCATTGATGTCGGTGGGCATCCATCTCGCTCTCGTGGGAGTCGCTGCAGCGACGTCCGATCCGGCTGGCCGTCACACCAAAATAATATGTTATATCGTAACATTTGCGTGCCTTGGCGGCAATCGTGCTGAACAACGCAGGGTGACGCCGGCTTGGCTGCTGTGCATCCACTGCATTGCGTGGGTGCACCCACTAACTAGAGGAGATGTTCATGAACGAACTGATTGAGCTGGGCGTAGTGGCTGGAGAGCAGAATCACGAAGACCAGGGTGAACTGATCGAGCTGGGCTCGGTGGTTTCCGAAACGAAGGCGCACAACCACGGCACGTTGTGGGATGGCGTCTTCCCGACCACCTCGCCCTGATCCATCGCACCATGCATGACCTGCGGTGCATGCCCCCGCATGCACCGCTCTGATGCCTGCAGCAGCATGAGATCACGCTCGCGATGGACCAGCCTGAAGCTCCATACTTCCTTTCGAAGCACGCGCATGTCTGTGTGACCGGTGACGCGATGGTCATTCTTGACCAGGCCTCCGGCAGCTATCTCTCCATCGATCGGCGCTGGGCGGCGGGGCTTGGCGGCCTGGTGCAGGACTGGCCCCTGGCCTCCGACGGAGTGCCCAGGCCGAGGATGCTCCAGTCGCTGATTGATCGGCGCCTGATCACCCAGGATCCGCTGCGCGGAAAATCCGCAGCAAGCGCCGCAATCGCGTTGCCCCGGCACTGGGTGCGCGAGGGCGAGTCCCGGGGATGTCCACCGATCACTGCCCGCGATGTGCGCCGCTTCCTAGCCTCGGTCACGCGTGCGGCATGCAGCAGGATGTTCCTGCCTTTCAGCTACACGGTTTCGGCAGCGCGCCGGCGTGGTCAGGCATCCACGCCGGGCGAGGTGGACCTGCAGCAGTTGGCCCTCCTGGTTCGGGTATTCGATTGGCTGCGACCGATCGCCTTCAGGAAGACCGATGAGTGCTTCCTGTACTGCCTGGCCATGCGCGAGTTTCTGGGGTCGTACGGCATCGTTCCCGCGTGGGTGTTCGCGGTGCGGACCCAGCCGTTTGCGGCGCATTGCTGGTTGCAGCACGGCGACCGTGTCCTGACCGACATCCCTTTCAACCTGCGCCGGATGACGCCCATCCTGGTGCTGCAGCCGGCCTGATCCATGTACCGATATGTCGCTGTGTTCTGGAACGATCATTCCGAATCTGCCCGTGCGCAGGCGCTGCAGGCCATGGAACGGATCGAGGTGGGCCGCCCCGGAATCGCATGCGTGATGAAGGGCAGTGGCGGTGCCATCTATGCCCAGACTGACAATCCTGGCTACTTCGAGTACAGCCGGTCCGGCCCGCTGGTAGTACTCGGCAAGCTGTTCCACAAGGTGTTCGGCGCCGATACCGTTCCCGCCCAGGCAGTTCCCGATGCTGCGGCGGGCACGACCGCCTGCAGTACGCAGGGCAGGAGCCTGGTGGAGCAGTACTGGGGGCGCTACGTGGCCTTGGGCTACCAGCCGGATACCGCCAGCTGGTTCGTGCTGCGCGACCCGACGGCGGAGATTCCGTGCTACATGACCACGGTCGATCAGCTGACGGTGGTCTTTTCGAACATGGAAGACTGCCTGCTTCTGGGATTGGGTGACTTCAACGTCGACTGGTCGTTCCTGTCCTATTCGCTGCTGTTCCCGTTCCGTGATGGCCTTCAGACAGGATTCGAGGAGGTCGTCGCCCTGGAGGCGGGCGAGGCGGTGACTATCCGCGATGGCCAGCCGGTTGGCCGGCACTATCAATGGGACGTGGTGCGGCAGGCCAGTGAAGCGCCCATCGAAGATCTGGAGGAGGCCGTGCAGCTGGCACGTGCAACGTTGCTGGGCTGCATCGGTGCGCTGGCGAGCCAGCATCGATGCATCCAGCTTCAGCTGTCCGGCGGGCTGGACTCCTCCATTGTCCTCGCCGGCCTGCTGCATGCGCCCTCCGCACCGGAAGTGAAGTGCGTCCATCACTACGATGCCGGCATTGGTGCCGATGAGCGCATGTTCGCGCGCATGGCCATTGCCGGTGCCCGTGAGTCCTCGGGACGAAGCTGCGAGTTCGTCGAGTACGAGCGGCAGCCCCACTGCTCGCTGGAAGAGATCATGGACTTCCCGCGAACCGCTCGTCCTGCACATTGCTCGGGCTACCTGCTGCATCGGCGCGACGTGGATTTCGACGCAGATACGGTGCAGTTCACCGGTGTCGGCGGCGATGCGGTCTTCCTGCGCTTCAAGGGCAATGCCGCTGCCATCGATTACGCGTGGCGACGGGGGATCGACCGCGACTTCTTCCGTGTTGCGTTCGAAACCGCGCAGTCGGGCGATTCGCTGTTCGGGGTATTCAAGGATGCCTTCGTCCATGGCGTGCTGAAGAGGCCAGGCAGCATCAATGGCCGCTGGGGCAACCCGTGCGAATGGGTGAAAGTGGATGCTTCTGAACAGGATGGCACGCCGCCTGCCTGGTTGCGGCATGCACGTGCACAGGGGCACAGGCTCTCCCCGCACAAGCTGGCTCACATCGGGCGCATGATCTTCCCGACCAGTGTGCTCGATCCGTTCGAGGGCGCAGGGCGCTGGCACGGGGTGTCACCGCTCAGCGCACAGCCTGTGGTCGAACTCTTTGCCCGTCTGCCGCTGCACCTGCTGATGGCCGGCGCGGAGGACAGGACGATCGCGCGTCGTGCACTGCAGGGCCTGCTGCCGCAGGCCCTGCTCTCGCGCAAGGTGAAGTGCTACCTGGACGATCACTCGGTCGCCGTCACCCAGCGGCATCAGCAGTTCATCAGGGGCCTGCTGGTGGACGGCCTGCTGGCGCGGCGCGGCTACATCGACAGCGCATCGGCCGACGCGGGTATCCGCAGGGTCAGCCCGGATCACTCATCCCAGGTGCTGGGTATCTTCGGCCCCCAGGTCAACATCGAAGCCTGGCTCAGGCGTTGGATGGGCCGACCCGGCGTGCCTGCGGTCGGCGTGGCCTAGGCGCTCCGGCTCATTTCCTCAAGGTATAGGCTCTCAAGATCATTGGCGGTGATCGTGCTGGCATCCAGCGTCCTGCGCAGCCTGCCGGCCTGCATCAATCCGATGGTCGTCGCCACTTCGCGGGCACGGAACAGATCGTGGGTGGCCATCAGGATCGCCGTGCCGCGGTCACGCTGGCGCACGATCAACTCATGGAACTCGGCCGAAGCGGTCGGGTCCAGGCCGGACGTCGGTTCATCAAGGAGCAACGCCCCGGCTTCCTTGATGATGGCCAGCGCGATGCCCACCTTCTGGCGCATGCCCTTGGAGTAGAACCCGACGCGCCGCCCGAATGCCTCCGGCGCCAGCCCGGCGGACCTGAGCGCGTCCTTCAGCCGTGCGGGCGAACGTTGCTCCACCGCAGCCAGCCGCGCGAAGTAATCCAGGTTTTCATAGCCGGTCAGTTCGTCATACAGCGCCACGTTCTCCGGGATGTACAACAGGCGCCGGCGCACCTGCTGTGGCCGCTGCCAGGCACTGAGCCCATCAACCTCGGCGGATCCGGAGGTAGGTTCAAGGAAGCCCAGGAACAGCTTGATCGTTGTCGACTTGCCGGCCCCGTTTGCGCCCAGCAGGCAGAAGATCTCGCCGGGGCGCACCGTGAAGCTCACATCATCCAGCGCCCGATGCGTGCCGTGTTCCTTGACCAGATGCGTTGCAGTCAGCATGTGTGATGTACCTCAGGGAGTGCCCAGCCGACGCCGCAGCAACCCGGCCGCGATCAGCAGTAGCAGGGTGGCCACGGCCAGCGCGGCCAGGTCGATCAGTACACCGCGTTGCAGGGCAGCCGCTGTTTCCTGGAATTCGAAACGGGGCAGGGCGTCATACTCGGCCAGCGTCTGTGGCATGTCACGGTCCAGATAGTCCTTGTGCAGTTGCCGACGTGCCTGCCAGTAGGCGAGAACCTGCTGCTGGAACGCCAGCGCCCGGTCGGCGTCCGACCCGGCGAGGCGATCCAGTGCATCCTGCACTGCTACCGACGGCAGCAGCAGGCGCACCCGGTCCAGTGACTGGCGCCGCGCATCCTCTGCCTCTGCATGCGCGGCGATCAAGGGGGCGATGACCTGATCGGCCTGGACAAGATCGGTATAGGCCACGCGTGCGGCATCGGCAATGCGCGGCGCTGGCGAACGCGTGGCGGGCGGCTCTGCCGCGTGGCGCAGCTGCTGCTGGCGGGCAGTGTCGGCCAGCTGCGCCTTCAGCGCGGTTGCCAGCTGCATCTGTGAGGGCGGCGGAACCATCAGGTTCACCGCTGCCAGCACCAGCGACGGGGCCATGACCACGATCAGCAGCCACAGTGCGCCGGCGGCGATGGCGGCCTCGGTGGTGCGCCGGGCGAAACAGCCGATAAGCACTGCCAGCGCCAGCCAGAAGCTGCCGTAGGCGAGCACGATCAGGGCAAGCACGACCAGGCCGGAAGGGCTTGTTGCACCCGACCCAGCGGTAACGGCAACGATGATGGCCAGTGCAGGCAGCAGCACGATAGCGCCGCGGGCCGATGCCTTCACCGCGATCAGTCGCCCTGCCGCGATGGGCTGTGACAACACCAACGCTGTGATGCCGCGTTCGCGTTCGCGCGACCAGAGGTCGAAGGTGGCCGCCAGGATGACCAAGGGCAGCAGGAACACAACGACGAAGGCCAGGTCGAATCGGCCAGCGGCCTGCACGGCGGGATTGCCGATGTCGGACCAAACATGCCTGAGCAACTGGGTACGGTCACCCAGCGCAACCACGTCGGCGGTATAGGGGTAGGCTTCGGCCTGTCCAATCGACAATGCCGCCATCGGGGCGGGAGGGAGCACCGGCTGGACCCGGGGCAGTACCGACGGCGCCTTGCCAACGAACCCCCGGCTGCGCTCCCTGGCATCCTGTTCTTCCGCGTGGATCAAGCCGATGGCAGCCTCGCGCTGCCCCACCCATGCACTGCCATTCCAGGCTGCATAGGCCGCCAGCACCACCAGCAGGCCAAGCAGCACTGGCAAGGCCCGGTCACGCAGCAGACGACGGATCTCATGCCCTGCGATCGACAGGCTGCTCATGGGGCACTCCCGAGATGCCGCGCTGACGTAAGCACCAGCCCCAGCGCCAGCAGCACCCAGGTCAGCAGAATGGCGACGTTCACCAACTGTGCCGCGGCGATCTGGCCCAGCGACGGCTGCCGTGGGCTGTACACCACGGAGCGGGTAAGGGTCGCAATATCGGCTAGATGCTTGCTGCCGTTCACTGCCTTGTGCTGTTTCACTTCCAGGTTGAGTGCCTGGATCAGCCGGTAGCGATAGTCTTCGACGCCCCGCAGGAAGGCCAGATGTGCAGGGAAATCGGTGCGGGCCAGTGCCCGTGACGCGGCCTGCAGCGCGAGGGTGGGGGACAACCCCGCGAAGGCGCGTTGCGTGTTTTCCTGCCGCTGGTAGGCGGTGTAGATGCGTTCGAAGTGGCGATTGTAAGTCTCGCTGGAATTCGCTTCAGCGAACTCCAGCGCCACACCGCGGAAATTGACCGGGAGATCGTCCACGTCGCTCACTTGGTAGCGTGCAAGCATCTCTGCTCTGAGCGCGTCCAGCCGCTTGTCCGCTGGGTCGTGGCCATCGGCGCCGTTCTCCGCGTCCTCGGTGACCGCCGCCCGGAACGCGGGTGCAGTAGGCGTGGGATCCAGCGATTCGGCCAGTGCGGGGGCCACCCGTGGCGCGAGCAGGGTGGCCACCACCCAGAAGCCGAGCAGCACCACCAGGGACGTGCGTGCTGCGCTGAAGCGCGCCGAGACGCCGATGGTGATGGCGCAGAACACCAGGAGATAAAGCGCGTACGCCGCGACCATCGCAACGAGCGCGATGATGTCGGCCGTGCCGAGGATGTGTCCGCCCATTCCCGGAAGGCTGACCGCCAGCAGGGCAAGGACCAGCAGCAGCGACGCCGTCGCCAACGCGATCAGCCGGCCACCGATCAGCACATGGGCCGATGCGCCACTGCCGAGCTCCTGGCGGAGGGTTTCGCGGGCAACATCGCCGGAGAGGCTGCCGAATCCGGCAAGGATGATCAGCAGGGGCGCCACGACCTGCAGCGTCCATGCTGCGGAAAAGCCATCGAAGCGGCTGAGCGCGGCGCCGGCGTCGATGGGGCGGTGCCGGGCCGGGTTCTGCGCATGGCCTTCAATGAATACCGACGTGCCAACGAAATCCGAGATGCCCGGGTCAAGCGCCGCCAGCGGCCGCACAGGCGCGGGAATGGCGCGGCCGACGTGCGCGGCGGCATGCGGATCGATCATGCCCTGGCTGTCCCACAGCCCTGCCTCCTGCTCCGCTACGATCTGGCGCTCCTGGGCCTGCTGGGCCAGCCGTGCTGCCCCCGTGGTAACCGACGCCCCCGCAAGCAGCAGCAGGGTCAGCGCGAGCCACAACAGGCGCCGCTCGCGCCACATCAGCTTCAGCTGGGTCGTGGCAACGGTCAGGGTCTGGCGCAGGGCCGATGCGGATCTGGAGAAGGCGGGGGAGGCATCGCTCATGGCGGGGTCCTACCAGCGATGGGTCAACGTCATGGACAGGAAGCGGCCAAGCGCCGTTGCATTGGTCGGGTCGAAACCGGTGTTGATGCTGTTGACGATGAACGGCGGGTTCCTGTCGAACAGGTTCTGCACGTTGAAGGCCAGCGAGGTGCCCTGTCCGGCGCCGGCAGAGTCGCTGAAGTCATACCTGAGATTGAGGTCGACCGTTGTCCACGAGCTGACGTGGGGGTCGGCCCGGTTGGCGGGATCGCGATAGCTGTCCACGTAGTTCACGAACAGCCCACCGGCGACCTGCCGGTGGCTCATGGCGAGGCCACCGCGCACCTTCAGGTCGACCGGGAAGTACACCGTGTTCACCGCGTCGACCTCGGGCGAGGTGGCGGTCACGCGGCGCTTGGAATCGATGATGTACTGGCCGGCAAGGTTCAACGCAACGCGGGTCTGGCCGGCGTCGAAGTCGTAGGAGGCATTGAAATCGACGCCGCGTTGGGAAGTGAACGCGTTGTTGCGGAAGCGGTTGTCGAGGATGACCTCGCTGCTGGTTTCATCGGCACCTGGCGCCAGGGCATAAGGGCCTGCCCGCGATACGAACAGGCCTAGGCCGGAGGCGCCGAGCTGGCGCGCCTGCTGGATCTGCTGCGGCGTCGGATTGACGGTCAGCAGGTCCGCATAAGGCGCGGTGGACTGCAGGAACAGCGACGGGAAGCTGCCACCGAAGCCGCTGCCGATCCGGTCGGCATACTCGATGTGATAGTAGTTCGCGTCAACCTTGAAGCCCGGCAGTGACGGGGGCGCGAACGAGAAGCCTCCCGTCCAGGTCTTGGCACGTTCAGGCCCCAGATCCGGGTTGCCGTTGGAGAGCATCATCAGCACCGTGCTTCCGCTGGCCGCGCTCGGGTTGGGTACCTTGGCCACCACCACGGTGTTGTTCAGCTGCATGTCCTGGTAGACCGGCGCACGATAGGAGCGGCCGTAGCTGGTGCGGAATGAAAGTCCTTCCGTCGCCTCCCACAGCAGGCCCAGCTTGGGATTGAGGGTGGAGCCGAAATCGCTGTAGTTGTCGTAGCGTGCGGCCGCAGTCAGTGACAAGCGACGAACGCCAGGCGTGTCTGCGAGCAGCGGAACATTGAGCTCAGCAAAGGCGGAGCGGATCGTGCGCTGCAGATCCACCGGCTTCTCAAGGCCGCGGTGGTCGAGCAGTTCATAGCCATCTCGGCGGTAGCCCGCACCGAATGCCGCGCGCACTCCGCCGGCCGGGAGATTGAACAGCTCGCCGTCGGCAATCACTTCCAGATAGCGCGATTCGGAATTCGTATCCGTCGGCGGTGCGGTGCTGACCGAACTGCCCGAGATGGTGGTTCTCTCGTAGGAGACGTCGCTCCTGCCGAATCCGGAATTCAGGCGTGCCTGCCACTGGCGCGGAAGCTCAAGGGTAAGGCCGGCGAACACATCGAACTGCCGCGTATGCGGGAACAGGCGGGTTTCGTCGGCGGTTCCGGAAATGGTGGTGTCCATCTCGCGCCTGGCAAAGGAGCCGGTCAGGTTGAGCGTCAGCACATCGCTGAGTTCCTGCTCGCCATCCAGGTACAGGCTGTGCCGCTTCGATCCGGGATAGATGTCGTAAGGCCTGACTGTAACGTTCCGGGAAAAGTCCTTGTCTACCGCAGCGAGGTGGGCCTGCTTCAGGAACTCGTAGCTGGCCATCAGATGGCCCCCCTCCCAGGACCAGCCGGCGGACTGTGATGCCTGGTACTCGTCCATGTTGCCGCGGGTGACGCTGCCATATCGGAGCGAGGTCTCATAGCCGGTGAAATCCCGGCGCAGAACGATGTTGACCACACCGCCGACGGCGTCGGTGCCGTAGATGGCAGAGGCACCATCGGTAAGGATCTCCACGCGCTCGATGGCACTCAGCGGAATCAGCGAGATGTCGACGTACTGATAGCGGTTCGAGGAGGTCACACGGTGGCCGTTGATCAGCGTCAGCGTGGTGCCCGTTCCGAGGCCGCGCAGGTTGATGGCAGTGCCCTGGCCGAAGTTGTTGCCGGTGTCGCGGTCGACGCCGAGGTTGCCGACATTGGCGCCGTTGGCGCCGCCACCGAAGTTCTGCGGCAGCTTCTCGAAGAGCTGCTGCAACGAGGGCACCCCGCTTCGATCAATGGCCTCCCGGTCGATCACGATGACCGGGGAGGCACCGCCGCCAATGGCGTCGCGGATGTTGCTGCCAATGACCATCACCTTGTCCAGCGTGGCGGTTTCGGATCGCCGGTCGACCTGGGCATGGCTGGCGGGAGCGCCGGCGTCCTGCGCCATTGCCGGAGCGTTGAGCTGGAGTGCGGCGGCCAAGCTGGCGACCACCAGCGCCGCCGGCCTGGCGGTGGATGCGTTGTTCATGCCCCGGTCCATCGATCTCATCGGATGTTGGTCTGCGGCACGAGCCATCGCGCCCTCAATGGCGATGTTATATCATATCATTCAGGGTGCGCGACGCTTCTTGCGGTGGCGAGAGGCGAGGGCAGGCGCACCGCCACACGGGAGTTACTGCACCAATGCCTGACCGACGCTGATGAGAACGTTCGCGCTGCCACCGCCGGTCACCGAGATCCTTGCCGCGTACTGGAAGGCTGACCGCAGGCTGCTACTGTTGATCGCCGCTACCGTCGTGCTTTCCAGCTTGGCCACGGTGGCAGCGCCGTATCTGTTCTCGCGCCTGATCGACCGCATCAGCGCGGAAGACCTGCGTGAACTGGCGGCATGGTTCCTGCTCTACGCGGTGATGCTCGGTGCCGCCAGCATCCTGCAGAACACCGTGCAGTACCTGTCGTTCCTCAGTGGCGAGAACCTGGGTTTCATCACCAGCACCCGCTATTTCGCGCGCCTGCTGAAGAAGACCCACAGCTTCTTCCTGGATTACAACGCAGCCGAACTGCAGGTGGCCGGCGAAAAAGGGCGCAATGCCCTGAAGATCGTGGTGCAGCTCGGCCTGGTGGTGTTCATTCCCAGTGCACTGCAGATCCTGCTGACCTTGGTCACATTGGGAGCGCTGATCAACCTGCAGGTGGTGGTCATCGTGCTGGGCTATGGTTCTGTTGCCATCACGCTTTCGGCCATCGCCACCCGCCGCGCGCGGATCCATCGTGAATCGGCGCTCGAGGCAGGCCAGCAGAATGCGCGCTTCCTAGGCAATGCGATGAACGCAATGGAGACGCTGCGGCAGTTCGGCGGCAGCACTTGGATGATCCAGCGCTTCGAGCAGAAGGCCCAGGAGGTCCGCGACAGCTGGCGCGCTTACGTGCTGCAGCGGATCGGCTTCATCGCGCTGCTGGGCATCTGCTTGGCGGTCGAGTTCATCGTCACCTTCGCACTGCTGCTCCCGCGCTACCAGAGCAGCCACCTGAGCGTCGGCGATATCGTGCTGTTCAACCTGCTCTTGCTGCAGCTCAACATGCCCTTTGAAATGATCGCGCGCTCGATCGATGACGTCGCCCGTTCCTGGACCCTGCTGACGCCGTTGTCGGCGCTGTGGGCGGCAGCCGAAGAACGGCAGGCCGAGAACGTCGGCCGATTCCACGGAGAATGCGGCCGGATCGAGTTCCAGCATGTCAGCCATCACTACGGCAATGGCCGCGGCGTCCATGATGCGTCCTTCCACGCCGGGCGCGGCGGCATCAACTTCCTGATGGGTGAGACCGGGGCAGGGAAGTCGACGCTGTTCAAGCTCGCACTGAAGTCGATCGAGCCCCAGGCCGGCCGGATCTTGATAGATGGCACCGACTTGGCCCAGATCGAACGTGCCGCCTGGCATGCCGCCGTCGCGGTGGTTCCCCAGGATGTCATCCTCCTCAACGAGAGCTTGGCTGACAATATTCTGCTGGGGCGCCCCCGCGACGATGCCCGGTTGCGCCTCGCCACCCACAGGGCATCGATCCTGGCGTTGATCGACGCGCTGCCCGAGGGCTTTGAAACCACGGTGGGCGAGCGCGGGCTGAAACTCTCCGGCGGCGAACGGCAGCGCATCGCCATCGCGCGTGCGCTCTATGGCGAGCCTGCGATCCTGCTTCTGGATGAAGCCAGTTCGGCGCTGGACGAGGCGACGGAGCGCGAGATCATTGCTTACATTCGCGAATTGGCCAAGGAGGTGACTGTGCTGGCCATCACCCATCGATGGAGCGTTGTGACCGCAGCCGATCAGGTCATCGACCTTGCCGGTGATCGAAACCAAACTTCGTCGGAGGATTGCGCAGTGAAGCAAAGCTCCAATCGCAAATGACTCTCTATACACCGTGTGACCGTGCCCTGCTGGTGGGTGTAAGGACGTCCCTTTCGGTCTTGGCAAGTTCACTGCTGGGGTTCGTGTTGTTGGTTGCCGTTGCAGTCGGCGTCTTCAGCAGCCCACTGTTGGGGCAGTGTTGGGAAGGTGTGGGCTGAGTCTGGCGGCGGGGATTGCCCTGGTGGGGTTGCTGGTGGCGGTGCTGCGGACGGCGCGAGGGCGCTCCCAAAGGAAAAGGCGCCTGCGGTTGCTAGTGCGAACGATTTGCATTTGCTATTATTTAACGCGAAATTAACGCCGCCGCAGCTGCCGCCTAGGGCGCACTTCCTACCGTAGGCCCACAAATGAACAAGATCGCCACTACTTCCCGCGCTCCGAAGCGCTCTCTGTTGTCCGTGTCCATGGCCCTGATGCTGGCCGTCCCGCTGGCCGGTCACGCTGAAGCACCACCCTCGCCAGAAGTCCCCGATGGCAGCGCCACCACACTCGATGCGGTGCGGGTCAACGCTTATCGCACAACTACCCACACTTCCGGCGCAACCAAGACCGACACGCCGGTTGCGGAGATGGCCAAGTCGGTCTCGGTCATTGCCCGCGAGGAGCTTGATGCCCGCGGTGTGCAGAACCTCAACGAGGCGATGCGCTACGTAGCTGGTGTTGTCCTGGAGAGCGGCGGCATCGACAACCGTGTGGACGACTTCCGTATCCGTGGCTTCGATGCCGGCAGCTGGAGCAACAATGTCACCATCGATGGCATGCGTGCGCCACAGGGCGGTCAGTGGAACCGCACCATGGTGGACAGCTGGAACCTGGACCGGGTCGAGGTTTTGAAAGGCCCCTCGGCCGTCATGTATGGACAGGTGGCTCCGGGTGGCATGGTCAACCAGGTCAGCAAGACCCCAACACCCGATCAGCAACAGGTGCTGCAATTGGGTCTGGATGGAAACGGTCAGTACAGCAGCGCGTTCGACCTGGGCGCGGCATCGGACGACAAGCGTCACCTCGGGCGCCTGGTAGGCCTGTATCGCGACGGTGACACCCAGATCAAGCACACCCAGCAGCAGCATTGGTTCCTGGCCCCCAGCTATACCTTCCAGATGGCCGAGCGCACGCGACTGACGGTACTGGGCCTCTATCAGCGCGATGACGGCGGCTCGACCTACCAGTTCCTGCCGATGGACGGCACGCTCAGGGCCACCCCCTATGGACGCATGAAGAACACGACCTTCATTGGCGAACCGAACTGGAACACTTACGACCGCACGATCTGGACGGCCGGCTGGCTGTTCGAACATGCCTTCAACGAGAACTGGACCCTGAGCCAGGGTGCCCGCCGCACCAACGTGGAATCGACCTTCCGCACCGTGGTGACCAACGGTGGCCTGAACCCGGATGGCCGCACGCAGAAGCGACGTGCCACCTGGGGCGAGGGAGACTCTCAGGGCGACACCATCGACACCCGCGTTACCGGCAAGTTCCAGACCGGCTCGGCTGAACATACGCTGCTGGTGGGCGTGGACTGGCAGAAGGCCGATTGGGATGCGGCACGCGGGGCGATGCGTGATCCGGCGCCGATCGACATCTTCAATCCGGTCTACACCGGCTATGTCCCGGTCACCAACAGCATCAGCTACTCGGGAGGCGTCAACCGCCAGACCGGTGCCTACCTGCAGGATCAGATCGCGCTGGACAAGTGGCGATTCACCGTGGGTGGCCGTTACGACTGGACCAAGGACGACACCTGGACGCAGTCGTACACCGTGGCCACGGATCGCTACGGAGCACGCGCGCCGAGCCGCGTCAAGAACGAGGCCTTCAGCGGCAACGCGGGCATCCTGTTCGTGGCTGACAATGGCCTGACGCCGTATCTGAGCTATGCCGAGTCGTTCCAGCCGGCAGGCAGCACAGCTACACAGTCTTTCGACCGGACCCCGTTCGACCCGATCACCGGCAAGCAGTGGGAAGTGGGCGTGAAGTATCAGCCATCTGGATTCGATGGCCTGATCACGCTTTCGGCCTACGATCTGCGCCAGCAGAACATCCTGACCAACGACCCTGATCCCAGCCACAACACCTGCGGCACGACCGGCTCCAGCCAGTGCCAGGTGCAGGACGGCGAAGGCCGCGTGCGCGGCGTAGAGCTGGAAGGCCGCATCACCCCGCTCGATGGCTTCAGCGTGATCGGCGCCGCATCGTGGATGGACTCGGAAGTCACTAGGAGCAACAACGGCTATCAGGGCAAGCAGCTGGCGATGGTTCCGGACTGGACCGCTGCGCTGTGGGGTGACTACACCTTCCAGGGCGGGGCACTCGCAGGTCTGAGCCTTGCCGCAGGCGTCCGCTACAACGGCGAAAGCTACGGTGACAGCGCCAACGTCTACCTGATTCCGTCCTACACGATGTGGGATGCAGCTATCCGTTATGACGTCGGTGCGATCGGGAGTGTGGGCACGCAGTTCGCACTGAACGTCAGCAACCTGACCGACAAGCGATTCGTGACCACGTGCAGCGGTGTCTCCTCATGCTTCTTCGGCACAGGACGCACCGTCACGGCCACCGCCCGGTTCACCTGGTAACCCTTCTGCCCCGTGACCGGCCAGCCAGGTCACGGGGCCTCCAAATGAGACTTCCAGAATGTCGGTCGTGATAGCAGTGCTGGCTTCAGCCGCGGGTGTGGTCGGGGCGTGGCTGTTCTATCTGGCGTCACCGAAGCAGCAGTGGCGGCGCGCCGGACCCTGGCCTGTCCGTGGGAAATGGATTCCCGGCAGCACCTTGTCGCTGGTCTCGCTGGCCATGTTCCTGTCCTTGATGGGAAGCGGTGCGGCCTTCTTCACCTGGCTGACGATTCTGATGCTGGTCTGGTCGGCCGCGCCCTTCCTGGGCGTCTGGCGCGCTCGACAGCGTGGAGGTGCCCATGGCCGGCCCTGACAAGCTGCAGAGCCGACACTGGTTTGGGAAGACATGTGCCGGTGTACTGCTGGGCTTTGGGCTCTCCCTGGCCCTGTCCGGCGTGTTCGCGTGGTTCGGACCCGGCGGCATTGATGGCGGGGGCGGCAAGGCCCAGTTCAATATGTGGCTGGTCGCGCTGCTGTGGGCGCCGATCCTGTCATTTGTTTTCCTTTTTCGTAGCAGCGCAAGCGCCTGGCTGTGGCTCGGTGCTGCCAACGTGGTCGCCTTTGGCGCGCTCTGGCTGGCGCGCAGCCATCTGGGCTGACTGGACCTCACATGAAGATCCGCAACGACATCATCAAGGTCTACAAGGACGTGCACATCTGGGTCGGCATCTTTGCTGGCCTGATGCTGTTCGTTGCCTTCTATGCCGGCTCGATCACCATGTTCGAGAAGCCGTTGGAGCGATGGGCAACACCCCCGTCTGCGCTGTCTGCGCCGGTCCCAATGGAACGTGCACCTGAACTGCTGGCCGCGGTGCTCAAGGCGCATCCCGAGGCGGCGAAGAACTACAGCGTGATGGTGCAGACGTCGCCTGAAGCGCCTGCCCGCGTGATCTGGCGAGTACGTGGCGACAAGCCACGGCAGTTCACGGAGTTTGGCGCAAGCTTTGACGAGAAGGGCCACCTCCAGGTGGAGCAGCTGCGAAAGGCACCGGTGGCGCAGCTTGTCGACACCTTGCATCAGTTCGTCGGCCTGCCGTTCCCCGATGCGATTTCACGCCCCATCATGGGCATCATTGCGCTGATGTATGCCGTGGCACTGATCTCCGGCGTCATCGTGCTGTTGCCGACGTTGGTGAAAGACTTCTTCGCCGTGAGGGTAGGCAAGAACATCAAGCGCATGTGGCTGGATGTGCACAACGCGCTGGGCATTGTCAGCCTGCCGTTCCACCTGATCATGGCCGTAACCTGCGTGGTATTCGCGTTCCACGATCAGATCTACGACATCCAGGACAAGGTGGTTTATCCCAACGGCATCCAATGGGGCGAAGAGCACGATACCGAGCCCGCTCCGGACGCCCAGCCTCTGTCTGCTCCTGCACTACTGGAAAAGGTAAAGGCACAGCTGCCAGGTTTTGAGGTCTACAGCCTGGGTTTCCAGCAGAAGGGCAGTGTGGTCGAGGGGCGTGTCACCGGCCTGGATATCCGTTACGGGACCCGTGCCCGCACCTACATGAGTACCCACCTCAATCCGTACACTGGCGTAGTGGACACACATGACCTGCCAGAACACATGGGCGGCTGGGATACGGCGGTCAATGCCTTCTTCATGCTGCACTTCGGCAGCTTTGGCGGGAACCCCGTGCGCTGGATGTACCTGCTCCTGGGGCTTGGCGGTGCGATCGTGTTCTACACCGGCAACCTGCTGTGGATCGAGTCACGACGCAAGAAGCAGCGCGATGCCAACCTTCCCGAGCAGAAGCGATCCACCCGTGTACTGGGATCGCTGACCATCGGGGTGTCCCTGGGCTGTGTCATCGGCATATCGGCAACACTGGCAGCTACCAAGTGGCTGCCTGGGCTGGTTGCCAATGTCCCGGCATGGCACGAAGGCATCTACTATGCGGCCTTCCTGCTGGCAGTGGCCTGGGCATTCCTGCGTGGGGCCGCGCGCTCCGCTTATGAGCTGCTGTACGTTGGCGCAGTAGTGACGGCACTGATCCCGGTCGGCAGCCTTGCGGCGTTGGCTGGCGTCCCCGGCACCTGGAACCATTCAAGTGCCGGGGTGGCCGTGGACGCGACCGCAATTGTCGCTGCTGCCATTTTCTGGCAACTGGCGAGGCAATCCAGGAAGCGCGCAAAGGTCGGCCACAAGGACAGTGTCTGGGCCATCGAAGGGAATTCTCCCTAGGGCAGGGCATCAAGAAGCCGAGTATTAGATCGGCCTTCGGAACTACCTCCGAGGAGGGCAGGACCGTTCTGCGGCCGCTTCTATCTGCTCAGTGACGAACTTGAGGCCTTGGCGTAGACCATCGAGGTAGTCATTGGCCGCTTCTCCACGCTCGTCGGCATGGCTCTCCACGACCATCGGAATCAATTGCGCCCACGCGGCGCGCAAGGCCGAGGGATTAGAAGCACTGGCGACAATCGCCCGCATGGCGCATTCCAATGCCCTGGTTCGGCCATCGGACTTTGCAATACGGCGCTCGCACTCCCTTACACGCAGCTCCAGCACCAAGAACGCGTCTTCCCCTCGCTTGAACATGGCTCCACTCCCCGTGGCGGGGCCGACAGGCCCCTACACGATTGTCGCGCTAGGCGATGGGAAATGTGAACCACGTCTCGTTCAGTTTCGAGGATGACGGATATTTGATGGACAGCCAATCAGGCGGGCGTTGCTAATTGCTTGGCGCTTACCGTAGGCGCGGCAGGACAGCACGGCCCCACTTACATGCCGAGTGATAGAGTGTGAATAGGTGCCGACGTGGCCCTCTTCCAAGGCAAAGACATGCCCATCCGGGCCGTTGTATACGCAAGCGAAGCAGTCCAAGATCTTTCGATTGAGCAGCTAGAGGCACTTGTGGCGGATGCTGCCAGGTTCAACAAGATGGCAGGCGTAACGGGAGTTTTGCTGTACGACGGAGCAAGATTCGTGCAGTACTTTGAAGGCCCGGAAGATGGAGTCGCCAGCGTCTATGAGCGCGTGCTGCAATCGACGAGCCACACGGGCGTCGTAGAACTGGCGAGAGGCCGCATATCTACGAGGCAGTTCCCCTATTGGTCAATGCATCGACTTCCGGCCGATCAGCTGCTCGTGGGCAAGCTGGCAAGGGCCGATTGGTCGCGCTTCAAGAAGAGTGAGCCTGAGGAAATTGCTGGATCGGCATGGGGAATTGATGTGCTGGCCGCAGCTGTAGCGCCCTACGTGCAAGCTGCATAGCTTCGACTCAGATCCGATCACGACGATGCCCTTTCGGGGCGTCAGCAGCGATGGGTGTGAACACCATCAACCGTTCGGTTGCACTGAGTGGGGAAGGCTCGTGCGTGTAACAGTCGTCTTTCGTCTTGCTACGCCATTCCTCGGCGCGAGTACATAGTGGAATAGGTGCCATTCACGGATCAGTGAATGGCTCGTCGCCATTGTGTGATTTGGCCAGGACAGCGGCGGCATCAGCTTGCACAGGAGTGCCGTAGAGCCATCCTTGGCCTACAGCAGAAGGCGCGATCTGCTGCAGCAATGCATCCTGTTCCGCAGTCTCCACTCCCTCCACGATCACCTCCAGGCCGAGCTGGCGGGCGATCTGGTACATGCCCGGCAACACCGGGCGCAAGGGTGATTCCTCGGTGATGGCCGATACGAACATGCGGTCAATCTTGATACCGATGAAGGGAGACTGGGCAAAGTGTGAGAAGTTGGAGCTGCCAGTTCCGAAGTCATCAATGAGGAATCGGAATCCCAATGCTGCCAACGCTGCCATGTGTGCGGTTACGCCAGGGCGGACCAGTTCCTCACGTTCGGTGATCTCGATCCTGACCTGATCCGGTAGAACACCGGCCTGCTGCGTGACGCTTACGACGAAACGAACAGTATCCTCCGAAGCCATGTCAACGGGCTCAGCGTTTATGCTCAGGTATGGTGCATTCTCGCCTGCGAGGGCCGGTGCCATCTGTCTCAGCGCCTTCGACAGTACGTACCGGAAAAGATCTGAACTCAGGCCAAGTTGGCGGGCCATTGGTACGAAGATGCCAGGAGATATTTCGCCTTCGCCAGCTGGGCTCCAGCGGCTTAGCACTTCGAACCCGACAAGGCGCCTATCCACAACGGTGTATAGAGGCTGATACACCAACTCGATCTCGTTTCGGCGCATGGCAAGGCTGAAGCGCTGCTGGAGCGTCTGCCTTGCGGTCCTGTTTCGGCGAATTAGGAGGTACGAGAAGGTAATGCCAAGCGCGGCACCTATGCCGATGATGGTGTAGAGCAGAGATGGGGCAAGGTCCCAGATGCCCCGCCGGGGCCGTGATACGAATGCACAGACGTTTGCCTTGTTGCTGCATCGGCTCAGCCGTATGCGGGATGATGCGGCTTCACTGGCGTCCGTTGCAGGTTCCACACTCCGGAATACATAGGAGCGATCACGCGTTTCGACAGTGAATGTGCTGGTTCTCGCGGGGTCCAAGCCATCGAAGGACGAGGGCGATGACACCGTGAATGTCTGGCCCTGGGCGATCAGGTTGGTGCCTCCGTAAGGCGAGCCAACGAGATCGGACGTATTCCATAGCTTGGTCTCGCCCGATGAATAGTGCGGCGCAGGAAGCTTGAACGGAACGATCCTTCCCCAGAGCGCGCTGCACAGCAGGTGACCCTCCTGGATGCGTCCCACGTCGCTCATATAGCTCGAGTTGAACGCGATTTCCTTGAGTGCTCGAACGTCTTCGTCGGAGCAGGCAATGACAGCAGACTTCAGCGCTGCATCTGAAGCGACGCGTCGGGCTCGAGAGACAGTCTCTGCTCGAGCTACCACCGCTTCAGCGATGGTCTCTGTGGACTCACTATCCTCAACATACAAGACGGCTTGAGCAACTATCAGCATCGCCAGCATGGACAGCGCTGCAGAACCCAGAATCGTCGACAGAAATCGCACGCGGTTGCCAGAGACGGTCAATCAGTTCCCCCTGAAACGGATTTGCACCTAACTCAGAGTCAGAGTCGCATTGCTTGTCCCGCTTTTATCGGCATTTGGTCACACAACTGGAGTGATCGACTCCGCTTGCTGGATGGTTCAATATGAATAGCTTATCTGCGCGGCATTCGTCTGGACTGGCGGCCATCCACCCTTCGATCAGGCCATCCTGCAGCCCCCGACATGCTTTAGTGGAAGTTGGCGGACACTCCGCCCCCCCCTAGGACCACTGTCATAGCTCTGCAGAAAGACGTAGGAGGCTGCTCAGGATGGCATGTCCTGTATGTTGAGTGTGGCGATGATCTGCCCAGCAACCTCCGCATCTGCGCAGAGGAAGAAGACTGCATCCTTCTCAGCTGCCTGAGAAAGGAAATGGTGGACGGTGATCAGTGCCGCTGTGGTGTTTCGGACGAACACCTCGTGGCACTGCGAAAGCCTAACGTGCGCAAGCTGCGCAGCAAGTGCCTGCTTGGTTGCTCGGATTTCGGCAGTTTTGTCACTCTCAACCCGCCCAGGCAGGCCGACTCCGCAACCGGTATAGACACACTTGTCCTTGAACCTGGTCTTCCAGGCAAACTGAGGGGAGTTGGGTTCGAAGGCGGGCGCGTGCAGGGGATTGCTCTTGATCATTCAGGGGCGATGGTGTGTGGGCTGGTCGCTTCCTGCGAGGTGCGCGCGGCTGCTGATGCTGCTCACGGCCGCTCAGTCTTGAGTGGTGTACGGAGCGTAGTTCTGCGAGCGTGAAAGTCCCGCGACTGTGCACCGCTTGTTGCCTTGCTTCCTGCACGCGCTGAGCACATGGCTGTGCATACGATCACCGCTGAATTCGAGGTTGTGCCGCATGCTTAAGTGTTCGGTTGTGTTTGTAAGCTCCGCTGTCGAAGAAGTGGCTGAAAGCCGGCTTGCCGACCTAATGGCTGCTGGGGCTAGGTTCAACGATGCGTGCGGGTCGCGAGCGGTTGTGTGCTTCGATGGACGCCGCTTCTTTACCTACCTCGAGGGAACCGCTAGTTCGGTAGCTGCGACTTTGGTCTACATCGAGTCATTGGCCATCCACTCAGAGCTTGTGCAGCTCGCTCGAGGGACTGTTCAGCAGCTCCGCTTCCCGGAACAGCCGTTGCTATTCATGCGGGTGACCCCCTCTCAGCTTAAGTCCTTGGTCCGCGCCGACTGGACCAATTTCTCCCAGCGCCTGAAAGGCCGTTTTGATCCCGTTACGGGCATGGAGCAACTCGCCGATCTGGTTGCGCAATGCCGCGAGTCGGCGGCAGCCTGAATTGCTGCGGCTCCCCCGGAGATAGCACCTTGTGCCGTCCTCGGGTGTATAAGCGATCAAGGGCAGTAGGGAACAGATCGATGCGCTTTGAGTTCACGCATACCCACATCTATCCCGGGGCTACCGCCGATCTCTCTGGCAGCCTCCCGGCAACTGACGGTGAGACCACGTGCTTGGTGGAGTTGAGTGATGGCGTCGTCCTCTCGACCAGTTGCTCTGTGAGGGGGGAAGAGGTTCTCCTTTCAATGCCGGAGTACCTCACGGCTCGTGGCGCGAAGATACCCGCAAAGACGTGGGCGCTTCGCAGGGACGTTGAGACAGGAGCATGGCGGGCGAAATCTCGGGTCAACACCTAGAGTGCGGGTGTCACCTTGGATGATTCTCGCATCACGTGGCGGCAGTTATCCTGTGAGGCCCACACCGAGAAGTACAGATGCACGAGTTTCAAGATTGGATATTCAGCGCCAGGGGAAGAACCATAACGGCCAGGGTTCAGGTGGATGGGCGGGGGGGCGGCACCATTACGCGGTTTGAGGTCAGGCCCGGTCCGTCACAAATCGGCCTTTCAATCAAAGTGGGCTCCCAGCAGGAGGCCGCCGCCGAGCTTGAGCGAATCCTTACTGGTCTACTGGGCGCTGATTGGTAGCCCTTGGGTCGATCGAGGAAATCTGCTCGGTGAGCATGCGAAGAGACTGCTGAAGCGCAGCGGTGAAAACCGGGCCGTCGGTGCCGGCATGAACGTCCGCCGCTTCTACCAGCATAAGTTCCCACACGCGGGCCAGTGATCGCCGATCGTTGTGGGTGGCGATGGCAGCGCCAAGCGCGTATTCCATCGCCTTGAGGTAGGCCCGATGGGCTTCCAGATCGACCTCGCACGAGCGCAGTCGTTCAGCAATTTGCTCTAGGGTGAGTGTCATAGTGGGCTCGACTTGCGCATGAATAGGACGGATAGTCCGTGTGGGCCACTGGGCGTACACAATGAGCATCCTCAACGTTTTGCTGCGTGCTGACCAGCTCCTTGTTGCCGTTGACACCTTGGCGGAGGATGCCCAGACCGGCGCCCACTCATCTGGTGCAAAACTGCTCCTGATTCCGCAGCACAACCTTGTGCTGGCTGCGCGCGGGTCCACGCAGTTCTTCCTTCGCATCTACGAGCTGGCTCTGCAGGCGAGCTTCCGTGCTGATTTCACGATGGAGCAGCTCTCCGCCGAGTTGGGCCTGGTAGTGGATCAACTATGGCCGAATTACGTGAGGGCGGCAGCCGAGGCTCGCTTGCCGATCGAAAAGCTTGGGACCGAGCTGGTGCTGGGTGGCTGGTCGCCGAAGAGAGGCCGGATGGTGGCCACAGCGTATGCGAAGAGCGACAGCTCCAGGTCAACGATAGTGCAGCCCCTCGATGGGGGCTTGGCTTCACCTGGGGAACCGCTGGCCGGCAGGCCGGATAGCTTCGCTCCAGCCGACGTTCTTGCGGCTGGCAAGGTCCAGGCTACCTGGCTCAATGAACGCGTAGGGCGACAGGTCGCTGGAGGACGGCTGTTGGCTGGTTTCCTGGAGAAGGGGCAGGCCTTGATCAAGGATCTTGGAGAGATATAGGTCGTTGGCGTCAATCGGGCTAACGCCAAAGCGCGCCCGCACCTTATCTCTCATCTCCATAGGATCACAGTAGGCCCAAGGTCAGTCATGGATAAGGAATGTTTATCGGGGGTAAGGGGCGGATGCCTAGAAGCCAAATTAACATCTAGGACTGGCGCTCGGGTTCTTGCACAATAGCTTGCAGACAGTAGCGCAATTGATCTTGAACTATTGGAGGGGGTGGAAGAATGTCCGACACGGAAGAGTTTGAGAAGATTTTTGGAAAGGCACGATGGAATCAAAGTGAACCGTTCGAAGTTCATGCGTTTGTTGCAGAGACTGATCGAACCGAAGCGGGATTTTTGCTGAAGTTGGAGCTTTTGTCCTGCGACAATGAGCATGTAAGTCCAGCTATTCTTTCCGCATCAACTGAAACGGTCCTTGAACTGTTTGGATCTGATGAAACTAGGCGCATTGAAGGGCAATGGCGAACCTTTCAGCTTACTCGAGGTGGTTCAGGAGGCACCAACCTCTCCATTCTCACATCGCTCTCTGATCCTGAAGGTGCGATGCACAGTATTCTAGCAGTCAACTCAACTCCTCATAATGTTGTGTCTGCACACTCCTCGCCAACGGGTGTTCTCGCATCAGATGCTGATATCCGTCTTTTCTTTGAGTGCGTGCCTACATTGAGTGGGAACAAGATTGCTATCTTGGATGTAGGGCAGGGATCCGCGGCATTTATATATAGAAATTATGCAGGATACTGCATTGCCCCCTTGCTCTACTTAGATATTGGGGGGGGGCGTGTGGCAAAACGCGAAAACCTGTCCTGCGGGGGGAGTGAAGTGGTGTTTTACCCAAGATCCGAACATTCTTCTTTCTCATTGGCACTGGGATCACTGGGCGGGCGCTACGTACGGCGGCGCGGCGAATGTTAAAGGCCCGCTTGAAGCAACCTGGCTCGTCCCTTCGGCGGCGCCTGGGCCACTTGCAAAGAAGCTAGCTGCAAGAATCATGGCAGCGGGTGGCAAGGTTATGCATTGGCCGCCAAATACTTCATTTATTCAACACGGTATATTCACTCTCGGCCAGGCCAATGGGTCGGGCTGGAACGACACTGGCCTTGTTCTGCTTGCGGAACTAGAGGAGGGTAGGCTTTCTCTACTGCCGGGCGATGCGGCATATATGCACCTACCTCAACCCATGCAAGGTAAGACGCTTAAAACTCTTGTTGTCTCGCACCATGGAGGCTTCTTGGACGCCGTTCCGCCCTCATGTCTACCTATTCCTGATGGGATGGTAAATTGCCACGCCTACTGCTCCGTAGGTGATCAAAATACGCATGGTCACCCGACGTTGATCGCCCACTACCAAGCTGCGGGTTGGAACGTCGTGGGTACAAATATGCGACCGCTCGGTCAGCCCGCGGTACATTATGACGCCCAAAGTGGCGGGCAACTTGGGGGAGTGATAATGCCTTGCTGCAAAGGTGCAGTTTGCTCGCTCAAGTTAACCACTTGAATCAAATCGATGCCGAGAATGGTAGTGAGCATTTTTTGCTTTCACGGATCGCAGTATGCGATTGGAATAATTTGTAGAGGCAGGGGAGGTCGAGGTGCGCGACGAAGGCGGATGGAAAACTACTCTTGCAAGCTTGGATGCTCACAAGCAGCACTTAGTCTTGCGCTAGACGACGCCAGTGTGCTGGCCCGAAAGCCGAACTACTGAGGAAAAGAGAACTTATGGATAAGTGGCGCTGCGACACCATCGAAGAACTGGAGTTGACTATAAGACGGTATGGGCCGGGCGTTCTGTATAGAGGGCAAGCCCAGCACTACCCTGACATAGACGGCCAGCCTTCGTTATCCACGTCATTCCAGCGCCAGGGTTGCATACCCGACCTGATGATCAAATGGACCTATTACGCGAACAGGGCACTGCAGCATCTCGTGCGAGGCTGGGAGGAGAATGGCGACGCAGCCACAAATCAAGCGATTCTTCAACACTACGGATTTCGCTCATTCTTTCTTGATGCTTCTGGTAACCCGCAAGTTGGCGCTTGGTTCGCAAGTCATAGGTTCGAGTCGGAAATTGCAGCAAACATGGTTGAAGACTGCTTCGAGGACCCTGTGTGGCTACGCACACTCAACGCTAAGTTTGTGCCCTCGGAAAACGCGGGGCATCTTTACCTAATAAGCCAGAAGGCGCTTCGGAAATGCGGAATTCAGGCAGTTCACCTTTCGGAAATAGCTACTAATGAGGGCGCCCCGAGATATGTTCGACAGGATGCCTATATGGTCGGCCCGTTAATTCAGGACGGCTTGCCTGGCGACTGCATCCTTGCACACATAACGGCGCCACCCCACGTGTTGCGCGACTTCGCCCGGGATTTGAATACTGAATGGCTGTTTCCCGAGCCATCGGATGACCCGATTTATGCTGAGCTACTTGCGATGCCCTGGGAGAAGATGCGGCATGTCCCGGACGATGGTATCGAAGCATTTTGGCGATCGCTGGAGCTTCCAGAGTATTCATACCATCTCCAGAAGCACATGCCGCCCCGAAGCGCCATGTATCGACCGTTTTGGACGAGGGATCTCCCACCTCCTCCAGATTGTCAAACCTCGACCCTTCTACAGATGGTCCAAATCCTATGTGGCAGCGCTCTGTACCATGGAGTCAGCAAGCCCCGCCATATCCTCCCGGAGCTAAATAAGCTGCTTGAAAGCTACGATGAGATCTCCATCGAGATTGATGGCTTGGTCTACCATGGAATGGACACTCGCTATGGGAAGGGTGTGGGAATCGTAAAAATATCTGGAGACATCGTCTGCGTCTTTGAGTATGGCGTTGATCATCCTGGTCTGCGTATCATGGGAATTGGGCGATTCTATGGATTGCACTATCGAATCGGCCCCGGAGGTAGCTGGGAACGGGTTTTGCACGAGGAAGACTGTGCATGCGGCTCCGATCACACAGAAAATTTCAGGCTGCTTGGCAGAGTAGATCTTGCCTTGAAGGATAAGTGGATAGAACGCATCGAACCCGGCCTCTACGTGCAAAAGGATGTAGATCCGACTTCTGATCCGAGGGCAACTTGGGGGGAGCCCTACTAGCAATTTCACGCGAATGTCGACGATAGGGATTCGAACTGGCAATTAAGGGTAGCGCGACTGCCTTCTCCTAACCTGTTGGCACGGGAGACCTTGACTTTGATCCGAGGGCGTTGACCGGGGGCACGCTTGCGCTTCTGTCGACCCCCCGTATTTCAATGTCTAGCTAAATTGGAGGTTTGCGGTTCGTTGACGGCCTACCTAGAACTGGCCATGCGGAAGCGCTGCTGTTGGGTGCTGTCAGGGCCCTCAATGAGTACTGCGCGGTAGCGCTTGGCGGTATCAATCGCGACCCAGGTCGCTGCCTACGGCACTGCATTAACCACATGCGCTGAGTAGAAAGCGGCAGGTCATTGCATTTGTTGTTCCAATTGCATGCTAATTCAATTCTTTCTTAGCTGCATCCATAAGGACATATGATATGAAAGATAACGAAGCACCTCTCACTTATACCATCGAAACACCTGCGCGGGCGATAGCGTCTATCAGAGGTTTTGGCACTTCGTCGTTCCGTGAGGATGCTATAGAGGTTCCATGCGCCTCGCAATCGGAGAAGGGAAAGGTGGTAAGTGAGGCAAAAGAGGCACTCAGGCGTGGATACGTCAAGCGAGTCGTCTACGACAAAAATGGTAGCGATTTGACGGTTTTCATCATTTTCTGCAGACCGGTGATCACCACTGCTGACGGAACCTTCAAGCCGGTTGCTTAACGCAGGTTGTTTTGTCGAGTCTGAGGTTTCCACCCGTCACAGTGGACTGGTGGGTCGTAGGCGGACCAGCCATCATCCGGAGCACGGGGGGATGCTCGCCGGCATTGACGACGGCGATTGTGGCTACAGGGAGCCGCAGGCGGTGCTTTGGCACACTCATACCCGCTTTACGTCTGCCAGGCGCACGCCGATTTCGGGCGCTGGACGAGGCCTGGCCAACAGTCCGGCCATCCACGCGTTCAGGCTGAAAGATGATCCAACGTGTCCGCGATACGGCGGGGTTCTGGCAGCAGAGAATACAGCTCGACTGCTTCAGCCAGTCGCGCCAACTCGATCAAGAAGCTCTATTGCATCTGGATACACAACAACATGACTTGCCAAAGGCCAAACTGTCGCGTCTATCGGTTGAATCCAAGGCTAAAGTCGGATAGGGGATTAGGAAGATTTATCAACGGTATGGAAGACGTCCTTTCTTTGTTTCAAGCCGACTGTGCTGGCACGGGAAATGAGCAGGAGTCAAGGCTTAAGATCGCATTTGGCTGACGACCCAGCTGACTGATGGCATTGCCCGTTGATGAATTCTTCAATGGGTGACAATCTACGTTGCAGCTACCTCGGGTCTCAAACTGATGATCGAGTCAACTTATTGGCGGCAAGAGCTGCGCGCAGAAGTCCTATGGCTCAAGCGGCATCGCAAGTATCGAAGATGGTCCGAAAAGCAGCTGGTTTTGTATGAGCGCCGTCTAATGCTAGTAGCCTTCCAAGTCCGCTCCCTGCTTGAGCGCCCCAAGGTCAATGATCGTGCTCGAAGCGTTCGACTACCGGCAATTCGCTACAAGAAGATCGGCGCCAAGCCACTCACATTTGTAGGCGCAGGATTTCCAGAACATCGATTTGACATTGCAAATCCTGAGGCTGTTGATCTGAGCATTCTTGATGTTTGCAACCAGCTTATTCACTACTATTGGATGCAGACATGGTCAGACGGCACTGCGTTCAAGAGCATGCTCGTCTTCTCCGACTACATGCGGAATAAGTGGGCCTACGAATTCTTGATCGAAGACCTCATATGCATCTTCAGCGTATTTGCGGATGAATCGTCTGCGGTCACCAGTATCAGCTTTGAGTGGAACGATAAAAAACAGGACTACGTGACAGACTACGCTCGCTGATGGCGAATGGCACGGGCACCTGGCCATTGCTCCGCATCACCTCTTCATTACGCGCCTTTAGGACGATAGGCTCTAGCCGGGGGAAGGGGGAACCTCGGCCGGGCAGGGGATTGGGAGAATTTATCGGGGCGGGGCGGCCCGGCAGTGGGCACAACGGGCAGGCTAGGCTTCGCCACACGCGCAGTGGTGCCAATACCGGCAAGTAGGGATCAATGCCATGGTGCGTTCAAACGCCACAGCCGCCGAAGGCGCCTGTCTGGAAAGTTCTGATGGGACGCAGTTGCCCGGTAGGGCAATGCCACGCCCAGGCTCGGTATCTGGTGGCGGGAGTCTCCTCTCGGTATCGTTGTTAGCAAAGTCACATCCGCGAGGAACGAGCGATGCCGCGTCAGCCAACCATTTCGTACAACACAAGCCTCAGGGCAGATGGGAAACCGAAGGCAATCACCGCCGATTACTACCTAGCCACGACTCAGGACGTGATGCAGTTCTATTGCTTCGATGAGCCGGCAGAACAGGGCTGCGAGGGCAAGTGGCAGCTCATCGATCGTTTGGATCGTACGCGTCTACTCGGCGCTGGTGACAAGGCGACGGCCAAGACCTGGGCTAAGCGCCTGGGCCTCAAGTCTTGGACCTATGTCCGCGTCTGAACTCTTAGGCGGGCTGCTTGAGTGGGAGCACGGGCCAAACTATCTAGCGATAGCGCTTTGCGATCGTGACAGACCTGCACATTTTCAGGGATCGGGTGCTATATCGGACACACGACTGTGAAACGAATTCAGGGTCGCGTACGTATCGATGGTCAAGGCCGAAAATCAGCCACCCATGTCCTTCTCGGGACGGTAAGGCCGGGCGAGGGGAGAGGCGCGCTGCGAGCAGGACATAGGCCTGCTGCACTCGCTACCGGGAACTGCGAACTCTATGTCCGGATGCTCGCTAGCGAGGCAGGGGCGCCAATTGAGTGGCGCCATACCTTGGCCATAATGGGCCCGTTGAGGTACTGGATCTAGAGGAGCTTCAATCGCTGCTCTTCACAGATCGCACAGACAGACTCGACAAGAACTGATGGGGCATCGGCTCGTGAGCCGGTTGCTCTAGCGGGTCGTGCGCCGCATCTCGGAGGATCCGTTGAGCGGGCGTAAGGGTGTCGAAGTGCATTCAGCCACCTCGCACTATGGAGACCACACAGGAGACGAGTCTAGCAAGTCGGAAGATTGTGGGCGATCTGTGGGGAAAACGTCCGAAGCCTCGCAAATAGGGCACGCCCGCGGATCTGTATCTTTGGCCAGTGGGTGTGGCAGGCACCGAGGGCAGGGCGGGGCAGCCGAGAATGGGGAGCGGCATGCTCCCCATTTGGAATTCAAGCCAGGTCGTCAACTGGCGCAGTTGGCCCGTTGTTCTTAACAGCCTGAATTCCTGCCTCGCGGGCTTGGGTGGAAGAGTAGGTCTCACTGGTACCAATGCGCTCGCCGTTAGCGGCCTTGAGGTTGAACATAGGCTGGCCGTTTGCCGCGTTCTTGCGCTCATAGCGCGAATCGTCAGGAGAGTTCACCTTGACTGAAGCAATTCCAGTCAGTGCCCCCTGCTTGGAGGCATACAATTCACTGGTGAGGATGATCTCGTTATTGCCGGCCTTAAGGACAAAGCGGTACTGCGTTCCCGAACGACTCAGAACATATCGAGCTGCCATGCAAGTTCCCCTAGCTGCGCCTGGATTGGCCAAGCGAATCTGTCAGAGGAAATCCTGAGTGTCTATCAGGGAAAGCCGCACCTCGACGAAAGATCGGCAGCATCCGGCAAAAACTGAAGCCATATCGACATTTACATCGTCCTGACAAACATAAGATACGTTATGCGAAGTAACTTATTGATTCAGAAAGCTTTGTTGTCCCAACACTACTCTAGGGTCGATGCACGAAGCAAGTGACCGCAGTACAGGCACGGCCCGGGATGATCACCTCTGGGGGTCGCGCCAACCAGCGATCGCGGCGCGACGCCTCCTGAGCTCATTCACTTCGAAGGAGCTTTCTACGACGCGCTCTATTTGCCAGCCAGATCGCCCAGCCTGTAAACGAACAGGCCCAGACGGCGATGACCAAGGCGATGACCATGATCGACCGATCAGTTTCGTTCATTGGGGAGTACTCCGCAGCTGCACCTGGTGCAGATCACATGGTATCTGACGCAGCCCAGGTTGAGTGCGGACACGGCAGCTGCATTCATCGCTATTTCGCAAATTTCTGGTCGTGGCAAAGGCCAGTTGCGGGCAGTATGGCTGCATGCGAAGGACGTCAGCACTAGGCGCCAGGTTCCTCACCCTGATCGTGTTTTGGTGCATGGAGCAATTGTGGAATCATGACTACGGTCATGTCCTTAGAATGCAATGCATGCAGCAGCAGGCCCATCAATGCTACGGGGAGGCAGCCTTGAAATCTGTCGAGAACTCGGCAGTTGAGGCCGTCAGATTTGAGGCAGACCGTCGCCGGGCGTGTCGAAGCTACCGAATTGGTGAAGCAGAAGGCGCGGATACCACAATTTCCAGCGGAGCAAGGGGCGAATTCTTGTTCGCGCAGAAGTCTCGGGGGCGTCTCTTTGGGCAAGCCAGTAATTGGGGGCGAACTTTCGTAGCAATCGGGGCGAATGTCTGCTGCAGCGGGGGCTGTCTGCCGCACCGAAAACGCCCGGCCTCTAACGCATTGATTTTAGAAGATATGGATGGGGTGAGCTTAGCCTCTTCCTGGCAGCTTCCGTCCACCAAAGATGCCCGATATTTCCGGAAGTCCACCAAAGATGCCCGATATTCCCGGAAGTTCACCAAAGACGCCCGGCATTTCCAGAAGTACATAAATAACGCCCAACAGTTCCGGAAGCCCATAAAACACGCCCACGACTGCCGGGGGTTCATTAGAATTGCCAATTAGCCCACGCGGCGGCAAAGCCTCCCCTTGTGTTGCGTACTCGCATGAAGGCTACTGCCGTTCGCAGTCCGGCACGAGACAGTGCCGTTGCCCCAATGATGGCAAAAATTGCTAAGAACTGCCTGCCTTAGGATTTCTGCTGGATTCTAGCTGTTTTTCGAGGTGTCACCCAGGCGACCCGGACTTCTCTCAAGGAACGGGCGGAACCCTGAAGCTCGATGACCGGATACCCACCTGAAGGCAGTACATCCTTCGGATTCAGCTTGAACACCCTTGCAAGCGTCAACGCCAAGCCTTCCTCATAAGCGGTTGCCAGAACCCACACAAGCGCGTCGACCAAGGCGGATCTTCCCTTAATGCTGTCCAATACCGAAGCGACGATTACGGAAGGGGACCTATCCGGCTTGTCGTTCGCGATACCAAAGGCCGCAGCGGCCAGCTCCAGCGCTGTGCCGCACGCTAACGTTACCATCGGGTCGACAACCGAGAGATTGAGCCAAGTCGCGCCGCTGGCAGAAACACCATAGGGAGCTAGGAACGACTCGTGCCGCTCTACCTCAGTGGGTCCTTGGGTGTCGTAGTGCGTTGAGCGGAAGCTCAGGACAGATAGGCCTTCAAGTCCGACCCTGGCGCATGCCGCTGCAGTGGCCCGCGTCAAAGCATCGTAGGCCATCAATGGGAGCGGAGCGCACATGAGGCCCGAGTTGCCGCCAATCATTGCCCAGCCCCAGAACGCCCCTGGCTCCGGATCGTCAGCGGATGGCTGGAAAGCCTCATACCTTACGTGAGCATTGCCATCGTCCTGGTGGACGGGCGGCATAGGAGTCGTTCTATCAATCAGGCGCGCCAGAGCTGAAGGCCAGCTTTGCGCATCACTGGGGAAGTGAATCACTCGGCCTGCCCGCTGGCGTGATGCCCAATGAAGGTAGTCATCCACCCACTGCGACACTTCACGAGCGGGAAATTGCCTGACGTCCAGTAGCGCTGTGTGGGCGTCGATTGGCTGAAATCCACAAGTACAAGTCCCGAGACCACCGGAGTGGTCAAAACTGGTGCCCAGCGTCCTTCCGCATGCCTCGCAGTGGCTGATGAGCTTCTCGCCATGCCAAGGGCACGCAGAGATGGAAGGAAGGAGAAATAGTGAACAATGGTAGCCGTGAAGTGCGCATGCGGGGCACCGCATATATGGAAGCTCACTACCCGCGAGAAGTCGAAGTGATTGAACTGGAAGCCACGCGGCCGGATTCCATAGATTCTTCGTTGTGACGTCACGGACTTCGATGGCTGACGCAAAAGTATCCTGCACCCGGCCCGGCAGAAGCAAAGGGCGGAGCATGGAGCGCCCAGTCTTACGCCTCACCCCCATGATCATGAGTTGCTCACTTGTTGGCATGCCCAGTGCAACGATCCGCTGCAGCACGCCGTAGCCCGATATGTATGGATAGAACTCATGCTCTGCGCCGACAATCCGAGGCGTAGAAGGATTTACGGCGCGAGAGCTATTCATTGCTTCCCCCTACCTGGTTTGCCGTATTCTGTATCTTCTCAATGATGGCGATTGCCTTGTCGGACATCTTCTCGCGCATGCGAATGAACTCGGTTCGCAGGTACCCGACATGCACAAGCGCAGCACGGACGTCAGATGGAGTGAAGCGTTCGAAACTCTGCTGAAACCAAGCGTTCGTTAGCAGATTCCGCACGGTCGATGTGAAGGAGCACATCGGCCAGCCACTATGTTCGGGAAGTCCCACCTCCCTCCGGAGGGCGGACACAGCATCGCAAATCATCTCCGTTTCAGATTCCAGCCGCCATCCGCGATCAAATGCGTCGGTGGCGAAGTATCTAGAAAATGGCATGTCCTCTGTCGGCCACCATGCTGCGCCGTCGTAGCGCGACAGGGCATGCCTGACCTCATCTCGCGCCGCAAGAGGAAGAAATGGGGCTGAGTCCAGAAACCACCGGCGAACAACATGTGACGGATGGTGCTGCCACATGTCGCCAAGCTCGATGCCCTGCTGGTCACTTTGGTACACAAAGACCAAAAAGAGAGTAAGCCTGTCCTTGCTCATCAAGTTATCAAGATCTTCTAAGCACTGAAACTCAAGATTGGTGAGCCGTTGAGCACTGTCGATGAACAATACGTACCTGCGTACGTCGGCGTGCCCACACGCGGCGCGCATGTGATTGTGTATTCGTGCCCTCAGCTCGTGAGGCCTGGCCGATGACCAGCGCGGCATTCCCAGTTGATGTGAAAGCGCGTGCCAGAAGCTCAGCGGGCTCCTGCATGCATCTGAGGTTGCGACGATTGCCCTGGCCACACCTGCGCGGCGTCCGTCCTCCACGAGCCAGCGCCAGTCGGTTTCGACTAGATAGTCTTGCGCCGTGGATTTGCCAACCCCGCTCTCTGAGTAAAGAGAGCACCCATGATGACCCTGCTGAATGTTGTACAGAACGAAATCCGCCATGCGTTCGACAGGCTTCGTGTTGATACGGTAGCCAGACTCAATGAAAAGTGGATGGTCGGGGTCAAGGCGACGGACGGCCATGATGGCCTCCGCAAGGTCCGATCTAGTCATCAAGATTCACCTTGCCTCCCCGGGGGACTCTTACCGGGATGTGAGCTGGCTGGGACCGAATGTCGGGCAGACGGCCGAAGTGCAACTGCTGCAAGCGCGCAAGTTGGTCGACTGCGGGTTGGGACGTGTCTGCAGTAGATCGAAGATGCGCTATGAAGGCTTCAATTGCACACTCCACGCCAGCGATTGAGAAATCACTGCGCTGTTTGGACCAACGACAGATGATCCTTCGCGTCCTCTCGTCATGCGGCGCGCGCGACCAAGGCGCTCGCGCGGTAGCCACTCCGAATGGCACGGTGGCACTTTGAAGTAGCACGATTGAACGAAGATCGCGCCTATTCACGCGCGCAAGAATCCTGGTGCCAATCAGTCCCCATTTATCGTTAAGGGAAGGGGATCGGTAGTCCGCATACAAGTAGGTGACATGGGGCAACTCCCCATTATCCTTGTTGCCTTTTACGGGCAGGCTTACGATTGTCGAAGCCATATCTGCAGCATCCAGGCCACAGGTTTCCGGCGCAAACGCAAACGCTGACTCTTTGCGATTCGTGAGATACGCTAGCGGCGTCATCTGTCCGAGTGCGGAGTGAGGCGTCGCGTTGTAGTTGGCTATGATGACGTCCAGGAGCTCCTCGAGAAGGTGCATCTGGATGGGATGGGCATCCGGAGAGAAGTTGCTGATCCTGATCTTGTTTTCCCCCAGCCGTTTGGCGGGCTCAAAACCGCCGGGGATCTTACGCAGCGCACCACGTTCCAAGCGCGAGAAGAATTGCTCTACAATGGGTCGTGAGCGCGGTGTGTGCGACTTTCCGAAGATCATCACACCTCCCCGAGCCCTGCAGAATGCTGCTTCGAGTGCATGGGCCGAGTGCGCAAGGAAGTTGTCCAGTGCGACAGCGGCCGAGCGCGTGACTATCGGCGTTGCTGCCTGATAGACGGGCATTCCAGCGCCAGGTGCGTAGAAGAGGTCCGGGATCGTCAGGTCCCTGGGAGCCCAGGGTTCCATTGACTTGGACAAGCAGAGCGCTACATCAAGATTGTCATAGCTCTGGCCGACACAGAGAAGCCATCCCGTTACCGCCCTGGATTCAGTCTCTATTTCGATGAGAAGCCATAGCCGTGACACTTTGCGCGTAACACGCGCGCCATTGGGCATATCGATGGAGATCTTGCATTCAACATCGATTTGGTGCGCGTCAAACTCCGTTCTGGCGAACAGGCCCATCCGTACTGCTTGCTCCAAAGCGACAGGAGCGTTCGATGCCGATTGAGGTTCATAAAGGTCCACGTCGGCTACTGCCGACTGCCGCCGCTTGAGCAAAGCAAGCAGCGAGCGCTTCCCCTTGCCAGGATCGTTCAGGGGGAATTTGTCCTCCAGGTTGTGCTGCTTCAGCTCCGCAAGGACTCGTTGGTGCAATTTTACGAACGCGCTTGGAGGGCGGCCCGGCGGCAGATGGGTTGCAAAGCCATCGATCAAGGCTTTAACACTCGGCACAGCTTCGGAGACTTTGTGCCACGCAAATCTTCCTGGAACCAGCGGCAATTCCGCGGGTTCGAAGGAAAGCTCAGTCGAGTAACTGCCCCATGGAATGCATACGCGAAATCCGTGCGGCATGCCATCGTGGGCTATCGTGGGCGCTTTCATTGCCATGCGCTTCAGGCGTTTGTGGCAGATTCCATATCTCCGGGATATAGCGGTGATGGTGGAACGGCCCAGAAGCAAGGCGGTGAGTGCTTCCTTGGCCACGCGGAACTTGGAGAGATGATCTGGTGCAATATCAACCGGATGTGGGGAGTACCACTCGTCGAGTGTCGCCTGATCATAGATTTCGTACCTAGCCATGACGCACCTCCACGAGGGCATCCGGATCCCCTGGGCGATAGTCCACGAGTTGTACGCGGCCGGTGTAGACGAGGCTTGCCACTGCGCAAGCCACTGCGAACCGGGCCTGGCCCGTCTGCAGTTGTAATGCGCTCATGGTGAGGCGCTCAACGTTCTGGAGCATGTCCTCAATCCTCACTTCCAACTGCCTGGCCCCCGCGATCTTTGCATTGGCCCAGACAAGCGGAAGTAGTTCGTAGGCAACAGCGACCTCGCTGGCGCGAGATGCCAGAGAGTTTTCGTGGACAAGTCGCAATACGAGCCCTTGATTCAAGGCCATGTGGATGAGCTCGTCATCTGCGGGAAGCTTGACTAAGCCAACGCTCAGTGAAGCCACCCGTTTTGTAGGGATTACAAACTGGTAGTGCTGGGTGCCATCCCTCCGCCCGACCCAGAAGCTCAACTCAAGGTCGCGCTTCTCGCCTACCGTGATTCGACGCGGCCTCTCAACATACATCTCCACCTGGGGGTCAAATTCGAGCATCAGCGCCTGGCAAAAGTTGACCAGGTCGGCCACCGTTACGGTCCGCCCATTCTTCGGGGACTGAAATACAAAGATTTCGCGGCGGTCGCGCTTGCCGCGTGCTAGCTCGAGAGGGGAATGGGGCAGATGCCCCTCACGGCGGTCTTCGTCCGTCGGTTTGGCGGTCGCGCTTTTTCCTGCGGTCATCATCCTGCTCCTCAGCCGTCGGCTTGCGAACGTCTGCCCGGTCTCGAGATTGGAACAAGGTGCCCATTCAGGTTCGCCTCCGCCATATGAGATGGGGAGGAAATGGGCGCACCCCTCCGCGCGAACGGGAAGTCGCTTGACTTTGTCAAGGAAAAGGGTGAGCCTCAGGGTACAGGCTGAGTTTCACCACCATCTGCTCCAACAGATGTCACTTGCCCCCGCGCCAACGGGGGCAAGTCATTTCCAGGGTTCGGAGATGTTAGTTTCCGGCTCTTGGTACTCTCCTCGGCGCTCGGCGAGCGCATCTTCGGGGACGTCTTGAGTCTGTTCTTGAAACGCTACAAGCCCGGCCCCTTGAGTTTGGGTTGTGGGGCGTCATTCCTGGTTGGGCTTCAGAGCAGCCGCTTCATCTTGCGGGGTGCCAGATACTGCCGGCGGACTGATTGCGGCCCTCAGCCCAACCATCCAGTCGGCGATGTCCATCGCAAAGGCAAATTTGCCGCGGCGGCCGGGCACTTTGAATATCTTCACGGGCAAGGTTCCGCGTGCCTCTGCTTGGCGGAGCGCGTGGCTGGAGCGATAGCCAAGAGCTCGCGGCAAGTTTTCATAGCCGATGAGAGGCCCGAAATGAAAGGTCAATTCTCTTTCGATCTCACGGCGTTCCGGGGCCAGGATTGATTCGTTGGTCCGCTCCGTCATGGCGTGGTCACACCCCGTCGCTTGTGTCCTCCTGATTCTGCCCCTCTAATACGGATGGTGGAAGGAGTAACAAACTCGCGTTTCGTTACCCATCAAAGGTGAATGGGGAGGGGCACGGCCATGGCGCTCAAAGAGATACCCTTTTACGGCGAGGCGCGACTTGCCCGCATGCGTGCAAGCACGAGCATACTTCCCGCCAACCGAGCCGTGCCGTACTGCCTGCGATCACTCAGTGTCGGATTGTGGTTTGAATGCTTGCGAAGCCGAATGGGCCTATCCAGCGCATACGCGCTCGGACAGTCGATATCCCCGGAGCGTCCCGGCTGCCACTCCAATGTGTGGGTGAAATATGCCCATGCGGAACACGTCCCGTCCCAGGCGACGCAGGCAGCAGCCGAGGCGCGCTATCCCGGCTCCCGCATGGTTCTATGTTCACCGGTCTGGGCCGCTCTGAATGTCCACGAGGCACTTGGCGGTTGTGGAGAATCAATACTCATGTCGCTCAGTGCACCTGTGCAACTGGAAGTGTTCAGCGGAGCGAGCTTGCGAGCCGGCATGTTTGTCCGCCGAGACCGTCGGTTACGAGAGATCACCGAGGGCTTGTGCGGGCTGGGCACTCTGGATAGCCTGGCGGCACTAGTGGTGATGTTGAGGGTCGCCCATGAGCAGGGCAGACGGCATGACTGCTTTGCCTTGGGGCGTGCACTGCACGATTGCCTGCTACTGGTGGGGCAGGATAGTCCCATCCAGCTTATTGCCGAAGAGCTGTTCTGGTACTTCAGCCATTTCGTGCTTCCTTTCACAGGGTGCCGGGGTGTTCGGATTGCATCGTCGCGACGCCGCTTGCTCCTGCAGCATGAGGTTCTCTCCCGCCTCGTACTTGAGCTTGAAGACAGCGGGTTCGACTATCTCCCAGGCATGCGTCACCCGCTCTTGCGGGTAGTCCGCAATCAGCAGCATGCTCCGTCTTTGCGCTTCTTCTCGCCCGGCGTCGGACCCTGCAGCGCAACATCGCGGCAGATGGCGCGGTAGCGCTATCAATACAGAGTCTTGTTGAGACGAGGAGGCATCCAGGATGGTGAGCGCAGAGACTAAAGGCTCGACCGATTACGAAATGAGCCGCTTGTGGTGGGCGGCACGGCTGTCGCAGTCGAGTAGAGGCTCAAGATGATTGCCTATCTTGGTTGGGGGTCGCTGGTATGGCAACCCGACGGTCTACCGGTTCGTGGACAGTGGCTGGCAGACGGGCCAACGGTTTGCGTAGAGTTTTTAAGGCAATCCGGCAATGGACGGCTTACGTTGGTCATGCATGCGGCCGCGTCTGCTGTCACCTCCTTCTGGGTTGAGGCTGGTACCGACGACGAGGGCGACGCCAAGCGAGCCTTGCGTGAGCGGGAAGCCATTCCCTCAAAGAACATGGAGCGACACTTGGGGGTCTGGACACATGGCTGTCCAGCACCGGCGAGTATTCCTGGGCTCGCTGACTGGGCCGCTGCTCGCGGGATTACCACTGTGCTATGGACGGCGCTGCCACCGAAGTTCAACGGGGAAAATCAACGCGTCCCATCAGTGGAAGAAGCAGTTGCCTACCTCGCAAGCCTCTCAGGGCAAACTGCGACGCTCGCAGAAGAGTACGTCCGGCGAGCCCCGCCCCAGATTGACACCGTCTATCGTCGTGAGTTTGCTGCACGTCTAGGCTGGCATCCCCTTCCGAAAGGGAGCTAACTGCGACGTGCGTGTGATAGCCGATGGCCAAACTCCGGCAATGGCCAGCACCGTTTCTCACCTTGGGCCGACTTGGGCCGGAAGGCCCGGCCCTGTCAGCGCTGCCCGGGGCTCCGGCTCAACAACTGGATGAGCAGAAGCCACTTGTGTGTCACTTTGCCGGCGGAGGCAGCACAACGATGAGTGCCATCCATGGGGCGATTGCCAGAACAGTGGCAATGTACGCGTACTTCAAACAGCTGAATTTTGACGAGAGAATCTTGGAATTGCGCCAACATTGACCCAGGAGGTCTTCCTCGAACTCCATCAGCGTACGCTCCGCGCACTTCTGCAAGAACTCGTGCTCGGCCATGCTCGACACCCGTTCAAAGAAGATGAGCGAATTTGACCCGCCTCGCAGTTCCGGAAAATATCCGTACCACAGGTGCCAGAAGCTAACAGTAAGCGGTGTAAGGAACAAAACGCCCACAACCGAGATCAGGGCCGTTAGTTCATCAAGTTTCGGCAGCCGCGTCGCGATCATGGCAAGCATGCCCAGGTTGATACCCAGGCCGACCGAGAGTTTTGTGTCTACACGGGAGAAGAAGCCCAAGACCAAATTCAGCTGCTGCCAAGCGGCACTAACGCGGTCGCTTTGATTTGGCGGGTGGCCGCCAGAATTTTGAGGTTCTTGCACGGGGTGAGTTCTCTGTCTTGAGGGATACGGTTTGTGTTCGTTTGATGGCAGATCGAAGACCGCAGATGTCCAGCGTTCCGCAGCAGCGCGCTCCTGCAGCCGCACAATCCTCAAGGAAAGCTGTGTCGGCCAGCGCACATCGGTGCTGTTCCAAGATGAAAGTGACCAGGGCCGCAGCGTGGTCGCCACATGCAGTGATCGCACCGTCAGGATCGCGGCCACATGGGCAGACTGGGGGTCTCCCGACCAAGGTTTCAGTGCGCGTCGACACCCGAGCAAGGAGTAGTTTGCCGTGCCAGAGCTCGAGCCTCCGCTTCTGAGGGCGCGAATCCTTGCGGACCATGAACTGCCCCGCGAGCACATCTGCCTTGAATGCCGGACCCAGTCGTTCGGCTGCCTGCTCAGCATTGGCCTGATGCTGCGCAGCACGACCGTGCGCGCGGCCGTTCTCCGCTCCAGGAAAGACCCGGCGGGCGTTCGCGCCGATCTGGTAGGTCAGGTACTGGTAGACCGTGGCCCACCAATGCCTCGCTGCTGCTTCGTCTTGGATCCGGCTCGGATTGTCTTCTCCCCAGCCGAGGCAGAAGCTACGGTCACCGTTGATATGCCGATCGGGACAGAACCCCGGCAGCATGCCGGGGTCGGCGATCTCGCGCACTGAGACGTGCTCGCCTGCAACGGAGACGAGCAATCTAAATGCGTACTCGGCTCCGCCGGCCCGAACCACTGTGATCCCAACCAGCCCCCCGACAGGGTCTACGATCAACGTGGCACCGTAGTCCGGTGCCACGCGCTGCAGCAGCTCCAAAGGCCTTGGCGTCACGTCGCGGCCACATGAGGACGGATCGGCTGCGCGAGCGCAGGAGCCACTGCGGGTGCCACTTCAGCGTAGTGTGCCTCCAGTGTTGCCTTCGCCACGCGGTCCCCGGATGCGGCGAGTTCCTCCACCGCTGCGGCATAGTCTAGGTTCGCCGCCTTTCGCTTGTCGGTAAAGACGGTCCGTATCGCGGCGCTGGCGGCCTTGTAGGCATTTTCACCAATGGCCGTCTCCACACCGTCGCAGAGTCGTTGTTGGGCTTCAGATTCCAACACCGCTCGCCCCGTGGCACACCGCGGAAGGCTCCCCTTCATGCCCAGGCGGGAAATGGCAAGGGGGCCAAGTTCGAAGCCAATGGCCAATCCCAGCTCTGCCACTTCCGCGCCTTCGGCGCTCAGTTGCTCCAGGGCAGTGGAGAAACTGCTGCGCAATGCACCCGCGCACTGGGCAGCGGTGCTGACCGTGTCCTGCGCATCTGTCGTCTGTGACGTGCCCTCCAGCAGCACCCCATGAAGGCAGTCGCCAATAAAACGGACACGACGCCCTCCAAAATCCTCGTGTACGACCGCATCCAGCTCAGAGCGCAATACGTGCAGTGTTCGAACCAGATGTTCGGGATCCTCCTCTAAGTGCTTGTCCACGAAGTCGGTGAATCCGTCAATGTCGGCATAGATCGAAACGCCATCAAATCGCCTTGAGTTCGCCGCGCTGAGCAGGGAGAAGTCCAGATCAGAAAGCGGAGGCGTCGGTCGACTGAACTTGAATTCGCCGATAGGGAGCTCGGCCTGTTCATCTTTCCAGAGTTCGATGATGCGCGACTTGGAAATGCCGAGTGCAGCGGCCTCGACGCATGCGGAAATCTGAGCATCGGTCAGCGAAGTGGTGCGGTCCTTGTTGCCGGTCAAGGTAGGCAGTTCAAGCACGGCACGTGCGCCGTGCGTCAGGTAGATGCCTTCAGCCCCTCCATGCCCGGCACACTTGGCCGCCTGATTGGCTGGGGAGCCTAAGAAAAGAGGTTCTCGGCTGGCGCGACGACCATTGTTGACGGCCAACGCCATCCCGCTGTCAATGCCGACACGAACCTGGGCATTGGGGATGTGCGCGTCCGAGTCGCCCGTTTCAGCCAGCACATCGATGGCGAGCTGGGCGATCGCAACCGCGCGCTCGATCCGGGCGCGTTCGTTGGCATCGCCGTACGGCTTGGTCACAACCGCATGCAGCCGCTGGTTGTGAAAGTCCACACGGATGGCATCACTTTCAACGAGGATGCGATGGACGGCGCGGTAGTGCTGATTCAGGAATCGAAGGGCCCGCTTGTGGCAGGTTTCGCCTTCGATGTCAGTGCAGCTAAGCATGTCCGCCAGATTGACGATGTCGATGTAGACATGCGCCCCTTGGACGCGATAGGCGCGATTGACTGGAATATCCACCAGCGAGGTTTCCCGCTTGTAATCGCGGATGTCCACGTCGCGGACTTCGGCGTAACGGGTGGCAATGCGCTTCTTGGTGCGATCTTTTTTCCAGCTGTGTCCCATCGTGCTACTCCCTGCGCCCAAGAGGAGGCCAGGCCGGGCGGGTCGCGTCGCCTACGGCGTGGCTGGCAGCCGGATTCATTCCAGCTCCTTTGGGCGTATATTGGGACCCAGTTCACACTTTCAAGGGGGCAGTATGGGGACTGGGATCGTCGAGCGCCTCGCGGCGGATGATGGCAGGCGACTGATCGCCGCCTTGGCTGAGTTCCGCCTGCTGGCCGGCTTGGACGCGGCCGCAGCCCAGCTGGCACAGGCCGGGGAATTGCTCGACGTGGGGACAGGGCAGGCCTTTATCACTCAGGGCGCCCCAGAGACCGACGTTTTCTTCATTGTCTCCGGCTCCGTGGACGTGCTGGTCAACGGCAAAGTGGTTAATACCCGAAGGGCTGGGGACCACGTCGGCGAAATGGCAGCCATCGAACCGGCGCAACTGCGGGCGGCAACTGTTACTGCACGCGAGCCGACCGTAGTGCTAAAGGTGCCGGAAATCGATTTCAGCAGGATTGCGGATTCACACCCCGTCATCTGGCGGCGGCTGGCCGCGACCCTTTCGCGCCGTCTAAAAGAGCGCAATCACATGATTACCCAACCTCGCGGACAGGTCCGGGTCTTTGTGATGTCGTCGGTGGAGGCGCTCCCTGTCACGCGGTTGCTGGTACAGCACTTCGAGCACGACCCGTTCCTGACGGTGGTATGGGACCACGGGGTGTTCCGCGCCGCCAACTACACACTTGACGAGCTCGAGCGCCAGCTGGAACAGGCAGACTTTGCCATTGCCGTGGCCCACGCGGATGACATGGTCATCAGCCGCGGTGACGAGTGGCCTGTCATGCGCGACAACGTCGTCTTTGAACTGGGTATGTTCATTGGATTCCTGGGGCGTCGGCGCGCCTTCTTGATGGAGCCGCGCGAAGACAAGCTGAAGCTTCCCAGTGATCTCACGGGGCTCACGACCGTCCCCTACCGATACACCCCTGGCCCGGACGCCCGGGCTTTGATTGCACCGGCATGCGAACAAATTCGCTCCCGCATTCTCGAAGCTGGGCCGAGGGACTGACGGTGGCACTGCTGGAAGAGATGACGGCCGCCGTGCAGGCGATAGCACAAACCCGATGGTCTACACGGAGAGGTCAAGTTGTACCCGATCCAGAAGATCTGCGATTGGGCAATGACGCAGTGGAGTTTGATCGTGCCACTGTTTTGTACGCGGACCTGAACGGCTCAACGAATATGGTCGACACCGAAGCCTGGCAGTTGAGTGCAGAGATCTACAAAGCGTTCCTGCACTGTGCAGCGACGATCATCAGGAAAGAGGGCGGCAAGATCACCTCCTACGACGGAGATCGTGTCATGGGCATCTGGGTGGGTGACCGGCAAGCCACGCCGGCGGCTAAGGCCGGGTTGAAAATCAACTATGCGGTCAAGATGATCGTCATGCCAGCGTTGAAAAAGCAGTACCCCGACTGGACAGGTACCGTGAGGCATGTCGTCGGAATCGACAGCAGCCCAATCCGAGCTGCTCGCACGGGTATTCGAGGCGGCAACGACATCGTCTGGGTTGGACGCGCGGCCAATCATGCGGCCAAGCTCACGGACCTGGACCTTGCCCCGTCAACCTGGATTACCGATGAGGTGTTCATCCGGTTGGCTGATGAGTTGAAGTACGGTGGAACGCCGCCGACTCTGATGTGGGAGGCGTTCCGCTGGAACCGGCAGGGTGGTCGCCGCATTCACGGATCAGACTGGGCTTGGCGCGTCTAAAGCGCCCTCTGCGGACCCGGCATTCGCAGGGCCAGCATGGCAGGGAAAGGGCGCACTGTTAGAGGCCGATTTCATGGCGCGGGAGTCAGGCAGCCGAGTCCTGCCCTCCGATGAGTGCGCGCCGGGAGAGGAACCCGCTGCCATTGCGGAGCTCTGGCAGAGGTTCATCTACGCACCGGCCCCTAGCGCCGCATTGATCTCAGCGAAGGCCTTCTCAAAGCGCTCCAGCGTTTCATTGATGGCCGTAGTTTCCGCGGCCAGCACGTGCTGATTCTGGATGAGCCAGTTGGCGGGAGTGAAATGATCCAGGGGCGGAACGGAAGCCCCCATGACATTAAACAGTGCTTCGGCCTGTTTGACCTGGCGCGTCAGGGCACCGTCTTGGCTGAACTGCCGGGCGGAAATTTGCCCTTTTCCCTTCAGACCGTAGGCACCGTTGAGGATGTCGGCGAAGACGGCGGGTGCGAAGAAGTCCTCAATGTCGCTCTCCGCCTTTCCGGTGAAATCCGTGGCTACCAAGACGCCGGAAGTCTTCATGATCTGAGACTCCCTCAGCCGCTGCACCTTGCCTTTATCGCCATTGCCGTAGTCACACAAGGCGACCATGTGGATGCCCTTGCCAGAGAAGAGCGAGGCGAACGATTGCACTTTGTCTATGCCGCCTGTGGGGCAGATCACCCACCGGCTGTCCAAGCCTTGGCGCTTGCGTTGCTTGAGCGCGTGCGATGCCGCCTGAAGATAGAGCACATCCGAAGGTCCTTCGACCAACAGGGTATGCGCTCCCACAAACAGGCTTTGGGTAACCTCGTAACCGAGATGGGCCTGAAGGGGGAACAGCGTGTCCTGATCGACGCTCAGGACGTCCGCGGAGACCTGTGTGCCCTTAACGGTGGGGCGGCGACGCTGGTCGTAGGTGACAACGTCCTCGACGACGCGAACGTCCGCAAGACGATCGGCCGGCACCATAAAGGGCGAGTGGGTGCTGTAGATGACCTGGTGGTCGGGGAGTAGACGCTCAATGATGTAGCGGAGCAGATCAGCTTGCGCCTTTCCATGTAGCGTCAATCCAGGCTCATCCAGAAGGATGATCGCACCGGGGTTCCTCTTTCGCATCTGCTTGAACTGCGACAGGAAGGAGAAGAACCAGACGAATCCGGCGCTGCGCTCAGACAGGGGCACCGAAACCTTGTGGTTGTCATTCCGAATGCGGATTTTGGCAACAGTCCCGCTATTGAAGGGGGCGGGATCCTCGGAGAGGCCTTGGGCAAGCGCTATCTCTACACTGAGCGCGTCGTTCTGACTCCAAAACTCGAAGATCTCATCGGTAATTTCATTGGAGGCGGCTTGGCAACGTGCGTTGAGCTCTTCCAGGCGTGTGCTGGACTGCAATTCGCTGACCGACGTCCCGGCGTACTCGAGGAAGTCGAGGAAAATCTGGTCACCCGGGGAGATCGTCGCGCCGCTTTGGGTGTCACGAGACAGCTTGTCCAGCGATATCTCCCCGGACATGCGATCAAAGTGAGAGGTATAGAAGAACGCCGGCATCCTTTTCTGCAGGATATCGATGGCCGCCAGCACTGGTTTCCCCTTGCGGAAGCCGCTGATGGACCGCTTGACCGCCTGCAATTGGTCAGACGGCTCGGGGTGCGCATCTATCTCGACCACGAGTCGATCCAGCAATATCTTGGAAAACTTCTCCCGCTCTTCGCCTGCCACACCGTGCTGGTCGAGCAGAAACGCGCGCACCACGTTGGGATCGACGTGAATGCTCCAAGTGCTGTGGCCACTGTAATCTGTCGTTACGTCAACGGTCGTACTACTTAACGCGCCGGCACCCAGGACGTCGGCGACCGCCTTTTGGTCTTCGTGGCTGAGCTCCCAGGTCAGGGTGGCAACCGGTGCGGGTTCGTCGTCGTGGCGTTCCTCATACCGCGTGAGGAAGCGGCGGGGGTAATCGCGCACCGTGTCGTAAGCAAACTGGTCGGCGATGGGACGGGTACCAAACAACGCCGTCAGAATTGCAGTCTTGCCCGCCTCGTTCTTACCGACCAAGCAGGTCAGCTCTCCGACATCGAACGTTCCGGAATCCTCTGCAGAACGGAAGTTTCGGATCCGTGCCTTGACTAGCTTCATGCTGCCCCCTGATTCCTGCCGTGGATGGTGCGCGTCTTGTGCAGGATAGGGCCCGAGCGGGGCACATTCAACGCGCACTGCTGGCCGCTCGGGCCGGAGGCTCAGTCCTCATCCATCAGGCGCGCGGCGGGGTTGCTGCCGACGCCGCCCTGCTGGAAATATCCGATCACGCTGGCCACGGAGCGGTGATCGGTCATCGCCATCAGCGCCGGCAGGGCCACCCCACGCCGCGCACCTTCGGTAACAAAGCCCGAGCGCAGGCTGTGGCCGGCAAAGTCCCCGTCCAGACCGGCCAACCGCGCCCGGTCCTTAACGATGGCGGCGACCGCCTTGCCGCTGAGCGCGCCGCCCAATGACCGTGGCCAGACGCGCCGGAACAGGGGGCCGTCGGTAATCTCGGCCACGTCCAGCCAGTCCTGCAGTGCGGTGGCTGCCTCTCCCAGGATGGGCTTGTCGGGGCTGCTGCCAACCACTGGCCCGGACTGCAAGGTTTTTCCGTGATCCAAGCGATAGGTGTAGCCGCCTTCGGGCAGTCGGGTGAGGTGATTCACCGTCGCCTCGGCGACTTCGCTGCGGCGGCGCCCGCCGCTAGCAAAGGCAAAGTAGAGCAGGGCGCGATCGCGCTTCCCCTTGAGCGAGGTGTCGCAGGTGGCCGCCATTGCGCGCAGATCTGCGGCTGACAGCGCGGTCTTCTTGGCCGGGCGCTCGCCTCGTTTGTGAGAAGCCCTGCGCCCCTTGGACAGTAGGGTCCTCACGGCGCGATTCTCGCAAGGGTTGTCTTGGCGGGCCTGCTTGTGGGCCGCCGACAAGACCGCCACCCGGTGGACCAGGCTGGAGAACGCCAGCGGCCCAGGCTTCTTCTTCAGGCCCGCATGCACCAAGGCACTATCCAAGTCTGCAGGCAGATCCCAACGAAGCCCCAAATCGCCTGAGCGCCCCATGTGATCCACGATGAACTGAACCACTGCCGCCGGGGGGACGGGTAGGGCGATGGGCCTGCCATAGCGCCCTTCGAACCAGCCCGCCCAATAGCGCAGGGCGCCGGCGTAGCTGCGAATGGTGTTAGGCGCTTCGGCCTCCTGCAGGATGTCTCGCACCGCTTCTGCGGCGGAAGTGGCCAGCCGCTCCGGAACCAGCCCCGAAACGAGTTCCCCTGACGCAGCAGTGATATTATTCATATGTACTATGTATTGTGCACTATGATTAGGTTGAGCTACATCTGATAAATATGCCTTATCAGACATGGCCTGCCAATTCTCACCGTTCCGCAGAAGGACACCCAATGGCCAAGGGCATCAGCGAACTGGATGTGCACCAGGCAGCGGACGACATCATCGCCGCCGGCGAACGTCCCACCGTCGAGCGAATCCGAGCCCACTTGGGCACCGGCTCGCCCAACACCGTCACGCGTTGGCTGGAGACCTGGTGGCAGACCGTAGGCTTTCGCCTGCGCCAGCGCGCCATTGAGGCGGCGGTTCCAGGCATCCCAGAGCGGGTAGCTCACCTGAGCCAGCGTTTGTGGCAGGCCGCGCTGCAGGATGCCGGCGAGCTCGCTCAGACCCAGCTGGAGTCGACCAGGCACGCACTGGAGGAACGCGAGCGCCTGCTGGAGGAGGACCGGGTGGCCCTGACGCTGGCGATTGAGGCCAGCCAGAAGCGCGAAAGGGAGGCTCAGGTCCAGACTCAGGCCGCCGCCACCACCGCGGAGCAGTTGGCGGCACAGGTCTCCCAGATGACGGCACAAGTACAAGACCTGCTGCGCCAACGCGATGGAGCCTATGGACGGGCGGAGCGACTCGAGCAGGAACTGGATGCCGTACGCCGCAGTCTGGGCGAGGCCGCGGCCGCTCACGAAGAAGAGAGGAGGGCGCTCCAGGCGCACGTCAGGGCAGTGGAGGATCGTGCCCATACGGAGGTTGACCGGCATCGCCAGGCGTTGCGGTCAGCCGAGCAGGAGTGGGGGCGGGAGCGCATGGCCTTGGCCACCTCATTGCGAGAGAGCGAGCAACAAGCCATTGCTGCTGCCAACCGCGAGCAACAGGCATTGCGCCGACTGGAAGGCGTGAACGCGCGGGCTGATGGCTTGGAGGCGCAGCTGACGTCACTGAAGGAAACCACTCGGCAAGTTACCGAGGCACTCCGACAAGGGAGAGCGAACACGGCAACGCCAAGCAGGCAAAGCAAGCCACGCCGCACCGCGCCCAGAAGAGTGGGCGAGCCGACACAAGAACCCAATAGCAGGAAATCTAAGACTTGAGGCCATCCATTCGATCAAGGCTTCTTTCCCCGAAAGACTTGGAGGACGTACACGCCCCCCCCAAAGTTCATCCTCGACCGCGCCCGAGAGCACGGCGCGACAGGCCCCGTACGAACGGTAGAAACCAGCACGCCGGAGGAGGAACGCCATGAAGCAGGGAAGAACTGACAGAGATTGGGCGGTGGTCGCTGTGATGACCTTTGCCGCAGGAGCCGTCTTGACTTGGGCACTCATGAGCAAGCCGAGTCCCAAATCCGCCACGTTAGCGCTTGACTGGCCGGCGTGGGTGCAAGCGATCGGCAGCATCGCAGCCATCATCGCCGCGGGACTGATCCCCCTTTGGCACGCCAGAGTCAGGAGACGGGAGGTCACACAGTCCCTCATAGAGCTGATTTCCTATGCGCGATTTCCAGCGACACTGATGCTGGCGCAGTTCGAGGGAGGATTCGGCGGCCCCCGGCTGATCTTGGCGCATCTGACCCAGCTTCATAAGGCTTTCGATTCAGTCAACTATGTTGACGTGCCGAACCGATCCTTGGCGATTGCGCTGCAGCAATCAGCAACGGCTGTGAGTGCACTTAAGGAGATCCAGGAACTCTTTCTGAGAAAAGAAGAGATGAAAAAGGGGCGGGGGAGCGAGATCGTTAAAAAGTACCTGCTCATGCTCGATAGAGCCGTCGAAGAAGCAATCAAGGCAACCGGTCAGCGGCCTCGAGACTTCAACTACGACACAATCGTGCTGCCTAATGAATAGCCCATGCAAATGCTGTTCGTTACAACTACGCGGTAATAGTCACAAACCTCTCTCTAGTAATCCACTGCCGAGGGCTATCCGGCAAATCGTGCGGAGTCGGAGGGAGTAGCTGGCGTCTGAACGGGGGAACTCGCCTGGCGATGTAGCAGGGGCCTGGTGCACTGGACTGTAACAGAGCAGTTTCACTGTCACCGCGCCTTGTTACGGTAAAGAACCTCCGTTACATTCGCTGCTATGAACGACCTCGACGCCGCAGCCCGCTATCTTCAGGGTCTACTACCCGACATGGTCGGTGAGCTCGAGCCCTGGCCCAGCTCCAAGACGCGCGGCTTACCCCACTTCCTCGCCACCCTATTCGGCCTGGCCGAGCTTGACCTGCTCGGCCACAGGGTGCTGCTGGCCACCGTCCCGGCGCAGACGGAACCGTTGCCACCTTTGCGGCTGATCGCGCAGGTGCATCGATTGGCGGAAAAGGCCGGCTTGAGGGTCATTCTCGTGCTCTCCGGCGTTTCGCCCTACATTCGCTCCAAGCTCATCGAGTCTCGGGTGGATTTCGTTGTGCCTGGTAGCCAACTGTTCGCTCCGAGCTTCCTGATGAGCTTACGCGAGCGCGATTCGTCTCCAAGGGTGCTCACATCCGCTGGGGAGCGGTTGAGCCATCCGGCACAAGCGGTTCTGATCGCGGCCCTGTTGCGGCCCGACTTGGAGGAGCGCGGCATCCCTGGCAGCGTCCCGTGGGTGCCGCTCGACCTGGCGCGCGAGGCAGGCTACTCACGCATGACTGCCTCGCGGGTCGCCCGTGAACTGGTGGCGGCTAACCTCGTCAGCGCCCAGCGCGAGGGGCGGGAGACGAAGCTACGGTTCTTGAAAGCGCGCCGCTCCTTGTGGGCGGTCGCGCTGCCGCGGCTGCGCTCGCCGGTGCTGCGCACCACTTGCATCGGCAAAAGTGGCTTGGACATGCTGCTGGCCGATCATTGTCGTGCTGCGGGAGAAACCGGCCTGTCCGTTCTCACCGAACTGGCGGCGCCATCGCGTCCGATCGCTGCGATCGGACGAGACTGCTTCCGTCGGCATCCGGAGCCGGAATGGTTTCCCGTGGCCGGCGAGGGCTATGCAGACGTGCAGCATTGGGCGTACTCCACCCGCCTGGGTGGCGCGGGCACCGTCGTGGACCCGTTGTCGCTGTACCTGTCCTTGCAGGGACAGGGCGACCCGAGGCTGAACGGCGCGCTGCGGGACCTGCTCGATGAGGTCTTCGTCTGATCGCAGGCGCGCGGGAGCTCGGCGAGTGGTGCCTGAACTCCGGTACCAGTCCGCGGTCATCGGGGCCGTTGCGCTGGCCGTCGTAACGCAGGAAGCGAAGCGGCAAGTGGGGCCACGAAGGATCTGGAACGTGGTGCTGAGCGTGGAGGCGCTGACGCTTGCGTTCGGCCAGCGGTTCTCGGGGGGGATATCGAGGCAGCGGCTACGAGGTGCGCCAGCCCTCGGACCGACACTCAACGTTCTATCGCTTCCGGCGGCCTGCGCCCAGAAACTGCAGGAGTGGCCGACGGGTCGTTTCGACCTGATCGTCTGCAGCGGGATGGACGACTAACCCGGGCCGGATGCCCTGCTCGAACTGCGTGACGGTGCGCATGGGGCGACGAAGGACGGTAGCCTGCTGGTGGCTTGCCAATGGCTGCCCATCCTTCAAGTAGCAATGCCTTGGGCGCATGCGCTGGCTAGGATTGTGCCGCGCTGAATCTGCTTCTGGCCGGCAGACGATCACCCTCGAAGTCGCAGGGCTAGGACAACTGATCTCAATCATGGAGGGATAGATGTGGCCTAACCCTTAACAACTCCGTGAGGGCGGCTTACATCGCATCCACAGTGATGCCATGAAGGATCATTGAAGCATGCTGGGACGCAAGTTTGTCCAGCGCAGGTGCATGCGGACTCGAGATCCCGAACAGCTCGTGGAACAGCACACCCATTACGATCGGAGCCATGATTGAAAAGGCCATGAGATTTGAGTCGCCGGCGCGGACGGTCCCCTTGGCCTGCGCCCGCTCGACAGCGCTTGCCACCAGCCGGATCATGCGAGATGCAACTTCGTCATGCCAGATCCTCGCAAGCTCAGGAAACATTCGGCTCTCCGATAGCACCATTCGCAATGCTGCAGACAAGCGGGCATCGCCACCTGATGAGACCGCTCGCTGGAGGAGCGTCGGGATTAGCTCCTCAATCGACCCGTCGAAGGTCGCCTGTGCCGTCTCAAGGCCTTCCAGATTTGTGGAGATCAACTGGCGCGCTGCGGCTCGAAACAGCTCTTCCTTGGTTTCAAAGTAGAGGTAGATCGTGCCCTTCGCGACTCGTGCGCGCTTCGCGATATCAGAGAGCTTTGCGGCAGCAAAGCCGTTCTCAAGGAAAACATCTACCGCAGCGTCTACAATCTCGAGCGGCCGCGCCTCCTTGCGACGACTCCACTTAGGTTGCATCTCGCTCACGTGCTCAATCTCTTGCCCATGCGGGAATCCCAATAGCGCTGCAGCTCGTCTAGGGACTGCGTTGGCTGTGCCAATCCCACCCAAGTGTCAGGCCGCAGAACGTAGACAGCGTCCTGCTGACGTCCAGCGCGGCCATGTTCTTCGTGCCAGGTAAACTCGCGAAGAGCCATGCCGCGGCTGTCGCACCAGCCCTTTAGTTCAGTACTGGCTCGTCCATAGACATGGACCTGCCAGCCGATTTGCTCTGAGATCGCGTAGTTGTCCTCACCACGCGTCTTCACCCAGGGCAGGCGATCGCCGCCTTCAATCTTTCCAGCCTTGCCCTGGCTCAAGGGGCTATGCGATCTACAGCATCATCATGATCAACGTTGTCTTCCACGTGATCCCGCTGATTCTCGGGGTCGGCTACGGCGCGGGAACGCTAACTGCGATCATCATCTTCATCCCCCTCTGCGCTTGGATGATCTACACATCCTTTGGCGCGGGTCGTATGAGCTATCGAGCACTAGCCCTTTTGGTTGGTGCGGGAGTGTTGTTCCATGCCCTACTCACTATTCCGATGATTCTCCTGCTGCAAGGTGCAATCTCAGAGACGTCCGTAGTCATGATTCAGGTAGCCAACCCCTTTGTGCTGATGGTCATCTTGTCGGCGGCGGAGCGCTCGCGCTTGAGCATGCCGGCAAGGCAGCGTCGGCCAAGTGCCTCTCGCTAGCTCGAGTCTTCTTCGGCGCCTAGTCAGACCTCCCATCCCGTCTCGCTCACGCAGCCGCTTCGGTGACCCCTGGCGGACAAGGCGGAGCAACTTTAATGGTGCCTGTCCCCGCCTGTGTTGAGGCGGGGTAGCAGCTTGCAATGGCGTTAGGGATTCTCGATGGGAGCCAGATCATTTGCCCCTATTGCTCGATGGAGGAGGGGGCTGGCTCGCTCCTATTGAGCCGACGCCTTGCCCGGGCCTTTGTATCTGCTCAGCCAATAGCTGTAAGGCGTGGGTAGCACGCTGGCTGGGAGCTCCTGGCCAAGCGCAATGGCCATTTGGTACGGATAGTGCGGATTGGATAGGTGGGCCCGCCCGATCATCACTAGGTCAACCTAACAGTCCGCTACAACGCGCTCGGCAGTCTGTGGATCATCGATGCACCAACCTGTGGCCACCGGAAGCCCAGTTTCATTAGCAAATCGCTCAGCAAGGGGTGCCAGGAACGCCTGTGTACCCCATGGGACGCGGCCACCAAGAGCACTGAAGCCAATGCTCACGTTGAGCAGATCAAGCCCCAACTCTCGCATTTCTTTGCCAATCTCAATGGAGTCGACCAGTGCTTGGCCATCGCGCGAGTTGTACTCCACAACTCCAAAGCGCGCGGTCAGCGGCAGATGCTCGGGCCAAACCTTACGGACGGCCGCCAATGTCTCCAGCAGGAAGCGTGCTCTGTTCTCCGCACTGCCACCGTAGCGATCCTCCCGCTTGTTGCTGTCGGGGCTGAAGAAGCTCTGCGCCAGATAGCCATGAGCGAAGTGAAGCTCCAGCCATTCAAATCCTGCAGCAAGCGCACGCTTGGCTGCAGCGACGAAATCCGCTTGAACGCGATGAATGTCCTCAACCGTCATCTCGTTGGGAACTCTATCGAGCGAGCCGCCAAAGGCGATCGGCGAGGGACCAAGGATCGCCCATCCTGCGGGATCATCGGCTGCGATGTGGTCATCGCCTTGCCATGGCCGATTTGCACTAGCCTTGCGCCCTGCGTGGCCGATCTGGATGCCAGCTACGGCACCGCCTTGCTTGATGGCAGAAGCGATGGCTGCCATTCCTGGAATTTGCTCATCACCCCACAGGCCAGCACATCCCGGGGTGATGCGTCCTTCCGGAGACACGGCGGTAGCCTCGACAATCACGAGCCCAGCGCCTCCGCGCGCAAGCGCGGCATAGTGGCTGAGATGCCAATCGTTGATACGGCCGTCCTCCGCACTGTACTGGCACATGGGCGGCACCGCGATACGATTCTTAAGAGTGACACCTTTGAGCTCGAATGGGCTAAACAGGGCAGACATAAACGGGGCTTTGGGGAGAGCAAGAGGAGCAAGCACGGGGATTTACTCCGGCTTAGGACGTTGACTTGGCGGCTCGAGCTGCTTCCACCAGGCCGTCCAGCCAATCCTGGTGACCATTGATCATTGGATTCGGCTTGGCCAGACGCAGGGCTTCTGCAGGCTGTCCCTTCTGCGTCTCCTGCGTGAGGATCCGCACTCGGCCACCATCAAGGTCTTCGACAATCCACGCATGATGAACGTCAAGTCGATCGGCAGACCCGGGCTCACCGGCCCAGCCATGCCAAGCGATCCGGCCCGGACCCTCGGAGGTAGGAGCCTCATGCTCGACGCATTGAGCCTCCACGGGGAAGCCAAAGGTTTCAAAGTAGAATCGATCCCCGTTTCGCAACAGAGGGCCGGCGCCATCGTGGAAGCGCACATTGGCTGAATTTCCGTAGTAGGTCGGCCACAGACGTGGCTCTTCAAGCAACGGCCAAACATCAGCTGCGGCAAGGCCGAGGACGATCAGCTCATTCGAGACAAAGTTTTCGGTGTAACCAGGAAGGTAGCCTTCCGGCCAACGAATGCCGTTCATTTTCATCATATGCTCCTTAGGGCTAGCGGCGCGGCTCGCCGATGAATCGTTAAAATTACGTTCGCCAGCTTCTAACTTGCAGACCTCTGACTTCTACAGCCGAGACACTTGCTCCGTACCGTCGTGTCTCAGTTTGGCGAGGACTGCCTGGCAGTCGAAAGCTGGCTGAGGGTGTGCGTGGAGCTAGACGTACGCGCCAGCTGAATACGTAAGCTCGTAGCTGTGGCTGTAGATCTCCAGGATGTTGCCCAGCGGATCCTCCATGTAAACCATCCGATAGGGCTTCTCCCCTGGGAAGTACTCTCGAACCGGCATTCGCTGCTTTCCACCAGCTGCCACAATCCGAGCGGCCAGGCCTTCAACGTCCGGATCCTGAATACAGAAGTGGAAGACGCCCGACTTCCAGTACTCGAAGTTGTTCGCGGGACGCTCGGCGTTATTGAACTGGAAGATTTCGACTCCAACCCGGTCACCAGTGGATAGATGTGCAATGCGGAAGCTGCCCCATCCAGGCCCAAACACATCCGTGCACATCACGCCAATTGCGCTTTCGTCTTCAGCAATCCTGGTCGGCGGCATGACGAGGTACCAGCCCAAGACTTCTGTATAGAAGGAAACCGCGGCATCGAGATCGGTAACAGACAGGCCGATGTGGGAGAAGGCGCGAGGGTAGGGAGGGGGTAGGGCAGGCACGGCACACCACTGAAGAGAGGGGTAGCCGCAAGATTAGACCCTGCAACTCAACCATGATCTGATCCATTTTTATCAGATTGATAAAATATTCTTATGCTGAATGAGCATTGGCTCCGATCCTTTCGGGCTATCGCAGAGGTCGGGAGCTTTACCAGGGCCGCAGGCCAGCTGCAGCTCACCCAGGCTGCGGTCAGTCAGCATGTACGTCATCTTGAGCAACAGCTGGGTGCCCTGTTTCTGCGCAGACCACGATTTATTGAGCTGACGCCGGCGGGAATGGCTCTATTGCAGTACTGCCAAGAGATGGATTCGGCCGATCGCCGGCTTCAAGCCAAGCTCGCGAGCGCGGACAGCGATCAGGGGGAGTTTGCGCTGATAACCCCCGGGAGTGTTGGCCTTGCTCTTTACCCGGTGTTGCTGGACTTCCAGCGCACCCATCCCGGCTTGATCATTCGTCATCGCTTCTCGCCGGACCCAGAAATCCTATCGGCGGTACTGGAGAAGAAGTACGAGGTGGGTCTACTTGCACTTCGGCCGGATGACCCTCGGCTGCGGGCTGAGCCCTTCACCGAGGAGGCGCTTGAGCTGGTAGTTCCGAGAGGTGCCTGCGCGGACAGCTGGGCGGATCTTCAAAAGTTGGGTTTCGTTGATCATCCAGATGGCCAGGCTATGGCCACCCGCCTTCTCGCCCGCAAGTTCCCAGGAAATCCAGGCGTACGCGCGCTTCCTATACACGGCTTCACCAATCAGGTTGCGCTCATCCTTGAGCCGGTATCGCTCGGGCTGGGATTCACTGTCATTCCGCGACACGCCCGTGAATCCTTCGCTCGGCAAGACGCAATTGAGGTGGTTGACTGTGGATCTCCGGTGGTTGACACCCTCTGGATGATCCATCGATCCGAATGGCCACTGTCTGGGCCAGCTAAATGGTTGACCCAACAGCTTCGAGGCCTGCCTCGATTCAGCGGGAGGAGGGCTCCACCTCTCGCTGGAGCGGACTGAGGCCCCTTCTATACTGGTCTGGGGTCCGGCCAGAGTGTCGCTTGAACATCTCACTGAAAGACGTTGAGTTTGCATAGCCCAGATCGTCTGCAATCTGCGTAATTGATCGGTCTGAACCCAAGGCATCAATTGCCCTCAGAAAACGAAGCCGACTGCGCCACTCTCCGAACCCCATCCCTAGCTCGCGCTTTGCCAAGCGCTCAAGTGATCGAACACTAATGTGGTGGCGCTCTGCGACCTCAAGTGCCGACGGAGAGTCCTGAAGGGAGGTCTCGGCATAGCTCAGAATCCGCTTTAGCACGTCACCGCTGGCCAGCGGCAGGAAGCTCGACATCACCGGCGCGGCCAGAATCAGGTCAAGGGCGACCGCGGAGAGTCGCCGGTCTTCTGGCTTAACGGCCTCGCCGATGTCACGACGGGCCAGTTCGTCCAAGATCTCCCTAAGCAACGAGCTAACCGCTAACGCAGTCGGAATGCTGGGCATCTGCGCCGACGCGCCGACCGAAAGGTATGCGGATCGATAAGCAACCGCACCACGGTTTCGGGATGAGTGGTGAACACCAGGCGGAATCCATATCGCATAGTGGGTAGGGGACACCATCCAGTCCTCGCCTACCTGTAACTCCATGACACCCTGCGCAACATAGTTGAACTGCCCCCACGGATGCACACGAGCATCCCAGTCGGAGGGAGGCAAAGTCCCTTGCCGAACGTAGATGTCTCCAGGGATGGAGCTGAACGAGGGGACGGGGTCCATTGCCATGTCGCATTCAAGATGAAGATTGGCGCAAATTATGGATGTAACGAAATTCCGCCAAGTCTACGCTACTGGCTGTTGATATCCAGTATCTGAGGATGCCATGTACTACCTGCTCCCCCTCCTGGCCTGCCTTCTCTGGGGCGCCAACACCATCGTTACAAAGCTCGCTGCAGGGACCGTCGGCCCGGTCGATATTAGCTTCTGGCGATGGCTTGCTGCGGCCATCATCTTGCTCCCATTCGCCCTGCCGCGCCTGAAGTCGAACCTAGCGGTCCTGAAAGCCAATTGGGCACGCTTCCTCGTGCTCGGTGCTTTGGGCGGTGTCATGTTCCAATGCCTGGCGTACTACGCCGCACATTTCACTTCTGCGACCAACATGGGCGTTATCCAGGCACTCATCCCGTTGATCGCTCTTGCCTTGTCGCGCATCTTCATGGGTCACGCAGTCCGCGGTGGCGCAGTGATTGGTTCGATCATCTCCTTGGTTGGGGTGATAGCGGTAGTGTCCCATGGTGACTTTGAAGCCTTGGTTTCCCATGGAATCAACAAAGGTGACGCCCTGATGCTGCTGGGCGCTTTGGCTTTTGCCACCTACAATTTGCTGATGCACAAGTGGCGCATTCCCGTAACGCTGATCGAATCCCTGTTTCTTCAAGCCATGTCTGCAACGATCCTGCTGCTACCTCTTTTCCTTGTCGCAGGCACTGGCGTCCAGGGTGGCGCAGCCATCGGCTGCATTGCATTCGCAGCAATCGGCGCTTCGATCATGGCACCGTTGGCATGGATGACCGGCCTGCATCGGCTGGGCTCTGCTCGCGTGGCCGGGTTCTTCAATCTCGTCCCGATCGTCACTGCATTGCTTGCGGTGGTGGTCCTCAAAGAGTCTCTGAGCACCTGGGTCGTGGGTGGCGGTTTGATGGCAGTATTTGGTGTGGTACTGGCGGAGTACGCAGCTCGCAAGAAGCCTGACGAGGTCATGGTCGTGGATGACACCTCGACCAAGCGCTGAAAGACAATTGCATAGCTGCAGTTCAAATGAAAACGGGCCGCTTGAGGCCCGTTCTCCTTGTTCGGGGAACGCTTCTTCGGCTAGCCAGGTTCAAAGGGCCCTCTCCTCAAGGTGAAGTTGCATCTAGACAGCGCTCTTCAGCTGAGTTGGGCACATGCCGGTTAGTCGGCGAAACATTGCAATAAAAGGGGAGGGGCCGCTATAGCCCAGCCGCTTGGCAACATCACCAACTTTGCAGTCGCTCTGGAGGAGAGGGAGGGACGCAGCAAGCTTCAGCCTCTGGCGCCACTCACAACATCCCAGGCCAGTAGCGGCAACCCAGCGTCTTGCAGGAGTCCGAGAGGATACGCCAGCAACTTCTGCCCATTGAACTAGTGACTGGCCACTTCCTGGATCGGCTTGTAGCGCATCGATGATGGGGGCTAACAAGCGCGAAAACGCCAAGAATGCGCGGCCAAAGCTTCTGTTCCGGTAACTCAGCGAATGACCGGGGATCACCCCAAAGCGGAAAGGCTAACAGTAGGAACCGGGGATGCTTCGCGGCCCAGCTGCGCATCTTGCGCTGCCGCCGCCAAGCGATAGCCTTTGCGTCTCGAAGCTTGTGTAGGGCGCAATCCTCCACGTCAGACAGTCGCGCCGAAAGGGTATAGGCCCCGCGACAAGCCCATCGGAGGCATTTAGGGGTTCGCTTTAGCGACCTGTGGAGCTGCTGTGGAGTGGGCCGGAGAAATGTCTTCACATCAACAACTGTAAAGACGTCGCTTCACCCGGATCTACACGAGGGTTCAGACCCCACGGTTCCACAAAACAGCCTAAAGTTTCGACCCGGCACGCCGAGGCCGATCTACGTCACGGATTTCCGGCAGGGCGTGCCCCTTCCATCCGGTTGGCCGTCTGTCACTGGCGTGTGCGCCTGGTCCCGACCGGCCGGCAAGAAGCGCGAACCTACCGCTACACCCTAAGGGGCTTTAGTCTTTGATTCGCTTCTCAAAGTTTGTGATCAACTTGCCCAGCGAAAGGCCTGTCAGGCGGGCGATATCTCTCAGCTCCACCACATCAACCCTTCTCTTGCCTGTTTCGACGTCGCTGATGAATGACTGGCTGCGGCCCAGCATGCTGGACACCTGGGCCTGGGTCAGACCGGCAGCTAGCCGCGCCTCGCGAACAGCCTCAATGAGGGCAGCGTACTCTTTTCGATGGATGGACTTCGACACGACCGCGCCTTGGCTGAGCGGCCTAGAAAGCTATATCCAGTTCTCCGATATCTAAAAACCAGATATTCTGTCTTCTTCATTGACAGGGGGACGCATGAGCGAACAGCCATACCGCTTCATCACCGCGGCCAGAAGCAGAGCAACACTGATCCTGGCAGCATCAGCACTGCTAGCTGCCTGCAGCGGTCCGACAGACAAGAAGATGGTTACGAATGGAACCCAGCAGCAATACCGGCAGTCAATTGACGCTATCGACGCGGAACTCAATGCCCACGAAAGAGCGGCCTTCAACTGGGCAGTCGCTGGGATGAACCTTGAAGAGGGTCGGCAGGGAATCATTACGTACAGGGCCAAAAGCTGCCTAAGCGACTGAATTTCAAAGTTGATTGCTCGTCTCTCGATCAGGTTCTCCCCATCTATGGGGTCTGTTCAAGCACCTTGGCTGTGTAGCTCAGCGGCGCCACTTCCCTTTCAAGATCCAGGTGGTAGTCGCCGAAGCGATTGATGTGGCTGGTCCGATAAGGCGACAGGCCGGCCAGGATCTCGGGCGTCAGTTCAATCCCCTCCTTCCTCATCTCGGCCAAGGTCCGGCTCATGCCTTCCACGTTGTGGAGGATGATCATGTTGGCCACCAGCTGGCTGTACTTGATGATCTTGCGCTGCTCGTGTTGGACGTTCTCAGCAATGATCCCCTGGCTGCCAAAGAACACCCATTTCACGAAGCCGTTGTATTCCTCGCTCTTGTTGGTGGCAGCATGGATCGTTTTGCGGATCTCATTGTCATCAATGTAGCGCAGCAAGAACAGCGTTCGAACGGCCTTGCCAAGTTCCCGGAAGGCGAAGTACAGCTTGTTCTTCCGGCTGTAGGTGCCCAGCCGGCGCAGGATCGAGGACGCGGTGATCTTGCCCAATCGGATTGAGATCACCACCCGCAGCATGTCGTGGAGATGGGTGGCGATCAGTTGCCAGTCGATGCTGTCCCCGAACAGTGCCTGGATGTTCTTATAAGCCCTACCCGGTTCGGGCCGAAAGAATGTCAGGTCCTTGATGTTCCGGATCCGGGGCATCAGCTGGATGCCCAGCATGTGGGCCAGGCCGAAGACCGGATAGCTTTGGGCCTGCGTGTCGCCATGGACGATCTCAGGCTGGATGTCGGAAGTGTTGGCCAACAGACCGTCGAGGATGTAGATGCCCTCGTGCACGCCACAGGGAATGAAGTGGCTGAACGGCGCTACGTATTTGTCGGACACGTGGCAGTAGCCGATGCCACCGTAGCCGCCGTAGCGGATGTGATACTCCGACAGCAGGTTGTCCTCGTAGACGCTCCACTTCGTGCCATCAGCTGATGCGCTCTTGCCGCTGCCCCAATAGCCAGGCAGGTCGAATCTGTTGTAGGTATTGATGACCTCCACGATGGCCTTCTCAAGCACATCCTCGGTCACGTATTTCAGGTTGAGCCAAGCGACTTGGCGCCGGCTGAAGCCCTTGATCGACCGCGCCGTCTGCGTCGGCCCCAGGTTGCAGCCATAGCAGAATAGCGTGGTGATCACACGTCGGGGCAGATCTTCGACCTGGCTCTCGGTGCCGGCGATCGGGCGGAAGAAACGGTGCAGATCCAGCCATTGGCTGGCATCGATCAGGACATCGACGATGCTGGATTCTGGAAGCCGTTCGGCGATGAGGCGATCCACCGTGGTAATCGCGCTGGAGACTTCGGCGCGTTGCCCCTTCCGCAGCACCAGGCGCCCATCCAGGATGTCCGCATGTACGTTCTCCGGGAAACGCGCGTCGACCTCATCGGCCAGGGAGGTCAGTTGTGCACGTAATCCCGCCACGAAAGACTCGGCGTCGGTGGGCAGGCCTGACACCTGGCCGTAGGCTTCCAGTTCCTGGGCCAAGGTGGCTTCATCGACCAGCTGCTCACGGTAGTCATCAAACCGTTCGCTGCTGGGAATGAAGAGATCTCCGGACTTCAGTTCGTCCTTGACCTGCACCAGCACGGCCAGCTCGAAGTACTTACGGTGCATCCAGCCGGCGCCGGCTGCACTGGCCCGCTTGCCGAACACGTGCTGACACCAGAGCTTGGACATCCAGTCAAAGTCCTTTTCCGGGTCCAAACCGAGGGAGGCGACCTCGATCAGCTCACGGCGCTGGTTGCGCAGCGAGAGCACCGCTGCGATCAGCGGCTCCATGCCGGCGTCGTGGCTGGTCGCCCGAAGTTTCATCAGCTCCAGCCCATTGAACAGCAGCGGCCTGACCGCGCCATAGGGCTGCAGCATGAAAGGCAGGTAGTTCTTCCCGGCGTAGGCCATATGTTCTTCGCATTCGGCCAGCAAGGTCGACACTTCCGCTTCCAGGCTGTTGTCGATGGCATCCACGCGCTGACTATCGCTGCCGTCTAGCTGATAGGCCTGCAGGATTTCCTTGAGCTGGCCGATGAGGAAGTCGGCCCGTTTGGCATGTTCGAGCTGGTAGGCCAGCAATTTCTGCTGGGCCGTGTTCTCCAGCCCGCGCACCTGCTTGATGAACAACTCGGCTGCATCATCCAGTGTCTTGGCATGCTGGGCGCGAATGAAGATGGTGGCCAGCGCATAGCGCTTGTCCGGAGCCAGTTCGGCCAGCTCGCTGGCGTCATAGGCCCGAGCCATTGCACGGAACTGCTTGAGCTTGGGCACCGGCACATCGATGGGAGGCAGCTGGTCGGCCAACTGCTGCAGCATGCGGATGTGCTGCAGGTAGAACCGAACTTCCTTGTTGGTGGGCCGGCCGGGCTCGCGCTTGAGTGATTGCCAGCCGGTGAACCTGGACCCTTCCGGTGCGCGCAGCAGTTCGTCGATGAGCGTGCGCGTGGCAGGCGTCAGCGCGTGGCTGATGCTGCGGTAGTAGCCCAGATTGACCCGCTCACGGGCGCCGATGGCGGCCAGCTCCAGAGTGCGGAAACCGGGCAGTTCGTAGCGATGGTGCACCAGCTCTTCGAGCAGGACGTTCACGATGTCCGGGATGGTGTGCTTGGTCTGGGCTGCTCCGGTGGCCACTGTGTCCAGCCAAGCCAAGCCCGATTTATCCAGGGGACGTACCCCGATGAATTGCCGAAGCTGCGGCATATGCCGGCGCTGGCTGCCGGAAGCGTCGTAGCGTTCGAGCTGGTCGGTGTCCAATACGCGCCCGAGTCGGGCGGCCTTGGCGATGTGCTTCCGGATCCGCTCGGGTACGTCGGCCAACAGCGTGAAGTAGCCCAAGCGTTGGAAGAGCTTGAGATGAATCAGTACCGCCAGCTGCGGACCCGGCTGGGTGGTCAGCTGCTTGGCGAATGCAATCTCAGCGGCGGTCGGGGTATAGATCTCCTCCAGTTCCTTGGCGGTGGGATCAGGCTTCAGTCGCGGGTAGGCGGTCTCGTGAAGGGTAGCCATTGGATCCGGAGGGTGTGAGGGGGATCAGTCCCAGTGCCGGCCGTCGTCTGTACTGAGCGACGCTTCCAGGAAGCACTGGTGCGTATCGGCCATGCGGTGCATGTCATCGAGCAACGTGGCCAGGATTTCATCCAGATCCCTTTCGGGATCGGTGGGAGCAGTCAACTGGTACTCGCTGCTGGCGGTGTTCAGGCGCACAGCCTGGAACGGGGCCAAGCAGATCTCTTCAATTCGGCCTCGGGCCTTGGCCGCGCCGCGGCCCGTGCGGGCAAACGGGGTCAGCACCATGCGCAGGCGCAGCTGCAGGGCCGATTTGCCCTCCGGCGCCGGCAGTGCCATCGCCGGTACCGGCACGGTTGGACTGGGCAGGCTTGCTTCAATGCGGTCCCGGGCAAACGGGTCACGCCCGTCCAGGTAACGCATGGCCGACTGCACATCGCGCCAGCCCACGTACTCCATCAAGGCCTTCATGTCCCAGCCTTGGTCGTTGGCCCAGCTGGCAAAGCCGCGGCGCAACGAATGGCTGCTGTGGAGCCCCGCATCGGCAAAGCCTGCACTGGTCAGCAACTCGCGCAGCAGGCGCACCAAGCTGTTGGGATGCAGGCCTTCGGCGCTCACCTGGCCCCATTGGTTGACTGCCCGAAACACCGGCCCTTCTTGCAGGTCGGCCGCCTGCAGCCACGCCTGGGTCGCCTCCACCGGACATAACCGCGACAGCGCCGGCACCTTGTAGGTGACGCCGGCTGCTTGGCGATCACCCTTGCTGCGTGGCAAGAAGCAGGTCATCCCCTGTCCCGGCACCAGCGTGAGATGGGCCACGTCCAGACGCAGCAGTTCATCGCCACGGAATCCCCGCCAGAACCCGAGCAGCACCAGCGCTCGGTCTCGTTGATGGCGCAGCGCCGCCGGCCCATCGCCCCGGGCATGTGCCGCAGCGATCGCCGCGGCCAGCCAGTCATCGAGCTCGACCAGCCGCCGAATCTGGAGCGGCGCGGCTTGCTTGACCTGGCCCGGGTGCAGGGTCTGGATGCCTTTGAGCACCTTGCGCACCAGCGGCGATCGGGTCGGGTCGACAAAGCCGTGGTCGCGGTGCCAAGAGGCGATGGCCGCCAGACGTTGGCGGAGGGTGCTGGTCGCCAAGGTCTGCGCATAAGCGGCCAGGTACCGGGCCACGCTGTCAGGTGTCGCTGGGAGGTGGCCTTGCCATTCAACCTCGAAGTGCCGCAGCGCCGACGCATAGCTGCGCACCGTGTTCTGGCGCGTGGCCGCATCGAGGTAGCGGTCCAGTTCGGTCACTGGCGCGTGGCCTCCACCGAGGTCGTCTGGCGCAGCGTCGACAGGATGGTGCATTCCGCCCGCTGCCCGCCATGGCAACTGGCAATCACCCGTTCCAGCTCGCTGGCCATGCGCTGCAGGTCGGCCATGCGGGCGCGCACGTCGGCCAGATGGCTGCGGGCCAACCGGTCCACGTCCCCGCACGAAAGCTCCTCATCGCCGGCCAGCTGCAGCAGGCTGCGGACCTCCTCCAGGCTGAAGCCCAGGTCCCGGCCACGCGCAATGAAGCGCAGCCGCTCGATGTCGGCCGGGCCATAGACCCGGTAGCCGTTGCCCGTGCGCCCCGGGCGCGGCAGCAACCCGATCCGCTCGTAATAGCGAATCGTCTCCAAGTGGCATCCGCTGGCGTCGGCAGCCTCACTGATTTTCATTCGTAGTACGCTTGACTCCGTAGTAGCTACGGACTTTACGCTGAACCCGTATCCGCCGCCACTCCGGCCGCGGCGCTGCATGTGACGACCATGCCACTGCCCATCGCCTTGATTCGCTACTGCCTGATTGCCTTGCTGATCGGCTGGGTTCTGCCCGCTTCTGCTCAGGCGGAGCCTGCCGCAGCAGACCTGCGCCAAACCTGGCAGATGCTCGATTACATCGCGGTCGACTACCCCGGCGCGGTCCAGGCCGGTCGCGTAATTGCCCCCAACGAATACGCCGAAATGAGCGAGTTTGCCGGCGCCGTGCGCAGTCAGCTGGCAGCATTGCCCAGTGGCCAGAACCAGCAGGAGCTGACGGCCCAGGCCGACCGCCTGGTCCAGGCGGTGGCAGAGAAGGCCGACCCGGCGCAAGTGGCAACGTTGGCGCGCGGGCTCGGCACGACGCTGTTGGCCCGCTACCCGATCGGCGCTGTTCCGGCGAGCGCGCCGAAGACCTCCCAGGCCGCGTCCATCTACAGCCAGCAGTGCGCGGCCTGTCACGGCCCCACAGGTCACGGTGATGGCCCCGCCGCGCAAGCGTTAAGTCCGCCGCCGATCGCGTTCACCGATGCCACTCGCGCCGCGCAGCGAACGCCGCTGTCGTTGTACGAGGTCATTTCCCAGGGTGTGCCGGGTACCGGCATGGTCAGCTTCTCTGGGCTGTCAGAAAGTGATCGCTGGGCGTTGGCATTCTATGTGGGCAGCTTGGGGTACTCCTCGCAAGCCAAGGCTCAAGGTGAGGCGTTATGGCGCACCAGTGCCGAGGCCCATACGCACATTCCCTCGCTCGAAGCGCTGACACGCACGCGAGAGGCCGATCTTGCCACCACGATGCCCGCCGATCAGGCAAACGCGATCATCGCCTACCTGCGTTCGCAGCCACAGGTAGTAAACGAAGCGGTACCAGGAGCCGATCGCTTTGCGGTGGCGCGGCAGCGACTGGCCGCCAGCCAGCGCGCTTACGCTGATGAGGACCTGGCTCAAGCCAAAAAGCTTGCGCTCTCGTCCTATCTGGATGGTGTAGAGCCGCTTGAACCCACGCTGGCCACGCGCAATCCGTCATTGCTGCGAGAGATCGAGACGGCCATGGCAGGCTACCGCGCGCAGCTGGATCAGCATGCGCCCGCGGCTGACGTTGCCGGGCAGGCAGCGCAAATTGCCCAGCTGTTTGATCGCGCGGACGTGGCGCTGCAGGACACCCGAATAGGCGCCAGCACCGCGTTTCTAGGCAGCTTTACCATCTTGGTACGCGAAGGACTGGAAGCGCTGCTGATCGTGATTGGTATCGTGGCGTTCTTGCGTAAAGCCGAGCGGTCTGATGTGTTGCCGTATGTGCATGCGGGTTGGATCTGCGCGTTGTTGGCAGGCGCAGCTACCTGGGCGGTGGCCACTTACTTTGTTGATATCAGCGGTGCGAACCGGGAAGTCACTGAGGGCGTCTCGGCCTTGTTCGCTGCCGCTGTCCTGCTCAGCGTAGGCATCTGGATGCACCAAAAGAGCCTTGCAGGGCGGTGGCAGGAGTACCTGCACGCCAAGCTGACGACTGCGCTGACACGGCGCTCGGCTGTTTTCCTGTTCATGCTGGCCTTTGTCGCGGTGTACCGCGAGGTGTTTGAGACGATCTTGTTCTACATCGCGATGTGGAGCGATCAGGCGTCCACCGCCATCCTCGCAGGCCTGGCGGCGGGAATCGCGGTGTTGGCTGCGGTGGCGTACTGGATGCTGCGCATGAGCAGGCGGCTGCCGATTGGCCGGTTCTTTTCGATCAGCTCGATTCTCATCGCGGTGATGGCGGTCATCCTGATCGGTAAAGGCGTGGCCGCGTTGCAGGAAGCGGGCTGGATCTCTCAAACACCGCTCGCGTTGCCGCGCATCGAGTGGATCGGCCTGTATCCCACCTGGCAGTCGCTGCTGGCGCAGGTATTGGTAGGCACCGCCGCCATCGTGGGGTTCCTCGCCAATGCCCGTTCCGGTGTGCGTAGACAGCCAGGCGCAAACAAGCAATGAAACAACACAGCAGAGGACCAAGACATGAGTGATTGCGGGTGCCACCACGAAGCCAAGAACAAGGAGGAGCGACGCATCCTCTGGATCGCCTTGGTCCTGAATGCAGCGATGGCCGTGATCGGCGGCATTGCCGGCTGGATTGCCCATTCCACCGGGCTGCTGGCTGACGCGCTGGACATGCTGTCTGACGCCACCGCCTATGCCATTGGCCTGGTCGCTATCGGGCGCACGGCGCGCTTCAAGGCCAACGCCGCGTGGGTCAGTGGCAGCGTGCTGCTGGTGCTGGGCGTAGGCGTGCTGGTCGAAGTCGGCCGCCGGGTGATGTACGGCGCCGAGCCGGTCAGCGGTTGGATGATCGGTACCGCTCTGGTCTCGCTGGCCGTGAACCTGAAGGTGCTCCGTATGCTCGCCCCCTTGAAGTCTGGCGAAGTGCATCTGCGAGCGACCTGGCTGTTTACCCGCGCCGATGTGGTGGCCAACGTTGGGGTGATTCTGGCCGGCCTGTTGGTGTGGTGGCTGGCCAGCCCCTACCCGGATTTCGTGATCGGCGCCCTGATCGGCCTGTATGTGATCAAGGAGGCTTTCGAGATCTTGGGTGATGCTCGCCGGGCGCGTGCCGACGCGCGCAAAACGCCTGCATGACAGCGCTTGGCCGGCTGAGCTGTGGCCTGCGCTGGCTGCTGCTGGCGCACTTGGCCGTGGGCCTTGTGACGCAGCCGGTGCTGGCAGTGGTTGGCGAGCTCCATGCTCAAACCCATCTGGCCGCGGCCGACCATGACCCGGCAGTGGCATCACCAGCTTCCGAGCGTGGCGTAGACGCCGCGCTGCACCGGCTACAGCAGCTGGTGCTGTGCTGTAGCCAGGCCGCGCCGGCTCCAGAAATAGTGTTGGCCATTGCTCATATCGGCCGGCATTGGCCGTCGGCGACAGCCCATGCGGACAGATATCGGCATGAGCACCTGCTCGCGCCGTTCCGGCCGCCGATCGCAGGGTGATGCGCGCCGGCGTGCGCCGGATCCCTGTTGGCTATCGAAAATTCTGGAGTACTTCATGCATGTGCGATTGGCGGCCCTGGCCGCGTGGCTACTGTTGAGCGCGGCGGCAACGCCGGCGACAGCAGAAGAGCTGATGACCTTGGACGACGCGTTTGCACGCGTGGCCCAAACCCACCCCGAGCTGCGCCTGGTCGATGCGCGAGCCACGGTGCTCGCTGCCGAGCGCGACCAGGCCGTGCAGCGGCCACCGTGGACGTTGGGGGCGGAGGTTGAAAATGCGCTGGGCACGGGCGCGGCCCGTGGCCTGGACAGCGCGGAGTTGACCTTGAGCCTGAGCTCGGTCCTGGAGCGCGGCGGCAAGCTCGACGCCCGCCGCACCTTGGCCCAAAGCCGGATTGATGCACTGGCCGTGCAGCGCGAGACCAGGCGGCTGGACCTGCTCGCCGAGACGGCGCAGCGCTATTTGGCCGTTGTCGGTGCCGACCGGCAACGCAGCCTGACGAACATGGATGTCGGCCAGCGCCAGCGGACCGTCGCCGCTGCCCGGCAGCGCCTGCAGGCTGGCGCGTCTCCCGAATCGGTGATGCTCACCGCACAAGCAGCACTGGCGAGAGCAGAGTTGACCCGTGATCGGGCCGAGCAGCAGCGCATTGCCGCCCGGCAGCACCTTGCTGCCCTCTGGGGCGAACGTGCTCCGAGCTTCGAGGTGGCCGCGGCGGATCCCATGACCCTGCCGGCGATCGCGTCCATGCAGTCGCTGGCCGAGGAATTGGAGCGCACTCCCGAGTTGGCGCAGTTTGCCGATGCCCGCCGGATCGCGCAGGCACGACTGCAGCTGGCGCGTTCGGCGGCCTCGCCGGACTTGTCGTGGCAGCTGGGCGTGCGCCGCCTGCAGGAGACTGACGACACCGCGCTGGTGGCCAGCCTGTCCATGCCACTGGGCAGCCGCAGCCGCGCGCAGCCGGAGATCCGCGCCGGCGAAGCCGAGCTGGAGGTTCTGACGATCGAGCGCGAGGCCAAGGGCCTGTCGCTGTATTCCACGCTGGTCGAAGCCCATGGTCGCTACACCGTGGCGCAGGCCGAGGTGGCACGGCTGCAAGGCGAGGTGCTGCCGAAGTTGGCCCGGGCTGAGAAGGCCGCCGAGCGCGCCTATCGCGCCGGCGCGATCAGCTACCTGGAATGGGCACAGCTGCAGTCCGAACGCACGGCCATGGCCCAGCAGCAGCTGGACGTGGCGCTCGATGCGCAGCGCGCCCTGATCGAAATTCAACGCCTGACCGGCCAAGCGCTTGTCGCGCCGCCGGCGGCTGCTTCCACCGGAGAGACCCCATGAATCGCTTTTCTTGGACCGCACTGGGCATGGCCCTGATGATGCTGGCCGCCTGCAACGCGTCGGCCCCCAACGAAGCGTCCGAAGGCGGCGCCGCCGCTGAGGGCGAAGAGCACGGCGAGTACGAGGAAGCGCCGCTGGAAACCAAGATTGCCGCCAAAGCTGCGCAGGCAGCGGGTATCCAGGTCGCACCGGCAGGCCCCGGTGAGATTGCTGACGAGCATGAGGTGCAAGGGCTGTTGACCCCGATTGACGGTCGCATCGCGCAGGTCACGGCACGCTTCCCCGGACCGGTCCGCTCCGTGCGTGCGGGCGTGGGTGATCAGGTACGGGCCGGCCAGGCACTGGCCACGGTAGAGAGCAACCTGAGCCTGACCACCTATACCGTCACCGCGCCGATCAGTGGCGTGGTCATGGCGCGCACGGCCGCCGTAGGCATGGCCGCCGCTGAGGGCGCGCCGCTGTTTGAGGTCGCCGACCTGTCCACGCTGTGGGTGGACCTGCACATCTTCGGCGCCGACGCCCAGCACATCGGTGCTGGCGTGCCGGTGACGGTTACCCGCTTGAGCGATGGCGTCACCGCACAGACCACCTTGGAGCGCGTCCTGCCCGGCACCGCCACCGCCAGCCAAAGCACCATTGCGCGCGGCACGGTGGCCAACACCGATGGCCTGTGGCGGCCGGGGTCGGCGGTCAAGGCGCGGGTCACCGTGGATCGCCAATCGGCAGCGTTGGTGGTGCCGATCACGGCGCTGCAGACCGCAGAAGACCAGGACGTGGTCTACGTGCAGCAGGGCGAAACCTACCACACCCGGCCGGTGAAGCTGGGGCGCCGCGACGCCGAACGCGCCGAAGTGCTGGAAGGCCTCAAGGCCGGTGAACAGGTGGTGGTGGCCCAAAGCTTCCTGATCAAGGCCGACATCGAAAAGTCCACCGTGGAAGAAGAATGAGGCCCGCCATGCTCGAACGCCTCATTGGGCTGTCCATCCGCCATCGCTGGCTGACGCTAGTGCTCACCGCTGCGCTGGTTGCGCTGGGCGTGTGGAGCTACCGTCACCTTTCCATTGACGCCACACCCGACATCACCAACGTCCAGGTCCAGATCAACACCCAGGCCCCGGGTTACTCGCCGCTGGAGGCCGAACAACGGGTCACCTTTGCCATCGAAACGGCCATGGCCGGTCTGCCCAAGCTGGACTACAGCCGCTCGCTGTCGCGCTACGGGCTTTCGCAGGTCACCGTCGTCTTCAAGGACGGCACCGACCTGTACTTTGCCCGCCAGCAGGTCGCCGAGCGCCTGCAGCAGATCGCCTCCCAGCTTCCCGAAGGGTTGGACCCGGAAATGGGGCCGATCTCCACCGGGTTGGGCGAGATCTTCATGTACACCGTGGAGGCCGAGCCCAACGCTCGCAAGCCCGACGGCACCCCGTACACGGCCACGGACCTGCGCACCCTGCAGGACTGGGTGATCCGGCCGCAGCTGCGCACCACGCCCGGCGTCACCGAGGTCAACACCATCGGCGGCTTCGAGCGGCAGATCCACATCACTCCCGATCCAGCTCAGTTGGTGGCGCTGGGCTTCACGTTGAACGACGTGGTCGCCGCGGTCATGCGCAACAACCAGAACATCGGCGCCGGCTACATCGAGCGCAACGGACAGCAGTTCCTGGTGCGCGTGCCGGGCCAGCTAGCCAATCTGGAGGCAATCGGCAACATCGTGCTGGACCGGCGCGATGGCGTGCCCATTCGGGTGCGCGACGTCGCTAGCGTGGGCGAAGGCAAGGAGCTGCGCACGGGCGCGGCCACCCAGAATGGCCACGAGGTCGTGGTCGGTACCGCCTTCATGTTGTTCGGCGCCAACAGCCGGGAAGTCTCCCAGGCGGCCGCGGCCAAGCTGGATGCCGCCAACGCCAGCCTGCCTGCCGGCGTCCATGCCAAGGCCGTCTATGACCGCACCGCGCTGGTGGATCGCACCATCGGCACGGTGTCCAAGAACCTGATCGAGGGCGCGCTGCTGGTGGTGGTGGTGCTGTTCCTGCTGCTGGGCAATGTGCGCGCCTCGTTGATCACCGCGGCGGTGATCCCGTTGGCGATGCTGTTCACCATCATCGGCATGGTGCGTGGCGGCGTGTCGGGCAACCTGATGAGCCTGGGCGCGCTGGACTTCGGCCTGATCGTGGACGGGGCGGTGATCATCATCGAGAACTGTCTGCGCCGATTCGGCGAGGCGCAGCACGCGCTAGGCCGCCAGCTCAACGATGAAGAGCGCTATGACCTGACCGCCTCGGCCACCGCCGAGGTGATCCGTCCCAGCCTGTTTGGCCTGGGCATCATCGCCGCGGTCTACCTGCCGATCTTCTCGCTGTCCGGGGTAGAAGGAAAAATGTTCCACCCGATGGCGATCACGGTGGTGCTGGCCCTGACCGGCGCCATGGTGTTGTCGCTGACCTTCGTGCCGGCGGCGATCGCCAGCTTCCTGCGCGGCCGTGTGGCTGAGCACGACAACCGCCTGATGCGCTGGTCGCGTGCCCGTTATACGCCGCTGCTGGATTGGGCCCTGCGTCGGCGCGTGGTGGTGCTGGCCGGCGCGGCCGTGCTGGTGGTGGGCTGTGGCGTGCTGGCCACCCGCTTGGGTTCGGAGTTCGTGCCGAGCCTGGATGAGGGCGACATCACCTTGCAGCCCATGCGTATTCCCGGCACCAGCTTGGAGCAGTCGGTGGCCATGCAGGAAACGCTGGAGAAGCGCCTGGCCCAGTTCCCGGAGGTGGCCAACATCTTCTCAAAGATCGGCACCGCCGAGGTGGCCACCGATCCTATGCCGCCGTCGATGGCCGACACCTTCCTGATGCTCAAGCCCCGCGACCAGTGGCCCGACCCGCGCAAGCCCAAGGCCGAGCTGGTGGAAGAGCTGGAGGCGGCGGCCAAGGAAATCCCGGGCAGCAACTACGAGTTCACCCAGCCCATCCAGATGCGCACCAACGAGTTGATCTCCGGCGTCCGTTCGGACGTGGCGGTCAAGGTCTACGGCGACAACCTTGACCAGTTGACGCGCCTGGCCAGCCGGGTCGAGCGGGTCATGCGTAGCGTCCCCGGCGCCGAAGACGTCAAGGCCGAGCAGGTCTCCGGCCTGCCGCTGCTGACCATCACGCCAGATCCGGCGGCATTGGCACGGTATGGCCTGAACCCGGGCGATGTGCAGGAAACGGTGGCCACCGCCATTGGGGGCAGTGTTGCCGGCCAGTTGATCGAGGGCGACCGCCGCTTCGACCTGGTCGTGCGCCTGCCCGAAGCGCAGCGCCAAGACCCCGCTGTGCTGGCAGATCTGCCCATTCCGCTGCCGGCAAGCACCAGTGTCGATGAGTCCAGCCGTCTGGCCGCCGGCGCCAATGGGGGGCCTCGCACGGTGCCGCTGCGGGAAGTGGCGAAGATCCAGGTAGAGCGCGGGCCCAATCAGATCAACCGCGAGAACGGCAAGCGCCGCGTGGTGATCACCGCCAACGTGCGCGAGCGCGATCTGGGCGGGTTCGTCGGCGAGTTGCGCACACGCATCGGCCAGGATGTCGCGCTTCCAGAGGGCTACTGGATCGATTACGGCGGCACCTTCGAGCAGCTGATCTCGGCCACCCAACGCCTGGGCGTGGTCGTTCCGGTGACACTGGCGTTGATCTTCGCTCTGCTATTCATGGCCTTCGGCTCGGCCAAGGATGCGGCCATTGTGTTCAGTGGCGTGCCGCTGGCGCTGACCGGCGGTGTGCTGGCACTGGCTCTGCGCGGGATTCCGTTGTCGATCTCTGCCGGCGTGGGCTTCATCGCGCTGTCGGGCGTGGCCGTACTCAACGGGCTGGTCATGATCGCCTTCATCCGCCGTCTGCGCGAACAGGGCGATCCGCTAGACGACGCTGTGCGCGACGGCGCCCTTGGACGCCTGCGACCGGTGTTGATGACCGCCCTGGTAGCCTCGCTGGGCTTCCTACCCATGGCCTTGAATGTCGGTGCTGGCTCGGAAGTGCAGCGGCCGCTGGCCACTGTCGTCATCGGCGGCATCGTCTCATCCACCGCATTGACCTTGTTGGTGCTGCCGGTGCTCTATCGTTGGCTGCATCGCGACCGAGCTCCCCGCGCCGGTAGCACTGCTTTGGAGTCCCCATGAACGAGCTCAACCTGGAACAGGTCCGTGCGGCGATGTTTACCGACCCGGGCGTGAAAGTGGTGGACGACCTGCGCCTGGTCGCCGGTGAGCATGGCCGTGCGATCGCGGCCACCATCACGGTCGCGGCGCCCTCGGTCGACCTGGACCTGGTGCATGCTGTGATTGCCCAGGTCCTGGCCGATCAATTCGGCATCGATCAGATCATGCTGTGTTTCAACGACCCGGGCCCGGTACCGCCGCCGCCCACCGCGGCGCCGTTAAAGAAGATGTGATCGCAGCCCCTGGCTCTATGCGTCTGCGCTGGCAGGCGCATAGAGCTGATGACCCGGCAACGCGCACGCGCCGGCATACACAAAGGCCACGCTTTGCCGCGCCCGGGTGAAGGCCACGTAGTATTTCGGCGGCGCGGTGATACGCGCTGCATCGGCCGTGCGCAGGTACTGCGTCAACGGCCCGTTCGGAAAGATGAGGACCCGACTGTAGGTGCGGCCCTTGCACTGCCCAAAGTTCACCGCCGGCAGTCCGTCGCACGCCTGCCGCCGGTCATGCCGGAGCACGGTGGGGGCGAACTCCTGCATGTACGCGGCCACATCCCCTGGAGCGACGAGGTAGATGCCATCGTGTCCGGTGACCTCGCCATTGCCTGATTGGGTCCGCGGCATCTGCGGATAGAGCGTGTCAGCCATATCGCACAGGGCCTGGACGCAGCGCAGACTGGTGAGGCGGTGATCCAGCCGGCATAAGCCGTCGGCCTCCCAAATCTGAAACAGCGCTGCCAGATTCGGACCACGGTATTGGCTGTACCTTTGCGCATAGTTGGTCGCATACGTGGCTTGGCGCGTATCGCCTACCAACGTGATGGCAATCTCGCTCTTCAACAGCCGTTCGACCAGATCCAGATCAAAGCCGGCCAGATCCTGGACTTCGTCGATGTAGAGCTCGTCGTACATCGCCGCCAATCGCGCCACGACCTGGCCTTGGGTCAGCTCATCGCAGCGCACAGCGAAATCGGCCGCTCGGTCCGAATACATCCGGTTGCCCGCCAGGTAGTGGCGCGCCACCTGGGTGCGTGGGGCGCGGTTGTTGGTGACACCTTCTACGAACAGGATGGTCTCGATGCGAGGCTCAGGGCAAAGCGCAGCCTGGTACGGGCGAATGCACTGGCGCAGCAGAAAGCCATACCAGCTGTGCAAGGTGACATGCGCGGGGACCGCGCCTGCGTGGGCCTCAAACGAGCGCCGGATCTCTTCCAGGTTTTCCAGCGTGTAGGTGACAATCGCGATGCGGCGCTCAGGTCGCTCCAAGGCCTGCCGGACCAGCAACGTGGTCTTGCCCGAGCCGGCTGCCGAGAGCAGGACCCGGTTAGGTGATGGCACGCTGGACATAGTCCGGGAACCTGATCGAGTGCGGGCTATTGAAAATCGCCAAGGCCGTATCGGTCTTATGGCCCTTCATGTACTTGAGCAGCGCCACCTCATCGGCAAAGGCCTTGCCCAGCACGGTATTGAGTTCGGCCAGCGAGTTGGCTTTGATCAGCTGCTCTTCCAGCGAAGGGGCGCTCTCGTCGGAATCGTAATAGATCGCGTTGATGTGCTCGGCATAGCGCTCTTGCACAACTGCGATATCACCGTCGTTGTCGGTGATCACCTTGGCCTGAATCCTCAGTCGATCGGCAATCTGCAAGAAGCGTTTGAATGCCAACGACTTGACCGAAATGATGTCTACGCCGTGAGCCATCGGCGCCACGCCGTGATGGTCACTGTAGGCACGCTGCACGATCAGTTCGTCGGAAGGGCCTTCCACCAGGATCGCCTGCTTGGCCAGGATCAACCGCAGCGTGTCGTGGCCCGGCAGCTTCATGAAATAGTCGTGGGTATCGCTGGGCAGCTGGTCCAGCTTCATCTGGCCTTGCGCGCTGAACAGGATCACGTTGTCCACGCCCAGCTTGTTCAACACGAAGCTGCTGTGGGTGGCGATGATCACCTGCTGGGCGGTGGAGAGGGCCGCAATCTTGTCGATCAGCTGGGTCATGCTTGAATAGGACAGATGGTTCTCCGGCTCCTCGATCAGCAGCACGTGAGCCGCGCCGGCCGCGTGCATCGCCAGCTTCATCTTCACCGCGCTTTGCTCGCCCTTGCCGGCCTGGGTGAACGGGAGCTCATCCAGGTAGGGTGACAGGCTGGTTTCCCACGTTGAGCGCGGCGATGTGTCCACGCCTACCGTCAATGCCCTGTGGCTGATGTCCCCGGTGTGCTCGGTCAAGTAGGCATTGATCGCTGCCACATCCGCTTCTTCGGAAAAGCTCTGCCGCATGCGGCGGAAGCTCAGCGACAGCGAGACGCGCTGCGCAGGCGTCAGTGCCTGCTCGATGATGCCGGCGATATAGCGATCGGCACCGGACAAGGTCTTGATGCCGTGCGTGTCGATGATGGTCGAGTCGAACGGAATACTACGGGCGGTGACGCCATTGTTGGCGAAGGAGTACCAGCGCACCGTGTAGTACTCCACCGGCAGGCTGACCGCGCCCTGGTGCTGCTGCAGGTAGGCGTTGAACTCCTCGCGGTAGTCGTCGTTGAGCTCGACCAGCAGCCGGATGCCGGCGGTATCCAGACGCAGGGAGTTGTTGGTGCCGCGTAACGACGCCAGCGCGGCGTCGGCGCCCAGATAGGCTTCGATGGAGATCCGTGGCGGCGAGGCCGGCGTGCCCGTGGCAAGCGCTCCCAAGTACTCCTGCACCGTGGGCTGGTGGAACAGGTAGGGCGTGAGCTCGTAGGCAAGATTGCGCCCATGCAGCTGGCCGGTGACCACCGCGTGGATGGCCTCCAGCAGGGTGGATTTACCGACCTCGTTGTCGCCCACCACCAGGTTCATGTGGGCATTGAGGGGCAGGTCCAGATGGCGAAACGACTTGAAGTTGTCGATGACGATACGTTCGATCGGCATGCACAGTCCTATGATGGCCAACGGGCTCGGTGGCGGAGCCTGCCTGCACCCTGGCTGGCCTCCTTTCCGCTCTGGGCCATACTACCCAGCGATCGCCGGCCCTGGGCGGTTTCGTACTGCTTGGGACGCCGGGAAGGGTCAGAATCCGCCTTACGCGGGATAATTCAATATTATCCCGTATAACTATTTTCGCCGACGAGCGGTCGTCTACCTGCTTTAATAGTATGTAATTACATGGTATGTAATACATTACGAAATAAAGTGAGGTGGCACGATGGCGCGCGCAGGACTCTATAAGAGTGACGTCCAGAAGGCGCGCGACGCGCTGCTGGCCCAACGCAAGAAGCCGTCAGTCGACGCGGTGCGAGTGGCCTTGGGCAACGCGGGCTCCAAGACCACGATCCACCGCTACTTGCGTGAACTGGAAGGAGAGGAAGGCGGCGGTCCGGCGAGGACGGTAGCCGTTAGTGATGCTTTGCAGGACTTGGTTGCGCGCTTGGCCTCGCGGCTCCAGGAGGAAGCAGAGGCCATCCTCACCCAGGAGCGTGAGCGCCATCAGGCTGAGCTCCACAGTCGGCAACAGGCGCTTTCCGGTGCCCAAGAGGAGGCTGCCGCCTTGAGCAGTCGGCTGCAGCGCACCGAAGCAAGCCTGCACCAAGAGCAAGCTGCTCACGCCCTCCTTCAACAGAATCTAGGTGACAGGATCGCGGAAATCGCCCAGTTGAACGAGCGCATCGCTGGCATGACGGTGCGGCTGGCTGATCATGAGGCGCATACGCGTTCTCTGGAGGACAAGCATGCCCATGCCCGGGAAGCGCTTGAGCACTACCGCACTTCAACCAAAGAGCAGCGTGAGCAAGAGCTTCGCCGTCACGAGCATCAGGTCCAAGAGCTGCAAGTAGCCTTACGTCAGGCCAATGAAGCCTTGGGCGCGAAGAATCAGGAGCTGTTGGTGCTGAACCGCGACAATGGTCAATGGCTGGAGCGCCACGGGCGGATTGAGCGTGAGCTTGCCCAGCTACGACAGGCCCACGAAGGCCAACACAGCGAGGTCGTGGCGTTGCGCCAGACCGCGACGGACTATTTGGCACTGCAGGAGCGCTGGAAGACTGACGCCAAGACCTTGGATACCATGCGCAACGAGCTAGCTCAAGTTCAAGACACCCTTGCGCGGGAGCGTGAGCGCCGCGAGAGCGCTGAAGCCGATGCGTTGCGTGCCAATGCACGTCTTGAAGCGCTAGAGCCTCTACTGAATCAACTGACGCCAGCACAAAATGCGGTGAAGAAAACTCGGCGCGGCCATGCGCAAGATGGGGGAGCCGACTGACGAGGCTGCTCGTTTGTCTGCTAGCGGCTGGGGTGGCGCTCACCTGTCCAGTACGCCCATTCCATAGGGACGACCCAATCTACAAACAGTTTGGCTACTGAGGACTCCGGTGCCAAATGATAGGGCTTGAACATGCCTTGCTCGGGCGAACTGGTCATCAGGTAGCGCAGGCGCTTCTGGACCTCCTGAAAGATGGCTTCCCGCACATGGGCGCTGTCGTGCACGCCAAGACGCATCGCCACCGAGGCACCTTGGCGTACCGCCGCCCAGCAGCAGTAACGCCACCGCGCGATCGGCAAGCCCCGCGGTCCGGATTGAAAGACGAACCCCACATCACGTGCCCAGCCTGGGTCGAAGTGATGTTTGAGCAATTGCTGCTCCAGAAACTGCTCGGTCTCCCAGAGTGCAAGTTCATCCCACAGCTCCAGTTTCGCGTCCGCCAAGTCTACATCGTGTGCCATATCGCCGAGTTGGTCTTCCAGCACCGGGAGCAGGTGCCTGCGCTCGTGGGTAGACCAGGCGAAAGCACATTGCGGATCTTCGATGGGCGTGACCTCGGCATCGGGGCGGATCTGCCATCGATCCGCTGGCCAGGGAACTTGGATCAAGGCCAAGTCTCGCAGCGTGTCCAGCACCAGCAAGGTGGAGCGGCGTGTGGGCGCCACCGGTAGGCGTCGTAGCTGCGCGGCTAACAGTGCGGCTAGGAAAAGGGTGCCACGAAGGCCCAACTCCTCGATGCTGGCGACCCCAGATGGCGTCATTGACGAGGTTCCGGGCATGCGGTTTCCGGGGATGAGGGAGCGGCGTGGCTCCTGGGGGGGGGGCGGCGCTACCGGTGTCGCCGGTTGCCTCAAAGCTAAGAATATCTTAGTATGCAAGGCTGGGTACATCCGCCATCCTTATGGGGTCTCCATGGGGTGCGCGCGTGACTTTGTCCGTCGACTCAACACCGACCTTCGCTCGACGCCTCAAACAAGCCCGCCTGCACACGGGTTTGTCGCAGAAGGAGTTGGGCATCCGGGCCGGTCTGGATCCTCACGTGGCCAGCCCCCGAATCAACCAGTACGAGCGTGGCAAGCACGAGCCCATGCTGGAGATTGCTGAGCGGTTGGCCCAAGCGTTGGGGATCCCCGCCGCCTTCCTTTACACCGACGATGATCTGCTGGCCAAGTTGCTCCTGCGCTGGGGCTCGCTAAGCAAGCAGCAGAAGCGCGAGTTGGTGAAGCTGATCGAGGCCACGCCCGAGAAGTAAACCGAACAAGCGCTCGCCCTATGGGCAACTCTTCGCCTCAACCCGCCCTTTGGGCGCTTCTGGAGGGAGCTGCAGTGTCCGCGGCTAGTGCGACTGACAAGTCGCGACATCTCAGGCTTACTTGAGATTTTGTTCACGACCGATACACACGCGCCTTGTCTAAAGTGATATACCATGTCGCCCGTGTCAGCCTCCTCACTTCTACTGCGACTGTTCCTGATCGCCATGCTCGTGCTTAACGGCGCGTGGTCGGCGTTTGCGTCCGTCAGTATGAACCCGGTCATGGAAGAGCAGGCCAGCGAAGTGGCTGCCGCGGTGCAAGTCGACGAAGACTGCTTCGCCCATCACAGTGCTGAGCATCATCCCGATGCCACATCGATTGAAAAGGCTGGCACTGGGCATGGCGACCATGCCGGTCCCGACTGTTGCAAGTCTTCTGCGTGCCGGTGCGCCTGCGTACACGCTTGCGCGAGCGCACTTCCTGCGCGCCTGCATGTTTCGGTGCAACTGGCCTTGGGCCTGGATGTCATGCCGCTGCCCCTAGGGCATGCGGCACCTGCCTTGCCTCATCTGATCCGACCACCGATCGGCTAAGCGTCCCTAGGCGCCGCAATGGCGCCGTTGGTGTGGCTTGCATGCCTGTTTAGGCCAGCCGCCCGCTCTGTACCACCGCCCGCCGGTGGCAACACGACGCTTGGAGCATTTTCATGTCGCATGATGATTTTCGTGGTCCACGCGGTGGACCGCTGCTGCCTTCGCGGCGGCGATTTGTCCAAGGCTTGGCCTTGGGAGGCGCAGTCGCAGGATTAGGTTTCTGGCCCAAAGCCAGTTGGGCGCTCAAGGGGCCGGGACAACCCAACGTACTATCGGGCACTGAGTTTGACCTGACCATTGGCGAGACGCCGATGAACTTCACCGGCAAGACCCGCACCGCGATCACGGTCAACGGGTCCGTTCCGGCGCCGTTGCTGCGGTGGCGGGAAGGCACCACGGTCAACTTGCGCGTCTCTAATGCATTGCCCGCTAACTCCATCCATGGCGCGGACACCTCCATCCATTGGCACGGCATCATTTTGCCGGCCAACATGGACGGCGTGCCGGGTCTGAGCTTTGACGGTATCGGACGTGGTGAGACCTACCACTACCGGTTCACCCTGCATCAGGGCGGAACCTACTGGTACCACAGCCACTCAGGGTTCCAGGAACAAGCCGGGCTCTATGGCCCGATCGTCATCGACCCATTGGAGCCGGAGCCCTTCAGTTTCGATCGCGACTACGTCGTGATGCTGAGCGATTGGACAGACCTGGACCCGACGGCCCTGTTCGATCGTTTGAAGAAGATGCCGGGCCATGACAATTACTACAAGCGCACGGTCGGCGATTTTGCGCGCGATGTGAAGCGCAACGGCCTGTCGGCCACGTTGGAAGATCGCAAGATGTGGGGCGTGATGCGGATGACGCCCACGGACCTGTCCGACGTCAACGCCAACACCTACACCTACCTGATGAACGGCACGACCTCACTGGGCAACTGGACCGGTTTGTTCCGCAGTGGCGAGAAGGTGCGCCTGCGTTTCATCAATGGCTCTGCCATGACGTACTTCGATGTGCGTATTCCGGGGCTGAAGATGACCGTGGTGGCGGCAGATGGCTTGTATGTCCATCCGGTTTCCGTCGACGAGTTCCGCATCGCGGTAGCAGAAACCTTCGATGTGATCGTGGAGCCCTCCGGGCAGGACGCATTCACCATCTTTGCCCAAGACTCCGGTCGCACCGGCTACATCAGCGGCACGCTCGCTGTGCGCGAAGGATTACGCGCGCCCGTTCCGTCTGTGGATCCCCGGCCGCTGCTGACGATGGCAGACATGGGCATGGATCATGGGTCGATGGATATGTCTGGCGGCAGCAAGGGCATGGAAGGCGGCTGTGGTGCGGCCATGGGCATGCCTGGCATGACCCCACCTGTCAGCGGTAACGCGACCTCGGCCCATGCAGGCCATGCGATGCCCGCCGCCGGCGATGGTGCCATGGCAGGCATGCAGCACGGGGGCATGCAATCACACCCTGCTAGCGAGACCAACAATCCCCTGTTGGACAACCAAGCCATGAGCGTGAGTTCGCGCTTGGATGATCCGGGCAATGGCCTGCGCGATAACGGCCGTCATGTGCTGACGTATTCCATGCTCAAGAGCACCTTTGAAGACCCTGACGGACGCGACCCCGGTCGCGAGATCGAGCTGCATCTGACCGGACACATGGAGAAATTCTCCTGGGGCTTCAACGGTCAGAAGTTTTCCGATGTCGAGCCGCTGCGGCTGAACTACGGCGAGCGTATGCGCATCGTATTGGTTAACGACACGATGATGACCCATCCCATCCATTTGCACGGCATGTGGAGTGACGTGGAGGACGACAACGGCAACTTCATGGTGCGCAAGCACACGGTGGATATGCCGCCAGGTAGCCGACGCACGTATCGCGTGCGTGCCGATGCGTTGGGCAGCTGGGCGTTCCATTGCCACCTGCTTTATCACATGGAAGCCGGAATGATGCGCACGGTGAGGGTCGACGAATGAACATCAATAGACGCGATACCACCCTGACTGCGCTGACGGCTATCTCGCTGGCCCTGGCCAATGCGGCCAGCGCCCAATCTATGCAGCACGGCTCCATGCAGATGGAGCAGGGCGCGCAGACCCAGACTCAGGATCACTCTGCACATCAGGCACCGACATCAAAACCTGCGCCAGCCCAAAAGCCTGCAACACCGGCCAAGACGAGCGAAGCGACGATCGATCATGCGGCGATGGGCCACGCCGAGCCGCAGGCTAACGCAGCCGAGCCTGCCATGCAGGGCATGGACCATTCGCAGATGGGGCACGGCTCGCCCGCGAGCACACCTGCGGCGCCCACAGCGCAGGCGCAGTCGATGCAGGGCATGGATCACAGTCAGATGGCACAGCCCGCTGCAGCCGACACCTCCGGCACGGCCACGCCTGCGATGCAGGGGATGGACCATTCGCAGATGGGCCATGATTCGCCCGCGCCCGCTACACCAGAAGCGGGAATGCAATCGATGGAGGGCATGGACCACAGTCAGATGGGACACGGGCCTGCAGCGCCAACGCAGCCGCGCACCCCGATTCCCGCGGTGACGGACGCGGATCGCAAGGCGGCCATCGCGCCGGAACACGCGCATCCGGTGCATGACAACTCGATCAAGAGCTACGTGCTGCTCAATCGCCTGGAAACCTGGGATGCCGATCCGGGCACCGGGCTGGGCTGGGAGGGCCAGGGCTGGATCGGTACGGACCTCAATCGCGTCTGGCTCCGCAGTGAAGGCGAACGCACGGATGGTCAGACCGAGTCGGCTGATCTGGAAGTGCTTTACGGCCGCAGTATCTCCACGTGGTGGGATGTGGTGGCCGGTGTGCGTCATGACTTCAAGCCTGGGGCATCGCAGAACTTCGCCGCTATCGGTGTACAGGGCTTGGCGCCGATGAAGTTCGAAGTGTCCGCCACAGCCTATCTCGGCGAAGGGGGCCAGACTGCCGCCAATGTCGAGGCCGAGTACGAATTGCTGCTAACCAACCGGCTGATCTTGCAGCCGCTGGTGGAAGTCACCGCCTATGGCAAGAACGATCCATTGCGCGGGATAGGTTCGGGTCTGAGTGCCGCTGAGGCGGGGCTACGACTTCGCTATGAGTTCACCCGAAAGTTCGCTCCCTACATCGGCGTGGTGTACGAGCGCGCGTTTGGCAATACCGCAGACATGCGACGCGAGCATGGCGAGTCCTTTGAAGACACGCGCTTGGTCATCGGCCTTCGTACCTGGTTCTAAGGGGAACTGACAATGAAATCCAACAAAAAGATGTGGGTATGGCTCGGTGCCGGCGTGGCATTGGTTGCGGTGGTCGCAACCGCCACGCTCTCTCTGGGCGTGTACAACGTGGCCGCCGACGATCCGCATAGTCGCCCGGTGTATGCGCTACTTGAAACGGCGCGCGAGCGTTCCATTGAGGTGCGCGCCGCCAAGCTTCAGCTACCCACGAACCTTGATGATCCTGAGCGTATCCGCCAGGGTGCGGGCAACTACAACGCCATGTGCGTGACCTGCCATCTTTCACCAGACGCGGCGGCCACCGAGATGAGCAAGGGCCTGTACCCCGCGCCACCGAACCTAAGCAAACAGCCGGTCGCTCCAGCTGAGGCGTTCTGGGTGATCAAGCACGGCATCAAGGCCAGCGGCATGCCCGCTTGGGGCGGCAGCATGGACGATGAGTTCATATGGAACATGTCGGCCTTCCTGCAGAAGTTGCCCACGCTGGACGCGACTGCGTACAAGGAACTTGTCGACAGCAGCGAGGGCCATTCGCATGGCGGCGGCGAGACGCAAGGCCACCATGACGACGAAAAGGCCGAGGATCACCCTGCCTTATTCGAGCCGGGCAACAACTCCATGCCGCATGCGCACCCGCCGGGCGTGGACGACGATCACCACGGCCCGACACCCAGCGACACGGAAGTCGGGTTGGTGAGCCACGGCCATCCCGACGGCAAGGTGGAGTCGCACCCTGCACCACACACGCCCGTGGCCGATGACGGCCATGCGCACCCCCATTGATCTTCTTGGAGCCCACGCAATGAACGCAACAGCAATCTCGTTCACCCTCGCACTGGCACTGGCCGTCGTGTCCCCCGCAATGGCGCAGGCGACACAGCCGCACGCACATCACCCCGCTGCCGCGGCATCTGCGGACGTCGACGTCCCAGTCACTGCAGAGGCCGCGGTCGCCGTAGCGGAGCGTTTCAACAGGGCCCTGTCTAGCGGCGATCTGGCCACGGTCGAAGCCCTGCTCGCTGCCGACGTTCTCATCCTCGAGTCCGGGGGCGCCGAACGCAGCCGCGAGGAATACATGGGCCATCACGCAGTCAGCGATGCGGCGTTCCTCAAGGGCGCCCATCGCCAGCTGCTCCGTCAGCGCGCACGAGCCGCTGGCGAGTTCGCGTGGGTCGGAACCGAAAGCGAGTTGCATGCCCAGAAGGACGGCCAGCCACTGACCGTCCAGAGCGACGAGACGATGGTGCTGAAGGAGACCGCGGACGGCTGGCGGATCGTCCACATCCACTGGTCCTCGCGGACCAAGCGCTGAGTCGAGAGATTGAAATGACTACGCTCACATTGCACCGTCTGACTTTTGTGGTCCTTGCCGTGGCTGGTCTGGGTGCTTGCACCCAGGATGCTTCATCCGCGCAACCCACAACCTCGCCCTCCGCACAGGTTGTCGTCCAATCAGCCGACGCGACTCCAGCAGCCCTGCCACGCATGACCGTCCACAAGACCCCGACCTGCGGGTGCTGCGGTGTCTGGATCGACCACGTGCAGAAGGCGGGATTCACCGTGGATGTGCACGACATGGATGACCTGGGTCTGGTCAAGGAGCGGTTGGGTGTCCCCTATGCAAAGGGCTCCTGCCACACGGCCGAGATCGGCGGATACGTCATCGAAGGCCACGTTCCGGCCGCGGACATCAAGCGTCTCCTCGAAGAAAAGCCGAACGCACGCGGCCTGGTCCTCCCAGGGATGCCGCTTGGTTCTCCGGGCATGGAGGTCCCGGAGGGACGCCAGCAGCCGTTCACGGTCGAGCTGATACATCGCGACGGAACCACTGAACCGTTCGCACAGCACTGATCCGTCGCAGCAACAGGGGACGGTGTTGCGGGCGCGCCGATTCTCGCCCGCGAGGAAGAAGGAGAACTACATGACTCACCATTCCGCAGCACACCGGCCCCAGGCCATGAACGAGTGCATCGACAACTGCACGCAATGCCATGCGATCTGCCTGGAGACCATCAACTACTGCCTGACCAAAGGAGGTGTTCACGCGGCCCCGGAGCACATCGCGCTGTTGGCGACGTGTGCCGATACCTGCGCAACCAGTGCCGACGCGATGCTGCGCGGTGCCAGCGTTCACGACGTGGTTTGCGGTGCCTGCGCGGAGATCTGCCGCCAGTGCGCCGATGCATGCGACGCCATGAACGACCCTGAGATGACGCGCTGCGCCGAAGTTTGTCGCCGCTGCGCGGAAAGCTGCAGCGCCATGGCAGCGTAATGCGTCGAGGATCCCGCCTGAGCCGGTGGGATCCTCGTCTCGCGAAAGCGGAAGTATCAAGAAAATCCGACAAATCGTGGTTTCAGTGACAGTCCGACATCTAACGCTTGTCGCATCGAACACAGCGCGGCCCCTCCCGAACGGGCTTTGCATCACATTCCAATGAGGATTTATCCATATGAAGTCGTCCAACGTCATTCGCTCCTTCGCGCTCGTCCTCGCAATCGCGGCCGGGCAGTTTTCGCTGCAGGTCGCGCACGCCCACGCCGCGCTGCAGCAGTCCACACCGGCGGCAAATGCGGTGGTGGCCTCGCCAGGCCAGATCGATCTCGTGTTCAACGAGACATTGATTCCGCGGGCGTCGCGTCTCAAGTTGCTCATGAAGCACGGCAGTTCCACCATGCCGATCGAGAATTTCACGACCGAGATCGTCAACAACGGCAAGACCCTGCGTGCCAAGTTGCCTGGACCGCTGGCTCCGGGCGTCTATACCGTGGAATACCGCGCCGTCGGTGGTGACAACCACCCCATGCCGGGCAGCTTCAGCTTCACGGTGCGCTGAGGAGTCGCGAATGTTCGACCTGTCGGCTTATGCACTGAGATTCTTGGAATACCTTGTCATCATGGTTCTTTTCGGGGTTCCACTCTTCGGTTGGTACGGGTCGCGTCGATCGGCACTCGCCGACGCCTTGGCCGGGTGGTCACTCATGGGCGTTCTATTGGCGGGTGCCGTAGCCGGTCTCGTGCTCACCGGGCTCGATGTCGTCTTCAAGACCGCGGGCATCATGGGAATGCCGCTTGCCGAGGTTGATCGCGCATCGCTTGGCTGGTATCTGCTCGAGACGTCCGCGGGCCGGGCAGCCATGGCGAGAGGCGCGCTGCTGGTCGCCCTGATGTTCGTGCTCGGATGGCATCGTCGCCGCGGGAAGGTGGAGACCGCCTTCCCGCTGGGGGCGATGCTGGCGGGCGGCGCACTCGCTTCGCTGGCATGGAACGGCCACGCCGCCGCTGGCGAGGGCTTGGCAGGCGCGGTCCGGCTTGCTGCAGGCATCGTCCATCTTCTCGCGGCAGGCGGCTGGATCGCAGCGGTCCTGATGTTCCTTGCCATGCTGCTGCGCGGCAAAGAGACGAACGGCAGCGGGCGTCTGCGATCAACGCATGACTTTCTGCATGGTTTTTCGACGCTGGGAACGATCTTCGTTGGTGCGCTCATCGTGTCCGGCATCGCGCACTACGGGGATCTCACCGCGTGGTCGTTTTCGGCCCTGTTCCAGAGCACCTACGGGAAGTTGCTGCTTTTCAAACTGGCCCTGTTCGCTGGAATGCTGGGTTTGGGAGCGCTGCACCGATGGACGCTGGTGCCGCGCTTGGAACGAGCGCTGACCAGCGGAGATCCCGCGCAGGAGGTGCGGGCTTTGCGGCAGAGTGTTACGGCTGAGGCCGCGCTGGCCATCTTGATCCTGATTGTTGTTTCAGTGCTCGGGACGCTCAGCCCCGAATAGCTGTGTAACCCGCAATGGCACACTGCCTTGGCAGTCCATCCCCACTAAAGCGAGCATCGGCATGAACTCACCGTCGTCCCATGACCATCACCATTCTGCAGGCGCAGCCCCTGTCGAGGCTGCGGATGGACGGGTCATCACCAATCCCGTCCGCTATACGGACGATGCTCCCCAGCAAGTTGAAGTGACCGCCCCAGCAGCGGTGGCCCAACCCAGCGGTACCCACGCCACGGTCTACACCTGCCCGATGCATCCGCAGATTCGTCAGCCAGGTCCCGGCACCTGTCCGATCTGCGGCATGGCGCTGGAGCCGGAGATGCCCTCGCTGGAGGAGGACGACAATCCAGAGTTACGCGATTTCACCCGAAGGTTCTGGTGGACGTTGCCTTTGACGTTGATCGTCCTGGTCTTGGCCATGCTGGGACACCGTCTGCCCGGCTTGTCCACGCAGGCGCGCACCTGGATTGAGCTCGTGCTGAGCGCCCCGGTGGTGCTCTGGGCGGGGTGGCCTTTCTTTGAGCGCTGCCTACAGTCCATCGGCAATCGCAGCCCCAACATGTGGACGCTGATCGGCATCGGCGTGGCCGCCGCGTTTGGCTACAGCGTGGTGGCCACCGTGGCACCGGACCTGTTTCCGGACTCTTTCCGCGAGCATGGACGGGTAGGGGTCTACTTCGAGGCGGCAGCGGTCATCGTCTCGCTCACCCTGCTCGGACAGCTGCTGGAACTGCGGGCGCGTTCCAAAACCTCGGCGGCCATCAAGTCCCTGCTGGGATTGGCGCCCAAGACGGCTCGCCGCGTCAAACCCGATGGGGGCGAAGAGGACGTTGCGCTGGATCACGTGCACGTGGGTGATCTGCTTCGCGTACGACCGGGCGAGAAGGTGCCGGTCGATGGGGAAGTCATCGAAGGCCGCGCCAGTGTCGATGAGTCGATGCTGACCGGTGAACCCATTCCGGTGGAGAAGGCTGTCGGTGATCACGTTATAGGCGCCACGCTCAACGGGACGGGCGCCTTAGTCATCCGGGCGGACAAAGTCGGATCCGGGACGGTACTGGCGCAGATTGTGCAGTTGGTAGCCCAAGCCCAGCGCTCCCGCGCGCCGATGCAGCGTATGGCGGACAAGGTGGCGTACTGGTTTGTCCTGGCCGTGCTGGCCACGGCGGTGCTCACGTTCTTCGGATGGGGTCTGTTTGGACCCGAACCGTCCTGGACCTTTGCCGTCCTCAATGCCGTATCGGTTCTGATCATTGCTTGCCCGTGTGCCTTGGGTTTGGCTACCCCCATGTCGATCATGGTCGCCACTGGCCGCGCTGCGCAGGTCGGGGTCCTGTTCCGCGATGCTCAGGCGATCGAGCAGCTACGTCTGATCGACACGTTGATCGTGGACAAGACCGGTACGTTGACCGAGGGGCGTCCAGCCTTTCGCGACACGCTCTCCAACGCCGGCTTCGACGCCGATCAGATCCTTTGTTTGGCCGGCAGCTTGGAGCAGGGCAGTGAGCACCCCTTGGCCGAGGCCATCGTGGCTGAAGCCCAGCGACGTGGCTTGAACCTGGTGGCCGCCCAAGATTTTGATTCGCTCACCGGCCAAGGCGTCCGCGGGCGCGTGTCCGATCAGGATGTCGTGCTCGGCAACCAAAGCCTGATGGCGTCGGTTGGCGCCGATGTAGCACCTTTGCAAAGCAGCGCCGAGCGTCTTCGGAAAGAAGGCGCTAGCGTGATGTTCCTGGCGGTCAATGGTCGGTTGGCCGGCGCCATTGCGGTGGCTGATCCCATCAAAGCCACGACCTTGCCTGCCTTGAACCTGCTACGTGCCGATGGCCTGCACGTGGTGATGGCCTCCGGTGACGCACAGGCGACGGCCGAGGCCGTGGGGCGCACGCTGGGCATCGAGGATGTGCGTGGTGGCGTCAAGCCGCAGGACAAGGCCGACCTGGTCCAGCAACTCAAAGCCCAGGGTCGTCGCGTGGCCATGGCTGGCGATGGCATCAACGATGCGCCGGCCCTGGCGGCAGCCGATGTGGGCATCGCGATGGGGACGGGCACGGATGTGGCCATGTCCAGCGCCCAGCTCACCCTGGTCAAGGGTGATTTGAGGCGCATCGTGCAAGCCCGTGCCATCTCGTCTTTGACGGTGGCCAATATGAAGCAGAACCTGGGCTTCGCCTTCGTCTACAACGCCATCGGCGTGCCTATCGCCGCCGGCTTGCTGTATCCCAGCTTCGGCCTTTTGCTCAGTCCGATGATGGCGGCCCTGGCCATGAGCCTGAGCTCGGTTTCGGTGGTCACCAATGCCCTGCGTTTGTCCGGCTCCACCGTTGTTGCCACCCCCCACCCTGACCGCGCCGATGAGCCTGCGCGCGGCCATTCCTGTCACTGATGGCTCATATCCCACAAGGAGTACTGCAATGAAGCGTTATGCCTCCCTCTCGATGATGGCCTTGTTCCTGATGGCGGGCGCGGCCTTCGCCGGCGGCCAGACCACCACGCCCACCACCGACCACGGTCAGCACAAGCCGGCGGCGGCCGATGCCGATTTCACCAAGCTCGATGCCAACAAGGACGGCTCGCTGTCCAAGGAAGAACTGGCCAAGCACAAGCTGGCGCCGCACTTTGGCATGCTCGATAGCAACAAAGATGGCAAGCTGAGCCCGCAGGAATTCGCTGCCGGCAAGGGTATGTAAGTGTTCTCAGCCCGGGAGCTGTTCCAACAGTTCGCGGGTTCTTCCGCCGTTCTGCCATTCCCACGGAGATTGTTATGTCCTCTTCGCACGGTACGCACGAAAACGCGCAAGACCCGCAGTCCCAGCACGCAAAACCGCACGCCTCACACCAACCTGCCCACCAGGCACAACAAGGGCATCAAGGCCATTACGGCCGCCTGTTGTTGATGATGGGCCTGTCTTTCGTGGCCATGTACGCATTGATGTACGCAATGGTCGATCAGTGGGCTAACGTCTATAACAACGTGAACCAGTTCTACATGGCGGGCCTGATGGCCGCTCCCATGCTGCTGATCGAGCTGTGGCTAATGTCCAGCATGTACCCCGATCGCCGACGCAATCTGATTCTGGCTGGTCTGACGGTGGCGTTCATGCTGTTCTGCTGGTGGGGCATTCGCACTCAAGCAGCGGTCACTGACAAACAGTTCATCCGTTCGATGATTCCCCACCACGCTGGCGCCATCCTGATGTGTGAGGAGAATCGTCTGAAGGATCCTGAGTTGGTGAAGCTCTGCCAGGACATTATTACCTCGCAGACACAGGAGATCGCGCAAATGAAGCAGTTGCTGGCTGAGCGTTCCCATTAGCTCACTGCCTTTTGCCAGCCGATATCACTTCACTGAGCCTGCGCACTGACCATTCGGTGGATCAAACGCGCGGCCACACGTGCGGTGGCTTGATCCGGATCCAGGGGCGGACACAGTTCCGCCACGTCGACCACACGTACCTTGCCCGAGGCCATGACCAGATCCAGCAGGGCTTCCAGGACCTCCAGACTCACCCCGCGTGGGTTGGGGGCGCTCACGCCCGGGGCCACCACCATTGAGTACGCCGGCAAGATCACCAGCGGCTTGGGTAGCTACACCCAGTGGCGTGGCTTGGGCTCACTGCGTATGGGCAAGAACCGTTGGACCGGCGTCTATTCGGCGCAGTACATCGGCAGCGCGGACGACATCATCGCCGTGCCCGACACGATCGGCTCGCATGTGTCCAGCGTGGTGTACCACAGCCTGCAACTGAGCTACGGCATCAAGAAGAAGTGGGATATCTCCGCCGGCGTTGAAAAAGTGCTCGATAAGAAGGCGCCGTTCGTGAAGAACAACCCCAACACCGACACCGACACCGACACCATGACGTACGACTTGCTGGGTCGTCGCTGGAATGTCCGCTTTGGTTACCACTGGTAAGCCACGATCACGAGGAGCTACACATCATGAGAAACACGCAACTATCCGCCACACTACTGCTGTTCGCTGTGGCCGGCAGTGCCGGTGCGCACGACCTGTTTGTCGCTTTCTCCAAGCCTGGCACCGCAGCGGGCGAGGCGAACACAGCGTTGGTGAACAATGGCACCTTCGATGAAAGTGCAGGTGCAGTCACCCGAGCGCGTCTACAGGACGTTTCGCTGAGTCAGGGCGGCGCTAAGGCTGCACCGGACTTGGCCAGTTGGAAAGAGGTCGGCAAGCAGAGCCAGCTCACCGTGCATCCGGCGGGCGAGGGCACCTATCTGCTGGGGGTCTCGACGATGGCCTCCACCAGCACGCGTACGGCCAGCGAGTTCGGCAAGTACCTGGAGTTGGAAGACTTGCCCGATACCCTGGCCACCTATGATGCGAGCAAGTTTCCCAAAGGGGTCACCTATAGCTATACCAAGCATGCTCGTACCATTGGACAGGTGGGCACAAAACTGACCGACGATTTCGCTGCCTCGCTGGGCTATCCGCTGGAGATCCGCTTGGCCCGCAATCCTGGAAGCGTGAAGGTCGGCGAACAGCTGTCGTTCCAGGTGCTGCAGCAGGGCACGCCAGTGCCCAACCTACGCGTGTACGTCGGTCATCGTGCTGACGCACCGGTCAAGGGTGGGCACGGTAGCGCTACGCTCCTGCGCACCGATGCCCAAGGCCAAGCCAGTTTCCAGGTGACCACCGCCAAGACCTGGTACATCCACACCAATCACATTGTGCCCTCTACACAAAAGGGTTTGGATTTTGTGTCGGATCGGGCGTCGCTGAGCTTTGAGATTTCCCCGCACGCCGGGCACTGATAAGTAAGCATGTAGGCGGTACTCTCCCCTTTGACGCCAGTCATGACTTCTTCCATGACTGGCGTCTTTTTGTGGGGACTTACCTCAAGTGCTCAGTCTGTCTCTCATTGGTCGCCCCGCGCCGCGCGCAATCCACGTCGCCGCACTAGATAGAACGCTGCGGGAATCACCACCATAGAGAGCACCGGTGCGGTGAGCATGCCACCCAGCATCGGCGCGGCGATACGTTGCATGACCTCCGAGCCGGCACCGGCACCGACGAAAAGCGGAAACAACCCGGCCAGGATGACGGCTACCGTCATCGCCTTCGGGCGCACCCGTTGCACGGCGCCTTCGTAGATAGCCTCTTGCAGGGTAGACACATCTTCCGGCGCACCGCTGGCCAAGCGCTGCTCCCAGGCATGACGCAGGTACAGCAGCATGATGACGCCGAACTCAGCCGCAACGCCGCCCAGGGCGATGAATCCGATCATGCTGGCCACCGAAATCGCATGGCCCAGCCCCCAGATCAACCAGAAACCGCCCACCAACGCCAAGGGCAAGCTGAGCAGGATGATGGATACATCGCTAAGCCGGCGAAACACCATCCAGATGACCAGGAAGATGATCGCCAACGCCGCGGGCACCACCCATTGCAGGCGTGCCAAAGCCCGTTGCAGATACTCGTACTGCCCCGACCACGCCAGACCATAGCCGGCAGGCAAACTCACCTGGGTCTGCACCGCGGCTTGCAGGTCCTGGACCACCGATCCCAAGTCGCGATCGGCCACATCCACGTAGATGTAGCCCACCAACCGGCCGTTATCGCTCTTGAGCATCGGCGGGCCTGGGCTGATTGACAGCTCCGCCACCTGGCTCAAGGTCAGTTGCACACCGCCTGGCGCGATCAGCGGCAGATCCTGCAAGGCCTGCAACGAGTCACGCTGGCCACGGGGGTAGCGCAAGACGATGGGATAGCGTTCGCGCCCCTCGATCGTTTCCCCGATTGGATCACCGCCAACGACCGTGGCAATCAGTTGCTGGAGTTGGCCTTGAGTGAATCCGTAACGTGCAGCGATTTCCGGGCGCACCTGTACATCGACATAGCGCCCACCCGTGACGCGTTCGGCCAGTGCCGAACTCACGCCGGGCACAGTCTTGGCCACCTGCTCGATCTGCTGGCTCAGGCGCTCGATCTGCTCCACATCGGGTCCGGAGACCTTGATCCCAATCGGGCTCTTGATGCCGGTGGCCAACATATCGATGCGATTGCGAATGGGCGGGACCCATAGGTTGGTCAGACCGGGAATCTTGACCGCTGCGTCCAACTCCTGGCGTAGCTTCTGGGGGGTCATGCCCGGGCGCCATTGATCCCGCGGCTTGAAGGTCACGGTGGTCTCAAACATTTCGATCGGTGCCGGATCGGTCGCACTTTCGGCACGGCCCGCCTTGCCGAACACGTGCTCAACCTCCGGTACGGTCTTGATCATCCGGCCCGAGAGCTGGAGCAACTGACGGGCCTTGTCGGCGGACAGGCCGGGCAGGGCCGTGGGCATGTACAACAGGCTGCCTTCTTCCAAGGGCGGCATGAACTCACTGCCCAACCGGCTAAAGGGGATCAAGGTGAGCACTAGCAGCAGGCCGCTGAGCAGCAAGGTGACACCGGGATGTTTGAGGACCCACAGCAGGATGGGCCGATAGCCAGCGATCAGGATGCGATTGATGGGGTTCTGCTGTTCCGGGCGGATGCGGCCGCGGATCAGGTAGCCCATCAAAACGGGGATCAAGGTCACCGACAACCCTGCTGCGGCGGCCATCGCGTAGGTCTTGGTGTAGGCCAGAGGCGAGAACAATCGCCCTTCCTGCGCCTGCAGGGCAAAAACCGGCACGAAAGACAGGGTGATGACCAGCAAGCTGGCGAACAGGGCCGGTCCGACCTCGGCCGCCGAGCGGGCCATCAGCTGCCAGCGCTCCTCACCCTGAGGTTCCCGGCCGTGCGCCTCCCGCCAGTGCTCCAGATGCTTGTGTGCATTTTCGATCATCACCACCGCTGCATCGACCATCGCACCAATGGCGATGGCGATGCCGCCTAATGACAGCAAGTTGGCGGAGATCCCCTGGGCGTGCATCACGATGAAGGCCGCCAGGATACCCAAAGGCAGGGTGATGACGGCCACCAACGCCGAGCGTAGGTGCCACAGGAACAGCAGGCATACCAGCGCTACGACCAGAAACTCTTCGCCAAGCTTGTGGGTGAGGTTGCGTACCGCATCCTGGATCAGCTCGGAGCGGTCGTACACCGGCACCACTTCCACGCCCTCGGGCAAGCTGGATTGCAACGCCTGCAGTCGCGCTTTGACGTTCCGAATGGCCCCCAAGGCATCCTTGCCGGTCCGCAGGACGATCACGCCGCCGGCCACCTCACCTTGACCATCCAACTCTGCGATACCACGACGGAAGACCGGCCCGCGACTGATCGTGGCCACCTCGCCGAGCAGGACGGGGATGCCGTCGTTGCCGGTTACCGGCACCTGTTCGAACGCCTCCTGTGTGCGCAGGTAGCCTTCGCTGCGCACCATCAGTTCGGCTTCGCCTTGTTCGATCACCGAGCCCCCGGTAGCGCCGTTGGCCGCATCCACCGCCTCGATGAGCTCGGCCACCGTCAGTCCACGGGCCGCCAACGCCTGCGGATCGGGCTGGATCTGCCAGGCGCGCACCGCACCGCCCACACTGGCTACTTCAGCCACGTCCGGCACGGTTTTTAGCTCATAACGAAGAAACCAGTCCTGCAACGCACGCAGCTGCCCCACATCACGTTGACCTGTCCGATCCACCAAGGCGTACTGGTAGATCCAGCCCAGTCCTGTCGCATCAGGACCCAGCGCCGGATTCACATTCGGCGGAAGTCGATCGCGTACCTGGCTCAAGTACTCGAGCACTCGAGAGCGCGCCCAGTAAAGATCAGTGGCATCGTCAAACAGGATGTAGACGAATGAATCACCGAAGAAGGAGAAGCCGCGTACCGCCTTCACGCCCGGCACGGACAACATCGTGGTGGCCAACGGGTAGGTGACCTGGTCTTCGATGATGCGCGGGGTTTGCCCCGCCCATTGCGTGCGGATGATGACCTGGGTATCGGACAGGTCCGGCAGCGCATCCAGCGGCGTGTTCTTTACCGACCAGATACCGACCACCGCCAGCAGCGCGGCGGCAACCAGCACCAGCACGCGATTGGCGATGCAAGCATGGATCAGGCGCGCGATCATGGTGTGCCCTCCATCGCTTCGGACATGACCTCGCTTGCCTGGCAATCAGCGGCTGCGGCGGGGCCGAACTTGGGTACCAACTGCATATCCATGAACGGTGACTTGCCCGGCTTGTCGAAATGCTTCTCCGGCACCATCGGGTCATACCAGTACTGCACCGGGCAGCGCGGCGGCGTAGAGGTGGAGGTGTCTGGCGCGACAGGCGCCGGCTGTCTGGACGGTGACGGCACGACAGTGCGTGGTTCGTGCCCGGCGTCATGGCGCTCGTGCACACCTGATGCGCTGGCAGGGCGTGTCGGTTGTGCAGCACCCAGGCGCTCCAACGCACCGGAGAGACTGGCTTCGGAGTCGAGCAAGAACTGACCCGAGACGACCACGCGTTCACCACCGGCCAAGCCTGCCACGATCTGCGTGCGCCCTTGCACGCTACGTCCCACACTCACCCGCACTGGCCGGAAGCTCCCGTCCGGATCCTGCACGATGACCCGGCTGTCCCGCCCGGTGGCGATCAGCGCCTCCGTGGGAACGACTGGCAGGGCCTGCTCGGCGTCGGGCTGCACCAGAACCTCGGCGAACATGCCCGGCACCAGCCGACGCTGCGGGTTGCGCAGCACAATTCGCGCCCGCTGCGTGCGACTAGCCATGTCGACCTGGGGAAGCAACGCCTGGATCTGTCCGGCAAAGCGCTCTGCCGGCCAGGCACTGACCGTGGCCTGCACTGAGGTCCCCGGCCGCAAGGTGCCCAGCGCTGCCTGGGGTACCGAGGCCTCCAGCCACAACGTGTCCAGCCCATTGATCTTGAACAGTGGCGTACCGGGCATCACCGTCTGTCCCTCGCGTGCCAGGATCTCGGTCACGACACCACTGTGGTCTGCGCTAAGCACGACGCCACTTCTGGCCGAGGCGCCAGAAGGAACACCCAACGAACGCAACCGTTGTTGCGCCGCACCCTGCAGCTCACGCGCGCCCGCGGACTGAGCTTGGCTCAGGGCATGTGCTTCGGCGATGGCCGCGTTCCATGCCGGGGCCTGCACGGTGGCCAGCGTTTGACCACGACGAACCTCGGTAAACGGCGCCTTTACCTGCACGTGGGTGATCAAGCCTTCCATGCGCGCACTGATCACGCTTTCCTGGGTCAGATCCCACGTCAGTGTGCCCGGCACGCGTACGGCAGTCCCTAGTAACTCTACCGTCACTTCCTGAGTGCGTATGCCCACGTTCTGCTGCAGGCGCGGATCGATCTGCGTTCCGCCCCCTATGGCCTCATCTGCGTATTTGGGCAGCAACTCCATATCCATGAACGGAGATTTGCCCGGCTTGTCGAATCGCTGCTCCGGCGCCATGGGGTCGTACCAGTACAGCACCTTGCGTGCTTGATCTGCGACGCTCGTGCCGGGGGGCGGGGTGGTATCAGAGGTTCGAGTCATCCAGGCGTAGCCGCCGGCAAAGCCGAGCGCCAGCAACCCGAGGGCCACGGCGAGCTGTGTGAGACGCGTCTTGGTCGGGCTCATGGCGTGTTCTCCTCATGGGGTAGCAGATAGGCCAGTGCCGCCCAGGCACGGCCCTGTTCGCCCAGCAGACGGGCGTTCTCCAGGTGCAATTCGATCTCATCGCGCCGCGCTTCCAGCCACGGCTGCAGGTCGGCACCGGCGCCGTAGGCGGCCAACGCCGTGCGTGCACGATCGCGCGCCAAAGGCAGGCTCTGCGTGTTCTGGCGCTCCAACTGGCCGGTTAACCCGCGCCATCGCGCTATCGCGCGTTGCACCGACTCGGCTTGGATGCGCCGGGCCTCATCGCGCTCTGCGGACACCGCCTCCAGCTCGGCCCGCCGTGCCGCGATGCCTCGTGCTTGGCGGTTCTTCTGGAACAGCGGCAGGCCCACACCCACTTCCACCATGAGCATGTCGCTGCGCGCCATGCCGTCGGGTGCGCGCTCGCGACGTCCGTAGGTGAGCTCCACACTCCAATCCGGGCGGGTTTCGGCCACGGCCGCATCCACCTGGGCCTGGGCTAAGCTCTCGCGTGCCTCCCAGCCCAGTAGTGGCGTGTGTTGGTCCAGTTTGGCCAGCAGTTGGGTGGGCTCCAATGGCAACTGCGAAAAATCCGGTGCCGCACCACTGGCCAAGATCGCCTCTGGTGCAATACCCAACCACCGCGCCAGGCCGGCCTGCGCGGCGGCGTGCTCCGCATGTACCTGCTCCAGGCGATTGTCCAACTGCAGTAGGGCGGCCTGGGCGGCAAGCACATCACTGGCCCCGGCCGTGCCGCCTGCCAAGCGAGCACGCGCCGCACGCTCGGCTATACGGGCCGGCTCGCGCAGACCTTCCAACGCATCTACGGCTTGCTGCGTACTCCACAGCTCGATCCAGGCCAGCGCGGCCGCTTGGGCCACCATCTGCTGTTCGGCCATCGACAGTGAGCGCGCTTGCGCCAGCGTCGCTTGCGCCAACGCGTGCTCGGCACGTCGTTTCGCACGCGCAGGAAACTCCTGCATCAGACCGATTTGCTGGGTGGTCATCTCATCGGCCCGCAAGCTGAAGGCATCGGGTCCGCTGACGGGCCAGTTCGCCAGCCCCACGATCAAACGTGGGTCGGGAAGCGCGCCAGCACGCGCGGCTTCTTCGGTACTGGCATCGATCTGCGATCGGCGCACGTGCAGGGTTGGGGCGTTAGCAAGCGCCCGTTGTAGGGCTTCTGTGTAGCTGATCGGGATAGCGGGCGATGCCGCCAGCACAGGACCACTGAGCGCCAGGGCAAACACGAACCCACACGCCATCTTGCGCCTTGCACGCAAGAAGAAAGACATCTCCATAAGACCTCCGGGAAACGACAACGAGCGCGCTGCAACGCATGCAGCACGAGCACGGGTCAATCCAGGAGGGGGCTTAAATCAGCAGGCTACAGAAGCGCTGCAGGGGAGGCGGATCGGACACGCACACCGGAACATCCCGATACAACTGCGCGTGTACCGGTGGCAACAGAGCCTGCACCAGCGCGAAGGCGGCCAGCGCGGGCTGGTAAGGCACTTGAGGGGCCTTCGCATCGGCCGTGGCGATGTGATCGCGCTGGCAATGCTGGTCGCACAACGCCGGAGCATCGGGATCCGGCGTGGACATCTCTTCGCAACCGACCATCAGGGTCGCTTGTCCAGCTTCCACCGATTCCAGCGGACAGGCGTAAGCCACCAGCGCGAGTTGCTGCAGCAGCAGCGCCCACAGTCCCAGCCATGCCAGTCGGGCACGAGAACGGGGTCGCCGCCACCGCCTCAGCAGCCTCACCATGACAGCTCCCGCACGCCCGAAGCAGCGCCTGCGGACGCTGGGCAGATCAGGGCAGGGGACGTGCGAGCTCTCATGATGGCCAGTCTAGCCCTCTTGGGGCCGACTGTCATTGATCAGGATCAAGCCCTCGCGCGGACTCAGCGGTGGCATCCGCCGCAGCAGGAGGATGCGACGGCCGGGGCGGCCGGCGTACCAGCCTCAGAAGGGAGCACCGCAGCGATCACATAGCCTTGCCGCTGGATAGCCTCAACCGCCTGTTCTACGGCAAGCAGGCCCTCGATCTTGACCACGCCACTGCCCAGATCGACGTCCACCTGGGCGTGGGGGTCAAGGGCCTGAATGGCTTGGGTGACCGTTCGGACACAGTGACCACAGGTCATACCTTCAACAACGAGATTCATGGACAACCCTCCAAAAGCATCGGCGGTTTGCCGACGGCGTGACGATGAGCCTTCCCACGGTGGGAAGGTCAAACGACAGGCAAGTTGAGTGGTAATCCGTCCCGCGTTGTTGACCTTCCCATCATGGGAAGGCTCAGGCTACCTGCTCGTTCCTATTGGCCCTCACTCCATGGACATAACGCTCACTTATGCGAATTAAGTTATTGATTATATTACATTAATACAGGAATCGCAAGGTCTGTAGTTGCACCGTGCCCTGGCCGGCCACAAACGCGATAAGCTAAGCATTCCTTAGTGCTAGTCATTCTTGATGTCATGACGATGCCATCTGAGCGCACCCGCAATGTGCTGCAGGCGGGCGCGTTCCTCAGGCAGCTAGCGGCCAGCCAAGCCGTGCCTAAAGAGGTGCGGCAAGAGGCATATCGACTGCTGCGGCACTATCCAACCGTCAGCGACATCGAGGCGATTGCTGAGCACGAAGAGCGGCTGCGAGCGCTGACCCAGTCGGCCTTCGTACGACCCTACCTGAGCAGCGAGATCGAGGCGGATTGGTTCTCCGGGTACCCGCTCGGCCCTCATCGCATCTGACCATGAAGCAACCGAGCAGGCCGCGTGGAAGAGGGACTACGTCTGCGGAGACAGCGCTGGAGGCTTCCTTTGAACGGGCCCGCGACAGTGCGGCCGAGGAACGCGCATTCTTCAAGCGACTGATGGATGCGATCGTGTACGTGCATGCGCCCATCTCGGACGACGCGCAGACACTGCGGCTGGTCCAGTTCCGCCATCCTGACGGTTTCGATGCGATCCCTTTCTTTACCTCGCTCGACAAGGCGCAGGCGGCCAGCTCGTCTGCTGTCAGAATTCTGGGAGTTTCAGGCCGTGAGCTGCTAACCGGTACTCGCGGCGCGACGTTGATGCTCAATCCCAACTACGGCGGCGTTGTCCTGTACCCGGAAGAGGTTGCGACATTGTTGGATACGGGCTTTCTGGCCAGGGTGGAACGTCTGGCGCCGGCGGAGTTCGCGGTGAGACCTGCCCAGGCCGCGCCGGCTTGGCTCGCTCCGGCCATCAGCGGCAGCCTTGAGCACGCCGACTTCGTCTCGTCGGCCTATCTCCTGGAAACTCACTCGTCAGGGGGCGTCGAACAGCCTCCCGGTCTGTTGATCTGGCTGGTGGTGGACCTGGCTTTCGCCGAGCGGGCGGCTCGTCTGGTGACCACCGCCATACAGCCCTTATGCTCAGATTTGGACGTCATCATCGACTTGGCGGTCCACGACGTATCGCTGCCTTTGCCGGCGGGCTTGGATGATCCCCAGATCCTGCCCATATTTTTTCACGAGAATCAAGCCAACTTGAGCACAGCTCATCGGCCTATGAGCCCTGAAGATAAGCTACTAGCACTCCTTCCGGGATTGACCGAGGAAGAGAAGGAACGGCGGACCCGCGAGGGTATGGCCGACGTCGACGCTGGACGTACGATCCCGCACGAGGAACTACTGCAATGGATCAGGCGACGGTCAGAGCCTTCTTGAAGGTTTCCGTTGGGTCAGGAGCGTGGAAACTCTTGAATCCAATATTCAAGAAGGGCACGCGTGCCTGAGCAGTACTCCAGGAATGCCTGTGTCACGCGGCTTCTGGTTCAATCAAGCCTAGGTCTGTAATCCACGAACTGCCTGACGTCGAGGGGTGTTTCCTCGTTGAATCATGGTGTTAGAGACGATTCGGCTGTTTTTCTCACGAATCCCTGCCGACCTTCTTGAAAAACTGAACCAGACCTACCCAAACGCTTCCGTAAGGCAGGTGGTGAGAGGGCAGGTTAAGCACATCAGGGATAGCAATCCCAAGGAGATAGAAGCGCTATGACAGGAGGCCAACGATCAACTTCCTACTATCGCCGAGCTAAAGAGGGTCAGTGCGGTTGATCCAGAGTTCCGGATGGAAAACAGCTTCTTTGGGCCCAAGCCAGTCATCACCGCCCGCATCATCAACCGCTCAACACTGCCATTGAGCGAAGCGAGCTGGAATGCGGCGCTGTACATCAGCTACATCCACACGCGTCGAGCTGGAGATGATCCCTGAGACAGCAATGGACTTTACGGACAAAGCCTATCTAAGTGCCGATCTTCAGAAGCGCATTGATTTCCTTGAGAACCAACTCAAGCAAGCGAGCGAGTTCGAAGATGTCTGATGCTACCAAGCCCCGCCGGCGGATCACCCTCCGGCGGGGCTTGGTAGCGGTACCGACGTTCACCCCCGCCAAAGAGGACCATTACACAATGCGCCCGTCCATCCTCGCCTTGGACTTAGAAGGAACGCTGATTTCCAACGCTGTAAGCCAGATCCCGCGCCCGGGCCTCTACGAATTTCTGGAGTCGGCAAAGTCGCTCTTTGAGGGTCTAGTCATCTTCACCACAGTTCCGGAGCCTAGATTTCGCGAGATTGCCGACCTATTGGCTTGCGAAGGAGCGGCCCCGGGTTGGTTTGCCCGCTTGCCATACATAGACTGGACTGGGCCGACGAAGGATCTTGCCAACGTTTCCCAGCCCATCGGCTCTGCATGGCTACTAGATGATTACGCCCCCTATGTACAACCGGGACAGGAACATTGCTGGGTCCCGGTTCAACTGTTTTGTTCTCCTTACCCCGAGGACGACGCGGGACTGGACGATGCCATCGAGGCAATCCGTAAGCGACTGAACGAGTACTAGAGGGCCATCTCTTGGCCAGCGTCCAATGGGCCACAGGCTCGCCGGTCAACCAAGGTCCAGCGCTTCGTTGGAGAACCGTCGATATAGACCTGGGGGGGCGTTTACCGCGATAGAGTCCTGAGCCCCCTCAAACCATCTCATGGACCCGTGGCAGCTGGTCGGTCTACTCAGACTAGAAGCTAAAGCTGCCAACTGCCGCTAGGTTCCAGCCAGTACGCCATGCCCAGCGGCAGGAAAGTCTCCATTGCAACGTCCAGGATCAACGGCTGACGCCAACCCTGACCAGGCAAGAAGCAAAAATCCTTCCGGGCGAGGGTTCCAGCTTGCTCGCGTCCAGCTAACCAGATGCATCTGCGTTTTATCTCGCGATCAAGTGCTCGCCTCGCGGCATGCTCATCCAAACCGCTTTGTATGAACTCCGAGGCAGAATTTCGCATGCTCGCCCACAGCACGTAGCGCTTACGCCCCAAGCTGAGCGCATTCCATTCAGGCGATCCAATCGACTGAAGCCCGTCGCCTAGCTTCGGGTCCAACCGATGCTTCCGCAGAAGGTTTGCCAAGTACGCTCGAGCTTCGGTGGATGCCAGTGAAATTCCGAGATTCCGCCTCGCACTGGGCGTGCACTCAGCCGCCCACTGGGTGAGCGACCGGGTCAATGCCGACTCAAGGTTCAAGTCACTGCGAGACCACGGAGATTTGTAGGACCAAGCCAGGGGCTCATACAGAGATCTTGCGGCAAGCCGAGAACATTCGACTGGTTCGCGATGGAGGACGCGCAGCGTCGCAAGCGTGTCAAGTGCCTGCGAGGCCAACCCCTCAGCAGCTACCGGCGAACTAGCCGTTCTTGAGCGCTCTAGCGCGCACCACGCGCACGCAAGAAAGGGACCTATTGAACGAACGAAATTGTCCAGTTCTGGCCAGGGCGCGATGAGGGTCGGTTGGCTAACGACATAGGCCACACAGCCCTCAAATCGCGATACCAGTTGTCAGGATATCAACCTGCCCACAGACTGTCTATCTGACTTTCCGATATTGACCCTTAGGTGTTCTCTCCAGTTCAACGATATCTGAACATCCGATATCCTAGCCGTGCAGCGAATGAGCGGGGAGCGCCCCGGCGCACGACGCAGAACGTTACCGCATGTTGGGAGAGCCGAAATGATGCGCACCAGCGCTAGCCACCCGTTACTGATTGCAGAGTTGCCTGTTGGAGCCCATGGAGGCGGCATAGGGGTGACATTTGCGCCAGGCAAGTACCAGGAAGTCGCCATGACTGGAGCATGGGCGAGAGACCTAGATGTGGACGTCTCGGCTATTCAGGACTGGGGTGCCACTCACCTAGTCACCTTGCTTGAGCCTTGGGAGCTCAAGGACCTTCGAATCGAGAGCTTACCGGCGATAGTGGCGGGGAAGGGCATCTCTTGGCATGGACTGCCAATCACTGATGGAGCCGCACCAGACGACAGACTCCTCAAAGATTGGCTACAGCTAAGTGCTGAGCTCGTCGCTGACATGCTGAGCGGTCAAAGGATCGTGGTCCACTGCAAGGGGGGGTTGGGACGCGCGGGAACGGTCGCTGCCATGCTTTTGCTGCAGTCTGGCGAGGCCAAGCGGGCATCGGATGCCATCCACATGGTGCGGCATGCCAGGCCAGGCGCAATCGAAACGATTGCTCAAGAGGAGTTCCTAGAGTACTGGGCGCAGAGCCTTCACCCGGGCGGAGCTTGACCACTCAGGTGCGCAGTCAGGAACTCAAGGACGAGTTGCCTGTGGATCCAGAACTCGAGGGCTTCTTAGGTCTGGATCCAGAAATCGACGGCGTCTCCATAGTGGATCTTCGCGAGGGTTCAGGGCACATCAAAAATTCGCTGCCTCGAAAGCTAAGAACCTTGCTGTCGCACGAATCAGGGTCTTGTGCTGGGGCCGGACCAGCGCTATCGCTGACTAAGGCAGGGCAACCTCCAGGGACTGTACTGCGACGGCGCGATCAATAGACATCTGTCAGATGTATCGCCACCACTATCGATCTAATGAATGCTGACTCAGCCGATGCGTGCTGCCTTAGGAGTTACGATCTGACTGCACTCGTGGCCGAGGCGAAACGCCACGACGTACAGGACCGTGGCATCCATCGGCATACCTGAGCCCATCCGAATGACGACCTTACGCTGACCGTGCGACAGTGATACTCCCAGTTCCCGCAGGACCTCAATGCGCTGCTGCAGCCCGTCGTAGATGTCTAGCTTGTCGACTTCTGAATACAGGTCTTGGCAGTCGCGATACTCACGGTAGTAGTCGACCAGTGCAGCAAACTCGCTCGCCGCCTCGCGCGACAGCTCGAAAGCCGGTTCGGACAGATCCATGTCGCACGAAACGATCAGGCTGGCCAGCTCGCGCCCAGCAGCAAGCGGGGACACCGCCAGGGTGATGTAGTCGCGCTCAAACTGCGCTTGCGCCGCCTGCAGTTCCTCGTCTGTCGGCAGCGAGAAAGGCTTGTTGAGTGCATCGATGTCATTGAAATCGAAGGCGCGCGCCAGTGCGCGACGGGTGTCGAAACTGGCCGAGTCACCCTGCTCAACCCGCTGAACTGTTCGCACGTTCAGGCCCGAGATCTCGGCCAATTGTTCTTGCGACCAATGACGCAACTGGCGGAACTGGCGAATGCAGGCGCCAACCTCAGCAGCGGTAAGCAGGCGAGGCGGGGTCTTGGTGGTCATAGAAGATAACTCCGGAGGGGTAGGGAGCCCAGATTAGGAGGGTGCCGAACTTGGAAACATGACAGTCGCCCGACAGGCCCCCGACACAGATCAACTGCCAGGACTTGCCCCAACGAGAAATCCGGGGCAACTGCTTATGCGCCCGTGATGTTCTCCCCGTGCCCCCAGAGGGGGGCGAGGCCCAACTGCCTAGTCACTCACCACAGACCCCACCCTAGACGCGCAGGCGATCCGGGACAGCTCTATGGCGAGGGCTGATGGGGGGTCAATGGCTCCAACTCTGGCAAAACACCCCCAAATTGATGATGCAGTGCATTCATCCATGCCAGAACTGGTTCGCCTGGCCACAGGTGCGCCAGATTCAGAAGGGTTAGCATGGCAAGCGCATTGCTGTTCATGGCCACCCCCGCCAGAAGCGCGCCCGGGTAGCCATTTAACTGCCTTGCCAAGGGGTGAATCCCGGCATGGAGATAGGAGTTCAAGCCGACATAAAGGCATTGTCTGGCTCTGCCCAACAACTGTGATGCTCCTCGGGGCCCAGAGGACTCAAGCTTTACGAGCATGTCCTGAACGCCAGGGAGCCTCTTTGCCGCTTGCTGACTCTCCAGAGTCAGGGGCGCAAGAAGCTTCTCGATGTCGGTGTCGGTAGCTGCATAACATGCCCAGGTTGCACGCACGAGGGCCTCATACTGGGGCCGGACCAGCGAGATTGCTGACTGGGGCAGAGTAGCGATCAGGGACTGTACTGCCACGGCGTGATCAAGGGACATCTGGCAAAGTGCCGCCACCGCCGTCGATCTTCGGTCACGTCCATGCTCTATCTCCATCCAAGCGGCTCGAATTTCACCCAAGAGCTCTAAGGAGCCCTCCAGCACAGACGCCCGATCCTGGTCAGCCGATTGAGGCACAAGTCATCCTAGAATCGTGATCTGCAGGCAAGAGTAACGGCTCGTCCATCGGGCAAAGCCCTCAGTTGGCCGGCTGGGCTGCAGCATCTGTTAGCCGGTAATCTCTGCATTGCATCATCCGTGCATCAGCAATTTCTGCGTTGCGTCAGTCGCAAGTCAAATTTTTCTGCAATGGACCGTCTTGCACTGAAATTTTATTCCTCAAAAGCTGAAATCTCTGCAATGGCACCCTAAGAATGTCTGCGATGAACAGCGTTCTGGTCCGCGCGCGATTGCTTCCTATATTGCAACCATACGCTCAGCCAGCCAACCGCCGGGATCCATGATCGCGCGAGCGGACGATCCCGGTCGCAAATGGCTGGCTGCCGTCACTCTCGTGGCTTTGAGCGATCAAGGGGAGCAGTCTGGCCCACGTGTCGAACAGAAGCCTTGGATCTTGGTGGATCAGAAGCGAAACCCGCAGCGCATCTTCCATCGCCTTGAGGTAGCCGCGGCGTATCTCAAGTGCGTTCTCGCAAGCATTGGGGCGACCAAGAATTTGTGTGATCGCGGAGGCCATAGCAGTCTGGACAGGAGGGGAGGGGAAGGCGATAGTCTGCAAACGTCTAGACGATCCCGCAATGAGCATCCTCAACGTTCTCCTCACTCGTGACCACCTCGTCGTCGCAGCGGATACCCTGGCAGAGGATGCTCTCACAGGGGCGTATTCCGCGGGGGCAAAGCTGCTGCTGATCCCTCAGCACAACGTAGTGCTTGCTGCGCGCGGGTCTACGCAATTCTTCCTGGGGGGCTCGCAGAATTCGGAAAAAATCGTACGCTAAGGTTTTCCGGGCATCCGTAGGGGCCGAAACTTCCCGTCTTCCAGTCTGCGGCTCTGCCGCCAGACGTAATCGCCGGTGAGGTTGATGTGCTCCCAGCCCAGCGGCGACAGGAATTGCAGCAGCTCGCCGTCCACCGGCTTGCCGGCCTCGACCAACCCCTGGGTGGCGCGCTCCAGGTACACCGTGTTCCACAGCACGATAGCCGCCGTCACCAGGTTGAGGCCGCTGGCCCGGTAGCGCTGCTGCTCGAAGCTCCGATCCCTGATTTCCCCAAGGCGGTTGAAGAACACCGCCCTGGCCAGCGAGTTGCGCGCCTCACCTTTGTTCAGGCCGGCATGCACGCGGCGGCGCAGCTCAACACTTTGCAGCCAGTCTAGGATGAACAGCGTGCGTTCGATCCGGCCCAGCTCGCGCAGGGCCACGGCCAGGCCGTTCTGGCGCGGATAGCTGCCGAGCTTGCGCAGCATCAGCGAGGCAGTGACGGTGCCCTGTTTGATCGAGCTGGCCAGGCGCAGGATGTCGTCCCAATGGGCGCGGACGTGCTTGATGTTCAGGGTGCCGCCGATCAGCGGCCGCAGCGTCGGGTAGGTCTGCACGCCCTGCGGCACGTACAGCTTGGTTTCGCCGAGGTCGCGGATGCGCGGCGCGAAACGGAAGCCCAGCAGGTGCATCAGGGCGAAGACGTGATCGGTGAAGCCGGCCGTGTCGGTGTAGTGCTCCTCGATCCGCAGGTCGGACTCGTGGTACAGCAGGCCGTCGAGCACATAGGTGGAATCGCGCACGCCGACATTCACCACGCGGGTGCTGAACGGCGCGTACTGGTCGGAGATATGGGTGTAGAACAGCCGTCCCGGCTCACTGCCGTACTTCGGGTTGACGTGTCTGGTGCTCTCGCCCCGGCCGCCAGCCCGGAAACGCTGGCCATCGGAGGATGAGGTGGTGCCGTCGCCCCAGTGGGCGGCGAAGGCATGCTGGTACTGGTGGTTGACCAGCTCGGCCAGGGCCGCCGAATAGGTCTCGTCGCGGATGTGCCAGGCTTGCAGCCAGGACAGCTTGGCGTAGGTCAGACCGGGGCTCGACTCGGCCATCTTGGTCAGCCCGAGGTTGATCGCATCACCGAGGATCGCGGACAGCAGCAACGTCCGGTCTTTGGCCTCGGCCCCGTCCTTCAGGTGGGTGAAGTGGCGGCTGAAGCCCGTCCAGTCGTCCACGTCCATCAGCAGTTCGGTGATCTTGATGCGCGGCAGTAACTGACTGGTCTGGTCGATCAGCGCCTGCGCCCGATCCGGCACCGCCGCATCCAGCGGGGTGATCTTCAACCCGGACTCGGTGAGGATGGCATCGGGCAGCTCGTTGTCCTTGGCCAGGCGGGCGACAGTGGCCAACTGCTCGTCCAGCAGCTGCAAGCGCTCTTCCAGATACTGGTCGCTGTTCGGGTTGATCGCCAGCGGCAGGGCCTGTTCCCGCTTGAGCGCGGCGAACTTCTCGGCCGGCAGCAGGTAGTCGTCGAAGTCGCGGAACTGCCGCGAGCCCTTGACCCAGATGTCGCCGGAGCGCAGGGCGTTCTTCAGCTCGGACAGGGCGCAGATTTCGTAGAAGCGCCGGTCGAGGCCTTCCGGGGTGATCACCAGTGGCTTCCAGCGCGGCTTGATGAAGGCGGTGGGAGCATCGGCCGGCACCTTGCGCAGGTTGTCGGCGTTCATCTCGCGCAGCGTCTGCACGGCTGCCAGCACGCCCTGCGCGGCCGGGGCGGCGCGCAGCTCCAATACCTCCAGCAGAGCCGGCGTGTAGCGGCGCAGGGTGGCGAAGTTCTCGCCGACCAGGTGCAGGTGGTCGAAGCCCTCCGGCCGGGCCAGCAGCTCGGCTTCGCTGACGCTCTCGGTGAACTCGTCCCTGGGGATCACCGCCTCGATGGCGGCATAGGGGTCGCTGCCGGCTTCCTTGGCCTCCAGCAGCGCCTGGCCGATCTTGGAGTACAGGCGCACCTTGTCGTTGATCGCCTTGCCCTGCTTCTGGAACTGCTGCTGATGCTTGTGCTTCGCGCCGCTGAACAGCTTGACTAGGATGCGGTCGTGCAGATCCACCAGCTCATCAATCACGGTTGCAGTGCTCTCCAGCACCACGGCGGCCAGGGTCGCATAGCGCCGCTGCGGCTCGAACTTGCCGAGGTCTTTGGGCGTCATCTGCCCACCCTCGCGGGCCAGCTTGAGCAGGCGGTTCTGGTGGATGTGCCGGCCCAGGACTTCGGGCAAGTCCACCAGCTGAAATGTCTTCAGCCGCTCGATGTGCTCAAGCATGTGCCGAGAGTTGGGTTTCAGCGGTGCCTGGCGCAGCCAGGTCAACCAGGTGATGCTGCTGCCGGCCTTGAGCTTCAACAGCTCGTCCAGCTTGGCCCGATGCGAGTCCGTGAGCGGTTCAACCAGGGCGCGGTAGACCCGCCGATTGGCCCGTGCAATGGCCTCCGAGCAAGCCCGGTCGATCACGCTCAACGCCGGCAGGATGCGTCGCTTCTGCCGCAGGCTCTCCAGCGCCTGGCCGGCCAGCAGCAAGCCCTTGTCGGTCTGCTGGGCCAGTTCGGTCAGCTCGCGCACCAGGGCGCGGAAGTCGGACAGGCCGAACGGGGCCAGTTGAAGGTAGGTGCGCAGTTCCTGGGCGTGCTCGCGACGGGTCACATCGCGCTCGCCGTACTTCGTCCAACTCGCCGGATCGGTCTGGACTTGCTTGGCCACCCACAGGATGACCGGTTCGGGCAGCTCGCTGTCAGTGCCCAACGCATAGCCGGGGTAGCGCAGCAGGCAGAGTTGCACGGCGAAGCCGAGGCGGTTGGCGTCGCCGCGCCGCTGACGGATCAGCGACAGGTCGGAGTCGTTGAAGGTGTAGTAGCGGATCAGGTCATCCTGGCTTTCTGGCAACGCGAGCAGGGTGCCCCGCTCCGTGGCCGAGAGGATCAAGCGACGCGGCATGTGTCAGTCGTCCGTGCGGAGGTACTGGTAGAGGGTTTCCCGGCTGTCATTTTCAGAAGGTGACTGCACGGAATATCAAGAGTCGGCTGCACAGTCTTTTCTGATCTGTGGTCGTCTCAGAAAACGGAAAATAAAGCACGCTAAGCTGTGGAAGCCCCTGCCAAGCTCGTTCCACCTTGCAACGACGCAATCAGCGGACACGAAACATTCCCCTGCCGCGAATGGCAGGCGCACACCAGGTCAGACAGCACAGCCTCCATGCGCGCCAAATCGGCCATCTTCTCGCGCACGTCTTGGAGCTTGTGCTCGGCCAGGCTGCTGGCCTCCTCGCAGTGGGTGCCATCGTCGAGCCGCAACAGCTCGGCAATCTCGTCCAGACTGAACCCCAGCCGCTGTGCCGATTTCACGAATTTCACCCGAACCACGTCCGCCTCCCCATAGCGGCGGATGCTGCCGTAAGGCTTGTCCGGTTCCGGCAACAGGCCCTTGCGCTGATAGAAGCGGATTGTCTCCACGTTGACCCCGGCCGCCTTGGCAAAAACGCCAATGGTCAGGTTTTCCAAATTATTTTCCATATCGCTTGACTCCGTACATGAGTACGGAAGTAAGGTTACGCTATCCAATCCAAATTCAAAAGGGCCAACGTATGTCTGAACCACAAAACGGGCGCGGTGCGCTCTTCGCCGGCGGGCTGGCCGCCATTCTTGCATCGACCTGCTGCCTGGGGCCGCTAGTACTGGTCGCCCTGGGCTTCTCCGGTGCTTGGATCGGCAACCTGACGGTGCTGGAACCCTATCGACCGTTGTTCATCGGCGCGGCGCTAGTGGCGCTGTTCTTCGCCTGGAAGCGGATTTACCGGCCCGTGCAGGCATGCAAGCCAGGTGAGGTCTGCGCGATTCCGCAGGTGCGCGCCACCTACAAGCTGATTTTCTGGATCGTGGCCGTGCTGGTCCTGGTCGCGCTTGGATTTCCCTATGTCGTTCCATTTTTCTATTAACCAGGAGTTCATCATGAAGAAACTGTTTGCCTCCCTTGCCCTCGCCGCCGCTGTTGCCCCGGTGTGGGCCGCCACGCAGACGGTCACCTTGGCCGTTCCTGGCATGACCTGCGCGACTTGTCCTATCACCATTAAAAAGGCCTTGAGCAAGGTCGACGGTGTTAGCAAGACCGAGGTCGACTTCTCAACCAAGCTTGCCGTCGTAACGTTTGACGATGCGAAGACCAACGTCCAGGCGCTTAGCAAGGCGACGACGGATGTAGGCTACCCATCTGAGCTGAAGAAGTAAGGCAACAAATAACGGCAGCATCGCTAGAACCACGGCAGAGATGCCGCTCAGGCGATTCTGCCGGTCGTCATCGCGTGAGCAGCCTGTAAACGACCCACGGAGCCTGTTCCCTGAAGCGCACAACCGATTCAGTGACCGAGGCGTCGTACTAGTTGGCTTGGGCACAACGGATAAAAGAGAGAGCGGAATGCAAGAGTTAAACGAAGTTGGTTTGAGCGTGGCGGGAATGACTTGCCCAAGTTGTACAAGGCACGTTGAGGACGCGCTGCTGGCGGTCCCCGGCGTAACGCGAGCGGCTGTCGATTATCCATCGAACAAGGCGCAAGTCACAGGCAATAGGCTTGACGTGTCCGCGCTCGTAGCAGCAGTGGGCGCCCTTGGTTACGGTGCTACGCCTACAGACGAATTTGAAAGCAAAGAGCGCAGTGTTGAACAGCCAGGACTCCTTGGCAAAGCCGCCCAGTGGCTGAGCGGCGAGCGCGCGGTGGAGAAACCGGCAGGTCAGCTGCATGTGGCGATCATCGGTACTGGCGGCGCCGCTGTGGCAGCAGCGCTGAAGGCAGCTGAAAACGGTGCCCGTGTCACCCTGATCGAGCGGGGAACTATCGGCGGCACCTGCGTCAACGTGGGCTGCGTCCCTTCTAAGATCATGATTCGGGCAGCGCATATCGCTCATCTGCGACGCGAAAGTCCTTTTGACGTGGGACTGTCGGCAACGCCCCCAGTTGTCCTGCGTGACCGTCTGCTGGCGCAACAGCAGGCCCGTGTGGACGAGCTGCGTCATGCTAAATATGAAAGCATCCTCGAAAGCAATCCGTCGATCAATCTGGTGCGAGGCAGCGCCCGATTCAAGGATGGCCAAACGCTTATCGTGGAAGCGGCAGAAGGTGACACTCGCGAAGTGGCCTTCGATCGCTGTCTCATTGCCACTGGTGCAAGCGCTGCCATCCCGCCGTTGCCTGGTCTTGCAGGAACGCCATATTGGACGTCCACCGAAGCCCTGGTTAGCGAAGCCATTCCTAAACGGCTGGCAGTAATTGGCGCCTCGGTCGTAGCACTGGAACTGGCACAAGCGTTTGCGCGCTTGGGCAGCGAGGTGACGGTCCTGGCCCGGCGCACCTTGTTTGCCAGTGACGACCCTGCCATTGGCGAGGCCGTGACTGCAGCTTTCCGTGCGGAAGGCATCACGGTGCTGACACAGACGCAGGCGAGTGCCGTGACCTATTGCGACCGCCAATTCATCCTGACGACCGCGCAGGGCGAGTTAAAGGTGGATCAATTGCTTGTTGCCACCGGCCGCACGCCAAATACCGCAAGCCTGAATCTCGAGCGCGCAGGTGTGACGTTTGACTCGCAACATCGCATCCTGATCGATCAAGGCATGCGCACGAGTGCTTCGAACATTTACGCAGCTGGCGACTGCACTGACCAGCCTCAGTACGTCTACGTTGCAGCCGCGGCTGGTACCCGGGCTGGCATTAATATGACCGGCGGCGACGTAAAGCTCGATCTCGACGCCATGCCGGCAGTCGTGTTCACCGATCCGCAAGTTGCCACGGTAGGCTACAGTGAAGCAGAGGCCCAGCGCATTGGTCTGCAAACCGAAAGCCGTACGCTCACGCTCGACAATGTGCCGCGTGCACTCGCCAACTTCGATACCCGCGGCTTTATCAAGCTTGTTGCTGAGGCAGGGTCCGGACGCATTCTCGGAGTCCAGGCTGTGACACCGGAAGCAGGCGAAATCATCCAGACTGCCGCGATTGCCATCCGGGCCCGCATGACCGTCCAGGATCTGGCTAACCAGCTTTTCCCTTACCTCACCATGGTTGAAGGTCTCAAACTGGTGGCACAGACTTTTTCGAAGGATGTGACACAGCTATCGTGCTGTGCCGGCTAAACCTTGGGCACCAAAACAGGGACAGAGGAGTTTTTATGTTTTGTGACATCAGACTTAAATTACGCCGTGTACGCGCGTGCTTGACGATCGTACTGGCAAGTACCGCAACGTTAGGCATGCCAAACCAAGCGTTGGCGGCTTATGATTTTTCTAAGCTCGGCGCCGCGATTGAAACATTGTCGCCAGAGACCGTCAGTGATTGGGAAAAGAAGGCCAGGGCTGGCGATGCCATGGCTCAGAACATCATGGGTCTTGCGTACAAATGCGGTATGGGCGTAAAGCAAAACCACGCGGCATCGATCCAGTGGTTCCGCAGGGCGGCCGAGCAGGGTGAAGCCGATGCACAGTTCAACCTCGGGCGCCTCTACGGAAGTGAAGTCGACGGTATGTATAAGAATGGGCGTGCGGCTCCTGCCAACGATGCAGAGGCTTTCAAGTGGTACCGCCTCGCTGCCGAGCAGGGACACACGCAGGCTCAAGTCAGGCTGGCCCAGCTGTTTGCAAAGGGTCTTACCGACATCGCGCCCGACCAGGTGCAGGCATACCAGTGGATGAGTCTGGCCGCAGCGTCGGGAGAACCGACAGCAGCAAAAGTCGTTGCAGACTATGCAGCTCAAATGAAGCCCGAACAGTTACAGCAAGCCCAGCTGCTGGCCGAGGAATGGCAACGCCGGCAAGGCACAAAGTAATTCGTCTTTGTTAAGCGCAGGACGTAACCGCCGAGTAAGGTTTATCCCGGTTGATCGCTGCCCGATATAACAGGTGGAAAATGGACAAGACTATTTATTCCAAAAAGATTGCCGAAAGCCTTTCATCTGGCAATCATCCTAAAGAGTTCGCAACGCTCTTTGTCGCGCTGCTCCGACAGCTAGCGATGGGGGGACCTGTATCACGCGAAAAGCTCGCCGGCGCACTCGGATGGTCTGGAGCGAGAGTTGCAACGGTACTTGAGCAGGCACCTGGTACGGAATATGACGACGAGGCCAATATCATTGGACTGGGGCTGACACTACGTGAAACCTCTCACGTTTTTGAGGTGGATGGCCGTCATTTGTACACATGGTGTGCGCTGGACACCTTGATGTTTCCCGCCTTGACCGGCAAGATTGCCCGTGTCACTTCCCGCTGCGCCGCCACCGGTAGGCCGATCACTCTCACCGTTGCACCAGAAGCAGTGCTTCATGTCGAACCGGCAGAAGCAATGGTTTCACTGCGAACTCCGGATACTTCGCCCGACATTCGTTGTTCGTTTTGCTGTCATGTGCATTTCTTTGCGTCTCCGTCTATTGCAAATTCGTGGGCTTCGACCCACCAAGGGATTGAGGTCGTGCCTGTCGAGAGTGCGTTCGACCTTGGTCATGATGTCGCGCTTAAGCTGCTAGAGGACTGCGAGGAAAGCCCAGTATGAATGCGTACTCGATATCGAAGCTGGCTGATGATGCTTGCGTCAGCGTGCATGTCGTGCGCGACTACATGATACGCGGCTTGTTGCACCCTGCTCGGCGAACCGAAAGTGGCTAGAACATTTTCGATGACAAAACACTCGGAAGGCTGCGGTTTCTCCGCGCAGCCTTCGAGTCCGGAATTGGGCTCGACGAACTGGCGCGACTTTGCAAAGCATTGGACGCAGACGATAGCGAAAGCCTGGACCGATGCGTCGAGCGCGTGCGATGGAAGATCGACGTGCGTCGAACAGTTTTGACTGTCGTCGAGGCCTCTTTGAATGAAATGGCGGCCGGTGCAGCTACTTGAGGTCCGGCCGGTAAAAGCGTTGGAATTAGCCACTTCGTATATAATATATTGATTAATATAGCTTTTTCGATGAATGTTTGACTAAAGCCTTTATCGCGACAGTGACTCCTGAAGCTGCTTAAACTGCCCCTGAATCACCGCTTTTTCCTGAAGAATCAACTTGTTCTCATCGGACAGAACTTCCGCTCTATTCTGAGAGGCTTTCAGATCCGTTTTGGTGACCTCTAATGCTTGGGATAGTACGGCCACCTGCTTATCGGCATCTGCTTTCTGGCTTGCGAGTGCGGCAATATTATCCGCCAATTGTTTGCTTTCATGCTTCCGCTCCCGGTTTTTTGCCGAGGCGTCGTTAAGTTGATGCTCCAAGTTCTGGATATCGGCCACTTGCCTATCCAAGGTGCTTTTGTGCATCGCATTGGCCTGTTCGAGCTCATGCGTTTGTCGTTGTAATTGCGCATTAGTGTCTATCAGCTCGGACGCTCTTGACTCGGCTTGGATGAGCCGGTTTTGCAGGTCTTGAATCTGGTCTTTCAGGCCCCGGTTAACCATCTGGAATTGCTCGCGCTCCTGCTGCCGGTCTTCGGCGGTGCGTTGCTGGTAGGGGGCACCTCAGAAAACGGAAAATAAAGCACGCTAAGCTGTGGAAGCCCCTGCCAAGCTCGTTCCACCTTGCAACGACGCAATCAGCGGACACGAAACATTCCCCTGCCGCGAATGGCAGGCGCACACCAGGTCAGACAGCACAGCCTCCATGCGCGCCAAATCGGCCATCTTCTCGCGCACGTCTTGGAGCTTGTGCTCGGCCAGGCTGCTGGCCTCCTCGCAGTGGGTGCCATCGTCGAGCCGCAGCAACTCGGCGATTTCATCCAGGCTGAAGCCCAACCGCTGGGCCGATTTCACGAATCGCACCCGTGTCACGTCCGCCGCGCCATAGCGGCGAATGCTGCCATAGGGCTTGTCCGGCTCGGGCAACAAGCCCTTGCGCTGATAGAACCGGATGGTCTCCACGTTGACGCCGGCTGCCTTGGCAAAAACGCCAATGGTCAGGTTCTCCAAATTATTTTCCATACCGCTTGACTCCGTACATGAGTACGGAAGTAAGGTTACGCTATCCAATTCAAATAGGAGATGGAACCATGAAGCTCGCCCCATATATTTTAGAACGTCTCACCCCGACCAACCGGCCCAAAGGTTTTGCGGAGTTCTTGGTCGCGCTACTGGGTGAACTTGCCAAGGGACGCCCGATTTCGCGAACTACGCTTGCCAGGACTCTTGGCTGGCCCGCTGAGCAAGTGGCGGCTGTGCTCGAACAAGCCACCAGTACCGAATACGACAACGATGGGAACATCATCGGCTATGTCCTCACCTTGCGCGAGACGTCGCATGTCTTGGAAATTGACAACCGCCGGCTGTATGCCTGGTGCGCGCTGGACACCCTGATGCTCCCGGCGTTAATCGGCCGTACAGCTCGCGTCTCGTCGCATTGCGCTGCAACTGGAGCACCCGTTTCGCTTACGGTTTCACCCAGCGAGATACAGGCTGTCGAACCTGCCGGCATGGCGGTGTCCTTGGTATTGCCGCAGGAAGCAGCCGACGTTCGTCAGTCCTTCTGTTGCCATGTACATTTCTTTGCATCTGTCCCGACGGCGGAAGACTGGGCCTCCAAGCATCAAGGATTGGAAGGATTGGCGATCGTCAGTGTCCACGAGGCTTTCGGCTTGGGCCAGGAGTTTAATCGACATCTGTTGCAGACCATGTCATCTAGGACACCGTGATCGGATATCGACCCAATGTTCTACGGCACCGGCATCGGATTCGCAGCGCGCGGATTGAACTCGGCGAAACGGTATATGCATTGCCGTGAACCGACCCAAAGGAGGTGTTCGATGAACGCCTACACGGTGTCCCGGCTGGCCCTTGATGCCGGGGTGAGCGTGCATATCGTGCGCGACTACCTGCTGCGCGGATTGCTGCGGCCAGTCGCCTGCACCACGGGTGGCTACGGCCTGTTCGATGACGCCGCCTTGCAGCGACTGTGCTTCGTGCGGGCCGCCTTCGAGGCGGGCATCGGCCTCGGCGCATTGGCGCGGCTGTGCCGGGCGCTGGATGCGGCGAACTGCGATGAAACTGCCGCGCAGCTTGCTGTGCTGCGTCAGTTCGTCGAACGCCGGCGCGAAGCGTTGGCCAATCTGGAAGTGCAGTTGGCCGCCATGCCGACCGCGCCGGCACAGCATGCGGAGAGTTTGCCATGAACAGCCCCGAGCGCATGCCGGCCGAGACGCACAAACCGTTCACCGGCTACCTGTGGGGCACGCTGGCCGTGCTGACTTGCCCCTGCCACCTGTCCATCCTCGCTGCCGTGCTGGCCGGCACAACCGCCGGTGCATTCCTTGTCGAGTATTGGGTCATCACGGCGCTCGGTTTGACCGGCCTGTTTCTTCTGTCACTGGCGCGGGCGTTGCGGGCATTCAGGGAAAGATCATGAGCGCTTCCCGGCCGGATGGATGGACTACGGCGGAGGGCCCAAGCGTTCGAGCGCGGGCAAGGCTTTCTGTTCGCAAAGCCGATGCCGGCGGCGGCATTCGCCGTCTTCGTCAGTCAATGGAGGGGTGCCACCATGAATGCAAATGATCCGACCGCCACCAGTTGCTGCGTGTGCTGCAAGGAAATTCCGCTCGATGCCGCCTTCACACCGGAAGGCGCGGAGTACGTCGAGCACTTCTGCGGGCTGGAGTGTTATCAACGTTTCCAGGCGCGGGCCAGCACTGCGACCGAAACGAGCGGCGAACCGAACGCTTGCGGTTCGCCGCCGTCAAATTGAGACAAACCACGCTTTCGCTACGTCGCCTCATGTCGGCATCAAATTCGGCTGAGTAGCTTCTCGCCATCTGGACGTAGCTCGCCCTTGGGTGAAATATGCCGATACAGGGTCTGCCGCGTGATGCCAAGTTCCTGGCACAGGTCGCCGACCTTGGTCTCTGACTGCCCCATTGCCGCCATCGCCAGCCGCAGCTTGGCGGCGGTCATCTTGAACGGCCGGCCGCCTTTCCGGCCGCGTGCCCGTGCTGAGGCCAGGCCCGCCACGGTGCGCTCGGCGATCAACTCGCGCTCGAACTCGGCCAGCGCGGCGAAGATACCGAAGACCAGCTTGCCGGCGGCGGTCGTGGTGTCAATGGCCGCGCCGTGCCCGGTCAGCACCTTGAGGCCGATGCCGCGTCCGGTCAGGTCATGGACGGTATTGATCAGATGGCGCAGGTCGCGCCCGAGCCGATCCAGTTTCCAAACGACCAACGTGTCGCCTGGCCGTAGTGCCTTCAGACAGCTCGCCAGACCGGGACGATCCTCGCGTTTTCCGGACGCTTGGTCTTCATAGAGATGCGCCGGATCAACACCGGCCGCGACCAGCGCATCGCGCTGCAAGTCCGTCGCCTGGGAGCCATCCGCCTTCGATACTCGCATGTAGCCAATCAGCATCTTGTACCTGTCACATATACGTTCGATTATGTGACAGTTTGCATCGGGAAGCTCTGCACGTCAAAATTTGTCACTTAACCCGTCATTCTGTCTAAGGCATGCAAAGGGTAGGCTAGGCTCATAATGTGACAGAAATTCCGGGGGGATGCCTTCCTTCGCGAAGGTGGCGCGCAACTGTTCCAAGGAAGCGGGGTCGCGCCGACCATAGGAAGCCAACGCGAACAGCGAGCGTGCCGTCTCGGGGTTGTGTCGTGCTTCAATGATGGCCTCATCAATGGCCTGGATTGCACGCTGCCAGTGATCGACGGGTTCGGGCTTCGGCGCTTTCGCCGGCAGGCCACTGGTGAACCCGGTTTGGGGCTCGGACCAGAATAGCTTTGCGTGCTCGCCTGGCGGGCTTATATCCCTCACCTCAATCAAGCTGATTGCCGTTGCCGCCGCCTCCAGCATCTGCAACCGTACTGCCGGGTTCAGGGTTTCATACGGTCGCCACAGACTTTGCCCAGCACGCAGCGGATGCCCGCAGCATTCCCAGATTTGGCGGAGATACCCCGCGTAGGTGCCGCACGTCGAAAGCGGGGTGTTCAGCTCATCGAGCAGCGTGCGTAGCAGCCTAAACCACAATCCGGCGTGGATGCGTCGGCGCGGCAACTCCACGTGGCCGGTCGTCAGTGCCTGCCAGGTACGCTGGTCCATCGCCGCAATCGCGTCGCTGGCAGTGCGCGGTTCGGCGTCGGCGTTCTCCCAGCCGAGAAACCGCCCTGGCACGCCCCAATAGGATTCCAGCCAGCAGCCATGCAGTGGGCAGCTCAGCATCAGGGGCAGCTTCCACGCGAGCAGTACGGCTTGGTTCTCCGGATCGTTCAGACAGAGCGGGCAGGCGCGATGTATCGGCTGGCTGGGCAGCCAGGCACGCCAGCTCGTGATGGATCGCGTCCTACGGCGGAGTTTCGGCAGCAGCACCGAGAGCTGGAACGCATAGGTTTCCAATGCATCTGGAATCTGATCATCAAGGCTGTCCAGTAGCCAAGGCACCCAGCCGGCGAAACTCATGCAACGCAGCCGGTCCGGCTCGATGCCGCTCCGCTGGGAGAGCATCGCCAGCAGCGCCAGTGGTGGCGCGGTGTCCAGGTCATCAACCTGGCCGTGACCAAGATCGTGCTCCAGCAGCTCGGACACCTCCATGTGATAGCAAAGGGCCACGCGGTTGAGCCACGAAGACAAGGCTTCGCCTTCCCTGGGAGCCGGATGCAGTGGCCAGTGTGGCGCTGGCTTCACATCAGTTCCCGCTCGAATTGCCGCCGCCGCTCGCTGGGACCGGTGTAATCGGCCATGCTGAGCGTGCGATGGTTGATCGCTTCCTCACCGCTCTCCACGGCAGCGACGGCCGCCGCCATCAACAGGTGCGCCAGCTCGCCGATGGTGCCCTCGCTGCGCGTGAGCAGGTAGCGGGCCATATCCAGCGTGGCAATCGACGAGGGTCGCCGCAGCGGGAGCGAAGCCGCGAAGCTGGCCAGCAGTGAGCAGCAATCGTCGTTGGCCTCCCACACCGGCAGCATCATCGGCTCGAAGCGGTTTTCCAACTGGTCGTCCGAGCGGATCGCCAAGTAGGCATCGCGTGTGCCGACCCCGACCAGCGGGATGCGCAGCTCGTTGCCGAGGAAACGCAGCAGGTTGAGGAATTCCCGGCGGTTGACGCTGTTGCCGGCCAGGACGTTGTGCAATTCGTCGATCACCAGCATGCGCACGCCGACCTTGCGTAGCAGTGCCAGCGCCAATTGCTCCATTTCCGGCAGCCGTGGGCGCGGGCGCAATGGCGCGCCCATCGCGGCAAGTAGCGCGACGTAGAAGCGGATTACCGACGGTTCGGATGGCATCTGCACGACCAGTACCGGAATGTGCTCCTGGTCGGCGTCGGAGCTGGCCGGGTGGGTGCGGCGGAATTTCTCGACGATCATCGACTTGCCGTTGTTGGTTGGACCGACCAACAGCAGGTTGGGCATGCGTTGTTTGTTCGGCCACGCATACAGGGCTTCCAGCCGATTCAGCGCCTCGACTGCTCGCGGATAGCCGATCCAGCGGTCAGCGCGAAGGCGATGGATGCGTTCGTCCGCCGGAAGACGGGCCAAGCCCTGGGCCACCGGCATCAGGTGGGACAAGTCGATGATGGGATATTCTTCCACGGCTACCACTCCTCAATCTGGTCGAACGGTTTGGCAGGTGGCTGGTTGTCTGCCTGCGGGTCAGCCATGTCCGCGTCCGGTGGTGGCGTGGTTTTGAAAAGAACTGCCGTTGCCTTGAGATGCTGGCGTCGATCCGCGTCGCGCCGCGCCTTGCGCGTAGCTTTCTGCGCGGTGGACACGATTTCGCGCATCTGGCCGATCATGCGAAACAGCGCCGACTCATCCACCTGTTCGCGCCCTTGCTGCCGCAATTTCGCCAGCGCCTGTCGTTGTTCCCAGAGGGTGACAGCCGGGTGCGACAAGGTGCGGTATGGAATTTCCAGATAGTGCTGCCCCTCCGGCTCCAGCACCCAAATGCGGCTGATGTCGCGCGGGTCGCGCCGGATCAGGAACGCAGGCAAGCGGTCGCGCCGAGCTATCCACGGCTTGAGCGCATCGGCGTAGTAATGGATGTGGTCGATGACGAAGCCGGTGCGGGTCAGCGTGCGGCGGATGATGGGCAGAAAATCGACCAGAAAAGCCGTGGTGCGAGTGATGACGGTTGGCACGCCGGTCCGCGCGATAGCTTCGGCCCAGCGCGCTGCCGGCGGCTGGAGCAGGCCGTTGTGCACGGAGCCGTGGTAGGTGCCGACCGCCAATGTGAGCCAGCGCTCCAGCTCACGCAGCGTCAGGGCGGCCTTGTTTTCGGAATCGTAGTCGCCGCGCTGGTCAGGGTTGGAGAAGGTCGTCCCTGGCAATTCGTCGTGGATCATCTGCATCGCCGTGCCGATGATCCGTTCCACGATGCCGCCGTAGTGCGGCTGCCCGAGCGGGCGATAGTCAAGCCGGATGCCATGCTGCTCGCAGCCTCGGCGTAGCGCTTCGCTCTTGAACTCGGCCGCGTTGTCCAGGTAGAGCAGCCTGGGCTTGCCGCTCATCGGCCACTCCATTTCTATGTTCAGACCCTCCAGCCAGGGACGCTTGTCGCAGGCGACATGCACAAGGCACAGGCCGACCGAAACAGATGACGGCGCTTCCAGCGTGACGACCATGCCGAGCACGCAGCGGGTAAACACGTCGATGGCGATGGTCAGATACGGACGGCCAATCGGTTGCCGGTCGCGCTCGTCCACCACGATCAGGTCGATGACCGTGTGATCAATCTGCACTTGTTCCAGTGGCGCGGTCACGGCGGGAGGCTCACCACCGACACCTTGCAGGCTGCGGGACGCATCCTGACCTTCCCGGCGGCGAGTGGCCTTGAGCGGATCGAGGCCGGCGATCCGCAGAGCCACGGTGTTGCGCGCCGGCGCCCGCAGCTTTTGCGCTTTGCAAGCCTGCGCGACCTCGCGGTGGAACGCTGCCAGGCTACGCTTCTGCTTGGTCAGGAAGCGCTTTTGCAGCAACTCGCGGATGATGCGCTCAACTGATTCCGGCAAGCGTCCCTTGCCTTTTCCGCCGCCGGATCGGCTGCGAGCCAGGTCCGTCACAAGCCCAGCACCTTGCCGGGCACGGCGGATTAGGACATACACCTGCCGCCTGGACAGGCCAAGCGCGTGAGCAGCGGCATCGGCGGCTTCATGCCCGACCACATCAAGCGCTGCCAGCGGCCCGATGATTTCCGCCCGTTGCCGGGCCTGCGCCCAAGCCGCATCGGGCAGGGTGGCCACGCCTTGCTCGGCAATCAATGATGTGTCTGACGCCATGCTCACACCTCGCTTTGGTGCACACGAGTATTGAGCATAGTCGAGATTGGTGCAGATGACTTCTGATATTGCGTTGTCAGGAGTCGCCTGCACATCTGGCGTTACGCCCCGTCAATTGGTGCAGTCGTCTTCTGAAAATGACACCGGCTGATGTTGAACTCGCGGGCAAGCTGCGCCTTGGGCTCGCCGGCCGTCGCTCGCTGCCGCAGGGTAGCAGCCTGCTCATCGGACAGGGCTTTCTTGCGGCCCCGGTACGCGCCACGCTGCTTGGCCAAGGTGATGCCCTCACGCTGCCGCTCGCGGATCAGGGCGCGCTCGAACTCAGCGAAGGCCCCCATCACCGACAGCATCAGGTTGGCCATCGGCGAGTCCTCGCCAGTGAACACCAGGCCCTCCTTCAGGAACTCGATGCGCACGCCGCGTTGAGTCAGCTTCTGTACCAAGCGACGCAGGTCATCGAGGTTGCGGGCCAGCCGGTCCATGCTGTGCACCACCACTGTATCGCCTTCGCGGACGAAGCTCAGCAGCGCTTCGAGCTGGGGGCGCTGGGTGTCCTTGCCCGATGCCTTGTCGGTGAACACCTTGCTCACCTGTGTCTGTTCCAGCTGGCGTTCCGGGTTCTGGTCGAAGCTGCTGACCCGGACGTAGCCGATGCGGTGCCCCTGCACGATGTCTCCTTGGTTGAAGGCGGCTTAAGTGCTCCTTCTGTTCCGTTGTGCCTCAAACCCCGTTTCTGTCAGGCTGAAATCTATGACCTTCGCAGGCATGTGTCAAAAAATGCGAAAGATGACTCTATTCTGACTAAGCGGCGCGGCCCTGCCTGACATCCAGTTAGGGTATGCCTCAATCTGACGGTAGCGAGTCGCAGGCGTTCGGATCGGCATCGGTTTCGTTCCCTGTCTTGGCACGCGCTTCGAAGCGTTGATAACACTCCAACCCGCAGAAGTGCTCGACGTATTCCGCGCCTTCCGGGGTGAAGGCGGCATCGAGCGGGATTTCCTTGCAGCACACGCAGCAACTGGTGGTGGTCGAGTCACTTGCATTCATGGTGGCACCCCTCCATTGACTGACGAAGACGGCGAATGCCGCCGCCGGCATTGGCTTCGCGAACAGGAAGCCTTGTCCTGTGTCGCAGTCCGCTTGTCGCAATAGATCAAGACTCGCCGATGTTTCCACGCCTTCAGCCACCACATCCATGCCCAGCCCGTGCGCAAGCTGAATCACGGTGTGCACGATGGTTTGGTCGCGGCGGTCGTTGGCGAGCCCGGCGACAAACGATTGGTCGATCTTGAGCGTGCTGATTGGGCAGCACTTCAGATGTTGCAGACAGGAATACCCCGTCCCGAAGTCATCGGCGGCGAAGCGCACACCGATCTGCCGCAAGGCGTCCAGGGCGGGGAAGATCGCCGGATCACCAAACGCGACCGATTCGGTCAGCTCGATTTCGAGATACTCGGCGGGCAACTCGGCATCAGCCAGCACGCCCTTTACCCACCCGTCGAAGTCCGGTCCCACTTGGCTCGCCGAAACATTGACGGCCAGCCGGAACGGTCGCCATGCCAGCATTCGCCAGTCACGCATCTGGCGGCAGGCTTCGCCCAGCACCCAAGCGCCGATTTCAGGCATCAGGCCGGACGATTCGACCACGGGCAGGAACTGGCCCGGTGGCAATAGTCCAAGCGTCGGATGACGCCAGCGCAACAGGGCTTCCGCGCCGACAATCCCACCACTGCGCAGATCGACGACGGGCTGGTAGTGCAGTTCAAGCTGCCCGCGCTCGACCGCTTGGGCCAGTTCCGGCGTCGTCCATCCATCCGGCCGGAAAGCGCTCATTCTCTTTCCCTGAATGCCCGCAACGCCCGCGACAGGGACAGAAGGAACAGGCCGGTCAAACCGAGCGCCGCGATGACCCAATGCTCGCCGAGGAAAGCACCGGCGGTTGTGCCGGCCAGCACGACAGCGAGGATGGGCAGGTGGCAGGGGCAAGTCAGCACAGCCAGTCCGCCCCACAGGTAGCCGGTGATCGGTTTGTGCGTCTCGGACGGCAAGCGCTCGGGGTTGTTCATGGCAGACTCTCCGCGTGCTGTGCCGGCTCGGTCGGCAGGGTGGCCAACTGCACTTCCAGATCGGCCAACGCTTCGCGCCGACGCTCGACGAACTGACGCAGCAGGGCAAGCTGCGCGGCCGCTTCGTCGCCGTCCGCCGCATCCAGCGCCCGGCACAGCCGCGCCAGCGCGTCGAGGCCGATGCCCGCCTCGAAGGCCGCCCGCACGAAGCACAGCCGTTGCAAGGCGGCGTCATCGAACAAGCCGTAGCCGCCTGGTGTGCACGCCACCGGGCGCAGCAATCCGCGCAGCAGGTAGTCGCGCACGATATGCACGCTCACCCCGGCATCAAGAGCCAGCCGGGACACCGTGTAGGCGTTCATTGAACACCTCCTTTTTCTCACCCGGCGCAGCAGGAAAGCTGCTTCACATCCTTGTTGAAGGTCTGCGCCGCGAGCTTCAACCCCTCGACCATCGTCAGGTAGGGGAACAACTGGTCGGCCAGTTCCTGCACCGTCATGCGGTTGCGAATGGCCAGAGCCGCCGTCTGGATCAGTTCACCCGCTTCCGGCGCGACCGCCTGTACGCCGATCAGCCGATGGCTGCCTTCCTCGATAACCAACTTGATGAAGCCGCGTGTGTCGAAGTTGGCGAGCGCACGCGGCACGTTGTCCAAGGTCAAGGTGCGGCTGTCGGTCTCGATCCCGTCGTGGTGGGCTTCCGCCTCGCTGTAGCCCACGGTCGCCACTTGCGGATCGGTGAACACCACGGCCGGCATTGCGGTCAGGTCGAGCGCCGCATCGCCGCCGGTCATGTTGATCGCGGCACGGGTGCCGGCCGCTGCCGCCACATAGACGAACTGCGGCTGGTCGGTGCAGTCGCCGGCCGCGTAGATGTTCGGGTTGCTCGTGCGCATGCCTTGGTCGATGACGATGGCACCTTGCGCATTGACAGTGACCCCCGCTGCGTCCAGCGCGAGGCTGCGCGTGTTCGGTGTCCGACCGGTGGCAACCAGCAGTTTGTCGGCGCGCAATTCACCGTGCGTGGTGGTCAGCACGAATTCACCGTCCATATGGGCGACCTGGCTGGCTTGCGTGTGCTCCAGCACCTCGATGCCCTCGGCACGGAAAGCGGCTGTCACCGCCTCGCCGATGGCCGGGTCTTCACGGAAGAACAAGGTATTGCGCGCCAGGACCGTGACCTTGCTGCCCAGCCGGGCAAAGGCTTGCGCCAGCTCCAGCGCCACCACCGACGAGCCGATTACGGCAAGGCGTTCGGGAATGGTGTCGCTCGCCAGGGCCTCGGTGGAAGTCCAGTAGGGTGACTCTTTCAAGCCCGGAATCGGCGGGACCGCCGGGCTGGCACCCGTGGCGACCAGGCAGCGGTCGAACATCACGACGCGCTCGCCACCCTCGTTCAAACGGACGGTAAGGCTCTGGTCGTCCTTGAAGCGCGCCTCACCGTGCACAACGGTGATGGCCGGATTACCGCCCAGGATGCCTTCGTACTTGGCGTGCCGCAGTTCGTCGACGCGGGCCTGCTGCTGGGCCAGCAGCTTACTGCGGTCAATCGTAGGCACAGTTGCCGCAATACCGCCATCGAACGGGCTTTCCCGGCGCAGATGGGCGATGTGGGCGGCGCGGATCATGATCTTGGACGGCACACAGCCGACATTGACGCAGGTGCCGCCGATGGTGCCGCGCTCGATCAGCGTGACCTGCGCGCCTTGCTCGACGGCCTTCAGCGCCGCCGCCATCGCGGCTCCACCGCTGCCAATGACCGCTACCTGCACCGGGGGCTCGTTGCCACTGTGCTTTTCGGCGGCGGCCATCCATCCCCGCACCTTGTCGAGCAGTCCGACGCGGTTGTCCGCCAGTGGCGCATCGGCTAGCGTTGCCTTGTAGCCCAGTCCGGCCACGGCGGCAGTCAGCGCGTCCGGCGATGTGCCCGGCACGATGGCGAGTTGCGCTGTGCCCTTCGGATAGGACACCAGCGCCGACTGCACGCCTGGCACTTTTTCCAGCGCTTCCTTGACGTGCGCCGCGCACGAGTCGCAAGTCATGCCGGTGATTTTTAGATGGGTCATGCAACAGATCCTTTATCGTTTGTGGCGCCAGACAATGACGTCCGTTGTGCTGCGGTGCCGTTTTCAGTGACTCACTGCTTGACGCTGGACGGATAGCCCGCGTCTGCGGTTGCCTTGGTCAGCTTCTGCACGCTGGTCTTGGCATCGTCGAAGGTGACGACCGCTTGGCGTGTCTCGAAAGTCACGTCAACTTTGCTGACGCCTTCGACCTTGGAAATCGCCTTCTTGACAGTGATCGGGCAGGCGGAGCAGGTCATGCCCGGTACGGACAGCGTGACGGTCTGGGTGGCGGCCCAGACGGGGGCAACAACGGCGGCGAGGGCGAGGGAGGCAAACAGTTTCTTCATGGTGAACTCCGATCAGTAGAAAAATGGCATGACGTAGGGAAATCCGAGCGCGACCAGAACCAGCGCGGCCACGATCCAGAAAATGAGCTTGTAAGTAGCTCGCACTTGGGGAATCGCGCAGACCTCACCCGGTTTGCAGGCCGCTGCCTGCCGGTAGATGCGCCGCCAGGCGAAGAACAACGCCACCAGCGCCACGCCGATAAAGATGGGGCGATAGGGTTCCAACACCGCCAAGTTGCCGATCCAAGCGCCGCTGAACCCCAAGGCGATCAGAACCAACGGCCCGAGGCAGCAAGCCGAGGCGAGGATGGCGGCAAGCCCTCCAGTGAAGAGCGCGCCGCGCCCGGTTTTTGGTTCAGACATGCGCTTGTCCTTTCGAATTGAAATTGGATAGCGTAACCTTACTTCCGTACTCATGTACGGAGTCAAGCGATATGGAAAACAATTTGGAGAACCTGACCATTGGCGTTTTCGCCAAGGCGGCCGGGGTCAATGTGGAGACCATCCGTTTCTATCAGCGCAAGGGCTTGTTGCTGGAGCCTGACAAGCCCTATGGCAGCATCCGCCGCTATGGCGAGGCGAATGTAACGCGGGTGCGCTTCGTGAAATCAGCCCAGCGGCTGGGCTTCAGCCTGGATGAGATCGCCGAGCTGCTGCGGCTGGAGGATGGCACCCATTGCGAGGAAGCCAGCAGTCTGGCCGAGCACAAGCTCAAGGACGTGCGCGAGAAAATGGCTGACCTGGCGCGCATGGAGGCCGTGCTGTCTGAGTTGGTGCGCGCCTGCCATGCGCGAAGGGGGAACGTTTCCTGCCCGCTGATCGCGTCACTACAGGGTGGAGCAAGCTTGGCAGGTTCGGCTATGCCTTAGCGTGCTTTATTTTCCGTTTTCTGAGACGACCCCTTAGAAAGCCTAGTCAAAGAGCTGTCACGAGAACACCGTTAGCTTAGCGTACGATTTTTTCCGAATTCTGCGGTTCCCCCTTCCTCCGCATCTACGAGCTTGCACTGCAGGCCAGCTTCCGCGCAGATTTCACAATAGAACAGCTATCTGCCGAGCTAGGGCTGGTGGTGGACCAACTCTGGCCGAACTTTGAGAAAGCGGTTAGCGAAGCGGGATTGCCGATCGAGCAACTCGGGACCGAGTTGGTGCTTGGTGGATGGTCGTTGAAGAACGGCCGGATGATGGCCACGGCGTATGCGAAGAGTGACAGCCGGCGCCCTTGCGTTGTCCAGCCGATCGGGGGGCAGATGGCGTCGCCGGGCGAACCGCTCCAGGCCGCGACCCCTAGCATGGCCCAGGTGGATCTGCTGGCCCATGCGCGTCTCCAGGTCAGCTACCTCAATGGGCAATTGGGCCGGAAAGTAGCAGGAGGTCGACTGCTAGTTGGGTTTCTGCAGAAGGGGCAAGCCCTGCTCAAGGATCTAGGAGAGATCTAGGTCGCGGGAGTCAAATACGCTAGGGGCTGAAATCGAAGTTCAGGTCTGGCCCTAAGGCAGAAGGCCAAAGCAGACCAAGGTCGTCCGTGGATTTGGGATGTTTATCGAGGGCAGGGTGGATGTCCGCTTCTGGCCGGAAGCGGACATTGGGCGGCGACCGGCCCGGTGATGGCATCCGCCTTCGACCCAAAGCGGGCATCGTTCTCGACACACCTGAGTTGATCCGTACTCCAAAGCCTGTTTCCGCTACCCCTTGTAGTGCTCGACGTAGAGCCCCAAAGCTGCCAACGACGCATACACGGCGGACCCAGCGTTGGTCGCGTACAAGGCAAAGGGAACCGGAGGATCGCAGGGAACTGTTGCGATGAACCACGGAGCTGAGCTCGTCAAGCTCGTCCTAGGTGATGTGAGGAATCCTAGCTCCCTACGCATACCTAGCGCCTCGCGGACGTACGCCTTGTTCCAGCCGCCAGTCTTGCACGAGACCCCAAGAAGTAACTCCGTAAATGCGGGATAGCGACGGGTCTTAATCGGACGATATACACCGACGTCAATCTCGTGACGGTCAGCCGCTTTGACCACCGTCGTGCCTTTCCAGCTATGGCTTAGTGTGGTGACCTGCACTGAAATCCTAATCTCGAGCTTCTCAGTAGACGTAGATCCACTGATGTAATCGTGATCCGGATGGTTTGCTTTGCATGGAGATCCTCCAAACGTCAGGACGCCTGCCATCTTGGGGGTACACGTGAGCTTGTAGCCCGCACTATCGATGATTCGCAGAAGCCTAAGCAGCACCCGAAGTTCGTAAGCCTTTCCTTTCGCGTAGGGAGACCCGCTCGCCTTAGCACGCGAAATGGCTGCTTTCACAGCGTTGAGGATTGCTAACTTACTGATCGTCACAGTCGCGGTCCTCGTGGCGCGTGTTCCTCGCGAGGGTCGTCCGGTGGCAGATATCGAGCGATATAGGCCTCAAGATCTGCCTGCTCGTGATCCGTCAAACGCTGGGGTGATACAGTTGGTAGATGTGACCGGATTGAGCGAACTCGGCGACCTTCTGGTGTCTCAACAGTGTAATGAACGTCCTCCAGTCCGGTGAGACCTTGGACCAGCTTCCCGATCTCACCCAAGGTTTGCGAGAGGGCGTCTTGGGTCGTCACAGGTCTAAAATCGAGAACCGCCGCAAGTGCGGCTGCAGCTTGTGCATTCGTGTCGTCCTCGTAATCAGACATCGCCTGAACAATCGCGGAGCGAAGCGATCTAACAATTTGTGGATCAAGCTCAGACGCAAGGGCTAGCGCCTTCCCTATCTCCCTAATTACCTCTTCACCACCTTGATCTTCTGCCATTCACAACTCCACAGCTGTAGACATTAACGGGCCGCGCGGGATGAACCGCCCGGATTCTCTAAATTCAATTGCCGAAGGTTGCCGTTGGCAATGTTCCTTAAGAGTAAGGCACAGTGCGGTTTGGTTCCATAAGCGGATCGCGCTGGCTGTATCCCGAAGTGTGCGATGACGCCGAAGCTGGATAGTGTCGCTGAATTGGACCATCAGGCACTTAGGTCTGAGCCCTGATACAGATTGATGATATGACTCCAAGTCGCGTACGGGCTGCGAAGAGCACCGGCTACTTTGGTCCGCTTCTGACCGAAAGCGGACATTCGTTTAACCAAGGGTGAAGGAAACTTTTAGGGCCAGGATGGACTTCAACTCTCTCGTTCGCTCGCTTCTATCCGATGCGAAGATGCGCCGTAACAAGCCTCTGCGAGACTAGTGCGCGAGCCAGGTCGCTGACATTGCTCCATGGCCTATGACGTGCCCCGCACCCGCTGGTCAAATGGAACCGCCCTCGGCACCATGGGCACGACCATCTAAGGAGTTCTTCATGCTCTACCAAGATAAGTACGTCGCCTTCATCGACATGCTCGGGTTCTCCGCACTTGTCCAAGAGTCGGCAGCCGACATGAGCAAGCTTGATGAAATAGCAGAGGCCATCGACAGACTAAAGAACACAGCGTGCTGCAACCCAGCAACAGGACTTTTGTTCACTTACTTCAGCGACTGCATCGTCATATCAAGCAGCCGCTCTCCTGCTGGCCTTGCCGACATCCTGAGCTGCATCAGAATGTTGGCCGAGAACCTGCTAGTGGTTGATATATTGATACGTGGAGGGCTCACAGTTGGAAGCATTCATCATGATTCTCAGATGATCTTCGGACCGGCGATGCTGGACGCCTATCGCATGGAATGTAAGGAAGCACGCAATCCCATGGTGCTCGTGAGCGAAGAGGTGCGATCGGATGCTCGCGCTGCGGGGTTAAGCAACCTGTTGACGTGGGATGACGAAGAGCCAGACCGCCACTATGTCCACTATCTGATCTCGTACAGCGCTTATGACTCTAATCCAAGGGCGGGCGTCGTGATTCTCGATAGCCAGGCCGCTCTCATCCGGCATTTCATCGCCAAGAGGCTGCTAGGCGCTCCGGGTAAGATCCTGGATAAAGCCGAGTGGATGGAACGATATTGGAACGAGAAGGTGGCGACAGGTGGAATTCTCGGACGTGTTGACAGGGTCGCAGACCTTGTTAGGCCCAATGCGCGACCATTTCGCAGCAGACTCGCCGTTCTAGCACCGCAACCGGGCGCCACTAGTGTGGACTAGCGAATCAGGCAAGCAGCTGCCGATTCCTTGCAAAGATTCAATTCAATTGGCCATACGGAAGCACGTGCAATCCCTGATGGCAGTCGGGACCACCATCTCCCCATTGCCAGCCGCGTCTGAACCAGCGCCCGGAACGCTTCAGCGGAAGGGGCTGGTCCCTTCCGCTGGTGCCTGCCCTGGTTGCACCGGCTATGCGCGGCCACCACGTTCCCGGACACGTCTCTGCCCCCGTCCTGTTGGGCCACCAGGTGCTCGGCGGTGCATTGAAAGGCTCGGGCCTTACTGGCCTTCAGCCCGAGCTCTGAGGGTGCAGTGAGCCACATCGGCAGGCCGCAATAGAAGCAACGGCCCGATTGGGCGTAGAAGGCAGAAGTGCGAAGGGATCTGCGGCGTTTGGCGGTCATGGATGGCTCCGGAATCGAAGGATTCCCGTGCCCCCATTGGGTGGACCTCGGGCACCCGGAGCCTATTGGCTATGCGGGCACAACACCGGCGCTTTATAGCGACTGGCTAAGGCGTTATAGCTCAGCGCTTGAGCCGCTACAAGGCCCAGATGCCGACCAGAACGGGAGGGAGTCACCGACGCCCAGTTAAGGTCAAAGCTTGGTCAGGGGGCGAGCGACGCGCTTGAGCAGGTGGAGCGGGGCGTGGCGCGTCACCCAGGGAAGTCGCGGTGTTGTAGTCCTGCTCAACCCGCTGAACTGTTCGCACGTTCAGGCCCGAGATCTCGTCTAATTGTTCTTGCGACCAATGTCGCGACTGGCGGAACTGGGAAGTGCAGGCGACAAGCTCTGACCGATCAGGTGCGCAGTTGGGAACTCAAGGGCGAGCTGGATGTGGAGCCAGAAATCGAGGGCGTCTTAGGTGCGGATCCAGGAATCAAGGGCATCTTTGGGGGAGATCTGGAAATCGCGGGCGTCCTTGTGGGGAAATACGGGCGGACAGCTGTGGGATCTGGTGATGGAGCACGTATTCCTGTTACCTCGAAGTCTCTGCATTTCAACAGTCTACAGGGGCAGATCTCCCATCCCTAACAATCTGAATAGGCGGGCACCTAAGGGTATATGTGTTACTTCTCCGCTGGCTACAGGTATTTCTGTTACTAGTTCAGCGCGGAGTCTGACGGGGCTCGAGGATCGGTTGCGCCCCCAGCCATTCGGGAGTAGCGTCCAGAGCCTGTCAGCGACGTTCCCAGACGCTGCTCTCGACAGCGACTCAGATTCATGTTGACCATAACGCACCACCGAGCCCGAATGCATCTCTGCAGGTGCCCAGACCGCTGCCCGCGCGGATAGGTCTATTTGGAGCGCACGAATGAGTGTCACGACCAAGGCCAGGCAACGCCGACTAGGTGTGCGGCAAGCTCGGACAAGCAACTCGGCAAACCTCTGGACGCTGCAGTCTCCTACAGCTGAGTGCCCGGTGACGCTGAGTGGTGACCTGAGGATGAAGCTTTTCTTTTATTGCGAAGGCGACGCAAGCGTACGTGACGCAGAGTATCGCGAGTCATTGATACAGGTACATCTAGACAGCGGCTCAATCTGCCTTGATGCGCTGACTACGCTGATGGATGGCTCTATTCAGGCGCGGATGATCGATGATGGATCGGACAGGGCTAGGCGAGATATCGAAACACTGAGCGCGGATTGTGTCTATTCAGTCTCCGCTTTCAGCACGCGCGAATTGGGTCAGGCGAAGATGAGGATCCGCAACTGGCAAGCGGCAATCTCTGCTTTTCACCGGTGCCGCGGCTCGGACCTTACTTCCCTGGCAGAGGAGGTTGAATCGGTAGTTCGTCGATGCGGCAAGGTGACCTTAGGAGAGGTCATACGAGCCCTTAACCAAGTGCACCCAGCGGTGGTGATAGGAGCTGCGGTTCTTGCGCTGCGCGCTAGATCCATTGGCTCGGATATGGATGCAAATCCATGGTCTGTGCACACAAGGTTGCTCAGGAGTGAACATGACCGCTCAAATTAAGTTCAACCGGAGAACACTTCCGGCAGATCTTGCCAACTATCATGAGTGGCCGCCCTGTGAAACCAGTCTGTTGGACTCAGCTGATCTGGCGCTATTTGAGCAAAGACGGAAAGCCCTGGTCGCATACTTAGGTGGCCTCCGAACTGCCGAGATTGCCTCGCAGTTCGGGATCGAGCGTACTGAGGTCCTGCGGTACCTCAATCGATGCGTCGCGGTCTTGGGCGATGGCCGCATTGCGGGTTGGGCAGGCCTCATCAAGGGATTTCGCACGAGAGCGCCAACGCGATTCAAGCCCGTAAGCGCGATGCCAAGCCAGTCATTCGGCGGATATACGGGCGCTCTGTCAGCATTGCTTGATTCGCAGCCCGATGTGCAGCTCGCCTTGGACAAATACCTCGCCACTGGCATCACTCCAGGCGGGGCGAAGCGAGGGCGTATCAGCTACAAGGAGGCACATCAGATCTTTCTTGAGCTCTGTCGTGGCACCGGCCTGGGCAAGAATGAATGGCCGTTCTGTGTCGGCCGGTATGGCAGAGAGGCAATCCGGGTATACGTGAAGCAATTCTTCATTGCGAACCACGAGAAGGTTGCATCCCTGCAGTACGGCGAAGAGTGCAGGCAGCGCTCAAGGAGGCCTGGCGGAAAATCCGAAGGGCCCATTGCCCTGGCCCCATTTGAGATAGTAGAGGCTGACGAGCATACGGCCGACATCATCTTTGCCGTGGGCGTGAGTACTCCAAAGGGAGTCAAGTACGTTCCCAGCCGTCGTATGACGCTTATCGTCATCGCTGATAGGTTCACCAGCTTCATTCTGGGCTGGGACATCGTTGTCCGCCGGACAATTTCTAGCTCCGACTTCCTCAGGTGCATCGATCATGCGTCCGCTGGACAGTGTCTCTCGAACGAACTGCAACGTGCACTGGAAGCCACTCTCTCAATAGAGGCCGACGCTCCAGAATTGCGCCTTGGATTTGGCAGCCTCTTTGTCGACAACGCGCTCGCGCACCTATCAGACACGGTAGCCGACAGGGTCAGGGCGGAGACTGGCGCTGCAATCTCCTTCGGGGCGATTAGGCGACCGAAACGCCGATCGCTTGTCGAGCGGGTGTTTGGTTGGATGGCATGGAATGTTTTTCATCAGTCACCATCGACCACGGGAAACAGCCCGACGGACACCAGGCGCAACCAGCCGGAACGTCAAGCGGTCAGGCATCAGGTGACCCTTGAAAAGCTGATGGAAGAGACGTCCAAGGCCGTTGCCCGCTGGAACTCAACGCCTACAGAAGCCAATTACGGCAGCAGTCCCACTGACCAAATACTTGAGTACTACTCACCTGGTTCCGGGTGTCTGGCTCCACTAGGACCCCCTCGTCCCACCCTGACACCTCCGCTTCGAGTGGAGGTGGCTCCCGCTCCCGTTCGCGGGTCTCAGAAGAAGGGCAGACTCCCTCGCGTTAGCTACGCAAGCGTGGAGTACGGCTCGCCGATTCTGGCCACGCGCTGGGATCTGATCGGGCAGTCGGTCACGCTCCATGCAGATCCCTACGACATCTCCCACGTTCAAGCATACACACGCGATGGAAGGGAGCTTGGTGAGCTCGTACCAGTGAGTTCGCGGTGGCAGCATGAGCACTCCCTGGAGATCCGAAGACTGCTCAGATCCAAGATCGAAGGCACTCGGGACGAGCCCATTGGCGACATCGTTGGCTCGGAGCTTCAAGCACTGGCTCAGAAAGCCTTGGATGCTTGCGCAAGAGCCCCACGAACCACGCACGCTGCAACTGTCTTGGCCGAGGAGGGGAGGAAGGGGTACGCGCCGGAGATGTCATCTAGAAGCGCAGGGAAGCGTATCGATACGCAGACACTGGCATCCCGTGTTCGCAAGTCTAGAAACATTGACTTTTCCATCATCGGAAAATGATGAGGTCGACAATGGAGATCCACGAGAGCATTGCCGCAATCCAAGCGACCTACCCATCTTTACGGGACCGGCATCCATTGCTCATGGCGTCGGCCGTACTTCCCACCGCCCCAGTCAAAGAGGCGGCCCGCCTGGTCTTTGACCGGGCACAGCGATTTCGCTCCTCAATCGCGTTCTGGGCGCATCCCTTGTGCGGGAAGTCTTCATGCATCTACGCGCTGCAGATGCTGGCGCCTGTCCAGTACCCAGGATCGGCGTTCGTTATCTATGAGCCCTCTTCAAAGGACGTGGCGGCGGAAGGCGCATTGATCGAAGACCTTCTCTCCGTGATCGACTACGAGCCCCGCGTACTTCGCTCCCTTGCAGGAAAGCGCGACCAACTGATGCGGGCTCTCTATGCACTCTCAGTTGCCGGAAGGCACCTCTTCCTGGTGGTTGACGAAGCGCAGAACTTGCACGCCAAGGATCTAGGCTGGTTGAAGCGTATAGTCAACTGGCTGAACACGCATGAGGTCAAAGTAACGGTTGTCCTGTTCGGTCAAAGCCAGCTTTGCACGATGCACCAACAGTTCATGGCCGAGATGCCAGATCTGACCATTAGGTTCATGGCGGAGCTGGTTGAGTTCAGAAGCCTGCAAGATCCGGCCGACCTGCGCGTCGTTCTCAAGTCGTGTGACGATGAGACCGAGTACCCTCGCGGTTCAGGCTGGTCGTATACGCAGTACCTGTGGCCAAACGCCCATGCCGCTGGGTTTCGCTTAGCCAATTGCGCTACAGATCTGTACGACGCATTTCGGTCTCAGTCTGAGGGTGCGGTTGATCGCGAGGGCGTCAGCATGCAGTGGGTAGCCGAAGCACTGATGTTGGTCGGCCAGGACGGGGAGGAAAGTGATACTGAAGGGATGACGATTCCGCAGGAAGTCTGGGAGCGAGCGATCCTTGATTCCGGCTACCGGTCTAGGACCCCTGCAGCGCTGGCCGCGACAGCGATGGGGAGGCGTCGCACACAGAGGTCGCCATGATCGCATGGAGCCGAAGCCTGATCGATGCCTACTGTTCGTCTTGGACTATCATCCAAACATTGGAGTGGTTCAACTGCATTGAGCTGAAGTGGATGCCAGTGCGCCGAGACTGGCGAGTGGCGCTCGCGAGATCGATTGCACATCTCGCAGAACGCGACGCAAACGACGGTGAATTCGTCGATGAGGCAGAGCAGCTTGTTGCCGTTCAGTCAGCTCTGACTGAAAGGTGCCGATGGTTGAAAGATGAAGAACTTCGTTACTGCCCAGCCTGCGTTCAATCTGGGCGCCACTATCAGTACCAACAGGATAAAAGATTTGTGCGTTGCGTCCTGCATCTCGCGCGCTTGCAGACGGGCTGTCCTCACTGTTCAGTGGCACTGAACACAAAAGGATCTCTAGTGCATGGATTCACATGCGATGCCTGTGGCGAGACACTGCTGAAGTATCCTATACCGGGATCCTTGAAGACCAGCGCGAGTGTCTCCTATGCGCGCACACTCGATGAACTGCATCAATGGCTAAAAGATGCCAATGCATCCCTCCTCAGATACCAACGAGCATGCAGCGGGCACACATCGATATGCTGGGACGGCGATCAAGCCGATAGCCATGCTGGCACGTATTGGTACGCACTTATTCAACACCCGAAGTCCATAGTGCGGAACGCGCTGGCACCGACGCCTGCCTCCTTCAGGGCGTTTCGGGCAACCCCTCTAGTGCAGGCACTTCCAGCTAATGACGGTAAAGCGGCGATCAAGCCCTACCAAGACCTGCTCAGATGCGTCGCACGTCAGATAAGGCGCACCTATCTTAAGGGACACTCTCGCTGCCGCATTCATGCAATGAGGTCTATGGGTGGGGGGCGCACCCGGATCAACTCCTGGTCTCCCGTTACACTCAAACCGCATTTGTGCTGCGCTGGACAGGCGTACGCACTATGGCTGCTCCAGCGGCGCGAAGAGCTGCTAGTTGTCTCCCAAGCAGTGGTAATGAAGGTGTATCCAGGCTCTGAGAATCCTATGCGGCTGCCCGACCTCCACGCGGCGGCAGCTAGTTTCATCAGCTCTTTTGAGGCATGGGTGGCAAATCTTGCACGGATACAGTCGCGGGTTCATCGCTCCAACCGACAGCCTATGCTGTGCGACCCTTTCAGTTACTCCTCACACTGGGCACTGCATCAGCCCGGTGCGACCTGGAGCTGCCCCACACACCTGCGTCTGGGCCACTGGGAAGATCTTGGCCTCTGCGATAAGGGGCTCGTTCAAAAGGAAGATCACGAACTGGTCATAGCCATGGGGCAAGACAGGCGGCGGAGTCTTGCCAGGCTCGCTAAGCCACGGCGACGCCGCGGTCCCGCTACCCCCGACATCCCGCTTTGAAAGTGCTGCGCAACCCATAACCCGAATAATGAACCGCTACCTTGACGGACGCTGTTTCTGCACGGCATTACGACAACGTCGAGAGACTGTCAGGATGGAAGAAGCACCAAACTCGGACATGGCGCTCAACTCTGTCGTAGGCCAGGGCATGCAGGGTAACCCGCGGCAGCAACGGATGCTCGGCCGACATCGCGCACTGTCCAATCTGAATGGCCCGACGTCACCCGATGGCACAGATGATCGACCGCAGCGTCCCTGGCTCCATCTGTTGCTTGTCTCATCGATAAGGGTGCGTTGTCGAGGATAGGGTGGTGGCCGTTTTTGGGGCGAAAGCTGAGGTTGAGCAGGAAGAGATTGTTGGCATGGGGACAGGGCGGCTGTTCGCCCTTGGCCGGGAACAACCTCGGAGTACAACTCCTGCGGCAGGAGCTCCGAGAAATTGATTTCCCACGCTTGCTCTACGCTACGGTCCGAATTCAGTCCTTGCCTTATCGTCGAGGCAGATCGCGTGCCGACCGCGAAGTGCTATGGCCTGACCCTGGACCTAAGTCCACAGATTCCAGACCAAGCGGTCCATATCGCCCCTTGCGGGTCGAAGTAGCATCGACGCCGACAGCATTAAGCACCTCCGCTGAATGCGTACGGTCTACGGAAGCAATTGGATGAACACCAAGAGGACGACGACGGGCGGCCCCGCTCACATGCGCGGTGATCGAAGGGATACCGAGATCCGGAACTACGTGATGAACCTCGGCCCCCAACATCCTGCGGCACATGGGGTACTGCGCCTTGTGCTTGAGATGGATGGCGAGACCGTTGTGCGCGCGGATCCACATGTGGGGCTGCTGCACAGGGGTACCGAGAAGCTGGCGGAGTCCAAGCCCTTCAACCAGTCCATCGGCTACATGGATCGGCTGGACTACGTATCCATGATGTGCAACGAACACGCCTACGTACGTGCGATTGAAACCCTTCTGGGAATCGAGGCGCCCATCAGGGCACAGTACATCCGCACGATGTTCGATGAGATCACCCGTATCCTCAATCACCTCATGAACATCGGAACGGGCGCGCTGGACCTGGGTGCCATGGCCGTGATGCTCTATGCATTCCGGGAACGCGAAGAGCTGATGGACTGCTACGAGGCGGTATCTGGCGCTCGAATGCATGCCACCTACTACCGGCCCGGCGGTGTGTACCGTGATCTGCCTGACCAGATGCCGAAGTACAAGGAGTCATGCTGGAAGAAGGGGAAGGAGCTGCGGCGATTGAACGCCGCGAGAGAAGGGTCCCTGCTCGATTTCATCGAGAATTTCACCCGCGAGTTCCCGAACCGCATTGATGAGTACGAAACCCTGCTCACCGACAACAGAATCTGGAAGCAGCGCACTGTGGGCATTGGCGTTGTGAGCCCGCAGCAGGCCATGGACTGGGGCATGACCGGGGTGATGCTGAGAGGCTCGGGCGTGGCGTGGGACCTGAGGAAGAAGCGCCCCTACGCGAAGTACGATGCCGTTGACTTCGACATTCCGGTCGGCAGCGCCGGTGACTGCTATGACCGCTACCTGTGCCGCGTCGCGGAGATGCGGCAGTCCAACCGCATCATCCGCCAATGTGTCGACTGGCTTCGCGCCAACCCCGGCCCGGTGATGGTCCAGAACTTCAAGGTGGCGCCGCCGTCCCGGCAGGAGATGAAGTCCGACATGGAAGCGCTGATCCATCACTTCAAGCTCTTCAGCGAAGGCTACCAGGTGCCGGCAGGTGAGACCTACGCAGCGGTCGAGGCGCCCAAGGGCGAGTTCGGCTGCTACCTGATCTCCGATGGCGCCAACAAGCCGTTCCGGGTGCACCTGCGTGCTCCCGGCTTCGCTCATCTCTCTTCTCTGGATGAAATCGTCAGGGGCCACATGCTGGCGGATGTCGTCGCCATGATTGGCACCTACGACATTGTGTTCGGCGAAGTGGATCGATGAGGAACCGGCTCAGCCCACACATGGGCTGAGCCACACTCCGGCGGCCGCGAAGGGACAGCCATGTGCAGGCTGAGCAGGTCTTCCACGGTGCGTGCCCCGCCCATCTCCAGGTCGAGGATGCCGGGCTCCAGGATTGATCCCAGCAGAACACCGACCGCGATCGCATGAAGGCTGCGCGCCGCAGTTGCTGTATCAACGCCCTCACGGAGCTGGCCCAGTGCTCCTGCACGCTGGTATACAAGCTCCAGCATGCGGACCTCCGGCATCGCGCACGCCGCGAGCACATCGCCTATGCCGCCCAGCTCATGTGATGCACCAGAGCGCAGCAGAAGCTCAACCGTTCGGCGAACGCGTGGGGTGCGGCGCGTGTGATCAAATACCCTGACCAGGTCCGCAAACAGAAGCTTGAACGGGTCACTGCACTGCCGGATGGCGGCTTCCCGCAGTCCTTCGGGTGCATCTGGCCGCCCTCGCGCGGAAAGTTCACCCAGCAGGTTCTGGCGGGACCCGAAGTGCCAGTAGATCGCGCCGCGCGAATAGCCGCACTCGGTGGCGATCAGCTCCAGCGTGGCGCCCGCGGGCCCGTGGCGCAGCAGGCACACCAGTGCGGCATCGAGGATCCTCTCACGCGTGGCGTGTGCGTCCTCTCTGGTTCTTCTAGCCATGGCACGGTTGCATCCCTGCTGTTCGATGAGCGCGCGACCGCGCGTCCTGATCGTCCTTAGACAAGGCGATGGGACGGACCGTGGCCACAGCGCTGCACCGGGATCTGCGGCGTTTGAATGTCGATCTTCGATTCATTGGCTGGGGCAGGGCAGGACAGTGAGCCAAGCCACAGACCATCGGCGGCGAGACGCGCAGACTTCAGCGCGGGATCGTCGGCCTCGGACGGCTCGGTGGCCAGCTTCTTCTTCATCCACTCGATCCACTGCGATGCGGATACCTGGGTCAGGTCCAGGCGAATGATCAGGGCCGAGAGCATTGCAACGTCGTGCCGCCTGCAGCCCTCGACCACCGATTCCACGTAGGCGTTGGTGAATGCGCCGGGGCGGAGCCCGTTGGCACGCATTCTCCGTTCCACATCATGATTGAAGTTCTGCAGCCAGCACGAGAAAGTGGCGTCGATGAGATCCTGCTTGCAGTAGAAGTGATGGAACATCGCGCCACGGCTGACGCCCGAGCATTCGAGAATCTCACTGACGGTCACCGAAGACCGACCATTGCGGACGATAAGCGCTGCCGTTTCGCGGATGAGTATGCCGGGCACACGCACGGACGAACTGTGGGTAGCGTTCAAGAGAGTTTTCCTCATGTAGCGGGCGACGAACGATCCGCCAGGTCAGTACGGCCTGGCGGGTTGCCGTTCGAGCCAGTCAGTGATGCGCCGTGGCTGCTTCGCTTTCGGCGCTCTTCCGGGAAGCGATGGGCCTGCCGATTTCAATCTCAGGGTCCCCCTTTTCGGGCTGCCATGCCCCCAGCGCCAGCTGCACCTGCACGTGGGCCATCAGCAGCCCGGCCTGTGCCGCCGCAAGCTCTCTGCGCGCCTTTTCGTGCAGCGCCTGCTGCTGCAGGCCGGCATCCTTCGGCTCGATTCCGGCGTCCACGCGGGAAGAGGCATAGGCCGAAGATCTGCTGCTGAGTGCCTCGGCATTTACCGCCTGCTGCATCCTGACCTGGGAACTCGTCCACGCATGCAGGGAGTCCTCACTCTCCTTCAGCGCCGTCAGCACGGTCTGCTCGAAGGCATGCCAGTTCTGATCACTGCCGGCGCGAGCGGCTTCCTCCCTGGCCTTCTTCCGGCCAAAGCTCAGCCACTCCCACTGAAGCTCCGGGCCGGCCGAGAAGCGCTTTGCACTGGAATCGCCCAGCGAACCGAACGGTGCAAGGATGCCGCCGAAAACATTCAGCGTGAGGCGCGGAAGGTGCGCGCGCTCGGCGAGTACGACGTTGCCAAGGCTTGCTCGCAGTAGTGCATCGGCCTTGGCGACGTCCGGCCGCCGCGCCAGGAGGTCGGTCGGCTGCGCAAGCGATGCAAGATCCGGCGGGGCCGGCAGTGGAGCCGGGGCCAGCAACGCCTCCCAGGCGTCATCCTGCGCGGTCGGCGAGCGGCCCGCAAGAACCGCCAATGCGGCCCTGTCCGCCTGCAGCCGGGTAACGGTTGCCGCCTCCTGCGCCACCAGCTCGGCATGTTCGGATTCGACCGCAAGTGCCACCCTGCGATCGACCAGCCCTGCCGCATACCGGGCCTTCACGCGCGCCACGCGGGCCTCGCTGAGGCCAACCTCCCGCTCAAGAGAGGACAGGCTGATCTGGTCCATCCTGAGCAGGAAGTAGTTCTTCGCAACCTCGGCCTGGAGCACTGCGGCAGCCGACCTCGCGTCAGCCGCCGCAGCATCGGCCTTGCGATCGGCCATGGCTGCGGCGGTGCCAATGCGCCCAAACAGGTCCAGTTCCCAGGAAAACATCTGTCCGGCGGACAGCAGCCTCTGTGAAGGGGGGCGGGGAAGATCCTGTCGATAGGGATCCGCTTCGATCTGGGCGGACTGCATGGCTTCGGCCTTGACCTGCAGCGCACCGCTCGGCAGATAGTCCTTGCGCGCTGCGCCTGCCAGTGCGCGCGCTTCCACCACGGCGGCAAGGGCAGACTTCAGGTCATGATTCCCGCGCATGGCCAGGCTGACCAGCGCATCCAGGTTGGGGTCGGAGAAGTCCTTCCACCATTGCCTGTTGGGCGTCCCGGGCAGGACATCCGCATCCAGCGCCGCCGGCGTGGGGGCCTGGCCCACATGATGCCGGGCTGCGGCGTCAGGGATCTCGGTCCTGGGGGCCACAGAGGCGCAGCCAGAAGACAGGGCCACAAGCACAGCAATCGACAGGCAGGCAACTCGATTTCCAATAGACATGATCATGCCTCCTCGGTCGGGTGAATGCGGTAGAGCGCGGCATACAGCGCTGGAATGAGGCCCAGCGTGATCAGCGTTCCAAGGGCGAGGCCGCCGATCATCACGATCGACATGCTGGTCCACATGGAGCCGCCAAACAGCAGCAGCGGGACAAGGCCGAGAATGCAGACCATCTTGGTCATGACGATGGGGCGCAGGCGCTTGGCCGCAGCCTCTTCAATGGCCTGGAGAGGAGGCAAGCCATCGCGCTGACCTTCGTCGATCGCATCGATGAGCAGAATCGCGTTGTTGACGATGATGCCGGCAAGTGCGAGCAGCCCCAGTGTTCCGATGAAGGTCAGGCTGGTGCCACTCAGCTTGAGTGCCAAGGTCGCGCCGATGACCACGAACGGAATGCTCGCCAGGACGATCAGGCTCTTGCGGATGCTCTCGAACTGCCATACGAACAACAGGAACATGGCAGCAAGGCAGAGCGGGAGCAGCTTCTCGATGCCTTCGTTGGCACTCTTGCTTTCTTCGATCTCGCCACCGAGTTCAACCCGCACGCCCTGCTTGCGGAATTCGGAAAGAAGTGGCTCCACCTTGTCCGCGATCCCCTGGGCCGTCAGCTCGGAGCTCTTTGCAAGCACGGTGACCGCGCGCGTCTGGTTCACTCGCTGGATTGAAGACAGCTGCGGCGCCAACCGAAGCTTGGCCACCTGGCCCAGAGGCACGCTTCCGCTGCCATCCGCCTTCTGGATCGGGAGTGCCTCAAGCTGGCCGATATCCGTGCGCAGTGCCGCCTCTCCGCGGAGGATGACCGGGAGAACGGTGTCGCCCTCACGATAACGGGAGATCGTTGCGCCGGTCAGCAGCATGTCCATGCTCTTTGCGATGTCCGCGCTGCTGATGCCTGCGGCCTGGGCCTTGGGCTGATCGACGTCCACATCAAGCTGGACGACCTGGCGTTCGGCATCGCTGGATACATCCACCATCCCCGGCGTGTCCTGCAGCGTGCGCAGCAGCTTCTCGGCGGCAATCCGATGTGCGCCGTCGCTGCTGGAGATGCGGAACGTCGCTACGCCGGCATCCGAAGACCCCATCGAGAACCGCTTGGGCTCCACCCGCACATCCGGGAAGTGTGTTGCCATCACAGAACGCAGCCGCTCAATGGCCGCCTCGTGCTTGACGCCCTTCGCAAGGGACAGCACGGCATACGCGCGGTGTCCTGCGGGAGTAGGCGGGTTCAGTGCCAGGATGAAGCGTGGGCCACCATCACCCATGTACAGGGCGTGGCTGGAGATCTCCGGAACGAGCTTCTCGTCGGCCAGTACCTTGCTGATCTGTTGAGCAACCGCCATCGTATTGGCCGGGCTGGAATCCGGGGACAGCTCGATGGCCATCTGCAGCTGATGGCGCTCGGACGGCGGCATCAGCTCGTTGGGGACGGTGGTGAACAACCAGCCGGAGGTTGCCAGCAGTGCAACCATGACGCCGATGTAGATGGCCTTGTGCCCCAGGATCCAGCGGACCTTGCCGCGGTACCAGCCCGTCAGCCGCTCGACCGCGCGTGCGGTGCGGCTGAGTTCGGCATGGTGATGGGCAAAGTACTTGCACAGCAGCGGAATCAGGGTAACACCGATGACCAGCGACAACAGCAGCGCGATAGCCATCACGATGCCCAGACTGCGCAGGTACTCGCCTGTTTCCGTGCTGGAGATGGCAAGCGGCATGAACGCCAAGATGATCGCCAGCGAAGAAACCAGAAGCGGCACGAACATCGTGCTGCCGGCGTGAGCGGCAGCCTGGTCCGGCGACTCACCCAACGAGAGCCGCCGCTCCATGTCCTCAGCAACGACAATCGCGTTATCGACGAACAGTCCCAGGGCGATGATGATGGCACCCACCGAGATCATGTGCAGATCGATGTTCAGGATCTTCATGATCGCCATCGTTCCCAGTACCGTGGTCGGCACGATGGCGCTGACGATCAGGCCGGTCCTCATTCCAAGGAATAGCACGACGACCGCCATGACGATGACGAGGGTCTCCAGGAAAACCTTGGCAACACGCAGCAGCTGGGTGGAAACAACCTCGGCCTGATCCGTGATCTGGACAAGCTGCATGCCGGCCGGCAGCGTTTCCGAAAGCCGTTCAACGTCGCCTCGCAGCAGATCGGCGAAGCTCACTACGTTGAGTCCTGGTGCCATGGAGACCGCTATCACCACGGCCGGCGTGCCATTGACGAATGCACCCGTCATCGGCGGGTCCTGGGTCACCCGTTCCACTCGCGCAAGGGCGCCCAGAGGCACCGAGCCACCCTTCGGCAGCGGAATCGGCGTACTCTTCAGCTGGGAGGGGTTGTCGGCGTCACCGCTCACGTTGAGCGCAATCTCCGAACCACCGATCTCGACGTAACCCGCCGGCGCAATGACATTGCGCTTGGAAACCGCATCGGCAATCACATTGGGGTTGAGCCCACGCGCAGCCAGGGAAGGCACGTCCAGGATGATCTGGACCTGCTCGTCCCTCACGCCGTGCAGCGAGACACGCTCCACCCCGGGCAGCCGGAACAGCTCATCGCGCAGGCGGCGGGCTTCTGCCCGAAGCTCGCCTGCGTTATAGCCGTCGCCGGTCAGGCCCATGGTCATCACCGCAACCCGACCGAATTCGTCGTCCACAACGGGACCAATTGTTCCCTCGGGAAGCTGGCTCTGGATGTCCCCCATGCGTGAGCGCAACCGTTGCCACACAATGGGAATTTTCTCCGATTCCACGGTGGGATAGAGATCAACGTAGGTGAACGCAAAGCCTGGACGGACAGTCGTCCGGATCCGCTTGACCTCTGGCATGCCACGAATGCTCTCCTCGATCGGGCGAGCGACCAGCTGCTCGACCCGGTCCACGCCGGCGCCCGGCATGAAGCTGAGTACCGTCGCCGTGCGAATGGTGATGGGGGGCTCTTCAGTGGACGGGAAGTCCAAGGCGAGAATGAGGCCGGTAAGGACGACCGCCACAATCGCCAGCAGGGTCAGGCGGGGACGCGCCAATGAGAATGAGGAGAGGCTCATTGTTCTGATCCCATCTTCATGTCGACAGGCTTGATCTGGGTGCCCGGGCGGATGGCCTTGGCCCCAGCAACGACGACGCGCTGACCTGCAGAAATCTGGCCGCTCACTTCGATCCAGTCGCCGTGGTACTGACCCAGGCTTACCTCGGCAAGTTCGGTCGTCTTGCCATCCTTTGCCAGCCGAAGCACCTGCCCCTTACCGCCAACGGCAGACGGCAGAACAGCACGAAATGGCACTTGAAGCCTGGCTGGGCCTGCATCCGTTCCAGAAATCCGGACCGACCAGGTCGAGCCCACGGTCGCCGCCTCGGGCACTGCGATGTATGCGGTACGCACGCCGCCAGCATCAACGCGGCCATCGACACGGAGCACCTTGCTCGCCACGGTGTCCGAGCCGCTGATCAGATTGACCACCTGCCCAACAGCCAGGGGAGCAGTGCCCGGAATCGCGACAGACAGCTCGCGGCCTGCACCATCGACCTGGATGGCAACAGCGCCCGGGCCCACGGACTGTCCAACTTCAACGGTCCGGGCAGCCACGACTCCGTCAAACGTTGCCCTCAACGTGGCTTCCCCTTGTGACCAGCCGGCGAGCTCGTGCTGCGCGCGGGCATTGCGGACGGCCGCATTCGCAGCCGCCAGTTCGGCCTTCGCGGCGGTCATCTCCGCCGGGCTGAGCGCATCAGCCTTCTGCGCAACATCGAGTCGCTCAACGCGACGCTGGACCTCGTCCAATGCGGCCTGCGCGCGTGCGACGTCGCCGGCAGCGGACGCCTCCTGCGCTGCAAAGGGGACAGGATCCAGGCGGGCTAGCACCTGCCCCTTCTTTACGACATCGCCAGGTTCAACGAGTACTGCAGAGACCTTTCCGGAAACCGGGAAGGACAGCTGTCCTCGCTGCGTGGCACGTACGGTGCCGATGTAAGCGCGCTGATCGCCAGTGGCCTGTCGAACGGATGCGACGTACGCGGTACGTGCTTCGGGCGCGGCGCTTTCCGGGGTGTCGGAGCATCCCGTCATCACGGACAGGGCAATGGCCAGTGCGCTGAGACGAGGCACCAACGACCGAGTCATATGGGTCTTCACGTTCGGTTCCTTGTATGGGTGGTCGGTTCCACAGACCGGCTCGGTGCCGTCGGGTCTGCAGGCGGCGTAAATTTAGGGGGACACCTGCACCCCGAACAGGACAGTTGTGGACACGCAGGGGCTCAAACAGGTCAACTGGGACAGATGGCGCACCTGGTGATCCCTTGTGGCATGAGACGCCCCCGCCTGAATCTGGTCAGCGACATGAGGACGTTGTTACTGTCGGCGCTCTCAAGGGGACATTGGAGGACGGGCAGGGGACCCAAAAGGCCAGAATGTGTCCGCCACGTTGAAACAGGTCCCCTCGCGGCCCGACTATGTGGGCGTCGCACTACCTTTCGAATTCGTGATGGCCCCTATCCCCAAGAATCTGCCGGCGTTCATGGACTGGCCTGTCGCAGGCGAGGATGCCGCGCTGGATGCTGTCGCTCTCCAAGCTTCTGAAGATCCAAACGCCGCAAGCGAATCGCAGATTGCCGAGATAGTGCCCACCGGGGCGAGGGCAATCCTCGGCCTGGTCGAGGACCGGGGGTTCTCTCCGGAAGAGCTATGCCGCGGGCTCGGCTTCACTTATCGCGATCTATCAATGAGGGACGTGAGGCTGTCCTACCGGCAGATGCGCCAGTTGTTCATGCGGGCTGAGCGTTTGCTGGGCGAGCCTGCGCTGGGCCTGGCACTGGGGGCCAGACAGACGCCCATTTCTTGGGGGGTACCCGGATTGGCAATGCTCACGTGCGAGACCTACGGCGATGCACTGACGTACGGCCTCACCCATCAGCAGGCCATCGGCTCGATGCTGATCCACACGGTGGAGGAGGTGGGAAGGGAAGTGAGAATGGAAGTCAGGTTCAAACGATTCGACATTCAACTGGAGTCGGTGCTGGTCGAGGACGCGTTCGCCGGATTCGTTGCGGTCAGCAGATACGTGATTGGGCCATCATTCGCGCCACTCAGGGTTGATTTCTCACTCCCCAAACCCTCTGATCCTGAAGTCTATCGACGATTCTTCCAGTGCCCTGTCCGCTTCGATGCTGGCATCAATCGCCTGATCATAGACTCACATTGGCTGAGCGCGCGCTTGCCCGGTTTCGATCGGGTCAATTCAAGAATTGTCCGAGAGCAGTTGGATTCACTTCTTCCAACGCGAGGGGGCCGCAATGAGATTGTTGAATCCCTGTCTAGCCATCTTCGATGTGATATCGAATCAACGACCAAGCAGAGCGAACTTGCGAGCCTGATCAATGTCAGCGAAAGAACGCTCCGCCGCCGGCTGAGCCGCCAGGATTCCAGCTATCGGGAGATTCGGGACGAAGCGAGGTATGAACGCGCCCGTGATCTCCTGCTGAACTCTGAGTTGAGCATCGCCGAGATTGCGGAAGCGGTTGGATATTCCGACGCCCGTGCATTCCGGCGCGCATTCAAGCGCTGGGCAGGTTGCCTGCCAACCGAGTTCCGGGAATCCAGGTAGACAGCATTCAGTCCGTTTCGACATCCGTATCAGATTCCTCAGAAGCGCGATTCCCACAGACTTCGCGAAGCTTGTCGTGATCATCATGGCAGCGTCATGCGTGCTGTTCGATCCGAGGCACGTACTGCATTGATGATTGCAGCAGTCTTGCCAGTACCTGGCGTTCGCCATGTCCGACATCCTGGAATGGCCGAGGCGCGCTTCGCAGACAGCCAGCTCGAACTCGATTAACTCTTCTCCACACAAGCTCCGAAAGCAATGCACCCTGCGAATCCCCGATGCCTAGATCCTGCGTCAGGTATCCATCGATCTGCCATTCTGGGAAAAGCGCCGCTGGCTAAGCCCGACGCAGTGGACCGCTGGCGGCAGTGGGTCCCAAGGATCGTCGCAGGCATCCTAATGATGTTGCTGACCGCGTGTAACGCGGTGCATGTGGTCAGGTCAAACCAGGCCAAGACGTATGCAGGTCTTACCATCCACGGGGAGCGCCGGATGGAGATCGTGCCAGTGGGCAGCTCGCATGGGCACTTTCAGACGGTGACTCTAGCACCAGTCCTGCTGATGCCAGAGGTCGCTGAAACGCTGAGCCCGGGTGTCGGCGAGCGCCTCAAGGCTGCCGTAAGCAGTCAGCTGCAGCGTCAGATCGACAGGCGCCTGGGCCGGAGCGGGGCGCAAGATTCGGGAGCGGGTCTGTTGCTGATTGCAAGGATCACCTCTGTGAAGGAGGCCTCTGCTGGCCTGAACATTGCCACATCGGTTCTGATAGGGCCGGTGAGCAAGGGGCGGCTTTCCCTTGAGATCGAGGCGATCGACGTAAGCACCGGCAGGCAGGTAGGACTGCTACTGCTCGCCGACGAAGCCGACATGAGGGACATTCGAAAAAGCTACACGCCGGACGGCCACGCCAAGGCGCTTGCGGGTCGGTTCGCGGTCGAGGCGGTGGAGTTCATTGCGCCGATGGTGAGATCACGCTAGGTTCCTGGTACTTCGCCACCGTCGAAAAGCATTCTCTGGGTGTGGTGGGACACTGACATGCATTGTTATGGCTCTGACAAAGCATTGATGGTGTATGACTTGGCGACTCGAAGCGAGACGGTCTTGGTACTCTCAGTAGTGACACTATCGTGCTTTGTAGGAGCGCCTGCAGATCTGCCCGAGCTGGCGATTCCAGACAGATTACTTCGCGAGCTCAAGCACATGCGGGAAAATTGATCTATTTCGATGGGAACTTGGCTGGATTGAGAGAGGCCCTTTTGTCCGAAAGCTTGCGTCGGATCGAGCTGGCGGTTAGGGATGTTTATCGGGGGCAGGGGAGGGCACGTGCCGTCCCGTCGCGCGCATCTGAACCTCTACCGGAGCGGAGAGCTTGCAGTAATGGCAGATCTCTGTCCTGGCTGGTTCGCTGGCTTGTACGCCGTGGCCGATAGCCCTAAGATCTAGCTGTATTAAGGGGATGGCCCACCATGCGGTGAGCTATGGATGAATCGAATAACCGGACCCAAGCATCCGGCTATCAGGTAGTCAGGTCTACTCACATGGCAAAGCAGTACCCAAAGAGGTCAATCAGTGGCGACGCTGGCGAGCATTTCGCGGCGTACAAGTTTACACAAACCCTAAAGTGGCCTTGTCGACTTCAAAGCGTCGATTTAGGCATCGACGCAGAATTGGAGATTTGTGACCAGCAATTCTCCGCGACAGGAAACGTGGTCAAACTTCAAATAAAGTCCTTTCAAGAGTTGTCAGGATCACAGCGTCACGATGTCTACGTTGATGATTCAGATATCGACTACTGGCAGCGATTCTCAGTCCCAACCATAATCGTCTGCGTCGACCTTAAGAACGAGAAAGTGTACTGGAAGCCGATCAGCGCGACAGAAGCCTACGCGACAGGTGGGGCATCTAGAAAAATCACATTCAATTTATCTGAGGATGAATTGAAACCTGAAGCAACGAGCAAGATTTCCTCTTTAGCATCACCAGATCACTTCAAAGATATTTTAGATTTGATCACTGAGGCAGAGGCCATCTACAAAAGACAAGTTGCTTCGGATGTGTTCGCAATTTCTGGCGATGAATTGGATGAAATACACAAAGTTAACAACACCTTTGAATCCATTGTTTCAAGAATAGAGGAAATTCGTCGCCATTACCCTTGGCGCATCAGCGAATTCTCTTCAAAAAAAATCGAGCGAATGAAAAGTGAGATGTACCGTTACTGGAACTATGCTGAGGTGAGTTGGAGAAATGGCGTCAATGGCATGTAGGTCTAGCGATTGGTCAAGCCGGACTCGTTGTGCAAGTCGGCGCAATCCGGAGTTGAACACCCGCTACTGGCGGTAGCGGCGGCCGGAGGGGCGGTGGATTAGGAAGATTTATCGGGGGTAGGGCATGGCAGCGCCCGACCCAGAGCGTAATTGTGTCCGCAGGTTCGCCCAGACCCGTTCAACGCCGGCCCCACAGCCCTGGCACCTGTCTCAGTCCGTGCGACTGGCCCCGGCTACAGTTGCTCAATCACGTTAGGGGCGCGCCCAATGTGGCGCGGTGTTTTGAGGGTTCAAGGAGCGGGGTAGAGGGCATGAGGAGTCATGAGTACGTCCTGCTGGACGGGATCAGCCGAGCGAAGATTGGCCGCTACTTGGGGACAGCGGCGGCGGCCATTTCAGCGGGCATTGTTTACTTAGTCCTGCGGGTGATCGATCTAGCTGGAAGGTACGGCCTACCTGCGCATCTGACGCCCTCGGTGATGGCACTCATCGGAGCGGGTACCGTGTACCTGATCCTCTATTGGCTATTCGACCGGCATCTCTGGCGCATACCTTGGCTAGCAGGCTTGCTAAAAGTCCCCGATCTGCAGGGGCAGTGGCGGTGCGAGGGTACTTCGTATGGCGGGGCAGACAATGCGTCGGCCCGAGACTGGACCGGTACCGTGTCCATCGCCCAGAGCTGGGATCGATTACGCATCCGCTTGACCACCGAGCAATCCGGGTCCGACAGTGTGGTCGCAGCACTGATGCACGATGAGGCTGGTGGCTACCGGCTGTTTTACAACTATCGCAATGATGCACGCATCGATCAGCCTGAGCTTGCTAACCACGTGGGCTTCTGCGACATGACTGTGAGCGCGGACCAGCAGCAGGCCGAAGGCGACTACTTCAATGGACGGGGACGTGCGACCTACGGTCGAATGCGCTGGAGGCGCCAGCCATGACCACGATCGATCAACGGCTCCAGAAGCTACGCGCCAGGAGATCGGGCGCTGACCGCGCCGCCGCCGTGGCCACGGATCAGCAGATTGAGATCCTGCGCAAGCAGGTGTTGGGGGAGGCCTATGAGCGACGGGCCGGGGGCAAACCCTTCACCCGCTACGCCTTGGGTGCCATGCAGGAGGTCGACCCCGACTACACGCGTATCAGCGTCGAGACCGCCAACCGTGTCGAAAACCAACTGCGGCAGCGGTTAGCGGCCGAAGGGCTCAATACCACCTACCGCTTGCAGGGTTCTGTGCCGTTGAATGTTCACATTCGGGGCGTCAGCGATGTGGATCTGCTGACGATCGGGCTAGGCTCGTTGTATTACGCACCGGCCGGTGTGCGGGCCCAGCGCGGCGATTACTCCCCTCCGCTGCGCGACACGTTAGTGTTGCTGTGCGATCTACGTCGCATGAGTGAGCCAGCCTTGCGCGCCGCCTTCCCGGCGGTCGACGTGGACACGACCAACGCCAAGGCCATCAAGCTCAGCGGCGGCTCGCTGGCTCGTCCTGTAGATGTCGTCCCGGCGGTCTGGTGGGATACGGTGCAGTACCAGCTAAGTGGCCTGGAACATGATCGCGGCGTCTCGATCTACCACAAGTTCGACAACGTCACGATCGATAATCTGCCATTTCTCCATATCAAGCGGGTGTCAGACCGAGACGTTGTTGCGTTCGGCAGCCTTCGCAAAGCTATCCGGCTGTGCAAGAACGTCAAAGCCGATTCAGAAGAGGAGGGCACGGTGATCGGTTTATCCAGCTTTGAGATCGCCGGCTTGCTCTATCACGCGGACCTGACCGCGCTGCGCGCCGGTGCGCAATGGGAGCTGGGCATCCTGGCGGAGACGCAACGGCACTTGGATTGGTGCTATCACCATCCCGCAGAAGCTCAAGCGCTGATGACGCCCGATGGCTCGCGGCGCATTCTGGACACGCCCGAGAAAGTCACCGCACTGAGGCGACTATCGATGGAAATGGACAAATTGTTGCGGCAGGTGGCGCGGGAACAGAATGCGGTCCTGTACTTGCAGGAATCTCCAAGCCTGGAAAGCAGCCGCCGCGCGGTGGAGCAACTGATCGTCCAATGAGAATGGCGCGCCCCTGCCGTAGTGTCATCGAGGACCGAGGCCCGGAGCGCGGCCATCAAACAGGTGTGTGGCCGTGTTGGTGGTGACAGCGCCGGCTTGGAAGTAGCCCACCACGATGACCACGGCCCGATGGTCGGTCATGGTCACTAGCGCGGGCAGGACGCTGCCTTGACGGGCGCCTTCGGGGTAGCTCTTCTGGCCCGACCGCTCACCGGCCCGATGCGTGCACCTCAGCATTGATCGTCAGACCACACGCGCTGACGGAATACCTCGTTCGCTAATACGTGATCGGTAAAGACCTGATCAGGTTGGGTCAGGTCAGGTGTCAATGCAACTAGTTTTGTCTTATATTGCTCGACAAAAGGTGATGTTTCATAATGCATACTAGGGGGCGAGATGCATAAACATGATCCGGCTCGTCAGATCAGCTTCATTCAACAAGCCCTGTCGCAGAACCGCAAACCGATAGGCTTCTTCCTTGGCGCGGGGTGTCCGCTGTCGATCCGCGTCAATGAACGGGAGGAGGGCGGAAAGACCGTAACCGACCCTCTGATCTGGGACGTGGCGGGGTTGACGAAGGTGATCGCGGAGCAACTGTCCAGCAAGGACGTCGCCAACCCGTCGACCTGGGACAAGATCGTCAAGATCGTGACCGATGACGGCGGCGATGGTAGTAATATTGAGCTCCTGCTCAGCCGCATCCGCGTGTTTGCGAGTGTCGCCGGCGCCGGCGATGTGCGTGGGCTGACCGCCGCCGAGCTCATCGCTCTCGACACGAATGTCTGCGACGTGATCTCCAAAGAGGTTCGGCGCGAGCTTCCGGCCAAGGATAGCCCCTATCATAACCTTGCGATCTGGAGTCGTTCGATCCGTCGCGAACGGCCGGTCCATCTCTTCACGACCAACTACGACCTATTGATGGAGCAGGCCCTCGAGGAGAGCTCGGCACCCTATTTCGATGGCTTCATTGGCGCGCGAAAAGCCTTCTTCGACCTTGGCGCGGTCGAGGATGAGGGCTTGCTACCGCCGCGCTGGACCCGACTCTGGAAGATCCACGGCTCGCTCAACTGGCGTCTTGAAGGCAAGACCGATGTCGTGCGCAGCGACGAGAAGACCGACAAACAGAGTTATCTGATCTACCCATCGCACCTCAAGTATGACCAGAGCCGCAAGATGCCGTATCTCGCGATGCTCGATCGCCTGAAGGCCTTCTTGCTCGCGCCGTCATCGCTGCTGTTCATCTGCGGCTATTCGTTCGCAGACGAGCATATCAACGACGTCATCTGCCGTAGCCTCGAGGCCAATCCGACCGCACATGTCTTCGCTTGCGTGTTTGGTGAGCTTGAGTGGGAGAATTACAAGCTTGCACGCCAGTGCGCGCTGGCGACGCCCAATCTGAGCCTTCTAGGGTTCGACAAGGCGATCGTCGGCCGTACGCTTGGTGAGTGGTCGGGCGAAGGGACCGATGATCTCGCGCTGCCGTCCAGCATCCTCGTTAAGGATGGAGACAAGGTTACCCTGCGGCTCGGAGACTTCGCCGCGCTCGGCATGCTGTTGCGTGGCCTTTCGGGTGATGGGGTGAGCAATGATCCGGCCTGACATTGCCGACCGGGCGACCGTCATCGGCACGGTCCAGGACGTCAGCGGCACGTCGGTCAGCGTCACTTTGACGTCGGACCGCTTCTCGGGCCTGAGCTTCGTCCAGGGCCAAGGACACAAGATCGGCCAGATCGGTAGTTTCGTCAAAATCCCGGTCGGTTATGTCGATCTATACGGCATCGTCTCGCAGGTGGGAGCAAGTGCGGTCCCCGAGAAGGCGGCTCTCTCGATGCCCAATGGCCTACGCTGGATGACGATCCAACTGATCGGCGAGGGCTATCGGACGGGCCGGTTTCAGCGCGGTATCTCGCAATATCCAACCTTCGAGGACGAGGTCCATCTCGTCTCCGAAGCCGATCTTCAGGCGATCTATGGCCGGTCGGACAAGCAGAACCACCTCGTCCGCGTCGGTCATGTCGCGGGCAGCGAGTCGATTGACGCGCTGGTCGACGTCAACAAGTTGGTGACCCGTCACAGCGCCGTGGTCGGGACAACCGGTTCGGGCAAGTCGACGACGGTCGCGGGGCTCTTGAATGTCTTGTCAGACGAAAGCCGCTTTCCGTCGGCGCGGATCGTCGTGCTCGATCTCCACGGCGAATATGGCAAGGCGCTCGGCGATCGCGCGAACATTTTCAAGATCAGCCCCGACGCCCGCTACGCCAACGAACACCGGCTGTGCATTCCCTTCTGGGCGCTGAGTTTCGACGAGTTGTTGCGGGTGACGTTTGGGAGTCTCCCGCCCGATGGCAAGGCCCGCAACATCATCCTTGAGGAGATCCTCGCGGCAAAGATCGCGAGCCTCGCAGTCCAGCCCATCGCCGGCGTGGACCCTGCTAGCATCACCGCCGACAGCCCGGTTCCCTTCTCGCTCAACAAGCTTTGGTACGGACTCTATTGCAGGGAATTCGGCACCTATCTCAGTGCTGGTGGCGCGAGCCCAGCGGATCAATCCAACTGGGCCTATGAGCTTGACGCCTCCAACGCGAAAATCGTGGGCGATGCCCAGGCCGGCATTCCGCCACGTTTTCGTAAGGTCAAAAGTGTGGCGAACGACCCGGAGAAGATCAATTGGCTTCCGGACGTCCTCAACATCCGGGGACCGCTCGAGGCGTTGGGTGCTCGGCTCCGCGTCGCCCGTTACGATTTCTTGCTGAAGGCGGGTGACTGGCATCCCGACCTTGACGGCAAGACGACCAAGACCCTTGCCGACCTGGTCGGCCAATGGCTCGGCAGCGACAAGCCAATCACCATCCTCGACCTGTCGGGCATCCCCTCGACCGTGACGAACGACATCATCGGCAATATCCTGCGCGTTCTCTACGACGGCCTCTTTTGGGCCCGGAACCTGTCGGAAGGTGGGCGCGAGCGTCCGCTTCTGGTCGTGATGGAGGAAGCACACAGCTATCTTGGCGACGACGGGAGCAGCGCGGCCTCGATCGCGACGCAGCGTATCGTCAAGGAAGGTCGCAAATATGGGATTGGCGCGATGATCGTCAGCCAACGCCCGGCTGAGATCAACCCGACGATCCTGTCGCAGTGCGGGACCTTCTTCGCGATGCGGTTGAGCAATTCCACCGATCGCTCGCATGTGACCAGCGCGCTCTCGGACAATCTTGAGGGCCTGACAAGTATGTTGCCAGTGCTGCGCACCGGTGAGGCGATCATCTTAGGTGAAGCGGTTCGATTGCCGATGCGCACCATGATCCAGGCACCGCCCCGCGATCGTCGTCCCGACAGCCAAGATCCACTGATCTGCGACGAGGTCGCGCCCGAAGAATCGATGACGCCGGGCGGTTGGAATCTGAAGGCCCATGTCCCCGCAGACTATCGCTATTTTGTCGAGACTTGGCTCCAGCAGAACCCGGTCCACACTCCACCCAAGAAGGAATGACACACATGGCTTGGCACGAATTCGCTCCCTTTACTTCGTCGAACATCGCCGCAATCCGCTATGAAGAGGATCAGCTACTGCTCGAGGTCGAGTTTCTCAACGGCAGCCGCTATCATTATTACGAGATTCCGCCGCAGATCGCTCAGGCCTTCGATCAGGCCGTATCGAAGGGGGAGTTCCTCGCGGCGTCCATCAAGGGTCATTATCGTTACAGCCGGGTCTAAGATGCCACTTGTCAGCCTCGATCAGAAAAATATTCGCGTTCAGTTCGGTGCATTCGAGGTCGACAACAAAATCTTGTTCGAATTCTTCAACAAGCTCGCCGCCGCGGATCGCGATGAGCAGCTCCACAAGGCCCTCTATATCGGCGTTCTGGCGCTCATGGAGGACCGGCTTTCGAGCTTCCTCTCGCGAACCGCGAACGAGCTCGGCACCGAGCTCGAAAGCCTGAAGCTCATCTTCGACATGAAGAAGGAACTTTTCTATCGGTCGGCGGTGAAGGGCGTGCTCGCTGAGGCCGATATCGCCGACTTCCTGTCGGAGTTTTTCGATCGCCAGAAGATCCCCGACAGGATCGAACTGACCGGCGATCGCGCCGGTACGATCCGCCGCAACAAGACAGGCGATATTGTGTGCCATCTAGCCGGCGACAGTGGCAAGCGGATCGCGATCGAGTGCAAGTTCGACAAGAGCATCCGCCTGGGGGACATCCAGACCAAGGACGTATTCACCAAAAAGGCGGATACCGCCTGGAGCCAACTGCTTGAAGCGCAGGCCAATCGCGACGGCCAGGCCGGAATCATCGTGTTCGACGCGTCGCTCATCGACAACAGCATCCTCGCCGCCGTCCAGGACCTGAAGTTCCTCCCCGGTATCGGCCTGATCGCAATTATTGATTCCCAGAAGGGCGATTATCGCAATCTCGCCATCGCTTACATGCTGGCGCGCGACATCGCACTCAATGCGAAGACGCTCGAGCTCGACACCGACGTCCTCAAAATCATCGTGAACCGGCTGATTAAGGATGCGCGAGACATGGCGTTGGTGAAGCACCTCGTCACCGCCAACATCGACAATATGAAGCAGATCCTCGCGCAGATCGAGAAAGGTATCCTTCTTGCCGAATTCAATCAGCGCTACCTCATCAAGTTCCTCGCCGAGGGGACCCTCACCAAGGAAGACATGCTCGCTTTTTATGCGGGTGAAGAGGTCAAGGAGCGTTTCCGGCTCGTCGAACGCGAGATCGGCGACCTTTGCGCCTGAGAGTTCGAAGTGCCGCCCTGCAGGCTGCCTTGCCCCGAGTTAGCGCCTTGAGCCTGTAAGTTAGTTTTCGGTCGTTTTATAGCATTCGATGATGACGGGCCATGCAAATGCTGATCTCGGGCCTGGCCGTTTGCAGACGAGATCAGATCACTTCAGCAAGCGAGCGGCAGGGTTATCTTCCGCAGCTCCGGCCTGGAAGTAGCCAATCACGCTCGCAACAGAACGATGTTCTGTCATGGCCACCACCGCCGGCAAAGGCACGCCTTGCTTGCCAGCTTCGGTGACAAATCCCGACCTGAGACTGTGCGCCCCAAAATCCCCCTCCAACCCAGCCAACCGGGCACGGCGCTTCACGATCGCGGCCACCGAGCCCGGGAGCAGGGCAGGGCCGACCCGCTCCTTCCAGATCCGCCGAAAGATCGCTCCCTCACGAATCCCCGCGGCCTCGAGCCACGCTAACAGCGCTTCAGCACTGCGTCCCAAGATTGGCTTGTCTGGTGTCGAATCTGCTTTCACCCCAGCCTGCTGGGTCTTCGAGTACTCCAGACGATAGATGTAGCCGTCATCTCCAACCTTGCGCAGGTCGCGCATGTCGGCCGCTGCGATCTCGCTGCGCCGGCGTCCGCCGCTGGCGAACCCAAAGCAGAGCAGGGCACGGTCACGCAGGCCTTCGAGGCTGTCGCCACAGGTGGCCAGCATGGCTTCCAGTTCGTCGCGGGTGATGGCGGTCTTCTTTGCGGGGCGTTCGCCGCGTTTGACCGCAGCCCGCCGGGCCCGACTGAGCAGTGTTCTGATACTGGGCAGCTCACAGGGGTTGGCTAGGCGCTTGAGCTTGTGTGCTGTGGACAGAACGGCCACGCGTTGGACCACAGTCGAGAGCTTGAGCGGCCCGACCTTGGCCTTGAGACCAGCGGCCACCAAGGCTTGATCCAGCCTCAGTGGCAGTTCGCTGACTAGAGTGGCCTTGCTCTTGCGCTGAATGTGGTCGACCAGGAACTGGATTACCACGGCCTCACTGACTGGCAATGCCAGTTCGACCCCGTAACGGCCTTGGTGCCAGCCGGCCCAGTAGCGCAGGGCGGTGGCATAGCTGCGAGTGGTGTTGGCGGCCGCGGCTTCGGCCAGCAGCTCCCGCACCGCGTCCGCGGCCTGCTGGGCCAATTGCTCGGGCAGTACCAAGCTGGTGACAGTCGCGGAGGTGGTGGGTAATGCGTTACTTCGCTTCATACTATGTAATGTATGCTATGAAATAGGGGCCTTACTAGCGATAATCATCACTTATCGTGAGTACGTTATCAGCAGAGTAGGGTGCCAGTACAGGAGACTTCGCATGGCCCGCGGCATCACCGAAACTGACGTCCATACCGCCGCCGACGAGTTGGTCGCCAAGGGCGAACGCCCAACCGTAGAGCGGATCCGGGCTCACCTGGGCACAGGCTCGCCGAACACGGTGACCCGCTGGCTGGAAACATGGTGGAACCGACTTGGCACGCGCCTGCAGCCAGTGCGTCCGGACTTGGAAGATGCGCCAGCGGTGTTGGTAGAACTCGCCGGGCAATGGTGGGAGTTGGCGCTGAAGCATGCCCAGGAGGCCGCCCGTCGAGAGCTTGCATCGTCCGAGCGGGCCCTGGCTGCCGAGCGTGATGCGCTGGAGGCCAGTTCCCGACTTGCGGCTGAAGAGCTGGCGCAAATGCGTGCAGAGCGTGACGTCGCAATCACCGGGGAAAGAATTGCAACGACCCAAGCTTCAGAGCTGCAGCACTTGGTCGACCAGCTTCAGCTACAGATCTCTGAACTTGCAGAGCAGCGCGACCTCGAGCGTCGAAGAGCCGACCGAACCGAGACAGCGAGACAGCAACTCGACGTCCGGCTTCACGAGGCCCGAGAGACGGCGAAATCTGAGCGGGAGGACTGGACCGAGTACGTCAGATCTGTCGAGAATCGAGCGCTCAGCGATGTGGATCGAGCCCGCCAGGAGGTGAAGGAACTCCAGGTGCAGCAAAGCAAGGCATCCGAACAACACAGGGCCCTTGAGAAGCAGCTGCGTCAGGACATCCAGGCCGCCCAATCAGCGGCCGCCACGGCCAGTCAGTCTGCCGATATCCTGCGCGGCAAATGTGACGCGCTTGAGGGGCAACTTTCAGGGCTTCGAGATTTGCCAGCTCAGCTGGAAGTGGCGCTCAAGCGATCCAAAGAAGTTCGTCCGCCTGCGGCTCGCAGACGCCCAAAACAATAGCGCTGTGCCGCGCTCCTAATAGCTGACACGGGTGCCAACTTCCAGGGCACACGAAAGAAAGGGCCGGCTTCATTTGCGCCGGAGGCCAGTCCGCTGACTCCGCGCAAGTCGCGTTCTGCGAGCTAGCCAGGCAGCCCAACAGACGAATGAGACCGCAAATCCGACGATTACCATGGCAACCAGCATGATCTCTCGATCAGTGTCGTTCATTGAGGGAGTCCTTAGCGTCTATGCCATGGTACCTGACGCTTCGGAGTGCAAGTGCGGGCGCGATGGCTGCATTTGAAGTTCTTTCGAAAGAATCCTTAGCCTGAGCCCGTCCAAGCGCGGGCAGCATGGCTGCATCTTGGATTGAAGCACTCGGCATGCCAGGCCGGAATAGGATCGTAGGATGATGAGCAAAGGCTCACGTTCCGACGGCGCCGTGTTCGAACACGTAACACTTTTACTTGGCGCTTGGTAACAGATTTACCTGCTTCGTCATCTGGGGCGTTTCCGTTGTGGCAGTCAGGGGCGGCCGTTCAACGTCAATCAATTGCCATGCGGAGCCGACAAAGCCAACGACGGACCGATACAGCATTTCGCATAATGTATATTATGTTACACGCCGGATCCGTGCCCGGGTGGCTAACGCCCAGGGACAGCCTCCCCATAGCCAAGTCTTCCAACCACCCCTCCCAGTCACCGCTCCCAATCACTCCCCACACCGCCGATAGTCAAACGGAATCCGCAGAACCTTCCCATCATCACCCGGCCCCGAGATGCTTGCCTTCAACGAAGCACCATCACGCCGGTACTCGATGCGATTCGGGAAATCATGCTGCGGATTCTCAAACACCACCCAGTTCTCGCCATGCCCGACAATGACGAACGTAGTCGGCGCCACGCCATTGGGTTGCACATGCAGACCAGCCGCTTTGCCCGCCGGCACGAACCGCATGTACTCGAATGACTCCATGCTGCCGCGGCTCAGCGTGCGGGACATCCCAAGCAACGCGCCGCCAGCTTCCGGCAGCCAGACCTCGTCCAGCCGCCGTTCTTCGGTGCCACCGCACCAATGCCCGGCCAGCCAGTCGAACTCGGCCGGCGCCGCGTTGGCCGCGCAGCTCGCCAGCGCCAGTCCTGCGCCCAGCATCACCATCTTCGACCTCAACATGCCCTCAGCTCCTGGTTGAGTTCGCCGCAGGTTAGCGGCATGGCGCCCGGCCCGCTTGTAAAAACGCGCAGGATGGCGTCCGATGCCGCATGGAATACTTCGAGCACCCTGCCCCCGGCGATCTGCGCCGGCATGTCCAATGCCTGTGGTGGCTGCAGGACGAGGCGCCCGGGAATGACGTACAGGTCATCTACCCGGATGGTCGTTGCGAGCTGATTGCCGAGCTTGGCGTGCCGCTGCATCTGCATGGTGCCGATGGCCGGATCCGTTCCGATCTGCCGTTCTGTTTTGCGGCTCAGCAATGTGGTCCGATTCGTCTACAGGCCGTCGGCCCGGTACTCTGCATCGGCGTGCGGCTGCAGCCGGCAGCGAGCGCGCTGGTCGCAGGCCCTCGGTTACCCGGCCTTCGCGACCAGGCGCCGGACCTATACACACTGGATGCTGCCTTTGCCGAAGTGTTCAGCACGGCCGCCCGCGCCAGTGCGGCAAGCGGTTCGCCCGAGCCGCTCTGGCAGATCCTGCGCGAACGCTGCGCCAGCTTTGCCCTGGATGAGCGCGTTGAACAGGCGGTTGCGGCGTTGGATGCCATCGATGGCGACCTGCGCATCGCCGAACTGGCTCGCCGGATTGGCGTCTCGTTGCGCACCCTGCAGACCCGCCTTCTGGCCGCTGTGGGCATGACACCCAAAGAGTATGCCCGTGTCCGCCGACTGCAGGCGCTGTTGCGCACGTTGGATGGCGAAGCGGCCAGCATCGCCTCGGCCGCCGCGCGACATGGTTACAGCGACCAGGCCCATGCCACGCATGATCTGCTGCGCTGGACCGGCGTCACGCCCGGCCGACTGGTCCATGCACTTCGCGGCGATCGCGGCAGCAGCGATGCGGTGCAGCTGGCGGCGGCGTTTGTACGTGGAACCAGTGCCGGTCGCGCGCCATGAACCCCCTGCTCTACCAAGCCCTTCAGCCGGGGCAGTGGACGACCCATCACGATTCGTTCGGGCCCCGATTGAAATCTGGCCGCGCTGTCACCTTCTGCAACGCGATGCAGCGCAGAGCGAGTGCGCTGCCACCATCGTCACCTGCCTTGATCGAACTATCGCGGGACAGCAGCAAGGCTTCACGCCTCACCCGATACGCCGAAGATGAGACCTGCGGTGGCATGCTCTTTGGCTGCAGGGCACAGGCGCCCATGAAAGTGCAGAGTGCGAAGACGCAGGATGTTCGCAAGATCATGCTCGCTCTACTCCAGGCCGCTACAGAAACCGGTGCATCACAAACACGTCCACCAGCCCCAGCGTTCGATGCCGGAATGCCTCCGGTAGCGTTCCGACCACCGCAAACCCCAGCTTCCGGTACAACGCGACGGCCGGCGCATTGGTGCTGACCACGTAATTGAACTGCATGGCCAGGAAGCCTTCCGCCCTCGCCCGGTCCAGGCTGTGCTCCACCAGCGCCCGGCCAATGCCGCGCCCCTGCACTGTCGGGTCGACCACGTAGGTGGCGCTGGCCATGTGCGCCCCCAGATCGGGGAAGTTGGCGCCCATCTTGTACATTCCGGCTACGCGGCCTTCCAGAAGCGCCACATAAGCCGGCTGCGACCCGAACCAGTGGCTCCGGAAGGTGCTGGCCTCGAAGGTGTCGGCGAACGGTAGCGCATCCTCGGTCGCAATGGCGACCCTGAAGATGGCCCACATGGCGTCGAAGTCACCTGCGGTGGCAGCTCGGATTTCCATGCGATTCCTCGCGGATCGGCGTAGTGGCCCAGGCGGACACTAGCAGAAACCAACCACCCGGCCGCGGCTGCTTCACGTACCGCCGCCATCGGTTCCGCAATAGTTGACGAAATTCCGGCCTGCAGAGCAGTACATGCCCCCTACTTCCGCGCGCATCCCGCACCGTTTTCGCCGATGGCGCGTCGCGGGCTATGTCCTGCTGGGCATCTACGCGCTCTACCTGCTGGCCGGCAACGTTTTCCTCAACACCCCACTGTTCGACCAGGTCACCAACCGCAAGCCGCACAAGTTCGTGATGACCACCGGCCCGGCCATCACGCTGCTGCCGGGCCACGTCATTGCCTGGAACGTGCACATGCGCGGCCACGTGAACCACACCGTCTACGTGCTGCACGCCGAGCGGGCCAGCGCCCGATTGGCGGTATTTCCCCTGTTCAAGCGGGAGGTGCGGGTGCCCCGGCTGCAGGCCACCGGGGTCTCCGCCGAGATCAGCCGGGTCGAGGACGCCATTCCGCCACCGCCGCGCAGCGACCAGGGCTGGACCCTGCGCTTCGATGCCATCCACAGCGACAGCATCCGCAGCGCTCGGTTCGGCAAGTTGTTGATCATCGGCAAGGGCCAGGGCACGGTCGGGTTCCTCAAACAGCTACGCGGCGGCCCGTCCGAACTGTTCGATTCGAAGGTCTCGTTCAGTAAAGCGGACACCAGCTTCGACGGTGTGCAGCTGCTGGGCGACATGAACCTGACCGCGCGCTTCAGCTATCCACGCCACTACCGCGACCAGGCGCCCGGGCTGGCCAAGCTGAAGATCCTGCATGCCCAGCTGGACGTTGATGCACGCAGCCAGGGCCTGCGCATGGATACCGATGCGCAGCAGCCGCGCATTTCCAGCGCGCCGGTGCCCGGCCGCCTGCAGTTGGCGGCCCACCTGATCGACGGCCAGCTGCAGCCCGGCGATCGCGCGCTCTGGCAGGTTCCGCTCTATCTGGGCGATGGCGCGCCCGATCGTGGCCTGCTCGCGCTGCAGCTCAACGTGGCCAACGACCTGCGCCTGCAGGCGCGCCTGCCGCCTCGGCCGGGCTCGGGCAGCGAAGTCGATGCGGACATCCACATCACCGGGCGCGACATCCCGTTCCAGGCGCCGGCCCTGCTGCTGGAGCGCAGTTCCGGCACCGTGCGCGGCGAATGGACCTTTACCTCGCTCAACTGGATCCCTGCCCTGTTCGTGCGCAAGCCGTGGCTGCAGCTGGATGGCGGCGGCACACTGAAGGCCGACCTGCGCCTGCGCCATGGCGAGCTGATCGAAGGCAGCACCGTGGACATTCCCTCAGCGGCCGCCGTGGCCGAAGTTGCCGGCGTGCGCCTGGCCGGCACGGCCAGCGCGCATGGCGAATTGAAGGCCGGCACGCCCAATCAGGCACAGCTGGCGATCCGGCTGCCCCGTTTCAGTGCACGCCCCAGCGATGCCAAGGAAGTGCGCCTGTTCGATGGTCGCGACCTGGCCGTGGACTTGACCGGCGACGGCCGCCTGCAGGAACTGCGCAAGGGTGTACGCGCCCGGCTGCGTTTCAGCGAAGCCACCATACCGGACCTTGCCGCCTACAACCGCTACCTGGGGTCGTCGCAGCTGCGGCTGTTGCGTGGCACTGGCAGCCTCAGTGGCGATGCCACGCTCGACACCGATGGCCGCGTTGGCCATGGCACGGCGCGCCTGCTGGGTCGCAACGCCAGCGCCAAGGTCGCAGGCCTGGACATGGGCGGCGATGTGGACGTGAACGCAACCCTGCGCCGCGGCGACTTCAACCAACGCCACTTCGACCTGTCCGGCACCACCGTCGAACTGCGCAATGTGCAGGTGGCCGGTACCGGGTCCAGCGCAGCATGGAAAGGCCGTGCTGCGTTCAAGCGGGGCCGCATCGACGCGCAATCCCCATTCCAGGTGGACGCTACCACCGACCTGACCCTGAGCGATGCCCGCCCCCTGCTGGCGGTGTTTGCCACGCGCACCGACTACCCGCGCTGGACCCTGTCGCTGCTGGATTCCGGGCAGGTCGATGCGCAGGCCAGGCTGCGCTGGCGGCCGGGCCACCTGATCATCGACGGCCTGCAGGCCGAGAATGATCGCCTTTCGGTGCGCGCACGCCTGGATCTGCTGGAGCAGCGCAAGCGTGGCGACCTGTATCTGCGCTGGGGGCTGCTGGGTGCTGGGATCGAGCTGGATGGCGACCAGCGCCATTGGCACCTCGCCAAGGCGCGCGAGTGGTTCGACCAGCGCCCTTCCCTGCTGCCTTCAAGCCAGGGCGGGAGCGCCGCGGGCACTTCAGACTGATCGACGCCGGCCCGCATCCATTTGCCTCCTCCGTTCGTATGAGGGGGCATAGGCATCATGGAGTTGTACGCAATGAAGCGGAGTTCACAGGCACTGGGTCTTCTGGGATGGTTCGCGGCTACCTTTGCGGCGGCCGCATTGGGCGCGTGGGCCTCCACGTCCGCTGCCAGCTTCTACGCCAGCCTCACCCTGCCGGCCTGGGCACCGCCTGCCGGTGTATTTGGGCCGGTCTGGACCCTGCTCTACGCAATGATGGCGGTTGCCGCCTGGCTGGTCTGGCGGGAGCGCGGCTGGCGCGGTGCGCGTCCGGCGCTGACACTCTATCTAGTGCAGCTCGCGGTCAACGCCTTGTGGAGCTGGCTGTTCTTCGGCTGGAAGCTGGGCGCGCTTGCCTTTGCTGACATTCTTGTCCTGATCGTGCTGGTGTGCGCGACGATCCTTGGCTTCCTGCGCATCCAGCGTGGCGCCGCAGTACTGTTACTGCCCTACCTTGCCTGGATCTCGTTCGCCTCGGCACTCAATTTCGCCGTGTGGCGTGCCAACCCCGGGGTGCTGTGAGCACCCATCAACGCCCTCACGCCTGCGCGGCCACCTGCGGCTTCCAGGCACGCAACAGTGACGGCTTGAATGCCTGTTGGCCGCAGCCGGCAGGGCAACGCACCACCCGCGATGCGGAGTGGCTGACCAGTCCCTGCCCTTCCTCGGCCTTGAACACCGTTTCGCACGACAGGCAGCGGGCGACCAGCGAGTACAGGTGCAGCAGGCGGCCGCTGGCCGGGTCCTGCAGCGCGTCCACATCCAGCAGTTCGAACTGGCAGCTGTCGGGCAGCATGCGATACGGCATGGAAGGCAGGGTCTGCAGGTTCACGGTCGTGGGGGCTCAAGGAGGTTGGCCTACGGTAGGCAACCCCGTGTGCAGCGAGCGTGCAGCGCGCATGTACCTTCTGCGAAACGCCAAAGTGCCCGCCGCACGGCAAAATGAAGAATTCAGTTTTCAATGAAAGGCTCTTCACGCTTACGAAGTGGTATGCGAATGCACGCTTTTGCTTCACCATCACCGGATACCGGATGCAGTGCTGGGTTGTCCCCGTCTGGGATGTTCCCGTCATCCATGAATCATGAGTGCCGCCTTTGATGCCTTCCGTTGAGTCCAAGCACGACGTTGCGCTGTCCCGTTGTGCACGCGAACCGATTCATACGCCGGGCGCAATCCAGCCGTACGGTGTGCTTCTGGTACTGGAGCCGCAGTCACTGCGGGTGCGCGAGCGCGCGATCAGCCAGCCCCGGCTGCTGCAGCAGTTCGGCGAGCCGCTGATGCAGCACGTCAGCGAAGTACTGGGCGGCGTGCTGGCGCCGTTCGAAGCGTTGTTCCAGCAGGCCGCGGTTGGCAGCAGCGCCCACGTCGGCGCCGTGCACCTGGACGGCCACGGCCGGCATCAACTGCTGGTGCACCGCTCCGCCACCGACCTGCTGGTCGAGCTGGAGTCACCCGTTCCCGGCCAGCCGGGCTCGCTGGAGGAACTCTACCCGGCCATCCGCGAGCTGATGACCGCCATCGAGTCGGCCACGACGGTGGAAGACCTGTACCAGCTGGCCGCCGAACACATGCGCCGGCTCACCGGCTTCGATCGCACCCTAGTCTATCAGTTCGACCCCGGCTGGAACGGCATCGTGGTGGCCGAGGATGGCAACGGCCTGTTACCGTCCTACCTGGACCTGCGTTTTCCCGAGTCGGACATTCCGGCCCAGGCCCGCGAACTGTATCGCCGCAACCGGGTACGGCTGATCGCAGACAACAACTACACCCCTGCCCCGCTGATGCGCGCCGAGGACCATCGCGACGCACCGCCCACCGACCTCAGCCTGGCGGTGTTGCGCAGCGTTTCGCCGGTGCACATGCAGTACATGCGCAACATGGGCACCGGTGCATCGATGTCGGTGTCGCTGGTGCACGAAGGCCAGCTGTGGGGCCTGGTGTCGTGCCACACGGTGCATCCGCGCCGGCTGCCCTACCACGTGCGCACGGCGTGCGAGTTCATGGGCCAGATCCTGTCGCTGCAGATTGCCCTGAAGGAACGTGCGCGGGCCATTGAAGAACGTGTGGCGCGCCGCTCGGTGCTGGTCAAGCTGCTGGCCCGCATGGCCGGCGACGAGGACTTCATGGCCGCGCTGCGCCACGACGAAACCAGCCTGCTGTCGCTGACCGGCGCCGCTGGCGCTGCCATCGTGCACAAGGGCGACTGCATGCGCGTGGGCGTGTGCCCGCCCGCGACCGACGTGCTGGCCCTGGCCGATTGGCTGGCCGCACAGCAGGCCGGGCAGGAAACGTACTGCACCGACCATCTGGCCGGCGACTGGTCGCCTGGCGTGCGCCTGGCCGACGTGGCCAGCGGCGTGCTGGCGGTGCCCATCTCGCAGCTGCATGACAGCTACCTGATGTGGTTCCGCCCCGAGGTGGTGCGCACCGTGCGCTGGGGCGGCGACCCACGCAAGACCGCCGCACCTGACGTGGTGCTGTCCCCGCGCAGCTCCTTCGAGGCCTGGAAGGAAACCGTGCAGCAGCGCAGCCTGCCATGGAATGACGCCGACCGCGATGCCGCGCACGAGATGCGCACCGCCATCGTCGACATCGTGCTGCGCAAGGCCGAGGAAATGGCCGAGCTGAACGAGCAGCTGATGCGCAGCAACAAGGAGCTGGAAGCCTTCTCGTACTCGGTCAGCCATGACCTGCGCGCGCCCTTCCGCCACATCGTCGGCTATTCGGAGCTGCTGGGCAGCTCGGCCGGTGAACGCCTCAACGATACCGAACGCCGCTTCCTCGACACCATCGTGGAATCGGCCAAGTCGGCCGGTACGCTGGTGGACGATCTGCTGAGCTTCTCGCAGATGGGCCGTTCCACCCTTGGCCGGGTGCGGCTGGACATGGCCGCGCTTGCCGAGGACGTGCGCAGGAGCCTGGCATTGGACTACGCCGACCGCGACGTGCAATGGACGCTGGCACCGCTGCCGGAGGTGCAGGCCGATCCGACGATGATGCGCCTGGTCTGGCAGAACCTGCTCTCCAACGCGGTCAAGTTCACCCGCGAGCGCGAGCATGCGGTGATCGAGGTCGGCCATGAGCGCAGCGACGAGGAGGATCACTTCTTCGTGCGCGACAACGGCTGCGGCTTCGACATGCGCTATGTCGACAAGCTGTTCGGCGTGTTCCAGCGCCTGCATCACGTCGAGGAATTCGAAGGCACGGGCATCGGCCTGGCCAATGTACGCCGTATCATCAGCCGCCACGGCGGCAGGACCTGGGCCGAGGGTGAGCCCGGCAAGGGCGCCACGATCCACTTCACCTTACCCCGTTCCACAGGAGATCACCCATGAGGGACCTGCGGCCGATCCTCCTCGTCGAGGACAGCCCCAAGGATGCCGAGCTGACACTGGCCGCGCTGTCGCGCTGCCAGCTGCTGAACGATGTCATCCATGTACGCGACGGCGCCGAAGCGCTGGACTACCTGCGCTGCGAGGGCAAGTTCGCCGGCGCCAACCACGGTGGCCCGGTGGTGGTGCTGCTGGACCTGAAGCTGCCCAAGGTGAACGGCCTGGAGGTTCTGGAGCAGGTGCGTGGCGACCCGCAGCTGAGCAGTACCCCGCTGGTGATGCTGACTTCCTCCCGCGAGGAACAGGATCTGGTGCGCAGCTACGAACTGGGCGTGAATGCTTTCGTGGTCAAGCCGGTCGATTTCAAGGAATTCTTCGATGCCATCCAGGGGCTGGGCATGTTCTGGGGCATCACCAACCAGCCGCCGCCCCATCGCCCCAATGGATCGGGGCAGCACAATGCATGATGGATCGCGCCGCAGCGAGCGCCTGCGCATCCTCATGCTGGAGGACAGTGCGCTTGATGCGGAGCTGATCACCGCACAACTGCAACGGGCCGGCCTGGATTTCGAGGTCGAGCGGGTGTGGTCACGCAACACCTTCATCGAGGCGATCGACCAACGCGGGTTCGACGTGATCCTGGCCGACCACGTGCTGCCAGGCTTCGATGGCGACGCGGCCCTCGCGCTTGCACGCGAGCGGATTCCGCACACCCCCTTCATCTTCGTCTCCGGCACGCTTACCGAAGAACTGGCAGTGCAGGCGCTGACCCGCGGCGCACGTGACTACGTGGTCAAGCAGCGGCTGCAGCGCTTGCCGGATGCCATCCGGCGGGCACAGCAGGAGGCCCGCGAACGCACCCAGCTGGCCGATGCACAGGCCGCGCTGAACGACAGCCAGGCCCAGTTGCAGCAGGTAACCGATGCCGTGCCGGCGTTGATCGCCCAGCTCGACAAGGAGCACCGCTACCGCTTTGCCAACAAGGCATTCCTGGACTGGCACGGCATCAGCCTGACCGAGCTGCTGGGCCGTAGCGCGCGCGATGTCAGCGGCATTTCCGCGTTCGAGCATGCGCTGCCCAGCCTGCAACAGGTGCTGCGGGGCGAGCGCAGCAGCTTCCAGGTGGAGCTGGCGCACCGCAGTGGCGAGTCACGCTTCGTGCAGATGGACTGCGTGCCCGAACGCGGCGCCGATGGCGAGGTAGTGGGTTACATCTGCCTGGGCAGCGACGTCTCCGGGTTGAAGCAGGCCGAACTAGCGCTGCGCGAGGACAACCAGCTGCTTGAACGGCAGGTGCAGGCGCGCACCACCGAGCTGCGGGCCAGCAAGCGACGCCTACAGGCGATCTTCGAATCCAGTTTCCAGCACCAGGTGCTGCTGGACCTCGCGGGCCAGGTGGTGGATGCCAACATCGCCTCGTTGGCTGCGGTGCTGGCCGACAAGCCCGAGGTGATGGGCCTGCGTTTCGGTCAGTCGCCCTGGTTCGCCGGCACCGATGACGTCGGCGCGGCCGTTGACCGCGCCATTGTCGATGCCGCCAAGGGGCACAGTTCGCTGCATGCGCTCGACCTGGAGTTGCCGACCGGCCGGCGCAGCTTCGATTTTTCGTTCCGCCCGCTGCTGGATGCCGAGGGCGCGGTCACCGCCGTGGTTTCCGAGGCGGTGGAAACCACCGCCCGGCTGCAGGCCGAGCACGCGCTGCGGCAGGCGCAGAAGATCGAGGCGGTGGGCCAGCTCACCGGCGGCATCGCCCACGATTTCAACAACATCCTCACCGTCATCTCCGGCAACGTCGAGCACGCCATGCTGCTCAGCGAGCGTGCCGGAGAGCCCGGGGCGATGCTCGGCCGTGCACTGGACAACGCCCTCAAGGGCGTCGGCCGCGCCGCCAGCCTGACCCAGCGCCTGCTGGCGTTCGCCCGCCGCCAGCCATTGCACAGCCAGGCCGCCAACCTCAACGACCGCCTGCTGGACATGCATGACATGCTGCAGCGTGCGCTGGGCGAACTGGTGCAGCTGGACATCCGCGTCGCCGAGGACATCTGGTGCATCGAGATCGACGTCAGCCAGCTGGAGGCCTCCGTGCTCAATCTGGCCGTCAATGCCCGCGATGCCATGCCGCACGGCGGTCGGCTGGTCATCGAAGTGGACAACAGCCACCTCGACCACGATTACGCTGCCCTGTTCCCTGATGCAGCACCGGGCGAGTACGTGATGCTGCGGGTCCGCGACAATGGACACGGCATGGATGCGGCCACGCTGGCGCGGGTGTTCGAGCCCTTCTTCACCACCAAGCAGGTGGGCCGGGGAACCGGCCTGGGCCTGTCGATGGTGCACGGCTTCGTCAAGCAGTCCGGCGGGCATGTGCTGATCGATTCGGTGGAAGGCGGCGGCACCAGCATCACCATGATGTTCCCGCGCTCGACGCTGGCCCTGCCCTGTGAGGGAACGGCACCGCAGACCGGGCTGGCCGGCTATTCGCCGCGCGAAGAGACCATCCTGGTAGCCGAGGACAACGATGATGTCCGTGCCCATACCGTGGACGCGCTGCGCATGCTGGGCTACCGCGTGCTGGAAGCACACGACGGCCCTTCGGCCCTGCGCCTGCTGGAGCGCCCTGACACCACGGTGGACCTGCTGTTCTCCGACGTGGTGATGCCTGGCATGTCGGGCTGGGAACTGGTGCGCGAAGTGCGCGAACGCTGGCCGGACGTCGCGGTGCTGTTCACCTCGGGCTACCCGCGTGACCACGATGCGGTCGGCAGCCAGGGCCGTGCGGCCGCGCTGCTGCCCAAGCCGTTCACCCGCAGTGATCTGGCGCAGGCGGTACGCACCGCGTTGGACGCCGCGCTGCACTGAGGTCAAGGCGCCGGATCGCGCACTCCCGCTGCGATCCGGTTGATGTCCGCGCACTCCACCGTGGCCGGCGGATGCTCCCGGCCGGCCAGCGCGATCATTGCCTGGCCCAACGCCAGATTGCTGGTCACCAGCGAGGGCGCGATCGCGCCTGCCAGTTTCATCAGCGGCGCGCCACCCCAGTACAACGGCTTCAGCACGCCATGGCGGGTGCCGGTGCCTTCCACCGGGCGCACGCCACCCGGGCGCAACATCACCGTGCGAACCGGCAATGCCTGCAGCGCCTGCTCGGTTTCGCCCTTGATGCGCAGCGGCATCAGCCGGCTGTCCGCATCTGCGCCTGCACCGGACACATACAGCAAGCACCCCTGCGGATTGGCCGCTGCCCACGCCCGGGCAACGGCCAGCGTGGTGTCCAGCGTGACGCGACGGTACTCGGCCTCGGCGGTGCCTACCGGTGGCGCACCGGCACAGTAGAAGCAGGCATCGAACCCTGCCAGTTCATCCTGCCGCGCTTCGATGTGCAGGAACTCCGGCACGATCAGTTCGCTGCCCGCACCGCGGAGGCTGCCCGAATGCCGGACCAACGCGGTCAGCTCAGCCACCTGCCTCGACTGCTGGCAGGCCAGGGCCACGCCCTGCCCCACCAACCCGGTAGCGCCGGTCAACAGAACCCGCAATGCACCGGCAGCCGCCATTGTGGTCACCCTAAAGCTTCACGAAACGCTGGATCTTCCGCGCCAGCCAGCCACTGAACACCAGCGGCGCATCCAGCGCGGACACGCAGATGCACGGCACACCCGGTGCGGTGACGGGCTGGTGCTCCACCTCCTCATCCAGGTCCGCCACATCGCCCGGCGCGAACAGGCCCAGCGCGTCGTTGTACGAACCGCGAAGGATCTGGGTCAGCTCACTGCGTCCGTGGCTGTGCATCGGCAGGCACTTGCCCGGCGCGATCTTCAGCATGATCAGCGATGGCATCTGTTCGGCGCGGATGCAGTGCACGCCCGGCGCCATCCAGCGCCAACGCAGGGCTGCCAGCGACGCACCGAAGTACGGGTGCAGCGACACAGGCAGGTGATCAGGATCGGCCTCCGGGCGCTCCCGCTGCGGCACGCTCGCCACCATGGGCAGGCCGACGGGCGACTCGCTGGCAAGCTGCGCCAGCATCGCCTCGCGCAACGCACTCCGGCGTGCGTCACCTTCGGCTGACGCAGGTTGCGTCTGCTCCAGCAGCACCGACCCGATCGCCTCGGCGTCGCGCAGGCGCTGGCGGCACTGCGGGCAGTGTTCAAGATGGGCGCCGGCCACGATGCTCAACGGCGCGGGCAGCGCACCGGCCGCATAGCTCATCAACGTGGATTCGTGCAGGTGGTGGTGCGGATTCACAGCGCACCTCCCACTTTCGACTGCAGTTGCAGGAACGCACGTCGCAGATGCGATTTGACCGTGCCCAGCGGCATGCCCAGCGCCTCGGCAATCTCGCTGTGGCTCTTGGCTTCGAAATAGGACATCCGCACCAATCGCGCCTGCACCGCAGGCAGTTCGTTGATGCGCTGGCGCAGCCGCGCCTGGTCGGCGAACTGTTCGGCGCTGCTGCGTTCGACCATATCCAGGGTTGCCGCGTCCTCCACCGCCGCCTGCACCTGCAGCCAGCTGCGCTCGCGCCGCACCCGATCAATATGCAGGTTGCGGGCAATCCGGTACAGCCAGGTACTCAGCGCCCCTTGGGCGGCATCGTAGTCGGACGCGCGCAGCCACAACCGCAGCAGGCATTCCTGCGCCAGTTCTTCGGCCACAGCGTCAGGTGCGCCGAGGCCGCGCAGATAGACGCACAGCCGTGGCATGAAATGGTCGTAGATCCGCATGAAGCAGTCGCGGTCGCGCAGGCGGGCGACCCTGTCCATGTCACCGGCCCAGTTCGTCGGCTCGCTGCTCGGCTGCTGGGAACTGGACACGATGCGTGCGGTATCGAAGGTGAGGAGAGTGCTGGCAGCGTCAGGGTACATCTGCGTTCGCGGCGGGCAGGTGAAGGTCTGTCCTCTGTACGCGCGTGGGTGGCGATTGGATGCAGGCCACGGACCGCATCCATCCGGCCGCGCCTGACGTATGACCGGGGCCCTCCCTGCGGATGACGATCATGCGGACCGCCTGGCTGCTGTTGTGCCTCCCCCACGCCGCGCTGGCCGCCCCCTGGCTGCGGACCGAAGGCCTTGCCAGCACCGGGCAAGGCGCCGCCGCCTATCGCGAAGTGCACTGGCAGCGCGACGCGACCGAAGGCGCCGAACGCTGGGTGCTGTACCAGTGCCCGGATGGGCGCCCCTTCGCCCGCAAGCACCTGCCCGCGACATCCCGCCCGCAGGCGCGCGGCTACTCGCTGGACGACCTGCGCAGCGGCCAGAAGGTGCAGATCGAGGTGGCCGGCGGCAGTGTCCTGGTCGACTGGAAGGAGGATGCCGATGCGCCATCGCGCCAGCGCCGCCTGGAACTGCCCGCTGATGCCGTGATCGATGTCGGCTTTGACGCCGCCGTGCGCCAGCATTGGCCGGCGCTGATGCGCGGCGAGCGCATCTCGCTGCCTTTCCTGGTCCCGGGGCGGCAGCGCTATTTCCCTGTACAGATTCGCCGCTCTGCCCCGCTGCGCTGGCAGGGGGTGGCCGCTCAGCAGATCGAGGTCAGCCTCGACACCTGGTATGGCGGCATCGCACCGCGCCTGCAGCTGGTCTATGCCGATGCCGACCGACGACTGCTGGAGTTCCAGGGCACCAGCAACCTGCGCGATGCACGGGGCCACTATCCGCAGGTGGTGGTTCGATTCGCCGCTGCCGCGCGCGCGAGCAGCGCGAGCGAATGGCAGCAGGCCTGGGCGCAATCGCTCGTTGCCGGTTGCGGCGTGACGTCCGGGTGAAGCGAAACTAACAGCGGAAGCACGCATCCAGTGGGCATCGTGGTGCGTATAGAGAACACACGACCCCCTTCGAGACCCCTCATGGCCTCTGCAGCGCCCCTCCCCCGTCGCCGTTGGCGCCTGCTGCGCACAGTGCAGCGCTGGGTCGACACCGGCAGTGCTGCAGACAGCGCCGTCGACCGCCCCGGGCGGATCGACTGGCTGCGCGCGGTCCCCTTCGCCTTGATGCATGTGGCGTGCCTGGCGGTGATCTGGGTGGGCGTGTCATGGACCGCAGTGATCGTTGCGGCGGCGCTCTATGCCGTGCGCATGTTCGCGATCACCGCGTTCTACCACCGCTATTTTTCGCATCGCACCTTCCAGGCGTCGCGAGCGGTGCAGTTCGTATTCGCTGTCATCGGGGCCGCCAGCGTGCAACGCGGACCGCTGTGGTGGGCCGCGCACCATCGCCACCATCACCGCCACGCCGACCAGCCGCTGGACCCGCACTCGCCGCGTGAAGGCGGCTTCTGGCGCAGCCACATGGGCTGGTTCCTGACCCGCGAAGCCTTCGCCACGGACCTTTCGCGCATCCCCGACCTGGCGCGCTTCCCTGAACTGCGTTGGCTGGATCGCTTCGACACCGCGGTTCCCGTACTGCTCGCCGCGGCGCTGTATGCCCTCGGCGCCGCGCTGGAGCGCTGGGCGCCGGGCCTGCACACCTCGGGACCGCAGTTGCTGGTCTGGGGCTTCTTCATTTCCACCGTCGTGCTGTTCCATGCCACCGTGACCATCAACTCGCTGGCGCATCGATTCGGCCGCCGCCGCTTCGAGACCCGCGATGACAGCCGCAACAACCTCTGGCTGGCCCTGCTTACCTTTGGCGAAGGCTGGCACAACAACCACCACTTCTTCCCGGGAACGGTCCGCCAGGGCTTCCGCTGGTGGGAGGTGGACCTGACCTGGTACGGCCTGCGCGTCATGGCGGCCCTCGGCCTGGTAAAGGGCCTCAAGCCGATTCCCGAGTGGGTGCTGGCCAAGGCGAGGTACTGACATGCGCATCGCGATCATCGGCTCCGGTATTGCGGGCCTGGCCAGCGCCTGGTGGCTGGACGGCGAACACGAGGTCACGCTGTTCGAGGCCAACGACTATCTGGGCGGCCACACCCATACCCACGACGTACAGGTCGATGGCCTGCAGATGGCGGTGGACACCGGCTTCATCGTCTTCAATCCGTTGCACTACCCGCTGCTGACGGCATTGTTCGACGAACTGGGCGTGGCCTCCCAACCTACGACGATGAGCTTCTCCCTGCACAGCGAGCGCAGCGGGGTGGAGTACAACGCCACCTCGCTGGATGGGCTGTTCTGCCAACGCCGCAACCTGCTGTCACCCCGGTTCTGGGGCATGCTGGCCGACCTGCGCCGGTTCTACCGGGACGCGCCCCTGCTGCTGGGCGAGGATGAAGGCCCCACCCTGGGCCAGTACCTGCATGCCCAGCGCTACGGCCAGGCATTCATCGAAGAGCACCTGCTGCCGATGGCATCGGCGCTGTGGTCGTCCCCCACCCGCTCGGTGATGGAGTTCCCGGCCCGCTACCTGGCCCAGTTCATGGCCAACCACCAGATGCTGCAGATGACCGGGCGCTCGCCCTGGCGCGTGGTGAGTGGCGGCTCGGCGCGCTATGTCGATGCCTTGCGCGCCCGCTGGCGCGTGCGTGAGCGGCTGCAGTGCCCGGTGCATTCGGTCGAGCGCATGCCGTGGGGTGCGCGCGTGCATAGTGCGGCCGGCGTGGAGGGTTTCGATGAGGTGATCCTGGCCTGTCACAGCGACCAGGCGCTGGCGCTGCTGGGTGACGCAGACCCTGTCGAGCGCGAGGTGCTCGCTGCCATCCGCTACCAGCCCAACGAAGCGGTGCTGCACACCGACGCAACGCTGCTGCCGCGCAATCGCAAGGCATGGGCCGCATGGAACGCGCATGTGCCGCGTGACCCGTCTGCACCCTGCACGGTCAGTTACTGCATGAACCTGCTGCAGGGACTGCCCGGTGACACGCCGCTGGTGGTGACGCTCAACCGCAGCGAGGCGATCGACCCGAGCAAGGTCCTGCGCACGCTGCACTACGCCCACCCGGTGCACGACCACGCAGCCATCCGGGCCCAGCAGCGCTGGCCCGAGCTGCAGGGCCGTCGCCACACCTGGTTCGCAGGCGCGTACTGGGGCTGGGGCTTTCATGAGGATGGAATCCGCAGTGCGCGGCGCGTGGTCGATGCGCTGCGTGCCTGCGAGCCACACCGGCTGCTGCCGGCGGCCGGCGAGGTCGCGGCATGAGCGCCAGCGCGCTCTATTTCGGGCAGGTGATGCACCGGCGGCATCACCCGCACCCGCATGCGTTCCGTTACCCGATCGCGCAACTGCTGCTCGACCTGGACGAGCTCGATACGGTGTTCGCTGGCCGCTGGCTGTGGTCGATCAATCGGCGCAACCTGGCCGAATTCCGCCGCAGCGACTACTTCGGTGATTCCACGCGGCCACTGGCCGATGCAGTCCGCGACCACGCCGCGGCCACCCTCGGCTTCCGGCCTGCCGGCCCGGTGCGCCTTCTTACCCACCTGCGCTTTGCCGGGCATGTGTTCAATCCGGTCAGCTTCTATTACTGCTACCAGCCCGATGGAAGCACCCTGGACTGCATCGTGGCCGAGATCACCAACACCCCGTGGAAGGAACGGCATGCCTATGTGCTGCCGGTCTCCACGGCCACCCATGAAGGTACCTCGCTGCGCTGGCAGTTCGACAAGGGCTTCCACGTCTCGCCCTTCATGCCGATGGACTGCCGCTATGACTGGCGCTTCAACGTGCCCGGCGAGGACCTGCGCGTGCACATGCAGGTCTCGCGCGACGGTGTCCGCCAGTTCGATGCCACCCAGGCCATGCAGCGCCGCGCACTGGATGGCCCCGGCCTGGCCCGGGTGCTTGCCTGCTATCCGCTGATGACGCTGCAGGTGGTGGCCGCCATCCACTGGCAGGCCTTGCGCCTGTGGCTGAAGCGCAACCCCGTCCACGACCACCCCAACCTTGCCGGGAAACCGCGATGAACTCGATGACTCCTTCGGTCGCGCTGCCGCGCCCGGGCGCACTGGATGCCTTTCTTCGCCGCCGCCTGCTGGCCCAGCTCGCCCCGCTGCGCGAGGGCCGGCTGTGTGTGCGTGACGCGCTCGGCGAAGTCTGGCTCGGCGATGCCCGGGGCGAACTGCATGTCACCGTCACCATCGACGACCCGGCGTTCTACAGGAAGGTCGCCGCGCAAGGCAGCGTCGGCGCAGGTGAGAGCTACATCAACGGTGAATGGCGCTGCGACGATCTGGTCGCGCTGATACGGCTGCTGGTACGCAACCGCGATCTTCTCGACAGCATGGAACACGGCCCGGCCCGCGTCGGCGGTTGGCTGCTGCGCGGCTGGAACCGCCTGCGCCGCAACAGCCGTGAAGGCAGCCGCCGCAACATCGCCGCGCACTACGATCTCGGCAACGACTTCTTCGCCCTGTTCCTGTCGCCGGACCTGATGTACTCCTCGGCGCTGTTCTCCGATGAAAGCGAATCGCTCGAATTGGCCTCGCGGCGCAAGCTGGACCGCATCTGCCAGCAGCTGCGGCTCAGCCCTGGCGATCGCGTGGTGGAGATCGGCACCGGCTGGGGCGGCTTCGCCGTGCATGCCGCTACGCACTATGGCTGCCACGTCACCACCACCACCATTTCCGCCGAACAGCATGCGCTGGCCGCAGAACGCGTGCAGGCCGCCGGTTTGCAGGACCGGGTCACCCTGCTGATGCAGGACTACCGCGACCTGCAGGGCCAGTTCGACAAGCTGGTCTCGATCGAGATGATCGAAGCCATCGGCGCCGAGTATCTGGACACCTATATGGCCACGTTGCAGCGCCTGCTGAAGCCGGACGGCGTGGCCCTGCTGCAGGCGATCACCATCGAGGATCACCGCTACGAGCAGGCCCGGCGCAGCGTCGACTACATCAAACGCTACGTCTTCCCGGGTAGTTTCATTCCATCGATCAACGCGATCATGGCGGCCAAGACCCGAGCCAGCGACCTGCAACTGATCGCCCAGCAGGATTTCGGGCACTCCTATGCGCTGACCCTGCGCGCCTGGCGCCAGCGCTTCCTGGCGCAGTTGCCCGCGGTGCAGGCACAAGGCTTCGACGCGCGCTTCTGCCGGCTGTGGGAGTTCTACCTGGCGTACTGCGAGGGCGGCTTCCTCGAGCGCTCGATCGGTGTCTCGCACCTGCTGCTGGCGCGCCCCGGCCATCGGCCGATCACGGATGCGGACGGCGGGCACTGAGATGGGTCGCTTCTGGGCCAACCTGCTCGGTAACCAACTGGTCTGGCTGAGCGCCGTGGCCGGTGCTGGCCGCGGCTGGCAATGGCCCGCATTGCTGGCTGCGTCGCTGTACGTCGGCAGCCAGCTGCTCACGTCCCCGCAGCCGAGGCTGGACCTCCGGCTGCTGGCATGGGCGCTGGCCTGCGCCTGGCTGGTCGACGCCAGTGCAGCGGCCAGCGGCACGGTGCGCTATGCCGCCGCCGCGTTCGGTTGGGCGCCGCCGCCGTGGATCATGGCGCTGTGGGCGGCGTTCGCGATGACGCTGACCACTTCGATGCGCTTCCTGCAGCGGCACGCCGCGCTGCCGATGCTGTTCGGCCTGCTGCTGGCGCCACTGGCCTACCTCTCTGCTGCGCGCGGCTTTGACGCAGTGCGGTTCGCAGCGCCGGCATGGCACGGCCTGCTCGTGCTCGGCATTGGCTGGAGCATCGCGCTTTCCCTGCTGTGCAGCCGTGCCCGGCTCGGATCGCGCGGCGCGCCACAGCCACCCCTCGCTGGAGCGCCGTCATGATCGACCTGTTATGGGTGCTGTTGTACGCCGTGCTGATAATGAGCTGGGGCTGGGCCTGGCAACGCCGCCACACAAACATCGGTGTAGTCGATGTGCTGTGGGCCAAGGGCGTCGGTGCATCTGCACTGTTGCTTGCGTTGCTCGGCGATGGCGCGCTGATGCCACGGGTGGCACTGGGCGCGCTCGGCGGCATGTGGGGCGGCCGCCTCGCCCTGCATCTGTGGCACCGGGTCCGTCACGAAGCGGAGGACGGACGCTATCGCTACCTGCGCGAGCACTGGCACGGCCACCAGGGAAAGATCTTCGGTTTCTTCATGGCCCAGGCCCTGCTGATCATCCTGTTCGCCCCGCCCTTCGTAGCGGTCGCGGCCAACCCACGGCCGGGGCTGACGATCTGGATCGTGGCCGCTGCGGGGGTCTGGCTGCTCAGCGTGGGGGGTGAAGCGCTGGCCGACCGCCAGCTGGCCCGGTTTCGCGCCAACCCGGCCAACAAGGGCCGCACCTGCCGGGATGGCCTGTGGCGCTACTCGCGGCACCCGAACTATTTCTTCGAATGGCTGCACTGGTTCACCTACGTGCTGTTGGCCGTGGGTTCGCCACTGTGGTGGATGGCCTGGCTTGGGCCGCTGCTGATGTATGTGTTCCTGCGCTACCTCAGCGGTATTCCGTTCACCGAAAAGCAGGCCCTGCGCAGCCGCGGCGACGACTACCGCGAGTATCAGCGCACGACCCCGATGTTCTTCCCCTGGTTCCCACGCCCTTCCAAGGAGCATTCCGCATGAACGCGATCCCGTCACAGAACCCCACCGAAGCGGGTGAGAGCGGGCTGATCGCCTGGGCCGAGCGCGGCTGGGTTCCAGATGCAGCCTTGCGCGCCGGCATCCGGCGCCTGTGCGCGCAGCGCCTGCACGAGGAAGCCGAGGGCGGCATCGAGGGCCAGTCGGCCCGCTTCAACCGCCGCATCGCCGAATTGGCCGACAGCCCACTGGCGCTGCATACCGATGCCGCCAACCGCCAGCACTACGAGGTGCCCGCCGCCTTCTTCCAGGCTTGCCTGGGCAGGCAGCTGAAGTACAGCAGTTGCTACTACCCGACCGGCAACGAGACGCTGGACCAGGCCGAAGACGCGATGCTGGCCCTGTACGGCGAACGTGCCGGGCTGGCCGATGGCCAGCACATCCTGGAGCTGGGTTGCGGCTGGGGCTCGCTGACCCTGTGGATGGCCGAGCGCTATCCGCTCGCCCGGATCACCGCCGTGTCCAACTCGAACAGCCAGCGCCAGCACATCCTGGCGCAGTGCGCGTCGCGAGGGCTGCACAACGTCGAGGTGCTCACCCGCGACGTCAACCAGCTGGAACTGCCACACGCGCAGTTCGACCGCTGCGTCTCGGTGGAAATGTTCGAACACGTGCGCAACTACCAGCGCCTGCTCGCGCGCATCGCGCAGTGGCTGAAGCCGGACGGCGCGCTTTTCGTGCACATTTTCGCGCACCGCACGCTGATGTATCCGTTCGAGACCGACGGCGGCGACAACTGGATGGGCCGGCATTTCTTCACCGGCGGGCTGATGCCTGCCGCCGATACCCTGCTGCACTTCCAGCGCGACCTGCAGCTGGAGCAGCGTTGGCTGATCGATGGCACCCATTACCAGCGCACCGCCGATCATTGGCTGGCCAACCAGGATGCGGCCTGCGACCGCGTGATGCCGGTGCTGGTTGCTACCTACGGCGAAGCGGCCGCACGGATCTGGTGGCAGCGCTGGCGCATGTTCTGGATGGCCTGCGCCGAGCTGTTCGGCTACGACGATGGCCAGCAGTGGCTGGTGGCCCATTACCTGTTCCGTCCACGCTGAGGTGTCGCATGCGCATTTTCCCGTTGCTCCCGCTGCTGGCGGTCGGACTGTTCGGTACCGGTTGCAGTTCCAATGACACACGCCCCCTGCCGCGCCCGCCATCGGTGGACGTGCCGCGCTTCATGGGCGACTGGTACGTGATCGCCCACATTCCCTCGCGTCCCGAGCGCGAGGCGTTCGATGCGGTCGAGAGTTACGCACTGCGGCCCGATGGGCGCATCCAGACCACCTTCACCTATCGCAAGGGCAGCTTTGACGCGCCACAGAAGTCGATGCATCCCATCGGCCGGGTCGAAAAGGAAGGAAACGGCGCCGTCTGGGGCATGCAGTTCATCTGGCCGATCCAGGCTGAGTACATCATCGCCTGGCTGGCTGATGACTACCGCCAGACCATCGTGGCGCGCAGCAAGCGCGACTATGTGTGGTTCATGGCGCGCACGCCACAGGTCTCGGACAGCGACTACCAGCAGGCGGTGCAACGCATCGCGGCAATGGGCTATGACACGCGGAAGCTGCGACGGGTGCCGCAGTCGGTGCGATGACCCCCTGCTACGCCCCTGCGTGGCCGCTCGCCCAGCACTTCGCACCAGGCTGACACTGCGCATCCACGCTGTTGATGCGGCAGGTCGCACACTGCGGTTCCCCATGTGAAACAGGCACCACCGGCATGCATCCCGAATCCCGCCCGCACATCTGCAACCTGCTGCTGGTGGAGGACCAGTTCGACCTGGCCACACTGATGGAGCAGGCGCTGCAGCAAGAGGGCGACCAGGTCACGCATGCCTACAGCGTGTTCGATGCACTGGGCCTGCTCGACACCCGGCAGTTCGACGGCGCCGTGCTGGATATCGAGCTGCGCGACGGCGTGGTGTTCCCGGTCGCCGATCGCCTGGCCGCGCTCGGAGTGCCCTATCTGTTCGTGTCGGCGGTCTATGACCAGCTGGTGCCGGCAAGGCATCGCGGCGCCCCGTTCGTTGCCAAGCCATTCCATCTCGAAAAGCTGCAGCGAGCCGTGCAGCAAGCCATCAGCGGCAGCCCCGCCATTGCATCGCCGGGGCCGGAAGGTGCCCCTCGCAATCCAGCGCACCCACAGGAGGCAGCCGCTCCCGGCACTCAATCCAGCGCGAACCCTGCAACCCTGCCTTCTTCGTCGGGGCGGATCATGTAGGGCATGAAGACGCCGGCGCCGAACGTCGCCACGTAGCGGTACATCGTGCCCTTCTCGCTGGCCTGCGTGCCCTTGAAGACCAGGGCGTCCGGCTTGCCATAGGGCCCGACCGCCTTCGCCAACCCGGCACCCAGCCCCGCCTCCAGCCTTGTACGCAGGTTCGCGCTGAAATCCGCATAACCGTGCCCGGCCTGCAACTGTTCAAACGTGGCCCGTGCCCGTGCCGTCACGGCAGCGTCTTCGCCAGGCGCGGGCTGGCTCCACGCAGCGACGATGGCGGGATGAAGCGCACTGAAGACCGCATTGGTCAGCGTGATGCCGGCCTCCGGCGTCTTGTCCCCCAGATTGGTGAAAGCAATGATGCGCAGCCCAAGCGCGGGGAAGTACTCGTCGGCGGTGGTGAACCCCTGCGAGCCGCCGGTATGGCCGATCCTGGCCTGGCCGTAGACCGCATTGACGAACAACCCGAGCCCATAGTCGGCGCTACCGCCCTCAGCGGTGTGAACCGGCGTGATCATTTCGCGGTAGCCGGCCTGGCTGACCACCCGCCCCCCGCTCAGGCCACGATCCCAGCGCGCGAGATCGTCAAGCGTACTGACCAGAAAGCCGGCAGCGCCACTCCAGTCCGGGTGGAAACAGGGTGATCGGCGCAGGACGCCCGCCTCGTGCCGGTACCCCACCGCCATGTCCTGCAGTCGCTCCGTATCGGCGAGGGTGAAGGTGTGCCGCATGTCCAGCGGCTCCAGCAGATGCTGGCGCACGTAGTCGACGTAACGCTCGCCCGATACCACCTCGATCACCCGGCCGAGCAGGATGTACCCGGTATTGGAGTACGACCAGCGGCTGCCCGGCGCGAAATCGAGAGGACGATCGCGGATGCGCGCGATCAGCCGATCAAACGCAATCGGCTGCGTCACCAGGGCATCGACCTCCTGTTCGGGCCCGTCGAAATAGTCGTGCAGGCCGCTGGTGTGGGACAGCAGCTGGCGCAGGGTCACCTCATGCGCGTGCGGGGCGTCCGGCAGGTACCTGGCCAGCGGATCATCCAGGCTGAGTTTGCCGGCCTCCTGCAGCTGCACGACCGCAGCGGCGGTGAACTGCTTGGTGATCGAGCCGATCTCGAACGGCGTGTCGGTGCGCACCGCCAGGTCCCGCGCCAGGTCGCGCTGGCCATAGGCCTTGGCGTGAATCAAGCGCCCGTCCTGGAGCACCATCACCGCCGCACCGGGAACACTGAAGCGGCGCATGACCTGGCCGACGCCGCGGTCGATCCCCTGGATCGCGGCCGCATCCAGTGGGGCGCTCGCCCTGCTCGCGGCATCGCCGCGCGGCCCTTCCGTGGCAACAGCGGGCCGGGCACTGCCGATCGTCACCAGCAGCAGGCCCGCCAGGGCCATCCAAAAGCGTGCCGTGCGCATTCCCGCCCCTATTATTCAAATTTGAACTATAGTTTGAATTATGAAATCCGCCACTGCAAGCCACTCCAGCCCAGCACCGCTCAAGCTGACACCCGCCCAGCTTGCCGCGATGGCCTCGCCCGCACGGATGGCGATACTGCAGCGCCTGGACGCGGAGGGTCCGGCCAGCATCCGCGAACTGGCCGAGCGCCTGGGCCGCCCCGCCACCGCGCTCTACCACCACCTGGCGCACCTGCAGAAGCACGGCCTGGTGCACATCACCGAACATCGCGACACCGGCCGCCGCCCCGAAGCCGTCTACGCGGCGGCCTCAACACGGCTGTCCTCCCGCGACGCGGTGCGCACCCCATCCGGCCGGCGGAGCCTTGTCCGCGTGGCGACACGCGTGGTCGCCGCCACCCTGCGCGCGTTCGCCTCGGCCGCCACCCAGGCCGCCGCCCGCTTTGAAGGGCCACAGCGCAACTGCGCGGTCAGGCACCTGTCCTTCCGCGCCGATGACGAGCAACTCGCCCGCATCAACGCATTGATCGAAGCGCTTGAGGCCACCGCGCTCGACGCCGGCACGCAGGGCGACCCCCTGCTGCTGACCGTACTGATGGCGCCCGCCGCACACAGGCCGCGCGGACCCTCGGCCTGACCGTCGATGCATCGCCACCATCAATGAACATTGCCTGGTTCGATATTCATTGACGATCGAAACTTAGGAATAATCGCAAAAATCCGACAAATTCAATGTGCGGCATGACAACGGCGCCAGAATGATCGCCACGCCCGCGGGGCGCTGACCACCTCTGTGCGCATGAATGGATATCCTGCACCGCGCCTGTTGCGCCTGGCACTATTGGACGATCACGAAGTGGTCCGTCGCGGTACCGCACTGCACCTGTCCCAGGACGCCCGCTTCAGCATTGTTGCCAGCCACGGCCACAGCGACGCGTTCATCCAGGACCTGCATGCAACGCCGGTGGATGTGGCCATCATCGACCTCACTCTGGCGCGCGGGGACCGCGACTGCATGGCGCTGGTGGAGCTGCTGCGCGCGACGTTCCCCGCCATCCCCCTGCTGGCCTTCGCCACCCTGTCGCCCAGCATCCACATCGGCCCCCTGATCGACGCTGGCGTCAGCGGCGTGGTCAGCAAGGCCGAGCCGCTGCCACTGCTGTCCGAGGCAATCGTACGCGTGTCGCTGGGGCTGGACCGGCTGCCTCCCGACTGCCGGCATCCGGCAGACGGCGAAGATCTCAGCCGCAACGAACGTGAAGTGCTTCACCTGCTGCTGGCCGGCCTTACCGTCTCGGAGATCGCCCAGTTGCGCCATCGCAGCATCAAGACGGTCAGCACACAGAAGAAATCCGCGTTACGCAAGCTGGGCCTGCGCAACGATGCAGAGATCTATGCCATGCGACATCAGCTGGAGGCACTGTGAGCCGGCGCCACCGCCTGCGCTTCGCCCCTGCCCTGCTGCTGGCCCTGCTCCTGTTGCCGACGGTCTCGGCCGGGGATGCACCGTCGCAACGATGGGCGGCGGGCCGCGAGGTCCGCGTGGCCACCGCGCCCTCGCTGCGCCCCTTGCCACCGGCGCTGGCTGATACGGCGCCGCTGCCCACCCTTGCCCACGGCTACGCCACGCTTGTGGCACGCCATTCCCAGCTGCGCTTCACCGAACACCCCTACCCCAGCACGGGCTCGTCGGTAGTCGCGGTATGCCGGGGCGATGCCGACCTGGTACTGGTCATCGGCGCGGTCAGGCCACTGCACCAGCCCTGCGCCAACCTTGTTGCCTCCACTCCCTTCCGCGGCGGCAGGACCGTCCTGGCCGGCCGGAACGGAGGGCGCCTCCCGCACGATGTTGCACAACTGGAAGGACGCACACTGGCCGTCGTCAATGGCGGGCCGTACGCCGAGTGGCTGCAGGCGCATCATCCACACCTAAGCCTGCTGCACCTGCCCGATCGGCACGCAACACTGGTGGCCGTTGAAACCGGCGCTGCCGATGTCGCAATTGGCCTGGAATCGACACTGCAACCGATGATCCGGCGACACTTCGGCGGCACGCTGCAACTGCAGCCCTTCGAAAGCGCGTTCTCCACCGACCTGTACCTGCTGGTGCGCAGCATTGACCGCCAACTGCTGGCGCGCATCGACCAGGCACTGCAGGACATTACGCTGGAAGAGCATGCCGGCCTGCTGCAGCTCTGGGCCCGGCAGGCACTGCCCGCCTCGATCCAGCGCATGTTCGATCAGATGCGCATGCCACCGCCGCACTGGCTTCTGGCCCTGATCGCAGTACTGGCCGGCCTGCCGATCCTGTGGCACGTCGCGGCCCGTCGCACCAGGCGCGAACGCCGTCGCCATGCTCGCGCGGCAGGCATGGTCAGCCATGAGATGCGCAATTCGGCGCAGGCGATGCTGATGTCGATCGACCTGCTGGGCCGGTCTCCCCTGGCCAGCGGCCAGCGCGAACTGCTGGCGGCCGCCACGGCGGCCGGGCGCTCGCTGCGCAGCCTGTTGAACCGGTCACTGGATTTCTCGCGCCTGGCCGGCGGCGGCTTCAAGCCACATGTGGGCGCCTGCGATGTGGCGTCTCTCTGCCAGCAATCGCTGGACGCGATCCGGCCACAGGCCCGGCTGAAGGGATTGCAGCTTCGATTCGACTGCAGCCCCGACCCTGCGCCGACGATCGCACTCGATGCAGAAGCACTGCGGCAGATTGTCGACAACCTGCTTGGCAACGCGGTGAAGTTCACCGATGTGGGCGGCATCGATCTGCGCGTGCAACTGATGCCGCCGGTCCAGCCCCGGGCACTGGTGCTGGATGTGATCGACAGCGGCATCGGCATTGATGCCCGCCACGTCGGGCGGCTGTTCCGCGCCTTCCAGCAGGGAGAGGACGGCCAGATGCGCGGCGGCAGCGGCCTGGGCCTGTCCATCGCCCGCGAACTGGCCCGCGCCATGCGCGGCGACCTCACCGTGCACAGCGTCGTGGGACGCGGCAGCCGCTTCACCCTGTGCCTGCCGGTACAGTCCGCCAGCGACAATGCTGCGCCCACAGAAGACCCTGCCGCCGGCCGTCCACTTGCCGGCCTCGACCTTCTACTGGTTGAAGATCATGCATTGAACCGGCAGATCATCGCCGAGCAGTTGCGTCGGTTCGGTGCGAGCGTGCGTGCCGTTGCCGACGCTGCAGGCGCGCTGGACGAGCAGAGCCGCAGCCCGCGCCGGATCGTACTGCTGGATATCGGCCTGCAGGGCATGGATGGCTACGCACTGGCGCAGCAACTGCGCAGCCAGGCCAGTGGGCCGCTGCGGCTGGTGGCGCTGTCAGCCCGTACCGGGCGCAGGCACCTGGCGCGCTCGCGCAAGGCCGGATTCGACGCCGTTCTGACCAAACCCCTGCAGGTTGCGCACCTGCTGCAGGCGCTGCAGCTGACGCCCATCACCGGCGTTGCAGCCCGCACGCCGCTGGCAGTGCTGGACCACGTCCATCTGGCCGATATCCGCGGCGAACTGGAAGGCATCGAGCGGGCGCTGGCCGATCACGATGCAAGGGCCATGCGCCATCATGCGCACCGCCTGCAGGGGACACTTCAGATCTGTGGCGCCGCTGCCCAGGCCGACATCGCGGCCGATCTGTGGGAACTGGGTCATGATGCCGCGACGGATTGGATCGACGCGCGGCGACTGCTGCAGCAGCTGTGGCACTGGCATGGCTCCCGCACTGCGGAAGCCATGCCTGCCAACTGATCAGGCGGCCAGGCGCTGGACCTGGCGACGGGTCAGGTCATTGAAGCGACCCAGCGACATCAGGTGCTGGTGGATCAGCGCCAGCCAGCCGCTGCGGTGCCACTCGACCACGGTCGCTTCCGGCAGCGCAACGAACTTTTCGACGTCGACCACCTGGAAACCATTGAGGTTGAACTCGCGGCCATCCGGGGTACGCACGGTGGCGTTGCGCTCGACCAGCAGGCCGTTGTCGATCAGGGCCTTGGAGAAGGCCTGGGTCTGCTCGTGCTCACGGGTGAACTGGCCGCAGAATTCCAGCGCCTGCTGCACCATGTCGGTGGCCTTGCCGTCGACGAACAGCGGCTGGCCTTCGTCACCGCCCTTGACCACGCGCGGGCTCTCTTCATCGATGCCCAGCAGGAAATCGTTGTCCGCACCGGTGTCGATGAAGATGAAGGGATGGCGACGCAGGTAGGCCGGGATGTAGGCCTCGTCTTCCCACAGGCCGTCCTTGATGAACAGGTTTTCTTCCGACACACCCACGGCGGCCATCGGCACCGCGGTCGGGCCAGCGAACAGGATCGGGAAGTGGTGCAGCGCCAGCGAAAATTCGCCCAGCACCAGCGGAATGGCGTTGTTGCCGGCGGCGAATTCGAGCTTGCCCGGCAGGACGCGCAGATCGGCGTGCACATCGGCCTGCAGCGGCACCGGACGGGTGTAGAACAGGGGGGCGCCGCTCGGCGCCGCTTCGGTGGTGGTGTCGCTGGTGGTGGTCATCTTGGGAACCGTTCGATCATGCGCGCCTGCCATCCCGGGCGCGCCAGCGGGAACAACCTGAATCCCGCATTATCAACAAGCTCGATGACAAGGGCCACCCCGGCGAGGGCCTATTTCAGCTGCAGGGGGTATCGCTGCCACAGCACGTGGACGAGAAAACCGGCCAGTTCGGTATCACGGGCGCTCACCGCAGCGCGGATCTTGTCCAGCAGCACCATGTCCGAGCACGAGCGCACATCGGCGTGATTGGCCTGCCCTGCCCTGCGCGCACGGTAGCGCGCAGCCCGCTGTGCATCACTCATTGCGTACCCGAACTTGGGCGGACGACCGCGCTTGCGCGGCAGGGTCAGCTCCAGGGTTCCGGGGTCTTTGTCATCACGCATGGGCGGGGTGCGGGCGGCGGCGAGCAACGGGGGGTGCGCAATTTATCGTGAGGCATCACTTTAATCCAGCTTTTTCTGCAGTTTTGTTGCAATGCAGTGCAAATGCATCACGCCTCCGGCAGCAGAACCACGCCACGCGTGGATGCCTCACCGTGGCCCACGCAAAAAAGGGAGCCCGCGAACGGGCTCCCTTCACCTTCCTCATGCAGCGCGTACGGGCTCGTAACCGTGCAGATGCGCCTCGCTGCTGGCCCGCCCCTGGCTGAGCGAACGCAGCGAGGTGGTGTAGCCCACCAGCTGCGCCAACGGTGCGAATCCGCTGACCTCGGCGCGACCGTCCTGGTCCTCGATGCGGGCGATGCGGCCGTGACGGCGATTGAGGTCGCCGACCACGTCGCCCACCGACGCCGAGGGCGAATGTACCGTCACCGCCATCACCGGCTCCAGCAGCTGCGTGCCGCCTTCTGCCAGTGCCGCCTTGATCGCCTCGGCGCCGGCGCGATGGAACGCCATTTCCGAGGAATCCTTGGCATGGGTCTGTCCATCGACCAGGCTGACCTCGATGCCGACCACCGGATGTCCCTGCGGGCCTTCCGACAGTGCAGCGCGCACGCCCTTCTCCACCGCCGCGATGAAGCTGCGCGGCACCACGCCACCGACGATGCGATCGTTGAACACGACCTCACCGTCCTCGCGCGGCGCCACGTCCAGCACCACCTGCGCGAACTGCCCCTGGCCGCCGGTCTGCTTGACCAGCCGGCCGACCACGCCGGCCACTGCACGCATCGGCGTCTCCTGGTAGGCCACGCGCGGCGCGCCCACGCCCACCTCGACCTTCCATTCGCTGCGCAGGCGCTCGACCATCACCTCCAGGTGCAGCTCGCCCATGCCCCAGACCAGGGTTTCGGCCGTATCGCGATCGGTTTCGACGCCGAACGACGGGTCCTCCTGGGCCAGGCTGGCCAGCCCCTGCGCCATCCGGATCAGGTCGGCGGCACGCGCCGGCTCCAACCGCCATGCCAGCACCGGCGCCTGTGCCTGGATGTTCTCCAGGCGCAACGGCTGCGCACGGCCGCTCAGCGTTTCGCCACTGACCGCATCCTTCCAGCCCAGCACCGCGACGATGTCACCGGCCACGGCCTGTTCGATGTCGTGGGTCTGGTCGGCCTGCACCCGCACCAGGCGGCTCACACGCCGTCCCTGCGGATGCTGCGAACTGGCCACCGCATCGCCGACCTTCAAGGTGCCCGAGTACAGCCGCACGAAACTCAGCGCACCGTGCTGCTGGTGGGTGATCTTGAACAACAGGCCGGCCAGTGGACCGTCCGGATCCGGCGGCAGCACCACTTCGCCGTCCTCGCTTTCAGCGACCACGGCAGGCCGATCCAGCGGCGATGGCAGGTAATCGACCACCGCATCCAGCAACGTCTCGATGCCCTTGTCCTTGAACGCCGCGCCGGCCAGTACCGGCACACCGGCACCGGCCAACGTTGCGCGCCGGATGGCTGCACGTAGCTGCTCCGCATCGATCACGCGGCCTTCCAGCCAGGCATCGGCAAGTGCTTCATCGTGGTCGGCCACGGCCTCGACCAGCGCATCGCGTTGCGCCTGCCACTGCCTGCGCGCTGCGTCGTCCCATGGGGTGATCGTCGCCGCAGCACCGTCGTGCCACTGCAGCACCCGCTCATCGACCAGATCGACCCAGCCGTTGAAGTCGCTCTCGCTGCCCAGCGGCACGCCCAGCGCCCACGGTCGCGCGCGCAGCTTGTCCTGCAGCTGCTCCAGCACGCGCTCGAAGGAAGCACCGACGCGATCCATCTTGTTGACGAAGGCAATCAGCGGCACGCGGTGGCGTCGCGCCTGGCGCCACACGGTCTCGGACTGCGGCTGCACGCCATCCACCGCCGAGAACACGGCCACGGCGCCGTCGAGCACGCGCAGCGAGCGCTCGACTTCAATGGCGAAGTCGATGTGGCCGGGGGTGTCGATCAGGGTCAGCCGATGCGACGGCAGGTCGCGCGGCGACCATTGCGCCTGCACGGCAGCGGCGCCGATGGTGATGCCACGTTCGCGCTCGATCGCCGAGAAATCGGTGGTCGCATTGCCGTCGTGCACTTCGCCGACGCGATGGATCTCGCCGCTCTTCCACAGCAGGCGTTCGGTCAGCGTGGTCTTGCCGGCGTCGATGTGGGCAATGATGCCGAGGTTGCGGCGACGGGAAAGGGTCTGGGTGTTCATGAAGAGATTCCTGCAAAGCCAACTTCGGGGGCCGCGCACCCCGGTTGGCGACAGGGCGCGCGGCTAGCGTTCGGTCTCGGCGATCTGGTGCATGGCACGTTCTCCTTGCGGTACATCGGGTTACGGGGAATGGAACTGCGGAAACGAAAAGAGCGCCCCGGAGGGCGCTCTGTCGAAGGTCCAGCGATGGCCGTCTCAACGGCCTCGTGGGGCTCCAGGCAGACACGCCCGTTCCGCGCTTGCGCGGGTCAGGGTGAAAAACTTCAGGAGCGGCATCCGGTTCATGGGGCGCATTCTAGACCTGCCAATCTGGCGCGCAAGTGAATATTGCATACATTGATGGAACGATGCGCACCACTACAGACCCACCCATGGGGTGGCTGCAATCGGTCCCTGGCGCCTTACTTGCACCCATGCAGCGAGCGGGCCTCCGCCACGGTCGCTGCACGGTCATCCCCCATCGAGACCCATCCTTTCAGCGACATCCCCGGATCCACCTGCGCCTGGCGCGGGCCGCCATGGATCACCACCTCGGTCCAGCTGCCGACCGGCACCAGCTCGGACAATCTCGCCGCCTGGTCGTCCTCGGTGCTGAACATGTCGTCCGGCGACGCGGGCTTGGCGTTGTTCACGGTCTCGGTCTTGCGCACCCGGACCCGCAGCGCGCCATCCGGCATGCGCTGGGTCATAACCTCATGGCGTTCGACGCCGTAGGCCCACGTGTTCTCGCCAACGCCACGGGTTTCGCTGCCGTCATCCGCGACCGCCACCACCTCGCCTGCCGGCCCGATCACTCCTGCCACCGCACCCAATCCCGACATCAGTGCCTGGTAGACAATCATCTGCCGCTGCTCGGTCGTCAGCGAACCGACATCCGCCTTGCCCGCAGGCAACTTGAGATAGGCCGCTTCCTTGCACAACACCAGGACCTGCTGGTCATCCCAGCTCACCGACATTTCCTCGTTGGCGAAGTACTGCGTCTTCAACAACGTAACGGCGCCACCCTTACCCTCTGAATGCCGCGTTTCGATCAACGAGGCGTTCTCGGCTGCATCGGTGAGTGATACCGGAGAGGTGGCAGCCGCGTTGGCGGCGCACACGGAAGCAAGCAGGGCGGCAAGCAGCACGCCGCGCGGAGCGGTACGGAACATGGGGTCAGTCCATTGAGGGATTCGAGCACGCCATGATATGCCAACGAGACTCGACAGCCCCATCCCAACCCCGGATCAGCTCATCTCGCCATAGGTACAGCCTACCGTCACCCACCCCGGCGAATAGGACAGATCGACAATCAACCGTATGTGTCGATTGTCCGGAAGCGTTCTGTAGAGATTGAGGCCTTTCCAGCCATGCTCTCTTTCCATGGCCTCGGCATTCCAGCGCGACGACATGCCTCCAATGCGCTTGGCAATGGACATCCCCCGTGCCATCTCCTCGCCGATCGGAACCGGTATGGCAAGAAGCATCTCCTGGCGACCCGACACATGCACTAGCGACGACGACTCTCCCCACGCCGTCGTGGACGTCCGGGTTTTCCAGAGCATCAGTGCCGCGCCAACGCCCGCATCGCTCTGGGTGAAATCGGCGAGGTCGCCCGCTGCGATCCGGCCAGTGAAAGCGTCCAGCTCCCGGTGAGCCAGCTGACACTGCAACAAGCGGGAAAGAATCGATGACGTGTCCTGTTGCGCCTGGGCTGAGAATGAGAGGCCGACAGCCACACAGAACGCAGCCAGCCGCTTACCCCAGAACCTGTCCATCACCATGCCCACGTTCAACACCTTCTACGAATTTTCGATGAAGGCCCATCAATTACGTCACGGGCGGCATGGAGATGACGCCTGATCGTACGATTTTCGTACTTCTTGTATACCGCCAATGACAGCGGCAAGTGAACATGCGCCGACCCTATCCCGAGGCGGCGCACATGAGCAAACCGACAGAAAAGTTCCCCAATGACCCATCACGGCTTGCATGGGCGTCACTTCTGCTGGGCAACTGGCTGACTGCAATCGTTGCCATCGTCTACGCAAACAAAGCCGCGTCACTTCATCTCGCGGGCCAGGCTGAACTCAGCCTGGCGGCCGCACGCAGATCCCGGGCCTGGGCTTATGCATCATTTGCCCTGCTGTGGATTCCGTTCGCCATAATAGTTGCCGCCGGCATGTACCTGCGTCTCACGGGATCGCGGTAGCCCCCGTCTCAGGTCACCACCACCAGCGGCACACCACGTCGCGGATGCTGCAGCACCACCACATCCTGCTGGTAGACCCGCTGCAGGTTGTCCTCGGTCAGCACCTGCAGCGGCGTACCGTCGGCGGCCACCCTGCCCTGCTCCAGCAGCACGATGCGATCGGCATAGCCGGCGGCCAGATTCAGATCGTGCAGTACTACGATCACGCAGGCCCCGGCTTCGGCACAGGCACGCACGCTGCGCAGGGTGCGCTCCTGGTGACGCAGGTCCAGCGCGGCGGTCGGCTCATCCAGCAGCAGCAGCGGCGTGTCCTGCGCCAGTACCCGCGCAAACGTGGTGCGGGCGGACTCGCCACCGGACAGCTGCTGCACTTCGCGCAGGCGCAGCGCCTGCAGTTCGGCAGCATCGATGGCACCTTCAACGTGAGCGCCATCCGCCACAGGATCCGGCGGGTGCGGCAGGCGCCCCATCGCCACTACCTCTTCCACGCTGAAGGCGAAACGCACGCCGTGCTCCTGCGGCATCACCGCGCGCTCGCGTGCCAGTGGCCCCGCCTTGTAGCCTGCCAAGGGTTTTCCGCGCAGGCTCACCTCGCCCGCATCGGCGCGAAGATCACCGGCCGCCACCGCCAGCAACGTGGATTTTCCCGCGCCATTCGGGCCCACCAGCGCGGTCACCGTACCCGGCTCGAACGCCAGCGAAATGCCATGCAGGATCTCGCGCTGCTGGCGACGCACCACCACCTCGTGCAGTTTCAACAGCACGCTCATGGCGCGGCCTTGCGGCGCTGCTGCAGCACCAGCCAGAGGAAGAACGGCGCGCCCAGCGCGGCCGAGAACAGGCCCAACGGAATCTCTGCCGGCGGGTCGAGCGTGCGCGCCGCAGTATCGGCCACCACAATCAGCAGTGCGCCCAGCAGGCCGGACAACGGCAGCAGCCAGCGATGGCCGGGGCCAACCAGCAGACGCGCCACGTGCGGCACCACCAGGCCAACGAAGCTGATCGAACCGGCAAAGGCCACCGCCGCGCCCACCAGCAGCGCACTGAACGCGACCAGGCGGCGACGGGTGCGGGTCACATCCAGGCCGAGGTGCTGCGCCTGGCGTTCGCCCAGCGCCAGCATGTCGAGGGGCGTGGCCAGCCGTTGCAGCGCGAACACGCCGATCGCGAACAACGGCACCACCGCTGCCACATCGGCCCAGTTGGCGCGTGCCAGCGAACCCATCTGCCAGAACACCAGCGACTGCAGTTCGCTTTCGCTGGCAATGTAGGTCAGGAAGCCGATCAGCGCCGAGCAGAACGCGGCCATTGCGATGCCGACCAGCAGCAGCGTGGCATTGCCACTGCCCTTGCCCGGGCGCGCCAACGCGTAGGTCAGGCCGATCGCCAGCGCGCCGCCAACGAATGCGGCGACCGGCACCAGCCAACCCGCCGCACCGGCAGCGCCGAGCACGATGGCGGCCACCGCACCCAGCGCCGCGCCCTGGCTGACGCCAACGATGCCCGGATCGGCCAGGGGATTGCCGAACAGGCCCTGCAGGCTGGCCCCGGCCATCGCCAACGACGCGCCGACCATCGCCCCCAGCAGCGCACGCGGGATGCGCAGCTGCCAGACCACGGCCAGGTCACGACTGCTGACCGCCTGCGGATCAAGCAGACCCAGCTTCACGCCCAGCGCCTGCAGCACTTCCAGTGGCGGCAACCGCAACGGACCCACGGCAAACGACGCCAGCACCGCCCCCAGCAGTGCCAGCAACGCCACCATCAACATCATCCGCCCGCGACGGCGGCGCCGATCCGCCGGACTCATGCCTTCGGCAACGCCGCCAGGGCCTTGGCCAGCGCCAGCGCACCGGCACCGGAACCGACGCTGGTGTACTTCAGCTGCACGTCCGGCATCACCCAGACCCGATTGGCCTGCCCGGCCGGGGTCTGCTTCAGCGTCGGATAGGACTTCCACAGGCCTTCGGCCCCGCCGAACAGCTGCAGGTCATGCTCGGTCACCAGGATCACCTCCGGTGCTGCCGCGACCACGCCCTCGTTGCTCAGCTGCGAGTAGTTCTTCACCCCCGCTTCGGTACCGATGTTGACGCCACCGGCCAGTGCGATCAGCTGCGCCGAGGCGCTGTCGGCACCAGCCACGGTCGGCGCGCCGCCGGCGCCGGTTGCCGAAACGTGGATCACCCGTGGTGCATGGCCCAGGCCCTTGCCAATCGCTGCAGCCTCGTCCAGCTGGCGCTGCACCTGCGTGGCAAGCGCCTGCCCTGCCTCGGCCAGCCCGAGTGCAGCGGCGACCTTGCGCACCTTGTCAGGTGCCGGCTGCAGATCGTCGATGACCACCGCCGGCTCGCCCACTTCGCGCAGCTTCTTTGCCAGCTCGGTATGGCGACGCAGGCTGTTGCCCAGGAACAGCGAGCCCTGCAGGCTCAGCACGCCCTCTACGCCGGTGGTGCGGTTGAACAGGAACTGGTGCGGCGCGGCCAGGCCCGCCTGGGTGGTGGTGTTGGTCGGCGCGGCGAAGACCTGCTTGCCAAGGCCCAGCACCTCGATCACCGCAATGACATCGTCGCCACCGGCGATGATCCGGCTGGTGTCGGCCACCTCGATATCAGCGCCGTCATCGGAATGCACCTTGGCCGGCAGCACCGCCTTCTGGTCGTGCACGGCCGGCATCTCGGCACCGGCCACGCGCTGCCAGCCTGCCGGCAACGCACCTTCAGCCGCCGCCGTGGCGGCCGACGCCTCGGCAGGCTTCTGGCCCTCGGACGGGGCCGGCGCGCCACCGCAGGCGGACAGCGCCAGCGAGACAGCCAGGGGAAGCGCACACAGGCGCAGACGGGACGCGATGTTCATGGAGGTTCTCCTTGCTGGCCGGGCGATGCGCGCATCGCCCGGCCCGGTGGCTTACTGCTTCGGGGTGATGCGGGTGATGCGGTCACCCTTCGGGTCTTCGGCACCGCGCGACTTGTTCACCGCGAACACATTGCCCTTGCCATCGGCGCGGACGTGGTTCGGCAGCGTGCCGCCATCAAGGTTGGCGACCACCTTGCCATCGCCGTTGACCACGGTGACGGTACCGGCGCCGCGGTTGCTGACGTAGGCCAGGCCGGAGGCATCGTCGAAGGCGACGTTCAGTGCACCGGCACCAACCGGCACGTCGTGCAGCACCTTGCCGGCGGCCACATCGACGATCAACAGGTTGTCGGTGCCCTGCGAGGCCACGTACAGGCGGTTGCGTGCCGCATCGAAGGCGACGCCGGAGGCGCTGATCGAATTGCCCAGGTCGATGACCTTGTCGACCTTGCCGCTGGCAACGTCGATCACCGCCGCTTCCGGCGTACCGATGCTGACGGTGAACAGCTTGCCGCCCTTCTCGTCCAGCACCAGGCTCATCGGGGTGAACTTGCCGTCATCGACGCCGGACTCCAGCGTCACCGCCGGCAGCTCCTTGAGCGTCTTGGCGTCGAACACCGACAGGTGGTCCTCCCCCGTAGCCGAGGCGAACACCTTGCCGCGGGTACCATCGACCACCACGTCGCGCGCGTGCGGCACCGCATCGACCGGGAACTGGTGGACCAGTGACAGATCCTTCTGGCGATAGACCGCGATCGAGTTCTGGCGGGTATTGGTGACCCAGACGTTGCCGTTGGTGTCATCCACGCCGACGCCGTAGACCGCATACACCGCACCATTGGTGCTGCCCGGCACCTGCGCCGGGGTGATCGCCTTGGTCACCTTCAGCGTCTTCGGGTCCAGCTTCAGCAGCTGCGACTGGGTCACCGGCGGGCGGCCCACCGCCGAGGTCACGAACACCGCGTTGCTGGCGGCGCTGTAGGCGGACTGGTACAGGCCCGGCACCAGCTTGTTGGACTGGGTAGCGAACTGCGCCTGGCCCGACAGCGGCAGCTGCGGCGAGACGCGCAGCTTCAGCACCGTGGCCGCGGCCGGCTGGCTGGCACGCACCACCACCGGGTGGGTGCCCGGCACCGCATCGGCCGGAATGCTCAGCTGGGTCTTGAAGTTGCCATCGGCATCGACCACCAGCGGCTGCGTGTTGAGCACAGCGTCACCGCGCAGCAGGCTGACCTTCTGGCCCGGCACGAAACCGCGACCGACCACCTCGGCGGTGCTGCCGGGAACCACGTTCTCACCGCGTGAGACGACCTGGCCCTTGAAGGTGGCATTGGCCGGCTGGTCGAATACCGGCTGCGCGGTGGCGGTCACCGCCAGCAGCATGCCGGCGGCCAGGGAAGTGAGACGGAAAGACGGACGGAACGACATGGAAGGCTCCTTGCACACGTAGGCCGCGCCACGTGGCGCGGGAGTCATCGGTTGCCTGGGCCGCTGCACGTCGGCAGCCTCGCCTGGGTAGTGGGGTCGCACGGCATCGCGTGCGAGGGAATTCATTCGGCGGCGTTGTCACCGCCAAGGGCAGCACCGTCGCCGGCGCTGCGATCGGTCACGCCATACAACTCGTGCAGCGCGGCGTGGAACGAGGCCGGCAGCATCGGACCGTGGCCGAGGCCGTCGAACTCGCGGTACTGCACGCTCAGTCCGGGGACCTTGCCCAGCCGCTCGGACAGCTGCATCGCTGCGTCCGGGGTGGCACCACCGATGCGGCGCAGGTGCGCGACCACGCGCGGGTTGTTCATGTCGCGCTTGCCGCGGTCACCAATGCGCTCCGCGCCGCCCAGCATCAACCAGAGCTTTGCGCGCTGGCCGTGCACGTTCTGCACGAACTGCTGTTCCGGATCGCCCAGCGCCGCACCCTGGCTCCACCACAGCGACGGGCTGGCCGCCAGGTAGGACTGGAACGCCGCCGGACGGGTGTACAGCGCATTGAGCACGAACAGGCCACCCAGCGAGTGGCCCCACAGCGCTTGCTGCTGCGCATCGATGCGTGCGCGGCGCTCGACCTCAGGCTTGATCCGCCGCTCGATCACATCAAGGAACGCTGCAGCGCCTCCTCCTACCGCCTGGGTCGTGCCGCTCTCGTCGTCCGCGCGATCGATCCACGCGGTGTAGTCGCGGGTGCGCGCCTTCGAATCGATGCGCAGGTCGTTGTCGTAGCCGATCAGCACCAGCACCGGTGGTGCCTTGCGTGCCGCCAACTCGGCCAGAATCGGCTGGTCCAGCACCATGGCCACGGCATTGCCGTCCAGCGCGTACAACACCGGCAGCGGCGCCTTGCCAGCCTTTGCCGGAATCGCCACGTTCACCCGCCAGCGGCGTTGCTGGTCGGGGCTGTCCACCACGAAATGCTCGAAGCGATAGCTGGCCGCCGGCTCGTCGAGCACGGTGTGGCCGATTTTCTGCAGCGGGTTGCGCTGCTGTGCATGGGCGTACGGAGTAGCCAGGAGTAGACCCATCATCAAGGCGGCCAGGCAGCGGGCCAGCGGGCCCCGGCGCAAAGGCAGGACGAAATGCTTCATCAGCGGCGGCAGAAGCGGCCCACGGCCGCCGGTTCACAAGGGACCGCAGTCTACCTCAAACGCGAATGATTATCACATCGATCACACGTCACACTGTGTATCACGCGCGCGCATGCCCGCTTGCACAGGGGGCGGAATTTCCCCTATTTTGCCGGCCACCGGGGCATTGGACCGCCCCGCTTCCAACGCTGCCATGGAGGGTGGACAGTCTGCCGCCGTCCGGGCCGCGTTCATCCGCGCCACGACCGCCATGGGATCGGATCCCATGATTGTGAGACCCCTTGAAGCACACCGCACTGATCGCCCTCACCCTCGGCCTGCTCGCGCCGCTGGCCGCCCACGCCGCACAGGATCTTCCGACGCTCTACCAGGCCTTTGAAGAAGCCGGCAATTCCACGCTGAGCATGGAAGAACTCAACCAGACGGTGACCTTCACCGCCGTGGCGCTGGGCGTTTCCAGCAACATGGCGGGCGAACCGCTCATCGAGGCCGGCGATGACCAGGGCAATGTCCTGGCCCGGCTGACCACCTCCGATGATCAGCAGGCGGCCAAACTGGGCGCACTGGAAGAAGGCGCTGTCTTCAGCGCCAGCTGCACGCTGCAGTTCAGCTCCGGCACGGACTACCTGTCCTTCGGCGATTGCACCATCAAGTAAAGACGAAGCCGGCGAAACGCCGGCTTCTTTTCTTTGCCTCTGTAGCGTCGAGCCATGCTCGACTCGTGCAGCATCACGGCCCCGTGGGCACCGGGCCATACGGATTCTCCTGCGGCGTGCCCGGCAGCAGCGAGAAGATCATGATCACGATGCCACCGCCCGGCACCAGCGCCAGCAGGAACAGCCAGCCCGACTGGTTGCAGTCATGCAGGCGGCGCACGGTCACGGCAATCAACGGCACGATCGTGGCCAGCCACATCACACCCAGCAGTACCACCATGCCGATCAGGATGCCGGCCAGTGCATCGGCACTGTTGCGCAGGAGGATTGCCAGCACGCCGGCCAGCACCATCACCGCTGTTGCGACCAGGAACAGGAACAGCTGGTACATCCAGTACTCGCGGCGGTTGGCGCGGCCCTCGAACTGGGCGTAGCGCTTCAACGGCAGAATCATTTCCTGCACGGCATCGATCCTTGAAAAGAGAAGCCGCGCAGTGTGCCAAATGCACGCGCACGCGACAATGCAGCGTCGTGCCCTGCCCGACTGCCATGCCCCTGTAGAGTCGAGCCATGCTCGACTCAATACGCGCGAAGCAGTCGAGCATGGCTCGACTCTACACAAGCAGGATCAACGGCCCTTTGCGGCGCGCGCCGCTTCGCGCTCGGCGCGCAGCCGATCCAGCTTTTCCTTCAGCTTGATTTCCAGGCCGCGCGGCACCGGGTTGTAGTACACGCGCTCACCCATCGCATCCGGGAAACCGGTCTGATCCAGCGCGATGCCGCCTTCGGCGTCGTGGTCGTACTGGTACTCCGCACCGTAGCCCAGCTCCTTCATCAGCTTGGTCGGCGCGTTGCGCAGGTGCAGCGGCACCTCCTCGGTACCACTCTCGCGCACGTCGGCCTTGGCCTGATTGAAGGCCGCATAGCCGGCGTTCGACTTGGCGGTGCTGGCCAGATAGAGCACCAGCTGGGCAAAGGCAAGCTCGCCTTCCGGGCTGCCCAAACGCTCGTAGATGTCCCAGGCCTCCAGCGCCATGCTCTGCGCGCGCGGATCGGCCAGTCCGATGTCCTCGATGGCCATGCGAGTCAGCCGGCGCGCAAGGTAGGACGGATCGCAGCCGCCATCGAGCATGCGGGTCAGCCAGTACAGCGCGGCATCGGGATTGGAGCTGCGCACGGACTTGTGCAATGCCGAGATCTGGTCGTAGAACTGCTCGCCGCCCTTGTCGAAGCGCCGGGTGCGATCTGCCAGCACCTGGATAAGGGTCTGCGGGGTGATGCGGCCACCCTCGCCGCCCGCCAGCTCGGCGGCGATTTCCAGCAGGGTCAGCGCGCGTCGCACGTCACCGTCAGCGGCGGTGGCGATTTCCAGCAGCAGCTCGGGGGCGACCTCGATACCCTCGTCGCCCAGGCCGCGCTCACGGTCACCCAGCGCACGCTCCAGCGCTTCGACGATGTCGGTGGGCGAGACGCCCTCCAGCACATGCACGCGGCAGCGCGACAGCAACGCCGAGTTCAGTTCGAACGACGGATTCTCGGTGGTGGCGCCAACGAACAGGATGGTGCCCCGCTCGATGTGCGGTAGGAACGCATCCTGCTGCGCCTTGTTGAAGCGATGCACCTCATCCACGAACAGCACCGTGCGGCGACCTTCGGCGAACCGTTGCGCAGCCTCGGCCAGCACCTGGCGCACTTCCGGCAGGCCGGACAGCACGGCGGAGATGGCACGGAACTCGGCATCGGAATACTCGGCCAGCAGCAGCGCCAGGGTGGTCTTGCCACAGCCCGGCGGCCCCCACAGGATCATCGAATGCACGCGACCGGATTCAACCGCGCGGCGCAGCGCGCTGTCCGGCGCCAGCAGGCGCTTCTGCCCGACCATTTCGTCCAGGGTGCGCGGGCGCATGCGCTCGGCAAGCGGGCGCAGATGTTCCCGATCAACGCTCAGCAGATCGGGGCCGGGGAAGGAAGTTGAACGATGTCTTGCCACACGTCCATTGTACCGCGAGAGCGTGCCAACCAAGGTTGGCACCCACCACGGCGGCCGGCCATGATCGGTAGTGCCGGCCGCTGGCCGGCAACCCCGCAATCTGTCGGAAATGGGCCGGCGCGGGTGCCACCGATACATCGGTAAGCCGCTGATTCACATGGAGCATGCTTTCGCGGGACCCATGCATCCTCATCATTAACCGAGAATTTGAAGCTCAACCATTCAGGACTCACCCGTGCGCGATCCCGAGTCCAATGCCCTTGAGTTCGTTGCCGGCTGCGCCGTCGACGCGGACATCTACTACCTGGCTGCAAGGATTGGCCCGGGGCACGAATGCTATGACCCTGATCCCGGCCCGCCCTCCCGGATGTTCTTCTATCAACATCAAACGGATGAGAAATGGTTCTATCACGACCTGTCCGACTGGCAGGTCGAGTCCGCCATCTTCATCCCTGAACAACAGGACGGGCGGGAGCGCCGTGTACTGGCCCTGGACTTCTACGGCCACCTTGAAGACCTCGCTCGATCAGGCACGAAATGCGAGCTCATTCCACCTGAAGGTGATCACTTCTGCGGGGGCCTGACCCGAGTTCGGCAACTGGGCAAGGATCTGTTCTGCTGTGGCGTGCACGGGATGATCTGTCACCGTAGCGAGACTGGCTGGAAGCAGCTTCCCACCCACTTCCCCGCACCCGAACGCGGGAGTCTCAAGGACGATCTTGAGTCGATTGATTTCGACAACTGGCTTGCCTGCGTTGGCCATCTGTTCGAACTGGACGGTGTGCCACCACTACCCGCTGACCCTGCAGAGCGCGACGCAGAGCTTCGGCGAAGATTTGAAGAATCACGCGCCGATCTGGCGCAAATCGGCAAGAATCAAGTGGTCAAGCAGCTACTCGCTGAGTTGGATCTGGCCAGCGTGAATGACCTCTGCGGAACCGGCCTTACCGATCTCTATGCGATCGGTTCTGACGGCCTGATTGCGCACTGGGATGGGGCCACCTGGAATGTTCCGGAGCCGATCACCTCCGCCGAACTGCTGCATGCATCCAGAACGGATTCGGGCGAACTGTTCCTGGTCGGTACCGAGGCAACAATCTTGATGGGGCAGATCAATACGGGTTTCACGCCGATCCGGCATCAGATCAGCCCCGAAGTCCCGTTCTACTGCGCTTGCATGTACGGGCAAGCCATCTACATCGGCTCAGAGAATGGACTTTATCTCTACAGTCCCAACTCCGGAGTGGTTGAACGCCTGGAGGCGGGCATTCCTGAAGAGCTGATGGATGCCGCAATTAACGACATCAGTTCCGCCGACGGCGTGTTGTGGGTGCTGACGCCCTGGGATCTGATTCGATTTGATGGCACCGCGTGGCAGGTGATCGTTCACCCGGACAACGAATGAGCCGACCGAGAGCGTGCCAACCAAGGTTGGCACCCACCAGGGCGGCCGGGCCATGATCGGTAGTGCCGGCCGCTGGCCGGCAGATCAAAAGCGTGCCAACCAACGGTTGGCACCCACCAGAGCAGGTAGCGCCCGGCCGGGCCCGGCGTCCCCGATCAGTTACCGATGACGTCGGTGCCCTTCGGCGGGGTGAAGCTGAAGGTGCCGGCGGCGAAGCCCGGGTTGCGCTTCCAGCCACTGAAGGTGATCACGGTGCGCTGGCCGACCGCGTCGGTGATTTCCATCTTGGCCAGGCCCTGGGCGTTGAAGCCCAGCGCGGCGTACTGGAAGCTGGCTTCGGTGTCGCGCTTCGGCGACAGCGACAACCATTGCAGGCCGTCGCGCTGCGCGGCTTCCTCACTGAGGTCGTACTGCTGCTCCAGCAGCGCCGGGTTGATCAGCGCGGTCAGCGGGCTGTTCTGCTCTTCCTTGCCCTGCTCGCGCACGGTGGCCTGTTCCAGGTCCGGCTCGTACATCCAGACCTTCTTGCCATCGGCCACGATCAGCTGTTCGTGCGGGCGCACGTACTCCCAGCGGAACAGGCGCGGCGCCGACAGCGCCACACGGCCACTGGTCGATTCCTTCACCCTTCCGCGGCTGTCGAACACCTGCTGGCTGAACTGGCCATCCAGGCCCTTCAGGCCACTGGTGAAGCTCTTCAGGTCATCGCGGGCACCGGCCCAGGCGCTGCCGGCAGCGGCGCAGGCGACGCCCAGGGTGGTGATGGCAAGGAAACGACGGAAGCGGAAGTTCATGCAGGAATCCTGTGGGCGCATGCGCCAGGAAAGGTGGTAGCCAGTGTGCCCGGGCAAAGATGAATGGGCGATCAGGGCGACATTATGCCGCCCCGAACGTCCATCGGCGATTCAGCCGCCCGCCCCCGGCAGCTTGCCGTACAGCACCTGCCCGCGGAAACCACGGCGCACTTCGCGGTACAGCGCGCGGAACGCGGTGTAGTCCTGCGGCTGGCACAGCGCCTCCGGGCCACGCACCGCGTTCTGCTGCAGGCGGTGCCGCACGACCACGTCCTGGCCCTCGCGGCTCCAGTCCACCCGGTACTCGCCCGCAGCGTTGCTGAAACGCTGGCTGGCCGGAATGGCGATGATCGGTGCGTTGGCCGGGAACTGCAGGCGATAGGTTTCCTCGCGCAGGCTGGCGTTGCAGTAGAACGGGGTCTCGTTGGCCGGCGCCGATGCGGTGGCGTACAGCCCGCGCACCGATTCGCCACCCGGCGGGTCCGGCACGGCCATGCCGCCGGCCACGCTGAAATCGGCGTAGTCCTCGGCCTGGAACGCCATGCGATAGCCGAATGGCCGGGTCAGGTCGACCGGCACGCCCTGGATCTGCAGCTGCCCTCGCCCATCGAAGCCGGACGCGGCCATGATCTGCTCTTCAGCGCGCGCACGGTTCTGCGCGTTGAGCTGGGCGAACTGCGCACGCATGCCGATTTCGGCGTTCTCGCCCAGCTTCGGAATCGTTTCGCCACGCAGGTTGCCATTGGCATCGAAGGTGAAGCGCACCTCCATCGACGTAGCATTGCGCTGCGGTGTGTTGGCCGGGGTACGCGCCAGCGTGGCATCGCGGGTACGCATCACCGGAGCACCAAGGTCACCTTCGGGCAGCTGGCCGAAGCGCGCCCACGCGGTGGTCGAGTCCAGGTACAGATCAAACTCGGGAATGTAGGTGATGGCGTGGTTGAAGCGGCCCAGTACCGGAATCTTCGGCAGGGTCGGGCCACCGCCCGCTCCGATCAGCACTGGCGAACTGTCGATGCCCTTTGCCGCCAGCAGCGCCTCCAGGATCGTCACGTGGTCCTTGCAGTCGCCATAGTGGTTGTCGAGGATGCTCTGCGCGCTGTTCGGCTCCAGGCCACCGTTGCCCAGGTACACCGCCACATAGCGGATGTTCTGCGCCACCCAGCGGTACAGCGCATCGGCCTGCTCGCGGCGGTCGCTGATGCCGGCGGTCACCTGGTCGGCCAGTGCCTGCAGCTCCGGGGTGACCTGCGCCGCCGGGCCCGCCTTGAGCTGGTAGGCGCGCCCCATCTGCGACCAGTCACGGTACGTGCTGGCCATGATGTTCGGGCCGAACTCCCAACCTGCCGCCGACCAGTTCTGCGCCGGCATCGCCTCGCGGCGCTGGTAGCGCCAGCGCCACTGCGCCTGGCCGTTCTTCACCGTCGGGCGATCACTGCCCTGCACGCCACGGCTGTCGACGAACATCGGCAGGTTGGCCGGCGCACTGAGGGTGACTTCGGCGTCCTCGTATTCGGTGAACACGTTGAAGGTTTCCCACAGGCCGAAATAGCCCGGGAAGTACGGGGTCGTCTGGGTCCGGCGCACCTGGTAGTACAGGCGCGTGCCCGGGGCCAGGTTCGGGAACACGATCACCCGCACCTTGCGGTCGGCGTACATCGCCGCCGAGGCGCTGGAGTAGCTTTCCTGGGTGTAGATGCGATCGGCCGGCACGTCGCGGCGCTGGCCGTCGGCGGTGATGGTGTAGGCGCCGAGCACTTCCAGCGTCTCCATCTTCTCGCTGTAGCTCAGCCGCACCTGGCTGAACTGCTCGACGGAGGCCTTGGTCTTGAGCAGGACTTCGTAGGTTTCGGTCTGCACATTGCCCGCATCGGGCCGCACCTGGTAGTCGGCGCGGTAACGGACAATGCTGAAATTGTTGCTGGCTTCGGTGTCGCCGCTGGTGGAAGGCGGCGCCGTAGCGGGCGCGGAGGTGGCGGTGTCTGCCAGTGCCGGGCTGGCAGCCAGGAAGGCTGCCAGCGCCAGTGCCAGCGCGCTGGGTACGGGGTGAAGCATGCGTCGGTTCCTTGGACGTCGTGGGGGATACGTCGGGTCTTACTTCGGCGGCGGCGGTGCCAGCACCGTGCGGTCGCCATTGTGTTCAGGCGCACTGACCACGCCGGCCGCTTCCATGGCCTCAATCAGTCGTGCTGCACGGTTGTAGCCGATCTTCAGCCGGCGCTGCACGCCGGAAATCGAGGCGCGGCGGGTCTCGGTGACCACCCGCAGCGCTTCGTCATACAACGGGTCGGACTCATCGCCGGCGGAGCTGTTCTCGGGCAGGCCGGTGGCGCCAACGACCACGCCGTCACCCATCGTCTGCACTTCGTCCAGCACGCCGTCGACATAGTCGGCCGGGCCCATCGCCTTGAGGTGTTCGACCACGCGGTGCACTTCCTCGTCGGAGACGAACGCGCCGTGCACGCGCTCGGGCATGGCGGTGCCCGGCGGCAGGTAAAGCATGTCGCCGTGGCCCAGCAGGGTCTCCGCACCGGACTGGTCGAGGATGGTGCGCGAGTCGATCTTGGAGCTGACCTGGAAGGCGATGCGGGTCGGGATGTTGGCCTTGATCAGGCCGGTGATCACGTCCACCGACGGGCGCTGCGTGGCCAGGATCAGGTGGATGCCGGCCGCACGCGCCTTCTGTGCCAGGCGCGCGATCAGCTCTTCCACCTTCTTGCCGACGATCATCATCATGTCGGCGAATTCGTCGATGAAGATGACGATGAACGGCAGCGTCTCCAGCGGGCGCGGCGCCTCGCCCAGTTCCGGGTTCGGCTTGAACAGCGGGTCCATCAACGGCTGGCCGGCGTCCTGCGCTTCCTTCACCTTCTTGTTGAAGCCGGCCAGGTTGCGCACGCCCACCGCGCTCATCAGCTTGTAGCGGCGCTCCATCTCGGCCACGCACCAGCGCAGGCCGTTGGCGGCCTCCTTCATGTCGGTGACCACCGGCGCCAGCAGGTGCGGGATGCCCTGGTAGACGCTCAGTTCGAGCATCTTGGGGTCGATCATCAGCATCCGCAGGTCTTTCGGCGAGGCCTTGAACAGCAGGCTCAGCACCATCGCGTTGACCGCCACCGACTTGCCCGAACCGGTGGTACCGGCCACCAGCAGGTGCGGCATGCGCGCCAGGTCGGCCACGGTGGAGCGGCCGGCGATGTCCTTGCCCAGCGCCAGGGTCAGCACGCTGGCCGACTTGTCGTACTCCTTGGAGCGCAACAGCTCGGACAGGTAGATCATCTCGCGGGTGACGTTGGGGATTTCCAGGCCGATCACCGACTTGCCCGGAATCACGTCGACCACGCGCACCGATTTCACCGACAGGCCGCGCGCGATGTCCTTGTCCAGCGAACTGATCTGGCTGACCTTGATGCCCGGCGCCGGCTCGATCTCGAAGCGGGTGATGACCGGGCCGGGGTTGGCACCGACCACCTGGGCGTCGATGCGGAAATCCTTCAGCTTGAACTCGATCTGCCGCGACAGCGCGTCCAGGGTTTCCTTGTCGTAGCCCACCGGCTGCGGCTTGGGATCGTCCAGCAAGGCCAGCGGCGGCAGGTCCGAGCCATCGCCATTGACGCCACGGAACATCGGGATCTGCGTGTCGCGCTTGGCCCGGTCACTCTTCTCGATCACCGGCTCGGGGCGCGGCTCGATCTTCACCGGCTCGCGCTTGGCGCGCACCTCGGCATCGGCCTTGCGTACTTCCTGGCGCTCTTCGCGCATCACCCGGGTCTGCTGCCACTCGGTGACTTCTTCCTTCTTGCGCGCCAGCAACGGTGCCAGCGACATCACGCCGCGGCCGATCTTCTCCATCACGGTGAACCAGGACAGTCCGGTCGCCAGGGTGATCGAGGCCAGCAGCAGCACCAGCACGAACAGGTTCGCACCCAGCGCACCGAAGCCCACCGTGAGCGAATTGCCGACCAGCTTGCCGAGGATGCCGCCGGCGCTGGACACGTCGCCACTGAACAGGCGCACATGCAGGAAGCCGGTGCCGGCGATCAGGAAGCCGACCAGCCCGACCAGGCGCAGCGCCGGGTCCAGATCGTTCTCGCCCTTGCTCTCGCGCTTGAGGCCGAACATGGCTATCCACGCCAGTGCGCCCAGCACCACCGGCAGCAGGAAGGCGACGTAGCCGAACAGCTGCAGCAGCACGTCGGCGATCCAGGCGCCGGCGCGACCGCCGAGGTTGTGCACCGGCGCGACCACGCTGCCGGTGTGCGACCAGCCCGGATCGGTCGCTGAATAGGTGAACAGACTGGCCGCCAGGTACAGCAGCGCCGGCGCGATGGCGATCAGGCCAAGGTCGCGCCAGAGGCGTTGGCGGCGTGGATTGTCGGTCGTCGCCGCCGCGGCCGTGCGACGTGACGCCTTGCTGTCGTCGGACTTGGAGCGTTCGGGGACCTGCTTCGCCACCTTAGACCATACCTTTGGAATGCGCTGTTAGTGATTGATAATAAATGAGACGGCGTCAGTTTTCAGTTATGCGACGTTTCACGGGGCATCCGGGGCGCCGCAACCACTGCCGGATGACGGCGTTCCGTTCATCGGCTTGAATCGCCCTGCCCCAGCCGCCACTCTATGACCAGCCACGGATGCTGCGCAAACATCGCCAGCGCCTTGTCCCATCTACCTTTTCGCGAGTCTACATGAGCACCAGCCTGCCCTCCCGCCACCAGCGCCTCGTCATCCTCGGTTCCGGCCCGGCCGGCTGGACCGCCGCCGTCTACGCCGCCCGTGCCAACCTGAAGCCGGTCGTCATCACCGGCCTGCAGCAGGGCGGCCAGCTGATGACCACCACCGAGGTGGACAACTGGCCGGGTGACGCCCACGGCCTGATGGGGCCGGACCTGATGGCACGCATGCAGGCCCATGCCGAGCGCTTCGAGACCGAGGTCATCTTCGACCACATCCATACCGCCGACGTGTCGCAGCGCCCGTTCAAGCTGATCGGCGACAGCCACGAGTACACCTGCGATGCCCTGATCATCGCCACCGGCGCCACCGCCAAGTACCTGGGCATCCCGACCGAGGACGAGTTCAAGGGCCGCGGCGTGTCTGCCTGCGCCACCTGTGACGGTTTCTTCTACCGCGACCAGGACGTGGTCGTGGTCGGCGGCGGCAATACCGCCGTGGAAGAGGCGCTGTACCTGTCCAACATCGCCCGCAAGGTCTACCTGGTCCACCGCCGCGACACCCTGAAGGCGGAAAAGATCATGCAGGACAAGCTGTTCAAGAAGGTGGCCGAGGGCAAGATCGAGACCGTCTGGCACCACCAGGTGGAGCAAGTGCTGGGCAACGATGCCGGCGTGACCGGCGTGCGCGTGAAGTCCACCCTGGACGGCAGCACCCGCGACATCGACGCCCACGGCTTCTTCGTGGCCATCGGCCACCACCCGAACACCACCCTGTTCGACGGCCAGCTGGCGATGAACAACGGCTACCTGGAAATCCGCTCGGGCCTGGGCGGCAACGCCACCCAGACCTCGGTGGAAGGCGTGTTCGCCGCCGGCGACGTGGCCGACCAGCACTACCGCCAGGCAATCACTTCGGCCGGCTTCGGCTGCATGGCCGCACTGGATGCCGAGCGCTACCTGGACACACAGGGCAAGGCCAGCTGAGGGGCGAACCCGCTTCTGTAGCGTCGAGCCAGGCTCGACTCAGGCAAAAGGCCGACACCAGTGCGTCGGCCTTTTCCATTACGGAAGGCAGGGTTGAACCCTTACTCGGCCGCCAGGTACTCCACCTTTGCGGTGCACACAGCCTCGCCCGCCGGGCCGCCATCAGTCGAGTACACGAACAGCGGCAGATCTTCCAGCGCCACCACCGCCGGCAAATGGTCGGCCAGTGCAATGTAGCGGTACTCGACGTCCATCGAAGGGTGTTCGAGTACGACTCCTGAGCTCCACTTCCTGTAGTAGCTGGACTCGATCGCGATCACGAACGACTTGCCATTGCCCTTGATGTCGTGGGCGGTGCCGAAGCTATCGTGGATGCGGTACTGCACGCCGATGCCCGGCTGCGACGTGCTGAAGGTGGTGTAGCCGTCGATCTGGCCGACCGAGCGCTCCTGGGCCAGCAGATCGCCGCGCAGGGAGACTACCATCGGCTTGCAGTCACGGAAGGCGGCCAGCGAGTTGCCCGGCTTCTGCCAAGTAGCGTCGAGCCATGCTCGACTCAGGGCATTCGCGAAGGCCATGCCGTCGCGAACGCCTCATACCCCTCCGTTCTCATAGGCCAGCCAACCTTTCCGGCAGGGGTTCCTGGCCACCGTTGCCTGCGGAGCTCTCCGGATACTGCTCATCGAAATCTCTACCGTTGTAGAAGAACTTCGTTCCTGTAGCTGGGACAATGGGTCTGGCGGCTTCAAGGGCGCCATTCGAAATGAATCCTTGCAGGTCTTCCAATTCTGCGCCGCCCTCCCCAGGCAACTCGCCTCCCCTTAGATCAATTCGGATCAGCCCGGTCGCTACGTCGTACACAGCAACGGCTTCCAACGGAGATTCCCCATGATTCTGTAGACGGTAGGCATCAAGTGCGTCCTGGCTTGCGCGAGTGACGATGGCATTCATTGCGGAATCCGAATCAACAGGACCTCGCCGGAACGCAGGCTGCTCGGCCTCGACCTGGCCTGTCAACGCAAGCATTGCGGTCAACGCGGTTGCAATCATGTTGCTCTCCTATCCGGTAATGGCTGGACGACCCAAGGGTCGCCCCTGGCACTATCCGCATGTGAAACCGAATGGCGCTGCACAGGGTCTCCTTTGCTGTGATTTCGTCTTTTTCTTAACGTCTTCAAAGCCGTCTACGGCAATCGGCCCCCGTCTGGCCTATCCTTTCCCCTCATGCCCTCCACCCGCTTCCTCGACTCCCTGCAGGCTATTCGCGCCACCGATTGGGACGCCCTGCACGATGGCCACAACCCCTTCGTCAGCCACGCGTTCCTGTCCGGACTGGAAGAACACGGCTGCCTGCGCGAGGACTGGGGCTGGCAGCCGCAGCACTTCACCCTGTGGGAAGGCGACACCCTGGTCGGCGCCATTCCGGGCTACCTGAAGACCAACTCGCACGGTGAATTCGTGTTCGACCACGCCTGGGCCAACGCCTATGCCCGGCATGGTCGCGACTACTACCCGAAGTGGCTGGGTGCGGTGCCGTATTCGCCGGTCACCGGCCCGCGGTTGCTGGCCCGTCACGATTCAGGCCGCGCCGCGCTGCTGTTGGCGTTGCGCGAGGCACTGCCCGCGCTGGACGTATCGTCGGCCCACATCAACTTTCACAGCGCTGGCGACGAGGCATTGTTCGGCGACGACTGGCTGCTGCGCGAAGACGTGCAGTTCCAGTGGCATAACCCGGGTGACTGGTCGACATTCGACCAGTTCCTCGGCGCGATGGACCACAAGCACCGCAAGAACATCCGCCAGGAGCGCGCCAAGGTCGCCCGCCAGGGCATCACCTTCCGCGTGGTGCACGGCGACGAGGCCAGCCGCGCCGATCTGCAGTCGATGTACCGCTTCTACCTGCAGACCTTCATGGAGTACGGAAATGCGCCGGCACTGACGGAAGCCTTCCTGCGCCATCTGGCCATTACGCTTGGCCGCGGGCTGGTGTTGTTCCTGGCCGAGCAGGACGGCGAACCGATTGCCGGCGCACTGTGCCTGCGCGGGGGTGACACGCTCTTTGGCCGCTACTGGGGTGGCGCCACCCTGCCCGGCCTGCACTTCGAGGCCTGCTACTACCAAGGCATCGAGTATTGCCTGCGCGAGGGGCTGGCGCGTTTCGAGCCCGGCGCACAGGGCGAGCACAAACTGGCGCGGGGCTTCCTGCCGACGCGGGTGCGCAGCCGGCACTGGGTGGCCGATGCGGAGTTCGCCAATGCGCTGCAGGACTGGTGCCGACAGGAGCGTCGCGATGTGCGGCGTTACCAGCAGGAACTGCAGGGGCATGGGCCGTTCCGCGAGCGTGCCAACCAAGGTTGACACCCACCAGGGCAATAGCGACAGCCGCACGCATCCGTAGAGTCGAGCTTGCTCGACTTGGGCGATGCCGAAAAGCGTGCCAACCAAGGTTGGCACCTACCAGATCAATAGGCCTACGGTTGCCACCCGCCAAAGCGCTGGCGGGAATGCTGCGCTCAGGTGCACTGCCAGAAGTGCCCGCTCACCCGGCACTTCGCGCACCAGAACGTGTAGAGCATGCCACCGCTGCCCCACAGCAGCGTGCTCTCACCCGTGGTCGGCAATGTCGAATCCAGCTGCATCACGAACGGCATGTCCTGGCCACAATCGATGCACGCCGGGTACCAGGCACTCTGCACCCAGCTGGGCGCGCCACCCACGCGCGAGAGATTCTGCCGATGATTGGACTGGCCCCAGTCCTGCTGCTGCCAGCGCGCGCTGTCCAGGAGTGCCAGTCCCACATCGGCCGGCATCAGATCGCCGCTGTCGGTGGGCGTGTTCGGCACGTCGCGGTGCTGGCGGGGATGGCAGCTGGGCCGGCCTGCGCCATCATGGCGATAGAAGCGCACCGGCGGCTCCTCCCAGCCACAGCAGTCCAGGCAGACCGCAAGTGTGATCTCCCCTGCCGCGCCCGGCTGCAGCACGGCGGCGTCGGTCTGCAGCAGGCGCTGCAGTGGTGCATGGCAGCTCCCGCACAGCGCCTCCAGCCGCCCACCCATATGGCCGGCGTGATGAACCTGCCCGCCGCTCCAGGTGGGGTGCAGGCGCCAGATGCGCTTGCGCCAGCCCGGCTCGTCGGCCAGCTGGGCGCGATGCTGCGTACCGCCGAAACGGATGTGCAGCGGCCGCTCTCCATGCAGGCGCCGCGGATGCGGCCCGTCGGCAACGCCGGCCCAATGTGCCCAGGCCTCGGCGTCCAGCTGCCCCCAGCCGGCCAGATAGCCGCGCGCAGCGGCATAGGTCGCGGGCTGCGCAGCCAACAACAGCGCCCGCGCCCGCGGCATTTCGCGATCATCATCGGCCTCGGCCAGGACCTGCGCCCAGCCCGCAGCCACCGCGGGCGGCAGCGCCCGCCACAGCTGCGAGGCCAGTTGCACCCCATCTTCGATGGCCAAGGCCAGCAGCGCATCCCAATCGTCCTGCAGCACCCTCGGCGCTTGGTAGCTGGCAAACTCGATCACGTTGGCCAGCAGTTCGCCGCGCTCGCCGTCGCGATAGCGCCGCCAGGCGTCGACGGCAACCGCGGGCACCACCTCATCCGGCATCAGGTCCAGTGCCATGTCGAGGAAGGCCGAGCCCGGCGAGCGCCGCGCCAGGGCCTGCAGCATCAGCTCGCCCAGCTGGCGCGGCTGCTCAGCAGCCAGCGACAGCAGCATGCCCAGGCTGTCGTTGCGTGCGCGCGGGCTGTCGTGCACATCGAGAACGGCGCTGATCGGGTCGCTCATGCATAGGCTCCTTGCCGCGGGAAGATGATGGTGCCAGACATCGCGCATGCCTACCGCGAATACAATTGCCTGCATGACCCGCCCGCTCCCCTGGCGCCTGGCCGATGCGCCGGACGCCCCCTTCCCGCCGGCCGAGACCGCGCTGCGCCAGCCCGATGGCCTGCTCGCGGTAGGCGGCGACCTGCACCCGGTACGACTGCTGAACGCCTATGCCGGCGGCATCTTTCCATGGTTCAGCGAGGGCGAGCCGATCCTGTGGTGGTCGCCGGACCCGCGCATGGTGTTTCGCACCGAGGGTGTGCACCTGTCCAGCCGCTTCCGTCGCCAGCTGCGCGGCAGCACGTGGGAAGTCACCGCCGACACGGCCTTCAGCCGGGTGATGCAGGCCTGTGCCGCCGCGCCCCGCCCGGGCCAGGATGGCACCTGGATCAGCCCGGCGATGATCGAGGCCTACAGCCAACTGCACGACCTCGGTTTCGCCCACTCCTTCGAGGTCTGGGACCGGCAGACCCTGGTCGGGGGTATCTACGGGGTGGCGATCGGGTCGATGTTTTTCGGCGAAAGCATGTTCAGCAGCGCCAGCGGCGGCTCCAAGATCGCACTGGCGGCGCTGGCGGCTACCCTGCGCGGCTGGGGCTGGGCGCTGATCGATGCGCAGGTGGAGAATCCGCATCTGCTGCGGATGGGGGCCGAGCACCTGCCGCGCGCCGAATTCCTGGCGCATGTGCGACAGGCCGTGCGCGGCAACGGGCGCGAAGGCCCGTGGACCAGGGCGGTCGGACGGCTGCCGGCACGGGATTTGGCCGGGGGTTAACACAAACTTTGCAAGCTGGTCCGGTCACGCGTAAAATACTGCGCCTTAGGCCCAGCGTGGCCGTTTTCTGAACCGCACAGGACTACATGTCGAAAGACGATTCCATCGAGTTCGAGGGCACCGTCAGCGAGACGCTGCCGAACACCACTTTCCGCGTTCGTCTGGAAAATGGGCACGAAATCATTGCCCACATCTCCGGCCGCATGCGTAAGAACTACATCCGCATCCTTACCGGTGACCGGGTCAAGGTTGAAATGACCCCGTACGACCTGACCAAGGGTCGTATCACCTACCGCATGAAGTAAGCGGTCGGCGCCTGGCGCCACTCCGACAAGGCCAGCCCTGGTTGCTGGCCTTTTGTCATGCCTGTAATCCGGCCCTGCCGAAGGTCATCGTGACCGAACTCACCGTGACGTCGGTCAGCCCCGCTTGCGGCAGATTCGCATGTGCAACGGCGACGGCAATCTGCAATCCGGTCCAGTCCGGATCGCTACCCCCTCGCACCGCCATGAAGATGCCCTCCCTGCTCACCGCCCTCGCCCTGGCCGTGACCGGCCTGCTGGCGCCGACCGCCCAGGCCGCCGACACCACCCCCACCCAATGCGTACCGCTGGCCGGCGAGCAGCAGATCGTGCGCGCCGGCGCAGACAAGAACGTGTTGCTGCGCACCGGCGACGACCACTACATCGTGCACTTCCGCAGCAGCTGTCCTTCGGCCGTGCTGGCCACCCGCCTCGGCTTCAGGACCGACGGCAGGAAGGAGGCGGATCAGTTGTGCGGTGAAGGCCGCAGCCAGCTCGACACCGGCAATGCCACCTGCGACGTGTCGCGCATCGAACCGATCGATGCCGGGCAGTTCAAGCGCGAAGTGCGCCGTCGCAGCCGCTGACCGCAGGCACGACAAGGGCGGCCGAAGCCGCCCTTGCCCCTGCTTGTTGCCGGGTTGCGCCCGGCGCCGGCTTTACTCCACCGTCACCGGCAACAGACGCTCCGGTTCGGCCTGGGTTTCGACCACCAGCTCGTCGTCGCGGACGTCGATGCTGACCTTGCCACCGTTCACCAGCTTGCCGAACAGCAGTTCGTCGGCCAGCGGACGCTTGATCTTGTCCTGGATCACGCGGGCCATCGGACGGGCACCCATCAGCGGGTCGAAGCCGTGGTGGGCCAGCCAGTCGCGCGCGGTCGGGGTAGCCGACAGGCTGACGTGCTTGTCCTGCAGCAACATCTCCAGCTCGATCAGGAACTTGTCGACCACGCGCAGGATGTGCTCGAAGCCCAGTGCCTGGAACTGCACTACCGCGTCGAGGCGGTTGCGGAATTCCGGGGTGAAGGCGCGGCGAATGGTCTCCATCGCGTCGGTGGCATGGTCCTGCTTGGTGAAACCGATCGAACGCCGCGAGGCCTGCGCCGCGCCGGCATTGGTGGTCATCACCAGCACCACGTTCTTGAAGTTGGCCTCGCGACCGTTGGTATCGGTGAGCACGCCGCGGTCCATCACCTGCAGCAGGATGTTGAAGATGTCCGGGTGCGCCTTCTCGATTTCGTCCAGCAGCAGCACGCAGTGCGGCGTCTTGACGATCTTTTCGGTCAGCAGGCCACCCTGGTCGAAGCCGACGTAGCCCGGGGGCGCACCGATCAGGCGGCTGATCGAATGCGGCTCCATGTACTCGGACATGTCGAAGCGGACCAGCTCGATGCCCAGCTGCAGCGCCAGCTGCTTGGTCACCTCGGTCTTGCCGACACCGGTCGGGCCGGCGAACAGGAAGTTGCCGATCGGCTTTTCCGGGTTGCCCAGGCCCGAGCGGGCCAGCTTGATCGCCGAAGACAGCGTCTCGATGGCCGGATCCTGACCGAAGATCACCATCTTCAGGTTGCGCTCCAGGTGCTGCAGCACATCCTTGTCGGTGGCACTGACCTGCTTGGTCGGGATGCGCGCCATCTTGGCGACGATCGCCTCGACTTCCTCGACGTCGATCAGCTCCTTGCGCTCGCCTTCCGGCAGCAGGCGCTGGCGGGCGCCGGCCTCGTCGATCACGTCGATGGCCTTGTCAGGCAGCAGGCGGTCGCCGATGTGCTTCACCGACAGGTCCACGGCAGCCTGCAATGCCTCGTCGGAATAGGTCACGCCGTGGTGCAGCTCGTACTTGGACTTCAGCCCCTGCAGGATCTCGTAGGTCTCGCCGACGGTCGGCTCGACGATATCGATCTTCTGGAAGCGCCGGGCCAGCGCCCGATCCTTCTCGAAGATGCCACGGTACTCCTGGAAGGTGGTCGAGCCGATGCAACGCAGCTCGCCGGAGGCCAGCGCCGGCTTGATCAGGTTGGACGCATCCATGGTGCCGCCCGACGCCGAACCGGCACCGATGATGGTGTGGATCTCGTCGATGAACAGCACCGCATTGGGTACCTTCTTCAACGCGGTCAGCACGCTCTTCAGGCGCTTTTCGAAGTCACCCCGGTACTTGGTGCCGGCCACCAGTGCGCCCAGGTCGAGCGAGTAGATCACGGCATCGGCCAGCACGTCGGGCACCGAGCCCTCGACGATGCGGCGGGCCAGGCCCTCGGCAATCGCGGTCTTGCCCACGCCGGCCTCACCTACGTACAGCGGATTGTTCTTGCGGCGGCGGCACAGCACCTGGATGGTGCGCTCGATCTCGTCGGCACGGCCGACCAGCGGGTCGATGCGACCGGCCCGGGCCTGTTCGTTGAGGTTGCTGGCGAATTCGGTCAGGGCGTCGCCCTTCGGCTCACCCTCCCCGCCCTCGATGCGGCCCTCGCCCTCGGAGGACGAGGACGGCTGCTCACCCTCCTCACCCAGCTTGGCGATGCCGTGGGACAGGTAATTGACCACGTCCAGCCGGGTAACGTCCTGCTGGTTGAGGTAATAGACGGCGTGGGAGTCCTTTTCGCCGAAGATGGCGACCAGCACGTTGGCGCCGGTGACCTCCTTCTTGCCCGAGGACTGCACGTGGTACACGGCCCGCTGCAGCACGCGCTGGAAGCCGAGGGTCGGCTGGGTGTCGCGGCCGTCATCTTCGGCCAGGCGCGACACAGAGGCCTCGATGGCCTGCTCCAGTTCCTGGCGCAGGCGTTCGGCGTCGGCCCCACAGGCCTTCAGAACGGCCTGGGCGGACGGGTTGTCGAGCAGTGCCAACAGCAGGTGTTCGACCGTCATGAACTCATGCCGGGCCTCACGGGCGCGCTTGTAGCACTGGCCGATGGTGTGTTCGAGGTCTTTGCTGAACATGGATTACTCCGGCGGCAGATGGGGACAATATGCGGCCTGACTACGCGTTTTCCATCACCCTAGCGGATTGCTGCGTTCAGATGGCGTTAGCAGTAGAGATTGCTTGATCTTCATTCACTCCAGGACAGCCCGCCCAGCATGAGCGAACCCTACCTGAGCCGCTGGCGATTGCGGCGTGATGGCGCATCCATCAGGACGCCCCATGCCCAGCTCTGGCCGGTGCTGACCGCCGTCGGCGAGCCGGCGATGCTGAAGGTCAGCAGCGAAACCGAGGAGCAGAACAGCCATCGCCTGCTGCGCTGGTGGGACGGTGACGGCGCCGCCCGCCTGCTGGCCCACGACGGGCCGGCGATCCTGATCGAACGCGCACGCGGCGACTCGCTGCGGCAACGCTCGATCGACGGCAACGATGACGCCTGCACCACGATCCTGTGCCAGGTCCTGCAGCAGCTGCACCGGCCACGGAGCGCACCGCCAGCGGAACTGGTCTGCCTGCGTACATGGTTCGCCGACCTGCTGCAGCCAAGGGCTGCGCTACCGCCATTATTGGAACAGTGCAGGTCAATGGCCGAGGAGCTGCTGCAGGACGAACAGGAGATCCGGCCCCTGCACGGTGACCTGCACCACGACAACGTGCTGGATTTCGGCCCGCGCGGCTGGCTGGCGATCGACCCGAAGCGGCTGTTGGGCGACCGTGCCTTTGATTACACGACACTGTTCAGCAACCCGGACCTGTGCGGCCCGGGTATCCATGTGGCCACGCGCCCGGAGCGGTTTGCCGCCCGGCTGGAACAGGTGAGCACGCTGGCCGGCCTGGAACGGGCGCGCCTGCTGCGCTGGATCGCAGCCAGCATGGGGCTGTCGGCGGTATGGTTCCGCGATGACGGCGACCCCGCGGACGTGGACGAGGCAGTGGCGCGGATGGCGCTGGAGGCACTGGCGGAAGGGTGAACCGCGCTTGGCAGGTTCCCACCCTGGTGCCCCCCCATCCGGGATCGATACAGGCCCGTGCCCTGGCAGGTGCCCACCTTGGTGGGCACGCCCCGTCCGGGATCGATACAGGCCTGCGCCCTGGTAGGTGCCCACCTTGGTGGGCACAACGGGTCCGGAATCAATGTGCCCGGACGAGAATCAGCAGCCGGTCAGGCCTTTTCCATCGTGCACAGCAACGGATGCTGGTTCATCCGCGAGTACTCGTTGACCTGGGCGACCTTGGTCTCGGCCACTTCGCGGGTGAACACCCCGCACACGCCGCGGCCACGGGTATGCACGTGCAGCATCACCTGCGTGGCCTTGTCCAGGTCCATGCTGAAGAACTGCTGCAGCACGTCCACCACGAAATCCATCGGGGTGTAGTCGTCGTTGAGCAGCATCACCTGGTAGAACGGCGGCGGCGCCACTTCCGGGCGCGCGGGCTCCACGGCAACGCCGTGCTCGTGATGGGAATCGGGGGAAGACTCATGGGGCATCCACCCATTATAGAGGTTGCGCCCGGCCTGCGTCGGCCTGCCGCGGATTGGACGGCACGGACGCCCACCGTCACAATTGCAGCTTCTTTCAAATCTGCTTCACAGGATCTTCATGAAAAGGACCCTTCTGCCTGCCCTGCTGATCGGCCTGGCCGCCGCCGGCTCTGCCGCCGCCGCGACCGAGGCCGACAAGGCCGTGGCCCGCCACCTGGACAAGCTGGGTTACACCTATGAGGTGGACGAGGACGGCGATTACCGCATGGTCTTCGACGTCGAGGGTGACCGCACGCAGATGGTCTATGTGCGTTCGTCGGTGGAAGATTTCGGTACCCACAACATCCGCGAGATCTGGTCGCCGGCCTACATCGCCAAGACCAAGCAGTTCCCGGTGGCCGTGGCCAACCGCCTGCTGGAGGATTCGCAGGATGCCAAGATGGGCGGCTGGGTGAAGCAGGACACCACCGCCATGTTCGTGGTGAAGATCGACGCCGATGCCAGCGCCGACCAGCTCAGCGACGCGATCGATGCGGCCATCCGCACTGCCGATGCGATGGAGCTGGAACTGACCAAGAAGGACGAATTCTGAGGTGAACGCCACGCCGGACCCGCGCTGGGCACCGCACGCCACCGTCGCCACCGTCGTGGTCGACGGCGGCCGCGTGCTGCTGGTCGAAGAGACCATCGAGGGCCGGCAGGTGCTGAACCAGCCCGCCGGCCACCTCGAGCCGGGCGAAAGCCTGGCCGAGGCGGCCCTGCGCGAGACCCGCGAGGAAACCGGCTGGGCGGTGCAGCTGACCTACTTCATCGGCTGCTACCAGTGGACCGCCGGCGACGGCACCACCTTCCTGCGCTTCTGCTATGCGGCACGCCCGCTCTCGCATGACCCGGCGCAGCCGCTGGACATCGGCATCGACCGCGCGCTGTGGCTGACCCCGGCCGAGCTGCAGTCCGCTGGCGAACGCCTGCGCAGCCCGCTGGTCTGGCAGGTGGTGGCTGATTTCCTGGGTGGCCAGCGCCATCCCCTTTCGCTGGTCAGGGAGGTCGCATGAGCACTCCGCGGGTGATGGTGGGCGTCTCCGGTGGCGTCGATTCCTCGGTCGCCGCCTGGCGCCTGGTACAACAGGGCGAAGCCGTAGCCGGCCTGTTCATGCAGAACTGGGCCGACGACGGCAGCGGCGACTGCCGCGCCGAGGATGACCGCCGCGATGCGGTGGCGGTCTGCGGCCTGCTCGGCATTCCGTTCCACTTCCGCGATTTCTCCAGCGAGTACTGGCAGGGCGTGTTCGAGCACTTCCTGGCCGAGTACGCTGCCGGCCGCACACCGAACCCGGACGTGCTGTGCAACCGCGAAGTGAAGTTCAAGCACTTCCTGGACGCGGCCCGCGAACTGGGTGCCGAGCGCATCGCCACCGGCCACTACGCGCGGGTGACCCAGCGCGGCGGCCAGTGGCTGCTGCTCCGTGGCGCCGACCGCTCCAAGGACCAGAGCTACTTCCTGCACCAGCTCGGCCAGCAGCAGCTGGCGGCGACGCTGTTCCCGATCGGCGATCTTGAAAAGAGCGACCTGCGCCGGATCGCGCGCGACGTCGGCCTGCCGACCCACGCCAAGAAGGACTCCACCGGCATCTGCTTCATCGGCGAGCGCGACTTCCGCGAGTTCCTTGGCCGTTACCTGCCGGCCAAGCCAGGCCAGATCCTCGACCCGGCCGACGGCAGCGTGATCGCCGAACACCCCGGCGTGTTCTATTTCACCCTGGGCCAGCGCGAAGGCCTGAACATCGGCGGCGTACGCGGCCGTCCGGCCGCGCCGTGGTACGTGGTCGGCAAGGACGTGGCCAGCAACGTGCTGTACGTGGACCAGGACCGCGAAAGCCGCTGGATGTTGTCTGACCGCCTGCGCTCGGAGACCGCGCACTGGATTGCCGGCTCGCCGCCGGCGCGGCGCTTCGAATGCACCGCACAGACCCGCTACCGCCAACCCGACGAGCCGTGTACGGTCGAAGTGCTGGACGATGGCAGCGTGCTGGTCAGCTTCGCCCGCCCGCAACGCGCCGTCACCCCCGGCCAGTCGCTGGTGCTGTATGACGGTGATGTGTGCCTGGGTGGCGCGGTGATCGCCGCCACCGACGCACCGCTGGAACAGCGCCTGCGCACCACCCCTTCTCCTTTTGAGGTAATCGCTGCATGAGTTTCACCGTCGACGACCGCGTCCTGGCCCTGGCCGGCATTGCGCAGGCCCTGCAGCAGGTACGCCGCATCGCCGATACCGGCCATTCCGACGCCGCCGCCGTGCGCACCGCCGTGGACAGCGTGTTCCGCGTCGACGCGTCCTCGCCGCAGGAGGTGTTCGGTGACCGCGACGCGCTGAAGGCGGGCCTGCGCCTGCTGCACAACTACTTCCGCAGCCAGGGCCAGGACCCGATCCTGCCCAAGCTGGCGCTGTCGGTGCTGCAGCTGGAGCGACGCTTCGTGCAGGACGGGGCGACCGTGAACAAGGTTGCCTCGGGCATCGAACGCGCCCAGCGCCAGGCCACCGAACTGGGCGACAGCGGCCACCCGGACGTGCTGGCCAACCTGGGCGGCCTGTATGCCGACACCATCAGCCACCTGAAACCGCGGGTGATGGTGCAGGGCAACCCGCACTACCTGGGCCAGGCCGGCGTGGTCGCCGAGATCCGCGCCCTGCTGCTGGCCGCGGTACGCTCGGCGGTGCTGTGGCGGCAGCTGGGCGGCAGCTACTGGGACTTCCTGTTCAGCCGCAAGGCGATGATCGAGGCCGTGGACCGTCAGCTGGCCTGACCTTCACCCACATTCGCCGGGCATCGCCCGGCGAGCGCGCCACGCAACGACGCGCCAGGCGCCGGAAAACCGGCGCATTCAGAATGCACTTCAAGGCACATCGACGTTAAAGAGAAAGGGGGTACGGCCGATACATCCTCCGTGCACCTCCCGAGAACGTCCATGTACTCACGCATTTTCATCCGTCTGGCCGCCCCCCTGGCTCTGACCCTGCTGCTCCCCTTCGCCATCGGTTTCGAATGGCCGGCCGCCCTGCGCTGGGCGATCCTGACCACGATGACGCTGAGCTGGCTCGGCTTTGCGTGGTGGACCACCCGCGCTCAGGCGCACCGTTCCCCGGAACATGCCCGTGTGCTGCGTGAGCAGGACCAGCTGCTGACCGAACTGCGCAACTTCGTCGGCAACGAGATCGACGGTTCGCGCGGCGAAGTGGAGCGTGCCCGTGACCTGATCCGCCAGGCCGTTTCCAGCCTGGGCGGCAGCTTCGATGCGATGAACCGCAAGTCGCGCCAGCAGAGCCAGGCCCTGTCGCGCATCGTTGACCGCGCCGGTGATGAAGGCAGCGCCGGCCTCGACGTTGCCCGATTTGCCCAGCACGCCAGCCATCGCATGGAACAGCTGGTGGAAGCGCTGGAGCAGGTCAGCGGCCAGAGCAGCACCACCGTGCAGCACATCGACCAGATGGCGCAGCACCTGGATGGCATCTTCGCGCTGCTGGAAGACGTCAAGTCGATTGCTGACCAGACCAACCTGCTGGCCCTGAACGCCGCCATTGAAGCCGCGCGTGCCGGTGAAGCCGGTCGTGGCTTCGCCGTGGTCGCCGACGAAGTGCGCAACCTGTCTGAGCGCTCAACCACGTTCAACGAGCAGATCCGCAAGCTGGCGCACAGCTCCAAGGACGCCATCGCCAAGGTGCGCGAGACGGTCTCGCACATGGCCTCGCGCGATATGGACCGCTCCCGTGAAGCGCGCCAGGAAGCGGCGGCCATGCTCGACAACGTCGCTCAGATCAACGCCTCGCTGGGCGACGGCATGCGCGAAGTCTCCGAGTGTGCCCGTTCGATCGATGGCAGCGTGGCCGAGGCCGTGCGGGCCCTGCAGTTCGAAGACATCGCCACCCAGGCGCTGGGCGGCGTGCACACCCACCTGGACCGGCTGACCGCGATCAACCGCGAAGCGGTGGCCCTGCAGGAGCTGCTGCACCGCAATGGCGGCGTGTTCGACGAAGAGATCGCCACCGCCCTGCAGCGCACTGGCAGCCGCCTGCGCGAACTGCGTAGCGAATGGGAGCGCCCGCCGCACAAGCCGGTTGCCCAGCAGAGCATGGGCGCCGGTACCGTCGAGCTGTTCTGATCCTGATGTCCGCTGCCGCCACCGGCAGCCCGAAAGGCCCCGGTTCGTCCGGGGCCTTTGCCTGTGACCCGCCGTTGGATGCATCCTGTACGCGCACCATGACCCTGATCCGCGCCCTGCCCTCCCTCACCGACACCGAGCGCCCGCGCAACGCGAGCGTGCGTGAGCAGCTGCAACAGCTGGAGGACGTCGCCCGCGAGGAGATACGCGAGCTTCAGCAACTGGCCGATGCGCGCCCTGCCCCGACCCGTGCGGACAACGAGCTGCTGGGCCTGGCGTGGGACCTGGGCCTGGATGGGGAAGCCTTGAGATAGAGATCCACGCCATGCGTGGATGAACGCGGGCGCAGGCATCCGTGCCGACCAAGGTCGGCACCTATCAGAGCGGGATTCTGATGCGTGGATGATCGCGCGTGCAGGCATCCGTGCCGACCAAGGTCGGCACCCACCAGAGCGGGATTCTGATGTGTGGATGTTCGCGGGCGCAGGCATCCGTGCCGCCCAAGGTCGGCACCCACCAGAGCGGGATTCTGATGTGTGGATGTTCGCGGGCGCAGGCATCCGTGCCGCCCAAGGTCGGCACCCACCAGAGCGGGATTCTGATGTGTGGATGATTGCGCATGCAGGCGTCAGTGCCGACCAAGGTCGGCACCCACCAGAGAAGGTCGGCACCCACCAGAGCCGGTCCAGATGCGGTCAGCGCACCAGCACCACTTCGCCGCTGGCGTCGGTGCGCATCGGTGACGGGTGCTGCTGGCGCAGCCACTGCGCCAGGTCACGCGGGCTGAGCGGGCGCGAGTACAGGTAGCCCTGGATCTCATCGCAGCCCTGGCGGCGCAGCATGTCTTCTTCCTGGTGCGTTTCCACGCCTTCGGCCACCACCTTCATGCCCAGCGCGTGGCCCAGATGCACGATGGCCTGGGTCACCTCGGCTGTACCCGAATCGTGCAGCATGCCCTGCACGAAACTTCGGTCGATCTTCAGGCGCCCCACCGGGAAACGGTTGAGGTAGTTGAGGTTGGAGAAGCCGGTGCCGAAGTCGTCCACCGCCAGGGGCACGCCATGCCGTTCCAGCACGTCGAAGCAGTGGCGCAGGATGTCGGTGTCACGGATCAGCGCCGACTCGGTCAGTTCCAGCTCCAGCCGCTGTGGCGGCCAGCCGTGGGCGTGACAGATCTCGATCACACGCTCGGCGAAACCACGGTCACGCAGCTGCACCGCCGATACATTGACTGCGATGCGATCGAAACGCAGGCCAGCGTGGTCCCAGGCCGTCGCCTGCCGGCAGGCTTCGTTCAGCACCCAGTCGCCGATGCGCACGATCTCGCCGCACTTTTCGGCAATGGGAATGAATTCAGCCGGGCTGCAATAGCCGATGCCCGGACGATGCCAGCGCAGCAGCGCCTCGATCGCCGGCGGTTCGCCCTGGTGCGCGTGCAGCAGCGGCTGATAGGCCAGGCTGAACTCCTCGCGCTCGATGGCGCCGTGCAGCGCATGCTCCAGTTCAAGCTTGCGCTGGATCCGGGCCAGTGCGTCCTGGCTGTAGTACTGGTAGGTGTTGCGCCCGGCTTCCTTGGCCGCGTACATCGCGGCGTCGGCCGCGCGCAGCAGCGAATCGAAGTCGGTCTGTGCATCACCCAGCATCGCAATGCCGACGCTGGCACCCACCTTCAACGTGGTCTCGCCCCGGCGCAGCGGCTCGGCCAACGAGGCGATCAGCTTGCGTGCCACGTGGCCGGCGTCTTCCGGCTCGGCCAGGTCGCGCAGTACGACGATGAACTCATCGCCGCTGAAACGACCGAACAGATCGTTGTTGCGCAGGTTCTGGTGCAGCCGGGTTGCGGCCGCCTTCAGCAGCGCATCGCCGGTGGCGTGGCCGAAGCTGTCGTTGATGGTCTTGAAGCCGTCCAGGTCGATGAACAGCATTGCCAGCGAGGTGCCGCGGTCGCGCGCTTCCTCGATGGCTTCGGCGGTCTGCTCGCCGAGCAGCACACGGTTTGGAAGGCCGGTGAGCAGGTCGTAATGCGCCAGCAGCTCGATGCGCTCGTTGGCTTCGCGCTCGCGGGTGATGTCACGGAACAGCACCACGAAGCGCGGCGGCAGCCCATCACGGCGGTCCAGCTCGACCAGCACCTGCACCCATACCCGCAGGCCGGACTGGCGGTAGAAGCACAGGTCCAGCTGCTCGGGCAGCCCGCCATTGGCGATCCGCAACAACGCCGCTTCGAAGGCGCTGCGCGAATCCTCGGTGTACAGCGCCAGCGCCTGGTCGAGGGTGATCGGCTCCTTGCGCAGACCGTGGATGCGATAGCACTCCTCGGTCCACTGCATGTGCCGGGTCTGCACCTCGATCTCGCAGCCGCCGATGCGGCCCAGCGCCGAAACGCGGTTCAGCAGTTCGGTGCGCCAACGGATGAGTGCATCGGTCTGGTGCTGTTCGGTGATGTTCTGGACCTGGCCAAGCAGTCGCTTGGGCTGCCCCTCCATGTCCATCAGCGGCTGCATCCACAGCCGCAGGTGCTGCGAGGGCTCGTTGCCGCGGGTCAGCTCCAGCTCCAGGTTTGCGGCGCGACCATCGCGCCACAACCGCCGCCAGGCCGCGCGCAGGGCGCCTCGCGAGCGCGGGTGCAACTGCTTGAGCCAGCGCCGCTGGCCGGGCACGGCGCCCTGCTCCAGCGCCAGCAGCGAGCGCAGTTCCGGCGACCACCAGAAATGACCGGTGGTCGGATCAAACGACCAGCTGCCCATGCTGGCGATGCGCTGCGCCTCGCTCAGGTGCAACTGCTGTTCCTGCAGCAGCGATTCCAGCTGCTTCTGCTGCTCGATATCGGTATGCGTGCCGACCATGCGCAGCGGCTGGCCATCGGCCGTACGTGCAACCACGCGACCCCGATCCAGGACCCAGCGCCACTGGCCATCGGCCTGGCGGAAGCGGAACTGCGCGCTGTACTGCTCGCTCTGCCCGCGCAGATGCTGGTCCAGTGCCGCACGCACCTGGCCGATGTCCTCGCTGTGGACGCGTGACAACATCTCGGTGGCGGTCTCATCGCCGAGCGCCGGGGTTCGCGCCACGCGGTCACTGGGAATATCCCAATCCCACAGGCTGTGGCCGGCACTGTCCAGCGCCAGCTCCCAGCGCCCGCCGCCATCGATCGGCGTTGGCTCGGGAACACTCAGCGTGAACGCCAGCAGGTTGCCGGCACCATCGTGCACGGCGCGCAGGTGGCCGTCGTAGTGACCGCGCGGGCCGCCGGGCAGCGTACAGGCCACGATGCCGCCATCGGCGGCCATCAGGCGCAGATCTTCCAGCATCGGCGCATAGGCGGCCACAGTGGCCGGCAGGCCATGCTCGCGCGCAGCCGGATTGGCCGCCAACGGGCGTCCCGTACGGTCGACGATGACCAGCGCCGACGCAAGCGGGTGCTGCAGCAGGCTGGCGATGATCCCTTGGTCCACGCGATCTTGCTCCGGATGACACGCCCGTCAGCGGGGCACGCAGTGGTTAACGGCGCCTGCGGCGGATAATTGAGTGGTCAGGGCACACCCGCGCGGTAAGATGGCCGGCGCCCCTTTCATCCCTCCCATCCATGCCCGCAGACCCTACCGGCAAGGCCCCTGTTTCCGACCCGCGGATGGCGCAGGCGCTGAGCCGCGACCGGCGGCGGGTGGTGCTGAGCTACCTGGTGATGGCGCTGGCCTGGATGATCGCGACCGATGGCGCGGTGCAGGCACTGGTGCCCGACCCGCAGCAGGCCGCGCTGTGGCAGGGCCTGAAGGGTGCATTCTTCGCCCTGGCCAGCGCCGGGCTGCTGTACCTGCTGTTGCGCCCGCTGGCCGAGCACGTGCTGCAGACCCATGCCCGGCAGCAGGCGTCGGAACTGCGGCTGCGGCAGATGTTCGAGGGCAATCCCGGCCCGATCCTGGTCTACGACCTGGATACGCTGGCCATCCTCGATGCCAACCCTGCCGCCTGCGCGACCTTCGGCTGGGAACGCGACGAATTGCTGGAGCAGACCATCGATGCGCTGTGGCCGCCAGGCCAGGACCAGGCCCTGCAGACCAAGCTGGAAGCAATCCGCGAGGCGCCGGAAGAATTGTGCATCCTGCGCACGCAGCTGCAGTTGCGTGACGGCAGCCTGCGGCAGATGGAACTGCGTTCCAATGCGATCAGCTACGACGGCCACAATGCCCGCCTGCTGATCGCCATCGACCGCACCGCCGAGGACCTGGCCCAGCTGCGCCGTGACCAGGCACTGGCGCGGGTGGAAGAGGCGCACGAGCTGGCCCGCATCGGCGCATGGGAGCTGGACCCATCCACGGCCCTGGGCCGCTATTCCAACCAGGTCTATCGCCTGCTCGGCCGCCGCCCGCCCGAGGCGCGCCGCTGGCACCGTTTCGACGAACTGCTGGTGCCGGCCGACCCGGCCACCGCCACCCAGACCGAACAGCTGCTGTCCGAGCTGTGCTCCGGCGACCCGGTGCAGGTGGACGTGCTGCTGCCGCTGCTGTCGATGGACGGCCGTGCATTGATGGTGCACCTGCGCGCCGCCAGTGGCATTGATGAGTCCGGCCGCAGCCGCGTGCTGGGCACCCTGCAGGACGTGACCGAGCGCGAACAATCGCGGCGCCTGCTGCGCGAGCGCGAGGAACAGTTCCGCGAGCTGGTGCGGGTGCTGCCCGATGGCGTGGTGATTCTCTCCGACGAACACGTGCTGTATGCCAATGCGTGGGCTGCCAGCCTGTTCGGCTATGGCAGCCACACCCTGCTGGGCGAGCCGCTGTCAGCGCTGGTCGCTGCAGGTGACCTGGCGCGGGTGCGCAGCCAGCTGCGCGCCGGGCAGCCGCACCTGGGCCCCGGGCACAGCAGCGTGGTGGCGATGCAGCGCGCCGACGGCCGCAGCTTCCATGCCGGGCTGGCGGTGGGTGAAGTGCGCTATGGCGGCCGCGACTGCAAGCTGTTGATCGTGCGCGACCTCAGCGATTCCGAGCGCACCCGCAGCGCACTGGAAACCAGCAACCGCGAGCTGCAGGCGATGGCCGGCCGCCTGTTCTCGCTGCAGGAGGACGAGCGCCGCGCGATCTCCCGCGACCTGCACGACGACATCGGCCAGGCGATCACCGCGATCAAGCTGTCGGCCTATGCGGCGCAGGACGAGGATGACCCGCAGCGCCGCGCCGAGGACCTGGCGCAGATCGTCAGCCTGGCCGACACCACCGTGGCCAAGCTGCGCGATATCTCCACCCTGCTGCGCCCGCCGCAGCTGGACGCACTGGGGCTGGAGGCCGCGCTGAGCTGGCAGGCACGCGTGCTGTTCCGGTCCTCGCCGGTTGAACTGCTGGCCGAGATCGAGCCGCTGCCGCATCGCCCGGACAACAGCATCGAACAGGCCTGCTTCCGCATCGCGCAGGAGAGCCTGACCAACGTGCTGCGCCATGCGCGCGCCAGCCAGGTGCAGCTGCAGCTGCGTGACGTCGGGCAACGCGGGCTGCATCTGCAGATCCGCGATGACGGCGAAGGTTTCGACCCGGATGGACCGCGCGGGCTTGGCCTGATCGTGATGCGCGAGCGCGCGCAGAGTGTCGGTGGCCATGTACGGATCGAGTCCGCGCATGGCGAAGGCACCCTCGTCGACGTCCACCTCCCCTACCAGGCGGCCGGCATGGCCACCGTTGAGTCACCGGAATACTGAGCCTATGTGGAATCCCAACCTGCCCCCGGTCAGCATCGACGATGCACCCGACCGCCTTGGCGCCGGCAATCCCGAGCTGCAGGCGATGGTCGCCGACGCGGCTTCGGGCGGTACCGCGCTGATGCTGATGCATGTGGACATCGACCACTTCGCCTCGGTGAACGAGAACATGAGCGCGGAAGTGGGCGACCAGGCCCTGGTGCTGGTGGCGCAGCGCCTGCAGTCCTACCTGCGCGGGCGTGGCAAGTTGTGGCGCCACGGCAGCGACGAATTCCTGATCGCGGTACCGCGCACCGCCGACGTGCCGCTGCCGGAAGACTTCGCCGAGGAGATCCGGCAGCAGATGGAGCTGCCGCTGTCGGTGCTGCCGTACACGCTGTTCATGACCGGCAAGCTGGGCGTGAGCCTGTGCCCCGAACATGCCAGCAGCACTTCGCGCCTGCTTGACCACGCCGAAGACGCGCTGTACCAGGCCGCGCGCGAAGGCGGCAACGCGGTGCGCATCCACGCGGTGGATACTCCGCCCAGCGCGCACAGCGAGAGCATCATCGCGCGGCAGATTGTCGATGCGATTCCCAACGGCGAACTGAAGCTGCGCTACCAGCCGCTGGTCAGCGCCCGCGACGGCCACGTGGTGGGCATGGAGGCGCTGCTGCGCTGGCAGTCGCCCACGCTGGGCATGCTGGTACCCGAGCGCTTCATGCGTACCGCCGAGCGGCTGGGGATCATCGTGCAGATCGGCACGTGGGTGCTGGAAGGCGCGTTGAAGCAGGCGCGCATGTGGCGCGACCAGGGCTTCGATGACTTCACCATCGCGGTGAACGTCTCCACCCTGCAGCTGCTGCGGCCGAACTTCTTCGCCGAGGTGATGTCGCTGATGCAGGCCGCCGGTGTTCCGGCGCACATGCTGACGCTGGAGATCAACGAAAGCGCGCTGACCAACAACGTCAATTTCGTGCACGAGACGCTGGCCAACCTGCGCAATGAAGGCATCAGCCTGAGCCTGGACAACTTCGGTACCGGTGACTCCAGCCTGAGCGCGCTGGTGCGTTATCCGGTGGACAAGCTGAAGATCGACCGCAGCTTCATCAAGAGCGCGCCGGCCGGCAACCGCGAGGCCGCCATCGCCCGCGCGATCATCGCCATGGGCCACCAGCTGGGTATGACCGTGATCGCCAATGGCGTCGAGTCACAGGCGCAGCTGGGTTTCCTGCGCCGCAACGACTGCGATGTGTTCCAGGGCTACCTGTTCGGCGAACCGATGTCGGCCGATGCCGCCGGCATGACCCTGCGCCGCCGTTACCTGCGCCCGGAGGCGTTCGCCGAGACCCGTCCCGATCGCACCCTGCTGCTGCTGGATGACGAGGAGAACGTGCTGCGCTCGCTGGTTCGGCTGTTCCGCCGCGACGGCTACCGCATCCTCGCCGCCGGCAACGTGCGCGATGCGTTCGACCTGCTGGCGATCAACGACGTGCAGGTGATCCTGTCCGACCAGCGCATGAGCGACATGAGCGGCACCGAGTTCCTCGGCCGGGTGAAGATGCTGTACCCGGATACGATCCGCCTGGTGCTGTCCGGCTACACCGATCTGAACACGGTGACCGACGCGATCAACCGTGGCGCGATCTACCGTTTCCTGACCAAGCCGTGGAACGACGACGAGTTGCGCAAGCACATCCACCAGGCATTCCGCACCTACGAGGAACAGCGCCGCAGCAACGCCGGGCCAGCGCCGGTTGAAACCGGCGAAGGTGGCGAGGATCGCCCGCAGCGGTAACCGGCGTTGTAGAGCCGGCCGCTGGCCGGCTACCTCGCGGTACCTGCTTGCATGGGGTTGCCGGCCAGCGGCCGGCACTACCCTAAGCCGTCAGCGCGGCTGCTTCACGGGCAGCACCACGCGGAAGCGCGAGCCGACGCCCGGGGTGCTGTCCAGGTCGATGCGGCCGTGGTGCTTGTTGATGATGCTGTAGGAGATCGACAGGCCCAGCCCGGTGCCGCTGCCCACCGGCTTGGTGGTGAAGAACGGATCGAAGATGCGCTGGCGCAGTTCCGGCGAGATGCCGCCGCCGGTGTCTTCGAACTCCACCCAGACATGATCGCCATCAACGCCGGTGCGCACGGTGATGGTGCCGCGCTCGGCGATGGCGTGGCCGGCGTTGAGCAGCAGGTTCATGTAGACCTGGTTCAGTTCCGACGGCAGGCACTCCACCAGCGGCAGCTGGCCGAACTCGCGCACCAGGGTGACCTTGTACTTGAGCTCGTTCCAGATGATGTTGATGGTCGATTCCAGGCCCGCGTGCAGGTCGACCAGCTTCCACGACTCATCGCGACCGGAATACGAGAAGTCCTTCAGGTCGCGCACGATGCGGGTCACCCGCTCGATGCCCTCGCGCGACTCGGCCATCAGCTGCGGCAGGTCGCGGCTGATGAAGTCGATGTCGAGGCGGTCACGGATATCGTCGATCTCCGGAATCAACGCCTTCGGGTCCGGCGCACGCAGGGCGCGCTCGTAGGCCTCGATCACGGTGAACAGGCTGCGCAGGTACTCCTGCAGGCTGCCCAGGTTGGAGTGCACATAACCGATCGGGTTGTTGATCTCGTGCGCCACACCCGCGGCGAGCTGGCCGATCGAGGCCATCTTCTCCGACTGCAGCAGCTTTTCCTGGGTGCCGTTGAGGCGCAGGTAGGCCTGGCGCAGTTCGGCGTGGCGCTGCTGCAGCTCGCGTTCGTAGTCTTCCTGCCCTTCGATGTGGCGGAACAGGGCCAGGAAGTGCCCTCCGCCGACCGGGCCGTGGTGGTACAGGTGGGCGATGACCACGCCCTCGCCCAGCGGCAGGCTGCCGTTCCAGTGACCATGCTGGCGCGCCTGCTCCAGCGCATCGGGCGGCAACAGTTCACGCAGGCGCTGCGGCGGCGGCAATGCGCCGTCCTCGCCGTTGGCCAGCAGGTTCTGCGCGGCCGGATTGGCCAGGGCCACCTGCCCGTCCTCGGTGAACAGCAGCAGGCCTTCGCGCAGGCGCTCAAGCAGCGCCTGCAGCACCGGCTGCGGCGGAAGGGGGGCGGTAACCAGGGCGTTGGCAGCGGACACGGCAACTCGGGGCGTTCGAACAGGCGCCCAATATACGCGGTCGCGCGGCGGGCTTCAGCCCGCGGGGAGGGGGTGTGCGATCGCCGTCGCGTCAGGCGACGGCGAGGGGGCGGCGGGCGGTGACCGTGTGCGACTGACCCTTGGCGTCGTAGGCCGAGGCGTCTTCGGTACGGCCCAGCTGGCGCAGCGCCCAGTTGACCTCACGGCGGCGGCGCGACAGCAGCACACCATTGGCCCGGTTGCGTTCGGCCAGTTCCTGCAGCTGTTCGCCCTCGCCGACCGGCGGTGCGCCTTCCAGCGCACGCAGTGCTTCCAGCTTGGCGCCGGTGGCACGGATCAGGGCGTGCACGTCGTGCTCGACCAGGGCCTGGCGCTCAACGTCCAGGGCCTGGGCGAGACGCTGCAGCGGCTCGCTCATCGCTGCGGTCATCCCTGCAGCTGCTGGTCCAGATCGAGCATGCGCGAAGCGATCGCGTCCGGATTGATCTTGTAGGTGCCGTTCTGCAGCGACTCGCGCACGGCGGCCACGCGCTGGGCGTCGATCGCCGGGGCGGTGGTCAGCTCACGCTCGATGGCCTGCAGATTGGTGGCCTCGCCGGTCAGGCGCAGGCTGTCGGCGGCCTCGACCGGGCGCGCCGGCGAATCGCTGCTGACGCCGGGCTTGCTGGCCGGGGTCGTCACGCTGCGCAGTGCCTGGGGGACCTGCAGGTTGCCGTCGATTTTCTGGCTCATGGGGTGTCCTGGAGTTGCCGTTCACAAGGGATAACGGCCGCTGGGCCGTGATCTTTAGGGATATTCTGCGGTAATTCAACGCGCCACGATTACGTCACCTGCGGCATCGACCGTGCCCTGCACGATCCTCCGCGAGGACAGGTTCTCCACCGAGACCCGTTCATTCTCGCCCGCGTCACCCATCGCACGGCCGGCAATGCGCACCTCGACCGAGCCGCGACGCGACACCAGGGCCACATTGTCTCCTCGCCTGATGAGACGCTGCACCACCAGGTCGTTGTTCGACAGCAGGGCCCCGGCCTGCAGCGGACGGCGGGCGATGCGGCCGATGGCCGCGTTGGGATCGGCCAGCACCGCACCGGCTATCCGGGCTGCATCACGCTGGGCAGTGGTGATATCGGCGGCGGTAAGGGTTTCTCCAGTGCCGATTCCACGATTGAGTACCAGCACGGTCTGGTTGCGCCGTACCTTCACCGGCACGAACAGGCGCCAACCGCCTGCATCGGGACAGCTGACCTCCACCGTGGTGTTGGCAGTGGGCTGCACCTGCAGCGCGCCACCACACTTCGGCAGGCGCAGCGCGTCGGCCACCTGGGCCTCGCCTTCGCTGCCGGCCGGCAGCGTCGTCAGCGCTGCTGCGCGGATGCTGGCCACGGGCTGCCAGTCAGCGGCGCCCGCCCAGGGCGTGGCCAGGGCCAGGGCGATGGCATACAGAAATGTGACCCGGCGCATGGCGCCTCCTGTCGAGGGGATCTGGCCCAGATGCGTGCAAGGGATGTGCCAGATCGACGGGGTCGCCTTCTGTAGAGTCGAGCCATGCTCGACTGCTCTTCTCCGAACAGCCAGTCGAGCATGGCTCGACTCTACAAGAGACTCGGCCGAGCATGGCTCGACTCTACGAAATCGCTCAAGTTCGGCGCCGACCGCGCCGATACAGCAGCCATGTCCCATGACCTGCTCAACCGGATCGACCAGCGCACCCGACTGGCCGGCCACAACCGCCTGGCGCTGCTGCTGTTCCGTCTCGGCGGACGTCAGCTTTTTGGCGTCAATGTCTTCAAGGTGCAGGAAGTCCTGCGCCGCCCGGAGCTGTTCCAGGTGCCCGGGCTGCCCAGCCAGTTCTCCGGCGTGGCCGATGTGCGGGGCCGCTCGGTGCCGGTGCTGGACCTGGGCCTGGCGATCGGCCACCCCGAGCGTGAACCCGATGCGGACACCTCGCCCGGCTACCTGGTCGTCACTGAATTCAACCGCTCGATCCAGGGCTTCCTGGTCAGTGGCGTGGAGCGCATCGTCAACATCGCGGTGGAAGACATCCACCCACCGCCGGAGCTGGGCGCTGAATCGAGCTACCTGACCGCCGTGACCCGCTTCCAGGGCGAGCTGATCCAGGTGATCGACGTCGAAAGCGTGCTGGCCGACATTGCCCAGGTCCGCGGTGAAGCCGTGCTCGACCCGGCGATGGCGATGCCCGCCGATGGCCCGCAGCTGCAGGTGCTGGTGGTGGACGACTCGCGCGTGGCCCGCCAGCAGATCCGCAGCGTGCTTGACCAGCTGGGCGTGGGGGCGACCCTGCTGTCCGATGGCAAGCAGGCGCTGGACCACCTGCTGCAGATCCACGCCTCGGGCGAGAACCCGGCCGAACGCTACGCGATGGTGATCTCGGACATCGAGATGCCGGCCATGGACGGCTACACGCTGACGACGGAAATCCGGCGGCACCCGGGCCTGGCCGGCCTGTACGTGCTGCTGCACACCTCGCTGTCGGGCGTATTCAACAATGCGATGGTCGAGCGCGTGGGCGCCAACGCCTTCGTCGCCAAGTACTCGCCGCACGAGTTGGCCGATTTCGTGCTGGACCGCCTGCGCAAGGTCGCGCTGGCGGCCTGACGGTCTGCTGATCCGGTAGTGCCGGCCACTGGCCGGCAACCGCAGAGACACCGGGGAGCCGGCCAGCGGCCGGCACTCCCCTCCCCTGTTTGGCACACCGCTTGCAGCTTCCCGGGCAACGTTCCCGTGGGAGTGCACCGTGCGCAACCTGATTACCGACTACCTGGGCGTCCATGCCCAGGCCATGCCGTTGCGCGAACAGCGGATGAAGCTGATCGCCAGCAACCTCGGCAATGCCGATACGCCCGGCTACAAGGCCCAGGACCTGGACTTCGACGCCGCCCTGCGCCACGCCCAGGGGCAGGATGCCAACGGCCTGATGGCCACCACCCACGAACAGCACTACGAGATCAGTAGTGGCCTGAACCCGTTCCAGATCGCGCGCGAGGGCGTACAGCCCAGCCTGGACGGCAACACCGTCGACCCGGATGCCGAGCGTGCCGCCTATGGCCGTGCCGCGCTCGAGTACCGCGCCTCGCTCAGCTTCGTCGAGAGCAAGGTGCGTTCCATGCTGACCGCGATCACGGGGCAATAAGCCATGAGCAACCTGCCGATCTTCGACATCGCCGGCTCCGCGCTGCAGGCGCAGTCGGTGCGCATGAGCACCATCGCCTCCAACCTCTCCAACGCCGACACCGTCGCCGGTTCCGCCGACGCTGTGTACAAGCCGCTGGAGCCGATCTTCCAGGCCGTCACCAGCAAGAACGATCCGAACATCACGTCGGTGAAGGTGAAGGAGATCACCCAGAGCGAGGCCGCGCCCATCAAGCGCTACGAGCCCGGCCATCCGCTGGCCGACGCCGACGGCTACATCTACCAGCCTGATGTCGATCCGGTGGCGCAGATGGTCAACCTGATCTCGACGTCGCGCAATTACCAGGCCGGCGTTGAGATGTTGACCACGGCCAAGGAACTGGCGCTGGCCACCCTGACCATGGGCCGCTGAGGCCCGCAGTACCGGATACCGCCATGACCACCTCCGTCAACAACCAGACCAACCAGGACGTCTACGCCGCGCTCGGCCTGAACGCTCCGAACAGCAACGCCACGAAAAAGAAGAACACGCTGGACCAGGCGGACTTCCTGCGGCTGATGACCGAACAGCTGCAACACCAGGATCCGCTGAAGCCGATGGACAACACGCAGATGGTCGCGCAGATGGCGCAGATGTCGACCGTGCAGGGCATCACCGATCTGAACAAGACGGTGAAGGGCTTCCAGGAGTCGATGGCCAGCGACCAGGTGCTGCGTGGTGCGGCGCTGGTCGGCCACCAGGTGCTGGTGCCGTCGGAAAAGCTGGTGCTGGAGAAGGAAGGCAGTGTTGAAGGCACGGTCGCCGCACCCTCGGCCGGCATCATCACCGTGGACATCACCGATGCCAATGGCACCAAGGTCACCTCGCTGAGCGTGGAGGCCAAGGCTGCCGGCGAAACCGCCTTCCAGTGGGACGGCAAGGACGCCAACGGCAAGCGCATGGAACCCGGCAAGTACAGCGTGGTGGCCAACCACGTCGACACCGCCGGCAAGAGCACCAAGCTGTCCACCTACGTGCAGGCCCCGGTGGAAAGCGTGACCGTCGGCTCCGACGGCCTGTACCTGAATCTCAAGGGCCTGGGCACGGCCCCGATCGACTACGTGCTCCGCGTCAGCTGAGCCGCACATCCCGCACTTACCAGGAGCATCCCATGGGCTTCAATGTCTCGCTGTCCGGCATCAATGCCGCCAACTCCGACCTGAGCGTCACCGCCAACAACGTCGCCAACGTCAACACCACCGGCTTCAAGGAGTCGCGCGCCGAATTCGCCGACCTGTTCTCGGCCACCGGCTACGGCCTGTCGAAGAACGCAGTGGGTTCGGGCGTGCGCGTCTCCAACGTTGCCCAGCAGTTCAAGCAGGGCCAAAACGAACAGACCGGCCGCAGCTTGGACATGGCCATTTCCGGTGAGGGCTTCTTCACCATGAACATGAACGGCACCCGCGTGTATTCGCGTGCCGGCAACTTCCAGACCGATGCCTCCGGCTTCGTGGTCAATCCGCAGGGCGCACGCCTGCAGGTGTTCGCACCGAATGCCGACGGCACCAACTTCGATTCCGGCCGCATCGTCGACCTGCAGCTGCTGACCACCGACAGCGCGCCGAAGCAGACCAGCGAAGTGAAGGTCGGCTTCACCCTGCCGGCCAACGCCAAGCCGCCGACCGTCGCCACCTTCGACCCGACCGACTCCAACACCTACAACCACTCCAGCGGCGGCATCACCGTGTACGACTCGCTGGGCGTGAGCCACATCCAGGTCTCGTACTTCGTCAAGGGCGCCAACCCCAATGAGTGGACCGTGCGCAATTACGTGGACGGCCAGCCGGCCGGCACGCCGACCCCGGTCACCTTCGACAACAGCGGCAAGCTGACCGCACCGGCGGACGGCAAGGTCAGCCTCGGCACCTTCACCCCCAACACCGGCGCCGGCCAGTTGAACATGACGCTGGATATCACCGGCTCGACCCAGTACGGCGAGAAGTTCGCCCTGCGCAACACCCAGCAGGACGGCTATGCCGCCGGCAAGCTCAACGAGATCACCGTGTCGGAGACCGGCGTGGTCTACGCACGTTACTCCAACGGTGCCGACAAGCCGCTGGGCCAGGTCGCGCTGACCACCTTCAACAACCCGCAAGGGCTGGAGTCGAAGGGCAACAACCTGTGGGTGGATACCTTCAGCTCGGGCACGCCGCGTACCGGCATGCCGGACACCTCCAACCTCGGCAAGATCCAGGCCGGTTCGCTGGAAGCGTCCACCGTCGACCTCACCGAGCAGCTGGTCAACATGATCACCGCGCAGCGCAACTTCCAGGCCAACGCGCAGATGATCACCACCCAGGACCAGATCACCCAGACCGTCATCAACATCCGTTGATGAGCTGCTGACCCTGCTACGGAACTCCCCGCATGGATAAAGCCCTTTACGTGGCGATGACCGGTGCCCGCGCCTCCCTGCAGGCGCAGGGTACGCTCAGCCACAACCTCGCCAACTCGGACACCCCCGGCTTCAAGGAAGCGCTGGCCAACACCGAAGCCTTCCCGATCCGCGGCCCGGGCTTTGCCTCGCGGGTGGATGCGCTGCACGTCGACGCCGGCTTCAACCGCCGGCCCGGCGCGCAGCACATCACCGGCAAGCCGCTGGACCTTGCACTGCAGACCGGCACCTGGCTGGCCGTGCAGTCCAGCGATGGCAGCGAAGCCTATACGCGCGGCGCTGCATTGTCGGTCACCCCGAACGGCCAGCTGGTGACCTCCAGCGGCCGCCCGGTGCTGGATGACAACAACAATCCGATCGCCATTCCGCCCTACCAGGCGATGGAGATCGGCGCCGACGGCACGATCTCGATCATCCCGCAGGGCGAAGGCCCGCAGACCATGGCCCAGGTCGGCCGGATCAAGGTCGTGCAGGCCCCGGACGAGCGCCTCGAGCGCGGCCTCGATGGCCTGTTCCGCAACACCGACCCACAACAGCCGTTCGCACCCGCGCAGGGCACCGCCGTGCACAGCGGCCAGCTGGAAGGCAGCAACGTCGATGCCGCCGGTGCACTGGTGCAGATGATCCAGCTGCAGCGCCAGTACGAAATGCAGGTGCAGGTGATCAAGCACGGCGACGACAACGCGCGCAGCGCCAACAGCCTGCTGCGCCTGGGCAGCTGACGGAATTCCGGCGCCGCCCGAGCGCGGCGCTGGCACACCGCTTGCACACCCGCTACCAAGGGCCGCATCGCGCGGCCGGTTCCACCAGACAGGACACCGAAGATGAACCAGGCATTGTGGATCGCGAAAACCGGACTGGATGCGCAGCAGATGCGCATGTCGGTGGTTTCCAACAACCTCGCCAACACCAACACCACCGGCTTCAAGCAGGACCGTGCCAGCTTCGAGGACCTGCTGTACCAGCAGGTGCGCCAGCCCGGCGGTTCCTCGTCGGCGCAGACGCAGCTGCCGACCGGCCTGCAGCTGGGTACCGGCGTGCGCGTGGTGGCCACCGCCAAGAACTTCGAACAGGGTGGCCAGCAGCAGACCGGCCGCGCCCTGGACGTGATGGTCAACGGCCGTGGTTTCTTCGAGGTGCAGATGCCCGACGGCAGCTCGGCCTACACCCGTGATGGCTCGTTCAAGATCAACCAGGACAGCGAGCTGGTCACCAACAGCGGCTATCCGGTGCAGCCGGGCATCCAGATTCCCGAAGGCGCGCAGTCGGTGACCATCGGTACCGACGGCACCATCAGCGTGAAGATGGCCGACGGCGCCGCCTCGGTGGAAGTGGGCGCGTTGACCCTTACCGACTTCGTCAATCCGGCCGGCCTGCAGGCCCGCGGCGAGAACCTGTTCCTGGAGACCACCGCCTCCGGCCCGGCACAGAACGGCAACCCTGGCCTCAACGGCCTCGGCACCGTGGTGCAGGGCGCGCTGGAAGGCAGCAACGTCAACGTGGTGGAAGAGCTGGTGTCGATGATCGAAACCCAGCGCGCCTACGAAATGAACGCCAAGGCGATCTCCACCACCGATTCGATGCTCGGCTATCTCAACAACAAGCTCTGACCGGCCCAACCGGGAAACCGCCATGTCGCCCATTTCCACCTTCGCCCGCACTGCCCTCGCCTGCGCCGTGGCCGCCCTGCTCGGTGGCTGCGTGATCGCCGGCGACGTGCGCCCCTACGCGGCGATGGCGCCGATCCAGCCGATCATGCCGCCGCAGGCCGCGCCGACGGCCGGTGCGATCTACGCTGCCGGCCCGACCCTGCAACTGTATTCGGACCGTCGCGCACGCGATGTCGGCGACCTGCTGACCATCACCCTGCTGGAGAACACCACTGCGCAGACCAGTTCCAACACCGCCACCAACAAGGAGTCGAACCTCAACCTGGGGACGCCCTCGATCCTCGGTGCGCCGGTCACCCTGGGCGGCAAGGACATCCTCAGCGCGTCGGCGACCGGCAAGCGTGATTTCACCGGCAAGGGCAACAGCGCGCAGAGCAACCGGCTGCAGGGCAGCGTCACGGTCACCGTAGTGCAGCGCCTGCCCAACGGCAACCTGGTCGTGCAGGGGCAGAAGAACCTGCGGCTGAACCAGGGCGACGAACTGGTGCAGGTGCAGGGCATCGTGCGCCCCGGTGACATCAGCCAGGACAACACCATTCCTTCCAGCCGCGTGGCCGAAGCCCGCATCGTCTACGGCGGACGCGGCCCGGTCGCGCAGTCCAACGCGATGGGCTGGCTGAGCCGCTTCTTCAACTCCGGCCTGACGCCGTTCTGAGTATGGCCATGAAAGCTCTCTTCTCTTCTACGTGGCAGCGACGCATCGCGTCGCTCTACGGATCATTCTTCCTCCTGCTGGCAATGGCTGCGCCGGCCAGCGCCGAGCGCATCAAGGACCTGGCCCAGGTCGGTGGCGTGCGCGGCAATGCGCTGGTGGGCTACGGCCTGGTGGTGGGCCTGGATGGCAGCGGTGACCGCACCAGCCAGGCACCGTTCACCGTGCAGAGCCTGAAGAACCTGCTCGGCGAGCTCGGCGTCAATGTGCCGCCGAACGTCAACCCGCAGCTGAAGAACGTGGCGGCGGTGGCGATCCATGCCGAACTGCCGCCGTTCGCCAAGCCGGGCCAGCCGATCGACATCACCGTGTCCTCGATCGGCAATGCGGTGTCCCTGCGTGGCGGCTCGCTGCTGATGGCTCCGCTGCGCGGTGCCGATGGCCAGATCTACGCGATCGCCCAGGGCAACCTGATCGTCGGCGGCTTCGGTGCGCAGGGCAAGGACGGTTCCCGCGTCTCGGTGAACGTGCCCAGCGTCGGCCGCATTCCCAACGGCGCCACGGTTGAACGTGCCCTGCCCGATCCGCTCGCCAATGGCGGCGACATCACCCTGAACCTGCACAACAACGATTTCACCACCGTCTCGCGCATGGTCGCTGCACTCAACAACGCCTTCGGCGAGGGCGCGGCGCGTGCCGTCGATGGTGTAACCGTGGCGGTCACCGCACCCACCGATCCCGGCGCGCGCATCGGCCTGCTGGCACGCATCGAGAACCTGGAGCTGACCCCGGGCAGCGCGCCGGCCAAGGTGGTGGTCAATTCGCGCACCGGCACCGTGGTCATCGGCCAGCAGGTACGGGTCGGCCCGGCCGCGATCTCGCATGGTTCGCTGACGGTGACGATCCAGGAAAACACCAACGTCAGCCAGCCCAACGCCCTGTCCGGCGGTCGCACCGTGGCCAGCCCGCAGTCGACCATCACCGCCACCAACGACGGCAGCCGCATGTTCAAGTTCAGCGGCGGCACTACCCTTGACGAAATCGTGCACGCGGTGAACGCCGTGGGCGCGGCGCCGGGCGATCTCATCGCGATCCTGGAAGCCCTGAAGCAGGCCGGCGCACTGAGTGCCGAACTCGAGGTGATCTGACATGCGCATCAATCCCGCATTCGATCTGCACCCGGCGCAACAGAACGATCCGGCCAAGATCGACAAGGTCGCGCGCCAGCTGGAAGGCCAGTTCGCGCAGATGCTGGTCAAGAGCATGCGTGACGCCAGCTTCGGCGATTCGCTGTTCCCCGGCGAGAACAAGATGTTCCGCGACATGTACGACCAGAAGATTGCCGAGGCGATGACACGCGGCAAGGGCCTGGGCCTGTCGGGCATGATCAGCCGCCAGCTGTCCGGCCAGGCCGCCGACGGCCCGGCGCTGGATACCCGCGTGGACCCGGCCAAGGCCAGCCGCGCCTACCAGCTGAACGCACCGGCCAGGCCGGCACCGTCGCTGCCATTGGAAGACGGCAGCCAGGCCGTGCGCCTGCTGCAGCAGATGGCGGCCGGCGCACAGTCCGGCGCGCAGGCCGCGGTGGCACCGATGGAGCAGGCACTGGACCTGATTGCCGGCCGCGAGAGCAGCAGCATGCACCGCTCACTCGGCACCGACGATCCCTACATCGGCAGCCTGCAGGGCGATGACTGGGCGGCTGGCAGCGACCAGTGGGCGGCGACCGCCAGCAATCGCGGCACCGCGATCAGTCCGGCCGATGCCCTGGCCACCCGCACCGCCGTGGCCCAGCTCGGCGAGCATACCCCGGAGGGCTTCGTTGCCAGCATCTGGCAGCACGCGCAGAGCGCAGCCAAGGAGCTCGGCGTGGATGCCCGCGCGCTGGTCGCCCAGGCAGCGCTGGAAACCGGCTGGGGCAAGCGTCACATCAAGCATGCCGACGGCAGCACTTCGCACAACCTGTTCGGCATCAAGGCCAATGGCTGGAGCGGCCAGCGTGCCGTGGCCGGCACCCATGAATATGTCGATGGCGTGCGCCGCAACGAGACCGCCAGCTTCCGTGCCTACAGTTCGCCGGCCGAAAGCTTCGCCGACTACGTGCGCCTGTTGAAGACCAGCCCGCGCTACCAGCAGGCCCTGCAGGCCGGCACCGACGTGCAGGGCTTCGCGCGTGGCCTGCAGCGTGCCGGCTATGCCACCGACCCACGCTACGCCGCCAAGATCGCCGCGATCGCCGGCGGCCCGACCATCGAGCGCGCCGTCAGCGCCGTGGCCGACGCCGGCACGCGCCTTGGCCAGACCTTCGCCAGCACCGCAACCGCGGCGCTGGGTATCACTCGTCGTTGAGGAACCCCATGTCCAGCGTACTTTCCACCGGTACCGGTGCCCTGCTCGCCTTCCAGCGTGCGTTGGCGACCACCAGCCACAACGTGGCCAACCTCAATACCCCGGGTTACAGCCGGCAGAAGGTCAACTTCGCTACCGCTGATCCGCAGAACTACGGCTATGGCACGGTCGGCAACGGCACCCGCATCACCGATATCCGCCGCACCGCCGACCAGCTGGCGATCTCGCGCCTGCTCGACAGCAGCGGCGAGCTGGCACGCCTGAAGCAGCTTTCCGGCATGGCCGACCGGGTCAACTCGCTGTTCTCGGAAGGCGCGACCAACATCGCCGGCGTCTGGTCGAACTTCTTCGACTCGGTCAGCGGCCTGTCCTCCAACGCCTCCGGCACCGCCGACCGGCAGAACATGCTCGACGGCGGCAAGGCCCTGGCCAACCGCTTCGTGCAGCTCAACACGCACCTGAACAACCTCAATGGCGAGGTCAACAACGGCCTGCTGGCCGGTGCCACCGAAGTCAACCGCCTGGCGCAGGAAATCGCGCAGATCAACGGCGCCATCGGCACCAACATCGCCAATGCCGCGCCGGACCTGCTTGATCGCCGCGACCAGCTGATCACCCAGCTGATCGGCTACACCGGCGGCACGGCGGTGATCCAGGACGGCGGCATCATGAATGTCTACACCGCCGGCGGCAACGCACTGGTGGTGGGCACCACGGCGACCAAGGTCACCACCGTGGCCGACCCCTACCAGCCCGAGCGCCTGCAGCTGGCGCTGGAGACCCAGGGCAACACGATCCGGCTTGACGCAAAGGCCGTCGGTGGCCAGATCGGCGGCCTGCTGGAATTCCGCGACACGGTGCTGACCCCGGCCCAGGCCGAACTGGGCAAGCTGGCCGTCGGCCTGGCCGAGACCTTCAACCAGACCCATCACCAGGGTGTGGACATGTATGGCCAGCTGGGCGGTGATTTCTTCAACATCGGCAATCCGCGCGTCACCGCCAACAATGCCAACACCGGCACGGCCAGCCTCAGCGCCACCTATGGCGACCTGGGCAAGCTGGACGCGCAGAACGTGGTGCTGCAGTTCGATGGCACCCAGTGGAAGGCCAGCCGCGCCGACACCGGCGCCAACGTGCCGCTGACCGGTACCGGCACCGCCACCGATCCGCTGGTGATCAATGGCGTCAAGCTGGTGGTCGGCGGTACCCCGGCTGCCAATGATCGATTCCTGCTGCAGCCCACCGCTGGCGTGGCCGGCAGCATGGAAGTGGCGATCACCGATCCCTCGCGCATCGCCGCCGCTGCGGCGGTGAAGGGTGCTGCCGCCACATCCAACACCGGCACCGGCAAGCTGAGCGGGGTCACCGTCAGCGATTCGACCAACGCCAACCTGCGCAATCCGGCTGCGATCGTGTTCACCTCGGCCACCACCTACACCATCGATGGTGGCCCGCCGCAGACCTACACCCCGGGCCAGACCATCAGCGCCAATGGCTGGAGCTTCGTGCTGGACGGTGCGCCGAAGGTCGGCGACACCTTCAACATCACCCCTACCCCGGCCGGCTCGTCGGACAACAGCAATGCCTCCCGGCTGGCCAAGGTGGAGAGCGCCAAGGCGTTCAACAGCGGCACGGTCACCCTGAACGGCGCCCTCGGCGGCCTGACCACCCAGGTCGGTGCCGCGGCCCGCTCGGCCGAGTACTCGCTGGAAGCGCAGCTGGTGATCAACGACAAGGCGCAGGAAGCGCGTGATGAAGTGTCCGGGGTCAACCTGGACGAGGAAGCGGCCGACATGCTGCGCCTGCAGCAGGCCTACCAGGCCGCCTCGCAGCTGATTTCCACCGCCGACAGCATGTTCCAGACCATCCTGGGAGCCGTCCGCCGATGAGCAGCCGCATCTCCACCAGCATGATGTTCAACCAGTCCGTGTCGCTGATGATGGCCAAGCAGGCCAAGCTCAGCCACCTGGAGCAGCAGATCGCCACCGGCAGCAAGATCGTCAGCGCCAAGGACGATCCGGTCGCCGCCGGTGCCGCCGTGGGTCTTGACCGCAGCCTGGCCGCGCTTGACCGCATGAAGCTCAACGCCGGCAACGTGCAGAACCGGCTGGGCGTGCAGGAAAACACCCTGGCCCAGGTCAACGACCTGATGGCGCGCGTCAATGATCTGACCATCCAGGCCAGCAACCCGGCGCTGAGTGCACCGGACAAGAAGACCCTGATCACCGAGCTGAACCAGATCCGCGATGGCCTGCTGTCGCTGGCCAATGCCGACGATGGTACCGGCCGCTATGTGTTCGGCGGCACCAACGACGGCGACCCGCCGTTTGCCAAGATCAACGGCAAGGTGGTCTACCGGGGCGACCAGACCCAGCGCCAGATCGAAGTCGGCCCGGATACCTACGTGCGCGATGCGCTGCCCGGCAGCGAGATATTCATGCGCATCCCCACTGGCGATGGCTTTGTCGATGGCGGCGCGGCGGCCGGCAACACCGGCAACGGCGTGCTGACCAACATCACCCGCGATGGCAGCGACAGCTGGAACGGGCAGGCCTTCAGCATCCGCTTCACCGCTGCCGACCAGTACCAGGTGCTGGACGGCGCGGGCAACGTCACCGGTACCGGCACCTACAAGGCGGGTGACAACGTGGAAGTGAACGGCGTACGCCTGCAGATCACCGGTGCACCCGCTGCGGGTGACAGCTTCAACGTCACGCCCGCGAGCAGCCGCGACATCTTCGACACCATGGACAAGCTGATCGCCGCGCTGGATGCCGACACCGGAACCACCGCGAAGATGTCCGCGCAGCAGAACGAGCTGCAGAGTGCCCTGCGCGACGTGGCACGCGCCTCCGAACGCATGATCGATTCACGTGCCGCAGGCGGCGCACAGCTGAAGGCATTGGATAACGCCGCGGACATGCGCGAGGCCAACGGCGTGACCTTGAAAACCACACTGTCGCAGATGCGCGACCTGGACTATGCCGACGCCCTGAGCCAGTACCAGCTGCAGAGCACCGCGCTGCAGGCGGCACAGACGATCTTCTCGCAGATGCAGTCGATGTCGTTGTTCAACAAGATCCGCTGACGCTTTCCTTGCGTCACCCCTGAAAGGCCGCGATGCCCTGCATCGCGGCCTTTTTCGTTTCCGTGCCCGGCGCCATGCCCGCTGCGGCGGAATACCCGTGATTGCCCATCAAGGCCGGCGCTGCCCCGCCGATACCTTCATCAGCGCTGGTCGGGCCTGCCCCGACCGCCCCTTTCCGGGATTGCCTTCACGCCCTTCCAGGGCTGAAAAACCCGGGAAAAACAGCCTCCAGCACCGAATTTCGGCTCCAGCGGAATTCACGGCTAAAGGTTGTTGACAAAGCGCCGTTATTCATTTGGCAACAGCGAAGCACACAGCCACACAAAAAAACCGGCGGCGCTTCGTTTCATTCACCAACGGGTTCCATATAAGAGGAGACGACCCCATGGCACAGGTAATCAACACCAATACGATGTCGCTCAACGCTCAGCGCAACCTGAGCACCAGCGGCAGCTCGCTCGCTACCACCATCCAGCGCCTCTCGTCCGGCCTGCGCATCAACAGCGCGAAGGACGACGCGGCCGGCCTGGCCATCAGCGAGCGCTTCACCACCCAGATCCGTGGTCTGGACGTGGCCATCCGCAATGCCAACGACGGTATCTCGCTGGCCCAGGTCGCCGAGGGTTCGCTGAGCGAAGTCGGCAACAACCTGCAGCGCATCCGCGAACTGGCGGTGCAGTCCTCCAACGCCACCAACTCCTCCAGCGACCGCAAGGCGCTGCAGGCCGAAGTGACCCAGCTGGTCTCGGAAGTGGACCGCGTCGCCAAGCAGGCCGACTTCAACGGCACCAAGCTGCTGGACGGCTCCTTCACCAGCCAGCTGTTCCAGGTCGGTGCCAACGCCGGCCAGGCCATCGCCATCAACAGCGTGGTCAACGCCAAGGCCGATTCGCTGGGCGCCGCCACCTTCGCCAACGGCTACACCGGCACCAGCCTGGCAGCCGCCGACAAGGCCACCGCCGACACCACCTACTCCGGCCTGCAGATCTCGGTGACCCCGCCGGGCGGCACCGCCACCACGGTCACCATCAACGACTTCACCGTGAAGGCGGGCGAGTCGATCACCTCGGCCACCGCCGCCGCGATCAACGGCAAGCTGGGCGAAACCGGCGTCATGGCCTCGGTCAACGCCGGCGTGGTCAGCCTGGCCTCGGTCAAGGACGGCCAGACCTTCACCCTGGGCGTCAGCGCCGCCACCCCGCCGACCGGCGCCACCGCGGCGACCATCGCCGGCCTCGGCCTGACCGAGACCAGCACCAACGGCGGCCTGCTGACCGGCGCTGCGTCGAACTTCGTCAAGGACCTGAACGTCACCACGGCCGAAGGCGCGCAGAAGGCGCTGTCGATCGTCGACAAGGCCCTGGAATCGGTCAACAGCGTCCGCGCCGACCTCGGCGCGATCCAGAACCGCTTCACCTCGGTGGTGGCCAACCTGCAGACCTCCTCGGAGAACCTGTCGGCCTCGCGCAGCCGCATCCGCGATACCGACTTCGCCAAGGAAACCGCCGAGCTGACCCGCACCCAGATCCTGCAGCAGGCCGGTACGGCCATGCTGGCCCAGGCCAACCAGGTACCGCAGAACGTGCTCAGCCTGTTGCAGCGCTGACATGAGCCGCCCCCGGGGCACGTCGGGGGCGTCTAACCCAACTCACGTGCAACCGCTCAAGGACCTCTCCTCATGGCACAAGTCATCAACACCAATACGATGTCGTTGAATGCTCAGCGTAACCTGAGCACCAGCGGCAGCTCGCTGGCCACCACCATCCAGCGCCTGTCCTCCGGTTCGCGCATCAACAGCGCCAAGGACGACGCGGCCGGCCTGGCGATCTCCGAGCGCTTCGGCACCCAGATCCGCGGCACCGACGTCGCCATCCGCAATGCCAACGACGGCATCTCGCTGGCCCAGGTCGCCGAAGGTTCGCTGACCGAAATCGGCAACAACCTGCAGCGCGTCCGCGAGCTGTCGGTGCAGGCCTCCAACGCCACCAACTCGGCCAGCGACCGCAAGGCGCTGCAGGCCGAAGTGACCCAGCTGGTCTCGGAAATCGACCGCGTTGCCAAGCAGTCGGACTTCAACGGCACCAAGCTGCTGGACGGCTCGTTCTCCAGCCAGCTGTTCCAGGTTGGCGCCAACGCCGGCCAGGCCATCGCCATCGACAAGACCATCGACGCCAAGGCCAATGCCCTGGGCGGTGCCAAGTTCGATACCAACTCGCTGGCCCTGGCCGATCCGACCGCGAATGCGGACTTCACCACCACCGGTCTGTCCATCAATGGTGTGGCCATCGCCGATGTCTCGGTCAAGCAGGGCGCCGACGCCGCTGCCACCGGCAAGGCCTCGCGTGAAGCACTGGTGACTGCGATCAACGCCAAGATCGGCGAAACCGGCGTCTACGCCGAAGTGAACGGCACCGCCGGTGTCACCCTGACCTCGGTCAAGGACAGCGTCAACGCCGATGGCTCGTTCAAGGCGATCACTGCCACTCCGGGTACCTGGGCAGGCAACACGCAGGCCACCTTCACCGCCACCGCCGCCGGCGCGGCACCGGCCTCGAAGTACGCCAGCAACCTGGACGTCAGCACGGTGAAGGGCGCCCAGCAGGCGATGGAAATCGTCGACAAGGCCCTGGGTGCGATCAACAGCACCCGCGCCGACCTCGGTGCGATCCAGAACCGCTTCACCTCGGTCGTGGCCAACCTGCAGACCTCGTCGGAAAACCTGTCGGCGTCGCGCAGCCGCATCAAGGACACCGACTTCGCCAAGGAAACCGCCGAGCTGACCCGCACCCAGATCCTGCAGCAGGCCGGTACGGCCATGCTGGCCCAGGCCAACCAGGTGCCGCAGGGCGTGCTCAGCCTGTTGCGCTGATCCGCTCTCTGATCGACCTCCGGGCGCCGCATGAGGCGGCGCCCGGATCCTGAAACACGTTCCACCTTCGCCAAAGGAAAAGCACCATGGCACAAGTCATCAACACCAATACGATGTCGTTGAATGCTCAGCGCAACCTGAGCACCAGCGGCAGCTCGCTGGCCACCACCATCCAGCGCCTGTCCTCCGGTTCGCGCATCAACAGCGCCAAGGACGACGCGGCCGGCCTGGCGATCTCCGAGCGCTTCGGCACCCAGATCCGCGGTACCGACGTCGCCATCCGCAATGCCAACGACGGCATCTCGCTGGCCCAGGTCGCCGAAGGTTCGCTGACCGAAATCGGCAACAACCTGCAGCGCGTCCGCGAGCTGTCGGTGCAGGCCTCCAACGCCACCAACTCGGCCAGCGACCGCAAGGCGCTGCAGGCCGAAGTGACCCAGCTGGTCTCGGAAATCGATCGCGTTGCCAAGCAGTCGGACTTCAACGGCACCAAGCTGCTGGACGGCTCGTTCTCCAGCCAGCTGTTCCAGGTCGGCGCCAACGCAGGCCAGTCGATCGCCATCGACAAGACCATCGACGCCAAGGCGGGTTCGCTGGGCACCTCGACCTTCGCAAGCGGTGCCACTGACGCGCTGGTCGCCAGCACCGATGGCTCGCGCATCACCGGCAAGGTGATGGGCGTGGACATCGGCACCGTCGAACTGAAGGCCGGTGCAACCACCGCTGATGCTTCGAAGGCAGTCGCCACCGCGATCAACGCCAAGATCGGCGAGGCCGGCATCTACGCCGAAGCCAATGCCGACGGCACGATGAAGCTGAGCTCGGTGAAGGAAGGCAAGGCGGTCGTCGCTGCCGACATCGCGCTTGAGCGCAGCGACCTGAACGCCGGCACCGGCGTGTGGGGCGCGAAGAATGCAGCCGCTGGTTACACCGCTGGCACCGCCACCGCCGCCAACGTGCAGAAGCTGGACGTGAGCACCGTGCTCGGCGCCCAGCAGGCGCTGGAAGTGGTCGACAAGGCCCTGGGTGCGATCAACAGCACCCGCGCCGACCTCGGTGCCATCCAGAACCGCTTCACCTCGGTCGTGGCCAACCTGCAGACCTCGTCGGAAAACCTGTCGGCGTCGCGCAGCCGCATCAAGGACACCGACTTCGCCAAGGAAACCGCCGAGCTGACCCGCACCCAGATCCTGCAGCAGGCCGGTACGGCCATGCTGGCCCAGGCCAACCAGGTGCCGCAGGGCGTGCTCAGCCTGCTGCGCTGATCCACGGCAAGAAGGCGCCGCTGCCGTCGGATTGAACCGACGGCAGCGGCAACCCGGAAGCCACGATGCGCGAAGGCGCGGGCCATGCCCGGCCCGGGAACCCTCCCGAACCGGCTTGGCATCGCCCGCTCCTGCGGACCTCTCTTTCAGCGCTGTACCTTTGACTGTACGTACCGGGCGGCTTCGTCTCCCCCCGATTGTCAGTAGCCTGACCCCTCCCCTGCATTGGGGGAGGGTTTTTTGCAGACTCCCGGCAGCCCGCGGTGAACCTCCCCGCACCCTGCCCCAACCCTCCTGCAACCTGCGTGCCAGAACCTGCGCCAGAGCATTGGCACGGCGCATGCATCAACGAAGTCCTCAAGACCCAGCGGCGCAGGCCGCTATTTTCGTTGACGACGGGCCACCGCACGACGGCCAGGCCCGTATACCAGGAGAAACGACGTGGCAGACTTTGGATACGGTGGCATTGGCTCGGGACTGGATATCTCCAGCATCGTCAACCAGCTGGTCGCAGCAGACCGCAAGCCGGCCGACAATGCACTGAACCTGCAGCAGTCCAAAGCCAAGATGCAGCTGTCGTCGATCGGCACCGTCACCTCGGCCTTCGACAAGCTGAAGACTGCACTGACCGCGCTGAAGGCCACCACCGCCTTCGATACCCGCACGGTGACCGCCAGCGGCAAGGCGCAGCCCGCCAACACCGAGGATGTGCTCACCGCATCGGTGGCGCTGTACGACCTGGGCACGACCAAGGCGGCCGCGTCGAACGGCACGCACCAGGTGGAGGTGACATCCCTCGCCACGGCGCACAAGCTGATTGCCGACACCTCGTTCCCGAAGACCGACACCTTCGGCGCCGGAACCTTGACGCTGACCGTCGGCGTGGGCGACAAGGCCAAGACCATGAACGTGGCGGTGGAGGACGGCGACACGCTGACCACCATCCGCAACAAGATCGATGCCGCCGGCCGCAAGGAAGGCGTCCAGGCCACACTGATCACCTCCGGCGACAACCAGTACCTGTCGATCGCCCAGGAGAAGACCGGTGCCGCCAATGCGATCAAGCTGGAGTACGGCGGCAGTGATCCCAAGCTGAGCGCACTGGTCGGCAGCCTGAAACAGAACACCGCTGCAGCGGACGCCGAACTGACCATCGATGGCGTCAAGGTTGTCAGCGCCAGCAATACGGTGGCAGATGCGGTGCCTGGCCTGACCCTGAACCTGAAGGTTCCCGGCAAGAGCACGGTCGTGATCAGTACCGACACGGCCGCCGCCACCAAGGTGATGCAGGAATTCGTGACCGCCTACAACGCGGCCATCGCAGCGATCAACACCGAAACCAAGTACGACGCCAAGACCAAGGAAGCGGCCACGCTGACCGGCGACGCGCAGATGCGTGGTGCCGCCAGCCAGCTGCGTTCCATGATGTCGGGCGTGCTGAAGGAGCTTTCCGCCGACGGCCTGGACCCGAAGGTACTGGGCCTGCAGACACGCGGTTATCCAAACGCCGACGGCAGCCTGGTGCTGGATACCACCAAGTTTGCCGCCGCACTGGCCAGCCAGCCTGAAAAGATCCGCTCGGCCATCACCGGTGACACCGGCGGTGCCGGCACGCTCTACACCATGGTCGACGGCTATGTCAGCACCACGGTCGGCAAGGAAGGCGCCTTCGTCGCCCGCACCAAAGGCCTCAACACCACGCTCGACAACATCGACAAGCGCCGCAAGGACCTGGACACGCGCATGAAGAGCGTGGAAGAGCGTTACAAGAAGCAGTTCATCGCGCTGGACAGCCTGATGGGCAAGCTGCAGCAGAGCAATACGTCGCTGCAGCAGCAGCTGGCACAGCTGAACCGCTGAAGGTCTACGCGCAACGCTCAAGTTTGGCGTGCAACGCACCGATAACGGACGCAACAGCAATCATCGCCGCGCCGCCGGCAACGGTCCCCTCGATCGCCCGGCGGCACCCCGCGCAAGGAGAATCACGAATGTACGGTTCCAGCCGTCAATATGCCGAACAGTACCGCCAGGTGGGAGTGACCAGTGCGGTCGCCGACGCCGATCCGCACAAGCTGGTGGCGATGCTGCTGGCCGGCGCGCTGGAGCGCGTGCGCCGCGCACAGGCCAGCCTCGAGCGTGGCGACCAGGCCGGCAAGGGCAAGGCGATCGGCGAAGTCTGTGCGATCGTCGGCCACCTCAACGGCTCGCTGGACCATGAGGCCGGCGGCGAGATCGCCGGCAACCTGTCGGCACTCTATGACTACGTGCTGCAGCGCCTGACCGAGGCCAACCTGCACAATGATCGTGCAGCGCTGGACGAAGCCCTGCAGCTGCTCGGCGAAATCGACAGCGCCTGGAACGCGATCCCGCACGAACAGCGCCGCCCGGCCGCGGTGGCACCATGAGCCTGCACGAACTGCACGCGCAGCTGGACGCGTTCGAGAAGGCGCTGGGCGAAGAAGCCCTCGACCAGGCCGACAGCCTGCTCGACGGCCACGACAGCGCCCTGCATGCCCTGCTCAGCCAGCCGCTCACCGCGGCCGACCACGCACCACTGAGCGCGCTGTTCGAACGCCAGCAGAACCTGCTCGGGCTGCTGCGCCAGCGCCGCGACGCGGTCGCTGCCCTGATGAACGATGGACAGCGCTCTCTTCGCGCGGCGCATGCCTACCTGCAGGCAGAATCGCTGGCATGACACAACTGCCGACAACGTCGCTGCACCACCCCGCCGAAAGCGAGCTGTTCGACGAAACGCTCAGCTGCGAACTGGCCCTGCCGGCCGAGTTCCAGCCCGGCAGTGCCGCCGGCCGCACCAGCAGCGCCGAAGGCCTGCTGCGCAGCCTGGCGCTGGTGGAAGACAGCCGCGTTGACGAGCATGACGACCGCAACGAGGCCAGCCTGCAGCTGCAGCGGCTCGAGGCCAAGCTGGACCTGGCGATGGTGCTGCTCGGCCGGCTGGTCCGCCAGCAGGGCCAGGAACTGACCCTGCGCCCGGTGCGCTGGTCACGCCGTGGCATCCGCCTGCAGCTGGGCCCGCGCAGCGGCGCCACGCCTGGCCAGGCCGGACTGGTGCGGCTGCAGCCCAGCGACTGGCTGCCCGACCATATCGACCTGCCGGTGGAAGTGATCGCCGAAGCCGCCGATGGCGGCGGTGGCCACTATCTCTGGCTGCGCTTCCAGCGCCTCGGCGACGGCCTGGAAATGGCCATGGAGCGGCACCTGTTCCGCCTGCACCGCCGCCAGGTGGCCGAGGCTCGCCGGGCCCGCTGAAACCCAGCATTGCGATGCAGGACAGGCAACGCTTGGCGCGCCCGTTCAGCTAAGTTAAGGTGGACTCCCCTACACGGACCAGTTGCGTGCCTGTGCGAGTTCTCATCGTCGACGATCACACCCTGGTCCGTGCCGGCCTGGCGCGGCTGCTGCAGGGGTTTGCCGACGTGCAGCTGGTTGCCGAGGCCAGCAATGCCGAACAGGCGTTGCAGCTGGCCCTGCAGCATGCGCCGGATGTGGTGCTGATGGATCTGTCGCTACCCGGGCGCACCGGCCTGGAAGCGCTCAGTGACATCCGCCTGCGCGCCCCCGGTACCCGCGTGGTGATGATGACCATGCACGACGACGCCGCGCATGTGCGCGATGCACTCGATCGCGGCGCGGTTGGCTTCGTGGTGAAGGATGCCGCGCCGCAGGAGCTGGAACTGGCCCTGCGTGCCGCGCACGCCGGCCAGGTATTCCTGAGCCCGCAGATCTCGGCCAAGATGCTGGCGCCCATGCTGGGCCGCGAGAAGCCCACCGGCATCGCCGCGCTGTCGCCGCGCCAGCGCGAGATCCTGCGCCGCATCGGCAAGGGCGAGAGCAACAAGGAAATCGCCGCTGACCTCGGCATCAGCGTCAAGACGGTGGAGACCCACCGCGCGCGCATGATGGAATCGCTGGGCTGCCGCCGCGCCAACGATCTGTTGCTGCTGGCCGCCCGCCACCAGCACGAGCTGGAGTGAATCGGCCTCACCGTGATCGCCGGACAATGCCGGGGTGGAGTCGATTGTCGGTAGAGTCGACAGTTAGTCGATTTGCGCGCGGAGCGCGGGACTTTTCCAGAGCCTGATCTGAGAGCAGTCGACTAACAGTCGACTCTACCAACCCGCGACATCCCCGCATCGGCGACGAATTCCCGTCACCCTGACAGGCCCTGACAGGAATCCGTACATGGCGCCCCGCGAGCACGGCCGGCTCGGCACCACGAATCAATGACTTGGCGACGACCTTCGTCAACATCCCGCGTCCATGTAGGGAAAATCCCTACATCCTGTCGGGATATATACGAAAGCCCTCAGGAACCCCCCGATTCCGCACCCGTCGGATCAAAAGCAAGATGCGTTCCACAAGGCGCCGGGGAGCGGTGCCGGGGAACCACGATGAAGGCTGCACTCTCGACCCAGCTGGGCCAACAACTTCACCTCACCCCGCAGCTGCTGCAGTCGATCCGGCTGCTGCAGCTCGATGGCCTGCACCTGGAACAGGAAATCCAGCGCCTGCTGGACTCCAACCCGCTGCTGGAGATCGAAGAGGCCGAAGCCCCCGCCGCCGAGGCCACTGAGGCCAGCACCACCACGCTGGAGACGGCCGCGTTTGACGAGCTGCCGGAATCCTCGATGTGGGACGTGGCCGGCACCAGCTGGCAGGACGGCGACGACGATCGCATGGCGCGCATCGCCGCCGGTGAATCGACCGATCCGCAGCTGCGCGTGCTGCAGCGCCTGTCGCTGGACATGGACGACCGCGGGCTGGCCGTTGCTGCCTTCTGGCTGGACCACTGCGATGACGCCGGCTACCTGCAGGCGCCACTGGGCCAGCTGCAGCTGCTGGCCAGCGCCCAGTTCGACATCGACGCCGACGGCGTGGAAGCGATCCGCCAGCAGCTGCTGCACGGCGAACCGGCCGGCATGGCAGCGCAGGACCTGCGCGAAGGCCTGCAGGCGCAGCTGCGCAGCCTGCACGGCGTGGTGGCTGCCCGTCATCTGGCCGCGCGCATCCTGGACAGCGCGCTCGATGCGCTGGCCGCGCATGACTACCCCGCCCTCGCCCGCCAGCACGACGCCGAGATCGACGACGTGCGCGAGGCGGTGCGCCTGATCCTCTCGCTGCAACCGCGCCCGGGCGACAGCCTGCTGCCCGAGCGCAACGCCGTGGTGGTGCCGGACGTGGTCGCCTGGCACGCCGACGCGCAGTGGAAGGTGGCGCTGAACCCGGCCACCAGCCGCCGCGTGTCGATCAACAGCCAGTACGAGCAGGCGCTGTCGGAGACGAGCGAAGCCGCCCCGGCCCTGCGCGAGATGCTGCAGGAAGCGCGCTGGTTCAGCCGCGGCCTGTCGATGCGCTACGACACCCTGCTGCGGACCGCGCGGGTGATCGTCGAGCGCCAGGCCGCTTTCCTGGTGCGTGGCGAGGAGGCCATGGCGCCGCTGACCCTGAAGGAAGTGGCCGAGGAAATCGGCATGCACGAGTCCACCGTCTCGCGCATCACCACCGGCAAATTCCTGCAGACCCCGCGCGGCACCTTCGAACTGAAGCATTTCTTCGCCGTGCGCCTGGAAGGCGCCAGCGTCTCCGGCCAGGCGGTCAAGGCCATGGTCCGCCGCCTGATCGACGCCGAACCGGCCGGCCGGCCGCTGGCCGATGAGGCCATTGCCGGCCTGCTCTCGCGCCAGGGGGTGAACATTGCCCGCCGAACCGTCGCAAAATACCGGGAACAACTGGACATCGCCCCGGCCCGTGAACGGCGCCGGCTCGGCGCCAGGCAACCGCAGCTGGCCCGGGTGGGCTGAAAAGGATGTTGGACATGAACAAGCTTACGGTCCTGCTGGTCGATGACCACGAGGGCTTCATCAACGCGGCGATGCGCCATTTCCGCAAGATCGACTGGCTGCAGATCGTCGGCAGCGCCGGCAACGGCCTGGAAGCGATCGAGCGCTCGGAAACGCTGCGCCCGCAGGTGGTACTGATGGACCTGGCCATGCCGGAAATGGGCGGCCTGCAGGCCACCCGCCTGATCAAGTCGCAGGACGACGCACCGTATATCGTGATCGCCAGCCACTTCGACGACGCCGAGCACCGCGAACACGCGCTGCGCGCCGGCGCCGACAATTTCGTCAGCAAGCTGTCCTACATCCAGGAAGTCATGCCGATACTGGAAGGCCTCAGGGAGGATCGATCGTGAGCGAATCGCGCATCCTTGTACTGGACAACGACGCCGTGCGTGCCGAGCGCACCGTTGCCCTGCTGGAATTCATGGACTTCAACCCGCGCTGGGTCTCCGACGCGGCCGATTTCGACCTGGGCCGCCAGCGCCAGAACGACTGGATGGCGGTGATCGTCGGCAGCCTGGATGACAGCGCCGCCAGCACTGCGCTGTACCACTGGCTCGGCGGCAGCAGCCTGCCGCCGCCGGTGCTGCTGGCCGACGGCGATGCCGCTGCTTTCGCGCTGCAGCATGGCCTGCACGAGGCCAACATCTGGCCGCTGGAGACACCGCTGCGCCACGCCCAGATGGAAGCCCTGCTGCGTCGCGCCAGCCTCAAGCGCCTGGACGCCGAGCACCAGGCCGGCGCCGCGCAGGACCAGGGCCCGACCGGCAACGGCGCGGCCGTTACCGCGCTGCGCACGATGATCGAACAGGTCGCCGCCTTCGATACCACCGTGCTGGTGCTGGGCGAATCTGGTACCGGCAAGGAAGTGGTGTCGCGCGCCATCCACCAGCGCTCGCCGCGCCGTGACGGCCCGTTCGTGGCGATCAACTGCGGCGCCATTCCGGCCGACCTTCTGGAAAGCGAACTGTTCGGCCACGAGAAGGGCGCGTTCACCGGTGCGCTCACCGCGCGCAAGGGCCGTTTCGAAATGGCCGAGGGCGGCACCCTGCTGCTCGACGAAATCGGCGACATGAGCCTGCCGATGCAGGTCAAGCTGCTGCGCGTGCTGCAGGAGCGCAGCTTCGAACGCGTGGGTGGCAACCAGACCATCCGCTGCAACGTGCGCGTCGTCGCCGCGACCCACCGCGATCTGGAGACGCGCATTGCCGAAGGCAAATTCCGCGAGGATCTGTTCTACCGCCTCAATGTGTTCCCGATCGACGTGCCGGCCCTGCGCGAACGCCGCGAGGACCTGCCGGCGCTGGTGGAAACCATCGCCGCGCAGCTGGCGCGTACCGGCCGTGGCGAAGTGCGCTTCACCGCCGAGGCGCTTCAGGCCCTGGCCGGTTACGAATGGCCGGGCAACGTACGCGAGCTGACCAACCTGGTCGAGCGCCTGGCAGTGCTGCACCCGGGTGGCTCGGTGCGCGTGCAGGACCTGCCGGCCCGCTACCGGGGCGACGCCGCGCTGGCGGCAGTCGCCGCACCGGCACCGGTGCAGTCCGTCGCCAGCGAAGAGCGCCTGGACCTGCGCAGCTTCTCGTTCCATACCCCGGGCAGCGGCAACCAGCCGGCGCTGGAGCATGGCATCGCCGTCAATCGTGTGGCAGCACCGGCCGCCCTGCCCGACGAGGGCATGGACCTGCGCAACCACATGGCCAACATCGAACTGGGCCTGATCAACGAAGCACTGGAACGCACCCAGGGCGTGGTCGCCCACGCCGCCCAGCTGCTTGGCCTGCGCCGCACCACCCTGGTGGAAAAGCTGCGCAAGTACGGCATCGAACGCGAGCAGGCCGAACTGGCCGGCTGAACCGCGTTTCCAGCATGAGGGGGGCACGAACGCCTGGGCTTGCCCAGGCGTTGGTGTTTGTGGCGCCGAAGATCCACGCGCTACCTGCGTGCCCGATGCATTTGCACATTTTCCTAAAGACAACGCCGCCGCAATGCGGAGCATGGCAAGGACATCCCAAGGAGGTCCCACCATGCATCGCCTCACCCTGCTCGCCACCCTGCTCTTCCCGGTCGTGGCCACTGCCGCCGATTGCAGCCTGCCCACCACTTTGGATCAACGCCAGTTCACCAACCTCAGCGATCCACTGTACGCACCGGACAACCCCAATGCCGGGCGCATGGTGCAGGTCAGCTTCGCCGGCAACCAGTACGTGCTGGACATCCTCGGCACCGATCTGCGCATCGGCGGCAGCTACCGCTACCAGCGCCTGGCCCCGCACATCGCCGAGATCCAGATGACCGAAGCCCACCCGGCTGGCCCTGCCCGCTACACCCTGCTGCTGACCTGCCTGGGCGACCGCCAGGGCCGCTTCATCTACACCCAGCACGACGGCCCCATCGCACCGCGCCAGCGCCAGAATTCCGGCCACTGGACCCTGCAGCCCTAGGCCAGAAAACCGACGCCGGTTAAATGGCGCCATCAATGGTGGTCAGCGCCCGTGCCGGCCAAATCGTGTCGACCAAGGTCGACACCCACCAACAGCAGCAGGAAACTGTCGAAGGCGGGGTGGGTCCGGTTGCGGGGGCGTGAGCGCCATGGATGGCGCGACCGAGCCTCCATGGGTGACGGCGCTTTGCTTGCGAAGCACTGCTTCGCAAACGCCCGAACGCACAGCCGCCAGCGGCTGGGCCGGACCCCGGAGGGGGATTCACGGCGTCCCCCGCAACCGGACCCCCCCCGCCACCCCTCAGCACACCAGCTTCTGCCGTTGCTGTTGAAGTTGCCGGCCAGCGGCCGGCACTACCGCGGGTGCAGGGCGCAGCCCTGCCAGCACACCCACACCCTCACGACACTGAATCGAAAACCGGTTTCGGCACGGCACTTGCACAAGCTCCAGCAGACAACCCCATCCCTGTTTCTGGAACCGTTGCAGATGTCCCACTCCGTCACTTCGATCCTTTCCCAGATCCGCTCCTACCAGACCCAGGTGGGACAGTCCGCGGCGCTCAACCCGCTGGCCGAAGCGCCGCGTAGCAATGCCCTGCCGGGCACGGTGCTGGATGCGCCGCAGGTCCAGCCCGCCAGCTTCACCGAAACCCTGCGCGGAGCGATTGCCGGCGTCAACGATGCGCAACAGAAGTCCGGCGCCCTGGCCAAGGCCTTCGAAATGGGTGACCCCAGTGCCGACCTGGCCAAGGTGATGGTCGCCTCGCAGCAGTCCCAGATCGCCTTCCGCGCCACCGTGGAAGTCCGCAACCGTCTCGTCCAGGCTTACCAGGACGTGATGAACATGCCGCTGTAAGGAACGTTGACGCATGGCACTGACGCTCTCCAAGGACAGCCTGAACGCCGAGAAGGCCGGGCAATGGTTCGACCGCCTGCAGAGTCTGCAGATCACCCGTCGGCTGGGCCTGATGGCGATGATCGCGGTGGCGGTGGCGGCAGGCCTGTCCGTGTTCTTCTGGTCACAGAAGCCGGGCATGGTCCCGCTGTATACCGGCCTGGACCAGAAGGCGACCGCTGAAGCGACCGACCTGCTGCGCGCCGCGCAGATCCCGTTCGCGCTCGACCCGGCCACCGGTGGCATCACCGTGCCGGAAAAGAACCTGCACGACGCCCGCCTGAAGCTGGCCGGATCGGGCCTGACCGACAGCGGCAAGCTCGGCTTCGAGCTGATGGAACGCGACCCCGGCTTCGGCGTCAGCCAGTTCGTGGAAAGCGCGCGCTACCAGCACGCGCTGGAAACCGAACTGTCGCGCACCATCAACACGCTGCGGCCGGTGCGCGATTCGCGCGTGCACCTGGCCATTCCCAAGCCCAGCGCCTTTACCCGCCAGCGTGACGTGGCCAGCGCCTCGGTAACGCTGGAGCTGCGTGGCGGGCAGCAGCTGGAACGCAGCCAGGTCGACGCCATCGTGCACATGGTCGCGGCCAGCATCCCGGACCTTGCGCCTGAACGGGTGACCGTGGTCGACCAGAGCGGCCGCATGCTCAGCGTCAGCGATCCGAACAGCGAGGCTGCGGTCAACGCCGCCCAGTTCGAGCAGGTGCGCCGCCAGGAAACCTCGTTCAACCAGCGCATCCGCGAACTGCTGGAACCGATGACCGGCCCCGGCCGGGTCAACCCGGAAGTGAGCGTGGACATGGATTTCTCGGTGACCGAGGAAGCCCGTGAGCTCTACAACGGTGAGCCGCAGAAGCTGCGCAGCGAGCAGATGAGCGAGAACAGCACCACCACGCCGGGCCCGCAGGGCGTGCCGGGTGCGACCAGCAACAGCCCGCCGGGCCAGCAGGCCGCACCGGCCACCGCGCAGGCGCCGACCGAAAGCAGCAAGAACGCGACCCGCAACTACGAGCTGGACCGCACCCTGCAGCACACCCGCCAGCCGGCCGGCCGCATCAAACGCGTCTCGGTGGCGGTGCTGGTGGACAACGTGCCGCGCGCCGGTGCCAACGGCAAGGTTGCGCCGCAGCCGCTGTCGGCCGCCGAACTGACCCGGGTCGAAGCGCTGGTCAAGCAGGCGGTCGGTTTCAACGCCGAGCGTGGCGACACCGTGTCGGTGATGAACGCCCCGTTCGTGCGTGACACCACGCCGGTCGAAGGCCCGGCCTGGTGGGAACTGCCGTGGGTGCACGATGCCGGCCGCATGCTGCTGGGCGCGGTGGTGGTGCTGGCCCTGCTGTTCGGCGTGCTGCGCCCGGCGCTGCGTGCGATCACCGGCCAGAAGAAGAGCGACGAGCAGGCACTGGAGCCGCATACCGCGGACGTGCAGCTGGTGGATGACGATGGCATGCCGCTGCCGGCGCTGGGCGCCGACCGGGCCAGCCTGGGCGGGCCGGATGCACTGGCCCTGCCGGTGGATTCATATGAGGAACGACTGCGGATGGCGCGTGAAGCCGTGAAGACCGACTCCAAGCGCGTGGCCCAGGTGGTCAAGGGCTGGGTGGCCAATGACTGAGGCACAACTGACCGGTGTGCAGCGCGCGGCGGTACTGCTGCTGTCCCTGGGTGAGCTGGACGCGGCCGAGGTGCTGCGCCACATGGAACCCAAGGAAGTGCAGAAGATCGGCATCGCCATGGCCACCATGACCGACATCACCCGCGAGCAGGTGGAACGGGTGATGGACCAGTTCGGCCAGGAGCTGGGCTCGAAGACCTCGCTGGGCGTGGGCTCGGACGACTACATCCGCAACATGCTGGTGCAGGCGCTGGGCAGCGAGAAGGCCGGCAACCTGATCGACCGCATCCTGCTCGGCCGCAACACCACCGGCCTGGATGCGCTGAAGTGGATGGACCCGCGTGCGGTGGCCGACCTGGTGCGCAACGAGCACCCGCAGATCATCGCCATCGTGATGGCCCACCTGGAAACCGACCAGGCTGCCGATGCGCTGAAGCTGCTGCCCGACCGTACCCGCGTGGACGTGCTGCTGCGCATTGCCACCCTCGACGGTATTCCGCCGAACGCGCTGAATGAACTCAACGAGATCATGGAGCGCCAGTTCGCCGGCAACCAGAACCTGAAGTCGTCCAACATCGGCGGCGTGCAGTGTGCGGCCAACATCCTGAACTTCATGGACAGCGGCCAGGACCAGGCGATCCTGGGCGAGATCGCCCGTATCGACGCACCGCTGAGCAACCGCATCCAGGACCTGATGTTCGTGTTCGACGATCTGGTCGACCTGGACGACCGCGAAATGCAGCTGGTGCTGCGCGAAGTGAGCGGCGAGCGCCTGGGCCTGGCCCTGCGCGGTGCCGACATCAAGGTGCGCGACAAGATCACCCGCAACATGTCGCAGCGCGCGGCGGAAATCCTGCTGGAAGACATGGAGGCCCGTGGCCCGGTGCGCCTGTCCGACGTGGAAGGCGCGCAGCGCGAGATCCTGGCCATCGTCAAGCGCATGGCCGATGAAGGCACTGTCACCATCGGTGGCAGCGCGGAGGCCATGCTGTGAGCAACGTCGTGCGCTGGCTTGCCCCGGACCTGCTGGCCCAGCCCGAACCGGCGCGGGCCCAGGAGGATGTGTTCGAACTCACCGAGCCGGACCCGGAGCACGAACCGGAACCGCCGCTGCAGCTGCCGACCCTGGAGGAAATCCAGGCAATCCAGGAGAGCGCCGAGAAGGAAGGCTTCCAGCACGGCCATACCGAAGGCTATGGCCAGGGCCAGGCCGAGGTGCGACGCCTCGCCGCGCAGATCGAGGGCATCCTCGACAACTTCAGCCGGCCGCTGGTGCGGCTGGAAAACGAAGTCGTCGGCGCGCTGGGCGAGCTGGCGGTGCGTATCGCCGGTGCGCTGGTCGGTCGTGCCTACGAGGCCGAGCCGGCGCTGCTCGCGCAGCTGGTCGGTGAAGCGATCGATGCCGTGGGTGGCAGTACCCGCGAGGTGGAAGTCCGCCTGCACCCGGACGACATTGCCGCCCTCGCCCCGCTGTTGAACCTGTCGCCGCAGCAGCGCCTGGTACCGGATACCAGCCTCAGTCGTGGCGACCTGCGCGTGCACGCCGAAGCCGTGCGCATCGACGGCACCCTGGAAGCGCGCCTGCGCGGTGCGCTGGATGCGGTGATCCGCCAGACCGGAGCAACCGCATGAGCCCGGAATCGCAAGCCGCGCCACAACCGGCGGCGCAGCCGGCCGATTGGGCCGTGGCCCGCAACCTGCGCCTGGCCAGCCGTCTCGACGGCCTGCGCGTGGACACCGCGCATGGTCGCGGGCTGATCCGCGAAGGCGTGCTGCGCCGCGCGGTCGGCCTGACCCTGGAAGCGGTCGGCTGCGAGGCGCCACTGGGCGCCAGCTGCAAGGTCGAAGTGGTCGATGGCGGCTGGGTCGATGCCGAAGTGGTCGGCTTTGCCGGCGAACGTACCTACCTGATGCCCAGTGCCGAACTGCACGGCCTGCTGCCCAACGCGCGGGTGGTGCCCTCGGCGCGCCGTGGCGGCGTGGCAGTGGGCGAAGGCCTGCTCGGCCGCGTGATCGACAGCGACGGCGTACCGCTGGACGGCAAGGGCCCGATCCGCGCCGAAGGGCATGTCGGCATGGCCGGCGTGTCGATCAATCCGCTGGCGCGCGAACCGATCACCCAGCCGTTGGACGTCGGCGTGCGCGCGATCAATGCGCTGCTGCCGATTGGCCGCGGCCAGCGTGTCGGCCTGTTCGCTGGCTCCGGCGTCGGCAAGTCGACGCTGCTGGGCATGATGACCCGCTACACCGCCGCCGACGTGATCGTGGTTGGCCTGATCGGCGAGCGCGGCCGCGAAGTGCGCGATTTCGTCGAGACCACGCTGGGCGAGGAAGGCCTGCGCCGCGCGGTGGTGGTCGCCAGCCCCGCCGATCGGCCGCCGCTGGCACGCCTGCACGGCGCCTACCGCGCCACCGCCATCGCCGAGTGGTTCCGCGACCAGGGCTTGAACGTGCTGCTGCTGATGGACTCGCTGACCCGCTTCGCGCAGGCGCAGCGCGAGATCGGCCTGTCGGTGGGCGAACCACCAACCACCCGCGGCTACCCGCCGTCGGTGTTCGCCAAGCTGCCAGCGCTGGTTGAACGCGCGGGCAACGGTGCCAAGGGCCGCGGCTCGATCACCGCGTTCTACACGGTGCTGACCGAGGGCGACGATCCGCAGGATCCGATCGCCGATGCGGCGCGCGCGATCCTCGACGGCCACATCCTGCTGTCGCGCCGCGTCGCCGACAGTGGCCTGTACCCGGCCATCGACGTCGAATCGTCGGTCAGCCGCGTGGTCACGGAAATCGCCGACGAGCCGTGGCGCCTGCGCATCCGCAAGCTGAAGCGGCTGGTGTCGGCCTACTCGGCCAACCGCGACCTGATCGCCATCGGTGCCTATCAGCGCGGCAACGACGCCGCGACCGACGAAGCCCTGGAACGTTGGCCGGAAATCATGGAGTTCCTCGGCCAGGACGTTGCCAAGGCCGCAGATCTCCCGCACAGCCAGGCGGCGCTGCAGCGCCTGGTGGAACAAGAGAGCTAAGCCATGAACCAGTCCAAGCGCATCGATCCCCTGCTCAAGCGGGCCCAGGAACACGAGGACGCGGTGGCCCGCGATCTCGCCGAACGCCAGCGCGTGCTCGATACCCATCTATCGCGACTGGACGAACTGCGCCGTTATGCCGAGGAGTACGCCAACGCCCAGATGGCGGCGACCAGCCCGGCGCAACTGCTCAACCGTCGCGCCTTCCTCGACCGCCTCGACAGCGCGGTGGAGCAGCAGCAGCGCACCGTCGACGGCAACCGCGAGAAAGTGGAAGCCGAGCGGGCGCGACTGATCCTGGCCAGCCGCGACAAGGCCGTACTGGAGCAGCTGGCCGCCAGCTACCGCGCGCAGGAGAAAGTGGTGACCGACCGCCGCGACCAGCGCGAGATGGATGACATCGGCGCGCGCCGGGCGCGGCTGGTGCAGGCCGAAGACCAGGACGGTGCCGAGCAGGGAGGCCGCGCGTGATGCCCGCTCCACTCAGCGGCAGCGCCAGCGCCCAGCCGCAGGGCTCCGGCAATGGTGCCGCGCGCACCCCGCGCAGCGACAGCAACAAGGAATTCAGCCAGCTGCTGCAGGGAGGCGCGCCGGCTGCCGATGCGCCCGCCCGGGCGTCGAGCGCGCCGACACCCACCACCCCGCAGGGTCCAGCGTCGGACAGCAGGGGTCAGGCTGGCAGCGAGCGCAACCCGGACACTGCCGCCGCACCCGAGGACACCGCGGCCGTGGTGCCTGCAGTACCGGCCAAGCCCCTTGCCGAGAAGGACGCACCGGCTGCAACCGAGGAAGCGCCCTGGCCGCCGCTGGGCCTGGCCGGGCTGGTGCTGGCGGTACCGCTTCCCGCCGATCCTGCCGCTGCCCTGCCCGCCGCTGCGGTTGTGCCGGCCACCGACACAGACGGCGTTGCCCTGCCTGCCACAGCTGCACAATCGGCCGCTGCGGTTGTGCCGGCCGCTACCACACCGGCTGCCGCCGCCACCGAAGGCAAGGCCAACGCCGCGTCCGGCACCGAGCAGGCGACCACGCTGCCACTGCCTGAGATGCTGCTGCCCGGAAAACGCAGCGAGCGTAGTGAAGACGGCGACGCGCCCCTGATCGGCGAGCGCACCGCGGCGCCCCTGCTGCACGCCCCGGCCAACGCCGCGGTGCAGGACCTGAAGGCCGCACTCGCTGCTGGCAACGCGATCTTCAACGGCGAGCCGACGCCGAAGCCGGTGCTCGGTGATGATGGCTTCGACCAGGCCATCGGCGCGCGGCTGGGCTGGCTGGCCGACCAGAAGATCGGCCACGCCCACATCCGGCTGAGCCCGGATGACATGGGCCCGGTCGATGTGCGCCTGCAGTTGAATGGCGACAAGGTGCATGCCAGCTTCAGCAGCCCGCATGTGGACGTGCGCCAGGCCCTGGAAAACAGCCTGCCGCGCCTGCGCGAGCTGCTCGGCGAGCAGGGCTTCCAGCTGGCCCACGCCGATGTCGGCCACCAGGCCCCCGGTGGTGACGGCAATGCGTCGGGACCATCCGGTGGCGGCGGGCTGGCCGGTGACGGAGAACCGACGCCGGGCGACGCCAGCGTCTCCCCCGCCCAGTTGATCCGCCAGCGCGGGTTGCTGGACGCCTATGCCTGACAGGTGTGCCAACCAAGGTTGGCACCCACCGACACAGGTATCCGACGGAATTCCGTCGCACCCCTCCACCCGCCCTTCGGCACGCCCCTTGCATATCCCGGTGAAGCAACCCTCAGGAGCTTCACCCCGTGGCCGCAGCCGCTGAAAAAACCAAGAAGACCGCCGAGAAGGACAAGACCGCCAAGCCGCGTAGTCCGATCCTGATCACCGCACTGGTGGCCGTACTGGCCGCCGCAGCCGCCGGTGGTGGCGTCTGGTTCTTCACCCAGTCCAAGCACGAAGAGAAGGCCGCGCAGGCGCCGAAGAAGACCACCACGCCCGCCCCCGCCCAGTACTTCGCGCTGGACCCGGCCTTCGTGGTCAACCTCAACGGCCCGGTCGACGGCCCGCGCTACCTGCAGCTGGAAGTGCAGCTGATGACCCGCGACCCGGCCGCGCTGGAAGCGATCAAGACCCACGCCCCGGCCATCCGGGCGCGCCTGCTGATGCTGTTCTCGCAGGTCAGCCCCGACCAGATCGCCGATATCGCCGGCAAGCAGAAGCTGCAGGCCGCCTCGCTCGCCGAAGTGCAGAAGGTGCTCAAGGCCGAGACCGGCAGCAACGGCGCCGACGATCTGCTGTTCACCAGCTTCGTGACCCAGTAAGGGCCCACCGATGAATGACCTGCTGTCCCAGGATGAGATCGATGCCCTGCTCCACGGCGTGGACAGTGGCGCGGTCGAGACCGATCCGGAACCGCCGTCAGGCGAGGCACGTTCGTACGACTTCGCCAGCCAGGACCGCATCATCCGCGGTCGCATGCCGACCCTGGAAATGGTCCACGAGCGCTTCGCGCGCCTGTGGCGGATCGGCCTGTTCAACCTGATCCGCCGCTCGGCCGAGCTGTCGGTGCGCGGCATCGAACTGATCAAGTTCAACGATTACATGCACTCGCTGTATGTGCCGACCAACCTGAACCTGATCCGCTTCAAGCCGCTGCGCGGTACCGGCCTGATCGTGTTCGAGCCGACCCTGGTGTTCGCCATCGTCGACAACTTCTTCGGCGGCGACGGGCGCTACCCGACGCGCATCGAGGGCCGCGAGTTCACCGCCACCGAAATGCGGGTGATCCACCTGCTGCTGAAGCAGACCTTCGCCGACCTGCGCGAGGCCTGGGCACCGGTGATGGACGTCGACTTCGAGTACATCAACTCGGAGATCAACCCGCACTTCGCCAACATCGTGACCCCGCGCGAATACGTGGTGGTGTGCCGCCTGCACGTGGAACTGGACGGTGGCGGCGGCGACATCCACGTCACCCTGCCCTACTCGATGCTGGAGCCGATCCGCGAACTGCTCGACGCGGGCATCCAGAGCGACCGCAACGACCGCGACGAGAGCTGGGGCCAGACCCTGCGCGAGCAGCTCAACATCGCCGAGGTGACGCTGTCCAGCGTGCTGGCCAGCAAGCGCATGACCCTGCGCGACCTGACCCGGCTGAAGGTTGGTGATGTGCTGCCGATCGAGCTGAATCCGCAGGTGCCGCTGTGCGTGGAGAACATTCCGGTGTTCACCGGCGAGTTCGGCATCGCCAACGGCATGAACGCCGTGAAGATCACCGCTACCCATCCGCCGGGCACCCGTCCGCGCGTACCCGTCATCCAGGAAGACCCGCAATGAACGATATCGACGCCCTCGAACCGACCCCGGCCCAGTTCAGCAGCCTGCAGGCCGATGAGGCGAACGGTCCCGACCTGAACCTGGACGTGATCCTCGACGTGCCGGTGACCCTGTCGCTGGAAGTCGGTCGCGCCCGCCTGCCGATCCGCAACCTGCTGCAGCTCAACCAGGGCTCGGTGGTGGAACTGGAACGCGGCGCCGGCGAATCGCTGGATGTGTTCGTCAACGGCACCCTGATCGCCCACGGCGAAGTGGTGGTGATCAATGACCGCTTCGGCGTGCGCCTGACCGACGTGGTCAGCCCGAGCGAGCGGATCCGGAGACTGCGTTGAGCCTGCTGGCCTCCACCCTGCTGGCGGTCGGCAAGACCGCCGCGCCGATTGGCCCGCAGGTCGGCCAGCACGCGGCCGCCGCACCGAGCCTGTTCGGTGCGGTGCTGGCGCTGCTGGCGGTGCTGGCCCTGGTCATCGGCCTGGGCTGGCTGCTCAAGCGCCTGCCCGGCAGCGGCTTCCGCCCGGCCGAAGGCATGAAGCTGGTGGCCAGCCTGAGCGTCGGTGCCAAGGAACGCGTGGTGGTGGTGGAGGTCAACGGCCAGCAGCTGCTGCTGGGCGTGACCGCCGGTGGCATCAATACCCTGCACACCCTGCCCGAACCGCTGCCGCCGCCGGCACCGGTGCGCGTGCCGGATTTCAAGAACCTGCCGAATTTCGCCCAGCTGCTGCAGCAGCGGCTGCGCAAGGACCCCTGACATGCGTGTCACCCGTACCCGTGTTGCCACCCTGATGCCGTGGCTGCTGTTGCTTGCCCTGTGCCTGTTGCCGGCACTGGCGTTCGCCGCGCCCGGCGCGCCGACCACGCCGCTGCCGGACATCAACGTCGGCAAGATCGGCGGTGCGCCGGTCAGCCTGCCGCTGCAGACCCTGCTGCTGATGACGGCGATCACCCTGATCCCGTCGATGCTGCTGGTACTGACCTCGTTCACCCGCATCATCATCGTGCTGGGCCTGCTGCGCCAGGCACTGGGCACCGGGCAGACGCCATCCAACCAGGTGCTGCTGGGGCTGGCCCTGTTCCTCACCGCGATGGTGATGATGCCGACCTGGGACAAGGCCTGGAGTGCCGGCATGGCGCCCTACCTCAACGGTGAGATCGACTTCCAGACCGCGTGGACGCTGACCACCACGCCACTGCGTGGCTTCATGCTGGCGCAGATCCGCGAGACCGACCTGATGACCTTCGCCGGCATCGCCGGGCACGGTACCTATGCCAGCCCCGACGCGATCCCGTTCCCGGTGCTGGTGGCCTCGTTCGTCACCAGCGAGCTGAAGACCGCCTTCGAGATCGGCTTCCTGATCTTCATCCCGTTCGTGATCATCGACCTGGTCGTGGCCAGCGTGCTGATGTCGATGGGCATGATGATGCTGTCGCCGATGCTGGTGTCGGCCCCGTTCAAGATCCTGCTGTTCGTGCTGGTCGATGGCTGGGTGCTGACCGTGGGCACCTTGGCGGCAAGCTTCAATCCGGCCTGATATCCCTCGTAAAGCGCAGTCGAGCATGGCTCGACTCTACATGAGCGTCGCCGGGCAGCGCCCGGCGCTACCGATGGAAAGACGATGTCTCCCGAACTTGCCTTGACCGAACTGCGTGGCGGCCTGATCACCGTGTTGTGGGTGGCCGGCCCGTTGCTGCTTACCGTGCTGGTGGTGGGCGTGGTGGTCGGTGTCGTGCAGGCCGCGACCCAGTTGAACGAACCGACCATCGCCTTCGTCGCCAAGGCGGCGGCACTGACAGCCGTGCTGTTCGCACTGGGCAGCCTGCTGATCGGCCACCTGGTTGAATTCACCACGCTGCTGTTCCAGCGCATTCCGCACCTGATCGGCTAGGACGCGCAACTCGATGGATGCCGCCACCCAGATGGCCGCCGACGGCCTGCAGGCCTTCGGCATGATCGGCACCGTGCTGTGGACCATGCTGCGCATCGGCGCGGTGGCCATGGCCATGCCGATGGTCGGTACCCGCGCGGTACCGGCGCGGGTCCGCGTGGTGCTGGCCGGCACCCTGGCCATCGCGCTGGCACCGCTGTTGCCGCCCGTACCCGAGTGGACCGGCTTCGATGCCGCCACCGTGCTGACCGTCGCCCGTGAACTGGCGATCGGCGTGGCCATCGGCTTCCTGCTGCGGCTGGTGTTCGAGGCCGGCGCGATGGCCGGCGAACTGATCGCCCAGGGCACCGGCCTGGCCTTCGCGCAGATGAGCGACCCATTGCGCGGCGGCACCTCGGGCGTGATCGGCCAGTGGTTCTACCTGCTGTTCGGCCTGCTGTTCTTCACTGCCAACGGCCACCTGGCCTTGATCTCGCTGGTGGTGGACAGCTACCGGGCGCTGCCGATCGGCGCTCCGCTGCCGGACCCGCACGCGTTCTTCAGCATCGCCCCGACCTTCCTGCTGACCGTGCTGCGTGGCGCGCTGACCCTGGCGATTCCGCTGACAGTGGCAATGCTGGCGGTGAACCTGGCCTTCGGCGTGCTGGCCCGCGCCGCGCCGGCGCTGAACCCGATCCAGCTCGGCCTGCCGGTCTCGCTGCTGCTGGGCCTGTTCCTGCTGGCCCTGCTGGCCGGGGAAATGGGCCCGCCGGTACAGCGCCTGTTCGACGCCGCCTTCCAGGCTGCGGACGCGGTCACACGCTGACGTGATCATCACGCTTTGCTGCTTGCCCTTCCCCCGGGTCTGCGCGTTAGAGTGAATGCGTGGTGTCCAGGGGGGACGCCACGATCGGCCAGCGTTCCGCGCCGGCCCGCCTCATGCATGCCCCACCGTGGTTTCCGTCGACAGGCAGGTCCGGGAGACTGACGAATGCTGGTAGGCACGTACAACCCGTGGCTGGTGGCGATCTCGTTGCTGGTTGCCGTGATGGCCTCGTACACCGCGCTGGCGATGGCCGGGCGCACGGTCACTGCACCCGGCAAGGGCGCGGCCTGGTGGTGGCGGCTGGGCGGCGGCTTCGCCATGGGCCTGGGCATCTGGTCGATGCACTTCATCGGCATGCTGGCCTTCAGCCTGCCCATTCCGCTCGGATACGACCTGCCGATCACCCTGCTTTCGCTGGCACTGGCCATCGCTTCGTCGGTGTTCGCGCTGTGGCTGGTTTCGCTGCGCACCCTGCCGCATCCGCGGCTGGCCGGTGGTGCGCTGCTGATGGGCACCGGCATTGCTGGCATGCATTACGTTGGCATGGCCGCCATGCGCATGCGCCCGGGCATCGAATACGACCCCGGCTGGCTGCTGTTCTCGTTGATGGTGGCGGTCGCCGCCTCGTGGACCGCGCTGTATGTGGCGTTCCGCCTGCGCGCGCAGCGCACGCGGGTGGGTGATCGGCTGGCCGCGGCCGGGCTGCTCGGGCTGGCCATCGTCGGCATGCACTACACCGGCATGGCCGCCGCACGCTTCCCGGAAGGCAGCATCTGCGGCGCGGCGGTGGGCGACGGGCTGCAGAGCGAATGGCTGGCGATGCTGGTGGTGGTGCTGACCGTGGCCATCCTGGCCGTGGTGCTGGTGGTGTCGTGGCTGGATCAGCGCGTGGAAGCGCAGCTGCTGCGCCTGCGCAATTCACTGCTGAGCACCTCGCTGACCGACGCCCAGCAGGAACTGACCCAGGCCGCGCTGCACGACCCGCTGACCCGCCTGCCCAACCGCCTGCTGCTGCAACGGCGCATCGTGCAGGCGCTGGCCGAGGCGGAACAGGGCGGCAACCGCTTCGCGGTGATGTTCATGGACCTGGACGGGTTCAAGCAGGTCAACGATGCCTATGGCCACCAGGCCGGTGATGCCCTGCTGGTGGCGGTGGCGGAGCGAACGCGCCAGCTGTTGCGGCCGCACGACATGCTGGCACGGCTGGGCGGCGATGAATTCGTGCTGGTGGTGCGCATCGAGCACGACGAGGACCTGCCGACCCTGGCCCGTCGCATCCTGCAGGCGGTGGGCAGCGGCCCGCTGCTGCCCGACAACGAACTGCAGGTGACCGCCAGCATCGGCGTGGCGATCTGCCCCGACCACGCCGCCAGCGAGCGCCAGCTGATGGCCTTCGCCGATGCAGCGATGTACCAGGCCAAGGAGTCCGGGCGCAACGCCTTCGTGCTGTTCGCCGACTGGATGAACGACAGCGCCGAGCAGCAGTTCCGCCTGCTGGCCGACCTGCGCCGGGCGATCGGCAGCGATCAGCTGTTCCTGAACTACCAGCCGAAGATCCGCGTGGCCACGCAGAAGGTGGCCGGCGCCGAGGCGCTGATCCGCTGGCGCCATCCCGAGCATGGCCTGATTCCGCCGGATCGCTTCATCCGCCTGGCCGAACGCAGCGGCGCGATCAACGACATCGGCCGCTGGGCGCTGGACCAGGCCTGCCAGCAGCTGCGGCGCTGGCACGACGCCGGCCACGAAGGCTGGTCGATGTCGGTGAACCTGTCGCCGGTACAGTTCAGTTCGCCGCATCTGCTGCAGGACGTGCGCTCGGTGATCGAACGCCACGCCATCGCGCCCCGCCATCTGGTGCTGGAGATCACCGAAAGCACGGTGATGCGCGATACCGACACCAGCCTGCGCCTGCTGCAGGCGCTGTCGGCGCTCGGCGTCGGCATTTCCATCGACGACTTCGGCACCGGCTATTCCAGCCTGCTGTACCTGAAGCGGCTGCCGGCCACCGAGATCAAGATCGACCACGCCTTCGTGCGCGACCTGGAGCACAGCGCTGAGGACGTGGTGATCGTCTCGGCGATCGTGGCGCTGGGCCACGCACTGGACATGGACATCGTGGCCGAAGGGGTGGAGACCGCTGCCCAGCGCGCCTACCTGGAACGATTGGGCTGCGACTACCTGCAGGGCTACCTGCTCGGTCGCCCGGTCGATGCCGCCCGCTTCATGCAGCTGCACGACCTGCCCCGGCCACGGGTGGAACTGGCGCAGAGCCCGCCGACCCAGCATCCACCCGGGTAACTCCGGGCTGCACGCCTGCGGGGTACGGCCTGGTGCTGCCCGCACCTGCCCTGGCAGGTGCCCATCCTGGTTGGCACCTGAACCCGTCACGGAACAGTTCTTGCACGCACCCCGGCATCCCCTGCCGCAGTGCCCGTGATGTCCGAGAACGAATCCGCCGGCGAAAAGACCGAACAACCCACCGAAAAACGCCTGCGCGACGCCCGTGAACAGGGCAACCTGCCGCGCTCTCGCGAACTCGGCACGGCCGCCGTGTTCGGCGCCGGCGTGCTGGCGGTGATGGCCATGAGCGGCTCGATCGGCCGTGGCGCCACGGCCTGGATGAAGCATGCGCTCAGCCCGGAACAGAGCCTGCGGCAGAACCCGAAGGAACTGTTCGGCCACTTCGGCGACCTGCTGCTGCAGTTCCTGCTGGTGATCGCACCGCTGGTACTGGTCTGCCTGCTGGCCAGCTTCGTCGCGCCGCTGGTGATGGGCGGCCTGCGCTGGTCGCAGAAGGCGTTGCTGCCCGACATCAACCGGCTGAACCCGATGAGCGGGCTCAAGCGCCTGTACGGCCCGGAAGCCATCGCCGAGTTCACCAAATCGCTACTGCGCGTGGCCTTCGTCGGCGTGGCCGCCGGGCTGGTGGTGTGGACCGGCTTCGACACCCTGCGCGGGCTGATCCACCACCCGCTGGAAACCGCCATCACCGACGGCCTGGGCTTCACCCTGCGGCTGCTGCTGGCCACCGCCGGCGCGATGCTGGTGCTGGCCGCCATCGATGCCCCGTACCAGCGCTGGAACTGGATGCGCAAGCTGAAGATGACCCGTGAAGAGCTGCGCCGGGAAATGAAGGAAAGCGAGGGCAGCCCTGAAGTGAAGGGGCGCATCCGCCAGCTGCAGCAGCAGATGGCCAACCGCCGGATGATGGAAGCGGTCCCCACCGCCGACGTGGTGGTGGTCAACCCGACCCACTACGCGGTGGCCCTGAAGTACGAAGGCGGCGCCATGAACGCCCCCACCGTGGTCGCCCTGGGCGTGGACGAGACCGCCCTGCGCATCCGTGAAGTGGCCGACGGCAACAAGGTCGCGATCGTCTCTGCCCCGCCTTTGGCACGCGCCTTGTATCGGGAAGGCCAACTCGGAAAGGAAATCCCCGTGAGACTGTATTCGGCCGTCGCCCAGGTCCTGTCCTACGTCTACCAGCTGCGCTCCTGGCGCACTGGGCCGATGCCGGACGCCCCGCACATCCAGGTGGATGAATTCGGCAAGGGAGGCCGCCCGTGAGCGCCCAGCCCTCCTCCGGCTTCAACACCCGCCGCGCCCTGGAAATGATCCGCCAGGGACTTGGCGCGCCGCTGATCGTGCTGGCCCTGCTGGCCATGGTCGTGGTGCCGCTGGCCGCGCCGGTGCTCGATGCACTGTTCACCTTCAACATCGCCATCTCGCTGATGGTGCTGCTGGCGGTGGTCTACGTGAAGCGCCCGCTGGACTTCACCATCTTCCCGATCGTGCTGCTGATCACCACCATGCTGCGGCTGGCGCTGAACGTGGCCTCCACCCGCGTGATCCTGCTCAACGGCCAGAACGGCCATGACGCCGCGGGCAAGGTCATCGCCGCGTTCGGCGAGTTCGTGATCGGCGGCAACTACGCGGTCGGCATCGTGGTGTTCGCGATCCTGACCATCATCAACTTCGTGGTCATCACCAAGGGCGCCGGCCGCGTCTCGGAAGTGACCGCGCGCTTCATCCTGGACGCGATGCCCGGCAAGCAGATGGCGATCGACGCCGACCTCAACGCCGGATTGCTGACGCGTGAAGAGGCCAAGGCGCGCCGCGAGGAAGTCCGCGAGGAAGCGGACTTCTACGGCGCGATGGACGGTGCCAGCAAGTTCATCCGCGGCGATGCCATCGCCGGCATCCTGATCCTGTTCATCAACATGCTCGGCGGCCTGGCCGTGGGCGTGATGCAGCACGGCATGCCGTTCGGCCAGGCGGCCGCCACCTATACCCTGCTGTCGATCGGTGACGGCCTGGTGGCGCAGCTGCCGGCCCTGCTGGTGTCCAGCGCGGTGGCGATGCTGGTCACCCGTGCCTCGCGTTCTCAGGACATGGCCCAAGCCATGACCGGCCAGGTGTTCGGCCAGTACCGCGCGCTGGCGATCACCGCCGGCATCCTCGGCCTGGTCGGGCTGGTGCCGGGCATGCCCAACGTCGCTTTCCTGACGCTGGCGGCGATCCTCGGCTTCATCGCCTGGAAGCTGTACCGCAAGGAGAAGGCACCGGCAGCCAATGCGGCGGCCGCGGGCGGTGACGCGGCCGCGCTCAATGCGCTGGGCCGCCCGGCCGCACCGGCACCGACCGCCGAACTGAGCTGGGACGAGCTGCGCCCGGTCGATCCGCTGGGCCTGGAAGTGGGCTACCGGCTGATTCCGCTGGTGGACGCCAACCAGGGCGGCGAGCTGATGGCGCGGATCAAGGGCGTGCGTCGCAAGCTGACCCAGGACGTCGGCTTCCTGATCCCCTCGGTACACATCCGCGACAACCTGGAACTGCCAGCCAACGGCTACCGCGTGCTGGTGCATGGCGTGCCGGTGGCCACCGCCGAGATCCATCCCGACCGCGAGCTGGCACTGGACCCGGGCAGCGCGCTGGGGGCACTGGAAGGCATCGCCGGCAAGGACCCCGCGTTCGGCCTGGATGCCACCTGGATCCAGCCGCACCAGCGTGCCCAGGCCGAGACGCTGGGCTACACCGTGGTCGACCCGGCCACGGTGGTCGCCACCCACCTCTCGCACCTGATCCGTGAGCACGCGCCGGAACTGCTCGGCCACGAGGAGGTGCAGCACCTGCTGGCCAACCTGGCCAAGAGCGCGCCCAAGCTCGTCGAAGATCTGACGCCGAAGGCGCTGCCGCTGTCGGCGGTGGTGCGCGTGCTGCAGAACCTGCTGGTGGAACGCATTCCGATCCGCCAGCTGCGCAAGATCGCCGAAGCGCTGGTCGAGCATGCGCCCAGCAGCCAGGACCCGGCCGTGCTGACCGCCGCGGTGCGCACTGCGCTGGGCCGTTTCATCGTGCAGGAGATCGCCGGAATGTCGGCGGAGCTGCCGGTGTTCACCCTCAACCCGCAATTGGAACGTGTCTTGCAGGAGTCCACGCAGGGCAACGGCGCCGCGCTGGAACCCGGACTCGCTGAGCGACTGCACCAGAGCCTGGCCGAATGTGTCAGCAAGCAGGAAGCCCGCAACGAGCCCGCGGTCGTGCTGGTACCCGGCCCGGTGCGCGCCGCGCTGGCCCGCCTGGTCCGCCACAGCGTTCCGTCGCTGTCGGTCCTGGCCTACAGCGAGGTGCCGGAAGACAAGCGCCTGAAGCTGGTCGGAACGATCAGCTGACGCCGCCCTTCGATGCGCCAGAAAACAGACACCACCTTCGAACCAACGCAACAGACAGACACCAAGGGGAACCCGCACCGTGCAGACCACCGACCACCCGAGTTCCCCGACCGCCACTCCGCCGTCTTCGTCCCGTGACCACAGCATGAAAATCAAACGATTCGTCGCCGCCGACATGCGCTCGGCCATGAACCTGGTGCGCAAGGAACATGGTCCTGACGCCGTGATCCTGTCCAACCGCCGGATCGAGGAAGGCATCGAGATCGTCGCTGCCGCCAACTACGACGAGAGCGCCGTGCAGCGTGCACTGGAAGCCTCGCGCCGCGACGTGGCCCCGCCGCCGGCGCCCAAGCCGCGTACCGCCGCCGATGCGGTGATCGCCGCGGTCACCCGCCGCCGCAGCAACACCCCGGCACCGGAACCGGTGGCCGCCACCACCTCGGCCGTCGCCGCCCTCGCCCGTGCGGCGGTCGGCGCCACCGGCCGCACCCTGGACAGCGCCGACGAAATCGTGCCGACCCGCGGCAGCACCGGCTTCGCCGCCACGCTGGCACGCGCCGCCGTCAACGAACCGGCGCTGCCGGAGCAGATCTTCGCCCCGTTCGCCGAAGCCATCGTCGCGCCGGCCGCACCGGCCAACCGCGCCCGCTTCCCGATCGACCCGCCGCACGAGGCGCATCACGAAGGCCCGGCGCCGGCCGTACAGCCGCCGCCGCTGCCGACCGCTGCCGTGGCCGACGTGCAGCCCGGCATCGCCGCCAGCGAACCGGCAGCGGTGGACGCCAACGACGAAGCCAGCCCGGCCCCGGTGCTGGCTCCGGCCCCGATGCTGACGGTGGTCGCCCAGGACGATGCCGAGATCCGCCAGCTGCGCCACGAAGTGGCCGGCATGCGCCAGGTGATCGAGCGCGAGATGAACCGCTTCACCGACGAGCGCCTGCGCGGCTGCCCGGTACGCGCCACCGCGCTGGACCTGATGGACGAATACGGCTTCGACGCCGGCCTGGCCCGCGACGTGGCCATGCAGATCCCGCTGGAGACCGAAGCGCACCGTGGCCGCGGCCTGATGCTGGGGCTGATCTCGCGCAAGCTGCCGATCGCTCCGGTCGACCCGCTGGAAGAAGGCGGCGTGATCGCCCTGGTCGGCCCGACCGGCGCCGGCAAGACCACCACCATCGCCAAGCTCGCCTCGCGCTTCGCCGAGAAGCACGCCCCGCGTGACGTCGCCCTGGTGACCACCGACACCACCCGCATCGGCGCCCGCGAGCAGCTGTACGGCTACGGCCGCCAGCTCGGCATCGCCGTGCACGAGGCCAACAGCGGCACCGACCTGGACCAGCTGCTGGAACGCCTGAAGGACTACAAACTGGTGCTGATCGACACCGCCGGCCTGGGCCCGCGCGACCGTGCACTGGCCGCCCAGCTGCAGTGGCTGCGCGCCGCCCGCCAGGTCCGCACCCTGCTGGTGCTGCCGGCCAACACCAGCTTCGGTGACATGGACGAGGTGGTCCGCCGCTTCGGCGCCGCCAACCTGCAAGGGCTGGTACTGAGCAAGCTGGACGAGACCGGCCGCTTCGGCAACGCCCTGTCGGTGGCCGTCGACCACGCCCTGCCGATCACCTGGGTGACCGATGGCCAGGATGTTCCGGAGGACCTGCACCGGGCCAGCGCAGCCAATCTTGTACTTCGCCTTGAAGATTTGCGCCGAGCGGCCGATATGCCCTGCAACCCGGAGTTGAACCATGCCGTCGCGTGAGTACGCCAAGCTGACCAAGACCTTCCCGCTGTCGGCCACCCGCAGCGAGCCGCTCGGCCCTGTGCGCACCATTGCCGTCACCGGCGGCAAGGGCGGCGTGGGCAAGACCAACGTCTCGGCCAACCTGGCCGTGGCGCTGGCCGGCATGGGCAAGCGCACGCTGCTGCTGGACGCCGACCTCGGCCTGGCCAACATCGACGTGATCCTGGGGCTGAACCCCACCTTCACGCTGGCCGACCTGGTCGCCGGCCGCTGCTCGCTGGAAGACGTCATCGTCGAAGGCCCGAACGGCGTGCTGGTGGTCCCGGCCGCGTCCGGCCGCCGGCACATGGCCGAGCTGGCCCCGGCCGAGCATGTCGGCCTGGTCAACGTGTTCTCCGAACTGGAACGCGAGCTGGACATCATGGTGGTGGACACCGCCGCCGGCATCACCGACGGCGTTCTGACCTTCTGCCAGGCCGCGCAGGACACCGTGGTGGTGGTCTGCGACGAGCCGGCCTCGATCACCGACGCCTACGCACTGATCAAGGTGCTGTCGCGCGAACGCGGCGTGGACCGCATCCAGGTGGTGGCCAACATGGTGCGCGACCCCAACGAGGGCCGCGTGCTGTACGAGAAGCTGACCCGCGTCTGCGAGAAATTCCTCGCCGATGTCTCGCTGAACTACCTGGGCTGCGTGCCGCAGGATGACTGGCTGCGCCTGTCGGTGCAGCGCCAGCAGCCGGTGGTGAAGGCCTACCCGTCCAGCCCGGCGGCGCTGGCGATCACCGAGATCGCCCGCCGCACCGCACGCTGGCAGGCGCCGACCGAACCGCGCGGCGGCGTCGAGTTCTTCCTCGAACGCATCCTCAAGCAACGTGGGGTGGCGGCATGAAAGGCGCAGCCCAGTACCGGGAGGTCCAGCGCTCGGCCGCCAACGAGGTGATCGCCCAGCACTCGGACCTGGTGCGGCGCATCGCCCACCACCTTGCCGCACGCCTGCCGGCCAGCGTCGAAGTCGACGACCTGATCCAGGCCGGCATGATGGGCCTGATCGAGGCCTCGCGCAGCTACGACGCCGACCAGGGCGCCTCGTTCGAGACCTACGCCTCGATCCGCATCCGCGGCTCGATGATCGATGAAATCCGGCGGGGCGACTGGGTGCCGCGCTCGGTGCACCGCCGCGCCCGCGACGCCGCCGCCACCATCCGCCGGCTCGAGCAGAGCAGTGGCCGTGCCGCCAGCGCTACCGAAGTGGCTGCCGCGATGGAGATGCCGCTGCCCGAATACCTGCGGCTGATGGAAGACGCCGCGCGTGGCCAGGTGCTGAGCCTGGAGTCGCGCATCGAGGACCAGGGCGAGCTGGACACCGTCGCCCAAGGCGGCCCGACCCCGCAGCAGGTGCTGGAGCGCGGCGAGTTCGGCCGCGAGCTGGGCAAGGCCATCGGCCATCTGCCCGAGCGCGAACAGCTGGTGCTCTCGCTCTATTACGAGCAGGAACTGAACCTGAAGGAGATCGGCGCGGTGCTCGGCGTGAGCGAGTCGCGGGTCTGCCAGATCCACGGCCAGGCCGTGCTGCGCCTGCGTGGCCGGCTGAAAATCTTCGAGGCGGCGGACGCCGGCCTGGAAGAATGAACATCCCCGAGGCGGCTGCCCCCGGCCGCCCGGAATGAACAACAAAGGAACTCTGCTTTGAACAAGAACATGCGCATCCTGATCGTCGACGACTTCTCGACCATGCGTCGAATCGTCAAGAACCTGCTGGGCGATCTGGGCTTCACCAATACCGCCGAAGCCGAGGACGGGCATGCTGCGCTGTCGCTGCTGCAGAGCCAGCCGTTCGATTTCGTGGTCACCGACTGGAACATGCCGGTGATGACCGGCATCGAGCTGCTCAAGGCGATCCGTGCCGATGCCAAGCTGAAGACCCTGCCGGTGCTGATGGTCACCGCCGAAGCCAAGCGCGAGCAGATCATCGAAGCCGCCCAGAGCGGCGTGAACGGCTACATCATCAAGCCGTTCACCGCGCAGACCCTGGAAGAAAAGCTGGGCAAGATCTTCGAACGCCTGGCGGCCAGCGCCTGATGGACACCACGGTCGACCGCAATGCCCTCGCCCTGCGCCTGCAGGAAGCCCTGGACGCACTGGAGTCCGGTGACGAGGCCGCCTGGCGGCAGCGCATCGACGGACTGGTCGCGCTGCGCACGCAGCCGATGATGAGCGGCCTTTCGCGGCTGGCCCGCGAACTGGGACAGGCGCTGGGTGAACTGCCGACCGTACCCAGCGAAGCCGGTGAGCTGGATGACGCCTGCGCGCGCCTGGACCACGTGGTGGCAATGACCGAACAGGCCACGCACCGCACCCTCGACCTGGCCGAGGAATGCCGCAGCCTGACCGAACAACTGCGCGCCGAAGGCCTGCAGCCGGGCCAGGATGCGCAGCTTGAGCGCATCCGCCACAACCTCACCGAGATCGCCCTGACCCAGAGCTACCAGGACCTGACCGGGCAGATCATCCGTCGCGTGGTCGGCATCGTCCGCCGCGTGCACGAAGGCTTCGGCGCGCTCGGCCTGCCGCCGGAACAGCATCGCACCGACCCGGAACTGGCCGGGCCGGCACTGAAGGGACTGGACCGCCACGCGGTCTCGCAGAACGACGCCGACGACCTGTTGTCGGACCTGGGGCTGTAAGCATGAGCGCGGTATCCGACGACATCACTGCCGATTTCATCATCGAGGCACAGGAAATCCTGGACCGCCTGGGCGAACAGCTGGTGTCGCTGGAGCAGGCACCGCAGGACAGCGAGCAGCTCAATGCGGTGTTCCGTGGTTACCACACGCTCAAGGGTGGTGCCGGCTTCCTCGGCGTCACCGCCATGGTCGAGCTGTGCCATGCCGCCGAAGAAGCGCTCGGCATCGCGCGCGCTGGCCAGGCCGTGTTGCAGGCCCATCACTTCGACGCGGCGCAGCAATCGCTGGATTACCTGCAGTCGATGCTCGATGCAGTGTCTTCCGGCACCGAACCGGGCTACGCCCCGCCGGAGCTGATCGCACAGTTCGACATGCACGGTGGCGGAACCGTGGCCCCCACCGCCTCGGCACCCGCTGCCGGCGGCGGCGACCTGATCACCGAAGACGAATTCGAGGCCCTGCTCGACCAGCTGCACGGCGGCAACGCGCCCACTGCGGTGACGCCGGCGAAGAAGGCCGACGACGGGCTGATCAGCGAGGACGAATTCGAAGCCCTGCTTGACCAGCTGCACGGTGGTGCGGCCCCCGGCAGCAAAGCGGTCGCCGCCGCGCCGGTTGCTCCGCCGCCGGCACCCCGCCCGGCGGCGCCCACGCCGCCCGCGAAGCCGGCCGCCAAGCCACTGGCCGAGGCCGAACACACCGTGCGCGTGGACACCAAGCGCCTGGATGCGATCGTCAACCTGATCGGCGAACTGGTGCTGTCACGCAACCGGCTGAAGACCCTGCGCGCACGCCTGCGCGACGAAGAGCTGGACCGCGCGGTCTCCACCCTGGACATCGCCACCGCGCGCCTGCAGTCGGCGGTGATGCGTACCCGCATGCAGCCGGTCGGCAAGGTGTTTTCGCGTTTCCCCAAGGTGGCCCGCGACGTCGCCCGCTCGCTGAAGAAGGAAGTGGACCTGGAGCTGATCGGCGCCGAGACCGAGCTCGACCGCAACCTGGTCGAGGCTCTGGCCGACCCGCTGGTGCACCTGGTCCGCAACGCCATCGACCATGGCGTGGAAATGCCCGACCTGCGCGAAGCGCAGGGCAAGCCACGGATGGGCCATGTGCGCCTGTCAGCCCAGCAGGAAGGCGACTATGTCAGCATCGAGGTGCAGGACGATGGCGCCGGCATCGACCCGGAAAAGCTGCGTGCGAAGGCACGCGAGAAGGGCCTGATCGATCCGGAAGCCGCGGCCCGCCTGAGCAGTGAGGAATGCCTGCACCTGGTGTTCCTGCCCGGCTTCTCGACCAAGCAACAGGTCACCGATATCTCCGGCCGTGGCGTCGGCATGGACGTGGTGCAGTCGCGCATCCGCGAACTGAGCGGCCAGATCCAGATCCAGTCGGAACTGGGCCGCGGCAGCCGCTTCCTGATCCGCGTGCCGCTGACCCTGGCCATTCTTCCTACCCTGCTGGTGCAGGCCGGCGAGGACGTCTACGCGCTGCCGCTGGCGCGCGTGATGGAAGTACTGCACGCACCGCGCACCTCGCTGGGCTGGTTCGATGGCCGTGCCGTGCTCGACCGGCGCTCGCACACCCTGCCGCTGGTCGATCTGCGCCAGTGGCTGGATGTGACGCCGGCCGCCTCGACCCTGCTGACCATCGTGGTGCTGCAGGCCGGCGAGGCCCGCTTCGGCCTGGTCGTTGACCAGGTGCGCGGGCGCGAGGAAGTGGTGATCAAGCCGCTGCCCAAAGCCCTGCGCGGGCTGCGCGGTTACGCCGGTGCAACCTTGATCGGCGATGGTCGCATGGCGCTGATCCTGGACGTGGACGGCCTGCGATGAACCCCGCCGGGCCCTGCCCGGCGGCCCCAAAACTGTGACTACCGTCTGTACGCGATCTCCCGGTGTCTCAAGTCCCATTCATACACGCCGATACCGGAACCATGGATAGACTCAGCCTCATTGGACTCTTTCTCGCCCTGGCCTCGCTGGTCGGTGGCAGCATCCTCAAGGGCGCCGGCCTGGCGTCGTTGTGGTCGCCTGCGGCGTTCGTGATCGTCATCGTCGGCACCATCGCCGCGATCCTGCTGCACACCTCGCCGGCAGTGTTCAAGCACGCGTTCAAGATCGTGCGCTGGGTCGTGCGGCCGCCGCACAGCGACCGCCGCGAGCTGATCCAGCAGATCGTCGAGTGGAGCAACATCGCCCGCCGCCAGGGCCTGCTGGGCCTGGAATCGCAGGTGGAAGCACAGCAGGACCCGTTCCTGCGCAAGGGCCTGCAGCTGCTGGTGGACGGCGTCGAACCGGAGTCGATGCGGCACATGCTGGAAATCGAACTGGGCAGCCAGGAACACCAGGACCAGGCCGGCGCCAAGGTCTTCGAGGCGATGGGCATCTACGCGCCGACGCTCGGCATCATCGGTGCCGTGCTGGGCCTGATCGCGGTGATGAAGAACCTGGCCGATCCGAGCAAGCTCGGCCACGGCATCGCCGCCGCGTTCACCGCCACCATCTACGGCATCGCCTCGGCCAACCTGCTGTTCCTGCCGATCGCCGCCAAGCTCAAGAGTGTGATCTCGCACAACACCCGCGACCGCGAAATGGTCATCGAAGGCCTGATCTCGATCGCGCAGGGCGAGAACCCGCGCAACATCGAAACCAACCTCTCCGGCTTCCTGCACTGACATGGCCCGCCGCAAGCACCACGAAGAGCACGCCAACCATGAAGCATGGGCGATCCCCTATGCCGACCTGATGACGCTGCTGCTCGCCTTCTTCGTGGTCATGTATGCGATTTCCTCGGTCAACGAGGGCAAGTACCGGATCATGGCCGACGCGCTCACCGACGCCTTCGGTGGTGCACCGCGCACCATCAACCCGGTGCAGGTCGGCAACAAGCAGGTGCAGGGCGGCGGCTGGGACAGCCCGTCGGTGATCAAGTCCGGCACCAAGATCGGTCCGTCCGCACCGGCCCCGTCGCATGACCCGACGCTGCTGCCATCGATGGCCTCGCAGATGCGCATGCCGGTATCGGTGCACAACCAGGAACAGATCGCGCGCGCCGAGCGCCAGCTCAACAGCATCGCCGACCGCTTGACCGCTGCGCTGGCGCCGCTGATCGACCGCGGCATGATCAGTGTGCGACGCACCGAACTGTGGATCGAGGTCGAGATCAACAGTGACATCCTGTTCCCCACCGGCTCGGCCGCGCTGGACGTGCACGCACGGCAGACCCTGGCCAGCCTGGCCGACGTGCTGCGCGATGTGCCCAACAGCGTGCGCGTGGAAGGCCACACCGACAACGTGCCGATCGCCACCGCCACCTTCCCGTCCAACTGGGAACTGTCGGCCGGGCGCGCGGCCAGCGTGGTGCACCTGTTCGCCGACCAGGGCGTGCAGCCGTCACGACTGGCGATGGTCGGCTACGGCCAGTTCCGCCCACGCGAAGAGAACGACAGCGCGCAGGGCCGCAACCGCAACCGCCGGGTGATGGTCATCATCCTGGCAGACACCTCGCACTCGGTCGATCCGCTCGGGCAGCGCCTGAACGCTGCCACCGGCGCCGTCGACAACAGCGCCACCGAACAAGCCGCCGCAACTCCGGCTACCGCCCCCACCTCCCCCATCGCACCGGTGAAGTTGCCGCCGGTGCCGGCTGGCAGCCGCGTCGGCGCCGCCGTTCCCCCGGCAATGAAGGAGTAAACCGATGCGCATCTGGGCAGTCGCCAACCAGAAGGGCGGAGTCGGCAAGACCACCACCACCCTCGCCCTCGGCCGCGGCCTGGCCGCGCTCGGCCACCGCGTGCTGCTGATCGACCTCGATCCGCATGCCTCGCTCAGCCGCGCCTTCGGCGTGCCGGTGGATCCGCCGCCGGCCGGCGTGCTGGAACTGTTCGGCGCCCCGCCGGCCGACCTGTCCAGCCTCTGCCATGCCAGCAGCATCCACGGCCTGGACTACGTCTGCGCGCAGTCGGCACTGGCCACGCTGGAGCGTCGCAGCGCCAACCAGCCCGGCCTCGGACTGGCCCTGCAGAATGCACTGGCGCGCCACCAGGGCCAGCACGACTACATCCTGCTGGACTGCGCGCCGACCCTCGGCCTGCTGATGATCAATGCGCTGGCGGCTGCCGATCGCCTGATCATCCCGACCCAGGCCGAACCGCTGGCCCTGCACGGCCTGGATGGCATGGTCCGCACCGGCGAGATGGTCGAGCGCTCGCGCCGCCGTCCGCTGCCGATCTCGATCCTGCCCACCCTGTTCGACCGCCGCACCCGCGCCGGCAACGAGTCGCTGCGCACCATGCAGGACCGTCATGGCGCGCGCGTATGGGAAGACGCGATTCCGATCGACACCCGCATCAGCAACGCCGCCGGCCTGACCCTGCCGAGCGTCGGCGAGGACTACCCTGGCCGCGGCCTGGCCGCGTATCGCCGCGCCCTGAACTGGATTCTCGGCGAGGACGCGCGCGCCCTGGAGCAGGCCGCATGAACAGCACCGGCGTACTGGACGATTACCTGGACGAACTGCTGGGCGAAGCCATTGTCGCCGCACCGCCCGCTGCGCCGCCAGCAAGCGCTGGGCCGAGCGAAGCGGCCACCGAGCGCGAGCCGACCTGGGATGACCTGCCGGCCGAAGTGATCTACGAAACCGAAAGGGCGACCACTGCCCCGTGCACCGACAACGCCGCGCTCGAGGCCGCGTTCGAGGCGGCGGCGACGATCGAGCGCGAGCCGACCTGGGACGACCTGCCGGCTGAAGTGATCTACGAAACCGACACCGTGGCCGCTGCCCCGGCCGCGGACGACGCCGCGCTGGAGGCCGCATTCGAGGCCGCCGCAACGCCGGCCGCCGCCGACGGCGAACCGACCTGGGATGACCTGCCAGACGAGGTGCTGCACGAGACAGCCCCGGCGCCGGCCACCGCTAGCGCCGGCCCGGAACCCACCTGGGACGACCTGCCGGACGAAGTGATCTACGAGACCGATACGGCTCACAGCCATCGCCTCGCCCATACCGACAGCCCAGGCCTGCAGGCGGCATTCGAAGCCGCCGCGGGCGGCGAAGACGTCGCCACGCCGGCGCCGGCCGTGGTTGCCGCGCCGGTACCACCGGCAGCACCGCGGGCAGCCGCTGCACCCGCCGCACGCACCGCAGCCGTATCGCCACCGCGGGTCGCCGTGGACGCCCCCGCAGCCAGCCGCCCCAGCAGCTGGCAGGAACTGCAGGCGCAGGCGCACCACCCGGCCAGCAGTCCGCACCCGCAGAACCGCCGCGCCGGCGAGCGCACCTCGCGCTGGCTGCGCCTGCGCTGCGGCACCCAGGCCTATGCGCTGGAGCTGCTGAAGGTGCAGGAAGTGGTGCTGCCGGTGCCGCTGCTGCCGTTGCGCGGCACCGCACCGGCCATGCTCGGCATCATGAACCTGCGCGGCCAGGTGGTGCCGGTGATGGACCTCGGCCTGCACCTCGGTGCCGCTGCCGCCGAGGACGACGCGCAGACCCGCATCGTGGTGCTGGAGGAAGACGGCGAGACCATCGGCCTGCGCGTGTCGGCGGTGGAAGACGTCGCCAACCTCACCGACTCGCAGATCGAGCCACCCGATACCGCGCGCATCTGCCAGATCTCCAACGATCTGTTCCGCGGCGTGGCCCGGGTCAGCCAGCGCCCGATGATCCTGCTCGACGCCACCCAACTGTTGAGCTGAGTCGGCCCATCGCGCCGATTCTTCTAAAGAACCCCGCCGGGGTGCCGTTATGGATCACGGAACCGTTTGTCCGGAGCAACGATGAGCACTGTCGAACTGGGTGAGGATCTCGGCATCGAGAGCAGCACCGAGCTCAAGAACCGCCTCGCCCCGCTGGTGGCGCAGGCCGGCGAGCTGACCCTGGATGCAAGCCAGGTCGCCCGCATCCACACCGCCGCCATACAGGTGCTGTGTGCGTTCGTGCAGGCCCGCCGCGAGGCAGGCCTGGGCACCGGCTTCCACGGTTGCACTGCAACCTTCCGTGACGCCGCGCGCCTGCTGGGCGTCACCCAGGCCCTGGGCCTGGACGCAACCCATGACAACCTGAAATCTGTGGAGAACGCTGCATGAGCGCACGTATCTTGGTGGTGGACGATTCGGCGTCGATGCGCCAGATGGTTTCCTTCGCCCTCACCTCGGCCGGTTTTGCCGTCGAAGAAGCTGAAGACGGCGCGGTCGCGCTCGGTCGCGCCAAGGGCCAGCGCTTCAATGCGGTGGTCACCGACGTCAACATGCCGAACATGGACGGCATCGCGCTGATCCGCGAACTGCGCCAGCTGCCGGACTACAAGTTCACCCCGCTGCTGATGCTGACCACCGAGTCGGCCGCCGACAAGAAGTCCGAAGGCAAGGCCGCCGGTGCCACCGGCTGGCTGGTCAAGCCGTTCAATCCGGAACAGCTGGTCGCCACCGTGCAGAAAGTGCTGGGCTGATCGCCCGGCACCGCTCCCCTTCTTCGCTTCCGGACCACCACTGCCATGAGCATGGACCTGCAACGCTTCCACGCCACCTTCTTCGAGGAGAGCCGCGAAGGCCTCGACGCGATGGAGGCTGGCCTGCTGGCCCTGGAATCGGGGCAGCAGGACGCGGAGATCATCAATTCGGTGTTCCGCGCCGCCCACTCGATCAAGGGCGGCGCCGGCACCTTCGGCTTCGATGCGATCGCCGGCCTGACCCACGTGCTGGAAACGCTGCTCGATGAGCTGCGTGCCGGCAAGCGGGCACTGGAAGGCCACGCCGTCGACGCCATGCTGTCCTCGGTGGACGTGCTGCGCGCCCTGTTGCGCGAAGCCGAACACGGCCAGGCCGCCGATCCCGCGGCCGTCGCCGCGGTGAAGGCACGCCTGGAAGCGGTGCTCTCCGGCCAGGCCGCGCCGAGTGCCCCGGCCGCCGCGGCCGCCAAGGTGGACGACACGCCGGAAGCCTGGCAGATCGGCTTCACTCCGGCACCGTCGCTGTTCATGAGCGGCAACGATCCGCTGCGCATCATCCGCGAACTGGAACACCTCGGGTCGCTGCAGGTCGCCGCGCGCATCGAGCGCCTGCCCGGCTTCGCCCAGCTCGACCCGCTCGAGGCCCACCTGGCGTGGGACCTGGGCCTGGTCGGCAAGGTGCCGCGCAGCAAGATCGAAGACACCTTCGCCTGGGTGCTGGACGACTGCGAACTGGACATCCGTCCGGCGGCGCCGCCGAGCCTGGCCACCCAGGCCCCGTCCGCAACAGCCCCTTCCACACCGGCTCCTGCGGCACCTGCCGCACCCGCGCCCGCGGCCAGCGGCGGCGCACCCCAGGAAGCCGAAACCTCGATCCGGGTCAGCGTCGACAAGGTCGATGCACTGATCAACCTGGTCGGCGAACTGGTCATCACCCAGGCCATGCTCAAGCAGGTCTCGCACGCGCTGGACCCGGTTCTTGCCGAGAGCCTGTTCGCCGGCCTGGACCAGCTTGAGCGCAACACCCGCGACCTGCAGGAAGCGGTGATCGGCGTGCGCATGCTGCCGGTCGATGCGGTGTTCCGCCGCTTCCCGCGCCTGGTCCGCGACCTGTCCAGCCGCCTCGGCAAGCAGGTGCGCCTGCGCACCGTCGGCGAAGGCACCGAGCTGGACAAGGGCCTGATCGAAAAGATCGCCGATCCGCTGGTGCACCTGGTGCGCAACTCGATCGACCACGGCCTGGAAATGCCCGACGTGCGCCGCGGTGCGGGCAAGGACGAGACCGGCACGATCACCCTGGCCGCCTCGCACCAGGGCGGCCACATCGTCATCGAAGTCAGCGACGATGGCCGCGGCCTGGACCGCGCCAAGATCCTGTCCAAGGCGCACGAGCGTGGCCTGGCCGTGCCGGACAACCCGACCGATTCGCAGGTCTGGGACCTGATCTTCCAGCCCGGCTTCTCCACCGCCGATGCGGTGACCGACCTGTCCGGGCGTGGCGTCGGCATGGACGTGGTCCGCCGCAACATCCAGGCGCTGGGTGGCGAGGTGCAGATTGAAAGCAGCCTCGGCGCCGGTACCCGCACGCTGATCCGCCTGCCGCTGACCCTGGCCATCCTTGATGGCATGACCGTGGCGGTGGCCGGTGAAACCCTGATCCTGCCACTGGCCTATGTGCTGGAAGCCCTGCAGCCGCAGGCCGAGGACATCCGCAGCATGGCCGGCGAAGGCCGCGTGCTGCGCGTGCGCGGCGAGTACCTGCCGATCCTCTCGCTCAGCGAGTACTACGGCTACGGCAACCGTGCACCGGGCAGCGAATCGCTGGTGGTGGTGGTCGAGGGCGATGGCCAGAAGATCGCGCTGGAAGTGGACGAGCTGGTCGGCCAGCAGCAGGTGGTGGTGAAGAACATCGAGAACAACTACCGCCGCATCGGCGGGGTATCCGGTGCCACCATCCTCGGCGACGGCCGCGTCGCCCTGATCGTCGATATCGGCGGCCTGGTGCGCTCGCTGCGGATGCCGCAGGCCGCCTGATTCCCATTGCAGGCTGTCCAGAACCGCCGCCCTTCAGGGCGGCGGTTTTTGTTTGCGCGCTCCATTCCACCCGGGGTCAGATGCCTTTTCCGGGAAAAGGGATCTGACCCCACCCCTTCTGTGAACTCCGTCGGCGCCGTGCTTTCGCATGCAACTACGCCACCCAAGCGAAAGTCCCATCACAGCAGCACTTTCGCACCCGCGCCCCTACGCAACCGAATGTGATCTGCGTCCATAAAGTCCGCGCAGCCCGCGCCGTTATCCCGCAATGACGGCCGTCACCGAACCCCACCGGGCACTCCCGTTCGCTCTGCAACCACCCCCAGCCGCCGCGACTGCGCCGGCACCCTGCCCACCTGGAGCACCCTGCATGAAGTGGTTCCAAGATCTGCCCATCGCCCGCAAGCTGGCCGTGGGGTTCACCCTCACCACGTTGATGACCCTGGTCCTCGGCGCCTTCGCACTGTTGCGCCTGAGCGAGGCCAATACGCAGCTGGGCGAGATGGCCGGTAACGATATTCCGTCGGTCCAGCACCTGGGCGAGGCGCGCTCGCAGCTGGGTGAATTCCGCACCTACGAACTGGCGCTACTGAGCATGCTCGACCAGCCCGACAAGGTGGCCGACTACAACAAGCGCATGGATGACACCGCCAAGACCGTACGCGACGAGCTGGCCGCGTACGCGGCGTTGCCGGCGCTGGCCAGGGAACGCGAGCTGTACCAGGCCGCCAACGTGCAGCTGGAGCGTTACTTCGCCGCCAACAAGGCGATGCGTGACGCCGTGGCTACCGGTGACGGCGCACTCGCGCAGCAGATCTCCGACGAGCAGTCGCGCCCGGCACGCCGTGAACTGTTCGCGGCGATGAAGGCGCTCGGCACGCACATCGCCGGCCTGATGGACGCCAAGATCGCTGCCGCCAACGCCACCCACCGCACCAGCATGATCGCCATCATCGGCTGCATCGTGCTGCTGTCGCTGGTCGCGGCCGCGCTGGCCACGGTGATCTCGCGCGCCGTCACCGGCCCGCTCGGCAAGGCCGTGCACGCGATCCAGGCCGTCGCCCGCGGCGACCTCAGCGTCAGCACCCAGGCCACCAGCAAGGATGAGGCCGGCAAGATGCTGGCCGCCACCGCCGAGATGACCGCCATGCTGCGCCGCTTCAGCGAGCAGACCCAGCTGATGGCGCAGATGCATGCCGGCCCGGACATCAGCCACCGCATCCCGGAAGACTTCCCGGGTGTCTACGGCCAGCTGGCCGGCGGCATCAACACGGTGATCTTCGAGCACCTGGACGCGATCCGCGATGCCATCGACGTGCTCAACCAGTACGCCATCGGCAATCTGGCCCCGGATGCGCGCCGCCTGCCCGGCAGCCGCGCGATCCTGCACGAATCGATGGACGCGGCCAAGGCCAGCCTGCTGGCGATCAACACGCAGATCCAGCAGCTGGCCGAGGCCGCCGCCGCCGGTGACTTCAGCCAGCGCGGCGATGCCCAGCGTTTCCAGCACGACTTCAGGCTGATGATCGAGCACCTCAACACCATGATGCAGGTGGCCGACGGCAACCTCGGCCAGCTGTCGCAGCTGCTGCAGTCGATCGCCGCCGGTGACCTGACCGCACGCATGGACGGCCAGTTCAACGGCGTGTTCGCCCGCATGCGCGACGACGCCAACACAACCGTCGCGCAGCTGACCCAGATCGTCGGCCAGATCCAGGCCAGCGCCTCCAGCATCACCCTCGCCGCCGGTGAGATCGCCTCGGGCAACAGTGACCTGTCGCGCCGCACCGAGCAGCAGGCCGCCAACCTGGAAGAAACCGCCGCCTCGATGGAGGAGCTGACCTCCACCGTGCGCCAGAACGCCGAACACGCCCGCCAGGCCAACCAGCTGGCCATCGGCGCACATGGCGTCGCCTCGCAGGGTGGCGAGGTGGTCGGCCAGGTGGTCACCACCATGTCGGCCATCGAAGCTTCGTCGAAGAAGATCGCCGAGATCATCAGCGTCATCGACGGCATCGCGTTCCAGACCAACATCCTGGCGCTGAACGCCGCGGTCGAAGCGGCGCGTGCCGGTGAACAGGGCCGCGGCTTCGCCGTGGTCGCCAGTGAAGTGCGTACCCTCGCCCAGCGCTCGGCCGCCGCCGCCAAGGAAATCAAGGGCCTGATCGACGATTCGGTCGGCAAGGTCGCCGAAGGTTCAAGCCTGGTGCACCAGGCCGGCAGCACCATGGGCGAGATCGTCGCCTCGGTGCAGCGCGTGACCGACATCATGGCCGAGATCTCGGCCGCCTCGCAGGAGCAGTCGGCCGGCATCGAGCAGGTCAACCAGACCGTGGTGCAGATGGACGAAACCACCCAGCAGAACGCCGCGCTGGTGGAAGAAGCCACCGCCGCCGCCCGCGCCATGGAAGACCAGGCCGTGCAGCTGGGTGAAGCCGTGGCCCGCTTCCGGCTGGCATCGCAGGCGACCCCGGGCGCCACGCCGCGCCTGGCCACCGCACCGCTGCCGCGCCAGGTAGCGGCCGCTGCGCCCGCCCACAGGCCGGCACCTGCACGTGCGCTGCGAAGCTCGAGCGCCCAGCCGGCACTGGCCGCCGACGGCGACTGGCAGGAGTTCTGACCCCACGCGGAAAGCATCCACGCATGGCGTGGATCTACCTGCGTGGCACATCGGGGTCAGGTTCCTTTCCTCCGGGAAAGGGATCTGACCCCTCACGCATGGAAAGTGATGTAATTCTCACTTCATAATCCGATGCAGAGGCCGATATCCCCATCGAGCCTCGCGCCAACGCGTGCTGGCGCCCGCCCCTGACCGTAGATTCCATGTCCGACGGCAACGACACTGCAGTGCATGATGTCCACGCGGCCGATGCCGCTGACGAACGTTTCCTGGTCCGCAACCCGCGCCAGCTGCGCCAGTTGCTGCGCTCGCTGATCGACCAGCGATCACTGATCAATGCGCATATCGACGGCCGCGACCGCTCATTCCCGACGGCGCTGCTTGATCTTGACGAGGACGAAGACTTCCTTCTGCTTGACGGCAGCCCGCAGGAGGCGTCCAACCGCGCCGCCGAACAGGCCGACCATCTGCTGTGCTTCGCCCAGCTTGAACGGGTGCTGGTGCGGTTCCGCCTGCATGAACTGCAGCGCGTGGACAACGACGGCCACGTTGCGTTCCGTGCGCCCTTGCCGGACGAGCTGGTGCACCTGCAGCGACGCGAGCTGTACCGGCTGGAGACGCCGGTTACCGACTCTCCGCAGCTGCTGCTGCCGCCCGGCGAAGCCCGCGCCGAAGCGTTGTCGATGCGGGTGGTGGACATCAGTGGCGGTGGCCTGGCCGTGGTGGTGCCAAACGACTGCGCGGTGTTCGGCCTGCAGAAGCGCTATCCGGCGCAGCTGTCACTGCCTGATGGCCCGGACCTGGATATCGAACTGGTGGTCTGCAACCTGCTGCCGCAGCGCCAGCCCAACGGCATCGAGGTCAAGCGCGTGGGCATGCGCTTCGAGAGCCTGCCGCGCGGCGCCGACAGCGCCATCCAGCGCTACATCTTCCGCATCGACCGCCAGCGCAAGGCCCGCCGCAACGGCGAGATGTAGTCACGTGGTAGTGCCGGCCGCTGGCCGGCAACCTCGCGACCATGCGGGTACGGCCATTGCCGGCCAGCGGCCGGCACTACCGCTCCCCGGTAGGATGCCCAGGGCGCCACAGCTAAAGTCCCCCACGGCGGGGCCGATATCGAGCCTGACACCGGGACTTCCGGCAGAACCAGGACCCCTCGATGAACGACAAGACCAGCTCCGCCGCCAGCGCCGGTGGCGAATTCCTCAGCTTCACCCTCGGTGCCGAGCACTATGGCGTGGACATCCTCAAGGTGCAGGAAATCCGCGGTTATGACGCGGTCACCCGCGTGCCGGATGCCCCGGACTACATCAAGGGCGTGATCAACCTGCGCGGCACCATCGTGCCGGTCATCGACCTGCGCCTGAAACTGCGCCTGGACAACGCCCGCTACGACGCCTTCACCGTGATGATCGTGCTGAACGTGGAAGACCGCGTGGTCGGCATCGTGGTGGACAGCGTCTCGGACGTGATCCCGCTGTCGGCCGAGCAGATCCGCCCGACCCCGGAGTTCGGCGCCGCCGTCGATACCCGCTTCATCTCCGGCATCGGTACCCACGATGACCGCATGCTGATCCTGCTGGACATCGAGACCCTGCTCGACAGCGCCGACATGGGCCAGGCCGCCGTTGCCGAAGACGCCGCCGCCTGATCCAGCGGACCTGCTTCACGTTCTGGTCACACAACCCTTCAGTTCCCCGCGGCGGTGCCGATAGGGGGACAGAAGCCGGTCGCGCAGGAGCGCGCAGAACCGGAACGACCATCACCATCCCCGGAGATACACCTCGATGAAGTCCCTGCTTGCGTTCGTCTCGGCCGCTGTCCTGGCCACCACCGCCTCCTCCGCGTTCGCGCAGTCGGCCGACATGATCCCGCCGGAACTGGCACCGCGCTCGGTCGGCAAGGACGGCATGGTCTGTGGCAAGGTCGAAAAGGCCCGCTACGCAGAAGGTTCCGAAGGCCAGCCGACCTTCCTGTACATGGGCGGCGCCTTCCCGCGCCACACCTTCTCGGCCCGCATCGCCGGCGAGAACCGCGGCAAGTTCTCCTTCCCGCTGGAAACCCTGGAAGGCAAGACCGTGTGCGTGATCGGCAAGATCCAGCGCGACGCCTCGCGTGCGGAAATCGAAGTCAGCTCGCCGGCTGGCCTGAAGCTGGCCAACATCAAGTAATCCGCTGTCCGTCGAACCATGCCGGACCTGGCGCCGGCGTGGTTTCTGCTGCAACCGGGCCCGATGCCCGGGCGCGTCTGCCTTAGGAGCTCGCAACGCCCATGCCGTGGATCAACAACCTGAAACTGATGCCGAAGCTGCTGCTGACCTTCGGCGTCCTCCTGCTGGTGATGCTGCTGCAGGGCATCGTCGCCTATCGCGGCCTGCATTCGCTGAACAACGTCACCACCGAGTTGGCCGGTTCGCGCATGGAAAGCATCCGCATGGCCGGCGAGATGCGCGGCATGCTGGGCGAGTACCGCAACGCCGCCTACCAGCAGCTGATCCGCGCCAGCGATGACGTCAAGTCCGACGCGCGCAAGCAGGCCGTCGAGCTGCGCGGGAACATGGACAAGTCGATCAAGGGCTACCCGGCGCTGGTCGACAATGCGCAGCAGAAGAAGCTGTTCGACACCTTCGCCAAGGAATGGAAGGACGCCCTGGCCTCCTATGACAGCGTCACCGAGATGCTGGAACTGGACCTGCCGGACGACGCCATCGATACCTTCGTCGGCGAGACCCGCACCAAGCACCGCAAGGCCGCTTCGGCGCTGGAAGCACTGATCGCCGAAGACAACCGCCTCGCCCGCGCCTCGCGCGAAGAGGCCGAATCCACCTACGCCGCCTCGTCCGTGCTGACCGTGATCGCCCTGCTGGGCGGCGCCGCACTCGGCCTGGTGCTGGTCTGGCTGTTCGCCCGCGCCCTGGTCGGCAGCGTGCGTGGCGCCGTCTCGGTGGCCAACGACGTGGCCGGCGGCAAGCTCGATGGCCACATCGATGTCAGCCGCCAGGACGAAGTGGGCGAACTGATGCAGGCCATGCAGCGCATGCAGCGCGACCTGCGCGAGCGCATCGAAACCGACCAGGCCGTGGCCCGCGAGAACCTGCGCATCCGCACCGCGCTGGACTACAGCTCGACCGGCGTGTACCTGACCGACACCAGCAACACCATCGTCTACAGCAACCGCGCCCTGCAGCAGACCCTGAGCCAGTACCAGGATGAAGTGCGCCGCGACCTGCCGGACTTCGACGCCCAGGCCTCGCTGATCGGCAAGCCGGTCACCGTGCTGGAACACCGCGGCGAGATGGACCAGACCCTGCTCGGCAACCTGAAGGCGCACGGCGTCGCCCGTCGCCCGATGCAGTACGGCGATGCCCAGTTCGCGCAGGTGGTCTCGACCATCCGCAATGAAGGCGGCGACACCGTCGGCTACGTGGTGGAATGGCGTGACCGCACCCAGGAAGCGCTGGTCGAGGCCGAAGTGGCCCGCGTGATCGCCCAGGCCGCCGCCGGCGACCTGTCCGGCCGCATCGACGCCAGCGACAAGGATGGCTTCTTCCTGCAGCTGGCCCAGCAGATCAACGGCCTGCTCGACGCCAACGCCGGCAGCATCGAACAGATCTCCGGCCTGCTCGCCGCGCTGTCGCAGGGTGACCTGACCGTGCGCATGCACGGCGACTACCAGGGCGTGTTCGCCCGCATGCGCGACGATGCCAACGCAACCGCCGCACAGCTGAGCGAAATCGTCACCCGCATCAAGCAGTCCAGCCGCGCGATCAATTCGGCCGCCGGCGAAATCGCCTCGGGCAACAGCGACCTGTCGCGCCGTACCGAACAGCAGGCCGCCAACCTGGAAGAAACCGCCGCCTCGATGGAGGAACTGACCTCCACCGTGCGCCAGAACGCCGAACATGCCCGCCAGGCCAACCAGCTCGCCATCGGCGCGCATGGCGTCGCCTCGCAGGGTGGCGAAGTGGTCGGCCAGGTGGTCACCACCATGTCCGCCATCCAGGCCTCGTCGAAGAAGATCGCCGAGATCATCAGCGTCATCGACGGCATCGCGTTCCAGACCAACATCCTGGCGCTGAACGCTGCGGTGGAAGCGGCGCGTGCCGGCGAGCAGGGCCGTGGCTTCGCCGTGGTCGCCAGCGAAGTGCGCACCCTCGCCCAGCGCTCGGCCGCCGCCGCCAAGGAAATCAAGGGCCTGATCGACGATTCGGTCGGCAAGGTCAACGACGGCTCGGCGCTGGTGCACAAGGCCGGCGCCACCATGGGCGAAATCGTCGCCTCGGTGCAGCGCGTGACCGACATCATGGCCGAGATCTCCGCCGCCTCGCAGGAGCAGTCGGCCGGCATCGAGCAGGTCAACCAGACCGTGGTGCAGATGGACGAAACCACCCAGCAGAACGCCGCGCTGGTGGAAGAAGCCACCGCCGCTGCGCGCGCGATGGAAGAACAGGCCGGCCACCTCAGCGAAGCCGTGTCGATCTTCGTGGTCGACGAAGCCGAGGCAGTGACCGCCCCGCGCGTCGCCACCCCGGCACCGCGCGCCGCCGCCCCGGCAGCTCCGGCTGCGGTGGCACCGCCGGCCCGCCGCACCGCAGGCGGGCGCCCGATGGCCACCGAACTGGCCGACGGAGACTGGCAGGAGTTCTGATGCCACGCCTGGAGGGCCGGTCGCAACACCGGCCCTCCTTTCCGGCGCAGCCGTCACTGCGGCTGACGGAGCCTGTAACTCTTGTGCAGCAAGCCATCAGGGCTGCCCGCATTGACGATGGCGGCGCGCACCCACACCAGCTTTTCCTTCAATCGCCGGATGTGACCCCGGCGCACGTGGGTGCGTGGCCCTGCCGCACCCCCGCCCGGCCCCGTGCCGTCCGACGCGGCCGTGGCGCCATCCACCTCGAACACCCGGTAGCTGAAGAACGGCTGCTTGCCTCTGCGCATCCGCCGCTTGTTCAGCGCCACCGAGGCCGGCCGCTCCACCGACGCGACATTGGCGCAGTTGAGCACGCAGCAGGTCTGCAACAGCATGGCGACCTCGTCGCGACAGTCCTGCACGATCTGCGCCTTCACCGCCGCACTGCCCTGCTGCTCCACCGCCCAGGCGTGCCATTCCGGCAGCAGCGCGAACGGCGCAACCCGGAACTGCTGCAAGGGTTTTCCGGACGCCATCGCTTCCACCGGGGCATTGACCAGGCGCGTGGGCAGGCTGGCCTCCTCTGGCCGGTACAGGCTCAACGGATTCTGGTGCGGCAGGAACACGCCTCCCAGCGGCACTTTCCACGCGGCCGCATCGGCCTGCCAGTAGATCGGGATCACCACCACGCCACCGGCCGGTTCATCCAGGAAGCACTCCGTGGCCGGAAAGGCCGCGGCGACTTCGCGGTTCATGTTCAGGCACAGCGCGATGCGCCGGGGCGCCGCATGGCCCGCCCCTTTGTGTCCCGGCAACCCGTCAGGCAGGATCCACGCCGCTTCCAGCGCCATCACCTCGAACGGCGGGCGCGCCATGTCCACGTGCACCTGGCGCAGTTCACGCAGATCGATCATCTCCGCGCAATTGGGCAGCAGGAACTTCACGCTGCGGTGCAGGTAGCTGGCGATGGCTTCATGGGCCTGGCGGATGCCCGGCATGCTGCCCTTGATCCGGGGAATCAGCGCGTTCATTTCTTCCAGTGCATGCGCTGCATAGTTCAATAATTCGATGTGACCTTCCATCGCCGTACAGATGTGCTCCATTCCTTTCCGCCCGTCCGGCGGTGCGATCGAAGTCTAGGAATGGCATCAGTACAATCAACAAATTGTCCTAGATACACTCGGCGCACGGATGGCACGCTCACGGTTCAAGCAGGTAGTCGATGGCCTCGTATCGGACATCCAGAGCGGGAACCTGCGCCCTGGAACCCGCCTGCCCACCCACCGCGAGCTCGCCCGCCGCCATGATCTGGCGCTTGCCACCGCCAGCCGCGTCTATGCCGAGCTGGCCCGGATGGGCCTGGTCATCGGTGAGATCGGTCGCGGCACCTATGTGCGCGAGGCGTTCGGCGCACAGGGCATGGCCTGCGACATGCTGGCCGGTCTCGGCGGCGGCATCGACCTCAACGCCAACATGCCCACCGCATTCGGCCAGGACACGCAGCTTCGCCGGGCCCTGCGCCACCTCTCGCAGCAGGGCGACCTGGAAGCACTGCTTCTGTACCAGCCGCCCCTGGGTCGGCCCCAGGAGCGCCAGCTCGTGGCCGACTACCTGGTGCAGCGCGGGGTAGCTACCGATGCCGGACGCGTGGCCCTGGTCCAGGGCGCCCAGCACGGATTGACCGTCGCCCTGCTGGGCGCACTGTGCCCGGGCGATGCCATCGCCGTGGATGCGTTGACCTATCCTGGATTCAGGCAGATCGCGGCGATGCTGCGGATGGAAATGATCCCGGTGCCGGTCGGCCCGGAGGGCACCGACCTGCAGGCACTGCGTACGCTGTGCAGCCAGCGCCGGGTCAAGGCGGTGTACTGCATGCCGACCATGCACAACCCGCTGGGCTTCGTCCTGACGCTGCAACAGCGCCAGGAGCTGGCCGCGATCGCCCGCCAGCATGGGCTGCTGGTGCTTGAAGACGCAGCCTATGCCTATCTGGCCGCGCCCGCCGTGGTACCCGTGGCGGCGCTGGCACCGGAACGCACCGTGTACATCGGCGGCCTGTCCAAGAACCTCGCCACCGGCCTGCGTTTCGGCTACATCAGTGCGCCGCCGGCGATGATGGGTGCGATCGAGCGCGCCATCCGCGCCACCACGGTCAACTCGCCGGCACTGGTGACGGCGCTGGTGTGCCGCTGGCTGATGGATGGAACCGTCGACCGCATGGAACGCCACCGCCGCGCCGACGCCCGGCACCGGCAGGCACTGGCACGGCGCCTGCTGGAAGGTGTCGCGTTGGTCGGCCACCCGGGCTCCTACCTGCTGTGGCTGCCACTGGATGGGCGCGACCGCGCCGAGGCGATCTGCCAGGACCTGCATGAGCAGGGCATCGCGCTTTCGACCGCCGCGCCGTTCGCGGTCGGAACCCACGTTCCCAACGCGCTGCGCATCGCGCTGGGAACGGTCGATCCGTCCACCCTGGAACGCGCCCTGGTGCAGATCCGCCTGCGCTTGGACCAGCTGGCTGGCTGAACGGCCGCGGCCTGCTTTCCGCGCGCGGCTCAACCCTGGGCCCGCGCGGCCGATAACGGAGTTGTCACCGCTTGTCCCGCCGTGACCGGCTCGGCGCCGCCCGCCCGTTTCGACCTGGTCCTGCTCGATGAATCTCCTGCATCGCTGGCAACACTACTTCAGCAACCTCTCCGTCCGGCGCAAGCTCAACCTGCTGACGCTGCTCATCGCGCTCGGCGTGATCGCGCTCTCGGTGATCGCCGCCCGCATGCAGTACCTGGACCTCACCGAGACCCGCAAGACCGCGCTGAAGACCCAGGTCGAACTCAGCTACGGCATCCTCCAGCACTACCACCGCCTGGCCGCTACCGGCGAGCTCAGCGAAGAGGCCGCCAAGGGCGCCGCGCTGCAGGCGCTGGAATCGATGCGCGCCGAGAACGATACGTACTACTTCAACATCTACGACACCGGCTACCGCCTGCTGATGCACCCGTTCCGCAAGGACCTGGTCGGCAAGGACATGAAGGACTTCCGCACCGACGATGGTGTACGCATCTACTACGACCAGGTCGAAGCGGCCAAGGCCGGTGGCGGCTTCGTCAACTACCGCTGGGCCAAGCCCGGCAGCAAGGGCGACGTCGGGAAGGTGGCCTACGCCGGCCTGTTCGCGCCCTGGGACTGGGTGGTCAGCAGCGGCGTCTACATGGACGACGTGCAGAAGCAGGCACTGGTGTTCACCGCCATCATGGCAGTCTCCGGCGGCGTGCTGGTGCTGATCGTGCTGGCCCTGAGCTGGGTCATCGGCAACCGCATCGCGCGCCCGCTGAAGCAGGCCACCGCCGTCGCCGAAGGCATTGCCAGCGGCAAGCTGGACAGCCACATCGGCCCGCAGCCGCACGACGAACCCGGCCGCCTGCTGCATGCGATGTCTGGCATGCAGCAGCAGCTGCATGCGGTGATCGGCGGCCAGCGCGAAATGGCGCGACGCCACGATGCCGGCGAACTGAGCTACCGCATCGACGCCAGCGCCTTCCCCGGCGAGTACGGGCTGATGGTGCAGGAGACCAACGCCCTGGTCGGCGGCCATGTGCAGACCCTGCACGACGTGCTCGACGTGGTGCAGCAGTATGCGGTCGGCGATCTAAGCCACGACATCGCGCGCTACCCGGGTGAGAAGGCGGCAATGACCGCCACCGTCGACACGGTCAAGACCAATCTCGGCCGCATCAACGCCGAGATCAAGCAGCTGGCCAGCGCCGCCGCCGCAGGCGATTTCAGCCGCCGTGGCGACGCCCAGCGCTTCGATCATGATTTCCGCCTGATGCTGGAAAACCTCAACGCGATGATGGCGGTCAGCGATGACAACCTCGGCAAGCTCTCGCAGCTGCTGTCGGCCATCGCCGAAGGTGACCTGACCGCACGCATGCACGGCGACTACCAGGGCGTGTTCGCGCGCATGCGCGACGACGCCAACACCACCGTCGCGCAGCTGACCCAGATCGTCGGCCAGATCCAGGCCAGCGCCTCCAGCATCACCCTCGCCGCCGGCGAGATCGCTTCGGGCAACGGCGACCTGTCGCGCCGTACCGAGCAGCAGGCCGCCAACCTGGAAGAGACCGCCGCCTCGATGGAGGAACTGACCTCCACCGTGCGCCAGAACGCCGAACACGCCCGCCAGGCCAACCAGCTGGCCATCGGCGCGCAGGGCGTCGCCTCGCAGGGTGGCGAAGTGGTCGGCCAGGTGGTCACCACCATGTCGGCCATCGAAGCTTCGTCGAAGAAGATCGCCGAGATCATCAGCGTCATCGACGGCATCGCGTTCCAGACCAACATCCTGGCGCTGAACGCCGCGGTCGAAGCGGCGCGTGCCGGTGAGCAGGGCCGTGGCTTCGCCGTGGTCGCCAGCGAAGTGCGCACCCTCGCCCAGCGCTCGGCCGCTGCCGCCAAGGAAATCAAGGGCCTGATCGACGATTCGGTCGGCAAGGTCGCCGAGGGCTCCAGCCTGGTGCACCAGGCCGGCAGCACCATGGGCGAGATCGTCGCCTCGGTGCAGCGCGTGACCGACATCATGGCCGAGATCTCGGCCGCCTCGCAGGAGCAGTCGGCCGGCATCGAGCAGGTCAACCAGACCGTGGTGCAGATGGACGAAACCACCCAGCAGAACGCCGCGCTGGTGGAAGAAGCCACCGCCGCCGCCCGCGCGATGGAGGACCAGGCGGGCCAACTGGCGGACGCGGTGGCGATCTTCCGCCTCGACAACCAGGTCTCGGCCGCGATGAAGGCGGTGGCCGCCCACGTCGAGCCGGCCCGCGTCACCGCCAGCGCGCCGCCCCCGCAGGCGGCGCCTGCGCCGGCAGCGGTCCGCCGCAGCAGCAACGCCAGCACCTTCGTCGCCAGCGACAGCGACTGGCAGGAATTCTGAGACCCACCCGCGGCGGCTTCGGCCGCCGCCCCCGCCGATGGACACGTCCCACGTGCAAAGTCCTACTCCCATCGTCACCGGCCCCCGCGAATTCGAGTTCGCCGACCGTGATTTCCGCCGCGTCTGCGACCTGATCTACCAGCGCGTGGGCATTGCCCTCGCGCCGGCAAAGCGCGACATGGTCTATGGCCGCCTGTCGCGCCGCCTGCGCACGCTCGGCATGCGCAGCTTCCAGCAGTACCTGGATCATCTGGAACAGGAAGATGGCGATGAGTGGCAGGCGTTCACCAATGCGCTGACCACCAACCTGACCTCGTTCTTCCGCGAGCCGCACCACTTCGACAAGCTGCGCGAGGAGTTGCAGCAGCGCAACGGCCGCACGCCGCTGTTGCTGTGGTCGTGCGCCGCGTCCACCGGCGAAGAGCCCTACTCGATGGCGATCACCGCCTGCGAAGCATTCGGCACGCTGAAGCCGCCGGTACGCATCGTCGCCACCGACGTCGACACCCAGGTACTGGCCACTGCAGGCCGCGGCGTCTACAACATCGACCGTGTCGCCAACCTCGATCCGGACCTGCGCCGCCGCTACTTCCAGCGCGGCAGCGGCCCCAACGAGGGCCAGTGCCGCGTGCTGCCGGCGCTGCGCGACCTGATCGAGTTCCGCCCGCTGAACCTGCTGGCCCCGCGCTACGACGTCGGCGGCCCGTTCGACGCCCTGTTCTGCCGCAACGTGATGATCTACTTCGACAAGCCCACCCAGCGCGCCATCCTCGGCCGCCTGGTGCAGCACCTGGCCGACGACGGCCTGCTGTACACCGGCCACTCGGAGAACTACCTGCACGCGGCCGACCTCATCCAGCCCTGCGGGCGCACCCTGTACCGCCGTGCGGCAAAGGCCGGCGCATGAATGCCTCGCTGCGTACCGACGATGTGATGCGCTACCAGGACGCACGCTTCAAGACCATCGCCGCCAAGCTGCTGCCCACCCAGTATCTGGTGGTCGATGACACCACCGCGCTGACCACCACGCTCGGCTCCTGCGTAGCCGCATGCCTGCGCGACCCGGTGCTGAAGATCGGTGGCATGAACCACTTCCTGCTGCCCGAAGGCAACGCCGGTGATGGCGCCCCCGCGCGCTACGGCAGCTACGCGATGGAACTGCTGATCAACGACATGCTCAAGCGCGGTGCGCACCGCAAGCGCATCGAAGCCAAGGTGTTCGGCGGCGCCAACGTGCTCAAGGGCTTCACCAGCAACCCGGTCGGCACCCGCAACGCCGAGTTCGTGCGCCAGTACCTGCAGGCCGAGCACATCCCGATCATCGCCGAGGACCTGTGCGGCATCCATCCGCGCAAGATCTGGTTCTTCGCCGATACCGGCCGCGTGGTGGTGCAGCGCCTGCCGCACGCCCATGAAGCCGAAGTGGCCGCGACCGAATCGGCCGTGCGTGCACGCCTGTCCAAGGCCCCGGTCACCGGTGGCGTGGAGCTGTTCGAATGACCCTGACCGCCAACGCCCCCTGTCGGGTCCTGATCGTCGACGACTCTGCCGTCGTGCGGCAGATGCTCACCGAGATCCTGTCCAGCGATCCGGCCATCGACGTGGTCGGCACCGCCGCCGACCCGCTGCTGGCGCGCGAGAAGATCAAGCGCCTGGCCCCGGACGTGATCACGCTGGACGTGGAAATGCCGCGCATGGACGGGCTGGCGTTCCTGGAAAACCTGATGCGCCTGCATCCACTGCCGGTGGTGATGATCTCCTCGCTGACCGAGCGCGGCGCCGACACCACCCTGCAGGCATTGTCACTGGGCGCCGTCGATTTCGTCTCCAAGCCCAAGCTCGATGTGGCCCGTGGGCTGCAGGGCTATGCCGACGAGATCATCGCCAAGGTGAAGATGGCGGCACGCTCGCGGGTGCGCCCGCTGGTGCGCGCTGCCACGCCAAAGCTCACGCTCGAAGCCGCCCCGGCGATGCGCCCGGCCGCGCCGCAGTTCCGTACCACCGACCGCCTGATCGCGATCGGCTCATCCGCCGGTGGCACCGAAGCCCTGCGCGTGGTGCTGGAAGGCCTGCCCGCAGACGCGCCGGCCGTGGTGATGACCCAGCACCTGCCGGCCAGTTTCAGCACGGCCTTCGCCGAGCGCCTGGACCGGCACTCGGCGATGGCCGTGCGCGAGGCCAGCGACGGCGAAGCGGTGTTGCCCGGGCATGCCTACCTGCCCCCGGGCGGCAAGCACCTGCGCATCATCCGTGACGGTGCGCGCTGGCGTTGCCGGGTCGACGACGGCCCGGCGGTGAACCGGCACAAGCCAGCGGTGGACGTGCTGTTCCGCTCGGTGGCGCAGAGCGCCGGTGGCAACGCCATCGGTGCCATCCTCACCGGCATGGGCGACGATGGTGCACGCGGCCTGCTGGAAATGCGCCAGGCCGGCGCACCGACGCTGGTGCAGGACGAGGCCAGCAGCGTGGTCTGGGGCATGCCCGGCGCCGCGTTCAAGCTGGGCGCCGCCGAAGAACAGGTCCCTCTCGAGCGGATTGCCGAACGGCTGCTGGCGCTGGCGCGCGGCTGAGCCCACGCGCACCACACCTTTCCCGAACGGCCGGCCAAGGGGACCCGGCCGTTCTTCATCGCGTTTCCCCAAGGAGCTCCACTGTGGCACTACGCCTGAACTGCCTGCCTGCCGCCATCGCGTTGGGCCTGATGCTGACTCCGCCGGCATCGGCAGAAGACCCCGCTGCCGTCCCGGTACACGACGCTGCCCTTGCCACCGACGCAGACCGCACCCAAGCGGTCGACGGCGCGGCTGCTGCGCCCTCTCCCGATGACTGGAGCACCCGCATCCAGGTGGTACAGGGCGCGCCTGCCAGTCTGCCTGGACACCGCGATGTCGATCTGAAACTGCGCCTGGTCTCGCGCGGCGACACCGGCAAAGTGGTCACGCTCAAGCTTGTCCAGTTGGCGGCCGCCGCCAAGGCCGGCGGTGGCCGTGTCGATGGCTTCTCCAAGAAGAACCTGCGGGGCACCGTCATCGAATCAGTGCCCAGCCCGGCCGTCGACGAAATCCCCGCACTGCTGCGCCGCCATCTGGCCGAGTACTTCATCGCACATCCGGATGCGCTTCCCGAGCACGCGCAGATCGTCAGCGCAAACGCCGGCCTGTGGTCGCTCACCTACCAGTCGCTGTCGGGCAACGCGGTTCCGTACGATCTGCAGCATGAGGCCACCCTCACCATTGCACAGTCGTCCCCCAGCAGCCCGCCCTGGCTGAGCATCACCTGCAGCGATCCCGTACAGACGGCGCCGCTGGAAGACTGGCAGGCAGATGACTACGCGCAGGTCAGGACCGCGGCACGCCAGTTCGCGCAGCGCTGCGTTGACCGGCTCGTGGAACAGCTGCCCACCGTGTTCCCTTCGCCAAGCGTCCAGCTGGCCGCTGCGATCAGTGCCGCCTCGCTCGATCCAGTGCCAACCCAGGACGAGGCCGCAACGGCCACAGACGCCGGCCATCCGGCACCGGTACTGTCCACGGACTGGATGAAGGCGGTCCACATCGACCATGGCACCGACACCGATGCCAAGGGCAAGCGTTCCGGTGACGCAGACCTGCGACTGGTGACCCGATCGGACATGGGCGTGGCCACGCTGGCCAAGATGAACATCTTCGCCCTGGCCGTGGTCGGTGCACGCAAGGCGCGTGGCTTCTCCAAGGACACCCTGCGCGGCGACACCGTCGAAGGCGTGTCAAGCCCCGCAGTGGAGCGGGTGCCGGCACTGCTGCAGCAGCGTCTTTCCGAGTACTTCAATGCCTATCCCGACGCGGTTCCCAGCGCCCCCGTGACCGTGCGGGCCGACCCGCACGAGTGGGCGCTGGTCTACGGGCAGCTCAGTGGCTCGCAGATCCCCTACGAGCTCAAGCACCGCACCACGATCGAGGTGCTGCCGGCCTCGGGCGCATCGGCCATGACCGTTGACTGCACCGATGGCACGCAGTCCGCTGCGCTGCCACAGTGGCAGGCGGATGACTATACCGAAGTGAGGAGCGTGTCCGACGAGCTGGCCGAGCAGTGCGTGGCGCGATTCGTCGCGCGTCTGCCAGAAGCGTTTCCGTCCGCGATGCGCGCCGCAGCGCCTGCCAGCGCCATTGCTGCTGCCCTGCCCGCCGGCAATCGCTCCCGCATCCGCATCTTCGGTGCCAACGGCCGCAGCATCACCATGCATATCGGTGGCCAATGCCGTGGCGACGCGCGAAGGAAAGTCGTGGTCGCGCGCAGCAACAGCGCAGCCGTAGGCAGCCTGGTGGGCGGCAGCCCGCAGAACATTTCCATCGGAATGCCGGAAACCGACACCGTGCGTGCGATGAAAAGCGTCCTGTTCTCTAACCCGAACTTCCAGGAGTATTCGGTGGAGGCCGGCAAGCCGTTGATCTTCGACGCACAGTTCCAGAACGTCGCCCACCTCCGCTGCGGAGCAGCACCGGACTCGCTGTCGATCCAGTTCGTGCCGAAGGCGGGTCAGGACTACGAAGTGATGATGCGGCTCGAGAACGAGATGTGCGTGCTCGAGAGCAAGCAGGTGGCTGCCGATGGCAGCCTGCGCGTCAACCTCGTGCACGCCCCCAAGGCGTGTGCCGCGCAGTAAAGCGTCGGAACCGCAGCGGGACGGGTGCCGTTGCCAGGCAGTGCCTGGCAACGGCATCACTACTGCGTGATCACAGCTTGAACGACACCGGCACGCGGATCTCTCCCGGCACGGGTACGCCATCCTCGCTGGCCGGCAGGTAGCGCCACTTGCGTGTCGCCGCCTGCGCCGCCTCATCCAGTTCCGGCCATCCAGTGCTCTGCAGCACGGTCGCGCCGGCCCACTGCCCGTCGGCCGCCACCTGCACCATCAGGATCGCTTCCCCCTCCTTCTCATCACGGAATACCTGCGACGGATAGCGCGGCGGATTGCTGTGCTTGGTCTCCATCACGATCGACGCCGGCACATGCGCCGGCCGGGCGCGCTCGACAACGGCGTGCTGCACCGCCTGCTGTGCCATCGCGGCATGCCCCATCATCAGCGTGGCCAGCACCACCGCACTGCCAGCCCAGTGACCGCAGCACGTGCGACTCCCCTTCAATCGATCCTGCAACATCCGTGTACTCCAACAAGCGGGGCGGCAAGTCTAACGCTGCACGCACAAAAAACCCCCGGCTCTCACCGGGGGTTCTTCGTTTCAACGGGGTGCCGGCCAGCGGCCGGCATTACCGCATCAGGCAGCGACCGTCTTGGCCACGTCCTGGTACTCCTCGATCTGGTCGAAGTTCATGTAGCGGTAGATCTCCGCGCCGCTGGCGGCGATCACGCCCACATCGGCCATGTACTCTTCCTTGGTCGGGATGCGGCCCAGACGCGAGCAGATCGCGCGCGCAGAGCTCTCCCAAGTAACCAGCGGCCGCCCTCAGATTGCAAGAGACATCTGAACCACTTCAGATTGGGCAGCCCGACGCCACAACCAAGCATCAAACTCTCTCCTCGGCAGCGAAAGCAGATCAGCTGCAAAGCAGAAGCTTTTCTTTAAGTAATCATACTCTTCGTTCACCAGACCGGCGGCTCGAGCAAAAGAACGGACATGCCGATCTACAGCTATTGATTCGATACCTACTAGACACCCCATATAGTCTACAGTCTTAGGACCCACGCCATTGAGGCTCTGCATCTCCACACCGAAAAGCGGCAACATCAGCCTTTGCCTCAAGTCAAAGACACTGTCCACGCCCTGCATATCGAGAAACTCTACCAATCGGATAAACCGTTGAATTTTCTCCATGTGACTCCAGCCCAAGAACTCCCCTGCTCGGCCAGAATTCAGTATCGGAACAAGAGCCGAGACAGTACTCGCCTCCGGATGGTTCCGCAGGATCGCCTCAATCCTAGGACGAACTACATTTGAGTAGTTCAATCCTGCCTGCAAGATGGAGTCAGCCAAGACTGCCCCCATATGCAAACACACGCCTCGAGGCTCAGAGTCGCTAACAAGAACGCCCTGATTCAGCGCATGATCTGCGATAGCTCGAGCAGCCAAGAGTGTATTGATAGCGCCTTGATTCATATCGCTCTTAAAGCCTCGAGCGCATCAAGTCGCTCAACGCAGTTGGGACATGCGCCGCATGGAAACGCAGAAGAGGCCTGACACGAATACGTCCTGCCGATTGGCACGCCCAAGCTGCTTGCTAGGACCGCCACGTCCGACTTAGAGAGGAATCTGTATGGGGAGTGAAACCTAACAGGCCCAATACTCTCAGAGAGTCGATCAATTCCATTCATAAATTCAGAAGTGCAGTCTATTTCTTTGGCGTGGTTACTGTTAATAAATCCAGTGTATACATCCAGCACACCAATCGTTTGGGCCCGAGCGGCAGCAACCGCAAAGAATAGCATTGTTCTATACGGTATGTACAAATCATCATCCTGAACCTCTTCAGTCCAGAGATCCGCTTCCGCTATTAATCGAGAGCGCGAGCCCCTATAGATATCACTAATATCGATTCGCTCTGGAGCCCTCACGCCCTCAGGTAGCACCTCATTAACCTTATTCCATTCAACCTCCGCACAATGCTGCCCATAATCAAAGAAAATGGGAATTACTTCGCACCCTTTTGATACGAGCTGATAGGCCACAGTGGTCGAGTCTAGCCCGCCAGATGAAAGTAAGATTGCGCTACTCATGGCTTCCGCCTAAGCATAGAAAGTGCCGAATAGAGTGCATTCAGGGAAACATCTAGACTGGAGGAATAGGAATAGCTTCCCGCCACGACCATTGTATTCTCATTCTCACCGCGAGGGTCGTAGATTATAACCGGCTTTCCGAGCTCAATCCCCATCCCAACCTCCACCAAAGTGCCGGGATCACGATCAATTGGAATTGCAAAAATGACATCACACTCCTTTAGAAGCTCGCAATCCTTATGATACGCATGTATCAACTCAAACTCTCCAGCCGGGCGAGTGAGCTCACCATTCTCGACAATGGGACGCCGCACAGAGAAATTGTGATACTCCATCGACTGAATCGCCAGGCCAATCTCTGGATTATTCAAGTACGAAAAATCTGGCGCCGCCAAGTAAATCGCATAGCGCCTTCTGTCATGCCAAGGCAGAGACACGCCACCAAGACCCTGAACAACGCTGACATCAAGGGAAAGCTGTCGTTGAACCCCAACTCTTATGTCATCTGGGAAAGTCGATCCAGAGTACTCGGTCGCAGCCTGAGCGCCTCTCCATGCAGCGCAACTCCATCCATGTGACTGATGGCCTACCATGACGGCAGTGTAGACGTCGCCGACGCCAACCGAATTTACAGTTCTACCCAAGACTGCTGGAATTTCCTCACCGATAACACCCGAACCGTCGAACAACCTACTCCCCCCTCGGTTCTCCTTTAGAAGCACCGCCTCCGGATCCAGCTCAAATAGCTTTGAAAGCAGCTTATCAACATCCTCCGAGCCAACATCCATAAAGAGCGGCGATGACGTTGATATTGCGAGCAATCCGATTCTACCTCTGAGAACAGAAAGATCTCCTAGATCGCGAACGTCATAGGCTATGTCGAGGGACACATTTGAACTTTCTGAGAGCATCTCCGCCACAAGGTGAAGATCAAACTTGCCCGGGAAAACAACGACACGTTCATAAGCGCTCAAATCCACGGGATTCATGGACACGCACTTAGAATCCCGCATTAGATCTTCGTAACCCTGATGCCCCACCTCTTGCGGGTCCCCAATTAGCACCACATTAGGAGACCCTTTGACCTCCGCCAACCAAATGAACTCCTTGCAGGCGTACTCCAAAAGGAACGAGCGCGCCTGATCGACCAAATAGGATGGGCATACAGCAGCTACCGAATAATCAATGCCTGCAGCCCATAGCCCCCTAGCAGCGTGAGCAACACCCCCTAACCGAAGCTTACTTCCTCCACCACCCTGCGAATGAGTGTAATCAACATACAACTCCCCCACTACCAGAACGGACTTTTCCATGACTAAACCGCCACAAAATCGGCAGCCACCAAGGGAAAAGGAGATGTAGAACTAGCGGTTACAACCCCCTCATAAGAAAATCCGTCATCAAGGCATGCGGCCAAGTAATTTAATCGCGTAGGAATAGCGCCAACGTTAACGCCGTTAGAATCTTTCGCAAAAAGCCTTGCCGCTCCAATAGTAATTGTTAGCGTTGTACCGACAGGCGGGACAGCCTTGAAATTCGAAAAATAGTCGCAGTTTCCGACATCATCCAGAACCACACTAAACGCCTGAGCACACCTATCAATTCCACTCCCGCCGCCGGAAATACCCCCACCACTGCCAGCAGGAACCTGCGCCGCAGGAGTGCCGGGATAATCAGAAAAACGACCTGAACCTGAGCTTCCCATCTCAACTCTCCCTATAGGTCTTTGCCCAATTTCCACTCTCGCACTTGAGAAACATTCGGTGCGCAGTTGAGCGTAGCACAGGACTCCAAGCCCTCAATCGGCAACCGTACGAAATGAGCTGTTAGCGATACGCCCCACAAAAAACCCCCGGCTCTCACCGGGGGTTCTTCGTTTCAACGGGATGCCGGCCAGTGGCCGGCATTACCGCATCAGGCAGCGACCGTCTTGGCCACGTCCTGGTATTCCTCGATCTGGTCGAAGTTCATGTAGCGGTAGATCTCCGCGCCGCTGGCGGCAATCACGCCCACATCGGCCATGTACTCTTCCTTGGTCGGGATGCGGCCCAGGCGCGAGCAGATCGCGGCCAGTTCGGCCGAACCCAGGTACACGTTGGTGTTGCGGCCCAGGCGGTTCGGGAAGTTGCGGGTCGAGGTCGACATCGCGGTGGAACCTTCACGGATCTGTGCCTGGTTGCCCATGCACAGCGAGCAGCCCGGCATTTCCATGCGTGCGCCGGTGGCGCCGAAGGTGCCGTACACGCCTTCCTTGGTCAGCTCGGAGGCATCCATCTTGGTCGGCGGGGCCACCCACAGGCGGGTCGGCAGGTCACGCTTGCCTTCCAGCAGCTTGGCGGCCGCACGGAAGTGACCGATGTTGGTCATGCACGAACCGATGAACACTTCGTCGATCTTGGCACCGGCCACTTCGGACAGGGTCTTCACGTCGTCCGGGTCGTTCGGGCAGGCCACGATCGGCTCGTGGATGTCGGCCAGGTCGATCTCGATGACGGCGGCGTACTCGGCGTCGGCATCCGGCTCCAGCAGCTCCGGGTTGGCCAGCCACGCTTCCATCTTCTCGATGCGGCGCTGCAGCGAACGCGGATCCTGGTAACCCTCGGCAATCATCCACTTCAGCAGGGTGATGTTGCTGGTCAGGTACTCGATGATCGGTTCCTTGTTCAAGCGCACCGAGCAACCGGCGGCCGAACGTTCGGCCGAGGCGTCGGACAGCTCGAACGCCTGTTCGACCTTCAGTTCCGGCAGGCCTTCGATTTCCAGGATGCGACCGGAGAAGATGTTCTTCTTGCCGGCCTTGGCCACGGTCAGCAGGCCCGACTTGATCGCGTACAGCGGGATCGCGTTGACCAGGTCACGCAGGGTCACGCCCGGCTGCATCTGGCCCTTGAAGCGCACCAGCACCGATTCCGGCATGTCCAGCGGCATGACGCCGGTGGCCGCAGCGAAGGCGACCAGGCCCGAACCGGCCGGGAACGAAATGCCCACCGGGAAACGGGTGTGCGAGTCACCACCGGTACCGACGGTGTCCGGCAGCAGCATGCGGTTGAGCCAGCTGTGGATCACGCCGTCGCCCGGGCGCAGCGAGACGCCGCCACGGGTGGAGATGAACTCCGGCAGGGTGTGGTGGGTCTTCACGTCCACCGGCTTCGGGTAGGCGGCGGTGTGGCAGAACGACTGCATCACCAGGTCGGCCGAGAAGCCCAGGCAGGCCAGGTCCTTCAGCTCGTCGCGGGTCATCGGGCCGGTGGTGTCCTGCGAGCCGACCGAGGTCATCTTCGGTTCGCAGTAGGTGCCCGGGCGCATGCCCTGGCCTTCTGCCAGGCCACAGGCGCGGCCGACCATCTTCTGCGCCAGCGAGAAGCCCTTGCCGTTGTCGGCCGGCTGCACCGGCAGGCGGAACAGGTCGGTCGGGGCCAGGCCCAGCGCTTCACGCGCCTTGCCGGTCAGGCCGCGGCCGATGATCAGCGGAATGCGGCCACCGGCGCGCACTTCGTCGAACAGCACTTCGCTCTTCACTTCGAACTCGGCGATCACTTCGCCGTTCTTCAGTGCCTTGCCGTCGTACGGACGCAGCTCGACCACGTCGCCGTGCTCCATCTGCGAAACGTCCAGCTCGATCGGCAGGGCGCCGGCATCTTCCATGGTGTTGTAGAAGATCGGGGCGATCTTGCCGCCCAGGCAGACGCCACCGGCGCGCTTGTTCGGGATGAACGGAATGTCATCGCCGGTCCACCACAGCACGCTGTTGGTGGCCGACTTGCGCGAGGAACCGGTACCGACCACATCGCCCACGTAGGCGACCAGATGGCCCTTGTCCTTCAGCGACAGGATCTGCTGGATCGGGCCGCGCTTGCCGTCTTCTTCCGGGGTGAACGGCGCGTCGTCGCGCTTGTTCTTCAGCATCGCCAGCGCGTGCATCGGGATGTCCGGGCGGGTGGTCGCGTCCGGCGCCGGCGACAGGTCGTCGGTGTTGGTCTCGCCCGGCACCTTGAACACGGTGACGGTCAGGCTCTGCGGCACTTCCGGGTTGCCGGTGAACCACTCGGCATCGGCCCAGCTCTGCAGCACGGCCTGGGCGTTGGCGTTGCCCGCCTTGGCCTTTTCCTGCACGTCATGGAAGGCATCGAACACCAGCAGGGTCTTCTTCAGACCGTTGGCGGCGATGGTGCCGACGCTGGCGTCGTCCAGCAGCTGCACCAGCGGGGCAACGTTGTAACCGCCGAGCATGGTGCCCAGCAGTTCGGTGGCGCGCTCACGGCTGATCAGCGGATTCTGCTCGCTGCCCAGCGCGATCGCCGCCAGGTACGAGGCTTTGACTTTGGCAGCGTCATCAACGCCGGCCGGCACGCGGTGGGTCAGCAGGTCGAGCAGGAACTCGGCCTCGCCCTGCGGCGGGTTCTTCAGCAGTTCGATGACATCGGCCGTCTGCTGCGCGCTCAGCGGCAGCGGCGGGATGCCAAGCGCAGCGCGCTCGGCGACGTGGTGGCGGTAGGCTTCCAACATGACAACTCCCGGGTAATGCGTAGGTTGAAAAAACAAAGTGGGCTCAGGCTTGCGGCACGATCAGCTTCAGGCCCTTGAAGTAGTCGCGGTAAAACGTGTCGTTCCAGGTGATCAGGCCGTCGCACTGCAGCAGTGCGTGGGCGCCGACCATGAATTCGTCCAGGCTGCGGCGGCTGCCACTGCGCTGGCGGTGGCGGCGGTGCATCTCGCCAGCGCGCAGCGCCGACTTGGCTTCCATCGGGTTGAAATGCACGCCCATCTCTTCCAGCGCTTCCAGCACCTCGGCACCGCCGCGCAGCGAGGCGCAGACCTCGGCCAGGGTCGCGCCACAGACCACCACGCGGCCGCCGACCAGGCTCTGCCGCAGGATGGCTTCCACCGCATCGGCCTGCGGGCCATTGCTGAGCAGTTCGACCAGCACCGGCGAATCGACGGCGATCATCACCGGTCAGTCCTCGTCGCGGACCGAACGCACCGCCGCGTCGGACGATTCGAAGCCGTCCAGCGCGAACTTGCCGCGCGCCCGTGAAATGGCATCGTCAACACTCTTGCGCAGGATGATGCGGCTGCCGTCCAGCTCGACCTTCAGCAGCGTGCCCTTGGTCAGGCCGAGGGCATCACGCACCGCCTTGGGCAGGGTGATCTGTCCGCGTTCTGCAACAGTGGCTTCCATCGGTAGGCCCTCCAGAGTATGCACAAATTATACATACTTCCCCGGGCATACTTCCACCCTGACCCGGACCGGCACCCCGCCAGCCCTTGCCTCGCAAAGGATCGGCCACAAACGTGACATACGCCATACACCTTCCCCTGTAGTCTGGAACCGATGCCGCAGGCCGGAACCGGTCCGGGTGAATCCATTCAGTTTCGGGTTCATACTGGAGCCACCGGGGCCACCAGGCCCGCGGCGACCGCAAGCAGGCCCGCCCATGCGCGAGCCACTGCAAGCCATCCGCAAGAAGGAGTTACCCCGCATGAGCGATTCGTTCTCCACCCGCAGCCAGCTGAACGTCGGCGGCAAGACCTACGACTACTTCAGCCTGCCCACGCTGGGCCAGCGCTTCGATATCTCCCACCTGCCCTACTCGATGAAGATCCTGCTGGAGAACCTGCTCCGGCATGAGGACGGCGGCGCCACCGTCGGCCCGGACCACATCGAAGCCGTGGCCCGCTGGAATCCGTCCGCCGAGCCGGACACCGAAATCGCCTTCATGCCGGCGCGTGTGGTCCTGCAGGACTTCACCGGCGTGCCCTGCGTGGTCGATCTGGCCGCGATGCGCGACGCCGTGGTCAAGCTCGGCGGCTCGCCCGAGCAGATCAACCCGCAGATTCCCTCCGAACTGGTCATCGACCACTCGGTGCAGGTCGATGTGTTCGGCAAGCCCGATGCGCTGGACCTCAACGGCAAGATCGAGTTCCAGCGCAACCAGGAACGCTACGGCTTCCTGCGCTGGGGCCAGAAGGCCTTCGACAACTTCAAGGTGGTGCCGCCCAACACGGGCATCGTCCACCAGGTGAACCTGGAAAACCTGGCCCGCGTGGTGATGACCGCCGACAAGGACGGCACGGCCATCGCTTATCCGGACACCGTGTTCGGCACCGACAGCCACACCACGATGATCAACGGCATCGGCGTGCTGGGCTGGGGCGTGGGCGGCATCGAGGCGGAGGCGGCCATGCTCGGCCAGCCGTCGTCGATGCTGATCCCGCAGGTGGTCGGCTTCAAGCTGACCGGCAAGCTGCCAGAGGGCGCCACCGCCACCGACCTGGTGCTGACCGTCACCCAGATGCTGCGCAAGCTGGGCGTGGTCGGCAAGTTCGTCGAGTTCTACGGTGACGGCCTGCAGCACCTGCCGCTGGCCGACCGCGCCACCATCGGCAACATGGCCCCGGAATACGGCGCCACCTGCGGCATTTTCCCGATCGACGCCGAATCACTGAACTACCTGCGCCTGTCCGGCCGCAGCGAAGAGCAGATCAACCTGGTCGAGGCCTACGCCAAAGCGCAGGGCCTGTGGCACGAGCCGGGCAGCCCGCATGCCCAGTACAGCACCACGCTGGAACTGGACATGGGCACGGTGAAGCCGTCGCTGGCCGGCCCGAAGCGCCCGCAGGACCGCGTGCTGCTGGAAGACGTGCAGAAGAACTACCGCGAAGCGCTGGTGGGCATGACCGCCAACCGCGACAAGCGCAGCGAGGATGTGTCCTCGTTCGTCAATGAAGGCGGCGGTGCGGCGGTCGGCAACGAACAGCTGGCCAAGGGCTTCGCCGACATCGAGATCGAGAACCACAAGGTGCGGCTGAAGGATGGCGCGGTGGTCATCGCCGCCATCACCTCGTGCACCAACACCTCCAACCCGGCGGTGATGATCGGTGCCGGCCTGCTGGCCCGCAACGCGGCGGCCAAGGGCCTGAACCGCCAGCCGTGGGTGAAGACCTCGCTCGGCCCGGGCTCGCGCGTGGTCACCGACTACCTGGAAAAGGCCGGTGTACTGAAGGAGCTGGAGAAGATCGGCTTCTACGTGGTCGGTTACGGCTGCACCACCTGCATCGGCAACTCCGGCCCGCTGCCGACCGAAGTCAGCGCCGGCATTGCCGCCGGCGATCTGGTGGTCACCTCGGTGCTGTCGGGCAACCGCAACTTCGAGGGCCGCGTGCATCCCGAAGTGAAGATGAACTACCTGGCCAGCCCGCCGCTGGTGGTGGCCTACGCCATCGCCGGCACCACCGACATCGACCTGACCACCCAGCCGCTGGGTACCGGCAGCGATGGCCAGCCGGTGTTCCTGCGCGACATCTGGCCGAGCAACAAGGAAATCGGCGACGTCATCGCCGCCACCATCGGCCCGGAGATGTTCAAGCAGAACTATGCCGATGTGTTCAAGGGTGACACCCGCTGGAACACCATCGCCTCGCCGGACGGCAACCTGTACGAGTGGAGCGATGCCTCCACCTACATCAAGAACCCGCCGTACTTCGATGGCATGACCATGCAGACCGGCAGCATCGACGACGTGCACGGTGCACGCGTGATGGGCCTGTTCGGCGACTCGATCACCACCGACCACATCTCCCCGGCCGGCAACATCAAGAAGGACTCGCCCGCGGGCCGCTTCCTGCAGGAACGCGGCGTGCAGCCGGCCGACTTCAACAGCTACGGCAGCCGCCGCGGCAACGATGACGTGATGGTCCGTGGCACCTTCGCCAACATCCGCATCAAGAACCTGATGTTCGGTGGCGAGGAAGGCGGCAACACCCTGTACTACCCGGCCGGCGGTGGCCAGCCGGAGAAGCTGGCGATCTACGATGCGGCCATGAAGTACAAGGCCGACAAGGTGCCGCTGGTGGTGCTGGCCGGCAAGGAATACGGCACCGGCTCGTCGCGTGACTGGGCGGCCAAGGGCACCCTGCTGCTGGGGGTGAAGGCGGTCGTCGCCGAGAGCTTCGAGCGCATCCACCGCTCCAACCTGGTCGGCATGGGCGTGCTGCCGCTGCAGTTCCGCAATGGCGAGAACGCGCAGAGCCTGGGCCTGGACGGCTCGGAAGTGATCGACATCACCGGCCTGCAGGATGGCGCCAGCAAGCGCGCCACGGTCACTGCCACCAAGGCTGATGGCACGAAGAAGACCTTCGAAGTCTCGGTGATGCTGCTGACCCCGAAGGAGGTCGAATACTTCCGTCATGGCGGCCTGCTGCAGTACGTGCTGCGCCAGTTGGCCGGCAAGTAACGCATCAACGGTAGAGCCGGGCCCGCGCTCGGCCACATCGCCACAGCGTCAGCCGAGCATGGCTCGGCTCTACAAGAAGAAGGGCCGGATCCTCACGGATCCGGCCTTTTTCGTCTGCACACCGTGCCGCCGGCATCAGGTCACGCGTCGACCCTCCAGATCATGGCCGCACGCCAAACAGGTGCCACGACGTTTTCACTGCGGGGCCCATGGTGTCCAGCGACCACAGGCCTTCCTCCCACTCAAGATGCCCATCCGGCGCATCCTCGTTGAACACTGTCACCGACATCTCACCGGCGGGATGCGGCGTATCCTCGATGCGATAGCACACCGCACCGGCGTTTCCCTGGTAGACGTTGGAGAGGAAGCCCTGCGGGCAGCGCACATCCAGCACCCGGTAGCCGCTGCTCTCCTCGCTGGCATAGACATTGGTGTGGATCGAATAGGTCACCAGCCCACCCGGATGTGGTGCCAGCTGCAGCTTCAGTTCTGCCGTTTCACCCAGCGCGATCACCGGGAAATTCAATTGCACCATCGCGCCCGGCACCGCATGCGCACTCATCGAAAGCGAGACCATCAACGCACAGCTCAGGATTCGGACCATTGCTCAACTCCGGAAATGGATCGTTGAACGATGATTACCGCGAACGGCCCTGCCTGTCTTTCAGAGTGCTACGAAATTCCGTGCGGCCGGGTGCCTCCAGCTGTCCAGCAGCGAACGCTTCACCCTGGGTGGCGTCGACTGCTGGTCGGCCATCCAACAAGAGGGCCGGGTCCTCGCGGACCCGGCCCTTCTGGTTTCTTCGCAGCCTGGCATGGCCTGGCGCTACTGCGTCTCCGGCAACGTCGGGATACGTGCCAGATGCCCGGTCACCGGCGCGGTGCGTCCGGGTCGGTGCGCAGCGCCTTCAGCAGGCCCCACATGTAGAACGCCAGGGTGAACGAGAACGGCAGGCCGCACAGCACCACCGCCGTCTGCATCGCACTGAAGTTGCCGGCCAGCAGCAGGCCGACACTGGCCACGGTGATGCCGGCCGCCCAGAACACGCGCAGCCAGATCGGCGCGTCATGGCCATCCTCCACGCCATCATCAACGCGACGCGTACACAGGTTGGCGATCATCAGCGTGCCCGAATCGACCGGGGTCAGGAACAGCACGAAGCCGATCACCACCGCGGCACCGGCCACGTAAGGCGCGGCAGGCAGGTATTCCAGCAGCTTGAACAGCGTCATCGCCGCATCGTGCTGGGCCACCTCGCCCAGCACCGCCTGGCCATGGTTGAGCACCAGGTCGATGGCGGTATTGCCGAAGATCGACAGCCACGCCAGGGTGAAGCCGAGCGGGATCAGCAGCACGCCCACGATCACTTCGCGGATGGTGCGGCCACGCGAGATGCGCGCCACGAAAAGGCCCACGAACGGTGCCCAGGCGATCCACCACGCCCAGTAGAACAGCGTCCACGAGCCCATCCATTCACGACCCTTCGGATCGTTGAGGTACATGTCGAAGCTCTTGCGCACGAACGCACCCAGATAGTCGCCGGTGTTCTGGATCAGGCCGTCGAACAGGTGCAGCGTCGGGCCGGTGACCAGCACGAACAGCAGCAGGCCGCACAGCAGGCGCACGTTGAGGTTGGACAGCCAGGCGATGCCCTTCTCCACACCCGCCACCACGCCGATGGTGGCCACCACCATCATCACCAGCACGATCGCCACCAGCACCTGCGGCGTATCCGGAATGTGGAACAGGTAGACCAGGCCGGACTGCACCACCAGCGCGCCGATGCCGAGGTTGGTCACCATCGAGATCAGCGTGGCAAGGATGCCAAAGCCATCAACCATGTCGCCGATGCGGCCATGGATGCGCTCGCCGAAAATCGGGTACAGCGCCGAGCGCAGCGCCAGCGGCAGGTCACGGCGGTAGGCGAAATAGCCCAGCGCCACGCCCACCAGCGCGTACAGCGCCCAACCGTGCAGGCCCCAGTGCAGGAAGGTCAGCACCATCGCCTCGCGGCCGGCGGCCACGGTACCGCCGGGCTGGCCGGGCGGATTGAGGAAGTGATCCAGCGGCTCGTAGGCGCCGTAGTACAGCAGCGCGATGCCGATGCCGGCCGAGAACAGCATCGACACCCAGGGCACGTAGCCGAAGGCCGGCGATTCCTCGTTGTGGCCCAGGCGGATGCGGCCATACGGCGAGAACGCCAGCCACAGCACGAAGCCCAGGCACAGCACGATCAGCAGCATGTACCACCAGCCGAACGCCGCCGACACCTCGGCCTGCGCCCATTGCAGCCAGTGCTCGCTGCCTTCGGGATAGAGAACGGTGAGCAGCCCGAGGATGCCGATCGACACCGAGGAACTGAAGAACACAAAGCGGTTCAAGCGCAGGGGCGAACGCTTGGGATGAGCCAGGGAAGACATGGGGTCGTCTCATCAAGTCCGAGGGAGCACATGGGCGGGGCCGGACCGGTAAACCGGGCCCATGGCGTGGGGCGCGAGCGCATCCTAGGGTTTATTGATTGAACGTTCAATCAATAAAAAGCATAATGGCGGGCAGCCCGATCCTTCGGGTCGCAATCCGTGGAGAGACAATGCCGAAGAAAGGCGTGGAACCGGTACGGCGCGAGCAGCTGATCCGGGCCACTTTCCAGACCATCGACGAGATCGGCATGGCCGATGCGACCGTCGCCACCATCGCGAAGAAGGCAGGGCTGTCCAGCGGCATCGTCGCCCACTACTTCGGCGACAAGGACGGCCTGCTCAATGCTGCAATGCGGCAAATCCTGCGCGAACTGAAGGACGCCGTTGCGCGCTACCGCGCCGATGTCGGCGATGACCCGCGCGACCAGCTGCGTGCCATCGTCGATGGCAACTTCGATGACAGCCAGATCAACGGCACCGCGATGCGCGTCTGGCTCACCTTCTGGGCCGCGAGCATGCACCAGCCGGAACTGGCCCGGCTGCAGCGCGCCAACGACCAGCGCCTGTTCTCCAACCTGTGCCACCAGTTCAACCGCCTGCTGCCCCACCCGCAGGCCCGCCTGGCCGCCCGCGGCCTGGCCGCGATGATCGACGGCCTGTGGCTGCGCGGCAGCCTGGTCGGCGGCCAGTTCAATGCCGAGAAGTCCCGGCGCATCGCTTACGGCTACATCGACTTCCAGTTGCAGGCTGTCGCGCTATAAGCGCTTCAGCACCCGCCCCCTTCCAAGGAGTACGCCCCCATGACCACCCTGCCCGTCCAACAGCTGTACATCCACGGCCAGCGCGTCGATGCCACCAGCGGCAAGACCTTCAAGTCGGTGAACCCGGCCACCGGTGAGGTGATCGCCGAAGTGCAGGTCGCCAGCCAGGCCGACGTCGAGCGCGCCGTGCAGAGCGCGGCCGAAGGCCAGAAGGTGTGGGCCGCGATGACCGCCATGGAGCGTTCGCGCATCCTGCGCCGTGCGGTCGAGATCCTGCGCGAGCGCAATGATGAGCTGGCCCACCTGGAAACCCTGGACACCGGCAAGGCGCTGGCCGAGACCACCACCGTGGACATCGTCACCGGTGCCGACGTGGTCGAGTACTACGCCGGCCTGGCCACCGCCATCGAAGGCATCCAGCTGCCGCTGCGCGAATCGAGCTTCTTCTACACCCGCCGCGAGCCGCTGGGCGTGGTCGCCGGCATCGGCGCGTGGAACTACCCGATCCAGATCGCCATGTGGAAGTCGGCCCCGGCCCTGGCTGCCGGCAACGCGATGGTGTTCAAGCCGTCCGAAGTGACCCCGCTGACCGCGATCCGGCTGGCCGAGATCTACACCGAAGCCGGCGTGCCGGCCGGCGTGTTCAACGTCGTGCAGGGCCCGGGCCGCGAAATCGGCCAGTGGCTGACCGAGCACCCGGTGATCGAGAAGATCTCCTTTACCGGCGGCGTCGCCACCGGCAAGAAGGTCATGGCCAGTGCCGCCTCCTCGTCGCTGAAGGAAGTGACCATGGAGCTGGGCGGCAAGTCGCCGCTGGTGATCTGCGATGACGCCGACCTCGACCGCGCCGCCGACATCGCGGTGATGGCCAACTTCTTCAGCTCTGGCCAGGTCTGCACCAACGGCACCCGCGTGTTCGTGCCGCGCAGCATGCTGGCCGCGTTCGAAGCCGCCGTTGTCGAGCGCGTCAAGCGCATCCGCATCGGTGACCCGATGGCTGCCGAGACCAACTTCGGCCCGCTGACCAGCTTCCCGCACATGGAAAACGTGCTGCGCTACATCGAAAGCGGCAAGGCCGAAGGCGCCCGCCTGCTGACCGGCGGCGGCCGTGCCACCGAAGGTGCGCTGGCCAACGGCGCTTACGTGCTGCCGACTGTGTTCTCCGACTGCCGCGATGACATGACCATTGTCCGCGAAGAGATCTTCGGGCCGGTGATGAGCATCCTCGCCTACGACGACGAAGACGAAGTGGTGCGCCGTGCCAACGACACCACCTTCGGCCTCGCTGCCGGCGTGGTCAGCAAGGACGTCAGCCGCGCCCACCGCATCATCCACCGCCTGGAAGCCGGCATCTGCTGGATCAACACCTGGGGTGAATCGCCGGCCGAAATGCCGGTCGGCGGCTACAAGGAATCCGGCGTCGGCCGCGAGAACGGCATCTCCACCCTCGGCCACTACACCCGCATCAAGTCGGTGCAGGTCGAGCTGGGCGACTACGCCAGCGTGTTCTGATCGGCGCGCCCTGAGCGCGCCCCATCGTCCGGCCACCGTGCCGATCCGACATTCCGCCGGGACGCCTGCATGCAGCGCGCCCCGGCCTGCAGGAGACACCCATGAGCACCCATAACGAGTACGACTACATCATCATCGGCGCCGGTTCGGCCGGCAACGTGCTGGCCACCCGCCTCACCGAAGATGCCGATGTGAGCGTGCTGCTGCTGGAAGCCGGTGGCCCGGACTACCGGCTCGACTTCCGTACCCAGATGCCGGCCGCGCTGGCGTTCCCGCTGCAGGGCAAGCGCTACAACTGGGCGTACAAGACCGATCCCGAGCCCTTCATGAACAACCGCCGCATGGACTGCGGCCGCGGCAAGGGCCTGGGTGGCTCGTCGCTGATCAACGGCATGTGCTACATCCGCGGCAACGCGATGGACTATGACAACTGGGCCAGCATGCCGGGCCTGGAAGACTGGACCTACCTGGACTGCCTGCCCTACTTCCGCAAGGCGGAAACCCGCGACATCGGCGCCAATGACTACCACGGTGGCGACGGCCCGCTGCGCGTGACCACGCCGAAGGCCGGCAACAACGAACTGTTCGCGGCGATGGTCGAGGCCGGCGTGCAGGCCGGCTACCCGCGCACCGACGACCTCAACGGCTACCAGCAGGAAGGCTTCGGCCCGATGGACCGCACGGTGACCCCGAAGGGCCGTCGCTCCAGCACCGCCCGCGGCTACCTGGACCTGGCCAAGCCGCGCCCGAACCTGACCATCGTCACCCACGCGCTGACCGATCGCATCCTGTTCTCGGGCAAGCGTGCGGTGGGCGTGCAGTGGCTGCACAACGACCAGCCGCAGCGTGCCACCGCGCGCCGCGAAGTGCTGCTGTGCGGCGGCGCCATCGCCTCGCCGCAGATCCTGCAGCGTTCGGGCGTCGGCCCGGCCGACCTGCTGCGCAGCCTCGACATCGACCTGGTGCACCACCTGCCGGGCGTCGGCGCCAACCTGCAGGACCACCTTGAGATGTACCTGCAGTACGAGTGCAAGAAGCCGGTGTCGCTGGCGCCGGCACTGAAGCTGTACAACCAGCCGGCGATCGGCGCCGAGTGGCTGTTCCTGGGCACCGGCATCGGCGCCAGCAACCAGTTCGAGGCCGGCGGCTTCATCCGCAGCGACGCCGAGTTCGACTGGCCGAACCTGCAGTACCACTTCCTGCCGGTGGCGATCAACTACAACGGCTCCAACCCGATCAAGGCACACAGCTTCCAGATGCACGTCGGCTCGATGCGCTCGCCCAGCCGCGGCCGCATCCACGTGCGCTCGAAGGACCCGCGCGAACATCCCAGCATCCTGTTCAACTACATGTCGCATGACCAGGACTGGCGCGAGTTCCGCGCGGCGATCCGCATCACCCGCGAGATCTTCGCGCAGCCGGCGCTGGCGCCGTACAGCGGCCGCGAGATTTCGCCGGGCAGCGCGCTGCAGACCGACGCGCAGATCGACGCGTTCGTGCGCGAGCACGCCGAAACCGCCTACCACCCGTCCTGCTCGAACAAGATGGGCCACGCCGATGATCCGATGGCGGTGGTCGACGGCCAGGGCCGCGTGCACGGCCTGGAAGGCCTGCGCATCGTCGATGCCTCGATCATGCCGCAGGTGGTGACCGGCAACCTCAACGCGCCGACCATCATGATGGCCGAGAAGCTGGCCGACGTGATCCGCGGCCGCACCCCGCTCGCCCGCAGCACCGCGCCGTACTACAAGGCCAACGGCGCACCGGTACGCAAGGGCTGAGTCAGGCGACCGGACCGGGCCAGAGGTAGTGCCGGCCGCTGGCCGGCATCCATCAGAACAACGAGGCCCTACGGGGCCTCTTCGCGTTTTCCCTACGGCGGGGTATGCTGCAATGACCGGCCATTGTCGATACGCTCAGGGCCGGAACCTAATACATCACGATTCCTGGAGGGGGAATATGAGTCTGGATCGTCCCTGGCTGCAGAGCTATCCGAAAGGCGTTCCCGCCGAAATCGACGTCAACGAGTTCCATTCGGTCGCCTCGGTCTTCGACGCCTCCGTCGCGAAATTCCGCGACCGTCCCGCCTACTCCAGCTTCGGCAAGGTCATCACCTATGGTGAGACCGATGCGCTGGTCACCCAGTTCGCCGCCTACCTGCTGGGCGAGCTCAAGCTCAAGAAGGGTGACCGCGTCGCCCTGATGATGCCCAACTGCCTGCAGTACCCGGTGGCCACCTTCGGCGTGCTGCGTGCCGGCCTCACCGTGGTCAACGTCAACCCGCTGTACACCGCGCGCGAACTCAAGCACCAGCTGGTCGACGCCGGCGTCAGCGCGCTGGTGGTGGTCGACAACTTCGGCGACACCGTCCAGCAGGTCATCGCCGACACGCCGGTCAAGCACGTGATCACCACCGGCCTGGGCGACCTGCTCGGCGCCAAGGGTGCGATCGTCAACTTCGTGCTGAAGTACATCAAGAAGATGGTGCCCAACTACCACGTCAAGGGCGCGGTCCGCTTCAAGCAGGCGCTCAAGCTGGGCAGCCGCCACGCGCTTCCGAAGGTCGAGATCGATCACGACGACATCGCTTTCCTGCAGTACACCGGCGGCACCACCGGCGTGGCCAAGGGCGCGATGCTGACCAACCGCAACCTGATCGCCAACATGCAGCAGGCGTCGGCGTGGCTGTCCACCTCGGGCATCGAGCCGGGCAAGGAAGTGATCATCACCGCCCTGCCGCTGTACCACATCTTCGCGCTGACCGCGAACGGGCTGGTCTTCATGAAGTTCGGTGGCTGCAACCACCTGATCACCAACCCGCGTGACATGAAGGGCTTCGTCAAGGAGCTGAAGGGCACCCGCTTCACCGCCATCACCGGCGTCAACACGCTGTTCAACGGCCTGCTCAACACCCCCGGCTTCGACGAGATCGATTTCTCTTCGGTCAAGTTCACCCTGGGCGGCGGCATGGCGGTGCAGCGCGCGGTGGCCGAGCGCTGGAAGAAGACCACCGGCGTCACCCTGGTCGAGGCCTACGGCCTGACCGAAACCTCGCCGGCGGCCTGCATCAACCCGCTCACCCTGCCCGAGTACAACGGCTCGATCGGCCTGCCGATCCCGTCCACCGATGCCTGCATCAAGGACGACAACGGCAACATCCTGCCGCTGGGCGAAGTCGGTGAGCTGTGCATCAAGGGCCCGCAGGTGATGAAGGGTTACTGGCAGCGCCCGGATGAAACCGAAAAGGCCATCGATGCCGACGGCTGGCTGCACACCGGCGACATGGCGAAGATGGACGAGCACGGCTTCTTCTACATCGTCGACCGCAAGAAGGACATGATTCTGGTGTCCGGCTTCAACGTGTACCCGAACGAGGTCGAGGACGTCATCGCGATGATGCCGGGCGTGCTGGAAGTGGCCGCAGTCGGCGTTCCGGACGAGAAATCCGGCGAAGTGGTGAAGGTCGTGATCGTGAAGAAGGACCCGAACCTGACCGCCGAAATGGTCAAGGAGCACGCGCGGGCAAACCTGACCGGATACAAGCACCCCAGAATCGTAGAATTCCGAAAAGAGCTGCCGAAGACCAACGTCGGCAAGATTCTCCGTCGCGAGCTGCGTGATACGCCCGCCCAGTAAGGGTTTGCGGGCAAGCAGGCAGAACAGGGGCCCCGCCGGCGACGGCGGGGCCTTTTCATTGCCGGAACATGGCCGGCCCAGCGCTTGCGGGCGGTTCACGACGGGTGCATAGAATCAGTCGCCGCCGCACGTTCAGCTCGCCCCCTCACTCTTCTCCGTCCGCTCTGCGGTTGGCCGGACGGTCACACGGAGAACTTCCATGTCCGCAGTACGCCCCATCATCACCCGCCCCGCCCAGCACCCTACCCTGCGTATCACCGAGGAACTGGAGCGGAATGTCTACTGGATCCACATGCACGCCAACCTGGTCAACCAGCCGGGCCGGCCGTGCTTCGCTTCGCGCCTGGTCGATGACATCGTCGACTACCAGCGCGAACTGGGCGATCGTCTCAGCGCCTCGCATGTTCTGTCACCCCATGTCGTTCTGGCCTCGGACAGCGACGTGTTCAACCTGGGCGGCGATCTCGAACTGTTCTGCCGCCTGATCCGCGAAGGGGATCGCGCCCGCCTGCTTGACTACGCGCAGCGCTGCGTGCGCGGCGTGCATGCCTTCCATGCCGGTCTTGGCGCCCGCGCGCACAGCATCGCGCTGGTCCAGGGCAATGCACTCGGTGGCGGCTTCGAAGCGGCGCTGAGCTGCCACACCATCGTCGCCGAGGAAGGCGTGCTGATGGGCCTGCCGGAGGTGCTGTTCGACCTGTTCCCCGGCATGGGCGCCTACTCCTTCCTGTGCCAGCGGATCAGCCCGCGCCTGGCCGAGAAGATCATGCTGGAGGGCAATCTCTACACGGCCCGCCAGCTCAAGGAGATGGGCCTGGTGGACATCGTCGTGCCGGTCGGCGAAGGCGTGGCCGCAGTGGAACAGGTGATCAAGGACAGCAAGCGGATTCCGCACGCCTGGGCGGCGATGCGCGAAGTCAACGAGATCGCCACCATGGTGCCGCTGCACGAAATGATGCGGATCACCGAGATCTGGGTCGACACCGCCATGCAGCTCGGCGAAAAGTCCCTGCGTACGATGGATCGGCTGGTGCGGGCGCAGGCCCGGCGCAATGGCGACCCGGCCTGACAGCCCGGCGGTTCAGGACGGGCTGCGCTCACTGTCGTCGCGGTGCGGTGCCCCCGCACTACGCACAGCCAGCGCATTCCTGCCGTTGCGCAGGGCGGCCGACAGGTTGCCGAGCCGGGTGTTCCACTCGCCCTTCAGCTGCCAGTCCGCCATGCGCATGATCTCGCCACTGGAGGCGGCAACCTGGACCAGTCCCAGGTTGCTCGCCACACCCCGCAAGGCGTGGGCATGCTCGCGGAAGTCTTCCCAGGCCTGGCGCTCACCGCAGGCCTGCAGCTGGCCCATGCTGGCGTCGACATCCGCCAGGCACTGGTCGATGAACTTGCGTTCGAAGCCATCGCCCATGCCCAGCGCGGCCAGCTCGTCCAGCACGGCGGTGTCGAGCACGCCATCGCCGACCGGCAAGGCGGGCACCGACTGGATGCCGGTTTCGGCACGGGTATTGGCCGCAACGTCGGCCAGTACTTCCAGCAGCCGGGTGGCGACCACCGGCTTGGCCAGGAACGCGCGCGCGCCCGCCTGTTCGCAGCGCAGGATCGACTCGGGTGTGACATCGGCACTGAGCACCATCACCGGCACATAGGGCATGCCACTGGCCTGCATCACCCGCAGCTGCTTGAGCAGGTCCAGGCCGCTCATGCCGGGCATGTGCAGGTCGACGATCGCCGCGTCGTAGCTTGCCTGCTCAAGCGCGTCGAGCACTTCGGCGCCACCATTGACGCAGGTGACCTTGTGGCCGGCTTTCTCGAGCAGGCGCTGCAGCACCATCCGGTTGGCTTCATGGTCATCGGCCACCAGCACCCGCAGGCTGCGCACCCGCGCCCGATGGCGCAGGAACGGATTGGAGAACGCAATGACGTTGCCGGCTTCGGCCACCTCGGACGCCGCCACCGGCGCCGCCACGGGGTCTGCAACGTCCAGCGTGATTTCAACCCAGAACACGCTGCCGCGCGGGCTGTTCGGGGCGTAACCGACCTGGCCGCCCATCGACTCCACCAGGCCCTTGGCAATGGCCGTACCCAGGCCGGTGCCCTCATGGCGGCGGGCCAGGCCGACATCGCCCTGCTCGAATGCATTGAACAGGCGGCCGCGCAGCGCCACCGGCACACCGATGCCGCTGTCGACGATCTCGAAGCGCAGGCGTACCCGCTCGCTGCCCAGCGCATCAGGGCTGGACACGTGCAATTGCACGTAGCCGCTGTCGGTGAACTTGACCGCGTTGCCCATCAGGTTCAGCAGGATCTGCTGCAGATGGCCGGCGTCGCCCAGCAGGCGCGGCGGCACGTTCTCGTCCACCTGCACGCGGTAGTCCAGCGATTTCGAGCGGGTCTGCGGGGTCAGGATCAGGTTGATCGCCTGCAGCACATCGGCCAGCGCAAATTCGTGCCACTCCACCCGCACCTTGCCCGCCTCGATCGCGGAGATGTCCAGCACCTCCTCCACCAGCGCCAACAGGCTGCGGGTCGAGGCCTGGATGGTGTTCAGGCATTCGCGCTGCTCATCGTCCAGGCGGGTGGTGGCCAGCACTTCGGTCATGCCGGCCAGGCCGTTCAGCGGTGTACGGAACTCGTGGCTCATGTTGGCCAGGAAGCGGCTCTTGGCCTCGTTGGCCTGGCGTGCTTCGGCCACGGCGCGGGTCAGTGCGTGCAGCAACGAGTCGAAGTACAGCGGGATCGCGCCCAGGCCCAGCAGCAGGCCCCAGCCCAGATAGTCGTGGCCCCGCCAGTACGGCGACAGCATCACCGTGCACAGGAAGGCCAAGCAGCCCATCGCGGTGGCCACGCGCAGATAGGTACTGCCGTAGCGCATGCCGTTGCCGATCGTCACCCACAGCATCACCGCGTACAACGGTGCCGCCGGCTCGCCCTGGATGGTCATGATCCAGGCCATGCAGGTGTAGTCGGTCAGCATGCCGATCACCCGGCGCACATGCGACACGCCCGGATGCACCAGGATCGCCGCCAGCAGGCCGGCGGAGATGGTCAGTTCGAAGGCCAGGATCAGCCAGGTGGCCGTCAGCGCTTCACCGCCGCCGCTGAGCGAGCGCCAGCCCAGGTAGCTGATGAACAGTGCAGTGATGACGATGCGGATCAGGTTCTGCGCGTGTTCGCTGTCTTCGCGCCCGGACAGGCGCTGCCTGAAGCGGGCCAGCAGCGAACGCGAGACGGTGGCGGCGGCGGGGGTGGTATCCATGGTCGGATGTCGCATCCTTCGGCGCAGCAGGGAAGAGCAGCACAGGGGCACCGCCAGCAGCCCCAGCCACAGGGAAAGGGCCAGGCCAGGGTTGGCCCGCCAGTACGGGGTCAACAGCACGGTGGCACCGAAACTGGCCATTGCCAACGCGATGGCAGCGGCCAGGTAGCGGGGGCCGAAGCGCAGCCCATTGCCGACCGTCACCCACATCACCACGGCATACACCCAGGCCAGCGGCTCGCCCATCTGGATCATGCCGATCGCGATCAACCCGTAGTCGGCCAGCATCCCGGCCACCCGTCGCGGGTCCGAGCGGCCCGGCTTCCACAGCAGCCAGCCGAACAGCAGCAGCGACAGGCCGAGCCCGGTCAACACCGTCGCCAGCACGCCCTGGTACTGCTCGAGCCGATGCAGGCGGGCGCCCGACAACAGCACATAGACCAGGATCAGCGAGATCAGTACCATCCGCACGATCGCCTGGCCATGCTCCGAATCCGGACGCTGCGCCAGCTTGCGCCTCACGCGTGCGAACAGGTCCTGCATGTCACCCACCCGGTCGCGTCGATGCCGTCGAGTGCTGGGCGCAGATATCCATCAGCTGCGAGTGGCCGCGCATCAGCGCATCCACGCAGCGCGGGTCGAACAACCGGCCACGCTGGGCATACAGATAGGCCAGCGTGGCTTCCATGGTCCATGCTTCCTTGTACGGACGGGGCGAAATCAGGGCGTCGAACACGTCGGCCACGGCCACGATCCGCGCCTCGAGGGGAATGGCCTCGCCCACCAGGCCGTCCGGGTAACCGCTGCCGTCATAGCGCTCGTGATGGCGCAGTGCGATCAATGCGCCGACCTGGATGAAGCGGTTCTGGCTGCCACTGAGCAGTTCATGGCCGATCCTGGGGTGCCGGCGCATGATCGCCAGCTCCTCGTCGTTGAGCTTGCCCTGCTTGAGCAGCACGGCATCGGGAATCGCGATCTTGCCCATGTCATGCAGCGGCGCCGCCATCTCGATCAGCTTGACGTCATCCTCGGGCAGGCCGAGCTGCTCGGCGATCAGTCCGGCGACCCGCGCCATGCGTTCCAGATAGGCACTGGTGCCGGCATCACGGAACTCGATCGCACGGGCCAATCGCGACAGGGTTTCGCGTTCGCGTTCCTCGACCTCGTGCATGCTGGCCAGCAGCCGCTGTTCCAGCGACAACGCACGCTGTTTCACGTTCTCGGTCTGCTGGCGCAGCTGCAACAGGTTGTAGCAGCGCGCGCGCAGTTCGCGCGGGCGGATCGGCTTGACCAGGAAATCGATGACACCCGCTTCCAGCGCCGCCTGCCGGATCGGCTCGTCGCCAACAACGGTGATCAGGATCACGGGAATATCGCGGTGCTTGGGCAGGCGGCGGAAACGGCGGGCGAACTCCAGCCCGTCCATCTCCGGCATGCGGTAATCGAGCAGCAGCAGGTCGACCGGATGCGCCTCGCACCAGGCCAACGCGGTCAGCGGGTCACCAAAGTCATACACGCTCAGTTCCGGCGCGATGTCCTCGATGACATGACGCAGCATCGTCCGCGCGGACGTCTGATCATCAACAATGACGATGTTCAACGCGTACTCTGCCTGGCTTCTCGACCATGCTGGATCATCAGCAGGCGAGGATACTCTGCCGCTGCGAACGCTCGCACCCTGCATCGGCCTGACTCCCGTGTCATACGTCCCGGTTCATGATCGTCATCACATTGTGAAGCGGACGCTCCACAATGCACCATCCCCCTGGCGCCGATCAAGCCATAACAGGCGTCAAGGTAGTGCATTAACGATACGCCGAGTGCGGGACGCGTCAATCGCGCCGTCTCGTTTCGCGACGGCGCGCACAATCAGGAGTCAGAAAGACGGCTTACTGCTCCGGACGCATGTACGGGAACAGCAGCACGTCACGAATCGAACTGCTGCCGGTCAGCAGCATCACCAAGCGATCGACGCCGATGCCGAGGCCGCCGGTCGGGGCCATGCCGTACTCCAGCGCACGGATGTAGTCGGCGTCGTAATGCATCGCCTCGTCGTCGCCACCTTCCTTCGCGGCCACCTGGGCCTGGAAGCGCTGGGCCTGGTCTTCCGGATCATTCAATTCCGAGAAGCCATTGGCCAGCTCCTTGCCATTGACGAACAGCTCGAAGCGGTCGGTGTAGCCCGGATCGTTGTCGTTGGCACGGGCCAGCGGCGAGACCTCGACCGGATGATCGGTGATGAAGGTCGGCTGGATCAGGGTGTGCTCGACGGTGGCTTCGAAGATCTCCAGCAGCAGCTTGCCCCAGCCGTAGGACGGCTTGACCTTGATCTTCAGGCGCTCGCAATGGCGCAGCAGCGCCTCACGATCGGTGCAGTCGGCGGCGGAGATCTCCGGGTTGTGGTGGCGCACGGCTTCGTCCATGCGCCAGCGGCGGAACGCCGGGCCCAGGTCGATCTTCGCGCCGTCCCACTCCACTTCGGTGGTGCCGTTGACAGCGCTGGCGACGTCACGGATCACGCCTTCGGTCAGGTCCATGATCTCGTTGTACGTGGCATAGGCCTCGTACAGCTCCATCATGGTGAATTCCGGGTTGTGCCGGGTGCTGACGCCTTCGTTGCGGAAGTTGCGGTTGATCTCGTACACGCGCTCCAGGCCACCCACGGTCAGGCGCTTGAGGTACAGCTCCGGCGCCACGCGCAGGTACAGGTCCAGGTCCAGCGCGTTGTGGTGGGTGGTGAACGGCTTGGCCGCTGCGCCGCCGGGGATGTAATGCATCATCGGCGTCTCGACTTCCAGGAAGTCGCGGTTGTCGAGCCACGCGCGCATGGCGCGGATGATCTTCGAGCGCTTGATGAAGACCGCGCGCGATTCCGGGGTCACGATCAGGTCGACGTAGCGCTGGCGGTAACGCTGCTCGACGTCGGCCAGGCCGTGCCACTTGTCCGGCAGCGGGCGCAGCGACTTGGTCAGCAGGCGGATCGATTCGGCCTTGACCGACAGCTCGCCGGTTTTGGTACGGGTCAGGCCGCCTTCGACGGCGATGATGTCACCGACATCCCAGCCCTTGAAGGCCGTGTAGGCATCGCCGAGCACGGTGCCCTGCAGGAACAGCTGGATGCGGCCGGACTCGTCCTGGATCTGCGCGAAGCTGGCCTTGCCCATGATCCGCTTGGCCATCAGACGGCCGGCCATCTTCACCTGGCGGCCGTTGCCTTCCAGGGCCTCGGCGGTCCACTGTTCGGCATCGGCGAATTCTTCCTGCAGCCGTCCGGCAAAGTCCTCGCGGCGGAAGTCGTTCGGGTACGCGATGCCCTGCCCACGCAGCGCTTTGAGTTTCTCACGGCGCTCGGCGATCAACTTGTTTTCGTCGACGGGGGGGGTATCGGTAGCTTCGCTCATGGATCTGCGGGAATCGTGTAGTGAGGGGGGATGCTGCGCCCGGCACAGCCGGTTCCACAGCATACCAAAACCGCCCTGCCCCGGCCCCTGGCGGCCCCGCCCGGTAGCCGCCAACCCTGGTTCGCGCCGACAAGCCCCGGTAGTCGCCAACCTTGGTTGGCGCTTCGTGTGTCGACCAAGGTCGACACCTACCGGGCCGCGCGGCGCCGGCGTCAGCGGGTGCCGGGGAACGCCTGGCGCAGTTCGTCCACCAGCACCCGCTCGTTCTCCGAATAGTCGATCGGCACCGACACCAGGTGCACCCCACCCTCGTTGAACGCCGCTTCCAGGGTCGGGATGAACTGCTCGATGGCGGTCACCTCATGGCCCCTGCAGCCATAGGCCTCGGCGTACTTGACGAAATCCGGGTTGCCGAAGGTCATGCCGTAGTCGGTGAAACCATCCACCGCCTGCTTCCAGCGGATCATCCCGTAGGCGCCGTCGTTGAGGATCAGCACCACCAGGTTCAGGCCCAGCCGGCGCGCCGTTTCCAGCTCCTGGCTGTTCATCATGAAACCGCCATCCCCGCACACCGCCAGTACCCGCCGCTGCGGGTACAGGATCGAGGCCATGATCGCCGAAGGCAGGCCCGCGCCCATCGTCGCCAGCGCGTTGTCCAGCAGCAGCGTATTGGCCACCTGGGTGCGGTAGTTGCGCGCGAACCAGATCTTGTACATGCCGTTGTCCAGCGCCACGATGCCGTCCGGTGGCATCACCTGGCGGACGTCGTGCACCAGCCGCTGCGGGGTGAACGCCTGCTCCTCGGCACGGTCGGCGATGTGCTCCAGGATGGTCGCGCGCAGCGGCAGCAGCGCATCGGCGTTCGGCACCGCACCCTCGATGCGGTCGGCCAGCTGGGTCAGCGCGCGGCCGATGTCACCGATCACCTCCACCTGCGGGAAGTACACCTGTTCCACCGCTGCCTGCGAGTAGCCGATATGGATCACGGTCGGGCCGCCCGGGCGCATCACGAACGGCGGCTTTTCAGTGACCTCGTGGCCGATGGTGACGATCACGTCGGCCTGGTCGATCGCCATGTGCACGTAGTCGCGCTCGGTCAGCGCCGCGGTGCCCATGTACAGGCCCGAGCCACCGGCAACCGCACCCTTGCCCATCTGCGTGGTGAAGAACGGAATGCCGGCACGCAGCACGAACGCTGACAGCGCTTCGCTGGACTGTGGCCGCGACGCCGCCGAAGCGATCATCAGCAGCGGACGCTTGGCGTTGCGGATGATCTCCGCCGCACGGTCGAGCGCCTCCGGGCTGGCAATGGGGCGATCCACCGCGTGCGGGGGAATCAATGCCACGCCCTCGACCTCGTTGGCCGCGATGTCTTCCGGCAGTTCCAGCAGCACCGGACCCGGCCGCTCTTCCTGGGCCACGCGGAACGCCTCGCGGACAATGGTCGGGATGGTGCGCGCCGAGACGATCTGCCGTGCCTGCTTGGTCAACGGCTTCATCGTGCTGACGATGTCCACGATCTGGAAGCGCGCCTGCTTGCTGGCGACGATGCCCTTCTGCCCGGTGATCATGATCACCGGCCACGCACCCAGCAACGCATACGCCGCGCCGGTGGTGAAGTTGAGCGCGCCCGGGCCAAGCGTGGCCAGGCACACGCCGGGCTTGCCGGTCAGGCGCCCATAGGTGGCCGCCATGAACACCGCCGCCTGCTCATGGCGGGTGACGACCAGCTCGATGCTGGAGTGGCGGAGTGACTCGACCACGTCGAGGTTTTCTTCGCCGGGGATGCCGAAAATACGCTCGACGCCTTCGTTCTCAAGCGCGGCGACGAGCAGGTCTGAACCCTTGGACATTGGAATGCCGTCCTTTTCGCTGGACTGATGGTGGATCGTTGCAGGAAGGATGAGAGCCGCGCGTCAAGGCTTGTCGAACCACACCGTCTGCGCATTGACGAATTCACGGATGCCGAAGTGCGAGAGCTCGCGGCCGAAGCCGCTCTTCTTCACGCCGCCGATCGGCACGCGCGGGTCGGACGCCGAGAAGCCGTTGACGAACACGCCGCCGGTCTGCAGCCGGCGCGCCAGCTGCATGGCGCGCGCGCGGTCGCCGGTCCACAGGTTGCCGCTGAGGCCGAACTCGCTCTGGTTGGCCAGTTCCACCGCGTGATCGGCATCGCGCGCGCGGCTGATCGACGCCACTGGGCCGAAGGTCTCGGTATCGAAGGCCTGCATGCCCGGCTCCACGCCGGCCAGCACGGTAGGTGCATAGAATGCACCCGGGCGCTGCAGCTGGTGACCACCGACCAGCAGCTGTGCACCGGCATCCACCGAAGCACGCACCTGCGCATCAAGCTGTTCAAGCAGGTCCTGGCGCGCCATCGGGCCGATGCGGTTGCCGGCCTCGCGGCCGTCGCCGACCGTCAGCGCCTGCACTTTCTGGCAGAACTGCGCCACGAACCGGTCGTAGACCGCGTCTTCGACGATGATGCGCTTGCCGGCGATGCAGACCTGCCCGGTGTTCTGGAAGCGCGAGGCCACTGCGGCATCAACGGCGGCATCGAGATCGGCATCGGCCAGCACGATGAAGGGATCGGAGCCACCCAGCTCCAGCACCACCTTCTTCAGCGCCTGCCCGGCCTGGGCGGCAATGCTGCGACCGGCCGCCACGCTGCCGGTCAGGGTCACCGCGGCGATACGGTCATCGGCAATCGCGCGGCTGGTGCCCTCGCGGCTGATGTTGGCGGCGATGAACGTGCCGTCCGGCAACCCGGCATCACGCCAGGCCGCATCCAGCAGCTGCGCGGTACCCACGATGTTCTCGGCCGGCTTCAGCAGGAAGCCGTTGCCGCCCATCAGGATCGGCACCGCGGCGCGCATCACCTGCCAGTACGGGAAATTCCACGGCATGATGCCCAGCACCACGCCCAACGGCAGGTAGGACACGTAGGCCTTGTCGTCGGGCACCTGGGTCGGTTCGTCGCGCAGGAACTGCGCGCCGTGGTCGGCGTACCAGTCGCACAGCACGGCGCACTTTTCGATCTCAGCCAGCGCTTCGGCCTGGACCTTGCCCATCTCGGCGGTGACCAGCGCGGCCAGCTTTTCACGATCACGGCGCAGTACGCCCGCCATCGCGCGCAGCACCCCGGCGCGCTGTTCGAGGCTGGTTGCGCTCCAGGCAGCAAAGCCGGCCTGGCCGCGGTCGAGGATCGCTTCCAGCTCGGCGTCGGTGGCGAAGGGATGGCTGGCGATGAGCTGGCCGGTGGCCGGATCGCGGGAAATGGCAGTGCTGGGGGCAGCGGACATGCAGGTCTCCTGGTGTCTCGACGACGGGCAGTGGCCCGTCTCCTGCACAGGAATGTGGACCTGTTCGATGGCAGCAACAAGGCGTCTGCTTATCCTGTGACCTGCACTTACCTGCCTGAATGGGGGGGCTCTTTGCAGGGCTGCGCCCTGCACCCGCCGAAGCAACAGCAACAGCCGAAGCAACAGCACAAGCTGGTTTCCTGCGGGATGGCGGGGTGGGTCCGGTTGCGGGAGACGCCGTAAACCCGTCCTTGGGGGCTTGGCCGCGGCATCCATGCCGCGGACACTCCCGCAACCGGACCCACCCCGCCTTCGACGGTTTCCTGCTGCTGTTGGTGGGTGCCGACCTTGGTCGGCACGGGGTCGGATCCCATCGTGAATATCGATATCTGACAGATGTGTCGACCAAGGTCGACACCCACCAAAAGCCGCGGGAAATTGTCAGAGGTGGGGCGGTGTCGGAGTGCGGGGTGTCAGCCGCATGGGCCCGAGGCATGCCTCGGGCGGGTTGGGCAGGACGCCCAACCCCGGTCTTGCCGTGTGCGCAGGAACGCGCACACGAGCAAGCGGCTGCCAAGCCTACACGGACGTACTTGCGGCGTCCCCGCACTCCGACACCGCCCCGCCACCCCACGGATAGCCTGCTGTTGCTGTTGCTGTTGCTGTTGCAGTTGCTTCGGCCTCTGCGGGTGCAGGGCGCAGCCCTGCCGCCCCCCCCCTACTTCCGCGGCAGGTAGGTCACCAGCGAGAGGTCGTGCCGGCTCTCCGGCACCAGCGCCACGTACTGCAGGTCCAGCAACCCGCGCGTGGGATGGTTCAGCTTCTTCGCACCCTCGTCGAACCGGCGCACGTCGTGCTCCGGCCACCACTGGCGAAACTCTTCACTGTGCGCCGCGATATCCTCGACCAGCGCCAGGAACGGCGCCTTGTCCGGCGCCTGCGCCATCGCCGCACGGAAGCCTGCCAGCAGGCCGCGGGTCATTTCTTCCCAGTTGAGGATCAGCGTGCGGTACGGCGGGTACAGGAACATCAGCCGCAGCGTGTTGCGCTCATGCGGCGCCAGCTGGCTGTAGTCGACAAAAAGCTCGGCGATGGCCGGATTCCAGGCCAGGATGTCGAAACGGGTGTTGCGCACGTAGGCCGGGATCGGCTGCATCGCCTCCACCAGCTGGCGCAGGCCGTCGGTCACGCTCTCGTCGGGCGACTCCAGTGGCACGCCGTAACCGGACAGCGCAAAGGCATAGGCGCGCTCGTCGTCGCTCATGCGCAGCACCTGCGCCAGGCGCTCCAGCACCTCGGGCGAGGCGCGCACTTCGCGGCCCTGCTCGATCCAGGTGTACCAGCTGACGCTGACCCCGATCGCCAGCGCCACTTCCTCGCGCTTCAGGCCCGGGGTACGCCGGCGCCCGGCCGGCAGGCCGAGCGTGGTGGGGTCGACACGGGCGCGACAGGCCTTGAGGAAGCCGCCCAGTTCCTTGCGTTCACTTTCGCTGCGCATCATCGCCCTCCGTTGCGGAAGGCGATGATATCCGCGCAGGCGCGTGGATCAGGCATCGACGCGCTTGGAACCCACGGCCAGGCCGGCCTTCAGGCTGGCCTCGACGAATTCGTCCAGGTCACCGTCGAGCACCTTCTGCGTGTCCGAACGCTCGATGCCGGTACGCAGGTCCTTGATACGGCTCTGGTCAAGCACGTAGTTGCGGATCTGGCTGCCCCAGCCGATGTCGGACTTGGTGGCTTCCACCGCATCCTTCTCGGCGTTGCGCTTCTGGATTTCCAGCTCGTACAGCTTGGCGGCCAGCATCTTCATCGCGTTGTCGCGGTTCTGGTGCTGGCTGCGGCCGGTCTGGCAGGCCACGACGATGTTGGTCGGGATGTGGGTGATACGCACCGCCGACTCGGTCTTGTTGACGTGCTGGCCACCGGCACCGGACGAACGGTAGACATCGGTACGCAGGTCGGCCGGATTGATGGTGATGTCGATGTTGTCATCGATTTCCGGCGACACGAACACCGAGGTGAAGCTGGTGTGGCGGCGGTTGTCCGAATCGAACGGCGACTTGCGCACCAGGCGGTGCACGCCGGTCTCGGTCTTCAGCCAGCCATAGGCATAGTCGCCTTCCACGCGCAGCGTGGCCGACTTGATACCGGCAACGTCGCCGCCGGAGACTTCCATCAGCTCGGTCTTCCAGCCGCGCGATTCGCACCAGCGCAGGTACATGCGCAGCAGGATCTCGGCCCAGTCCTGGGCTTCGGTACCACCGGCACCAGCCTGGATGTCGACGAATGCCGCCGCATTGTCCATCTCGCCGGAGAACATGCGCTGGAATTCCAGCTTCTCGACGTGCGCCTGGTGTTTGTCCAGGTCGGCGACCACGGCCAGCGCGGTGTCCTCGTCCTGTTCGGACTCGGCCAGCTCCAGCAGTTCGGTCGCGTCGGTCAGGCCGTCCAGTACCGAGGCGATGCCGCCCACGGTCTTTTCCAGGCTGGAACGCTCGCGGCCCAGGTTCTGGGCGTACTCGGCGTTGTTCCAGACGTCGGGGCTTTCCAGCTCCCGCGTTACTTCTTCAAGACGCTCTTTCTTGGCGTCGTAGTCAAAGATACCCCCGAAGCGACAGCACGCGATCGGTCAGATCGGTGATGCGCTGGCGGACAGGATTCAGTTCGATCATGTCGGCGGTCATGCATTCAAAAGATGACTGCGAATGATACCGCAGCCACCCGGCCCGCGGCGAGGCGGCCCGAACCCGGCGGTCCCGCGCCTGGACACGGGCCTGCACGATGCCGGTAGACTTCCCGACCGCCGCGGGAACAGGGGGACGCGCGGTCCATTCCCATCCAAGGAGCATCAATTCAATGACGATCATGCGTTCCACCCTCTGCCTGGCCGCCTGCCTGCTGGCCGCCAATGCCTCGGCCATCGACCTGAAGGGCCTGACCAGCACCGGCATGAAGGCCGGCAAGGCGCTGACCCTGTCCGACGCCGAGGTCTCGGCCGCCGCCGACCAGGCCTGCACCTACATGGACAAGGACAACCAGGTGGTTGCCGGCAATGATCCCTATGCCCAGCGCCTGGCCAAGATCACCCAGGGCCTGGCCAACGAGGACGGCCTGAACCTGAACTTCAAGGTCTACCGCACCGCCGACGTCAACGCCTGGGCGATGGCCAACGGCTGCGTGCGCGTCTACACCGGCCTGATGGACATGGCCAGCGACGACGAAGTGCGTGGCGTGATCGGCCACGAAATCGGCCACGTGAAGCTGGGGCACAGCAAGACCAAGATGCGCACGGCCCTGCTCGCCTCGGCTGGCCGCGAGGGCCTGGCCGCCTCGGGCAATGGCAACCTGACCCAGCTCAGCCAGGGCCAGCTGGGCGAACTGGCCGAAGGCTTCGTCAACGCGCAGTTCTCGCAGAAGGAAGAGAGCGCGGCGGACGAGTACGGCTACCAGTTCATGAAACGCCACAGCTACGACCCGGCGGCCCTGGCCAGCATGTTCCGCAAGCTGTCCAGCGAAGGCGGCCTGATGTCCTCGCACCCGGGCTCGGAAGCCCGCGCTGCGCGCATCGACGCGATGATCAAGAAGGACAAGAAGTAAGTTGACCGCGGGCGGGCCGCACGGCCCGCCCGCTCACCCACCCGCCAGGGCGAGCCGGAGTTGGGGCAGCTGTCGTCTACTGCACGGCACCTTGACGCCATCGGCCATGTGGAGCAGCGCCTCGCCGCCCTCCAGTGGCTCGATCGAGCGCAACTGGCCGCGATTGATCATCCAGCTGCGATGCGGGCGTAGAAACACGCCCGGGTCCAGCCGCTGCTCCAGCACGGCCATGGTGATCCGCAGCGGGTAATCATGGCCACGCACGTGGAGGTTCACGTAGTTGCCTGCCGCCTGGGCATATTCCACGTCTTCGGTGGCCACCAGGAACTCCTTGCCCAGCTTGCGTACCAGGAAGTGCTGCGGACGCTCGACCGGCTCCACCGGGACGCCAACGTCAGGCTCGGCCAGCAGGCTCGCCTCGCCCTGGCGCCGCCGCCCAAGCCAGCTGGCCAGGTGCTCCAGCGCCACGAACAGCGCAAACGTACGCACATCCTTCAGGTATTCGTAGGCAAAGCGCTCCAGCCAGCCGGCATCGTCCTGGTAGCGATAGCCCACTGCCGCGTAGGCCAGGTGCCGGACCAGCATCATTCCCACCACGTGAATCAGCGACCAGCCCACGCTGGCCAGCAGGTACAGCGGCAACCGCCGGCGCCAGGTATCGGCATGCAGGGGCCAGCGCTCGCACCCCCACCACAGCAGCGGCAGGGTCGCCAGGATCAGGCTCAGGCTGCTGAACTCCCAGATCAGTGGCTCCCACAGGCCCAGATCCGCGCCCCGGCGCCCTGCGTCCATCACCTCCACCAGCGCATTGCTCACCGCTGATACTGACAGGATCGCGGTCCATACCAGAATGCGGGTTGACGTACGCCAGCGCGGCGGGCGCCCCTGTGCCATTGCTGCATCCATCTCGTTGCGGTGCTCCAGCGTGCCTCAAGGGGCCGAGGGTAGCGGCTCCACTGGTCCCCCGCCGCCCGCCATTGGTCACCTGGTCGGTACCGGCGGGCCCAGCGCCATGGTCACGGCGCGTGGCGGCGCTCACCGTGGCCTGACCTCCCTGCCCGGCCTGCCCATGAACCGACGCCACGACATCGACGCCCTGCGGGTGTTCGCCTTCGCCCTGTTGATCCTCTACCACACCGGCATGGCCTACGTGGACGACTGGGGCTTCCACCTCAAGAGCGTACATACCGCCGAATGGCTGCAGTGGCCGATGGTGTTCGTCAACCGCTGGCGGATGTCGCTGCTGTTCCTGATCTCGGGCATCGCCATCGCGTTGATGCGGCCGGAAGGCAGGGTGCTGCGCTTTGCAGGCCTGCGCACGTGGCGGCTGCTGCTGCCGCTGCTGTTCGGCATGTTCATCATCGTGCCGATCCAACCCTACTGCGAAGGTGTGGCCAACGGCCATGTCGCACCGGGCTTCGGCGCCTTCCTGCTGCGCTACTGGCAGGTGCGGCCGTGGCCGGAAGGCAGTTTTGCCGGCTGGCAGTACGGCATCACCTGGAACCACCTGTGGTACCTGGCCTACCTGTGGAACTACACGCTGGCGCTGGCCCTGCTGATGCCGGTGCTGGGCAGGCCTGGGGTGCGCAGGACCGTGGCCCGTGTTGCCGCATCGCCCACGCTGCTGATCGGCATTCCGTTCGTGCTGCTGCTGGCCTGGGTGGTCTGGCTGGAGCCGATCTACCCGTCCACCAATGCCCTGCTCGGCGACTGGTACCAGCACGCGAAGTACGCGACGGTGTTCCTCGCCGGCTACCTGTTTGGCCGCGAGCCCGTGTTCTGGGATCGAGTGGTCGCCCTGCGCCGCACCATGCTGTGGCTGGCGCTTGCCGCAGTCGGCTGGTACATGGGCCTGCGCATCCTCGGCCAGGTGCTGCCGGCCGACTCGCCGCTGCGTCAGTGGCCCGCTCCTTTCTGGGACCTGCAGGTCCGGACCAGCCAGTCGCTGTACGTCTGGACCGCGCTGCTGGCCATCCTCGGCTGGGGCAAGGTCTTCCTCGACCGCCCGTTCCGCTGGCTGCCGTACTGCACCGAGGCGATCTATCCCTGGTACATGCTGCACCAGAGCCTGATCATCGCGCTGTTGTTCTGGCTCAAGCCGCTGCAGCTTGGCGCGTGGACCGAGCCGGCGCTGCTGCTCGGCGGCACCGTGGGCGGCTGCCTGCTGATCCACGAGCTGCTGATCCGTCGCGTGCGCTGGCTGCGGCCGCTGTTCGGCCTGCGTGCCGAGCCACGATCATTGCGGACCGTACACGCCGCGACGGCGGCCTCATAGAGCCGAGCCCCTGCTCGGCTCCGCATCGACCCTGGGTGACTCATTCCACCGTGAACTCACCCACCAGCACGGTCTCGGCGCGGTCCTTCAGCCGCATCGTGACCATCTGGTCCTTCTGCTTCGGCGTGCCCCAGTGCGTGGTCAGGCGCAGCATCAGGGTGGTCGCACCGGTCACCAGCTGCTGGCGGCTGCCGAAGTAGTTCGCCTCCACCTTGTACCTGCCGGGCTTGGCGTTGCGCAGCGAGAACTGCTCCGGGCCGTAGCCACCGGTGAAGTCCTGCGACATCTGCCCGCCCTGGTAGGTCAGGCGGTTGCCATAGTACGCGCGCTCGCCGTTCGGGTCGGTCACCCACAGGTCCATGTCGCTGTTGTCGGCATCCCAGGCCAGCACCACGCGCAGGTCCAGCGGCATCGCCTGCAGCAGGCGCGGGTCGATGCCCGTGGTGTCCAGCACCGGGCGGCTGCGTGATACCAGGTTGGTCAATTCATCCAGCGCGATCAGCGCAATACCATCGAAGCGGTTGTCCCACGGCCGCACCACCACCTGATACAGCGGCGCCAGCGCCTGCTGCGGCTTGCCGGCGGCGGCCAGCGCCAGGCCGAGGTCACGGAAACTCTGCGGTTCTTCCTGGCCCATCGCCAGCACCTGCTCAAACACCGGCACCGCCAGCGCGGGGGCATCGGCCTGCATCAGCCGGTAGCCGAGCACGCGCAGCAGGTGGCGGTTGTCCAGGTCCATCTCGGCCAGGTTCGACAGCACGCGCAGCGCCAGCTCGCGCTGGCCCTGCTCCAACAGCAGATCGGCCACATCGAGGAAGAACGCGCTGCTGTCGGCATGCGCCTCGCGCTCGTCCAGGTAGCGGTTGTACAGCTGCGAGGACGGCCCCTGGCGCAGGCGGCGGGCAATGGCTGAATCCGGCTGCCATGCGGCCAGGTGGATGCCGAGCTCGCCGTCGTTGGCGGGTCCGGCTTGATCGATGGCCGAACCGGTGACCACCACCGCGTCGAGCGCCTGGTTCGCCGCGGACACGGAGCGTCGCGCGCGTGCGCTGCTGGCCTCCATACGCTGCTCGGCTGCCGCCGCCATAGGCGCAGGCGGGGCCGCCGGAGCGGGGGCAGCCAGCATCGCCACTGGCGCCGATTCCATCGCAGCATCTGCGGACGCCACTTCCAGTGCCCTGCCCTTCAACTGCGGTGGCGCATCCTTCGGCCAGCTGCGGCTCCACCATTGCTGGCGCTCCTTCCAACGTTCAGCAACCTCGTCCAGACGACGGCGATCGGCAGCGGCGCGGTCGCTCACCTGGCGTGCGAAGCGGGCGTCGTACTCGGCGCGCAGCGTGCCCGCCGGACGGATCGCGTAGCGCAGGTAATCCTCCAGCGTTTCCAGCACGATCAACGAGGTATCCGGCCCAACCAGGCCGAACTGCTGCGACAGGCGCTGCATTGCCTCGCGGTTGCCGCGACGGTCGGCCCCCAGTTGCTGCAGGCGCGCCTGCGCCCACAAGCCGGCGAGCAGTTCACCGTCGTCGCTCTTCTGCGTGGCCGGCAGCGCCAGCCACTCACCACCACCAACACGCACCCGCATCGGCACACCGTCCGCCGCCAACCGGGCATGCAGCCACAGCCAGCCATCAGCCTCGCTGCGACGGTCGATCACCACGTCCTGCACGCCGCGGCCCGCATCGATCTGTACGTCCAGCGGCGGGGACAGCAGCTCACGCGCAGCGGCGTCGACATCCTTGCCGAGCGCGACGAAGCGGCCGCCATGCGCTTCGCTCCAGCCACGCAAGCGCACTGCATCGGTACGCGCGCCGGCACTGCTGACCGCGAACAGGCGCTGCTCCGGCGCCATTGCCGGCAGCTGTTCCGGCCCATAGGTCAGCAGGCCATCGCTGACCAGCAGGTACTCCTTCACGCTCGGCTGCGGCTGCCACTGGGCCAGCGCGCTGGCACCGTCCGGGCGCACCGCCTGCAAAGCCGCACGCAGCTCGCTCCAGTTGCCTGCACGGATACGGAAACGGCGCACCGGCTCGGCGCGGTCACGCAGCACGGTCAGCGCGACCGTGCCGTTGCCCATCGCGGTGAAGTAGCGATCCAGCAACGCAAACTCACGCGCGCGGTCGCGCTGGCCAGAGGAACCCGAGCCGTCCCACAGCAGGCCGACCTCGCTCGGCAGCGCGCGGGGAGTGCCGCTGACCGGCACCGGCAGCTGCGCCAGCAGATAGTGTCCGTCCTGCCACGGTGCCACCTGCACCTGCGGCTTGCGTTCGGCGGGCAGGGTCCATTGCAGCTGTGCCGGCAGCTGCGCGCCGCGGCCCTGCCAGTGCAGCTGGCCCGCCGTGATCTGGAACGGTGCGGTACCTGCGGCCATCGCCCCTGGCGCCTGCACCTTCACCTCAACCGAGGCAGCACCGGCGGCGAACTGCAGCGGCAGCGTCCACCGCCAGTCCTGGCCCGAGAAGGCCAGCGGCTCGCGCAGCACCAGCTGCACGCGGCGACTGCCACCGGCCGGTAGCGGGTAGATGCGCAGGCGGAACTGGTTGCCTGCTGTCTGCTCCAGCAAGCCGGGGTCGACACCACGGCGGGCGATCTCCTCGAAGACCTGGCGGCCGCGTTCCTTGGGCACTGGCACCGCCTCGCGCAGCTCGCCACCGATGTCGAGGGCAAACCCGGTGATCTGCTGGCCCTCGGCCAACGGGAACTGCAACTCCCCTTCCAGCACGCGCCGGTTCGGATTGTGGAATTCCAGGGTGATGCGGGTCTGGGCGATGCCGGCCTGGATGTCGCCTTCGATGCGGGCCTGGCGCAGCGCGATGGGCTGCTCGGCGCCGGCAACCTGCAGCAGCGGCACCGACCAGACGGGCCGGACGGCCTTGGTGGACTGCGCCTGGGCAACCCCGGCGACAGCGCAGAGCAGTAGGGCCAGTACGGATGGAATCACGCGGCGGACGAGGGGCATCGGACTGCTCCAGCGGGAGGTTGGACGGTTCAACGCGTGGCTGGGGCAAATGGGGTTGGGTGGGGAGATGCCGTCGAAACAGGCACTCACCCAAGACTCTTTACAATCCAGTGGGAGGAGCGCTAAGCATGAGCGGAAACTCGCCTAACCCGAGACAATACCCAAACGCCTCAACTCTGCGATCCCACCTGCCCAGTCTTCACGTCGCTTCCTTGGTGCGGCCAATGGCACCACAAGCAACGCCTCCTCAGCAATCGACTCACCGAAGATGCCTAGTCTCGTGTGCGTCTCAGGGAACGCACTCGCGAACGAGCGCCCGAGACATCGGACGATGCTGCGCATACTGGCGCTTGATCATGATCACAGCACGTTTTTCTGCACTGAGGTGGTGATAGGTTCTTGTCGTTGACATGGCAACATCAGGAACTGGGGGTATTGCGCTTGGAAGTTGAGCCTAATCCGTGCTGGAAGTTCGTGCTAATCAGGTCACATCAAGCCTGCCGGACAATCTCCTCTAGAAAACCCACAAAACTGTCGGCAAACGGCTCATACGATCCGTCAGACCAATCCCGCCTGACAATGGGATACTCTCCGCCAACCAGCCCCTTGCTGGTATCGAAATAGAATGATTCATCCGTATCCGGCAGATGAATTGAGATATACCCGACCGGCAGCTCGCCATCACGGGAATCCAACCTGAAATTGTAGATCAGATCACTATCGGAAATGTCACGCACATCCCGAGGCGCAAGGGTCAGAACAGGATAAGCGCCGACCCTCAGATTCCCATACTTGAGCAACCACTCCTTGTACGAATCAGGCAATGGAATCCCCAGCTCAGCTTCGGCCTCGCGGATAAGGCCAGGTTCAACCTGCCGCCCAGGAAATACCTTGACTCGCGGGTGCTGCGCCACCAGCGCCTCCAGATTATCAAACATGAACACACCTCATTGTCGGCAGCCAGCAAGTATTGATTGCGCTCTCGCCTTCCAATATGACTCCCTGAAGCTGTCGAATTGACTTGCCAGCAGGGACGCGCTTCCATCGTTATTTCTTCTAAAACTCGGATATCGAGGCAAGGTCTGCCTCTTGTTGTTTGGATTCCTCGGGAAAGGAATATGGAGAATCGATGTGTACTTCGAATGGATGGATGCCTTGACCTCGGCCAAGGAACCTCTCCGCCCATTCATCCCGGGCGCCTCGGTCATCGTCAGATGGTGCAACTGAACTGGCCGCCCATCTTTTCCGATCGGCGCCAAGCCCTCCGACATCCGGTCAAGATTCGTACCCCGCCTGAACTCACCCGTCTCTGCATCTTCCCACGACACCTTTCTATGAGGATTGAATGCATCATCATTCTGATAAACGGTTCTACCATCACTCGCCGTAGTCTTCCGGTACTTCAGACCCAACGGGTCGCAGTACGCAATTGCGTTTAGAGAATATTCGTATATGCACTCTCCTGCATCGAGACCGAGCGGATCCGGAGATATGAAGCTTCCGACCAACGGATCAAAGTATCGGTTTCTATTGTAATAGAGACCTGTCTCAATGTCCCGATACTGCCCTTGCAGACGTATAAAGAACTCCATCCCGCCCTGGGTGCTGTTCTCATCAGCCCCCCATGACCCGTATCTGACCGCCCACTCATGTACTCCTGACGCATCCAGCGCTCTAACTACCGCACCATTCGGATCCACCCAAAATAGGCCCGCCCGAGCAGTACTGCATGCGGACTGATCCGCCAGCGACGCGGAGTTGGCCGGTGCTTTTCTGGTCGGGAAGGTCAAACTGGGGCTTTTCCTGCTCTCTGCCGAACGAGTGAGCTGCGCGGATGCCGGAGCAGTAGTCGATTCAAGCTTGTCGGTACACGCAGATCCCCTGAGTCCCAAGGAAGATGCACCCAACTGGCCAAGTCCACCGCCAAACGAGCGAGACGTTGTCCTTTGCTCTACCTCACACCCGATTGCACCTGGCGGATCAACAGGGGCGACAAACGATGCGGCCTCGTGCACAGGATCGGGGGCTCCTGATACCTCCGAAATTGGAGCAGATATCCTCTCTAGATCGAGAGGTCTGACCCAGGCCAACGGCACAAACGTCCCGGGGTAGTACACATACTCCCGCACCCGCTCATGCAGCTTTTCCAACCGCCGCTGCCGCCGCCTCATCTCCACCAGGCTGGCCACATTACCGACCCACACTGGCGCCGCCTCTTCGGCGTCGTTGGCCTGCTGCACCTCACCCAGCAACGCATCGCCATCCCAGAAGAACCACGTTGTCTGCGTCGGGTTGCGCTTGAAAACCCGCCGTCCCAGCGGGTCATAGCCGTAGTACGTTGATTGCCCGTTGCGGCGGCTCTCCGCCAACCGATGGTTGGCATCCCAGATCAGCGTCAGGTCATCCGGCGCATCGCCCTGCGGTGCGCCCTTGCGCACCAGATCACCCGCCCGGTCGAACACGTAGTGCACGCCCTGATAGATGCCTTCGCGCGTCCAGGTGGCCAGGTCGTCATCGTCGCCGCCTACTACCTTGCGCGCCTGTACCTGCTTCACTTCAGTACGCAGCCGGTCGCCGGCCGGGTCGTTGAAGTAGCGCTCGACCCTTCCCTTCGGGTCGATGTGCTGCAGCAGGCGCCCGATAGCGTCGTAGCGGTACTCGTCCACGCCTTGCGTGCTGTCGCTGCGGCGGGTCAGGTTGCCACTGCGGTCATAGTCGTAGCGAGTCTCGAACAGCGGCGCAGCGTCCTTCAGTACCGACTGCGAGGTCAGCAGGTTACGGCTGTCGTAGGTGAACTCGCGCTGTAAGTGCGGGCTCAGCTGCTCGCGCGTGGTGCGGCCCAGCGCGTCGCGCTCCATCGAGATCGGCGATTCGTCGTTGATGGCCACCGATACGGTCTGGTCGCGCAGGTCGTAGCCGAACGCCACCCGATTGCCGGCAGCGGTCTGGCGCAGCACGCGGTTGCCCACTTCATCATAGGCGTAGCCCACCCAGAACCCGTCCTGCAGTTCCTCCAGCAATTGCCCCAGCGGGTCGTACCGGCGCTTCACCGTACGCGCCGCATTGCGCAGCTCGACAATCTGTCCCTGCACGTCGTAGACGAAGTGTTCCTGTACCTGCTGACCAGGATGGCGCACATCGGACAGCGTCTTGCGGGTGATGCGCCCAAGCTTGTCGGTGGTAAACGCGATGCGCTGGCCCAGTGGATCCAGGGTCGTCGTCAGCCGCCCGGCAGCATCGTAGCTGTAACGCCGTGATTGCCCCCAGTAGTCCACTTCCTCGACGATGCGGCCCAGCGCATCGCGCACCAACTGATAGGTTTCGCCGCGCTGGTTGATGACCGCGACCAGCTGCTCTTCGGTATCGTAGCGGTACTCCACACTGTGGCCATCGGCCTGAAGGCGCTTGCCGATCTGTCCGATGCCCACGTACTGCAGCCGCGTCTGCGCGCCGGCCTCATCGGTATAGCACAGCAGTTGGTCTTCAGCATCATATTCGCAGCGCACACCCGCGCCATCGGGGCCAGCGGTGGCCAGCAGCCGCCCCTTGGCGTCGTACTCGTAGCGACTGGCCTGCCCCAACGGATCCACCTGGCGCAGCAGGTTGCCGAGCGGATCATGCTCGAAGCGGCTCTCATGGCCGAGCGCATCAATGACGGCAGCCACCAGCCCATGACGGTCATAGCGCAGGTGTGTCACCGCCTGGCGGGCATTGGTCTGCGACTGCAACTGGCCCTGCGCATCGTAGTCGAATCGGGTTGTCGCTCCCAATGGATCGGTCTGGCTGACCAGCAGGCCTTGGCCATCGTATGCCTGCTGCCAGTCGACGCCATCCGGCGTGCGCAGCGACACCATATGGTCGTCCGGGTCATACTCCATCTGGATCGACGTGCCATCGGCGCGGGTCAGGCAGACCAGGTTGCCATGCGCATCATAGGCAAACGCCGTGCGCAGCCCTTCCGGGTCGGTCACCGCCACGGTCCGCCCGAAATCGTCGTACTCGAACAGCGTCACGCCATCGAGCGGATCGATCTCGCACAGCGGCAGCTGGTTCTCGTCGAACTTGACCACGCTCAGATGGCCGAGCGAGTCGGTCACCCGGGTCTCGCGCAGTAGCGCGTCGTACTCGAAGTGGTAGTCGTACAGGCCACCGTCGCCCCACGAATGCACCACCCTGCCCTGCACGTCGAACTCGTAATGGAATGACAGGCCAACGCGGTCGGTGTGCCGCACCAAGCGGTGCTGCTCGTAAGCGAAGGTGCGCGGCGCTCCAAGCGCGTCCACCGCCGCCAGCAGATCGCCGTCGGCGCTGTAGCGATAGCTCACCAGCGGATGCACCAGGCCGGTGGCCGGGTCATGCAGCGCCATGCGATCGATGTGACCGTGGCGCGCCTCCACTTCGATGAAACGGCCCTGCAGGTCGCCGATACCGCTTTCGACGATGCGCACCAGGTGGCCATCGCGACGCTCGAACCGCCAGTGGTTGCCGTGCGCGTCCTCGATGCGCTCGATCGGCCAGGATTGTGGATTCGGCAGTGCGCTCACGCCTGCCGGCAGTTCGCCGCCAAACACGTACTTCAGGCCGCTCTTGAAGCGCACCAGCCACTGCCCACGCCGACGCAGCAGGCGCGCGCCATCAACGAAATCGAGGATGGCCCCGGCCTCGCCTTCAGCGGGCGGCAACTCGGGGAAGAACGCGGCCTGGTCCGGGCCGGACAACCACACGCTGCCGTCGTCCAGCAGTTCCAGGCGGATGTCGGCCGGCGTCTGCCAGCCCGCGCCGCACAGGCCGGGTTCGCCCGCGCGGCGCGAGCCGTAACTACGCTGCCAGGCAAAGGAAAGCCGCCCCGGAATGTCGAAGTCCTGGTGGCTGACCACCACGCTGCCATCGCGGATATCCACCGGCTCGGCACGCAGCACCTTGCATTTCAGGAAGCTGGAGGGCAGATGGCCCCACTTGCCGCGCCGCCAGTTGGCGAACGCATCCATCTTCTTGCGGAAGAAAGCACTCTTGCGCAGCTTGCCCAGCCCGGCGAATGCGGCGCGGAACGCCAGCGCGGTCCATGACACCGTCGGCGGACCGCCGACGGTGACGCTGGTGGGAATGGCCACGTTCAAGCCGGTCGGCAGCGACATCGCGCGCAGCGGCTTCTTCGGCTTCTTCATCCGGAACGGATTGATCATCCCGGCCAGGTTGCAGTCCAGCACCGGCATCGCCAGCCGCGAGAACGGTTCGCCGTCGGCAGACACGGTACGGCTGCCCATGAAGATTTCTTCGCCGTCGAACTGCGGCCCCATCGGCGCCGCCAGCGGCGGGCCCCACACCCCCAGCGGAATGTGGATGTCCAGGCCGCCGGTGCCGGCAGTGCCGCGATGCACGCCATTGACCTTGATGGTCGAGCCGATGAACGGGATGTAATCGAACGGATCCAGCACCAGGCCGATGTGCGGCGTCGGCAGCGGGCACGGTGGCACCGCGTACATGTGGATGTCGATGCCCAGCTGCGGATCGAAATGCTTGGCGGCGATGCTCACGGCAACACTCCTTGTTGCTTTACAAGGCGCGGAACAACGCGCGCAGGAACGCCTTTACTTCGTCACGGTACTCGGCGCTGATCCAGGTCACGACGATGATGCCCAGCACGATGGCCACCAGCATCACCACGGTCTTGTTCGACTTCATGCAACAGCCACTCCTGTAACGGCAGGCCCGGCCGGCGCCGCCACGGACGCCTGCAGCAGGCCACTGGGGTCGGGCAACGGCTGCATCGCCGGCGGCTCGCTCCACACCGGTATCTCGTGATCGAGCGGGTGTTCGATGGCCGGCAGGCCGTTCCAGCCCGGGTCGAGGAAGTCGCGGCCGACGGCCACGATCTTGCGGAAGAATTCGTCGCCCCCCTGGATCAGCCGCTCGCGCTCCTGCTGGGCGCGGTGGAAGCCACGTTCCAGCGCGGCATCCAGCTCCGCGTCGATGGCATCCAGTGCCGGCCGCACCGGCCGCGGGCCCAGCGCATGCCCCTGCGCGTCGGCCTTCTCCAGCAGGCCGGTGCTGGCCTGCAGGTAATCAGCCGCCACCTGCTGCAGCGATTCGCAGCGGCGCGCATCCTGCAGTTGCAGCAGGTCCCACAGTGCCTGTGGCAGCGTAGTGGCCTTGCGGTCGGCCGGCGCCAGCGGCTTGGCGATGCGGATCGCCTCCAGCAGCTGGGTTCGGGCAGCCTCGCGCTGGCCGGCCTGCAACTGGCACCAGCCGGCCATGCGCTGGCCTTCCAGCGCGAACATCGGGTGCGGAATGCTCGCTGCCGACGTCGAGGCCTGCAGGTAGGTCTGTGCGGCGCGCTCCGGCTGCTTGGCCGCCAGCCAGCAGCCTGCCTCGCCGAACCAGCTCTGCATCACCAGTTCCGGTGCAGCAGGGTTGCCGCTGGCGCGCGCGCCAGCGGCCGCGCTGCGCGCCTGCCGATAGCTGTTGATGGCCTGGCCGTGATCGCCGTGCTTCAACCATGCACCGGCCACCATCATCTGCACCACCGACTGCTGGTCCTGCCAACCGTGGCGCTGCGCCAGCCCCTGTGCGCGCTCGGCGCGGGCCACCACCTGCGAGGGGCTGCCGCGTTCGAGCAGCAGCATCAGGTCGGCCAGCAGCTGCCGGTACAGCACTTCCGGGCCGCGGCCGCCAGACTGCGCGGCGGTATCGCGGGCGATGCCGAACATGTCGACCGGCGCACTGACCACGCGCGCGATCCTGCCGTGCCGTTCCAGCAACGACTGCCAGCGCGGATCCTCGTCGGTATCCACCAGCACCAGGCGCAGGCGCGGGCCGGGGCCAGCGGCCAGCGCGGCGTCCACCCAGCGCTCGAAACCTTCGCCGGGCACGCTGCGCTCCGGCTCCAGCACCGCCGCCAGCAGGCGCAGATGTTCGCCGTGGTGATCGATGAAACTCTCCAGCACCTCGACCACACCCTGTGCGCTGTCCGGATGCCCTTCATGCGGGCCGCGCCAGCCGAGCGGCACCTGCTGGGCGCGCAGATCTTCCTGGCTGGCCAGATAGCGGTCCAGCAGGTCCTGCTTGAGCTGCCGGCTGTAGCGGAAGCCCAGTTCGTAGGCGGTATCGATGCGCAGGAAGTAGTCCGGCGTATCGCGTCCGGCATCGTTGCGCTGCATTTCGAAGAACGCCGCCAGCAAACGGCTCGCCGCCGCAGGCAGGCGCCAGACCAGCAGCCGCCGGCTGCCGTCGGCGCTGGCCTCCAGCCAGGCATCGCGCAGTGCATTCAGGCCGCGCAGCATGGGGGTGTCCAGCATCGTGCTTCTCCCTTGCGGCTCAGCAGTTGAGCTTGATCTCGCTGCCGTTGACCGATACACCACCGGCGTCGATCACCACTTCCGAACCACCGGCGGTGATCTTGATCGCGCTGTCGGTGATCTCGATGACCGAACCGCCGACCTTGCTGGTGAGCTTGACCGCCGACTCCAGGCTCATTGCGCCGTCCGAGCCCTGGCTGTGGGTGCCACTGGCATCCTGGCTGAAGTTGCCGGTGACATCGATGACGCGCTCGCCGACGTTGCTGTCGTCGACCTTGCCCTGCACCTTGCGCTTGTCCTGCCCGGTGATCGTCACTTCACGCGCGGCCTGCAGGGTCTCGGTGACCAGCCCACCGACGGTGCGGCTGGAGGTGGAGGTGACGGTCTCGGTCCAGGTGCCGGTGCGCTGGCTGGTGTAGTTGCCGGTCAGCGTGGTCTTGAAATCACCGGTGATGGTTTCGGTGTAGCCAGCGGCGGCAATCGTCTTGGTTTCGCCGGTCTCGTACTTCTCGGTCACCGCGCCGGTCACATTGGTGGTGCGGGTGCCGGTGACGCCGAGCGTATCGGTGCCGGTCACGGTGATGCCGCGGTTGCCGCCGACACTGATGTCCTGGTTGGCGCCGACGCCCATCGTGTGGTTGACCGCCACCGTGGTCGACTTGTTGTTCTTGATGCTGGCGTTCTGGTCGTTGAGCACGGTGGTGACCATGTCGCGCTGCGCGCGCATGTTCAGCAGCTCGCCACCGGCACCATCGTGCATGGTGATCTCGTTCCAGCCCGCGCCCTTCACCGTCTTCGACTTCAGGCCGCTGACCTCCATGCCGAACGGCGGCATGTTGTCTTCGTTGTAGACGCGGCCGGTGATGATCGGACGGTCCGGATCACCGTCGAGGAAGTCGACGATCACTTCCTGGCCCACGCGCGGCGGTGACACGCCGCCCATGTCGGCGCCGGCCCAGGGGCTGGCACTGCGGATCCAGCACGAGGCGTTCTCGCGGCGGTCCAGCTGCCGATCCCAATGGAACTGGACCTTGACCCGCCCGTAACGGTCGGCATGCAGCTCTTCACCCGGCGGCCCCACCACGGTCGCGGTCTGCGGCCCGGGCATGCGCGGCCACGGCGTGCGCCGCAACGGCCGGTACGGAATGCGCCGGCGCAGCACTTCGGCCTGCACCTCCACGCTGGGCGCTTCGGCGCTGCCGAAATCGCTGGCGAAATTATTATGGCCTTCGCGCTGCACGCTGACCACGAAGAAGCTGCGATCAGTGTCATCGCGGCCGATGAAGTCTGGATGCCGTTCCAGGTCAAAGCAGCCGCCGGCCTCCATCTCGCCGGCATTGCCCGCGCACTCGAACAGCTTGGTCGGCCAGGTCACTTCCTCGTTGCGCACCGCGGCCAGCGCCGTACCGATGCGGCTGTTCATGAAGCGCGCGGCACCGTCGTAGCGGTACTGCTCCAACGGCGGCAGCAGGCCCAGCGGCACCTGGTTGCCCTGGTTGCCATCCAGCCGTTCGCCCGGCTGCTTGAAGTCGAAGCTGCGCAGCGTCTGCACGCTCGGCCCGACCCGGCGCCGCGCCCCCCAGCGATGCAGGCCCGTGCTGGCCAGGGTGCCCTGGTCGGAAACAAACGCGATCGGCTGCGGCTCGCCATGGGCAGTGCTCAGCGTCGAATCGTCGCTGATCACCATCTCATGGCCTTCTTCGTCGTGGACGAAGCTGTAGTACAGGCCGGCATCTTCCAGCAGGCGGCTGACGAAGGCGAAGTCCGATTCGTTGTACTGCACGCAATACGGCAGCGGCGCCAGCTTGCCGGCATTGAGGTCGTAGCGGAACCTGGCCAGCTGCGCATAGCCCTCGAAGACTTCCTCGATGATCTGCAGCACGTTCCGGTCCTGGAAGATGCGGCAGTTGCAGGTGTAGTCGAGGAAGGCGAACCACGGCGCCAGCTCGGCACGATAGGCGCTGAACTGCGCCTGCTGCCCGCTGCTGGCGAACTCGCGCACGAAACCATGCACGCTGCGGTTGCCGAACTCATCGCCGAGCTGCAGCCGCAGCGGTTGCCCGACCAGCTGTTTCAGCTCCAGTCGCGGCTGGATCGAGAGCAGATCGATGCGGTACGCAAACGGCGCGGACACCGATTCGGCGCCGTCGAAGCGCTTGACCAGGAACGTGTCCGGATCCAAAGCGGTTTCGACGCGGATCAGGCGTCGGTCCTGGTGCAGGCGCTGCAGCGTGGCGCCGGGAAGCAGTGATTCGGCGTACATCGGGCGTTCCGTCGTCCCATGTTGGTCGTGGCCCGACTTTGCCATTGACCTGTGCCATGTGCCAGCTTTTTGACGCAATCAGCACTGGATAAGGAGATGAATTCATTAAGGATTTTCACGACAGCGCGAATCACGTCACAAATACGGCGAGCACAGCGCAGCCATTCAGGCTGGCGCCGGCGGTCCTGGCTGGGCACTCTGAGGCCCCGCCCATGTGAATGGATGCCCATGCGTCAGTTCCTGCCCATCGCCCTGCTGGCCTTGGTCACCCCGCCCGCTGCGAACGCCGGGGCACCCTCCAGCCGGCTGTACTTCCAGCACCACGACTGGGTGGTGGCCTGTGACAACACCCGCACCTGCCGCGCCGCCGGCTACGCCGCCGACGAGCAGAGCACGCTCAGCGTGCTGCTGACCCGCAAGGGCGGCGCCCACCAGGCCATGCAGGGCCGTCTTTCGCTGCAGCCGGATGAAGGCCAGGCCCGCCCCGCCGGCGCGCTGCGCCTGCATGTCCGGCAGCAGGACCTGGGTGTGCTGGTACCGGACCAGAGCGAAGGCACCTATACCCTGAGTGCCGCGCAGACCGCCGCACTGTTGTCCGCACTGGTGCGCGACGGTGGAATCAGTGTGAGCGATGCCGCCGGTCAACGTTGGGCGTTGTCGGACAAGGGCGCTGCCGCAGTCCTGCTGAAGATCGACGAGTACCAGGGCCGCCTCGGAACGCCCGGTGCCGTGATGCGCAAGGGCAGCACGCCTGAATCCAGCGTTCCGGCCGCGCTGCCGGTGCCCATGGTGCACAGCGCACCGACTGCCGATTCGATTCCGGATGACCCGGCCTTCGCGCAGCTGGCCGCCTCGCCCGCGCTGCGCGCGGCGCTGCGTGCCACGCTGAAGGACAACAGCTGCGAGGGCCTGCTGCAGGCCGATGCCGATATCCCGCTGAGCAACTCGGCACTGGAGATACGTCGCCTGGACGCGCAGCACGTGCTGGTCAACGTGCCCTGCTGGCGCGCGGCCTACAACACCGGCGAAGGCTACTGGGTGGCCCGCCCGAAGGCCCCGTTCCAACCGCAGTGGGTGACCAGTGATGCGATCGACTATGACGATGGGCAGATCATCGCCGCGCAGAAGGGCCGCGGACTGGGCGACTGCATCTCGCAGAGCACCTGGACCTGGACTGGCACGACCTTCGTCGCGACCTCCGAAATCGCAGCAGGCCTGTGCCGCGGCGTGCCCGGTGGCACCTGGGAACTGCCGACGCTGGTGACCGAAGTGGAAAAAGGGGACGGAGGGGATTAAGTCGCAATTGGCAAACAAGGCACAAGCGACTTAATCCCCTCCGTCCCTTTTTTCAGCCGGGCAGGCAGTGCTCGACGATCAGCTGGATCGCGCTGCCACCACGGTAGTCATCGCAGGCCAGGCGATAGGCGAGATGCACATGGCGGCCCGGCGCATTGCCGTGCCAGCCGCCGAAGTGGATGGCGTTGATCGTGCCGGGCACGCCCGGCAGGCGCAGTTCCAGCTTCAGGTGGCGCTCCTTCAGCACGCGCCAGTTGGCCACTTCGAAATGGCCGTCGAACAGCGGTTCCGGGAAGCCCTGCCCCCACGGCCCGGCCAGGCGCAGCGCGTCGGCATGACGATGGTCGAGCTCGTCCGCCGCCAGTTCGCCGTCGCTCAATACCTGCTGCTGCAGGGCCGCCGGGTCGAGCATTTCCAGCACCACGGCGATGAAGGCGGCCTTGAAGTCGTCAATGTGATCCAGGCGCAGGCTGAGGCCGGCGGCCATCGCATGCCCACCGAAACGTTCGATCAGGCCGGGATGGCGCGCGTCGACCAGCGCCAGTGCGTCACGGATGTGCAGGCCGGGAATCGACCGCGCCGAGCCACGCAGCGTGTCGGCCCCCGGCTCGGCCGGGGCGAAGGCGATCACCGGGCGATGCAGGCGGTCCTTCATCTTCGACGCGACCAGGCCCACCACGCCCGGGTGCCAGTCGGCATCGAACAGGCAGGCCGCCACCGGCCGCTGTCCATCCATGTCCAGCACCACGCGGGTCAACGCCTGCTCGGCGTCGTCGGTCATCGACTGCTGCACCGCGCGCCGTTCCGAATTGATCTGCTCAAGTGTCTGCGCGATGTCGCGTGCCTGCCGTGGGTCCTCGGTCAGCAGCAGCGCGATGCCCAGCGCCATGTCTTCCAGCCGGCCCGCAGCGTTCAGGCGCGGCCCAAGTGCGAAGCCGATGTCGGTGGCGGTCAGCCGTGCGGCATCGCGGCCACTGGCTTCGATCAGGGCGCGCAGGCCGACACAGCCCTGCCCGGCACGCAGCCGGCGCAGGCCCGCACTGACCAACGCACGATTGTTCGGGTCCAGCGCCACCAGGTCGGCGACGGTGCCCACCGCCACCAGGTCCAGCAGCGTGGTCAGGTCCGGCCCCTTGCCATCGGCGAAGACACCGGCCTCGCGCATCTGCCGGCGCAACGCCATCAGAACGTAGAAAATCACGCCGACACCGGCCAGCGATTTGCTGGGGAAGGCATCGCCATCCAGGTTCGGATCGACGATGACATCAGCCGGCGGCAGCTGCGGGCCCGGCAGGTGATGGTCGGTGACCAGCACCTGCCAGCCACGCGCCTTGGCCGCAGTCACGCCCGCATGGCAGGCAATGCCGTGGTCGACCGTAACCAGCAGGTCCGGCTGCAGCGCGGCCAGTTCGTCCACCAGCGACGGCGACAGGCCATAGCCGTGCACCATGCGGTTCGGCACCGCGTGGAAGACATGCTGCGCGCCGAGCATGCGCAGGCCGCGCACGCCCACCGCGCAGGCGGTAGCGCCATCACAATCGAAATCGCCGACCACCAGGATGCGCTTGTCATTGGCGATGGCCTCGACCAGCAGGCCCACCGCTGCATCGATGCCGGTCAGCAGTTCGGGCGCATGAAGATTGCCCAGCTTCGGCAGCGCCAGCTCCGGGGTACCTGCATCGCGACTGGCGTAGAGCCGCGCCAGCAGCGGCAGTGTGCCGTCCGGCCAGTTGCCGGGTGCGACCGCATCGCGACGGCGGATCGTAACCGTATCAGTGGATGGCTGCACAGCATCGGCGGCAAGGGACATCGGCATCGCCGGTTACGAAAGACAGAGGGATGATACCGCGCGTGGGAGAGGCTGGCGGGATTGCGCCCGGCAGCTGCGGTAGTGCCGGCCGCTGGCCGGCAACCCCGGTAACCATCGGGGGTCAGAGCCGCTTTCCGACGAAAAACGGATCCGACCCCGATCAGTCGTGCAGCTGACGCGGCTTCTTCCAGAACTGCCAGCGCTGGCCACGGTCCAACTGGAACTGCAGGCCGTCCTCGAAGTCCAGCACCAGTCGCTGCAGCTCGCCTCGCTTCAGCGCGGCCAGCAGCGGCCGGATCGCATCATTGCCCAGCTGCTGCGATGAACGCAGTTGGCGCAGGTCGACCAGCGCATCCACCGCCTGCTCGCCATCCACCGCCACGCCGGCCGCCAGGGCCAGGCCCTGCAGCAGGGCATCTCGGCTGCGCACCTGCGCGTGCGCCGTGCTGACCGATACCGGCATCACGCCACCGCCCCAGAACCACAGCGAATTGATCGGCTGCTGGCCCTGGGCCACGCGCTGCTGGTTCCAGGAATGATTGTGCAGCAGCACCTGCGCCTCGGTCATCAGCGCACGCCAGCGACGGCCGCCCTCGCCCTCTGGCAGATGTGAGAACAGGTCATCGCCCAGCACTTCGTCCGGGTTGTCGAACTCGGGCAGCGCCAGGTCGATCGGAAGCCGCAGGTACCAGCGCGAAGGATCGGGTGCGTCGAGCACGAACCCGGCATCAGCAAACAACGGCTGCAACACCGGCAGCAAGGCCAGGCAATCGGCCAGGGTCGGCCGCAGCGTTTCGCCGTAGGCCATCATCCGCGCACCGTGCATGTCCGGCACCATGCAGGCCGGATCGGCGCGCAGCCAGCGGGCGCCGGCGGCATCACCCACGTCACGCTGGCGGGTCAACGCAGCCACCGGCCACTGCGGCGCGGCCACGCTGAAATGCCGTTGCAGCTGGGCGCGTTCACCGGCGTCCAGCTGCAAGGCAGTGGCGCGACCCAGGGCACGCGCCACGTCATCCGGCAATGCAGCCGCCGCAAGGCGGCTGCGCGCCGGCAACAGCAGGGTCGCCGTTGCCACCTCGTCAGTCCACGTAGCTGACGCTGACGATCTCGTACTCGCGCTGGCCGGCCGGGGCGTCGATCACGATCGAATCGCCTTCCAGCTTGCCGATCATCGCGCGCGCCACCGGCGAGGAAATGGCGATCAGGCCCAGCTTGATGTCCGCTTCCAGGTCGCCGACGATCTGGTACTTCTTCTCTTCGTCGGTTTCCACGTCGGCCAGGGTCACGCTGGCACCGAACACCACCTTGGAGCCGGCATTGAGCTTGCTCACGTCGATGATCTCGGCGTGCGACAGCTCGCCTTCCAGCTGCTTGATGCGGCCTTCGATGAAGCCCTGTTCCTCGCGCGCGGCGTGGTACTCGGCGTTCTCCTTCAGGTCGCCGTGTTCACGCGCTTCGGCGATCGCGGCGATCACCTTCGGGCGCTTGACCGACTTCAGGTGATCCAGTTCGTCGCGCAGCTTCTGCGCGCCCTTCATGGTGATGGGGGCTCTCATGCATTCAACTCCTTGTGCAGCTCCTGCAGCGACCAGACGGGGCCGGTACCGCGGAATTCCAGTGAATCCACCAGCGCCTTGGCGCCGGCAATGGTGGTCGAGTAGGTGACGCGGTGCTGCAGCGCCTCGCGACGGATCGAGAACGAGTCATTGATCGCCGAACGGCCTTCGGTCGTGTTGACGATGTACACGATCTCGCCGTTCTTGATCGAATCGACGATGTGCGGGCGACCTTCGACCACCTTGTTGATGATCTCGCAGTCCATGCCGTGCTGCTGCAGCCATGCGGCGGTGCCACGGGTGGCCACCAGGCTGTAGCCACGCGCCAGCAGGGCCTTGGCCACCGGCAGCACGCGCTTCTTGTCGGGATCGCGGACCGAAACGAAGGCCTTGCCGACCGGCGGCGCCTTGATGCCACCGGCTTCCTGCGCACGCGCGAAGGCGGCGTTGAAGGTGCGGCCCACGCCCATCACCTCACCGGTGGAGCGCATTTCCGGCCCGAGGATCGGGTCGACGCCCTGGAACTTGGCGAACGGGAAGATCGCTTCCTTCACCGAGTAGTAGTCCGGCACGATTTCCTTGGTCGCGCCCTGCTCGGCCAGGGTCGTGCCAGCCATGCAGCGCGCGGCGATCTTGGCCAGCGGCATGCCGGTGGCCTTTGACACGAACGGCACGGTGCGCGAGGCACGCGGGTTCACTTCCAGCAGGTAGATGGTGTCATCGCCCTCTTCGCTGGTCTGGATCGCGAACTGGGTGTTCATCAGGCCGACCACGTTCAGGGCCTTGGCCAGCTCCACCACCTGGCGGCGCAGTTCGGCCTGGGTCTTGGCCGACAGCGAGTACGGCGGCAGCGAGCAGGACGAGTCACCCGAGTGCACGCCGGCTTCTTCGATGTGCTCCATCACGCCACCGATCAGGACGTTGCCCTCCTTGTCGGCGATGATGTCCACGTCGCACTCGACGGCGTTGTCGAGGAAGCGGTCCAGCAGCACCGGCGAATCGTTGGACACCTTCACCGCGTCACGCACGTAGCGGGCCAGGTCGGATTCGCCGTAGACGATTTCCATCGCGCGGCCACCCAGCACGTAGCTCGGGCGCACCACCAGCGGGTAGCCGATCTCGCGGGCCAGCAGCAGCGCTTCCTGGTCGTTGCGGGCGATGCGGTTCGGCGGCTGCTTCAGGCCCAGCGTGTCGACCAGCTGCTGGAAGCGCTCGCGGTCTTCGGCCAGGTCGATGGAGTCCGGGCTGGTGCCGATCACCGGCACGCCGTTGGCTTCCAGCGCACGTGCCAGCTTCAGCGGGGTCTGGCCGCCGTACTGCACGATCACGCCCTTGGGCTGTTCCAGCTCGACGATTTCCAGCACGTCTTCCAGGGTCAGCGGTTCGAAGTACAGGCGGTCGGAGGTGTCGTAGTCGGTCGACACGGTTTCCGGGTTGCAGTTGACCATGATGGTTTCATAACCATCCTCGCGCAGCGCCAGTGCCGCGTGCACGCAGCAGTAGTCGAACTCGATGCCCTGGCCGATGCGGTTCGGGCCACCGCCCAGGATCATGATCTTGTCGCGGTTGGTCGGCGCGGCCTCGCACTCGTCCTCGTAGGTCGAGTACAGGTAGGCGGTACCGGTGGAGAACTCACCGGCACAGGAGTCCACGCGCTTGTAGACCGGGCGCACCTTGTGCGCACGGCGCAGCGCGCGGATGGCCGCTTCGTTGGTACCGGTCAGCTGGGCCAGGCGGGCGTCGGAGAAACCGGCGCGCTTGAGCTTGCGCAGGCGCGCCGCGTCGAGCGCATCGATGCCACCGGCAGTCACTTCAGCTTCGGCCGCGATGATTTCCTCGATCTGGTCCAGGAACCAGTGGTCGATGAACGACAGCGCGTAGATCTCTTCCACGCTCATGCCGGCGCGGAATGCATCGGCGACGAAGAACAGGCGCTCCGGGCCCGGCGCCTTCAGCTCGCGGCGCAGGGTCTGCAGGTCTTCTTCGTTGGCCAGGTCCAGGCCGGTCGGGTCGAAGCCGACCTTGCCGGTTTCCAGGCCACGCAGGGCCTTCTGCACCGACTCCTGGAAGGTGCGGCCCATCGCCATCACCTCGCCCACCGACTTCATCTGGGTGGTCAGGCGGGCGTCGGCAGCCGGGAACTTCTCGAAGGCGAAACGCGGAATCTTGGTGACCACGTAGTCGATCGACGGCTCGAACGAGGCCGGGGTCAGGCCGCCGGTGATCTCGTTCTTCAGTTCGTCCAGGGTGTAGCCCACGGCCAGTTTGGCCGCGACCTTGGCGATCGGGAAGCCGGTGGCCTTGGAGGCCAGCGCCGAGGAACGCGACACGCGCGGGTTCATCTCGATGACGACCACGCGGCCGGTCTTCGGGTTGATGCCGAACTGCACGTTCGAGCCACCGGTATCGACGCCGATCTTGCGCAGCACGGCGATGGAGGCATCGCGCAGGCGCTGGTACTCCTTGTCGGTCAGGGTCTGCGCCGGGGCCACGGTGATCGAGTCACCGGTGTGCACGCCCATCGGGTCCAGGTTCTCGATCGAGCAGACGATGATGCAGTTGTCCGCGGTATCGCGGACCACTTCCATCTCGAATTCCTTCCAGCCCAGCACCGACTCTTCGACCAGCACTTCGGTGGTCGGCGACAGCTCCAGGCCGCGGCTGACGATCTCGACCAGCTCTTCGCGGTTGTAGGCGATGCCGCCGCCGCTGCCGCCCAGGGTGAAGCTGGGGCGGATGATGGTCGGGTAACCGACGCGGGTCTGGATCTCCAGCGCTTCGTCCAGGGTGTGGGCGACGGCAGCGGTCGGGCATTCCAGGCCGATCTCACCCATGGCCACGCGGAACAGCTCGCGGTCTTCGGCCATGCGGATCGCTTCGCGCTTGGCGCCGATCAGTTCGACGTTGTACTTCTCCAGCACGCCGTGGTCGGCCAGGTCCAGCGCGCAGTTCAGCGCGGTCTGGCCACCCATGGTCGGCAGCAGCGCGTCAGGCTTTTCCTTGGCGATGATCTTCTCGACCGTCTGCCAGTTGATCGGCTCGATGTAGACGGCATCGGCCATCTCCGGGTCGGTCATGATCGTGGCCGGGTTGCTGTTGACCAGCACCACGCGGTAACCCTCGTCGCGCAGGGCCTTGCAGGCCTGGGCGCCGGAATAGTCGAACTCGCAGGCCTGGCCGATGACGATCGGGCCAGCACCGATGATGAGGATGGTCTTGAGGTCAGTGCGCTTGGGCATTTTCTTCTCTAAGTCAGTACAGCGTGACAAGGGGGGTGATCGCACGCTGTCGATCAGGAATCTTGATCCGCAGCGCCGCGCCAGCGGCAGCAGCGATGCGGGGGCTTACGGTCCATCGCGACGCCACCGGCAAGCCGGCGACGTACTGATCACGCCTTGCTCTGTTCCATCAGGGCCACGAAACGGTCGAACAGCGGGCCGACATCGGTCGGGCCGGGCGACGCTTCCGGGTGGCCCTGGAACGAGAACGCCGGCACGTCGGTGCGGGCGATGCCCTGGTTGGTGCCGTCGAACAGCGAACGGTGGGTCACGCGCAGGGTCGCCGGCAGGGTCGATTCATCAACCGCGAAGCCGTGGTTCTGCGAGGTGATCATCACCCGGCCGTTGTCCAGGTCCTGTACCGGGTGGTTGGCACCGTGGTGGCCGTGGCCCATCTTCATGGTCTTGGCGCCCGAGGCCAGGCCCAGCAGCTGGTGGCCCAGGCAGATGCCGAAGGTCGGGATCTTCACGTCGATGAAGGCCTTGATGGCTTCGATGGCGTAGTCGCACGGTTCCGGGTCACCCGGGCCATTGGACAGGAACACGCCGTCCGGCTTCAGCGCCAGCACTTCGGCGGCCGGGGTCTGCGCCGGCACCACGGTCACTTCGCAGCCGCGCTCGGCCAGCATGCGCAGGATGTTGGTCTTCACGCCGAAATCGTAGGCCACGACCTTGAACTTGGCCGGCACGCTGACAAAGGCATTGGCATCCAGGTCCAGCTGGCCCTCGGTCCAGGTGTAGGTCTTCTCGGTAGTGACGACCTTGGCCAGATCCATGCCCTTCAGGCCCGGGAACTTGCGGGCGGCTTCCAGTGCCTTTTCCACGTCGATGTCGCCGGCCATCAGCGCACCGTTCTGCGCGCCCTTCTCGCGCAGGATGCGGGTCAGCTTGCGGGTGTCGATGCCGGCGATGGCGACCACGCCACGCTGGATCAGCCAGTCCTGCAGCGACACCTGGCTGCGCCAGTTGCTGGGGCGGCGCGGCACGTCGCGCACGATCAGGCCGGCCGACCACACCTTGGACGCTTCATTGTCCTGGTCGGTCATGCCGGTGTTGCCGATATGCGGATAGGTCAGCGTGACCATCTGCCGGGCGTAGGACGGGTCGGTCAACACTTCCTGGTAACCGGTCATGGCGGTGTTGAACACCACCTCACCGACGGACAGGCCGGGCGCGCCTACGGATTCGCCCTCGAATACGGTGCCGTCTTCGAGGACGAGGATTGCGGCTTGGGTCACGGAAATCTCACTTTGGCTACCGAGGGGGCTGCCGAAGTCACGCCTGCGCTTCACGGAAATCCGGTTGCAAAAAAGCGCGGACGTACGGTCTGGGACCGGTCCGGCTTTCGTGATTCGGCGAGTGCGAATTGTAGCGCTGCCGGGGCGCTCGCGCCAGCGGTTATCGCTGTTCATGAACAGGCGATTGCGCATTCATTTCAATCCGGCGGCGTATGCGGGGCCGCCGCCAGGTAGTGCCGGCCGCTGGCCGGCAATCCCAATGGCCTCAGCCACCCGAGGCAGCCGGCCAGCGGCCGGCTCTACCCGCTCTATTGCAGCAGGTCCCGCACCCGGTAGTTGCCGGCCGCCCGGCCATGCAGCTGGCGGGCGGCGAACAGCGCGCCGCGGGCAAAAATGTCGCGGTTGCTGGCCCGGTGCACCAGCTCGATGCGCTCACCGGGGCCGGCGAACTGCACCAGATGCTCGCCGACGATATCGCCGGCACGCAGGCTGGCGTAGTGCGGCTGCGCCCCACCCCGCTGCGCGGCCGCCCCCAGGGTCAGCGCGGTGCCCGACGGCGCGTCCTTCTTCTGGGTGTGGTGCGATTCGACGATGTCACAGTCCCAGCCGGCCAGCGCCTGTGCGGCGCGCTCGACCAGCTCGTCCAGCACCGCCACGCCCAGGCTGAAGTTCGAAGCCCAGACCAGCGGGATCTTCGCTGCCGCGGCCTCCAGCGCCTGGCGCTGCGTACTGGAGATGCCGGTGGTGCCCGACACCAGGCCCGCGCCCCGCTCCACGCACAGCGCCAGCATCGGGTCGAAACCCTCCGGCAGGCTGAAGTCGATTGCCACATCGAACACCGGCGCGCCGGGCAGCTCGCTGGCGGCGAAGAACGGCACGCCGTCGACCACGCGCTGGGCCGGCGCGCGGCCGGTCACCGCCGCCACGATCTGCAGGGTTTCGGGGTGTTCGGCGGCCAGCCGCAGCAGGGCCTGGCCCATGCGCCCGGAGGCGCCGTGAATGAGCAATCGCAGGGGAGTCTGGTTCATGCCCGCAGGCTAGCGGCAGCGCACCCGCTCCGGCAAGCGCCATCGCTGCTACGCTGCATGCCCTTTCACGCAATGGATGGCAGTTCCACCATGCAGATCAGCGAACAACTGGTGCTGGTCACCGGCGCCGGCCGCGGCCTTGGCACGCACATTGCCCGCGCCTTCGCCGCGCAGGGTGCGCGCGTCATCGTGAACTACCACCGCAGCGAGGCCACCGCACGGGCCCTGGCTGCCGAACTGGGCGGACAGGCGATCGCGCTGCCGGCCGACGTCACCGATCGCGCCCAGGTCGACGCCATGCTGCAGCAGGCGCTGGCGCACTTCGGCCAGGGCGTCACCACCGTGGTCAACAACGCGCTGGCGAGCTTCTCGTTCAATGGCGATGCGCGCGACAGCGCTGCCGATATCGGCTGGCCGGCCTTCCAGGCCCAGTTCGAGGGCAGCGTGCGTGGCGCGCTCAACACCGTGCAGGCCGCCCTGCCCGGCATGCAGGCGCGCCGTTTCGGCCGCGTCATCAACATCGGCACCAACCTGTTCCAGAACCCGGTCGTGCCCTACCACGACTACACCGCGGCCAAGGCCGCGCTGCTGTCACTGACCCGCACCCTGGCCGGCGACCTCGGCCCGCATGGCATCACCGTCAACATGCTGTCCGGCGGCCTGCTGCGCACCACCGATGCCAGCGCTGCCACGCCCGAGGCGGTGTTCGACTACATCGCCGCCAACACCCCGCTGCGCAGCGTCACCACCCCGGCCGAGTTCGCCGATGCGGCGCTGTTCTTCGCCAGCCCCTGGTCACGCGCGGTGACCGGCCAGAACCTGGTGGTCGATGGCGGGCTGGTGCGGGACTGAGCCGATGCGCATCTCCGAGGTCAGTCGCCTGACCGGCGCCAGCGCCAAGGCCATCCGCCTGTACGAGGCGCGCGGCCTGCTGCCACCGGTGCCGCGCGTGAACCGCTACCGCGACTACAGCGAGCAGGACGTGGCCTGGGTGCAGCTGATCCGCCAGGCGCTGGCACTGGGCATCACCCTGGCGGCGGTCTCCCGGCTGCAGGGTGGCGATGGGCGGCTCGACTGGCCGGCCGTGCTGGCCCTGCTGGAGCAGCAGCGCAGCCGCATTGCGTGTGAGCGCGCACGGCTGGAGCAGGTCGAGCTTGACCTGCAGCAGGTCAGCGACGAACTACGGCAGTGGCTGCACTCCGGCAGTGGCGACTGCGTCCTGCAACCCAGCGGCTGCCCTGTCGGCGCCTGACCCGGCGTTTGACTCTGCCCCAGGGGCATAGCCCAACCTCGCGCACTTTCCATTGCCCGAGGTTGCCGTGTCCCGCTCCATCCTTGTCCTGCTGGGCCACCCCGACCGCGACAGCCTGTGCGGCGCCCTCGCCCAGCGCTACGCCACCGCTGCCGAAAACGCCGGCCACCGGGTGCGCCTGATCGCATTGGGCGAGCTCGAATTCGACCCGGTGCTGCGCCACGGCTACCGCCAGATCCAGCCCCTGGAAGCCGATCTGCAGGACGTCGCCGATGCGATCGAAGCCTGCGATCACCTGGTGCTGGTCTATCCCACCTGGTGGGGCGCGATGCCGGCCCTGCTGAAGGGCCTCTTCGACCGCGTGCTGCTGCCGGGGTACGCCTTCCGCTACCGGCGCGATTCGGTGTGGTGGGACCGGCTGCTGGCCGGCCGCAGCGCACGGGTAATCACCACCCTGGACACACCGCCCTGGTATTACCGCTGGATCTACCGCGACCCGGGCATTGTGCAGATCCGCACCACCATCCTGGCGTTCTGCGGCTTCCGCCCAGTGAAGATCAGCCGCCTCGGTGCGGTGCGCAGCAGCACGCCGGCGCAACGCAGCAGCTGGCTGGCGCTGGCAGCGGAGCTGGGGTCCCGCGCCAGGTAGGCCCACGCCATGGGCAAGGCGCGCGAACCAAGGTTCGCACCCACCTGGGGCGCTCGTTGCGCGTGTCGCGTTTGCCAATTGACCCCCGCGCACGGCGCGACAAGGCTGTGGGCCCTTCCTCCAGCCCAGGCGGGCCCCATGAAATCCGCGACGGTCTTCAGCAGATGCGCAAGGAAGACAGGCTTTGCCGGGACCACCACCACCCGCTACCGGCTGCTGGAGGGCGCCCTGCTTGTCGTGAATCACCAACGCGCCAGCGAACACCGGGGCTTCTATGTGAATGCCGGGCTCTACTTTCCAGAGCTGCTTGAGTATCCGCTTGCGCCTTGCGACCTGGAAACTGCGTTCAGGTACCGCTCCAGCATTCCCACGCCGCATGTCGACTGGCGGATCGAAGAGACGCCCGGCCTGCGCCGGGCCTTCATCCAGCAGGATCTGGATGATCTGCTTGAGGCAGGCAATCGTGATGCGCTGAAAGGCCTGCTGCTCGGTGCCCTTGCCGATGTGGCGGGCTTCGCGGAAGCCCACGGAAACCGCGAGTCGGTGCGGCGGTTGAATCGGGACGGAAACTTCCGCGCGCTCATCCGCAGGGAGGTCTGAACCCGGGAGGCGTGCGAACCAAGGTTCGCACCCACCGGGTGAAGGTCGCACCCACTGCGCGAAGTTCACACCTATCGGGCGGCCGCAGCCGAGCAAGCCCGGCGCTACTTCTTGGTCGGCCCGCAGCTGTCGCAACCGCCACATGCGCCACCGCCGCCCGTAGTCGGCGGCGCGATTTTCCGGCCCAGCGCCTGCAGCCAGGCAGCGCGGCCCGGCTTCAGCAGGGCCAGCGCCAGTGCGCCGCGCACCCTGCGCACGGTGCCCGGGAACTGCTTCTTCAACACCACCCAGGCGCTGACCAGCACGGCCACCGCGATGATCAGGTATTGCAGCAGCAATCCGCTGTCCATCAGCCGCCTCCCAGCGCCCGGGTCACCTGGTAGGTGATCAGCGCCGCCACGTAGGCCGCGGCGAACAGGTAGAACGCCGAAAAGGCCATCGTCTTCCACGAATTGGTTTCGCGCTTGATGGTGGCCAGCGTCGAGATGCACATCGGGGCGTAGATGTACCAGACCAGCAGCGACAATGCGGTGGCCAGCGACCAGCCGTCGCTGATCAGCGGGGTCAGCGCCTGGCTGGCGGCATCGTCATCGGCCGCCGACAGCGCGTACACAGTGGCCAGCGAGGACACGGCCACTTCGCGCGCGGCCAGGCCCGGGATCAGCGCGATGCAGATCTGCCAGTTGAAGCCCAGCGGCGCGAAGAACACCGCCATCGCGTGGCCGATCTGGCCGGCGTAGCTGTAGTCGATGGCCGGCATCGTGGCGCCCACCGGCGCCGCCGGGAACGACAGCAGCACCCACAGCAGGATGGTCAGCGCCAGGATGATGCCGCCGACGCGCTTGAGGAAGATCATGCCGCGCTCGTACAGGCCCACCGCCAGGTCGCGCACATGCGGCAGGCGGTACGACGGCAGTTCCAGCATCAGCGGATGCTCGCTCTTGTCGCGGCGCCACTTCTTCATGATCCACGACATCGCCAGCGCACTGAGGATGCCGGCCGCATACAGGCCGAACAGCACCAGGCCCTGCTGGTTGAACACGCCCCACACGGTCTTCTGCGGGATGAACGCACCAATCAGCAGCGCATACACCGGCAGGCGCGCCGAGCAGGTCATCAGCGGCGCGACCAGGATCGTGGCCAGGCGGTCGCGCGGGTCCTGGATGCTGCGGGTGGACATGATGCCCGGCACCGCACAGGCGAAGCTGGACAGCAGCGGGATGAACGAGCGGCCGGACAGGCCGGCTGCCGCCATCATGCGGTCGAGCAGGAAGGCCGCACGCGGCAGGTAGCCGGACTCTTCCAGCACCAGGATGAAGAAGAACAGGATCAGGATCTGCGGCAGGAACACCACCACGCCGCCGACGCCGGCGATGATGCCGTCGGTCAGCAGGCTGGCCAGCGGCCCTTCCGGCAGCACGCTGCCGACGAAGGCGCCGAGCCAGGCGAAGCCGGCCTCGATGGCATCCATCAGCGGCGTTGCCCAGGCGTAGACCGCCTGGAAGATCAGGAACATCACCACCGCCAGGCTGACCAGGCCGAACACCGGGTGCAGCAGCCAGCGGTCCAGCGCGTCATCGATCTTGGCGGTACGTGCCGGCATGCGCACGGCCACCGACAGGATCTGGCGCACCTTGGCGTGGTAGTCGATGCCGCCTTCCGGGCCCGGCACCGGTGCATCCAGGTGCGGCACCATCGCATCCAGGCGCTCGACCAGCGCCTTGGCACCCTGCTTGCGCACCGCCACCGTTTCCACCACCGGCACGCCCAGCTCGCGCTCCAGCGCAGCCACGTCCACCTGGATGCCGCGGCGCTGGGCGGCATCGACCATGTTCAGCGCCACCACCATCGGCTTGCCCAGCTCGCGCAGCTCCAGCGCGAAGCGCAGGTGCAGGCGCAGGTTGGTGGCATCGATCACGCACAGCAGCACGTCCGGCGCGGCTTCGCCCGGGTAGAAGCCACGGCACAGGTCGCGGGTGATCGCCTCGTCCAGGCTGGCCGGCTGCAGGCTGTACGCGCCCGGCAGGTCGAGCACCGCGAATTCACGGCCGGACGGCGCACGCAGGCGGCCTTCCTTGCGCTCGACGGTGACGCCTGTGTAGTTGGCGACCTTCTGCCGGCTGCCGGTCAGCTGGTTGAACAGGGCGGTCTTGCCACTGTTCGGGTTGCCGACCAGCGCAACGCGCAGGGGGGCGGTGGAGGCAGTAGCGGTCATGCACGTCGTTCCTGGCTGGCGGCGTCGACCACGACGCGCTTGGCTTCGCTGATGCGCAGCGCGAACCGGGTGAACCCGACCTGCACCAGCAGCGGCTCCCCGCCCACCGGGCCCTTGGCCACCAGGCGCACTTCCTCGCCCTTGACGAAGCCCAGTTCGCGCAGGCGACGGGCGATCGCATCGTTGGCATGCAGGTCCTGCACGGACTCGACCACGGCCGAGGTGTGCAGCGGCAGTTCGGACAGCGTCATCTAGCGTAATCTCTGCTGGATGTAAATGGTTCTCGATTCTAACATTCCCGCGTCGCGTCATGGCCCATGACCAATGGCCCGCTATGATCCATACAGGTATGGAGTGACCCTGGAATCCCATGAACGATGCTTTGCAGATCGAGCGCCGTGGCGCCGTCCTCACCCTCTGGCTGAACCGGCCGGAGCTGCACAACGCCTTTGACGCCAGCCTGATCGCGCGGCTGACTGCCGCGCTGGAAGCCGCCGGCCGCGATGATGCGGTCCGCGCGGTGGTGGTGGCCGGCCACGGCGCCTCCTTCTCGGCCGGCGCCGACATGCAGTGGATGCGTGGCATGGCCGCCGCCAGCGAGGCCGACAACCGCGAGGATTCGCTGGCGCTGGCGCGACTGATGCGTACCCTGGACGAGCTGCCCAAGCCAACCCTGGCCCGGGTCCACGGCGCCGCCTTCGGTGGCGGCGTCGGCCTGGTCGCCTGCTGCGACATCGCCATCGCCAGCACCTCGGCCCGCTTCGGCCTGACCGAAAGCCGCCTCGGCCTGCTGCCGGCGGTGATTTCGCCCTACGTGATCGAGGCCATCGGCCCGCGCCAGGCCCGGCGCTGGTTCGCCACCGGCGAGCACTTCGACGCCGATACCGCCCTGCGCATCGGCCTGGTCCACCAGCTGGTCGAGCCCGAGCGCCTGGACGAGGCACTGGAACGCCAGCTGGCCCTGCTCGACAAGGCCGGCCCGATCGCCTCGTCCACCGCCAAGCAGCTGGTCCGGCAGGTCCGCGACAGCCATGACCGCGACGCGCTGGATCGGGATAATGCCGCGCTGATCGCGCGCCTGCGGGTCTCCGCCGAGGGCCAGGAAGGCCTGGGCGCGTTCCTCGACAAGCGCGCCCCCCACTGGGTCACGGAAGCCTGAACATGCTCGATCATCTTGGTTTGACCAGCGCCGACCTGGCGCGCAGCAAGGCCTTTTTCCTGCACGCGCTGGCGCCGCTGCAGATCGGCGTGGTGATGGAAGTGACCGCCGAACAGAGCGGCGCCCACGACCACATCGGTTTCGGTAGCGACGGCAAGCCGTTCTTCTGGCTCGGCAATGGCGGCACCGCCAGCCACGGCGTGCACGTGGCCTTCGCCTGTGCCAGCCGCGCGCAGGTAGATGCCTTCCATGCCGCCGCCCTCGCCGCCGGCGGCCGCGACAATGGCGCCCCCGGCCTGCGCCCGTGGTACCACCCGGATTACTACGGCGCCTTCGTGCTCGACCCGGACGGCAACAACATCGAAGCGGTCTGCCACCGCCCCGGCTCCGAGGTAGAGGCATGAGCGACTACGTCCGCATCGTCGAAGTCGGTCCGCGTGACGGCCTGCAGAATGAAAAGCAGTCGGTGTCCACCGCCGACAAGATCGAACTGATCAACCGCCTGTCGGCCACCGGCCTGCGCAGCATCGAGGCGACCAGCTTCGTCAGCCCGAAGTGGATCCCGCAGCTGGCCGATGCCGCCGAGGTCTATGCCGGCATCCAGCGCAGGCCCGGCGTCAGCTATCCGGTGCTGGTGCCGAACGAACAGGGTTACGACCGTGCCCGCGCGGTCGGCGTGGAGGAAGTGGCGGTGTTCACCGCCGCCTCCGAAGCGTTCAACCGCACCAACACCAATGCCGGCATCGACGAGTCGCTGGCCCGTTTCGAGCCGATCCTGCGCCGGGCCGCCGCCGATGGCGTGCGTGTGCGCGGCTATGTGTCCACCGTGCTCGGCTGCCCCTACCAGGGCGAAGTACCGCTGGCCGACGTGGTGCGCGTGGCCCGTGCCCTGCACCAGATGGGCTGCTACGAAATCTCGCTGGGCGACACCATCGGCGTCGGTACCCCGCGCAAGGCGCGGGCGATGCTGCAGGCGGTCGCCGCCGAGATTCCGATGGCGGCGCTGGCCGTGCACTTCCACGACACCTACGGCCAGGCCATCGCCAACATCGCCACCTGCCTGGAAGAAGGCGTGCGCGTGGTCGACAGCGCCGTGTCCGGCGCCGGTGGTTGCCCGTATGCCAAGGGCGCCAGCGGCAATGTCGCCAGCGAAGACGTGGTCTACCTGCTGCAGGGCCTGGGCCTGGACAGCGGCGTGGACCTGCCGGCACTGGCCGAGACCGGCCGCTGGCTGGCCGGCCTGCTTGGCCGCGCCACCGCCAGCCGCACCGGACAGGCCCTCGCCGCCGCCGGCTGACCGCCGCACCGCGCCGCCGCGCAAAGGCGGCGCAGTGCACAACAGCGACGGTCGTGGCTTCCGTTAGAATCGGCGGTTCTCGAACCTGCAGGACCGTTCAATGCAGCTGTCTTCCGTACGTGCCGTGATCACTGGCGGCGTCTCCGGCCTCGGCCTGGCCGTGGCCCAGCACCTCATCGCCCAGGGCGGCAAGGTGGCCCTGTTCGACCTCAACGACGACAAGGGCGCAGCCGCCGTTGCCGAACTGGGTGCCGACAAGGCCCGCTATTTCAACGTCAACGTCAGCGATGAGGCGGCCGTCTCATCAGCCATCGACCAGGCCCACGATTTCCTCGGTGGCCTGAACGTGGCGATGAACTGCGCCGGCATCCTCGGCGCCGGTCGCGTGCTGGGCAAAGAGGGCCCGATGCCGCTGGCCGGCTTCCAGGGCACGGTGATGGTCAACCTGGTCGGCAGCTTCAACGTGGCCAAGGCCGCGGCCAACCGCATGCAGCACAACGAGGCCGGCACCGACGGCGAGCGCGGCGTGATCATCAACACCGCCAGCATCGCCGCCTATGAAGGCCAGATCGGCCAGGCCGCGTATGCCGCCAGCAAGGGCGGCGTGGTCTCGATGACGCTGCCGATGGCACGCGAACTGTCGCGCTTCGGCATCCGCGTCAACACGATTGCACCGGGCGTGTTCTGGACGCCGATGGTCGACGGCATGCCCGAATCCGTGCAGCAGTCGCTGGCCGCCTCGATCCCGTTCCCGTCGCGCCTGGGCAAGCCGGAAGACTTCGCCAGCCTGGTTGGCTTCATCCTCGGCAACACCTACCTCAATGGCGAGACCATCCGCCTGGACGGCGCTACCCGCCTCGCTCCGAAGTGATTCCCCCGGGCGCCGGGACGGCGCCCTCCCCCAACGACCAACATCATCATGAAAGCCAACGACATCAAGAAGGGCAACGTCGTCGAGTACAACAACGGCGTGTACCAGATCCGCGACATCGAGCGCAGCTCGCCGCAGGGTCGCGGCGGCAACGTCCGCTTCCGCTTCATCATGTACAGCGTGCCGGGCGGCAACAAGCTCGACGCCAGCTTCGATGCCGACGACAACCTGGTCGAGGTCGAACTGCTGCGCCGCCAGTCCACCTATTCGTACAAGGACGGCGACGCCTTCGTGTTCCTCGATGACGAGGACTACACCCCGTACACGCTGGACGCGGACGTGATCGGCGACGACGCCGGCTACATCACCGACGGCCTGACCGGCATCTACGTGCAGGTCATTGACGAGCAGCCCGTGGCGATCCAGCTGCCGGCCTCGGTGGTGCTGGAAGTGATCGAGACCCCGCCGGAACTGAAGGGTGGCACCGCCACCAAGCGCCCGAAGCCGGCCAAGCTCAACACCGGTATCGAGATCATGGTGCCGGAGTACATCGTCAACGGCGAACGCGTGCTGGTGAACACCGCCACCGGTGAATTCGCCGGACGCGCCGACTAAGCGCCTCGAGCTGCCTGCGGCGCACGCCGCCACAGGCAGCATCTTCCATGCAGCCGGGCACTGTCCCGGCTGCTCGGATCACTTACGGCTGCTGGGCACCGAAATTACCGCAACCGTGGTACTGGCGCGTGCCAATGGTCAGATTCACCTTGGCGTCGAATGATTCGCCACTCATGTCGTCCTGGCAGGTGGTGCGCTGGAAGCTGAGCTTGACGTCGGTACCATCGGCCGCCTTTCCGCTCCAGCCATCGGCGCCTTCGGTGGGCTTGGCCACGTCGAAGCGGCGCTCACCATAATCCACTTCCACCTGCAGGCCGGGCCTGTCGCCATCCACGACCGCCAGCCAGCCCGGTTCGTTGCCGGTGGCACGGAACGCCGCGTTGCCCGCGCTGCCATCGCCCTCGGTGGCCTCCACCGCGTGGCATTCGCGGTCCGGCTTGCCCTTCAGGCTCAACAGGCCGTCATCGCTGCCCTTGGTCCAGAAGCTGTTGCCCTGGCCATCACCATACTTCGCACCCGACGCCGCGCGCTCGGAGGTCATCGCAAAGGTGCGATCGCCAATCACCACCGTGGCCGCATCCTCGCCATTGAAGGTCGCGCGCACGTTCAGATCGCCGCATTGGTACAGGGTCTCGCTGCCGGCGCCGGTGCTGGCAGCCGGTTCGGGCGCGGCCGGCGGCGCGGCATCATTGCCGCCCGCGGCGGGCGGCTGTGCCGGCTGGCACGCGGCCAGCACCAATGCCAGGGAGGCTGCCAACAGACTGGGAACTACACGCATGGCTCGACTCCTTGTCGACACTACTGAGAGGTTCGACCCTATCACCTGGCGGTGAGCGGGGCCTGAAAGCGGCCTGACCACGCTCACGCGGCCAGCACCGCCATCGACAGCAGTTGAGCGCCGCTGTCCCCGGAACTGCAGGTCCACACCCGCAGCAGGCGCAGTTTCAGTTCGCGCTCGCGGTCCTGCCGGCACACCGCCAGGCGCACGTCGCTGGACAACAGCGCCAACCGCCCGCACAGCAGCGTCTCCACCGTGTCCACCTGCAGGCTGCGCACCTGCAGGTGGCCTGCGAGCCACTCGCCCAGCCAGGGCAGGTCGAGCATGCGCCCGCCCTGGCCATCCATCATGAACAGCGCTGGCGATACCAGCGTGCCCAGCGCATCGTGGTCGTCGGCCAGCAGTGCCTGGCACAGGCGCTGCTCCAGTGCGATCAACTGCAGTTCATGCAGGTCTTCAACGATGTTCCGTTCCATCCACGGATCCTTCCGGCATCGGCCGGCGCCTGCGCAGGCGTTGCGCGATCCATTGCCGCGCGCCCTGCACCACTACATAGAAGACCGGCACGAAGAACACCGCCAGCACGGTCGCACTGACCATGCCGCCGAACACGCCGGTTCCGATCGCCTGCTGGGTTTCCTTCGACGCACCCTGCGCCAGCATCAGCGGCACCACGCCCAGCGCGAACGCCAGCGAGGTCATCACGATCGGCCGCAGGCGCAGCCGCGCCGCCTCCAGCGCCGCTTCGGCCAGTCCGCGCCCCTGCTGCTGCAGTTGCCGCGCGAACTCGACGATGAGGATCGCGTTCTTCGCCGACAGCCCGATCACCGTGATCATGCCCACCTTGAAGAACACATCATTGGGCATGCCGCGCAACAACACCGCGGCGACCGCACCGAGCAGGCCCAGCGGCACCACCAGCATCACCGCCAGTGGAATCGACCAGCTCTCGTACAGCGCCGCCAGTACCAGGAACACCACCAGCATCGACAACAGCAGCAGCCACGGCGCCTGTGCCCCCGATTCGCGCTCCTGCAGCGATTGGCTGGTCCACTGCAGGGCGAAGCCGGAGGGCAGCTGCCTGGCCAACCGCTCCATTTCCGCCATGGCCTGACCGGTCGAGACGCCCGATGCCGGTGCGCCGGACAGATTCAGCGCCGGGAAACCGAGATAGCGCTGCAGCTGCAGCGGCGCTTCGGTCCAGTGCGGCGTGACCAGTTCGGACAGCGCCACCATGCCGCCTTCGCTGTTGCGCACGTAAAGCTTCAGCACGTCCTCCAGTTCCATCCGGTGCGGCGCATCGGCCTGCAGGATCACCTGCTGCAACCGGCCCTTGTTGGGGAAATCGTTGACGTACTGCGAGCCCATCGCTGCCGACAGCGTGCTGCTGATGTGCTCGAAGCCCACGCCCATCGCCTCGGCCTTGGCGCGGTCGATGTCCAGCCGCACGCTGGTGCCGGCCGGCAGGCCATCGGCATGCACCTCCGACAGCAGCGGGCTGGCCTCGGCCAGTTTCAGCAGCTGCTGCAGGGCTGCACGCAACTCGGCCTGGCTCTGCCCGGTCCGCGCCTGCAGGGCGAGCGAGAAGCCGGATGAACGCCCCAGGCTGTCGATTGCCGGTGGCATCACGCTCATCACCTCGCCCTCGGCGACGGCCGCCATCGCCTTCTGCGCCGCCGCCACCTCACCGGCTGCGGTGGCACCGGCGCGCTCGCCCCAGTCCTTCAGCATGGTGTAGGTCAGCGCCGCGCTTGGGCCGGAGCCGGAGAAGCTGTAGCCGAGGATCGACTGGTTGGAGCCGATGCCCGGGCGCGACGCCACGTGCCGTTCGTAGGCTTCCACCACGGCCAGGGTGCGCTCGGCCGTGGCTTCGGCGGGCAGCTGGATCGAGGTCATGAAATAGCCCTGGTCCTCTTCCGGCAGGAACGCACCCGGCAGCCAGTGCAGGCCCAGCAGCAACGCGGCCACCAGCGCGGCGAACACGCCCATCACCCGCCCACTCCGCTGCAGCACCGAGGCCACGCCACGCTGGTAGCGCCCGGTCATCCTCTCGAAGCCGCGATTGAAGGCGCCGAACAGCCCGCCACGACCGTGATGACCATGGCTGTTCGGGCGCAACAAGGTCGCGCACAGCGCCGGGGTCAGGCTCAGCGCCAGCAGCGCCGAGAACAGGATCGACACCGCCATCGCCACGGTGAACTGGCGGTAGATCGCGCCCACCGAGCCGCTGGCCAACGCCATCGGAATGAACACCGCGGTCAGTACCAGGGTGATGCCGATCACCGCGCCGGTCAGCTCGCGCATCGCCTTGATGGTGGCCTCGCGCGGTGGCAGGCCCTCCTCTGCCATGATCCGCTCCACGCCCTCGACCACCACGATCGCATCGTCGACGATGATGCCGATCGCCAGTACCATGCCGAACATGGTCAGCACGTTGATCGAGAAGCCCAGCGCCAGCATCACCGCGAAGGTGCCCAGCAGCGCGATCGGGGCGACCAGCGCCGGAATCAGCGTATAGCGCCAGTTCTGCAGGAACAGGTACATCACCGCAAACACCAGCAGCATCGCTTCGAGCAGCGTCTGCACCACCTTCTGGATCGAGATCTTGACGAACGGCGCGGTGTCGAACGGAATGCTCGACTCCACGCCACGCGGCAGCAGCGGTGCCAGCTCGGCCATGCGCTCGCGCACTGCGCCGGCGGTTCGCACCGCGTTCGCGCCCGGGCGCAGCTGCACGCCGGCCGCCGTCGCCGGATGGCCGTCTTCCCGCGTGCCCCAGGCGTAACTCTGCGCGCCCAGCTCCACGCGTGCGACGTCACCCAGCACGACCCGCGAACCGTCGGCGGCCGCCCGCAGCACGATGGCGGCGAACTGTTCCGGCGTGGACAACTGGCCATCGGCACTCAGCGGCACGGTAATGCGCTGGCCGGGGACGCCCGGCGAATCGCCGATGCGGCCTGGCGAGATCTCCAGGTTCTGCTGCTCGATGGCCGCGGCCACATCGCCCATGGTCAAGCCATAGCCGGTCAACCGGGTCGGGTCCAGCCATACCCGCATGGCCTGCTCGGCACCGAACAGCTGCACGCGGCCGACGCCATCGATGCGGCGCAGCTCTTCGATGATGTTGCGCGCCATGAAGTCACCCAGCGCCGCCTCGCTGACACTGGCATCCGGCGAGCGCAGGCCGACCAGCATCAGGAAGCCGGAATCGGCCGCTTCCACGAACAGGCCGTTCTGGCGCACGCTGCGCGGCAGGCGGGGTTCGATCGCCTTGATCCGGTTCTGCACATCCACCTGCGCCAGCTCCGGGTTGGTCCCCGGCTTGAAGGTGGCGGTGATCGAGGCTTCGCCGGAGGTATCCACCGACGATTCGAAGTACAGCAGGTGCTTGACGCTGGACAGCTCGCGCTCGATCAGGCCGACCACGGCATCGTTCAGCGTCTGCGGGCTGGCCCCCGGGTAGCTGGCATAGATGCTGACGCTGGGCGGCGCAACGGCCGGATAGCGCTCCACGGCCAGGCGCGGAATCGCCAGTACGCCCGCCAGGATGATGAAGATCGCCAGCACCCAGGCGAACACCGGGCGATCAATGAAGAAACGTGCCATGTTGGATTTCCCTGGAGAGACTGGCCCGGGAAGGGCTCAGCCCTTGCTGCCGGCCTGCATCGCACCGGCGCTGGCGACCGGCCGCTGCCAGTCGCGCGCATCGACCACCACGCCTTCCTGCAGGCGCTCCTGGCCCTCGACCACCACCCGCTCGCCGGCCTTCAGCCCGTGCCGGACCAGCCACTGGCGATCAACGCTGCCGTCGACTTCCAGCGTGCGGATCACCGCCTTGCCATCGCCCGCGATCACCCAGGCATAGGCCTGGCCACCCGCGCTGCGCAGCACCGCCTGCTGCGGCACGGTCAATGCACTGGCCGGGGCGCCACGCGGCACCTTGGCACGCACGTACATGCCGGGCAGCAACTGGCGCTGCGGATTGTCGACCAGGATGCGCAGGATCACATCACCGGTGCGCGCATCGACGTTGATGCCGGAGAACAGCAGCTGGCCGCGCTCGGTCAGCGGCTTGCCGGCCGCGCCGATGATCGTCACCGGTAGTTCGCCACCGCCGGCGGCGCTGCGCTGCAGCGACTCCAGCTGCGCGGCCGGCTGGCGCACGTCGACGTAGACCTGGTCGATCTGCTGCACCACCGCCATCGGCTCGGCATCGGCGACCCCGACCAGCGCGCCTTCGCTCACCAGTGCCTGGTCGATGCGGCCGGCAATCGGCGCACTGACCGTGGCGTAGCGCAGGTCGAGCTGGCGGCGGGCCAGGATCGCGCGTGCTTCGTTCACTGCCGCGCGTGCCTGTTCGTACTCGGCACTGGCATCATCGCGATGCTGCTGGCTGACCGCCTGCGCGGCAGCCAGCGCATGCAGGCGCTGCGACTGCACGCGGCTGCGGCCCAGCGCTGCTTCACTGCGCTGCAGCGCAGCCAGCGCCGAATCGACGTCGGCACGGAATGCCGCCGGATCAATCTGGAACAGGGCCTGGCCAGCACTTACTTCGGCGCCCTGCTCGAACAGGCGGCGCTGCACGATGCCGCCCACCTGCGCGCGGATCTGCGCGGTGCGCACGGCGGCCACGCGACCGGGCAGTTCGTCGTCACGCTGCACCACCTGCGGGCCGACGGTGACCACGCTGACGCGCGGTGCGGCTTCGGGGGTGGCTTCGGGGGAGGAGCAGGCCGTCATGGCCAGAGCGATGGCCGCGATCAACGCGGCCGGAGTCCTGAAGGTTCTCATTGCTGTGCACAATGCCGCGCGGGCGGCTGAAAGGTTCTGAAGAACGCAGTGTGCGGGGCGATGATGGGGTTTCGATGGAGGAACTGTGGAGATACGATGGAGGCAAGCACCTTAAGGCCCCGCCCCCGCATGCATGCCTCCCCTGCCCTGGCCGCCCTCGTCCTGATTGTCGAGGATGAGGCCGAGATCGCCGATATTCTCACCGCCTATCTGGAACGCGAAGGACTGCGCACCCTGCGTGCCGCCGATGGCCACGACGCGCTCGACCTGCACCGCAGCGCCCGCCCCGACCTGGTCCTGCTGGACGTTCAACTGCCTCGCCTGGATGGCTGGAGCGTGCTGACCCAGCTGCGCCAACGTGGCGAAACGCCGGTGATCATGCTGACCGCGCTGGACCAGGACCTGGACAAGCTGACCGCACTGCGCATGGGCGCCGACGACTACGTGGTCAAGCCGTTCAACCCGGCCGAGGTGGCGGCGCGCGTGCGCGCCGTGCTGCGGCGTACGCTGCGCGCCTCGCGCGTGGATGCACCCAGCGCGCTGCGCGTGGGCCCGCTGCTGATCGACTCGGCAACCCATGCCGTGCACGTGGAGGGCGACGGCTACAGCCATGAAGTCCTGCTCACCCTCACCGAGTTCAAGCTGCTGCATTGCATGGCACTGGCCCCCACGCGCATCTTCAGCCGCAGCGAACTGATGCACGAGTGCCTGCCGGAGAGCGAGGCGCTGGAGCGAACCGTCGACAGCCATGTCAGCAAGCTGCGACGCAAGCTGGATGAGGTGGGCATGCTCAATGTACCGGCCAGTGTACGCGGCGTCGGTTACCGGTTGATGGCCGACCGCTGATGGGCACCCTGCGCCGCTCCGGTCTGAGCCGCCACATCATCGTCTCGATGTCGCTGATGGTGATCGGCGTGATCGTGATGATGATCCTGTCGTCGTGGCTGTTGTATGCGGTGCTGGTCGAGTTCTTCCCCGGCAGTGCCGAGGAGCCGGAAAGCTGGCTGCCTACCGGGCCGGAGCTGGCGTGGATGGTCGGGGTGATCCTGACCGGACTGGCCCTGGCCATCGCCGCCTCGTTCCGGCTTGCGCACCGTATCCTGTCGCCGTTGAATTCGCTGGTCGACAGCGTCCGCGCGCTGGCCAGCGGCGATCTCGGTGCACGCGCCAGTGTCGAAGAAAACTCGCCGGGCGAAGTAGCCACCCTGGTCGAAGACTTCAATGCGATGGCGCGGCGCCTGCAGCACATGGAGAGCGAGCGGGCCATGTGGCACGCCGCCATCGCCCACGAGCTGCGCACGCCGGTGACGATCCTGCGTGGCCGCCTGCAGGGGCTGGCCGAGGGCGTGTTCCAGCCTGACGAATCACAGTTCCGCAGCCTGCTTGCCCAGGTCGAAGGCCTGTCGCGCCTGATCGAGGACCTGCGCGTGCTGAGCCTGTCCGACAATGCAAGGCTGGACGTGCGCCGCGCGCGCACCGACGTGGTGGCCGAGGTGCATTCGGTGATGACCCTGGTCGACCCGCAGTTCCGCACCGCCGGTTTCGTGCTGGAACTGGAAACCAGCCGTGAGGAACACAACGCGCACTGCGATCCGACCCGGCTGCGCCAGGCGCTGCTGGCGCTGCTGGAGAACGCGCGGCGCTACGCCAGCCCGGGCAAGGTACGGATTGCCGTGCATGACACGCCGGGGCATGTACAGGTGGCCATCGAAGACGAGGGACCGGGCATCGACCCCGCCCTGCACGCCGATATCTTCACTCCGTTCATGCGCGCCGACGGTTCGCGTTCGCGCCAGGGCGGCGGCAGCGGGCTCGGCCTGGCGGTGGTCAAAGCCATCGCCGACGCGCACGGTGGCCGCGTCTACTGCATCCCGGGCAGCGCCGGCGGCAGCCGCTTCGTCATCGAACTGCCGCGCCAGTAGGCGAGCTGGCGGCCTGCGTGCGCAGGTGAGCACCAAGCGCGGCCAGATTGGCATCGATCGCATCCATTTCCTCGCGCTGGTTCACCGGCAACTGCTGGCGCAGCTGCAGGCGCAGCGCCTGCCACGCCGGCACCGCCTGCGCACTGGCAGTGGCCACGGCCTGCATCAGGAGCGCCTGTTCGTCGGCCAACGGCAATCCATAGCCATCGCCATGCAGCAACGTACCCGGACGCAGCCATTGCCCACTCTGCTCCAGCAGCCCGCGCAGGTTGCGGGCCTGGGCACTGTCCGGTGCACCCAGCAGCTGCCGCTTGAGCACATCGCGCGCGCGTAGTTCGGCACGCCGTTGCGCAGCCTGCTCCAGCAGCAGCAGGCCCGCGCTGGCGCGCAGGTCGCCCTGCAGCAGCCACGGTGCCCGCTGCCGTGCGGGCAGCTTCAGCCAGCCGCGTACATCGCGCGTGGGCAGCGCCAGCTGGCCGGCAGCCACATCGAACAACTGCTGATAGTGGTCACGCGCCGAGGCAAAGTAATAGCCCTGCGCCTGTGCTGAATCGCGATCGGCCAGCACGTGCTCGTCCAGCACCTGCAGGCGCGCCAGCCGGCGCTTCAGCCCGCGCGGACTCAGCTGCGCCAGGCCGGCGCTCCCCAGCCTAGGCACACCGGCCTGCAGCAGCTTCGCGGTCTCCACCGCGCAGTTGTTGCTGACGAAGTAATAGCGCCCGTCATAGCTCCAGTGCACCTGCGCGGTACGCTCGAGCAGGCTGGCGATCTCGTCGCGTTCCAGCTGCAGGGGCAACGACTGCAGCCCGCGAAGTTCAACCTTGGTGTACTCGTCCACCACCTGCTGCAGTGGCAGCACGAACAGCCGCGAGGGGTAGCCGCCGGTCAGGCCGCGCCAGTTTGAAATCTGCACGTCGCCGACAAAGGCGCGGAACGACAGCACGCGGTGGTACTCCAGGTCCAACCGACAGTCCGGGCCTGGCGCGCGGCCGGGCCGGCAGATCACCAGCCGCAGCATGCTGTGGCCCCAGCGGCTCATCGGTTGTGCGCTGCCTTCGGCAAACAGGTAATCCACCGCGTAAACCCGTGAGGGATCCAGCTGCAGCAGTGATGCCGCCCCCTCCTCCGGCTCCGCCTGCAGCAACGGAACGCGGCTATCGCACTGCGGCTGCGGCAGCGACGGCGGCGTGCCGAAGTGCTCCTGGTACCACTGCGCCAGTGCCGGGCGACGGCAGGTGAACTCGGCATCGAGCACGAAATGCTCGGCGTTCACCGCCAGATACTCAGCCGGATCTTTCAGCTCATAACCGTCCGGGCTGCGAGCACGGAAGTCGTTGTGGCCGCGACCGAGATGCCACGGCTTGCGTTGCCACCCTGCCAGATCGCGCCAACGCGCACTGCGCGACCAGCCAGCACCACCACGATCCGCGACATGGGTCAGTTCGTGCACCAGTGCGCTGCGTCGCGCCCGTCGCGCACCGGGCACGCGGTCGTCCAGCAGGTCGCGGCGCAGCGTGATGCGGCCAGCAAATGCACGGCCATGCACCTCGGCGGGCAGGTCAGCGCCCCAGCGTACCTGTACCTGGGTCGGCAAGGCACGTAGCAGGCCGTCCGGCAGCAGTGACTGCACATCGGCCAGGGTCTGGCCAGCCACCTGCTGCTGCACACGGCTCAGCCCTGCCGGGTCGAGCTGCAGGCGGTCGGCTGCGTGCGCGACGTGGGCGATCAGCAGTAGAGCCACGCCATGCGTGGCTGCGTTGCGTGCAGATGTCATGGCGTTGCCGGCCAGCGGCCGGCACTACCCGAAGGCCGGATCAGCGCGCCAGCAGCGCGCGGGCCAGCTGCAGGTCGCTCTGCTGCTGGGCAGCGGCATCCTGCTCGCGCAGGTGGACCAGCGCGGCCTGCAGGCGTGCGCCGCGGATCTGGCCGTCGCTGGCGACGAACGCAGCGGCATCATCGCGTGCGGCCTGTACCACCTTGTCGTCGCCCGAGCTGCTGGCCGAGGAACCGGAGGAAGCACCGGTGGCCGAGCCGGCCGAGGTGCCTGCGAAGCTGGAAGCGAAGCCGGCCAGCGGCAGGGACAGCAGGGCAAGCAGAACAAGCGGACGGGTCATCGATTCGAAGCCGGTTGTGGGAATGCGTGGAGCGTAACGGGTACGTGAAGGATTTGCCCGGCTCAGACGTCGAACAGCTTGCCGGGATTCAGCCGCGCTTGGGGATCGAACGCGCGTTTGACTGCCTTCATCAGCGCGATCTCGGCCGGGCCGCGGGTGCTGTCCAGGTAGCCCTTCTTGACCAGGCCGATGCCGTGCTCGGCGGAAATGCTGCCATCGAAACGGGCCAGCACCTGGGCCAGCAGCTTGGTCACGTGCTCGCACTGCGACACGAAATCGGCGTCAGGGGTGTCGTCCGGCTTGAGCACATTGATATGCAGGTTGCCGTCACCGATGTGGCCGAACCAGACCACGTCGAAATGCGGATAGGCCTGCCCGATCAGCGCCTGGGTCTCGGCCAGGAACGCCGGCATCGACGAGATCCGCACCGAGACATCGTTCTTGTACGGTTTGTAGCGTGCAAGCGACTCGGTGATGCCCTCGCGCAGGCGCCACAGCTGGGCGGCCTGGGCGTCACTTGCACTGATCACGCCATCGCTGACCCAGCCGTTGCCCATGCAGTCCTCGAACGCCGCCATCGCCGCCGCTTCCTGCGCGTCGTCGTTGGCCGCGAACTCGGTGACCACGTAATAAGGGTGCACCTCGTCGAACGGCGCCTGCGCACCATGCGCCAGCACGTGCTCCAGCGCCCGCTCGGTGAAGAACTCGAAGGCCTGCAGCTGCAGGCGCGCGCGGAACGCGGCGAACACCTGCATCAGCACCTCGAAGCTGGGGACGGCCAGCAGCATCACATTGCTGGCCGGCGGCGGGTCGGTCAGCTTCACCGTCGCCTCGACGATCACCCCCAGCGTACCTTCCGAGCCGATCAGCAGCTGGCGGAAGTCATAGCCGCTGGAGTTCTTGATCAGGCCCTTGTTGAGTTCGAGCAGCTCGCCGCTGGCGGTGACCACTTTCAGCCCGGCGATCCATTCTCGGGTATTGCCGTAACGGATCACGCGGATGCCGCCGGCATTGGTGGCGATGTTGCCGCCGATCGAGCAGGAACCGCGCGCCGCGAAATCAACCGGGTAGATCAGGCCGTGGTCGAGCGCGGCGTTGTGCACCGCCTCCAGCGGCATGCCGGCCTGCACCACCAGCGTGCGATCGACCGCGTCGTAGGCCAGCGCCTTGTTCATCCGCTCCAGGCTGAGCACCAGTTCGCCGTTGGCCGCCACCGCGCCACCGGACAGACCGGTGCGTCCACCCGACGGCACCACCGGCACGCCCTCGGCCGCGCTCCAGCGCATCACCGCCTGCACTTCCTCAACCGTGGCCGGCAATGCAATCGCCAGCGGCGCCGGCGTCCAGCGCCGGGTCCAGTCGCGCCCGTAATGCTCCAGGTCGGCCGGATCGGTCTTCAGTTTCAGGCCGGGACAGGCCTGCTGCAGCGAGGCAATGCGGGAATCGGTCATGACGGTCCAGCGCGGTGCGTGAAGAACGGGCAAGCGTGCCAGTGGCACGCGCCAGCGTCCAGCCCCACACCGGTACAGATAGCTACGGATGCAACCAATTGCGCACTGCACCATGGGCTTCGCGATCTGGCATAGTGATTGGCCCCTGTCCCACTGGCCGTGTTGCCCCATGTCGCCGAAGAAGACCTCGTTCCCGAAGCAGGATATCCGCGTGCTGTTGCTGGAGGGGGTCAGCCAGACCGCCGTGGAGGTGTTCAGCGCCGCCGGCTACAGCCAGATCGAAGCGCACACCAAGGCGCTGCCCGAGGACGAACTGAAGGCGCGCATCGCCGAGGCGCACATCGTCGGCATCCGCTCGCGTACCCAGCTCAGCGCCGAGGTGCTGGCCGAGGCCAAGCGGCTGATCGCAGTGGGCTGCTTCTGCATCGGCACCAACCAGGTCGACCTGGACGCGGCCGAGCTGGCCGGCATCCCGGTATTCAACGCCCCCTATTCCAACACCCGCAGCGTGGCCGAGCTGGTGATCGCCGAGGCGATCATGCTGACCCGTGGCATCCCGCAGAAGAACGCCGAATGCCATCGCGGCGGCTGGTCGAAGTCGGCCAGCGGCAGCCACGAAGTACGCGGTAAGACGCTGGGCATCATCGGCTACGGCCACATCGGCACCCAGGTCGGCGTACTGGCCGAATCGCTGGGCATGCAGGTGATCTTCCACGACGTGGAAACCAAGCTGGCGCTGGGCAATGCCCGGGCCGCGGCCAGCCTGGACGATCTGCTCGCCCGCGCCGACATCGTCACCCTGCACGTGCCGGAAACCCCGTCCACGCAATGGATGATCGGCAGCACCGAGCTGGCGAAGATGCGCAAGGGCGCGCACCTGATCAACGCCGCGCGCGGCACCGTGGTCGACATCGATGCGCTGGACGCGGCGCTGGCCAGCGGCCACGTCGGTGGCGCCGCGCTGGACGTGTTCCCGGTCGAGCCGAAGGGCAATGGCGATATCTTCGAATCGCCGCTGACCCGCCACGACAACGTGATCCTGACCCCGCACGTGGGTGGCAGCACGCTGGAAGCGCAGGACAACATCGGCGTGGAAGTGGCCGCCAAACTGGTGCGCTACAGCGACAACGGCAGCACCCTGTCGGCGGTCAATTTCCCGGAAGTGACCCTGCCCGAGCACGCCGACAGCCTGCGCCTGCTGCACATCCACCAGAACGTGCCGGGCGTGCTGTCCAAGGTCAACGAGATCTTCTCGCGCCACAACGTCAACATCGACGGCCAGTTCCTGCGCACCGACCCGAAGGTGGGCTACGTGGTGATCGACATCACTGCCAGCGAGGAGCAGGCCGCGGCGGTGCGCGACGAACTGGCCGCGATCCCGGGCACGCTGCGCACGCGCATCCTGTACTGAAAAAAAGGGGACGGAGGGGATTAAGTCGTTTGTGGCATAAACGACTTAATCCCCTCCGTCCCCTTTTTTCTCAACGTGCCAGCCACCTGTGTGCCATGCGCTGCATGGATTCATCGGACTGTGGGTCGGCCGCGACCTCGGTCACCGGCCGCCAGGCCAGCTCCAGTGATTCCTCGCTGAGCACGAAGGCTTCGCCACCCAGCGCACGGATCACGAAACGCACGTCGTAGTGCCAGTGCCCCGGCACGTCCTTGCGCTCCGGAATCCAGTGCTTGTCCAGATCGAAGATGGCCGGGTCTTCCAGCACCAGGCCGCCCAGGCCCGATTCTTCCTCGGCTTCCTTCAGCGCCACCCGGGCCAGGTCGCGGTCGCCGTCGGCGTGGCCGCCCAGCTGCAGCCAGCGCTGCAGCTTGCGGTGGTGGGTCAGCAGCAGACGCTGGCCATCGGCGCTGACCAGCCAGCAGCTGGCGGTGAAGTGGCCGGTCAGCCGTTCGCGCCGGAACGGATCTTCCGGATCGTCCAACAATGTGCCGAATTCGGCAGCCAGTGCGTCGTGGGCCGGCTCGCGGCGGGCATAGTCCCGCAGCAGGCCACGCAGGCGATCGTCAAGCACGGCAAGGGTTTCGGCGGTCTGGCTCATGAATGGGCGGCGTCTGGAAAAATACTGCTCATTATCGCCGTTCATTGTTGCGATTGCGCTTGTGCGTTGCCTTCAGCTTTGGCTAAGGTACAGCGGGCCGTTCGCGCGGCCTTCACCATTCCAGGGTTGCCGGCAACGTATCGGCGGCCCACCCAATCCGATCACTAGGAAGTACTGCATGCTGAAAGCTCTGTTGAGGGTCAAGCCGGTCCAACCGGCCGGGCACGTCGATGCCGGCGAACCCATCGAAGGCAGCCTGGACGGCGAAGCCACGTTGAAACGGACCCTCACGGCTAAACACCTCATCCTGCTTGGCGTGGGTGCGGTGATCGGCGCAGGTATCTTCGTGCTGACCGGCCAGGCCGCGGCCAACCACGCCGGCCCCGCCGTCATGCTGTCGTTCGTGATCGCCGGTTTCGCCTGCGCCCTGGCAGGCCTGTGCTACGCCGAGTTCGCGGCGATGATGCCGGTCTCCGGCAGCGCCTATTCCTACTCCTACGCCACCCTCGGCGAAGGCATGGCCTGGTTCATCGGCTGGTGCCTGGTGCTGGAGTACCTGTTCGCCTCGGCCTCGGTCGCGGTGGGCTGGTCGGCGTACCTGATCAGCTTCATCACCACTACGCTGCACATGCCGTTCCCGGACCTGCTCAGCGCCGCGCCCATCGCCTGGACCGGCAGCGAGTTCGTCTCCTCCGGCAAGCTGTTCAACCTGCCGGCGGTGCTGATCGTGGCGGCGGTGTCCGGCCTGCTGTACGTGGGCGTGACCCAGTCGGCCTTCGTCAACGCGATCATCGTGGCGATCAAGGTCACCGTCATCTGCCTGTTCATCGGCATCGGTGCGGCCCACATCGACCCGGCCAACTGGCAGCCGTTCATCCCGGAAAACACCGGCGTGCCGGGTGAGTTCGGCTGGAGCGGCGTATTCCGCGCGGCCACCATCGTGTTCTTCGCCTACATCGGCTTCGATGCGGTTTCCACCGCCGCCGGCGAGACCAAGGACCCGCAGCGCAACATGCCGATCGGCCTGCTCGGCTCGCTGGCGGTGTGCACCATCGTCTACATCATCGTCTGCGCGGTGCTGACCGGCATGATGCCGTACCACCTGCTGGGCACCGACAAGCCGGTGGCCACCGCGCTGGAGCCCTACCCGACCCTGTCGTGGCTGAAGACCCTGGTCGAGATCGGCGCCATCGCCGGCCTGTCCTCGGTGGTGCTGGTGATGATGATGGGCCAGACCCGCATCGCCTACACCATCTCCCGCGACGGCCTGCTGCCGAAATTCTTCGGCAAGGTCCACGCCCGCTTCCGCACCCCGTACGTCGCCACCATCGTGGTCGGCGTGATCGCCGCCGCACTGGCCGGCCTGGTGCCGCTGAACGTGCTGGGCGAACTGGTCTCGATGGGCACCCTGCTGGCCTTCGCCACGGTCTGCATCGGCGTGCTGGTGCTGCGCTATACCAAGCCGGAGATCCACCGCCCGTTCCGCGTGCCGATGGTGTGGATCATCTGCCCGCTGGGCGCGGCCACCTGCCTGTTCCTGTTCTGGCAGGCGTTCGTGGTGCACTGGCACCTGTTCGTTGGCTGGACGCTGCTCGGCCTGCTGATCTACCTGGGCTACGGCATCCGCAACAGCAAGCTGGCCAAGTCGCCCTGATCCGCCTACGGGCCGGCCTCGCGCCGGCCCGTCCGTTTTCCCCGCGCGCCGGTCATGGCGCGCTTCGACAAGACCACCACACATGTTCAAGCAACTGTGGGCCACCAAGCACCCGCATGCCGCCCATGAAGACGCCAACGGCCTCAGCCTGCGCCGCCACCTCGGCCCCTGGGGGCTGACCGCCCTCGGCATCGGCGCGGTGATCGGCGGCGGCATCTTCGTCATCACCGGCCAGGCCGCCGCCAACCACGCCGGCCCGGCGATCATGCTGTCGTTCGTGCTGGCCGCCATCTGCTGCGCCTTCTGCGCACTGGCCTACGCCGAGTTCGCCTCGATGGTGCCGGTGTCCGGCAGCGCCTACACCTATACCTATGCCACCTTCGGCGAGCTCTCGGCCTGGTTCATCGGCTGGATGCTGGTGCTGGAGTACGGCGTCTCCGCGTCAGCCGTGGCGGTCAGCTGGACCGGCTATTTCCTCAGCCTGCTCAGCCAGTTCGACATCCATCTACCGGCGGCGCTGGTCAGCGCGCCACTCGACGCGCAGCTGCGCCCGACCGGCGCGATCGCCAACCTGCCGGCCGCCGCGCTGGTACTGCTGCTGACCTGGCTGTGCTACGTCGGCATCAGCAAGTCCTCGGCGATGAACATGGCGATGGTCGTGCTCAAGACCGGCCTGATCGTGCTGGTCATCGTGGTCGGCTGGAAGTACGTCGACACCAGCAACTGGACCCCGTTCATTCCCGCCAACGAAGGCCCCGGCAAGTACGGCATGGAAGGCGTGCTGCGCGGCGCGGCGATGGTGTTCTTCGCCTACATCGGCTTCGAGGCGGTGTCGGTGGCGGCGCAGGAATCGAAGAACCCGCAGCGCGACATGCCGATCGGCATGATGCTGTCGCTGGCGGTCTGCACCGTGCTGTACATCGCCATGGCCGCTGTGATGACCGGCCTGGTGCCGTACCAGCTGCTGGGCACCGACGAGCCGGTGGTGACCGCGGTGGCCGCGCATCCGCAGCTGGGCTGGCTGCGCTGGGTGGTCGAGGTCGGCGCGCTGGTCGGCCTGTCCTCGGTGGTGCTGGTGATGATCATCGGCCAGCCGCGCATCTTCATGATCATGGGCCGCGATGGCCTGCTGCCGCCGGTGTTCACCAAGATCCATCCGAAGTACCGCACCCCGCACATCAACACCGTGATCACCGGCATCGGCATCGCGCTGCTGGCGGCGCTGTTCCCGCTGGACATCCTCGGTGAGCTGACCTCGATGGGCACGCTGATCGCGTTTGCTGCGGTGTGTGCCGGCGTGCTGATCCTGCGCCGCACCCAGCCGGACCTGCCGCGTCCGTTCCGCATGCCGATGGCGTGGCTGATCTGCAGCCTGGGCGTGCTGAGCTGCCTGGCGCTGCTGTCGGCGATGACGATGCACAACTGGATGCTGATGGGCGTGTGGACGTTCGTCGGCTTCGTCATCTACTTCTGCTACGGCTTCAAGCACAGCCGCCTGCGGGGGAAGTAAGGGGTTTTGCATTGCAGGGCCTGCGGCCCTGCACCCGCCTTTGAAGCCGGAGCAACGGCAACGGCGACAGCTGGGCTGAGGCTTTGGTGGGGCGGATTGGGTTAGCGGGGGACGCCGTGAACCCATCCATGGGGGCTTGGCCGCGGCATCCCTGCCGCGGACACCCCCGCGAACCCAACCCGCCCCACCTCCGACAGTCTGCTGGCACGTCCAGTAGATCCACGCCATGCGTGGATGAATTGCGTCTGAGAGATGAATTCCCTCCGGTCGATGAATTCCCTGTAGAGCCGAGCCATGCTCGGCTCCGAGCAAGCGCAGCGCGGCGACCCGCTTTTCGCTTTTCCTTCTTCACTCCGTGGCTGGCCGCACGACGGAACCTGTCCGTGGCCGGTCGGGTGGGCTGCGCAGGGGTGTCCGCGGCATGGATGCCGCGGCCAAGCCCCCATGGATGGGTTCACGGCGTCCCCTGCGCAGCCCACCCAACCGGCCAACCCACGGAACCTGCTTCTTACGCAAGCCACGAGGGGCTCAGCCGTTGGCCGAATCCAGTAAAATCGACGGCATGAACGCCCCCACCTTCCCCTACGACACCGCGCGCCTGAGCGAACTGGCCCAGCTGCTGATCGACAACGTCCGCGAACTGGCCCACGCCGGCTGGACCCCGGCCACCAGCAGCAACTTCTCCCACCGCCTGGATGACGGCCACGCGGCGATCACCGTGTCCGGCAAGGACAAGGGCCGCCTGATCGAGGACGACATCATGGTGGTGGACTTCGACGGCAAGGCCGTCGGCCGCCCGCTGCGCCCGTCCGCCGAAACCCTGCTGCACACCCAGCTGTACCGCCGCTTCCCGGAGATCGGCTGCGTCCTGCACACCCATTCCCCGGTGCAGACCATCGCCTCGCGCCTGTATGCGCCGCAAGGCCATGTGCACCTGGAAGGCTACGAGCTGCTGAAGGCCTTCGCCGGCAACAGCACCCATGAAATGGCCGTGGACGTGCCGGTGTTCGCCAACACCCAGGACATGAATGTGCTCTCGAAACAGGTCGACGACCTGCTGGACCGGCAGAACCTGTGGGGTTACCTGATCGACGGCCACGGCCTGTACGCCTGGGGCCGCGACATGGCCGAGGCGCGCCGCCACCTGGAAGCCTTCGAGTTCCTGTTCCACTGCGAGCTGGAACTGCGCAAGCTGCGCGGCTGAACCCGCGCGCAGGTGCAGATGCCGATCAGGAATCTGCGCCGCGCCCCCACCCTGCTACCCTGTCTTCCCCCCGAGACGTTCAAGCTGCCGCCATGAGCCGACTGCGCATCTACGACGACACCCGCCCCGAATCGCCACTGCTGGACACCCAGGACGGCGCGATCATCGCTGCCGAACTGCATAAGATCGGTGTCACCTTCGAGCGCTGGCAGGCCACCGCGCCGGTCGCGCCGGGTGCCAGCCAGGATGAAGTGTTCGCCGCCTACCGCGCCGACATCGACCGCCTGGTCGCCGAGCGTGGCTTCAAGAGCGTGGACGTGGCCTCGATCGCCCCGGACAACCCGAACCGGGCGGAACTGCGCAAGAAGTTCCTCGACGAACACTTCCACAAGGAAGACGAGGTGCGCTTCTTCGTGGCCGGCTCGGGCCTGTTCACCCTGCACGTGGGTGACAAGGTCTACGAGATCGAGTGTGTGAAGGATGACCTGATCGCCGTGCCCGATGGCACCACCCACTGGTTCGACATGGGCGACGAGCCGAGCTTCGTGGCGATCCGCTTCTTCACCGAGCCGGATGGCTGGGTCGGTCACTTCACCGGCACCGACATCGCGCAGAAGTTCCCCCGTTACGTACCCACCCAGGCGTCCTGATCCATGCAGCCCCGCGTCATCCTGACCGACATCGAAGGCACCACCAGCAGCATCTCGTTCGTCAAGAACGTGCTGTTCCCTTATGCCCGCAAGGCGTTGCCCGCGTTCGTGGCCGAGCATGGCCAGCAGCCGGAGGTCCGCCGCTGGCTGGATGCGGTGGCCAGCGAGATCGGCGGCGCCTGCCAGGACAGCCTGGTGGCCGAGACGCTGCAGGGCTGGATCGACCAGGACCGCAAGCACACCGCGCTGAAGGCGCTGCAGGGCATGATCTGGGACGAAGGCTACCGCCGCGGCGACTACACCGCGCACTTCTATCCGGAAGTGGCGCCGGTGCTGAACGGCTGGCACGCCTCCGGCCTGCCGCTGTACGTGTACTCCTCCGGCTCGGTACCGGCGCAGAAACTGTTCTTCGGCTTCAGCGATGCCGGTGACCTCAGCCCACTGGTGTCGGGCTGGTTCGACACCGAGGTCGGCGGCAAGCGTGAGGCCGACAGCTATCGCCGCATCGTGCAGGCGATCGGCGTGCCGGCGGGTGAGATCCTGTTCCTGTCCGACGTGGTCGAAGAACTCGACGCAGCCCGCGAAGCCGGCCTGCAGACCCGCCTGATCGACCGCCTTGACGACTACCCGCTGCCGCGCACCGGCCAGGCCGCCAACGGCCACGAGCGGGTCGAGAACTTCCAGCAGATCCAGCTGTAATCAACGGGGGATGCCAACCTTGGTTGGCATGTTCCGGGTGTGCCAACCAAGGTTGGCACCTACCAGAACAGGATGTGCCGCCCTCAACGGTCGTTGAGGGTCCTCAGCTTCAACGCTTCGCGCAGCGTCGTCAGATCCACCGGGCCGCGTACGGCGATATCGCGGGTTTCCCCCGGCAACAGGTCCAGCAGGTTGTCTTCGACCTGCACGTCCAGCGCACCGAAGTCGATCCACGCCGCCCGCACATACGTCGCGCTCTCCAGCCGCAGTCGATAGTGGTCGCCCTCGATGCTCAGGGCAGCCTTCAGCTTCTGTCGCGGCAGCTGCTGGTCCTTGGCTTCGACGAAACCAACCACCTGCCGCGCACTCACCCTGCCGTCCTGCAGCAGCTCGAACACCGCGACCGTCCGCTTCGAATCGGCGCCAGCCAGCAGCTCGGCATCGCTGTAGGTGCCGATGTCGGTGACGCCGGCAGCGGCAAGCGTCACCGCCTGCTCGCGACGGCGCAGCACCTTGCCGTCCACGTCCATCACCCGCAGCCGCCAGCGCGCATCCAGCGCGGCGCCATCATTGAGCAGCCGCACCCGCGTACGGCCCTCGTCGCGCAGCGCGGCCACGGTGACCGGCGCGAAGAATCGCCGCGCGGCGAAATGCAGCGCCTTCCAGCGGCCGAAGTAGTCCACGCTGGACCACGAAGCCCCCGGCCAGACATCGTTGAGTTGCCAGTACAGCGAACCCATCGTGTACGGCCGCGAGGCGCGATGATGCAACGCCGCCAGTGCAATGCCATCGGCCTGCATCACCTGGCTCAGGTAGACGAAATCCTCGAAGTCCTTCGGCGTACCGTAGCCCAGCTCGATGTAGTGCAGCAGGCGGCTGTTGCCCTCGCCGGCCATGAATTTCTGGTGCGCGCGGATCACCGGGCTGTCGATGCGCTGCTCGGCGCGGGTGGCGATCTGGTCCACGGTCGCCACCGACGGCCACGCCTGCAGTCCGTACTCGGACATGAAGCGTGGGGTCTCGCGCAGGTAGGCCTGCACCGGCAATGCCGGATTGCCCCAGACCTGCCAGTAGTGCTTGTCACCACGGGTCGAATCGTTGGCCTTCTCGTCAAGATCGTTGCTGGGCGAGCTGGACCAGTATGGTACGCCCAGCCCTTCCTCGCCGACCACCTGGCGCAGGTCGTTGCCGAACAGGTCGACATAGCCCTGCCAGACCTTCGCCGCAAATGCCGGGTCGGCCGCCTTCAGGTCGCGGCCATGGCCCCAGTCCTTCCAGGCGGTCTCTTCCTCGTTGTTGCCACACCACAGCACGATGCTGGGGTGATGCCGCAGGCGGCGCACGTTGTCGCGTGCTTCGGCCACCACGCTGGCACGGAACGCCGGATCGTAGCCCGGTTGCATGCCACCGCCGAACATGAAGTCCTGCCACACCAGCAGGCCGAGTTCATCGGCGATGTCGAAGAACGCATCGTCCTCGTAGTAGCCACCGCCCCAGTTGCGCAGCATGTTCATGTTGGCATCGCGGGCCGCCGTCAACACCTGGCGCAGTCGCGCCGCATCGACGCGTGCGGGGAACGCGTCGAACGGGATCACGTTGGCACCCTTGGCGAAGATCGGCACACCATTGATGACGAAAGCGAAGCCCTGCCCGCCCTTGCCGTCTTGCTCGCGGCGCAGTTCGACCGTGCGCAGGCCGATGCGCTGCTCGCGCGCCAGTTCCGGTGTGCTGCCGTCGTCAAGGCGTGCCTGCACGGTGTAACGGTCCTGCGCACCATGACCCACCGGCCACCAGCGCTGCGGCTTGGTCAGCTCAACCGGCAGCTCAACGGTGTTCTGGCCGGGCATCAGCGGCACCGTGCGTTGCACCTGGGCCACGCTGCGGCCCTGCGGATCGCGCACCTCCACATGCACCACGGCCGAGCCCGACACCGCCCCCTGCTCCACCTGCAGCAGCACCGCCAGCTTCGCCTGCTGGGCGTCCAGTGCATCCGTACGCACGGCCAGATCGGCCAGGCGGTGCGCATCCCAGGCCTGCAGGTCGACGCCACGCCAGACCCCGGCGGTGACATAACGCGGGCCCCAGTCCCAGCCGAAGTGGTAGGCCGGCTTGCGCGCGAAGTTGCCGACCATCGCCTCCTTCGGCTCATCACCATAGGGCGACGGATAGTTGCCAGCAATCTTGTGCGGCATGGCCTGCACGCCCGGCAGCAGCGTGCGGATCGGCGAACGGAACACGATCTGCAGCTCATTGCCCTTGGCCCGCAGCCGGCCCTCCACGCGCGCGCGCCAGGTACGATGTGCATTGTCTGCACGCAGCAGCGGTTTGCCGTTGAGGAGGACCTCCGCATAGGTATCGAGCCCATCGAAGCGCAGCTCGGCATTGGGCTTGGCAAGCGTCGCGGTATCCACGTCGAAACGGGCGCGGTATTCCCAGTCGGCCAGGCCGATCCATTGCAGCTCGGCCTCGGCTGCACCGACGTAGGGATCGCGGATCAACGCATGGGCCAGCAGATCGGTGTGCACGCTGCCCGGCACCGTTGCCGCGCGCCACTGCTGCAGGCCCGGATGCGCCGCACCCTGCGCGTCGCCGGGCAGCATGCGGAACTCCCACTGCGCCTGCAGCGGGGCTGCAGTTGCCGGAAACACGGAGGCTGCGATCAGCAGCAGGAGCAGACGGACAACGAGGGAAAGGCGATGCACGTGATGCTCCTGTTCTGCCGCCGGGTGCGGCCCGGCGCTACCGATTCCAATACATCGCGCCTCAGCGCACGACGTTCAACACTTCGTAGCAGGCACCCATGGTGTGGTAATCCACCTTGCCGGCCGGGCTCTTCTCGTCGCTGTACTTGCGGTTGTCGGCATCGAGGATGCGGAACCAGGCGCCGTACCGGTGGTCGACGAAGTGCTCCCACGAATACGCCCAGAGGCGGTCGTACCACTGCCAGTAGCGGTCATCGCCGGTGCGCCTGGCCATCAGTGCGGCGGTGGCCAGGGTCTCGGCCTGCACCCAGAAGTATTTGTCGTCATCGCAGACGAAGCTGTCGCCACCGATCGGTGCGCCGTCCATGCCCGGCTGCCGGCGCGATTCCGGTGCGAAGCCGTAGTACAGGCCACCGCGGGCGTCGTCCCAGCTGCGCGCCACGGCCACGTCGAACAGGTGCTGCGCGGTCGGAACCAGCCAATCGGCCTGCACGTGGCGATCGAGGATCAGCAGCAGCTTGGCCCACTCGGTCTGGTGGCCGGGCTGGAAGCCCCACGGGCGGAACAGGTGCTTGGGGTCGTCCAGATTGTAATCCCAGTCGATCTCCCAGTTCACGTCGTAGTGTTCCCAGACCAGCCCACCGGCCTTGGCGGCCTGGCGGCGGGTCATGTTGTCGGCCAGCAGCAGCGCGCGCTCGACATAGCGCTGTTCGCCACTGGCCTCGAATGCGGCCAGCATCGCCTCGCACATGTGCATGTTGGCGTTCTGGCCGCGATAGCCGGTGAAGTTCCAATGGCCATCAGCCTCGTCCTTGTACAGGCCGTGCTGCGGCTCCCAGAAGCGCGCTTCCAGCAGCTGCCAGGTCTCGTCCATCCACTCGCGGGCCTGCTCGATGCCGGCCTTCAGCGCGCAGCTGTAGGCCAGCAGCACGAAGGCCACGCCATAGCAGTGGTTCATGTCGTCCTCGACCTTGCCATCGCGCAGGGTCCAGGCATAGCCGCCGGTGGCCGGGTTGCGGTGCACCTCACGCAGGTAGCGCACGCCGTGCTCGACCGCCTCGCGATATTCGGCATTGCCGAACTCGCGGTAGGCCATCGCGTAGTTGAAGACGAAGCGCGTGCTGCTCACCAGGTGGCGATGGCTGGCATCGTAGATGCTGCCGTCGTCACGGAAGTAGTGGAAGAAGCCACCGTTCGGATCGATGCAGCGCGGGTGGTAGAACGCCATCGTGTCGGCGATGTGCGCACGCAGGAACGCGGGTGAACGGAAGTCGGGCGAGGTGCTCATGCGGTAATGTCCTGGGACTGCAGCAGCTGCTGCACTTCATCAAGCGAGGGCATCGCGGCGAACGCGCCCTTGCGGGTAACCGCCAGCGCACCGACTGCAGCGCCGAAGCGCAGCGTGGCGGTGATCGCCTCCGGGTCCTTGCAGAAGGCGGCGAAACCTGCGCCCGCCCCACCCCGCTCCAGCAGGCCGACCAGCACGCCACCGACGAAGGCATCACCGGCCGCGGTAGTGTCGACGGTGGCCACGCGGAAGCTGGTGACCGTGCCGTGGTTGTCGCGGGTGTACCAGTGCAGCGTGGCTGCACCATCGGTGACGATGACCCAGCGTGCCTGCGCGGCCAGCAGGCGCCGCAGCACCGCCGCCTCGCCATCGGCGCCCAGCGGAGCTGCCAGGTAATCCAGTTCCTCGCGCGACAGCTTGACCAGGTCGGCGCGCTCCAGCGCCTGCCACAGGCGCGGCGTCGGATCGACGTCGGCAGGCCACAGGGCCGGACGCAGATTCAGATCGAGACTGACCACCGCGCCGGCCTTACGGGCCCGGTCCATGCCGGCGAAGGTCGCCTCGGCGATGGCCGGCTCGGTCAGGCTGTTGGAGCAGACGTGGAAGCACTGTGCGCTGTCGAGGCACTCCGCCTGGAAGTCACTGTCACGGAACAGCAGGTCGGCCGCCGGCGGGCGGTAGAAACTGAAGCTGCGCTCGCCGCTGGCGTCGAGGGCAACGAAGGCCAGTGCGGTCTTCGCCGCATCGGTACGCACGATGTAATCCGTGCCCACGCCGTGCTCGACCAGGCTGTCGGCCAGGAAGTCGCCGAACATGTCACGGCCGAGCATGCCGACGAACTGCGTCTTCGCACCCAGCCGCGCGGCGGCCACGGCGACGTTGGCCGGCGCACCGCCGGCGTACTGCAGGAACGCGCGCGGGGTATCGGCCGAGGCCGGCGGCTGCGCTAGTAGATCGATCAAAATTTCGCCGAAGCAAACGATGGCACCCATACCGGACTCAGCCTCCCTGCGTTGCGGAGGCCGGCGTACGCGCGCCGACCAGTCCGTAGAAAATGATGTAGCCGTAGCACAGCAGCGGCAGGATGAAGCTGGCCTGCACACCGATGTGGTCGGCCAGCACGCCCTGCAGGTACGGCACCACGGCACCGCCGACGATGGCCATGATCAGCAGGCTGGAGCCCTTGTTGGTCAGCGGGCCGAGGCGCTCGATGCTCAGCGCGAAGATGGTCGGGAACATGATCGAGTTGAACAGGCCGATCGCCACCACCGAATACAGCGCGACACTGCCGGAGCTCAGCATGGTCGTGACCAGCAGCCCCACGTTGACCAGCGCGAAGATCGCCAGCAGGCGGCTGGGCGAGAAGCGCGCCAGCAGCGCCGAACCGGCGAAGCGGCCGATCATCGCCATCGTCCAGTAGGCCGACACGTAGTGCGTGGCCTGCTGCTCGCTGAAGCCGCCGATGTTCGGCATCGACAGGTAGTTGACCAGGAAGCTGCCGATCGACACTTCGGCACCCACGTAGAAGAAGATGCCCAGCACGCCCAGCAACAGGTGGCGCTTGCGCAGCGCATCCAGGTAGCTGTGGTGGTGGCCCTGGTCGGCCTGCTCGGTGGCATCGCTCAACGCCGGCAGTCGGAACAGGAACACGAACAGCGCCAGCAGCACCAGCGCCACCGCCAGGCCCACGTACGGGCCCTGCACGGCCTGCGCCTCGGCGGCACGGTAGGCCAGCTGCTCGGCGGCCGGCAGTGCCGCGATGTCATCGGCACTCTTCACCGTGTTGGACAGGATCAGCATGCCGCCGAAGATCGGCGCGATGGCCGTGCCCAGCGAGTTCAGCGCCTGCGCCAGGGTCAGGCGGCTGGAGCTGGTCTGTTCCGGGCCCAGCAGCGCCACGTAAGGATTGGCAGCGACCTGCAGCACGGTGATGCCGCTGGCCAGCACGAACAGCGCGCCGAGGAAGGCGCCATACACGCGCAGCTCGGCCGCCGGCCAGAAGCCCAGCGCACCGATGCCGGCGATCACCAGGCCGGCCACGATGCCCTTCTTGTAACCCAGCGCGGCGACCAACCGGCCCGCCGGCAGCGACATCAGGAAATAGGTGCCGAAGAAGGTGAACTGCACCAGCATCGCCTTGGCGTAGTTCAACTCGAACACCGCCTTCAGGTGCGGGATCAGGATGTCATTGAGGCAGGTCAGGAAGCCCCACATGAAGAAGATCGTGGTGACCACGGCCAGCGCCTTGCCGTTGGTGACGGCGGGTGCGTTGCCCGAAGAACCCGATGGACGGGGCGTTGCGGAAATCGGCATGCGGTACGCGCCTCGATGCGCGGAAGGTCGTTGTTGCGTGGAAGGGGTGTATGGAAGGAATCAGTTCGGTCGTGCGGCACTGCTTTCGCGGATGCGCAGCTGCACCGGCGCGACGGTGCGCCGTGGCGGCGCGTCCGGTTCGTCCAGCCGTTGCAGCAGCAGAGCGGCAGCTTGCCGGCCCCGCTCGCGCGGATCGGCAGTGAGCGTGGTCAACGGCGGCACCGCCACCGACGCCTCGGAAATATCATCGAAACCGGTAACGGCGAAGTCGCCACCCGGGCGGATGCCGCGCGAGTTCAGGCCCAGCATCAGGCCCAGCGCCACGGTGTCGTTGTAGCAGACCGCCGCACTGGGTCGATGGCCATCGGCAAACAGCTCATCGGTGCGCGCCGCGGCTTCCAGGCGGTTCGGTGCCGACTCGATCATCCAGCCCGGCGGCAGCGACAGACCGGCCTCGGCCAGCGCCTGCTGGAAACCGGCGCGGCGCTGATGGCATGAACTGGAGGCGGCATGGCCACCAAAGAACGCGATCTGGCGATGGCCGCGCTCGATCAGGTGGCGCGTGGCCAGGTAGGCACCGTGCTGGTTGTCCAGGGTCAGGAAGTCCCAGTCGGCACCTTCCAGTTCGCGGTTGAACAGCAGCACGTTGGCGTTGGCACCCAATGCCTGGCGCAACTGCGCGGTATCACTTCCTTCGGCCGGCGACAGGATCAGGCCGGCCGGGGTGTGCTCCATCAACGTGGACAGCACCGCCTGCTGGCGCTCGGGCGATTCACCGGTACTGCCGAGCAGGGTCACATAACCGCGGCCACCCAGCGCCTCGTCCACGCCGGACGCGAATTCGGCGAAGAACGGGTTGGACAGATCGTTGATCACCAGCGCGATGCTCGACGAGGTACGACGGCGCAGGTTGGCCGCCGCGCGGTTGTAGACATAGCGCTGGCGGCGCAGTTCGGCCTCGACCTTGGCCCGGGTATCGACGTTGACCAGCGGGCTGCCGCGCAGCACCAACGACACGGTGGCCCGCGACACGCCGATGGCACGCGCGATGTCGGTCACCGTCACCGCCTTGCCGGCGCGCTTGCTGGAACTGCTGCCGTTGTCGTTCATCGTCTTCCCGGACTCCGCTGGAGGCTCAAGCCTAATGGATCAGGGCCGTGTCGTGCCGTGCCGTTCGCTGGGTCACCGCGAACGGCACAGTCCGGCTCAGCGCAGCTGGCTGCCCGGTGCCGCGCACCAGGACACCGGCAGGTCCTTCACCGCCGTGCCCCAGCCCTGCTCCGGCGCCTTCGCATCCAGCGCGAACTGCAGGCGCGGGCCCTGCTGCAGGCGGTTCCAGTCCAGCCATACCGGCGCATGCGCCTGGCCATCGACCTTCACGCCCTGCACGTACTGCAGGCGCCGGCCATCCGCACCCGGCGCGTCGATGCGCAGGGTACGGCCATTGCCCATGTCCACTTCCACCTTGCTGAAGCGCGGGGTGTGCAGCAGGAACTGGCCGCTACCCGGCACCGCCGGGTACACGCCGATGGCACTGAACAGGTACCAGGCCGACATCGTGCCCAGGTCATCGTTGCCGGTCACGCCGTTCGGCGCATTGGTGAACAACTGCTGCGCGGCACGCACCACCGCAGCGGTCTTCCACGGCTGGCCGATCAGCGTGTACAGCCACGGCGAGTGCAGGTCCGGCTCGTTGTTCGGGTTGTAGCGGAACTGGTTGTAGTAGCTGTACGGCCCTACCACCCACTCCTTGCGGGCGGCGTTGAGCGGGTCGGCCTGCAGCGCATCCATCGCGAAGAACGCGTCGAGGCGGCGGCCGGCCTGCTCGCGGCCGTCCATCGCTTCGACCAGGCCCGGCACGTCCTGCTGCGCCAGCCACTGGTACTGCCATGCCGTACCTTCATGGAAGCCGTGGTGCGAACGCGGGCTGTAGTGGCCATCGGCCGGCGTGTACCACTGGCCATCCTCGGTGCGCGGGCGCGGGAAGCCGGTGAAGCCGGTCTCGGCATCACGCACCTGCGGGTCCCACACCTTGCGCCAGTTGCGGCCGCGCTCACGCAGCGTCGCCGCGTCCTGCGCATGGCCGAGGCCATCGGCCATCTGCGAGAGCGCACAGTCGGCCAGCGCGTACTCCAGCGTTGCCGAGCCGCCGTGATGCGGATCAACGTCCATTCCCTTGGACGGGAACGCACGGTCGTAGACCACATAGCCCTTGTCCAGGTAGGTCGGGTTGCCGGAGCGGCCGGCCATGCGCGAGTTCAACGGCGGCGTACCGAAGGCATTGCGGCGCAGCGCATCCCACGCCTGCGATTCACGGCCCTTGAGCGCGCCGAAGCGCCACAGGTCGACCATGAACGGCGTGACCGGGTCGCCGGTCATGATGTTGGTCTCGAAGTTGGCATAGCCCCAGCGCGGCAGCCAGCCACCCTGCTCATCGATCGCCAGCAGCGTGCGGCCGATATCGCGTGCCACGTCCGGGCGGGTCAGTGCCAGCCACTGGTTCTGCGCACGGTAGGTATCCCACAGCGAGAAGTACTCGTAGTAGGTCCAGCCATCGGCGCGATGGATGCCATCGTCATAGCCACGGTAGCGGCCGTCGGCATCGTTGCCGGTCATCGGCTGCAGCAGCGCGTGGTAGACCGCGCTGTAGAACACCGCGCGGTCGTCAGCATTGCCGCCCTGCACGCGCACCCGTCCCAGCTGCTCGCGCCACGCCTGCTGCGACAGCGCGCGCATGCGGTCGAAACCGAGCAGCGCCCCACCCTGCATGCCGTCGGCGCGCAGGTTGATGCGCGCGCCCTCGGCGTCCACGTGCGAGATCGCACTGACTGCGGTCACCGACTGGCCCTTGGCCAGGTCGAAGCTGAGCCAGGCACCATTCGGCTTCTGCTCGCCTTCCATGCTGTGGCGCGCACCCGGCAGGCCACCGCCCTCGCCCCAGGTGCCATGCGCCTTGAACGGGCGATCGAACTCGATGCGGAACCATGTGGTGTACTGATGGCCACCACAGAAGCTCTTGGTGACCAGCTTGCCCTCGACCACGCGGTCGCCCACCACATCAACCACGCTGCCGATCACCGAATGGCGCTCGTTGGCCTGGCCGACATTGACCAGCACATGGCCGTCGCCCTGGCGCTGGCTGAAGGTATAGCGCTCGGCGGCGGCGCGGGTACGTGCGGTGGTCTCGGCATCGATGCCGCCGTAGCTGGTCAGGCGCACCTTGTAGTAGCCGGCCTGGCCGACCTCGCCGTCGTGGCTATAGGACGCGGCGTAGGCCTTGTGGTCGAACTGCTTGGGGTTGGCGGTATCGAAATCGCCACCGGGGCCGATCGAGCCGGTCACCGGCAGCACCGACACCTGGCCGCCCTGTTCCCAGCAGCCGGCGCCGGAGATGAACGAATGGCCGAAGCCGCGGATCTTGTCATCGTCATAGCGCCAGCCCGAATAATGACTGCCGATCGGGCTGACCTGAATCAGGCCGAACGGTGCGGACGCGCCCGGGAAGGTGTTGCCGTCGTCCTTGCTGCCGATGAAGGTATTGACCTCACGCTCCAGCGCCGCCGGCGCGGCCTGCAGCAGCATCGGCGTGGCCGACAGGGCGAGCAGGCAGGCCAGGCGCACCAGCGGGCGCGAAGACGATGGGACGGCGGGAGCGGACGGCACTGGACGCATGTCGGGTTCCTGTAGTCGATGACACGGAGGCATACGGTGCGGGCCGTCCGGCACCGTTCCACCGAGCTCCGCCTTTGACCGGCAGACAGCTTCCCCTGGAATGACGCGCGACCCGTTGAACCGTGGATTTAGATCGATTCAAGTAGAGCATGCCGATTCCGCCGAATGCATTCTGCGCCGCAGCATGAGGGGGGGGTTTGGCAGGGCTGCGCCCTGCACCCCTGGTAGTGCCGGCCGCTGGCCGGCAACCTCAACGGCAAGAGCAGAAGCGGGTTTCCTGAGGAATGGCGGGGTGGGTCCGGTTGCGGGGGCCGCTGCAAGTACGTCCATGTAAGCTCGGTCGCCGCATCCATGCGGCTCACACCCCCGCAACCGGACCCACCCCGCCTTCGACGGTTTCTCGCGATCTGCAGTAGATCCTCGCCGTGCGTGGATGAATCTCTGTCAGATAACGAAATCAATCGGGGTCAGAGCCGTTTTCCAAAGGAAAACGGCTCTGACCCCATGACCCCACGCGATTCCACGCTCCATCCAGCCGTCACCGGGAAACTGTCAAAGGTGGGGCGGTGTGGGCTGGCAGGACCGTTGGCGCCATGGATGGCGCCATCGAGCCCCCATGGGTGAGGGCGCTTTGCTTGCGAAGCACTGCTTCGCAAGCGCCCGAACGCCCAGCCGCCAGCGGCTGGGCCGGACCCCGGAGGGGGGTTTACGGCGTGTCCTGCCAGCCCACACCGCCCCGCCAAACCATCGGAAAACCAGAGCCGCTTTGGCTTTGGCTTTGGCTGTTGCCGGCCAGCGGCCGGCACTACCGCAGGTGCAGGGCGCAGCCCTGCCGACCCACCCTCCCCTGCGCACGAAAACGTTTCCACTGATTTCAGCAAACCGTCATCCCTTCGCCACGCCAGTACCATATTGCGCAGCAGCATGCGCCCGCGGGCGACCCATGCTAAAAAACGCCCGCCCATCGCTTAGATCGATCCAAGACGACATTGCGATGGCCGGGAATTGGGGAGGCAGTCACAGGACGTACCAGGCCACGCGCACGGTGCTACTGCCACTGCATGGCGATAGCGACAATGTCACTTCAAATTAGATCGATTCAAGTTGTCCGTGCCACGTCACCGGATCAATCCAGGAGAGAGGGAGAGATGGGAATGAAGCATTCAACACGTACGCACGGCCAGGACGCATTGTCGCTGGCCATCGCGCTGGCCCTGGCCGCCGCCGTCATTCCGGCCGGCGCCGCCGCGCAGCAGGCCGCTTCCACCGGCTCGCAGGACGCCACCACCCTGGACAGCGTCCAGGTCACCGGCTACCGCTACGCCATTGAAAAGAGCCTGGAGCAGAAGCGCGACGCCAATGCCGTGGTCGAAGTGATCACCGCCGAAGACGTCGGCAAGTTCCCCGACAAGAACGTCGCCGACGCACTGCAGCGCGTGCCCGGCGTGGTCATCACCCGCAGCGGTGGTGAGGGCAAGAGCGTCAGCGTGCGCGGCCTGGCGCCGGACCTGACCCTGACCCAGTTGAACGGAAACTATGTTGCCACGTCGGAAACCAACGACGAAGCGACCCGCTCGTTCAACTACACCCTGCTGCCGTCGAACATGCTGTCCAGCGCGGAGCTGTTCAAGTCACCCGAAGCACGCATCGACGAAGGCGGCATCGGCGGTACGGTCATCCTGCACACCCGACGTCCGCTGGACATGGAATCCAACTCCGGATTCGTCACGCTCGAAGGCACCTCCTCCGACACCCATCACGATATCGACCCGCAGGCGTCGGCGCTGTACTCGTGGCACAGCAAGGACGAGCGGTTCGGCGTGCTGGTCGGCGTGACCCAGCAGAAGCGCACCACCCGCACCATGGAAGCCACCACCGAGGACTACCAGTGGTATGGCGCCGGCAAGGCGCGTGATGCCTATGGCAACGTGCAGTCGCAGGATGGCATCCACTACTGGTGGGGCAAGTCCGGTTTCAACAACCAGACCGGCGGCAACTACAGCGATTTCTTCATGCCGACGTCGGTCAACTTCGCGGTGAAGGAAGAGAAGCGCGAGCGCAAGGGCGGCCAGCTGACTTTCCAGTTCAAGCCGGTCGACAACGTCACGATGACCGCCAATTACTTCCGCTTCGAGTTGCAGGGTGACTACACCCAGAACATGCTCAAGATTCCGGAATGGAGCATGGCGCGCTACAACCAGGACGGCAACTGGGACGGCGGCCGGCTGCTCAATGGCCTGGACTTCGACCCCAGCGGCAGCATCGTCACCGGTGGCCAGTTCGAGAAGCTTCCGGGCAAGGCCTACATCTGCAGTGAAGACCAGGCCAAGGCCGCCGGCCTCAAGCCCGGTGGCTGGGGGCCGGACGACTGCACCATGCCTACCCCGCAGCTGACCGGTGGCTACAGCAAAGAGAAGGCGCTCTCGCAGACCGCCGACCTGACCATCGACTGGGACATCAGCCCATTGTGGAAGGCGTCGTTCACCGGTGGCCGCACCTGGTCCGAGGGTGGCCCGTCGATGAACTTCCGCATGTCGGCCAAGCCGCGCCGCAAGGTCGGCAACGACTACCTGTCCGGCAACCAGTACAGCGCCTGGGACTTGACCGGCACGCCCTCGGCCACCTTCTCGCCCGACCTGCAGCAGCAGTTGATGAACGGCATTGCCGAGGTGGATACCGGCTCGACCGACTCGTCGTGGAAGCGCACCGAGGTCAAGCAGAACTACTTCCAGGCCGACGTCACCAAGCTGTTTGAATCGGGCTGGCTGGACTCGATCCAGTTCGGTGCCAAGTACCGCGACGGCAAGGTCCACCGCAACACCGGCAACACCTACTGGGTGTGCCCGGGCCGTGATCCGGCCGACTACAAGGACGGCCGTTATCAGGCCGGTTGCGACCCGACCGCCGGTGATGCACAGCCGGGCTTCTTCCTGTCCAATCCGATCAGCAACATCGCCGGCGGTTTCAACGCCAACGTGTTCCCGGGCATCAACTATCCGGCCTACATCGATTACCTGAACAAGACCTACGGCGGTTCGCACAACCGTACCGAGGACGACTTCGTCTACAACGTCAACGAGAAGATCTACTCGGGCTACTTCCAGGCCAACTTCCGCACCGAACGCCTGCGCGGCAATGTCGGCGTGCGCGTGGTGCGCACCAAGCAGTTCGCACAGTCTTCCGACTCGATCGAGAAGTTCAACGACTACTTCCTGGACAACGCGTCCGGCGCGCCGATGGCATGCACCGACCCGGCTGCCGCGGCTTATCCGACCTACGGCTGCGAGAGCGGCTTCGTGCGCCTGCCGTACGACCTGGCGCAGAGCAAGAGCTATGCGCTGATCGGTGTCGACCGCACCTATACCGACGTGCTGCCGAGCTTCAACATCGCCTGGGACATCACCGACACGCTGGTGCTGCGCGGCGCCGCGTCGAAGGTGATCGCCCGTCCGGGCTACACGGATATCGCAACCCCGGGTGCGTTGAGCTACTACAGCGCAGAGTACGTCGACGATCGCCGCGTGGCGGGCGGTGCGCCCAATCCGGGCTGGGCGGGTGAGGGCAGCAACAAGCAGCTGCAGCCCTTCAAGGCCACGCAGTACGATCTCGGCCTGGAATGGTACTTCCAGCCGGGCGCCGTGGCCGGTGTCGGCCTGTTCCGCAAGGACGTCAGCAATTTCACCGTGCCGGTCGTGCGCGACATGCAGATGAATGTCGGCGGTGAAATGGTGACCGTGCAGAACTACAAGACCAGGGCCAATGGCCAGGATGGCGTTTCGCAGGGCGTGGAGCTGTACGGCCAGTACACCTTCGATTTCGGCTTCGGCGTGCAGGCCAATTACACCTACAACGACACCAACCTGGCGTCGATCGTCCTGGACGGCCAGAACATCGGTTCGTCGCCGTTGGTGGGTAGCGCCAAGAACCAGGCCAATGTCACCGTGTTCTACGAGAACGACAAGTTCCTCGCGCGCGCGTCGTTCAACCGTCGCGGCGAAGTGGTGGGTGGCCTGCAGAACGGCATGACGGTCTACACCGAGCCGTATGACCAGCTGGATCTGAACGTGGCCTACAACCTGACCCCGGACTGGACCCTGACCGCGTCGGTGATCAATGCCACCAAGTCCGAGCAGCGCGTACACCTGGGCAACGACAGCAAGGCCCGCCTGATCTCCAACACCTACGCTGGCCGCCAGCTGTACTTCGGCGCCACCTGGAAGTTCTAAGGCCACACCGGGTTGCCCGGGGCCCGCTCCGGCGCAATCCACACCCCGCTCATGCGGGGACGTTCCTCCACGGCAGCCGCGCTGGTACAGGTGGCTGCCGTTTTCATTGATCCCTTTTCATGGGTGCCTTGCCGGCCGTTCAGCCCGGTGCTTGACCCTGCCATCGTTGGAAGGTGCACACTGGCTCCACCCCCAAGAGCACCGAAGGAGCTACAGATGGAATTCCATGTCGACGGCATGACCTGCGGCGGCTGCGCACGCAGCGTGACCCGCGCCATCCAGCAGATCGATCCGAATGCCAGCGTGGTCGCCGATCCGCCGACCGGCCTGGTCAAGGTGCAGACCACCGCATCGCAGGAGCAGGTCTTCGCCGCAGTGAACGATGCCGGTTTCCCGCCGCGTACTCCCTGACCTGCCGCCCTGCCCCGCAACACCAGGCCCGCCGGGTGCAACTGCACCCGGCGGGCTTTTTCATGCATGAGGTGTGGGTTCAATGCTTGTGCGCGCGCCGCCGCACCGCGCCGGTCTTCGCTGCATCGACCGGCACCGGCAACTCATCGCCGTCACCCAGCCGCTGCAGGATCGGGCACTCCGGGCGCTCGTCACCCGCGCAGCAGCTGATCAGCGACTTCAGCGTGTCGGCCATCTGCCGCATGCTTTCGATGCGCTGTTCCAGGTCGGCAATGTGCTGCTCGGCCAAGCGCTTGACGTCGGCACTGTGCCGCGAGGTGTCGTTCCACAGACCCAGCAGGTCGGTGATCTCGGCCACCTGGAAGCCGAGATCGCGGGCGCGGCGGATGAAACGCAGGCGGTGGATGTCCGCCTGCGAGTACGCGCGATAGCCCGACTCGGTACGATCGGCCGCGGGAATCAGCCCGATCTGCTCGTAGTAGCGGATCATCTTCGCCGAAACACTGGAGGCCTTGGCAGCTTGACCGATGTTCATGCGGCCCTCTCCTTTTCAATGGCTCGCGGCGGGAGCGTCCGCCATCGGTGGCTGGAAGCGGCGCAGGCGCAGCGCGTTGCCCAGCACGAACACGCTGGACAGCGCCATCGCACCGGCAGCGAACACCGGCGACAGCAGCACGCCCCAGACCGGGTACAGCACGCCGGCCGCGACCGGGATCAGCGCGGTGTTGTAGGCGAAGGCCCAGAACAGGTTCTGCCGGATGTTGCCCAGCGTTGCCTTCGACAGCGCGATGGCATTCGGCACGCCCTGCAGGTTGCCCGACATCAGCACCACATCGGCCGACTCCACCGCGATGTCGGTGCCGGTACCGATCGCCAGGCCGACATCGGCCTCGGCCAGCGCCGGTGCATCGTTGATGCCGTCGCCGACGAAGGCGACGTGCCCATGCGTGGCCTTGAGCCGGCGCACCGCTTCGACCTTGCCTTCCGGCAGCACCTCGGCCACCACCTCATCAATGCCCAGCTGGCGCGCGATCGCCTGCGCGGTGCCGGCGTTGTCGCCGGTGATCATCGCCACCTTCAGGCCCAGCTGGTGCAGCGCCGCGATTGCGGCCGGCGTGCTCGGCTTGATCGGGTCGGATACCGCGATGATCGCGGCCAGGCGGCCGTCGACAGCGGCATACAGCGGCGACTTGCCCTGCGTGCCGAGTTCCGCCGCCAGCGTCGAGAACGCGGTGATGTCCACGCCAAGATCGCGCATGAAGCGATCAGCACCGACCTCGACCCGGGCTCCATCGACACGGGCGCGCACGCCCATGCCGGTGACCGATTCGAAGTCGAGCATGGCCGGCAGCGCGATGCCCTGCCCGGTCGCCGCATCAACAATGGCACGGGCAATCGGATGCTCCGAATGTGACTCCACTGCCGCCACCGCTGCCAGCACCGTGCTGCGAGCGAAACCGTCGGCGATCTCGAGGTCGGTCAGGCGTGGACGCCCTTCGGTCAGCGTGCCGGTCTTGTCCACTGCCACCACCTGCGCATCCTTCAGCAATTGCAGTGCTTCACCCTTGCGGAACAGCACGCCCATCTCGGCGCCACGACCGGTACCGACCATGATCGAGGTCGGCGTCGCCAGTCCCATCGCGCATGGGCAGGCGATGATCAGTACCGCCACGGCGTTGACCAGCGCGAAGCTCAGCGCCGGCGATGGGCCGAAGATCAACCAGACCAAGAAGGTCGCCAGCGCGGCCAGCATCACCGCCGGAACGAACCACAGCGTGACCTTGTCGACCACCGCCTGGATCGGCAGCTTCGAGCCCTGCGCCTGCTCGACCATGCGGATGATCTGCGCCAGCATGGTCTGCGCGCCTACCGCCGTGGCCCGCACGGTCAGCGCCCCCTTCTGGTTGACGGTGCCGCCGACCACGCTGCTGCCCGGCTGCTTCTCGACCGGAATCGGCTCGCCGCTGATCATCGACTCGTCGATGTAGCTGCGGCCCTCGACCACCTCGCCATCGACCGGCACGCGCTCGCCCGGACGCACCTCCACCACATCGCCGCTCAGCACTTCATTGACCGGGATATCGACCGTGCGGCCGTCACGGATCACATGCGCGACCTTGGCCTGCAGGTTGACCAGGCGCTTGATCGCCTCGGACGTGCGGCCCTTGGCGCGCGCCTCAAGGAAGCGACCGAGCAGGATCAGCGCGACGATCACCGCCGCGGCTTCGTAGTAGACGTTCACCGTGCCCGCCGGCAACAGCCTCGGCGCGAAGGTCGCCACCACCGAGTAGCCGAATGCCGCAGCGGTGCCCACCGCCACCAGCGAGTTCATGTCCGGCGCAAGCCGCAGCAGTGCCGGGAAACCCTTCTGGTAGAAACGGCGGCCGGGAATGGCCAGCACCAGCAGGGTCAATGCGAACTGCAGGTACCAGCTGGCCTGCATGCCCAGGGTGGCCATCACCCAGCCGTGCATGCCGGGAATCAGGTGCGAGCCCATTTCCAGCACGAACACCGGCAGTGCCAGCGCGGCGGCCACGATCAGGTCGCGCTTCAGTTGCGCGCGCTCGGCATCCTTCTTTTCCGTCGCTTCGTCATCCGGTTGAACCCCAGCCTCGATGGCATGGGCGGCATAGCCGACCCTGTCGATGGCCGCCACCAGCGCGCCCACGTCGGCCACGCCACGCACCGTGGCGCGCTCGGTGGCCAGGTTCACGCTGGCTTCGCTGACGCCGGGCACCGCGCGCAGCGCGCGCTCGACACGACCGACGCAGGACGCGCAGGTCATGCCCTCCACAGCCAGCTCAAGGGTCGCAGCGGGTACGTCGTAGCCCACCCGCTCCACCGCCTGGATCAGCGCGGCGCGATCGACCGGACCGGACGCACGGATATCCGCACGTTCGGTGGCCAGGTTGACCGAGACGCTGCCCACGCCCTCGACCTTGGACAGCGCCGCTTCGACCCGGCCCACGCAGCTGGCGCAGGTCATGCCCTCGATGGGCAGGCTGATGGTGGGCAGGCTGGCGGGGGCTGCGCTGGCGCGGGGTGCACTCATGATCGGATTCCCATGGATTCCTTCTGGATGCGGACAGGCTAAACCTTGCCATCGTGGGAAGGTCAAATCCAGCCTGTCCGCATTTCCTGAATGGGCATCCAGGTGTCCGCATCCACGCATGGCGTGGATCTACCGCCGGAGGTGGGTCTCCTCAGAAGGTGAACACATACTCCAGTGCGAATTCGCGGCCGACCGCACCGAGCAGGCGGGTCGGGGCGAAGTCGTAGTCCAGCTTGTACGGGTCCTTGTGGTTCCAGCTGGCCGAGTTGAACGCGTTGTTGACGTAGACATTGACCTTGGCGCGTTCGGTCACCTGATAGCCCACATTGAAGTTCCAGGTAATGAACGGCCCGACCCGGCCGTAGTAGCGCGCGGTCTGCTGGCCGGCGTTCGGGTTCGGATTGGGCGAGCCGTCCGGTCGGGTCGCCGGCTCCAGGCAGTTCAGCGACGGACTGTCACTGGGCACGTAACCATCGGCGAACGGCAGGCAGCCGCCGGGGTTGTCCAGGCGGTCGGTACCCCAGTGGTAGCGCACGCCCGGCACCGAGCCGATGCGGTCGGCATAGACATTCGCGTTCCAGTTGCCACGCTGCCAGGCCAGGCTTGCGCGCAGCTTGCTGCGCAGGTCGCGGTCGCGGCGTTCCGGGTTCGGGTCGGCGGCGTAGCGCTGTTCCTTGGTCGAGATCTGGTTGGTGTAGTTCACGCCCAGCTGGAAGCTGCCCCACTGCGCGGTCTCCAGGCGGTAGCGCGCGGTCAGGTCGATGCCGCGTACCTCGCGGCTGGCCAGGTTGAACGGGCCACGCTCGATCGACACCAGGCGTCCGTTGCTGTCACGGTTCACGCGCGCCAGGATGCCCGCGCAGTACTCGCCGCCGGCCGGATTGGCCCACGGCGTGCCGTCCATGTTCTTGCCGGTCAGGCAGCCGGCCTCGCTGGCCAGCACTTCGTCGGCACCGACGTCGACGATCATGTCTTCCAGCTTGATCGCCCAGTAGTCGGCGCTGACCGACAGGTTCGGCATCACGTCCCAGACGAAGCCGACCGTCCACGAATCACCGGTTTCCGAGCGCAGCAGCGGCGTGCCGCGCCGGTTCACATCGAACGTGTACCAGACGTCGGTGTTGCCCACGCCGCAGTTGTTGACCAGGTAAGCACCGCTCTGGATGCAGCGCAGGCGGTCATAGGTCTGCACTTCGGAACTGCTCGGCTGGCCCAGCAGGTAGTGCATGTCCGGCGCGTGGAAACTGGTGGCATACGAGCCTCGCACCAGCAGCGATTCGACCGGGCGCCATTCCAGCCCGACGTTCCAGGTGGTTTCCTTCTGGCTGCCGATATTCAGGGCGTCGCTGCTGTCGTCGGCCTTGTAGCTGCCATAGCGGTCATAGCGCGCCGCCGCGGTGGCGATCACGCTGTCCAGCAGCGGGATCTTGAACTCGACGCCGGCCGAGTAGCGCGTGCGCTCGCCGCCACCGCGGTCGACGTTCTGCAGGTCGAAGTTGATGCCGGCGCGTGGATCGGGACTAAGGTGATAACCCTGCTGCGCCACTTCGGCCACGGCGGCGAACGAAATCGGGCCGGCCCAGCCCTGGACCAGTTCACCGGTGATGTCCGCCGAGGCCTGGTTGACCCAGGAGCTGGCGCGATTCTTCGCAACGGTCCCCATCTGCCAGTACTGCTCCGGCGTCAGCGGGTTCCACCAGCGTGACTCGTTCAACGCATAGATCGCTTCACCCCCGGCGGTGGTGCCCAGCCGTGGGCCGAGGAAGTAGTCGTAGGACTTCTGCTTGTCCACCACGTTCTGCCGCTCTTCCACGCGATAGTAGGAGCGCCCCACCGTCGCACTCCAGTCGAAGCGATCGGCCAGGCGACCACGCAGGCCGGCGCTCCAATCCCAGGACAGTTCGCGGTTGGTGTTGCGCAGCGTGTCCAGGCCGCCCACTTCGTTCGGGGTGAACTGGCGCACGCCGAGGATCGGGCGGTTGCGGTTCGCATCCCAGTAGTAGCCATTGTCATCGTCGATCAGCGACACGCCGGGCGGGTTGGTGCCCCAGATGGCTTCGGAGTGATACACCGCCAGGTTGGTCCACGCCTGCAGGTCATTGCTGAAATCGAAGGTGGCGTACAGGTTGCCGGAGACGTTCTCGGCGCCGCCGGTCAACAGCCAGTTGGCGTAGTCGGCGCTCATGCCGCACAGGCGGCCGGTGTTGGTGATGGTGTTGGCGGCGTAGTTGTAGACCAGGCGATCGGCGGTGTAATACTCGCCGTTGAACTTCTCGCAGGTGCCTGCCGGCGGCGCCAGGCGCTGGCCCGTGGTGGGATCGATCAGCGCCAGGCCGGCGGTAGGTCGGAAGCCGACCTTGCGCTGTTCCATGTTCCAGGAGGAGTACGGCGCATCATCGGCATCGTCCATCTGCGGGCGATCACGGCCGAACAACGGATCGCGCTTGGTGTACTGCAGCGCGTAGGTCACGCTCCAGGTGTCGCCGGTCTTGCCACCTGCCCAGGACAGATCCCAGGTATCACGGCCGCCTTCAGTGGAAGTACCGCCGCGCACACGCACTTCGTCGCCGTCATAGTTGGTTTTCAGAATGACGTTGACCACGCCGGCGATCGCGTCCGAGCCATAGATGGCCGAGGCACCGCCCGTCAGCACTTCGATGCGCTCGACCGCCGCAGCCGGAATGTTGCCGTAGTTGGAGAAGTTGGTTTCACCGCCATAGGGCAGCGGGTAGTCGGCGACGCGACGGCCGTTGACCAGCAGCAGCGAGCGGTTCGGGCCCATCCCGCGCAGGTTCAGGCCGCTGGCATTGGGCGTATGCGAGCCCCACTGCGACGCCGCTTCGACGGTACCGGTTGCTTCGGTGAGGGTCTTCAGCGCGTCGTACACGCTGACAAAGCCCTCCTTCTGGATCTGCGCGGCGGTGATCACGTTGACCGGCGCCGGGCCTTCGACGCTGGCGCGCTTGATGCGCGAGCCGGTAACGGTGACCGCATCGAGATCCTTGGTGGACGAACTGGAACTTTCCTGCGCGCTGGCCGCCAGGGGCAACAGGGCCAGGACCAGAGCCTGGGACAGCAGGTGACGGCGCTTGCGGACGGACTGAGCCATGGGTGGTTGCTCTTCGAAGGTGTGGACGCACGGACGGGTGGTGGCGCGGCACTACGGCTGATCCGGGCGCCTGGATCGGTCCAGGACCGATGCGGCACCCTCCCCTGTGGATCGATCCAAACTAAAGCACAGCTGAACCACATCCGGCATGCGGCGACGCAGCAACAGGCCGCGGATTGCCGCTACCGGCCGCCGTTGGCCATGACAATCAAATAGTTGCCAGACAATGCTGAGAGAACGGCGCAGAGATCGATGACACGATCGCGACAAACGCGCGCGGAACGGTTTTGTCCGCCCTCAGCGGCTTCTATCACTCGATTGAGCCGGGACGAAACGGCCATTGCGGAGTGCATAGCGGCTTGAGGCCTGTCCGTCGGGCCCTGCACCCCACCACGTGATGGTGAACCCGTCGTTCTGCCAGACCACGGAGGAAAAGTCGGACTCACTTTCGGAACTTCCCGAGTTCTGGCTAGCCAGGGACACGGCCTCAAGGCAACTACTGATCAGCATCCTGCCCCGCTCGACAGGCGTGGGCGGGATCAGTTCGTAGACGAAGAGTTGGATCTCGCGCCCCGCGCCACAACGGCCCATCGGGTTATCGGCGTTTGAATCGAATACCTGGTACACCGCCCGAAAGCGCTGGTTTCCAACCGGATGTACGCGCGTGTCGACGAACGCACCTTCCGCAGCGGGAGTCAGCGTCACCCCGCCCAGGACGGCGTCGATGCGGCTTCCCTCGGGACCGGCCGCCCTCCAGATCAATACGGGTGATTGCCCCTCTTCCGCAGCTGTTACGGCGGCGGGCAGCAAACACAGAAACAGCAAGAGCAGTCGAGGCATGCAGAAGGAGAATCGTTGCCACCAGGCGTTGGGCCCCACTGTCGGCACTCCCAACCAGATCGTCCATCCCAAAGTACGGATGCCCCTGCATTCCGCTGTTTGGCGGACGGCCTGGCCATCCGCACGCGTCAAAAGCGTCACTTTTCGGCAACGCGTGCGTATCCGGTTGGGGTCAGGCGTCCAGCGCTTGCCGTAGTGCCGCCACGGTCGCGGTGGCGGTCCGGCTCCAGTCCGGGTCCAGGCCGCGCAGCGCCGGATTATGGAACTGCATGGCCGAGCGTCGCAGGCCCTTGGCTGAAGCATGCAGTTCGGTACAGCCGCTGCGTCGCGCGACGCCCGCGATGTTGCCCGGGGCCAGCCCCGCGCCGGCCATCACCGTGATACGGCCAGCGGCCTGCGTGACCAGGCCCGCCAGCACCTCAGCCCCGGCCTCGGCGCTGGCCTGGCCACCCGAGGTCAGCACCCGCTGGCAGCCCAGACCTATCACCTGCTCCAGCGCCGCCGGCAGATCGCGGGCTGCATCAAAAGCGCGATGGAAGGTCACCTGCAACGGCCCGGCGGCCTGCACCAGTTCACGGCACAACGGCAGGTCGATGCCACCCTGCACGTCCAGCGCACCAATCACTACGCCATCGCAGCCCAGCGCGCGGCACTGCGCGATGTCCCGCAGCATCAGTTCGGTTTCCAGCGCGTCGTAGTGGAAGTCGCCCGCACGCGGCCTCACCAGCACGAACAGCGGAATCGACAGGCGTTCGCGGGCGATCGCGATGCTGGCGAACGACGGCGTGGTGCCACCCTCGGCCAGGTTGTCGAACAGTTCGATGCGGTCGGCGCCGCCGGCCTGCGCGGCCAGCGCCGAGGCCACCGAGTTGCTGGCGATCTCCAGGCTGAGGCGCGTGCTCATGTCTGGGTGCTCGTGTAGATCGATGGCGAATCGCGCAGGTCATCCTGGCGCTGCGCATCGCACACCGCGTAGACGAAGCCGCGGTGCAGTGCATAGGCACCCACCTCGCCCTGCTTGTTCATCGCCAGGAAGCACACCTGCAGCGTCCTGCTCGCTTCCGGGCGCTTGCGCACAACGCGGTCGATGGCTTCGCGGCAGGCCTGCGCCGGCGAGCGCCCCTGCCGCATCAGCTCGACCACCAGGAAGGAAGCGGCGTTGCGGATCATCTCCTCACCCACGCCCGACGCGGTGGCGGCGCCGACCTCGTTGTCGACGTACAGGCCGGCACCGATGATCGGACTGTCGCCGACCCGGCCGTGCAGCTTCCAGGCCATGCCACTGGTGGTGCAGGCACCGGCCAGGTGGCCCTTGGCATCCAGCGCGAGCATGCCGATGGTGTCGTGGTTGTCGCTGTTGCCGGGGATGCCCCGGCGCTCGGCATTGATCTGCGGCTGGTACTTCTCGGTCTTCAGCCATTCGCGCCAGGCGGCTTCGGCCTGCGGCGTCAGCAGATGTCTGCGCTCGAAACCCTGCTGCATCGCGAACTGCTGCGCGCCGTCGCCCACCAGCAGCACGTGCGGGCTGTTCTCCATCACTTTGCGCGCCACCGACACCGGATGCAGGATGTCGACCAGCGCGGCCACCGCACCGCAGCGGCCATCACCGTCCATGATGCTGGCGTCCAGGCTGAGCACGCCATCGCGATCCGGATTGCCGCAATGGCCGACGGTGGGGTTGCACAGTTCGCTCTCGGCCCAGCGTGCGCCCGCCTCGACGGCATCCAGCGCGCTGCCTCCCTCTGCCAGCACTTTCCATGCGGCCTGGTTGGCCGGCACGCCGAAGTCCCAGGTGGAGACCACCTTGGCCCCGCCCTGCGTGCGCGCCTGCACACCCGGCAATGCCGCCATGCCTGCGGCCAGCGCACCGGCCTGCAGGAACTGCCTGCGATCCACCATCTTCCCCTCCCAGTCTGCAATGCACGGCCGGCCCGATGCCGGCCCTGCCGATCAGTCGTGCGTGGGCTGCCGTGCGGCGTGCCAGACCGCTGCACCGAGCACGCCCAGCTGGCCGTGCTCCACGCGCCATACAGGCACCTGGCGCAGCACCTCGCTCAGCACGCCCTTGTTGAGGAAGCGCGCGCGGAAGCGGCCATCGGCCAGGAAATCCTGCACATGCGCGGAAATGCCACCGGCCAGGTACACCGAGCGCGCGCCGACGGCGATCGCTGCGTCGCCGGCCAGGCTGCCCAACCAGGCACAGAACACCTGCAGGGTCTCCACCGCCAACGCATCCTCGCCACTGCGGGCGGCGCCGATCAGCGCCTCGGTGCTGGTCCACACCGGAGTGGCGCCGCGCAGTTCGCACAGGCACGGATACAGGTTCATCAGGCCACTGCCGGACAACACGCGTTCGTTGTCCACGTGCGGCCAGCGCTGCAGCAGTTTGCCCAGCACCTGCAGCTCCAGCGCGTTGCCCGCGCCGAGCGCGGCATGGCCGATCTCGCTGGCCAGCACCGGGCGTTCGCCATCGGCAAAGCGCAGTGCGGCACCGAGTCCGGTGCCGGCGCCCAGTACCAGTGCCGGGAACGCCTGCGCCGGATCGGCGTCGCCGTTCAAGGGCACCAGGGTATCGGCCTGCAGGTAAGGAATGGCCAGCGCCACCGCTTCGAAATCATTGATCAGCTGCAGTTCGTGCAGCCCCGACTGCGCGCGGGTGGCCGACAGCGACACCGTCCACGGCAAGTTGGAGTTGATCAGCACATCGCCATCGAGCAGGCCGGCAATGGCCACCACTGCGGTCTTCACCGGCTGGCCAAGGCCCGAAGTGAAATCAGCCAGGATCGCGGCCAGGCTTGGATACTCGGCGCAGGCATAGGTGCGATGGCTGCCCAGGCGCGGCGGCTGCCCGGCCAGCGTCTCGGCCAATGCCAGGCGAGCGAAGGTGCCGCCGACATCGGCGACAACGAGACGGCGCGGAAGACCGCCGCGGGCGGAGTCGGTGGAAACCGGGGACGCTGCTGCGATGGTCACGCGGGCCTGCTTGGATCGATTGAATCGCCCCGATTCTCAGGCATCGGGGCGGCTTTGCCTAGCGCGCCGGTGGTTCAGGTTGGCCTACATGCCTTCCTGCTCGGCCACCTGCACACCATCCACCAGCACACGCAGGCGCTGCGGGCGGAAACCGGCGAACAGCAGCGGCCGGGTACGTTCGACCAGCACTTCATGGCCGGCGATGTGGCGCAGCCACGACTGTACCAGCGAGAACGAGAAATGCGTGCCCGGGTGCCACGGATGCTGCACCCAGACCTTCTCGGTGGCGCTCTGCAGCAGCATCGCGCCGGTGAACCAGTGGCGGCTGAGGGTGACCGGCGTAGTGCCGGCCATGAAACGGATATCCATGCGGGTTCCTTTCGCTGGAGCGGCACTGCCGCGGGTCAGGGCTGGGCAGTCTGCAGGCTGTAGCTGGTGGTGGCGGTGAACACCGCACCGTCGGGCTGGGTGGAACGCACCTCGACCTTGTGGCTGCCCACGGCCAGGTCGGTCGGCAGCGCGCCCCGCCACAGGTGCGGCGACGCGGTGGCCTCCGGCGAGCGGTCATAGCCACGCAGCGTGACGGCCAGGTCGTCGGCAACGTTCTCCACCATCAGCCGCGGGTCGGGCTGGCTGACCTGTTTCATCGGCTGCCAGGCGCCACCATCGACGCGGTACTCGACCACGCTGGCATCCTCGCCCATGTAGACGTTGGCGTAGATGCCCCACGCCGGGTAGGCGCCCTGGCGCAATACCTTCGGTGCATGCAGGCCGATCTGCTCGCTGGCCGGCTTGCCGGCCACGCGGTACTGCAGGCGATAGCTGCCGTTGCCAGCGACGTCGAGCAGCGCGTAGCCCTTCGGCGTGCCATCGCTCATGGTGCTGTCCGGTACCCCGGCGGCATTCTTCACCCCCGACCAGAACGCACCGCAATTGGCACCGACGTTGTATTCGTGCAGCGGCTTGTCGCCGTTCCAGCCCTCGGCCCTGCCGTGGTAGACGTGTTGCTGGGTGTGGCTGTGGCCGCTCAGCACCAGCACGTTGCGGAAGTCCTTGAGCAGGTCGAACAGGCGCTGGCGGTCGGCGTGACGGAACGTCTCGCGCCCCGGCGCAGCGTCGAACAGCGGGATGTGCATGCCCAGCACCAGCAGGCGGTCCTTGTGCAGGCCCTTCAGGTAGCTGGCAAGGAACGTGAACTGGTCTTCGCGCAGGCCGCCGACGTACTTCGGCTTGGCCTTGGGGTCATACACCACGTCGTCGAGGAACACGAAACTGGCGCCACCCTCTTCCACCGCATAGGTGTCCGGGCCATAGATTTTGCGCCAGCTGTCCAGCGAGTGTTCGTCGCTGGCCGCATCGAAGTCGAGGTCGTGGTTGCCCGGCACATGGAACCACGGCACGCCCAGCGACGTGGTGACCTTGTTGATCGCCGGGTACAGGGCCAGGTCGTCGTTGACGATGTCGCCCAGCGTGGTGCCCATGCGCGCCTTGGTCTGGCCGACCAGCGGCGCCACGATCGACTGCTGGTAGTAGCCGATGTCCTTCAGGCTGGCAGTCTGCGAATCGGTGAACACCAGCATCTGGAAGCCGCGACGGCTGTCATGGCGCTCCGCCTGCAGGGCGAAATCCCAGTTGCGGGTGACGTCGCTGGTGGCTGCGATGCCGCCGTACTTCAGCGCCGGCGAACCGTTCGGGCGATAATGCCGCCAGAACGCCGGCAGGCCGTCGCCCGCCTTCGGGAAGGCGTAGGCATCGGGCTTGATCACGAACACGGTCTGGCCATCGCGCACCGGCAGGCTGTAGCTGCCGTCGGCGGCGGTCTTGACGATGGTCTCGCCGTTGGAGACCTGCACCCCGGCCAGGCCCGGATCGGTCGCGCCCCGGCCCGGCTTGCCGTCGCGCTCCAGATAGACCTTGCCGCTGACCACGGTATCCGCGGCCCAGGCCGGCGAAGTCAGCAACAGGCAGCACAGCCAGGCGGCAGGCAGTTTCATGGGACGGTCCGGGAAAGAAGAAGACCCCCTATTGTAGTTTCCGTTGATGACATCGCGCACGCGTGGCGCATTGCCGGTAGTGCCGGCCGCTGGCCGGCAACCTCATGATCGTCGGGTATCGTGTGGTTGCCGGCCAGCGGCCGGCACTACCGCACCTCAACGATGGCGCTTTTCCAGCACCGCCCGCGCATCGTCCAGCGACAGCCCGCGCGCGCGCAGCAGTACCAGCAGGTGATACAGCAAATCCGAGGCCTCACCCAACAACGCCTCATCATCCTGCGCCACCGCCGCCAGCGCGGTTTCCACGCCCTCCTCGCCCACCTTCTGTGCGATACGGCGGATGCCGCCCTCGAACAGGCTGGTCGTGTAGCTGCCCGGCGGGCGCTGCGCCTCGCGCATCGCCACCAGCTGGCCCAGCCCGCCCAGGAAGTCCTTCGGCGCCTGGTCGAAACAGCTTTCGGCACCGGTGTGGCAGGTCGGTCCCGCCGGGCGTGCCATCACCAGCAGCGTATCGGCGTCGCAGTCGACACGGATCGACTGCACCACCAGCACGTTGCCGGACTGCTCGCCCTTGGTCCACAAGCGCTGCTTGCTGCGGCTGAAAAAGGTCATGTGACCGATCGCCAGCGTGGCCGCCAGCGATTCGGCGCTCACATAGCCCAGCATCAGTACCTGCAGGGTATCGGCATCCTGTACCACCGCCGGCAGCAGGCCGTCGCCCTTGCCCCAGTCCAGCGCCTGCAGCGCGTCCAGTGACGGCCTGACTTCAATAGACATCCCGCACCTCGATCTGCTGTCCGCGCAGGTAGCGCTTCAATTCCGGAATGGCGATGGCGCCGCTGTGGAACACGCTGGCCGCCAGGGCCCCGTCAACGTCGGCCTGGTCGAAGGCCTCGGCGAAATGCTCCATCGCACCGGCACCCCCGGAGGCGATCAGCGGCACCTGGCACAGGGCCCGTGCCTGCTGCAGCTGCGCGACATCGTAGCCACGGCGCACGCCATCGCTGTCCATGCAGTTCAGAACGATTTCGCCGGCCCCGCGCTGCTGTGCCTCCACGATCCAGTCCAGGGTGCGCACCGGCACCGCCTGGGTCTTGCCCGGGTCACCGCTGAAGCGACGCACGCGCCACTGCCCATCGGCCTCGCGCACCGAGTCGACACCGACCACCACGCACTGCACGCCGAACTCGTCCGCCAACTCGGTGATCAGCTGCGGGCGACCCAACGCCGGCGAGTTGATCGACACCTTGTCGGCACCAGCGAACAGCACGCGACGCGCGGTTTCCACGGTGTCGATGCCACCGGCCACGCAGAACGGGATGTCGATCAGGCGTGCGATGCGCTCGATCCAAGCCACGTCCACCGAACGCGCCTCGGGACTGGCGCCGATGTCATAGAACACCAGCTCGTCGGCGCCCTGGTCGCGGTAGCGCTGCGCCAGCTCGGCGATGTCGCCCATGTCGACGTGGTCGCGGAAGCGCACGCCCTTGACCACGCGCCCATCGCGCACGTCCAGGCAGGGAATGATCCGGCGGCTCAACATGCCAACGCCTCCGCCAGGTCCATGCGCTGCTCCAGCAAGGCCTTGCCGAGGATGGCGCCGCCGCAGCCCGCATCACGCGCCTCGCCGACATCGGCCACGTCGCGGATACCACCGGACGCCTGCACGGCCACGCCCGGCAACAGCGCCGAGAGGTGCGCGTACAGCCCGATGTTCGGCCCGGCCAGCATGCCGTCGCGGGCGATATCGGTGCACAGCAGGTGGCGCATGCCGGCGCGCGCGTAGCGCAGGGCCAGGTCATCCAGCGTCACCCCGGCGTTCTCGGTCCAGCCGTGCACCGGCAGCTGCCACTGGCCCTGGGCATCCTGCCGTGCGTCCAGCGCAATGGTGATGCGCTCGGCGCCGAATTCATCGAGCCATCCGACCACCTCATCGGGGCGGCGCACCGCCAGTGAACCGACGACCACGCGACCGGCGCCGGCGTCGAGAATGCGTGCCAGGTCGTCGCGGCCACGCACGCCACCGCCGGTCTGCACCTGCAGCGCCGTCTGCGCGCGGATCGCCGCCAGCAATGGCGCCAGCGTATAGCCACCGGCGCGCGCAGCATCGAGGTCGACCAGATGCATCCACTGCGCGCCCTGCGCGGCGAAGGCCTGCGCACGCGGCAATGGATCATCGCCATACGAGGTTTCCTGCGCGTAGTCGCCCTGGCGCAGCCGCACCACGCGGCCATCACGGATATCCAGCGCGGGGTAAACGATGAAGCTCATGCAGCGGTGCCCTCAAGGAAGTTGCGCAGCATCCGCGAACCGGTTTCGCCCGAGCGCTCGGGGTGGAACTGCGCGCCGTAATAGCGCCCCTGCTCCACCACCGCAGTGAACAGGCCACCGTGGTCGCAGGCGGCGACGGTGTGGGTATTGAGTGGCGCGGCATAGCTGTGCACGAAGTAGGCGCTGGCGCGCTCCGGCACGCCCTGCAGCAGCAGCGATTCGCGCAGCGGCAGCAGGCGGTTCCAGCCCATGTGCGGCACGCGGATGCCACACGCTGGCACCAGCTTGCGCACTACCCCGGGAATCAGCCCGAGTGTCTCCACGCCGGCTTCCTCGGAACGCTCGAACAGCAGCTGCATGCCCAGGCAGATGCCCATCAGCGGCACCTCCAGTCGCTGCAACGGCTCCACCAGCCCCTGCGCATGCAGGCGCTGCATGCCCGGGCCTGCGGCACCCACGCCCGGCAGAATCACCCGCTGCGCGCCGACCAGGCCGTCCGCATCACGCACCAGCCGTACCGTCGCCCCCAGGCGCTCGAGCGCATAGCGCACCGAGCCCAGGTTGGCGCCGCCGGCATCGATCAGCGCGACGTCGCTCACAACGCCCCCTTGGTGCTCGGCAACGCCGTACCCTGGCGGGCCAGTGCCGGGCGCAACGCGCGCGCCAGGGCCTTGAAGCAGGCCTCCACTTTGTGGTGATCGTTGTCGCCGCGCACCTGCAGGTTGAGGTTCAGGCCACTGGCATCGCACAGCGAGCGGAAGAAATGCGGTACCAGCTCGGTTGGCATGTCGCCCACCCGCTCGCGCTTGAACTCGCCCTCGAACACGAAGTACGGGCGTCCGCTGAAATCCAGCGCGGCGCTGGCCAGCGTTTCATCCATCGGCAGAGTGAAGCCGTAGCGGCCAATGCCGCGTTTGTCGCCCAGTGCTTCGCGCAGCGCCTGCCCCAGGGCAAGACCCGTGTCTTCGATGGTGTGGTGCTCGTCGATGTGCAGGTCGCCCTCGGCCTGGATGTCCAGCGCGAAGCCACCGTGCTTTCCGATCTGTTCGAGCATGTGGTCGAAGAACGGCAGGCCCGTGGAGATGCGCGCATCGCCGACTCGATCCAGGTCCAGCTCAACGCGGATCCTCGTTTCTTTCGTATTGCGCTGGACCACTGCGGTACGCGGTGCGTCGGCCAGGGCGTGGGCGATGCCCGGCCAGTCCCACTCACCACCAAATTGTTCGGTGCGCAGCTGGAAGCCACGGACGTTGAGGTTGTCGGCAAACTGCAGGTCGGTGATGCGATCGCCGACCATGCCCGAACGCGCCCAATCGATGCTGCGGTCCTGCAGGTAAGCCGTCATCAGGCCGATGCCCGGCTTGCGGGTCGGCGCATTGTCCTGCGGCCAGCTGCAGTCGATCAGGACGTCACGGAAGGTGATGCCCTGGCTTTCGAAGATCTGCAGCATCAGGTCGTTGGGACCCTCGAAGCTGGCACGCGGATAGCTCTCGCTGCCCAGGCCATCCTGGTTGGTGACGATCACGAACTGGTAGCCGGCGTCGCGCAGCTTCAGCAGCGCCGGAATCACCTGCGGCACGAAGCGCAGCTTCTCGTAGGCGTCGATCTGGAAGTCGGCCGGCTCCTCGATGAGGGTGCCGTCGCGGTCGATGAACAGGATCGGGGTCATGCCGCGGCCCTCCGCGCCGACAGGGCCGCAAGCACGCGGTCATTGTCTTCGGGGCTGCCGATGCTGATGCGCAGCGCGTCGCCCAGCTGGGGCGCGGCGCGCTGGTCACGCACCACCACCCCGGCTTCCAGCAACGTGTCGAATGCGGCCTGCGCGTCGGCGAAGCGGACCAGCAGGTAGTTGCCGGCCGAGGCATACACCCGGCGCACACCGGCCAGGCCGGCCAGTGCCGTGCATAGACGCTTGCGCTCGGCGATGACCGTGGCCACGCGCTCGGCCGTACGCGCCAGGGCAGCCGGTTGCAGGGCCTGCACGGCCAGTTCCGCACATGGGGTCGGCACCGGGTACGGCGCCTGGCAACGGCGCAGCACGGCGATCAGATCCGGTGCGGCAATGAGGGCTCCGACGCGCGCCGCAGCCAGTGCATGCGCCTTGGACAACGTGCGCAGCACCGCCAGGTTGGCATGCGCGGCCAACAGCGTAGTCGCAGATGCACGCTGCGCGTACTCGACGTAGGCCTCGTCCACGACCACCAGCGCTTGCCCGCGCAATGCAACCGCCACACGCTCGACCTCGTCCAGGGCGATGTCACTGCCAGCGGGGTTCGACGGTGCGCACAGAAATACCAGCTTGACGCGCTGCTCCCGTGCCGTGCGGATGACCGCATCGAGATCGGCGCGCAAGCCATCCTCGCCATCGACCAGCGGCACATCAATCAACGGCGCACCCTGCAGTCGCGCGCAGACGGCATACATGCCGAACACCGGCGAGGTCACCAGCACGCCATCGCGACCCGGCACGCACAGGGCGCGCACCAGCAGATCGATGGCTTCGTCACTGCCACGGCCGACCAGCAGCTGCTGCGGCGTCACGCCGTACAGCGCTGCCAGGCCCTCACGCAGCGCCAACGGCTGCGGTTCCGGATAGCGCCGGCTGCTGCCTGCGGCATCGGCCGGATTGGCCCAGGCCGATTCGTTGGCGTTCAACCAGACCTCACCCTGCACCGCCGCGCTGCGCGCCGAGCTGTAGCCGGCGAAGGCCTGCAGATCCCGGCGCACCAGCGCCAGCACATCGTCAATGGCGCTCATGCCGCCACCTCCATGCGCAGCGCCACCGCACGCTCATGCGCATCCAGTCCTTCGGCACGGGCGATGATGCGCGCGCAGCCACCAATCGCTGCCAGGCCGTCGGCGCTGGCACTCTGCACGCTGATCAGGTTCTGGAAGCTGGCCACGCTGACACCACTGTAGGCACGCGCGGCACCGGCGGTAGGCAGCACGTGGTTGGTACCACTGCAGTAGTCGCCCAGTGCTTCCGGGGTGTAGTCGCCGAGGAACACCGAGCCGGCGGCCTGCACCTGGCCCAGCCAGTCGCGCGGTTCGCGCAGGGCCAGGATCAGGTGCTCGGGCGCATAGCGGTTGCTGATCGCAAAGGCCTCGTCCAACGTCTCGACCTGGATCAGCCGCGACGCCGACAATGCCTGGCGCGCGATCTGCTGCCGCGGCAGCAATGCCACCTGGCGCTCTACTTCCGCCTCAACCGCGGCCAGCATCGCCGCGTCGTCGGTCAGCAGCAGCACCTGCGAATCCGGGCCGTGCTCGGCCTGCGACAACAGATCGGCAGCGACGAACGCTGGGGTGGCGCCGGCATCGGCAATCACCAGCACTTCCGACGGGCCCGCCGGCATGTCGATGGCGGCGGCGCCGCCCTGCGCGACCTGCTGCTTGGCTTCGGTGACGAAGCTGTTACCCGGCCCGAACAGCTTGTCGCAGGCCGGGATGGTGGCGGTGCCATAGGCCATCGCGGCGATCGCCTGCGCGCCGCCGAGCTTGAACACGCGCTGCACGCCGGTCAGGCGGGCGGCTACCAGCACCGCCGGATCGGCGCTGCCATCGGCACGCGGCGGCGTGCACAGCACCACCTGCGGGCACCCGGCCAGCTGTGCCGGCACGCCCAGCATCAGTGCCGTGGACGGCAGCGGCGCGCTGCCCGCCGGCACATACAGGCCGACGCGGCCGATCGGCCGCAGCATGCGTTCACAGACCACGCCCGGCGCGGTTTCAACTGCATAGCCTTTACCCATGCCGGCGGCGTGGAAGCGCGCGATGCGCTCGGCGGCGTCCACCATCGCCTGGCGCAGTTCGGCGGGCACGGCGGCTTCAGCAGCGGCGAATTCGGCTTCGGAAACTTCAAACGAGGCCAGCTCGACACCGTCGAAGCGCGCGGTGATCGCACGCAGCGCGTCGTCGCCCAGTGCACGCACCTGCGCGATCAGCGCGGCCACGGCATCGCGGGTCTGCTGCGCCACGGTCTGCACCGGGCGGGTCAATGCCGCGCTGCGGGCGGGCTCATCAAGTCGGGACCAGATCAGACGGTTCATGCCAGCGACCGCTCCACGCTCAGTACCATCAGGCCCTGCGCACCGGCGCGCTCGAGTTCTTCCATGCGCTGCCAGCTCAACGGGCCGGGGCACATGGTCTGCAGGCGCAGCGCGCCGCCATCGGCCGGCAGCCGCACCAATGGTTCGGCATCAGCCAGCAGCTGTGCCAGCGCATCGACGCGATCCTCGCTGGCGCGGAACATCAGCAGCTTGCGGTCCTGGCGCTGCACCACGCCATCGAGGCGGCGCAGCAGCATCGCGCGCAGCGAGGCGCGCGCATCGTCCGGCTCGCGCACTGCACCGGCCAGCACCGCTTCGCTGTCGAGCAGGTTGTGCACCGGGGTCAACTGGTTGGCGCGCAGCGTGGCGCCGCTGGACACCAGATCGCAGATCAGGTCGGCGGTGCCCAGGCGCGGAGCGATTTCCACCGAACCGGACAGCTCGACCACCTGTGCGTCCACGCCCTGCTCGGCCAGCCACTGCGTGAGGATGGCCGGATAGCTGGTGGCGATGCGGGTACCGGCCAGCTGCGCCGGACCCTGCCACTGCCATTCCTCGGGCACCGCCAGCATCAGCCGGCACTGGCCAAAGCCCAGCCCACGCAGCGCCTGGTAGGCGTCGGGCAGGCCGATCTGGCGGCGTGCCGCGGCCTGTTCGTCCAGCTCGTTGCGACCGACGATGCCGAGGTCGCAGACGCCGTCGGCGATCAGGCCGGGGATGTCGTCGTCGCGCACCAGCAGCAGGTCCACCGGCAGCGATTCGCCGTAGCAGAACAGCTTGTCACGGCTCTCGCGCCAGCTCAGGCCGCAGGCGCTGAGCAGGTTGCGGGCGGGTTCGGCCAGCCGGCCACTCTTCTGGATGGCGATACGCAACCGGTCTCGTGCCGGCGCTGCCTGGGTTGCACTCATGGGGGAGGTCTCGAAGGTCGGAACGGGGCGCGGATCAGCGCGAAGCAAGGCGGTCGATGGCGGCGGCATAGCCTCGATGGCCATGTTCGAGCGTGCGCGCCACGCGCCCGGTGGTGGTCACGCTGACGCCGGTGCGCTCGTGGATCTCGCGGTATGGCACGCCCTGCTGCAGCAACGGCACCACTTTCCATCGATCGGCCATGGCTTCCAGCTCGGCCGGGGTACACAGGTCACGCAGGAAGGCCTCGACCTGTTCCGGCTCGCGCAGCGCGGCAAAGGCCTGGGCCAGGGCCTGCAGGTCGGCCTTCGGGTCTTTGGCGGCAATCTCGGGGCGGGCTTTCACGGGGTCGTTTCCATGCATCAATGTAATAGCGCGTTAGTACATTAACGCATTCTTGCGCAGTGCGTCAAATCGTGGCTTGGGGGGCATGGCAGGGCTGCCGCCCTGCACCCGCAGAGGCATGAGCAACGGCAAAAGCCGGGCTACTGAGGGTTGGCGGACTGGGTCCGGTGGCAGGGGACGCCGTGAACCCGTCCATGGGGGCTTGGTCGCGGCATCCATGCCGCTCACACCCCTGCCACCGGACCCACCCCGCCTTCGACAGTTTCCCGCGATCTTTCAGAACGGCGTGGGTCGCATCGAAACCGGCTTTTTGTAGAGTCGAGCCATGCTCGACTGCTGTTTGCCCTGAAACGCAGAACGCCCACCAAAGGGCGGGCGTTCTTCTTTTAAATCAGCCATTTGGAAACAATCAGGGCGAGCAGCGGACCTCCGCCTGCAGCGCACCACGCCGCAGGCACTCCCCGAACAGGCTGCCCTGCCGGCTTGGCACGGACTGGGTGTTCTCCAGCTCACCTGCGCCCGTCGGGCACTTCCGTGAGGCCAGGGCCCGCAGGTCCTCCTCCAGCTGCGCGCGATCGATCACATGGCAACGATCGACCTGCAACCGGTACTGCGCCTTCCCGATCCGGGCGCTGTGCAGCGCCGGATCACTCTGGCAACCCGCCAGCAGGAGCACGCTCAACGCTCCTGCGGCGGCTCGCTTCATGCCATCGCCTTGGACTGCTCCAGCTCCACCTGCAGCGTGCTGGCCAGCTCGTCGCGCGATACTTCGAACTGCTGCTCGCGCAGCAGGTCCTTCACCGCCACCACGCCGCGGGCCAGCTCGTCCTCGCCCGCCAGCACCACGAAGCGGATGCCGGCCTTGGCCGCGTACTGGAACTGCTTGCCGATCTTCTTCGGCTCCATCTGCACCTCGGTGTTGATGCCACCGGCACGCAGGCGGCGGGCGATATCCAGCGACTGCGGCATGCCCTGCTCGTCCATCAGCGCGACCAGTGCCTGCACGCTGCTGCCTTCGATGCCATCGATCAGGCCAGCCTCGCGCAGCTGCCAGAACAGGCGCGACAGGCCGATGGAGATGCCCACGCCCGGTAGCTTGGACTTGCTGTAGTGGCTGGCCAGGTCTTCGTAACGGCCGCCCGAGCAGATCGAGCCGATCTGCGGGTGGTCGGTCAGCGTGGTCTCGTAGACGGTGCCGGTGTAGTAATCCAGGCCGCGGGCGATGGAGAAATTCAGGCAGTACGCGGATTCCGGCACGCCCAGCGCCTGCACCAGCTGCAGCACTTCGCGCAGCTCGGCCACGCCGGTACGCAGGGTTTCCGACGAAGCCGCACCGGCCTCCAGCGCGGCCAGCTGCGCGAGCGCATCGGCATGGCCCTGCGAACGCACGGCGACGAAGGCCAGGATCTTCTCGACCTGCTCGGCCGGAATGCCGAAGTCCTCGCCCACCAGCGTCTCGCGCACGTAGTCGGCGCCACGCTTGTCCAGCTTGTCCACTTCGCGCAGCACGGCCAGCTGGCGTTCGCCCTCGGCCACGCCCAGGCTCTCGAAGAAACCGCGCATCAGCTTGCGGTTGTTCAGCTGGATGCTGAAATCACCAATCCGCAGTTCCGAGAACACCGCATGGATGACCGCCAGCACTTCGGCGTCGTAACGCACGCTCAGGCTGTCCTTGCCGATCACATCGATGTCGCACTGGTAGAACTCGCGGAAGCGGCCGCGCTGGGCGCGCTCGCCGCGGTAGACGCGCTGCATCTGGTAGCGGCGGAACGGGAAGGTCAGTTCATGCTCGTGCTCGGCCACATAGCGCGCCAGCGGCACGGTGAGGTCGAAGCGCAGCGCCATTTCCGGCAGCGAGCGGTCGCCCGATTCGGCGGCATTGGCCAGCGCACCGGTGGACTGCACGAAGTACACCTGGCGCTCGGTCTCGCCACCGGACTTGGTCAGCAGCACGTCGGACAGCTCGAACACCGGCGTCTCCACCGGCAGGAACCCGAAGCGCTCGTAGTTGCGGCGGATCACGTCCAGCATGCGCTGGAACGCAATCTGCTCGCGCGGCAGCAGTTCAAGGGTGCCGGGCGGGGTACGGGGCTTGATCACGGGCGGAACTCCTGCTGGAACGGGACGTGGGAGGGGGCGACATTCTAGCGCCCCCACCTCGGGCAGGGTCGAACGGCCGCTTGAAGTATCATAAGGCCCTCCCCGACCGCGATACGCCCCCGCAACATGTCACGGCCTTCCGGCGCTCCGCCCGCCAACAACGATCCCGCCTCGCCGTCCTGCCCCACGCTGGACTGCCTGCACTGCTCGGTTCGCCACCTGGCGGTGTGCTCGGCGCTGTCGCCCGACGAAGTGCAGGCGTTGGAGCAGGTCACTGTTTCACAGCAGGTCAGCATGGGCAGCACATTGGCCCGCACCGGCGAAGAGCGTGACCATGTCTATACATTGACCGCCGGGGCGCTGCGCCTGGTGCGCACCCTGGCCGACGGCCGCCGCCAGATCAACGGTTTCGTGCTGCCCGGGGACTACCTCGGCCTCAGCAGCAGCGATCATCACCGCTACGACATCGAGGCCATCGCCGACAGCCGCGTGTGCCGCGTCGCACTGCCGCAGATGAAGGTGTTGCGCAGCCGTTTCCCGCACCTGGAGCGCAAGCTGCTGCAGCGCGCCTGCCAGGAACTGGATGCCGCGCAGGACGCCGCATTGGCACTGGCGCGCCTGCAGCCGGCCGAGAAGCTGGCCGACTTCCTGCTGCGCCTGGCCGCGCGCGAGGCCCGCCTCGGCGGTGACGGCCTGCGCGTATCGCTGCCGATGGGCCGCGGCGACATCGCCGACCATCTCGGCCTGACCATGGAAACGGTCAGCCGCACCTTCACCAAGCTGCGCCAGCAGGGCCTGATCGCCCTGCCCCACCTGAACGTGGTGGAGATCCTCGACGAGGACGGGCTGCGCGAACTGGCCGGTGAAGGGTTGATCTGACCGCATCGCGGTTCATGGGATTGCCGGCCAGCGGCCGGCACTACCCCTGCTGCATCCATCCGGTCATGCCCAACCCGTGTGCATCCTTCCGGTAGTGCCGGCCGCTGGCCGGCAACCGTGCCCCGCCTCGGTCAGCGCAGCAGCACTTCGCGCAGCGCGGCATAGTCAGCCGCGAGCGGTTCAGCGTGCGCTGGCCGCTGCAACAGCGCACCCAATGCCGGCGGCACCGCCACCGGGGCGCCGATCAACGGCTCGACCACCGCTTCGAACTTGGCCGGATGCGCGGTGGCCACCACCGCCCAGTCGCCCTTGGCGCCGCGTGCACGCAGGTCCTGCAGGACCTTGACCGCCGTGGCCGTATGCGGGCAGAACAGCTCGCCACCGCTGGCGTGCGCCGCAGCAATGGTGGCGCGGATGGTGACGTCGTCCACCGCGAACGCACGGAAGGCTGCGCGCAGTTCGGCATCATCGCCGTGGTAGAGCCAGCGCAGGCGCTCGAAGTTGCTCGGCGCACCCACATCCATCGCATTGGCCACCGTGGCGACGCTGGGCTGGGGATGGTAGTCACCGCCATTGAAGTAGGCCGGAAGTACCGCATTGGCATTGGTGGCCAGCACGATCTGCCCGATCGGCACACCCAGTGCGCGCGCCAGCACTGCGGCCATCGCGTTGCCGAGGTTGCCGGTCGGCACCACCAGATTGAGCCGGCGACGGGTTTCGGCATGATGGGTCAGTGCCGCATGCGCGTAGTAGCTCATCTGCGGCAGCAGGCGGCCCAGGCTGATGCTGTTGGCCGAGCTCAACGGCACCTGCACCTGCAGTTCGCGGTCGGCCAGCGCCTGCTTGACCATCGCCTGGCAATCGTCGAATGCACCGGCCACCCGCAGGGCCTGGATGTTGTCGCCGAAACAGCCGAGCTGGTGCGCCTGCCGTGGCGACACGCGGCCATCCGGATACAGCACCACCACGCGCACGCCGGGTTGGCGATGGAACGCCGCTGCCACCGCTGCACCGGTATCACCGGATGTGGCAACGACAATCGTCAGGTCGCGGCCCTTGCCCGCCTGCAGCCGCGACAGCGTACCAGCGAGGAAGCGCGCACCGATGTCCTTGAACGCCGCCGTCGGCCCATGGAACAGCTCCAGCACGTGGTCACCGCCGCCGAGCGGGCGCAGCGGCACCGGGAAGTCGAACGCTTCGCGGCAGATCGCCGGAAGCGCGGTCTCAAGTGCGTCGCCAGCAAAGAACGGTGCCAGCAGATCGGCGGCGGTATCGGCCAGGGTCGGCCCGGCCTGCAGTTCGCGGGCGGCCGGCAGAAGCGCGGGGACATACAGCCCGCCATCGGGCGCCAATCCGGCGGCGATCGCCGCGCTGAGGCCGACGGCCGGAGACTGGCCGCGGGTCGAAACAAATTGCATGGGTTCGGTATCCAGAGAAGGGGAAGGATTCAGCACAGCCGGGCTCCCGGCGCATCCAGCGGCGATACCCAGGCGTCGCTGTCGAAGCCGGCCGCAGCGAACGCTGCCTGCACCGGCGCCGCAGCGGCACGCGCCTGGTCGGCATCCTCGAACCAAGCGAACACGCTGGGTCCGGCGCCGGAGATGCCCGCACCCATTGCATGGGACGACAGCGCCGCATCACGGGCGGCTTCGAAGCCGGCAATCAGTCCGGCCCGTCGCGGTTCGACCAGCACATCGCGCAGGCCCGCGCGTACCAGCGCCGCGTCGCTGCGATGGCAGCCACTGAGCACCAGCGCGAGGTTCGCGCTCTGTGCCACGAACTCGCCCAGCGCATAGCTGCCCTGCAGGGCCTGGCGGGCACGGCGCGTTTCCAGCACCGCGTGCGGATGCACCAGCAGGCTGTGCCAGCTGGCAGGCACCGGGATCGGCAGCAGGCGATCGGCGGTGCACAATGCCAGTCCCCCCAGTAGCAGCGGACCGACGTTGTCACCGTGGCGGCCGCCACTGGCCACCGCCTCGCCATCCAGCGCATGCGGGTACAACGCTTCGCGTGGCAGCGGCGCATCCAGCAGCGCATTGGCCGCGACCAGCGCCGCAACACTCGACGCCGCCGAGCCGCCCATGCCGGAGCCGAACGGAATGCCCTTGTCGATCTCGACGGCGAAACCGAAGTCCAGGCCCAGCCGTTCGCGCAGCGACATCAACGCAGCACCCGCCGTGTTCCCGGCCGCGTCCAGCGGCAGTTCCACCGCGCTGCCACGGATCGCCTCGATGCGCACCACCGGTTCGTCGATCCGGCGCACGCTTACGGTATCGCCGACCCCGGCGATGGCATGGCCGAGAATGTCGAATCCCACTGCCACGTTGGCCACCGAGGCGGGTGCGTATGCACGTGCGATCACAGGCGCGCTCCTTCACCGGCCGCCACACGCAGCAGATCGGCGAACACACCGGCCGCGGTGACTTCCGGGCCAGCCCCCGGCCCCTGCACAACCAGTGGGTTGTCGCAGTAGCGGCGGGTACGGAACTGCACCACGTTGTCGGTCAGCCGCAGATTGGCGAAGGCGTGGTCGGCCGGCAGCTCCTGCAGGCCCACCGAGGCACCGTCGGCGCCGAGCTTGGCGACATAGCGCAGCACGGCGCCACGCGCGCGTGCCTCCTGCAGCCGCTGCAGCAGGCTGGCATCGGACTCGCCCAGCCTTGCCATGAACGCATCCACGCTGCCGTCGCGCAGCAGGGCCGGCACCAGGCTTTCCACCTGCACCTGCTCCAGGCTGAGCGCGTGGCCGGCCTCGCGGGCGAGGATCACCAGTTTGCGCGCCACGTCCACGCCGGACAGATCATCGCGCGGGTCCGGTTCGGTGTAACCCATCGACCGTGCCTGCGCGACCAGCGCCGAGAACGGCTGGCTGCCATCGAAGCGATTGAACAACCAGGCCAGCGTGCCAGAGAAGATGCCTTCGATCGCCAGCACCTCGTCACCGGTATCCACCAGGTCGCGCAGCGTGGTGATGACCGGCAGGCCCGCACCCACCGTGGCCTCGTAACGGAAACGCGCGCCACTGGCCGCCGCCGCGGCACGGATGCGCTGGTAGCGCGGCAACGGCCCTGCGCCGGCCTGCTTGTTCGGCGTGACCACATGGATGCCGGCGGCCAGCCAGCCCTCGTAGCGCTCGGCCACCTCGGCACTGCCACTGCAGTCGATCACCACCGCGTGCGGCAGGTGCGCAGCCAGCAGGTGCTCGGTGAAGCAATCCAGGTCGCTGGACTCGCCGGCTTCCTGCAATGCCTGGCGCCAGTCGGCATGCAGGCCATCCACTTCCAGGCGCATGCGCGAACGCGAGGCCAGCGCACGCAGGCGCAGGTCGACATTGGCCTTGGCCAGCAACTGCGGGCGCGCGGCCAGCAACTGGTCCAGCAGCGCGGCACCGACATTGCCCGGCCCGATCACGCCCACTGCGAACGTTTGCGGCGACAGCCAGAAGCCCGCATGTGCGGCGCGCAGCGCGCGGGTGGCATCGGCACTGTCCACCGCCACCGAGATGTTGCGTTCGGACGAACCCTGCGCGATCGCCAGGATGTTCACCTGCGCACGGCCCAGCGCCTCGAACAGGCGCGCCGCCACACCGGGCTGGCCGGCCATGCCGTCACCGACCGCGGCCAGCACGCTGACCCCCTCGCTGACCTGCACGCGCTGCACCTGGCCCACCGACAACTCATGCGCGAACACATGCAGCAGGGCGTCGCGACCGCGCGCAGCTTCGGCGGCACGCACCACGCAGCAGATTGAATGTTCCGACGAACCCTGCGAGATCATCACCACCGACACCTGCGCCTGGCGCAGGGCGGCGAACACGCGCTCGGCGGTACCCGGCACGCCAATCAGGCCGGTGCCTTCCAGGTTCAGCAGGGCCAAGCCGGGGCTCAGGGTCAGGCCCTTCACCGGCCCGCGCGGCGAGCGCTCGGCGCTGATGCGCGTGCCCGGATGCGCCGGCTGGAAGGTGTTGCGGATGAAGATCGGCAGCCCGAGGCGGATGGCCGGTGACATCGTCTGCGGGTGCACCACCTTGGCGCCGAAGTAGGCCAGTTCGCAGGCCTCGTCATAGCTCAGCGATTCCAGCTGCACCGCCTCGGGCACCAGCCGCGGATCTGCCGACAGCACGCCATCGACGTCGGTCCAGATGTGCAGCTCATCGGCGTTGAACAGCGCGGCGAAGATCGCCCCGGAATAGTCGCTGCCGTTGCGGCCGAGCGTGGTGATGCGGTCATGGCGGTCACGCGCCACGAAACCGGTGGCGACCAGGCGCAGCTGCGGATGCTGCAGGCGCCACTTGGCCAGGCGGTCCGCACTGGCCTCCCAGTCGACATCGACGCCCAGTTCGCCATGCCCGACCACCAGCACCTCGCGCGCGTCGAGCACCGCGCAGTCTTCGCCCAAGGCACGCAGGTGGGTGCCGAGCAGCTGTGCGGAGAACACTTCGCCCAGGCCCTGCACGCGGTCCAGCACCTCGCGCGGCAGCTCGCCGATCACCGCCAGCGCGGCCAGCACCTCGGCCAGCTGCTCGAAGCGCGCGTCGATCCATTCCACGGTATCGCCCACCTGCTCGCCCAGCAGCGCCACCGCAGCACCACGATGGCGCGCGCGCAGCGCATGCCAGGCCTCGCGCCAGCCTTCGTCACCCTTGGCGGCCAACTGGGCCAGCTCGATCAGCGCATCGGTGACACCCTTCATGGCCGAGACGACGGTGACCTGCAGCGATTCGGGGCGGGCCAGTAGCAGGCCGGCAACATGGCGGTAGCGTTCGGCGTCGGCTACCGAGGTGCCACCGAACTTGTGCACGACGATGGACGGCGCAGCCAGGTCGGCCGGAGCAACGGAATGGGCGGGGGCGTGGGAAGACATGCAGACCTCGGTAGGAGGCCCCGTCGCATGCAGGTGTCGAGTTTCCCCGCCACCTGTATGGTGCGGGGCCGTGGTTTTCGGGAGTTACACGAAGACGACGGGCCGCACCAGGGCAGTGGTGACGGTGGTGATGGTAATGGTGGTGGTGGCGACCGGCGCAGTCGAACGGCCCGCGGTGGCGGGTGCGATCAGGCTGGCGTGGGCGGCATCAAGGACCATGGCGCACAGAAAACACCGCGCGCCCTGCCGCTGTCAAGTGCTGCGATGCAAAAATACGCTGCCGCGATCATCGGCCAACGTGCCGGTATTTGGTTGCATCTGAGACAAAGCAGCCATCAGCACGCTTGACGGTCGCATTCAGCCGGCATGTTCGGCGATCGCCCGCGGTGCACGATGGGCATGCGCGCACAGCATCACCCCGGCCACCAGGAACACGATCGCCAGCGCCTCCAGCAGTGAGGGCCAGCGCTGTTGCCAGGCAAAGGCATAGAGCAGCGCGAACAGCGTCTCGAACACGATCATCTGGCCGGTGAGGGTCAATGGCAGCAGGCGGCTGGCGCGGTTCCAGAACGCGTTGCCAAGGATCGAGGCAACCACCGCCACGCCGGCGCTGATCGCCCAGAAGCCGCCCCACTGTGCCGGCGTGTGGCTGCCGGTGTGGCCGATGAAGGCCATCGGCACCAGCAGCAGGGCCAGGCCACCGGTGGTGACGCCCGTCACAGCGACCAGTCGTGGCTGGACAGATCGGGCCGCCGCGCCAGCCAGCGGCTGTTGCCGATCGAGTACAGCGCCCACGAGAACAACGCACCGAACGCGCACAACAGGCCGATCAGGCGCTGCCGCCAGGGTGTCGCCAGGTGTTCGGACATCAGCGCTTCCCAACCGACCAGCGCTACACCGAGCACGCACAGGCCCAGTGCCGGCAACAGCTGCTTCAGCGGCACCGCGCCTTTCTCGCGCACGCCCACCAGGGTCACTACCACCGGGATCAGGCCGACGATGAGCGAGGCCGCCGCACCACCGGCCCACTGCACGGCGGTCGCCAGCAGCAGGAAGTAGACCAGGTTGCCGGCCAGGCTGAGCCACAGCAGACCCAACCACTCGGTGCGCCCCAACTGTGGCGCCAGCCGCTTCCAGCGTGGCAGCAGCAGGGCTACGGCGATCAGGCCATAGACCAGGTAGCGGCCGGCGGACAGTTGCAGGGCATTGAACGACTGCAGCACGGCCGGGGCGAGGAAGACCACGCCCCACAGCGCGCCAGCGGCAACGCCATTGGCGATGCCCCGGGCCATCGGGTTGTTGCGCATTGGAATTCTTCGGGGGAGAAGAGGCCGCGCAGTGTAGTCGGTGGGCGGCGGAGCCCTCTTGACCCAGGCTACTGCCCTGCTGCCCTTGTAGCGTCGGGCCATGCTCGACTGCTTATGCAGCGGCTAGCGCGCGAACGGCAGCCGGGCATGGCTCGACGCTACAGCCCTGCGCTCCTGCGCCACGCGGCCGGGGTCTGCCCACACTCGCGGCGCAGCGCACGGGTCAGTGCGCTCTGCTCGGAATAGCCTGCAGACAGCGCGATGTCACTGATCGGCGCGGTGCTGGTGCGCAGCTGGTGCTTGGCCCAGCGCAACCGGCTGGCGCTGAGCCAGGCTTGCGGGCTGAGCCCGAATTCACGCTGGAACAGCGCGTGCAGGCGGCTCTCGCTGACCCCAACGAACGCCGCCATGCGGGCCACCGGCCATGCCTGGCCCGGGTCGGCCTGCACCGCCGCGCACAGTCCCTGCATGCGAGCGCCGCTGCCGGCCGGTGCGAACGCCTGCAGCAACTGCGGAAGCAGGGCTGGCATCGGCCGGCCGGCCTGCACATCGGCCAGGCACCGGCGCAGCGCCAGCGGCAGGTGCAGCCAGCGCTGGCGGCACAGATGCTCCTGGGTGCCGTCATCCAGCACGCCCGGCGCACAGTCGACGATCACGAAGCCGTTCGGACCATCGGCCATCTGGTCATGGGCCTCGCCGGCAGCCACGAAAGCGCCCTGCAGCAGGTCCAGGCGGCCACCACGCCCTTCCATCTCGAACTGCAGTTCGCCCTGCAGCGGCAGCACCCACTGCGCGTAGTCATGGCGGTCCAGGCCGGTGGCTTGGCCATAGTGCCGCAGATGGAAGATCGCGCCCATCCGGGCAGTGTGCGCGTGTAACACGGGCCGTGCAAACCGTTGCTATAGTCGAGGTGTCAACCCACGCAAGGAGTGCAGGTCATGACCCATCAGCACGCGTATTTGCTGCTCGCCGCCAGCCTCGGCCTGGCTCTCGCCGCTACCGCTTCCGCCCAGGAGCGCACGCCGCCGGCCCCACACTGCATGGACGCGGTCGGCGTGCAGGAGATCGAGCAGGCCTCACCGCGCTCGATCGCGCTGCGCTCCGCCTCCGGCCAGGCCTATCGGATCGACTTCAACGAAGACTGCCCCGGCGTTCGCGGTGCCACCACGCTGAAACTGGAGGCACCTGCCGGCTGGGCCTGCGGTCGTCCCAGCGAGCGGGTGGTGGTGGACGGCCACAGCTGCGCCGTCAGTGCGGTTACGCCAGTGCAGAACCGCGATTACGCCAGCGTTGCGCGCGACAGCGATCGCCTGCGCACCGCCACGCTGCCAGCCCTGACCATCCGCGAGCGAAAGGAAGTCCGCCGCGGTTTCGGCGGCTCGCCCTCGTACTGCTTCGCCACCCGCAATGTACGTGGCTGGTCGTCCGACACGCAGGGCATGCTGGTGGAAACCAATCCACGGCGCAGCGGCGGCCATCGCTTCTACCGGGTCGAACTGGGCAGCCACTGCCTCCAGCTCGACCGGTCGCCCGAATTGAGCTTCCAGTCGGGCATGCAGAATGGTCTGATCTGCGGCAACCCGGGCGATCGGGTGGTCACCGCTGATTTCGCCAGCTACGACGAGCGCAGCGACGAACTGGCGCCACTGCCCCGCTTCAGCCGCCGCGGTGCCTGCACCATCCAGGCGGTGTACCCGGCCTCCAGCCAGGCGTCGAACTAACCGTCGACGCCGAGGAAGGTGAACGGCGCGCTGGGCACGAAGTGGCCCAGCGCATCGCCGGCGAAGGTGTTGCGCTGGTCCTTGCCAAGGTCGAGCTTGAGCACCGGGCCACCGAAATCGACCTTGTTCAGATCGACCCAGAACGTGTTCGGGGTCAACGCCGACTCGAAGAAGTACAGCCGCCGCTTGTGGTCGGCCACGGTACGCCAGCGCGTGGAGGAGATGTTCGGCTCGCCCGGCGTGGTGATGCCGTACGGCACCGAGGCGTTGCGGATCACACTGAACACACTGGCCAGTGCCTCCACCGGATCTTCCGCCTTGGGAATGGCGTTGATGTAGAACGAGGCGCGGGCGAAGCGATCGGAAGAACGGTTGGTGCCCGGCAGCATCACCGTGCCACCGATCTGCTGCCAGTAGGTGTTGAGCGCCAGCTGCTGGTCGAAGATCGGCGAGTTGGTCATCACCTGGTAGCGCCGGTCATGATGGATGACCTGGCGCCCACCGATGTACTCGACGATGGCACTGTCACCCGTAGCATCGGACAGCGACAGATGCAGCGTCGCCTGCCGGTCCTCGCCGGGCACCTTGTCGGTGACGATCGAGTACGGCTCACGCTTCAGGGCGGCCACTGCCTCGTCCACCGTGGCAAAATTGTCGAGCACATACTGCGCCCACAGCGAGATCGCCAGGCCCGGCTTGTTGCCGCGCTGTTGCGGGTACTCCGACTCGACCAGCCACAGCAGGTTGGCGACCAGGCCCTTTTCGTTCATGCCGTCGGTGGTCGACACGTCGTAGCCGGTGGCCACCACGCTGCCGTAGCGGGCGGTCCAGGCCAGCGACTTCGGGCCAGCCTGCCCGGTGCGTGCGATGCCACGCGGCAGTACGTAGAGATTGGTGGCGACATCCACCTTCCAGTCCATCGAACGCGCGGTGATCACATCACCGTTGTCGCCCAGGTACACCGCGCGCGTGCAGGCCAGCGCCGGTGCGATCGCGGACGCCAGCGCCATTGCCAGCATCGCCCTTCCCTTCCACTTCATCCGTGCCATGTCACTGCGCTCCGTTCCCCGTGGTCCATGGATCTGACCCGATCGATCGTGACACAGGGGTGAAGCCTCAACGCACGAGGCGATCGTGCAGCCAGAAGCCCAGCACCATCGCCGGCACGAACCACAGCGCTTCACGCGATGCCACGGCCAACCCGGCGATGGCCGGCCCGGGGCAATAGCCGGCCCATCCCCAGCCGATGCCGAACAGTGCCGCGCCCAGCAGCAGGCGAGCATCCACATCATGTGCCGTCGGCAGCTGGAAGCGAAGGGCAAACCAGGGCTGCGCGCGACGCAGCACCCAACGCTGGCCGATGGCACTGACCAGCAGCGCCGAGCCCAGCACCCACATCAACGTGGGATCGAACGCGCCACTGATGTCGAGGAAGCCGAGCACGCGCCGTGCATCGGTCATTCCGGAAAGCGCCAGCCCGGCGCCGAACAATGCGCCCGCCACAGCGGCAGCCCTGATGGCGCGGCTCACAGCAGGGCTCCGCCGTGGCGAACCACGAACGTGGTCAGCATCGCGCAGGCCATGAACACCAGCACCGCCAGCAGCGACCGTTTCGAACCACGGGCCATGCCACAAACGCCGTGGCCACTGGTGCAGCCGCTGCCCAGGCGGGTACCGAAGCCGACCAGCAGGCCCGCGCCGATCAGCTGCCAGGCGGGCAAGGCATCGCGCAGCAGTACACGTGGAGCGCTGCCGGGCACCGACTGCCACCACAGCACCAGCCCTGCCGCTGCCAGCAGCCCCATGAGGAAGGCCCAGCGCCAGCCACGCTCGCCTCTACCTGCGCGCAGGCTGCCCGCAGCGATCCCGCTGATGCCCGCAACGCGCCCGGTGGCAGCCAGCAACCACACGGCAGCCATACCGATCAACGCACCACCCGCCAGCGCGCTCCATGGCAGGTTCATGCCCCGCCTTCCTTGATGCCATGCATCGGTTGCCCTCAAATTTAGATTTCCCTAAATTAGACGCCTCTAAACAAAAAGGTCAACCATGACCCACCCGCCGCTCGACACTGCCACGATGGCCGAGCACGCCACGCAGGCGGCTGCGCTGCTCAAGAGCCTGGCCCACCCTGCCCGGCTGCAGGTGCTGTGCCGGCTGGTCGAGGGTGAGGCGCCGGTGCCGGAACTGCAGGCGCTGACCGGCCTCAGCGCTTCGGCGCTGTCCCAGCACCTGGCGGTGCTGCGCGGAATGCAGATCGTGGCGACCCGGCGCGAGGCGCAGGCAATCCACTACCGCATGCAGGAAGGCCCGGCGCTGGGGGTGCTGCAGGCGCTGTACACCGCCTATTGCGGAGGCGGCGTGCGCTGAATCTCAACCGGCGTGCAGTGCCGGCTGCACCACCGCATCCAGCAGGTCGACCGGGGTCGGTGCCGAACGATCTCCTTCCAGGGTCCGGCTGAAACCGGACCAGTCGCTGCTCGAAAGCTGGCGCAGCAAGCTTGCCTCCACCGGCAAGGCACGCATCGACCAGTACGGAAACTGGCGCTGGCCCAGGCGGCCGCGCGCCAGCTCGATGATGTCGATGTGGCTGCCCGCCTGCAGGATGCGCTCATACACCGAATCGATTCCGTCTGGCGGACCTTCGATGTACTGCAGGAAGCGATCACCGTCATGCAGCAGCACGCCGGTCACGCCCGCCATCTTGTTGAAGCGCGCGGCATCCTCGACCAGCGCCTGCAGCCGCTCAACGGAGAGCTCCGGCAGCGCCCGGCTGACGTAGGCGATGGCACGAAGTGGCATGGTGCTTCCTTGGCAGGGTGTGAACGCACGGTAGCAGTTGCGGACGAGTCCGTCTCATTGCGGGCGCGCGTTGCCTGAAGAATTCAGCTTGCGACGACGCCGGTACCGTCCCACCGGCGCGGGAGCCTCGCTTCGAACACCACCTGCCCCGCCTCGTTGCGCGCACCGATATGGCCGCCATGGGCCCGGACGAACTGATCGACGATGTACAGGCCCAGGCCCAGGCCCTTGCTCTGGTGGAAGCTGGCCTTGAACGGCTCGAACAGGCGCGGCAACAGCGCGTCATCGATGTGGCCGGTGTTGCTGACCCGCATCACCACCGTGCGCGCATCGCGTCCATCCAGCTGCACGAGGGCCTCGCTGCCATGGGTCAACGCGTTGCCCACCAGGTTGGCGGCGATCTGCCCCAGCCGATCCATGTCACCCTGCAGGCGGGTATCGCCGATGGCGTCGAAACGGATGCGCTCATGACCGTGCGCGCTGCCCGCTTCTGCAATCACCGCATGGGTGACTTCGGCCAGGTCGCAGGCGCTGGCCTGCAGCCGCAGGCCGCCACTGCGGATCCGCGAGAAATCCAGCAGCTGCTCGACCATCCGCGCCATGCGCAACGTGCTGGCCTCCAGGTACTGCAGCGTCTGCTGTGCACCGGCGTTGTCCTCGGGAAGCTCCAGTGCCAGCTTGTCGGCACACAGCAGGATGGCCGACAGCGGCGTACGCAGGTCGTGGGTCAGCACCGCGGCCATCGTCTCATTGAGCTTGAGCGCTCGCTCCAGCGCTTCATTGCGCGCCTTCAGCAACTGCCGCTGCTGGTACAGTTCGATGAAAACATTGACCTTGCTCAGGATCACCTGCGGCGCCACCGGCTTGTGCAGGAAGTCCACCGCACCGGTTTCGTAGCCCTTGAACGCACGCACCGGATCGTCCGGCGAGGCGGTCAGGAAGATGATCGGCACCGTGCGGCTGCGGTGCGAGCCGCGCATCAGCTCGGCCAGGGTAAAGCCATCGATCTCCGGCATGTGCACGTCCAGCAGGGCCAGCGCGACCTCATGCTCGAGCAGCAGCTCCAGGGCCTGCGCACCCGAGCCCGCCAGCAGCAGGTTCACACCCTCGCGCTGCAGCAGGGCCTGCATGGCTACCAGGTTCTGCGGCACGTCATCGACGATCAGCAGGTTGACCGGGGTCTGCGACTGCGCAGGGTCCGGTGGCAGCAGGTTCATGCAAACAACTCCTTCAGGCGACGACACATCAATTCAAGGGGCAGCACGGCGTCGGCGCCGGCGTGCTGCAGGGCGGAGGCCGGCATCATCGATGCTTCGGCCTCCTCGGGGCATTGCAGCCAGGCACGGCCGCCCGCAGCGCGCACCGCGGCAACACCTTCGCTGCCGTCGCTGCTGGCACCGGTCAGCAACAGTGCCAGTACCTGCGCACCGAACACGGCAGCCGCTGATTCAAACAGGGGATCGATGGCCGGACGCGAGAACAGCACCGGCGCATCGACCGACAGCGCCACCGTACCGGGGTCTTCCACCAGCAGGTGGTAGTCCGGCGGTGCGAAGGTCACGGTACCCGGCTGCAGCGGCTGCTTGTCCTCCGCTTCACGCACCGGCAGCGCGCAGTACGGCGCCAGCACCTCGGCAATACGGCTGGAGCGATCGCGCGGCAGGTGCAGCACGGCCAGCACCGGCGCGGGCAGCCTGGGCGGCAGTGCGCCAAGCACGGCCTGCAACGCGGCAACGCCTCCCGCCGACGCTCCCACCACCACTACCGCAGGGCGAGCCTGCACCATCATCAGGCCACCTTCCGGTACAGGCGGTGTTCGCGCGAGCAGACGTCGAAAGCATCGTGGTGATGCCCGAACTGCAGCGACTCCTTGCTGCCCAGGCCGAGGAAACCACGGTGCACCAGCGCCTCGCGGAACAACCCGACCGCGCGGTCCTGCAGGTCGCGGTTGAAGTAGATCAGCACGTTCCGGCACGACACCAGGTGCACTTCGGAAAACACGGTGTCGGTGGCCAGGCTGTGGTCGGCGAACACCACGTTGCGGCGCAGCTGGCGGTCGAACACCGCGCCATCGTAGGCGGTGGCGTAATAGTCCGACAGCGATGCCGTGCCGCCCGCCGCCAGGTAATTGCGGCTGAACTGCGCCATGCGGTCGATGCCATACGCACCGGCTTCGGCGGTGGCCAGTGCCGCCGGATTGATGTCGGTGGCATAGACGATGCTGCGCTCGAGCAGGCCTTCCTCATGCAGCAGGATCGCCAGCGACCACACTTCCTCGCCGGTACTGCACCCGGCCACCCACAGCTTCACCGAGGGATAGGTGCGCAGCACCGGCACCACCTGTTCGCGCAGCTCGCGGAAATAGGCCGGGTCACGGAACATCTCCGAGACCTGCACGGTGAAGAACTGCATGGCCTGGGCGAACAGCTCCGGCTCGTGCAACAGGCGGTGCTGCAGATCGACCAGCCGATCACACTCGTAACGCTGCATGGCCTGGCGCATGCGACGGCGCAGCGACGACACCGCGTAGCTGCGGAAATCGTAGTGGTAGCGCTGGTACAGCGCCTCCAGCAGGATCTTCAGCTCCAAGTCGAACAGCGCCTGCTCGTTCATTGCCGCGAGCACCAGACACGGCACAGCGAGACCAGCTTGTCGACGTCGATGGGCTTGGCGATGTAATCGTTGGCACCGGCCTGCAGGCAGCGCTCGCGGTCGTCCGGCATCGCCTTGGCGGTCAGCGCGATGATCGGCAGGTCCTGCAGGTGGCGCTGCGCACGGATCTCGCGCATCGCCGCCAAGCCGTCCTTCTCCGGCATCATGATGTCCATCAGTACCAGATCAACCTCGCGCTCGGCCAGGCGATCCACCGCCTCCTGGCCGTTGCGCGCGATCTCCAGGATCACGCCCAGCGGCTCAAGCACGCTGGACAGGGCAAAGATGTTGCGCACATCGTCCTCGGCCAGCAGTACGGTGCGGCCATCAAGCACGGTATCGCGGCGCCGTGCTTCGCGCAGCAGGCGCTGCTGGTCGCTCGGCAGGCTGGCCTCGACGCTGTGCAGGAACAGGGTCACTTCGTCCAGCAGGCGTTCCGGCGAACGTGCACCCTTGATGATGATGCTCTTCGAATAGCGGCGCAGGCGCTGCTCTTCCTCGCGGTTGAGCGCGCGGCCGGTGTAGACGATCACCGGCGGGAAACCGACATCGTCGTTGCCGGCCATGTGCTCCAGCAGGTCGTAACCACTGCCGTCGGGCAGCGACAGATCCATCACCATGCAATCGAAGGTGACGGTGCTGAGCTGCTCCAGCGCGCCGGCCAGGGTGCCCACCGCGATGATCTGCAGCTGCTCGCGGCCGAGCAGCAGTTCCAGGTTGTGGCGCAGCTCGCTGTCGTCTTCGACGATCAGCAGGCGCCGCACATCGCGCTGGCTGGTCTGCTCCAGCTGCTCGATGGCCGCCACCAGCCGCTCGCGCGTGGTCGGCTTGATCGCAAAACCAATCGCACCCAGCTCACGCGCCACCTGGCCGCGGTCCATCGCCGAGACCACATGCACCGGAATATGGCGTGTGTCGGGATTGCGCTTCAAGCGTTCCAGAACACTCAGGCCGGACACATCAGGCAGCCCGATATCGAGCAGGATGCCGTTGGGGCGCAGCTCCGCGGCCAGCGACAGGGCTTCCTCGGCCGTGGTCGCGACCACGCAGTCGAAATCCAGCTCATGGGCCAGCACCACCAGCGCTTCGGCGAAGGTGGCGTCGTCCTCGACCGCCAGGATCAAGCGCCCGGCGCGTTGGCGACGACCGCGGTCATCGGCCACATTGGCGATGGCCGGCGATGCCGCCGGGGTGACCGCAGGCGCGGCAACCGTGCGTGCGGCGACCGCTGCCGCAGGCTGCGGCGAAGCCGGGATGGATACCGGCGCCGGCGCTTCACCCGATGCCGCGACCGGCGCGCCCTGCAGCGGCAGTTCCAGGATGAAGCAGCTGCCGCGGCCCGGCTCGCTGTCGACGTGGATGCTGCCGCCCATGCGCTCGGCAAGGTCGCGCGAGATCGACAGGCCCAGGCCGGTGCCGCCGTAACGGCGGCGGGTGCTGCCATCGGCCTGGCGGAATGCTTCGAAGATGACCTGCAGCTGCTCGCGGGCAATGCCGATGCCGGTATCGGCGACTTCGAAGCGGATGCGGCCGCTGCCAGCAGCACGAACGTGCAGGCTGACCTTGCCGTGCTCGGTGAACTTCAGCGCATTGGCCAGCAGGTTCTTCAGGATCTGCTGCAGGCGCTGGCTGTCGGCCACCAGCTGGCTCGGCGCCAGCGCATCGGCCTCGATCTGCAACGCCAGGCCCTTCTGTCGGGCCATCGGCTCGAAGGTCTCGCGCAGGCGCTGCACGACGCTGTCCACCACCACCACTTCGTCGGCCAGCTCGACATGGCCGGCCTCGATGCGTGACAGATCCAGGATGTCGTTGATCAGCGCCAGCAGGTCGTTGTTGGACGACAGGATGGCGCGCGCATACTTCACCTGCTCGTCGGTCAGGGTGCCGTCCTTGTTGTCGGCCAACAGCTTGGCCAGGATCAGCGAGCTGTTCAGCGGCGTACGCAGTTCGTGCGACATGTTGGCCAGGAACTCGGACTTGTAGCGCGAGGTGGCCGCCAGTTCGTTGCTGTTACGCACCAGCTGGCCCTGCGCCACCAGCAGCGCCTGCTTCTGCGCCTCCAGCTCGTGGGTGCGCTCTTCCAGCTGGACGTTGCTCTGTTCCAGCTCGGCCTGTTGTTCTTCCAGGTGGCTCTGCGACTGCAGCAGGCTGCGGCTCTGCTCTTCCAGTTCCTCGTTGGCCACCCGCAGTTCTTCCTGCTGCGCCTGCAGTTCCTCACCCTGGCGCTGCGATTCCTCCAGCAGCACCACCAGCTGTGCACGCAGCAGCGAGGCCCGCAAGGCCATGCCGATGGTCTCGCCGCAACGTTCCAGCAGCTCCCGATCCAGGTCGCGCTGCCCGCCTGCCTGGGCGCGGCCCAGTTCGATGACCCCGACTACGGCGCCGTCGCTGCTGATCGGCGCCAGGATGCGCTCGCTCACCGGCAACCGCCCCAGGCTCGTCTGCAGTTCAAGCACGGCGGCGTCACCGCCGTGCAGGTGCCGGATGCGTTCGTCACGGGCCACCTGCCCGGCCACGCCTTCCTGCAATGCCAGCGATGCCGGCATGCCCGACGGCAACGCCATGCCACCGGTCAGCTGCAGGCGCCCACCTTCGAGCCGGTACACCGCGCCAATGTCTGCCTGCAGCTGGCCGCCCAGCTGGGTAGCCGCCGCCTCGGCAATCTGCTCAGGCCCCAGGTCGCCACGCAGGCTCATTGCCACCGCGTTCTCTGCTTCCTGCAGCCACAGCGCGCGCATGGCCTGCCGCCGCGCTTCGATGGCACGGGAGACGATCAACGCGATCATCAGGAACGCGCAACCGCCGATGCTGCGATTGACGAACGAGAACGACGAATTGTTGCTGGCCGGCGCCACGTTGAAGCCGATCACCAGCAGCACGCAGGCGATCGCGGCAACGATGAACGGCGCGCGTGCGCTGCGCTGGAATACCGTCACGCCTACCGCGAGGAAATAGGCCAGCCACACCGCATAGCCCAGTGGCACCACCAGCTCCAGGGCGATGGTAGCCGCCAGCAGTACGGCGGAGGTCAGCCAGATCCAGCGGTCACGCGTGGTCGCACCAGGACGCATGCAGGTCGGTTCCAGAGAGCAAAGGGTGGGTGATGGTACTCCGTGTCGCATTCAGCCGCACAGGACCTTTGGCACGTGCCGTACCTGCACGCATCCTTCACACTTCAATGCCTAGCTTCACGTCCCTCACAGGGGTAACACTTATTTCCACGTGGACGCTGCAGCCTCTACGACGTCCGTACTGACGGACCCTTCCCGACAACTGCGACTGCTGATTGACAGCGTGCGCGATCATGCGCTGTACCTGCTTGATCCCGAAGGCATCGTCTGCAGCTGGAACCCGGGCGCCGAACGCATCAAGGGCTATTCAGCCAACGAAGTGGTGGGAACGCATTTCGGTCGTTTCTACCTGCCGGCCGAGCGCGATGCCGGTGAGCCGCAACGCCTGCTTCGCCTGGCGGCGCAGCACGGCCATGTCGCCAGCGAGGGCTGGCGGGTGCGCCACGACGGCTCTTCGTTCCGCGCCAGCGTGGTCATCGAACCGGTCATCGAGGGTGGCGAACTACTCGGGTTCGTCAAGATCACCCGCGACATCACCGAGCAATGGCAGGCACAGCGCCTGCTGCGCGATGCCCAGCGTGCACTGCGCAACACCCAGCAGTTCGAGACGGTCGGCCGGCTCAGCCGTGGCCTGTCGCACGAGTTCAACAACCTGCTGACCACCATCGGCAACGCGCTGGACCTGCTGTCACTGCGCGTGAGCGGTGACGACGTGCGTGCCGCCGAACTGCTCGATGCCGCCCAGGCCGCGACCGACCGCGGCGCCCTGCTGACCCGCCAGCTGCTGGCCTTCAGCACCGGCCAGACCCTGATCCGCGAGCCCTTGGACATGAACGCGCTGGTCCGGCAGTGGTTGCCGGATCTGCAGCGTGCCTGCCCGCCCACGGTTACCCTGGACGCACGCCTCACTCCGGGCCTGCCGCCGGTAAGCACCGATGCGCTGCAGCTGCAGACTGCGCTGGCCAACCTGGTGGCCAATGCGGTGGAGGCCACCGTCGATGGCGGCCGCATCCTGATCGGCACGGCACTGGAACACCGCCTCGACCCGGATGCGGACACCACGCTGCAACGCGGATATGTCACCCTCAGCGTCTGCGATGAAGGCCACGGCATGGCCGCCGACATCGCCGAGCGGGCGACCGAGCCGTTCTTCACCACCAAGGACATCGGCAAGGGCAGCGGCCTGGGCCTCAGCCAGGTGTTCGGATTCACTACCCAGAGCGGCGGCTTCGTCGACGTGTCCACCACCCCCGGTGTTGGCACCACGGTCAGCCTGCTGCTCCCCGCAACAGAGGAAGCACCCGATGACCGATGACCCGATCCGCGTACTGATGGTGGAGGACCAGACCGATCTTCGCGAGATGATCGGCCTGGCCCTGCGCGACTTCGGCATCGAGGTGGCCACCACCGCCGATGGCCACGAGGCCGCGGAGCTGCTCAAGGGCGAAGCGCGCTTCGATGTGGTGTTCAGCGACGTCAGCATGCCCAACGGCATGTCCGGTATCGAGCTGAGCGAGCACGTGGCGCGCGAACAGCCGCAGGCACGGATGATCCTCTCATCCGGCTACGCGCGCTCGCAGCTTCCGCCGCTGCCGGAGAAGGTCGAGTTCCTGCCCAAGCCCTACCGCCTGCGCCAGCTGGTGCAGCTGCTGAAGCAGGATTGAGAATCCGCCGGGCTTGGCCCGGCGTATCCGTTCCTGTAGCGCCGAGTCCATGCTCGGCAGCGGTGCTCAGTAACGCCCCACCAGGTTCAGGTACCACCCGCGATGGGTGTAGTCGAACCTGGTCAGGTCATCGCTGAAATCGGTGAAGTTGTAGCCCACGCCGACGCGGAAATTACGCCCGATATCGCGGTCGACACCGGCCAGCCAACCCTGCCGGCTGCCGCCGTCGCGCACGTCCAGCAGGCGGTACTCCAGCAGCCCATGCCACTGGTAGTACAGGTCGTAACGCAGCTGGCCGGAGGCGAAGTTGGTGGCCGAGTCGAACCACGGACCGGTACCGCGCCCATAGCGCACTTCGCCTTCGCGGCGGGCCGCCTTCGCCGCCACTTCCCAGCGCTGGTCGATGCGATACACGCCCTCAAGTGACAGCACCTGGGTGCGCTGGTCGTAGTCGACACCGTTGACCTGCCCCATCGTCGACAGGTCATACAGGTAGCTGTAACGGCCGAACAGCGCCCAGCGATCGTTGTCCCACGGGCGATAGGCGAAGCCGAGGTTGCCCTCGATGAAACGCGCGCCCGCCACCGGATTGATCGCATCATCGGTGTCGGCGTAGTTGAAGCGCGCCGCGATCCGCCAGCTGTCGTTGAGGCGATGACTCAAGCGGTTGGTGCTGACCCACTGCGTGCGTCGCTCCGCGCCGGTGTCGCGGCGCCATTCCAGCTTGCTCTGCCATTCGGTACCCGGCGAGGTCCGCCCGCCGGACAGGCTCACCGCCTTGCGGTCGACCTGCCCGGTGCTGGCGTCGAGCTTGCCGTTGCTCAGCGTGAAGCCGGCGTTCCAGCCTACGGCAGGATAGAAATCCATGCCGAAGGTGTGCGCTAGCCCGGATTCCTGCCCGGATTTGAGGAACTGGCTTTCGTTGAACACGTTGACCTGGTCGGACAACCGCCAGCGCTGGCCCAGCGTCCAGCCATCCTGCGCGTTGGGGCTGAACAACGGGTCGTACTCGCTGCGGTCGGTCGACTGGGTGAACGCACCATAGAAGCTGTGCTGCGGGGTCAACCGGTACTCGGCATTGACCTGCGCGGCCGTGCCGCGATCACCATCACTGACCTCGGCGCCGACGGTCGACAGGTTGGCGAAGGTCCAGGTGCCGCCGGCCACCACCGCATCGTTGTCGGCGTAGCGGCCATGGTCGTCGTCCACGGTCAGCTGGCCGCCACCGTACACATCCAGCGACGTGCCGATGCGGTGGGTGTAGCGTGCTGCAGCCAGCACGCCGGCCACGTTGCTACCACTGCCGCGGTCTTCCTGCACCCGGCGCAGCTCGGCCGACAGGCGATCGTTCTCGCCGATCCGCCATTCGGCAGTGGCCTGTGCCTGGATCAGCGACTGCGCACCACGACGTGCCTCGCTGTAGCGTGCGTACAGGCTGAAGTCGTCGGTCACATAACCGAGCAGCTCGGCGCCCTGTTCGCGCACCCGCTGGCCGGTATCGAAGCGCCCGACCGAATAGCCACCGTCCACCTGCCGCCACCAGGCACCCGCGCTCCAGTCGCGCTGGGTCCAGCCCAGCTCACGCAGGTTGACGCGTGCCTCGACGGCGGTCGCCTCGCCTTCGCGCGGCCCTTCCGGATTCAGGCGGCTGAAGCTGAGGCCGCCATTGTCGGAGAAGAACACCGGTGCACTGGTCGCCTCGCTGCGGCTGTGTTCGACCTTCAGATAGGTGCCACGGCCGGCCTGCAACGTCAGGTCCGCGCCCTTCAGCGAATAGTCCTGGCCGGCGCGCTGCTCGTCCACATAGGTGGCACCCACCGCGACATGATCGCCAAACCAGTGCTTGCCACGCACGCCCGCGGTGATGTCATCGCTGTCGAAGCCGGTCGGCACCCACTCGTAATCCACGATCAGGCGCTGTTCGTAACCATCCAGCGGCACATCACGGCTGATCCGGCGCAGGTTCTCGCGGCTGACCTGCGCCAATGGGCGGGTCAGCAGGATGCGGCCCTGCAGGGCGTCGATCTCGTAGTCGGCACCGCGCACCATCGGTACACGCTGCTCCACGCGCCCGGTGGTGCGGTCACGGATTTCCAGCACGACCTGGTCCGAACCACTGAGGATGCTGGCGTGACGCAGGTAGTACAGGCTGCCACCGGTACCGATGAACTCGCTGTGGCCGGGCGCGGTCTCGGCCTGCGAGCCGAACAGGCGCAGCTCGCTGCGCGCGTCGCCCCAGGCGTTGGCACCACGCGAGCGCCACGACAACGCCGCACCGTACAGCGAACGCACGTACTGCGCATATTCGGTGCCGGTCAGCCCGGTGTTGTAGTTGCCCCACAACGCCTGGTTCTTGTCCCAGTCCATGCGCAGGTAGAAGCGCCCCATGCTGTCGACATCGCGCTGGGTCAGCGAATCATCGCCGTAAGTCGGGTAATACAGGTCCGGATCCAGGCTGCGGAACAGATCGCGCGGATCGGCGGTGGTAAAGCCGGTGAACAGCTCGTCCAGCGGGCGATTCTGGGTATCGGCCTGCGCGGTCAGCAGGTAGCGGCCACGGGTCTTGGCCTTCAGGTAGAAGGCCAGGCGGCCATCGCTGAGCACATCATCGTTGCGCTCGCCTCGGGCCAGGTCCTGCCCTGCCCCGCTGGCCTTGTTCTGGTACACGGTGATGTCGGCCAGGCCGACACCGAACAGGTACTGGCCACTGACATCGACCTGCAGCGTGCGCGCGATGGCCGGTGCATCCGGCCGCTCGACACGCACATCGAAGGCGTGGTGGCCGATCGGCATCAGGTATTCGGCGGCGAACTTGCGATCCTGGTCCAGTGGGTAGCTGTCGCCGTTGATCTTCAGCGAGGCCCCCAGCGGTAGGTCGCGGCCACGCAGGCGCACCCGCGAGCCGTACACCGGAATGTTCTGCTGGCGCAGGCCGTTGCTGTCGAACACCTGCTGCAGCAGCGACAGTGATGCCGCCTGATTGGCATCGACAGCGGTGCCGCGGCGGTCTTCCAGCGCATCGCGCAGCTGCTGGTTGCCCCGCTCGAACTCCGCCGGAGTGACCAGCTGCATCGACTGCGCGGTGGTTTCATCGACATTGCCCTCGGCGTCGAAGGCACGCAGCACGTAGACCAGGCGGTCGCCGCGACGCAGCGGTGTCGATGCCGGCAGGGTGCCATCCCAGGTGCCCTGTGCAACGGCGGCCACCGGCAGTTCAAACGTCGCCAGCGGCGCGACCCGGTCGGAGTCGCTGCCGCGGTAGACACTGACTTCCAGGCGCTGGATGAAAGCGGTGTAGTTGCCGCGCACGTAGAACTCGACCGGACGCACGATGCGCCCCTCGTCGAAGGCCACCATGCCCGGCGCTGACACCGACAGTTCCGGCTGGCCCATCGCGGGGTCTTCGGTGGCCCAGATCGCGCCACCTTCCGGCAGGCGGATCATGAACTCGCCACGCACGGTGGCCTTGCCCGGCTCATCGATGGCCACGCTGACCCGGCGATCCGGCTGCAACGCCTGCGAGCTGGAACGCGTGGACGTTCCCTCGGTCACCGGATCGTCGTAGCTGCGCGAGCGCAGGCTGAACAACAGTTCTCCCTCGGCATTGCACTGGGTGCCGTCACACCGGATCGGCGCCGGATCGGCGGCGGGCGGGGCGGCCTGGGCGGTAGCGGCCAGGCCCAGCAGCAGCGCCTGGTACAGCGCGGCACGTGGCAGGCGGGCCGCACGACGGGCGGCAGAGTGATGCGCGCTCATCGGCGGGCCTCCTGTTGGCGGGCGGCCGCACGGGTAGCGGCGCTCTCCTCGTTGCGGACGCGCAGGCGCTGCTGCACGGCGGGGCTGAGCTGGCTGCGCAGCGCCTCGAACACGGCGCTGGCACGGCGCAGGCCCAGTGCCTGGTTGTAGGCATGGCTGCCGCGCACATCGGTGTGCCCGACCAGGCTGACCTGGCCACCGCCCATCTTCTCCAGGCGCGCGGCGATCGCCGCCAGCAACGGCTTGAACGCCTCACGCACGGTGGCCTTGTCAGTGTCGAACAGGACGTTGCCCAGCAACGCGCCATTCGCATCGACACCGGCCAGCAGCGAATGCGGGTCCTGCACATCGGTGCGCAGCTGCACGGTCAGGCCAGCACGCGCGCTTTCGGCCACTTCGGCCTGCAGTGCATCGCGCACCACCGCGGCACGGGCGAAGGCCAGCGCCTGGCTTTCGCCATTGGCCGCGATCACCACATCGCCGCCCTGGTAGCGGTTCACCACCTCGGCCATCTTCACCAGCACCGGGCGGTAGTCGGCACGCAGTTCACTGCTGCCCGGGGCAAACAGCACTTCGCCCAAGGCCAGCTCCATGCGCTCGGCCGGCGCCTGTGGCGACGGCGGCAGGCGCACGCCGAAGCTGAAGCGCGTCGGCACGCCCTGGGTCACCCGCCGCAGCAGCGGATTCTCGGTCGTCAGCTCCGCACCGGCCGGCACCGTGGCCGGGTCCAGCTTGATGATGAAGTTGCGGCCCAGGCGCGCATCACCGCCGTGGACGTCGGCCAGGTGATAGCGGCCGAACGGATCGGTCTCCACCAGCAGGCCCTCCACCGTGGCCAGGCGCACGCCCGGAATGCCCTGCTCCTGGATGCCCTCGTTGCCGATCACATAGGCCACTTCATAGCCCTCGGAAACGCGCGCGATCTCGCGGCGCACGGTCGGCTCGGCAGAGGTCAGGCCCTTGCCGGCCTCCCCACCGCGCTGCACGTCCGTGCCGCCCTGTGCGTCCATTCGCAGGCGGTGACCCTGCGCGCTTTCCAGCACGAAGTCATCGGTGAAAGCCAGTTCGCGCAAGCGCTGCCGCACCACCACCTGATGTGCCTCGGCGCTGTCGGACGTCGACGCGCGGCCGTGCACCGTGCCGATCTGCACGCCGTGCAGCAGCGGTGCGCTGGCATCGGCCAGCGGCTGCGGGCCATCGCCCCGATCCAGCGTGGTCGAGCCGGCCACATAGGACGAGGGCGCGAAGCCGCCCTGCACGCGCACACCGGTCAGCTCGGCACTGTCCTGCCAGCCGTCACCATCGCGGTCATCGAACACGGTACCGAACACCAGGCTGTCTTCCAGCAGCGGGTCGGCATCCATCGCCACTTCGGCGGTGGCGATGTTCGACAGCGGGCTGCCATCGTCGGCCGTCGCCACGGCCTGGTTCACGTGATTGCCACTGCGTACGCCAGCGCCGACGCGCAGCAGGTAGGTGATGGTGGCGCTGCGGCCGACTGCGATATCCACCGCACCGATGCGCAGCGGCGACTGGCTGCTGGCCAGCGAGAACGCACCGTCATCGTCGGCCACGCGCATCGAACCATCCACGTAGCTGAAGCCCGGCGGCGGCGTATCAACCACCACGCCATCGCGCCAGTGGCTGCTGCCCACGTTCTCGACCACCAGCTGGTAGCGCACAAGATCGCCCACCTTCACCCGGCGCGGACTTGCGGTCTTGGTAATGCGCAGCGCGAAATCGGACACCACCTTGTGGCGCGTCTCGCAGGTCGTGCACTCGGGCGGCGGCGAGCCATCCGGGTACTGCCCGCGCAGGCGGTTCAGTACTTCGGTACGCGCTTCCTGATTGACGATCGCCTGGTAGACCCATTCGTGGCGGCCAACCGCGGTTCCCGCCGGCAGCGTGCACACGATGTCCGTTCCCTGCTGCACGCATCCGGCCGGCAGGCTCTCGATGCTCAGTCCGGCATCGGGCGTGTCCACCAGCTGCAGCGGCTTGCGCAGGGACGCGCGCTCGACCGTGGCGACCAGGGTATAGCGCAGCCTGTCGCCAGGACGCACCTCGGTGCCACTGGCCGGGCCGGCCTGCTTCTCCAGCACGACGCGCGGTTCTGCAAGCGCGTGCTCGGTGCTGCAGTCGCCGCTGCAGGTGGGCGTGTCACCGCCGCTGCCCAGTACTGCATTGCGCACACTGCCACTGGCCTGTGCATTGACCAGCGCGCGATAGCCCAGCGTGTAGGTGCCCGGCGCGGTGCCGGCCGGCAGCGAGCAGACCAGCGGATTGCTGGCGTTGCAGGTGAACGGTCCCGGCTGGGTGACCGACTGCAGGTCCAGGCCCACGCCCAGCGTATCGGTCAGCACCAGCGTATCGGTGGTCTGCGAATTCGCGACGGTCACTTCAACGCTGTAGTCCACCGCATCGCCGACGCCAACCGGTGCGACAGTGGAGGACTGCTTGCGGTAGGTCACCACCGCTGCCAGCACCGGTGTGGTGGTGCTGCAGTTGCTGGTGCAGGTGGTGGTACCGGGACCACCACCCAGCACCGCGTTGCTCACGCTGCCCTTGGCCTGCGCGTTCACCTTCGCGGTGTAGTCCACCGTGTACGTACCCGGCGCAGTCCCGGCCGGCAGCGTGCACACCAGCGGGTTGGCGGCATTGCAGCTGAAGCCCTGGCTGCCGGCCACCGCACCGAAGTCCAGGCCGGGGCCCATCGTATCGGTCAGGGTGAACACCGCCGTGGTGCGCGAGTGGCTGACGACGGCGGTCAACGTGTAGGCGATGCTGTCACCGACCTTGACCGGACCCGCCGCTGCCGAAGTCTTGCGATAGTCGATCTGGCTGCCGGTGACCGGCGTGGTGGTATCGCAGTTGGCGGTACAGGACGGATTGTCGCCGCCGCTACCCAGCACGGCATTGGTGACCTGGCCGCTGGCCTGCGCATTCACCACCGCGGTGTAGGTAAGGCTGTAGCTGCCCGGCACGGTCCCCGCAGGCAGGGTGCAGACCAGCGGATTGGCCGCGTTGCAGCTGTAGGCGCCCGCACTGGTCACAGCGCCAAAGTCCAGGCCCGTACCCAGGGTGTCGGTCAGGGTCACCACATCGGTGGTGCGCGAGTTGGTCACCACCGTGGTCAGCGTATAGGTCAGGCGATCGCCCACCGAGACCGGGCCGGTGCCGCTCACCGACTTGGCATAGCTCACGCCGGGCGCCGCCACCGGGGTGGTGGTATCACAGTTGGCACTGCACGACGGATTGTCGGTGCCGCTGCCAAGCACGGCATTGCGGACACTGGCGCTGGCCTGCGCATTGACGGTGGCGCGGTAGGTCAGGCTGTAGGTGCCCGGCACGGTGCCGGCCGGCAACGTGCACACAAGTGGCTGGGTGCCATTGCAGGTGAAGATGCCTGCGCTGCTGACGCCGCTGAAGTCCAGGCCGCTGCCCAGGATGTCGGTCAGGGTGACCATGCCAGTGGTGCGCGCGCGCGTGACGGTTGCACTCAGCGTGTAGTCGATGACGTCACCGATCCGCACCGGACCGCCGGTAGACGCCTGCTTGGCATACACCACCAGCGCGCTGGCCATCGGCGTGGTGGTATCGCAGCTGCCCACGCAGGAGGGATTGTCGGTGCCGCTGGGCACCACCGCGTTGCGCACCTGGCCGCTGGCCTGTGCATTGACGATGCCGGTATAGGAGAACGCATAGCTGCCCGGAACGGTGCCCGCCGGCAGCGTGCAGACCAGGGGATTGCCCGGTGCGCAGCTGAAAGCGCCTGCGTTGGTGATGCCACCGAAATCCAAACCGGTACCCAGCGTGTCGGTCAGCGTGGTCACCGCGCGGGTGCGCGCGTCGGCCACCACGACCGTCACGGTAAAGGCCACCGCATCACCGATCGCGACCGGGCCGGCGGTACTGCTGGCCTTGGACACCGAGATCCTCGGCGCGGCCACGGGCGTAGTGGTGGTGCAGTTGCTGCTGCAGGTGGGGTTATCGGTGCCGGTACCGACCACGGTGTTGACCACCTGGCCGCTGGCCTGCGCATTGACGGTGGCCGTGTAGCTCAGACTGTAAGTTCCGGGCACGGTCCCGGCCGGCAGCGTGCACACCAGAGGATTGGCGGCGTTGCAGGTGAACGCACCGGCGTTGCTGACACTGGCGAAATCCAGGCCGGTGCCCAGGGTATCGGTCAGCGTCAACAGGTCGCGGGTGTTGCCATCGGCCACGGTGACATCGACGGTGTAGCTCACCGTCGTGCCCACCGCGACCGGGCCGGCCGTGTTGGAGCGCTTGGCATAGCCTACGCGGGTCACCGGCACGGTCACGTCGCTGCGCGTGCAGTGGTCGGCATCGGTGCAGCTGGCGCCCGGTGCGGGCGCATTCCCGCTGTTGAAGGGGTCGTAGCCACCGCCGACACTGGCGTGATTGGTCAACACGCCGGTCGCCGCTGCAGTGACGGTCACCGGCAGGGTGAACACCGAACTGGACCCTGCGCTGCCTGCCGCTGCAAGGACCTGGGTGCTGGTGCAGGTGACGTCCTGGCCGCTGGCGGTGCAGCTCCAGTTGCCACTGACATGCGTGCCGCTCCAGTTCGGCGCGATGCCGGCCGGCAGCTGGTCACGCACGGTGATCGTGCCCGCCGCCACATTCGGCGGATTGCCGGTCGGCACATCGCTGGTGTTGCTCACCGTCAGCGTGTACTCGGTACCGGCCTGGCCATAATTCCAGATGCCGCCGGTGGCATTGTTGCTCTTCACCACCTTCAGCGACGGCGCGGTGATGGTGATCCGGTGGTCCTCAACCTCGCCGTCGTCGGCCACGCCGGTCGGGTTCTGGATCTGGACCGCGTTGGTGGAGTAGCGCAGGCGCACGTAGCTGGTACCCGCCAGTACCTGGGCGGGCACGGTCCAGGTCAGGTTCGCCTGGCCACCACTACAGGCCGCAATACCGCTGCGCTCGTTGGCATCGAACACGCCATTGCGGTTGAAGTCGATCCAGCCGGCCACGCTGCCATTGCCCACGCAGGCGACCGGTTGGTTGATCTGGGTACCGGCCTGCATCACCGTCAGGCGGTAGCTGGTCGGCCAGGCATCCTCTTCGCGGCTTCCCACCTGCGGGAAGTTGTCATCGCCCAGCGCATCCAGGCTGTAGCTGCTGCGCTGCTCGGTATCCGGGCCGATGCTGCCGAGGAAGTCGGTCAACGGCGGCGCCAGGCCGCCCGGCGTGTAGCCTGCGGTGTTGATGTTGAAGTTGCTGGCGCCCTGCGGGATGCCGTCGGAACGGAACTGCAGATCGTCCACCACGTGCATGGCATCGCCATAGCTCTGCGGCGCGTCGCCGAAGTCGGCGTAAGGCACCAGCAGGCCGATCGCGATCGCGGTGGTGCCGCCGCCGCGCATCGAGAAGCCCATGTTCACTGCCAGGTTGCCCGGCGCGTGTGCGGCGTTGTCGAAACTGAGGAAGGTGACCGCTGCCGTGTTGTCGTCGTTGCCGGGGCCGAAACGGATGACCTGGTTGGCACCGCTGGTCGACTTGTTGACCAGGTACGGCGTGGCGTTGGCCAGGTTCTTGCGGACCTCGACCACGTTCCAGGTGCCCTGCGCGCTGGCTTCGACGAATTCGCCGCTGTTGTTGATCGACTCGGCGTCGGCCATCACCACGCCGCGCAGGCGGTACGGGGCGCCGCCCAGGGTCGACGTACAGGTGATGCTGAAGCTGGAGGTGCCGCTGGCACGTGCGATACCGGCGATCAGCTGGTTGGCGGTGCCGGTGCCGCCGATGTTGTACAGGTCGTCAAGGCTGTCGCCACCGAAGTTGCCGGGACGATAGCTGCGCAGCACGTTGGTCTCGGCCGTGTTCAAACGGCAATCGACGCGCAGGTTCACCCCGGCCGCGACCGGCATGTCGATGGACGACATCGCACCATCGTTGAGTGCGACGTTGTTCACGCCATTGGCACCGCCACCCCAGGTCAACCACAGCACGGTGTTGCGGTACGGGCTGCTGCCACCGGTGGCGTAGGCGGCGGCCCAGGCCAGCGACGGCATCGTCAGCGACAACAGGGCCAGCAGGCCGGCCCTCAGCCAGCCGTTGGATCGCCCTGTCCGGGCACGTTTTCTGGGATGAACGCATCCACCGCCCGCGCTTTCGCGCGACGTCGTCGACTGCCACATGGTTGATTTCCCCGTCGTCGACCCTTGCCGGGCCGAAGGTCAGTGGGTGACCAGCAACGAATTCCCCGGTGCGGCGGCACACTTGACTGCGTGTTCCGCCGGGTCCGTGGCGATCTGCTTCGTCCCTTGTCCCCGGTTGGTCAGGCACATATAACTGTGACGGCCATAACATATTGCAAACAATTATGTGATGCAAATCACATTCACATTTGCAGAGTCTGGCGTCAGCTCCACGCGTCCAGTTATAGCGGGCACACAGGTTCGGGCCGGGCACGATTCCGGCAGCCGCCGCCTACTTTCCGGCAAAACAGCACGCAGATTCGGCAGCGGTGTGGGGCGTCAGGGCTGCTTCGCGCCCTGCAGGAAGGACGCCAGCAGCGTCGACGACGCCATCGCCGGCGCCAACCGGCCCCGTGCCAGCGACCAGGTGATGCCGTAGAAGCAGGTCCAGTAGAAGTCGCCCAGCCACACGGCGGTGAATCCGAGATTGAACACGCCGGCTTTCTGGCCGCGCAGGAAAAAAGCCTCGAAACGCTCGCCAATCGGCGCCCAGCGCCCGGGCAGCAGATGCAGATCGCCCTGACGCTGCTGCTCTTCCATCATGCGCGCGAACAGCAGCGTCACCAGCTCCCAATCGGCCAGCAACACCTCGGTCACGCGTTCCAGCACCTGCATCGCGTCGGCATCCGCGTCGAACCAGGTGGCCGCCGCCTCCAGCCGTTCAAACCCCGCCGCAAACAACGCCTCGTCGATCGCTTCGCGGGTGGGCGCGAACCGGTACAGCGTCGCCCGGCTGATACCGGCACCGCTGGCCAGTTCGCTGAGCGTGCAGCGCGGGTGGCTGACCAGCGTGGCTGCGAGGGCATGGTGCAGGTCGCGGCGGGAACGTGCGGCAGGACGCATGGAGGCACCGGATTCGGGATGCCCTCACGCTAGCATGAATCATCAATTAATGAACTGAATCAAAGATGATTCATCAGAATCACGGTTGAGCTACAACTGCAGTGCGTCCGGTGCACCCGGGTCGGTGCACGCAGGGATCGCTACAGAGGCATCGAAGGAGACAACGCCATGCTGCATCCGCTACGCGACATTGCCGTGCTGTTCGATGCCGGCGACACCGGGCACCGGGTCCTGAACATCGCCGCCCGCCTGGCGCAGGTCCAGCAGGCCCACCTGATCGCGGTCTCCACCGCCCAGCACCCCACCGACATCGCCAGCGGCTTCGCCCGTGGTGCCGGCATTGCCGCTGCACTCGACCATGAAGCACGTGCCGATGCCGCCTGCACCGCGCAGCTGATGCAGAACCTGCGCGCGGCCGCCGAGCCGCTGCGGATCAGCACCGAGCTGCGCATCGTTTCAGACTATCTGGGCGGCGCTGATCTCTCCCTGCAATCTCTGTACTGCGACCTGATCATCGCCGGCTATCCACACACGCCGGGGGCGCCCAGCGGCTGGCACCCGCTCGGCACGCTACGCCAGACCGGTGTGCCGATGCTGCTGGTGCCGCCGCACTGGCGCGGCGAACAGGTCGGCCAGCGCATCGTGGTCGCCTGGAATGCCAGCAAGCAGGCACGCCGCGCGGTGGCCGATGCGCTTCCCCTGCTCGCCCGCGCGCAGGCCGTGCACCTGCTGATGGTCGACACCCCCAAGGCAGAGGCCGCACCGGGCGCGGAAATGGCCCAGCACCTGGCCCGGCATGGTGTCGAGGTCGAGATCCAGGCGATCAGTTCCTCGCAGGGTGGCGTTGCCGCAACCATCCGCCAGCATGTCCTCGATGCCGAAGCGGACCTGCTGGTGCTGGGCCCCTACAGCCGCAGCCGGGTGGTGGAACGCGTGCTCGGCGGGGTCACAGAGAACCTGCTGGCCGAGGTTCCGGCACCGCTGTTCGTATCCCACTAGCGAGGCCCTGCCCCGCGCGGCGGTAGGCGGTCAACGATTGCCCGGTATGCCGCCGGAAATAGCGGCACAGGTAGGACGCATCCTCGAAGCACAGGCGCTCGGCAATGCGTCCGATCGGCAGTTCGCTGTAGCTCAGCCACGCCTTGATCTCCAGCACCACCTCGCGGTCGATCAACGCCTTCGGCGTTTGGCCGAAGCACTCGCGGGTCAGCTGTGACAGGACACCCTGCCCCTCGGCCAGCGTACTGACCTCCAGGCGCATGGATTCGTCCTGATCCAGAAGCCGGGGTATGCGGTCCATGAGCCGATCCGGCCGGATTCCGGATCCCAGCGTAGCCGCGTCAGCCCGCCTGTTGTGAAAAGTACCGAAGGCATCAAGGCCCGGCAAGCGGCAGCCGTCATCCGCCACCGCGCTGCATGAACAGCAAGTCGGGCGTCGAGGCATCGTCCACGGGTTGGAAGCCGAAGTCGCGATACAGGGCTACCGCCGCGGCATTGTCCCGATAGACCCGCAGGGTCAGGCGCTGCACGCCCGGGGATTGCAGGGCCTCGGCGATCATCAGCTGCATCAGCACGCGCCCCAGCCCGCGCCCCCGTGCCTGGGGCGAAACGATGATCCGGCCCAGATGGGTGGTGCCAGGTTCGCTCAACCAGTATTGGCCGAAGCCTACGCAGTCGCCCTGCCCGTCCAGCAGCACCCGACCCGGACGAGTGCCCAGCCCAAGCACCTGCGCGAACGCTCCGGCCGGTACAGGGAATGCAACACCCGGGCCGGCCCAGCGCTGCGTGGCTGCGGCCGAATCGAGCCACCGGGCGATGCGCGCGTAGTGCGAAGGCGTGACCGGTTGCAGCTGCATGGGCATGGCGATACGTGCATGACGTGGATGTCCATTGTGCGTGCTCCAGGACGCGCCGTCACACCGCAGCACAGCCCTTGAATTTTGTCCTAGGACAATAAACAATTCCGGGCGTCCACACGCCTGCCGCCCAACGGCAGCCTGTCTCATTCTCACTCCCGGGTATCCCATGTTTAGAGGCCTCAGCGCGTTTCCGCTTACTCCGCTCAGTGGAGATGACATCGACACACGCGCTTTTGCCGCACTGGTCGAGCGCCTGGCCGCATCCGGCGTGGACTCGATGGGCATTCTCGGCTCCACCGGCAGCTATGCCTATCTGGAGAAAGCCGAGCGCAAGCGCGTGCTGCGCCAGGCCCTCGCCCATGCCGGCGGCGTACCGGTGATCGTCGGCGTCGGCGCCCTGCGCACCCGCGACGTGCTGGAAATGGCCAGGGATGCCGAAGATGCCGGCGCTGCCGGCCTGCTGCTGGCGCCGGTGTCCTACCAGCCATTGAAGGAGCACGAGGTCTACACGCTCTTCGAATCGGTGTGCATGGCAGTGCGCACCCCGATCTGCGTCTACGACAATCCCGGCACCACCCGCTTCCAGTTCTCCGATGAACTGCATGGGCGGATCGCCGCGCTGCCCAACATCGGCTCGATCAAGATCCCCCGCCTCTCCGACAATCCGGTGGAAGCCGCAGCAAGGGTCGCAACGTTGCGCGCCCACATTCCGGCGCACGTCACGCTGGGCATCAGTGGTGACGCCGCCGCCGTGCGCGGACTGGCCGCGGGCTGTGCTGGCTGGTACTCGGTGATCGCTGGCCTGTTCCCCGAGGTGGCGCTGCGCATCACCCACGCAGCGCGCGGCGGTGACATGGCCACCGCAGAGGCTGTGTCCGCGCGGTTGGCACCGCTCTGGGCGCTGTACGACCACTTCGGCGGCATCCGCGTGATGGCATGCGCTGCCGCGCTGATGGGCCTGTGTAGTGACGACTGCCTGCCGCGACCGCTGCTTGGGCTGCAGGGCAATGACCGGGCGCAGGTGGCCGAAGTGCTGGAAGGCCTGGGGCTGCGCTAGACCGGGGAACGTGAAAAAGGGGACGGAGGGAATTAGGTCATTTGAGGCACAAACGACTTAATTCCCTCCGTCCCCTTTTCTCATGCTATCTGTACGACGCTGCAGATTTCAAAACGCGCGTCGACGTATAACCCATCGTCCCCAGCATGATCTGCATCTGCATCTCGCTGGCCTCGGCTCGCGGCCCGATCCAGACTTCGCGGATCGCCTCGACCCTGTCGGGCAACCGCAGGTCCGAGTACGGGGTAGGATTGGTACCGCGCATGAGGAATTTCAGCTCTGAAGCCGCCTTCAGTTGCGAGGGGTAGGCAAGCTTCAGCATGGGCCCCACACCGTCCACGACGATAGGATTGGACAGCCGAACCTCGGATTCCTCACTGAATGCGGGATTCTTCATGCCAGCCGTGTCTATAAGCAGCTCCATGATGCCCCACTTCACTTTTTCTGAATCAAGTCCTGCCGGCGTTGTGGAACTGATCAGAATCTGCTTGAACGCATTCCCCAGCATTCTGCGCTGCGCATCAACGTCATAACAAACGCGAATCTTGTTGCCTTTCATCGCGGCGATGGATTTCGCGGAAAAACCAACGCAGAACCCTGCCCCGTTGTTCGCATAGGCACGCCACTGGCTGAGCTGGTCTCTTCTTGTGGAGAAGCAGCAGGCGAGCACCTTGAACATGTTGCGGCCCGACGCCAGGTACTCATCAATGGGAGTCCTGGTCTTGACCACCCTGGTCACTTCATCCTTGGCCAGAATCTCTCCCAGCAGCTTCGTTCCCCAACTCAGTTCCATTGAGTCGTTCATCGTTGTGAGATCACAAAGACGAAGGGTTCCGTGGCTGAGAATCGCCAGGAGGGTATCTGCGGAGCAGTAGTGATACAGCAGCTCGTCTTTGCTCTCCGGGAAGTACCGCAATTCGGGCATCAACGACATCAGCTCCTCCCTGAGCTCGGGCGGTGGGGCCAGACGATGGCCAACGACCCCGCATGCAGCGGGCGGAAACGAGCCGCCGCGATACGCTATCCATTATGGTGACCCCGGCCCGATTCGAACGGGCGACCTTCCCCTTAGGAGGGGGACGCTCTATCCAGCTGAGCTACGGGGCCATGCAGCCGGGAAGTTTACAGGCAACACGCCCTGCCCTCCAAGCATTCATGTTCCACCCGGCTGCGCTGGCGCGTTGCACCATGGCCGCATGGGCCGCTCTGCTACCATCGGCGATTCAGTTCATCGCGTCTCCCACCTGCCCGCGATGGCACCAAACAACGTAACGAAACACAGGAGTCTGCATGTCTTCCGAGCTGCTCAAGTCCCTTGGCCTGGACGCGATCAACGCTGGCACGTACCTGGGCAACGGGGAGTGGTCGAGCGCGACCAGCGGTGAGCTCATCACCCCGGTCAACCCGACCACCGGCGAGCCGATCGCGCAGGTCCGCGCCACCACCGAGGCCGAGTACGACACCGTCGTCGCCCGTGCCCAGGAAGCCTTCAAGGTCTGGCGCACCACTCCGGCCCCGCGCCGCGGCGAAGCCGTGCGCCTGTGCGGCGAAGCGCTGCGCAAGCACAAGGATGCCCTCGGTTCGCTGGTGGCCCTGGAAATGGGCAAGAGCAAGCCGGAAGGCGATGGCGAAGTGCAGGAGATGATCGACATCGCCGATTTCGCCGTCGGCCAGAGCCGCATGCTGTACGGCTACACCATGCATTCCGAGCGCCCCGGCCACCGCATGTACGAGCAGTACCACCCGCTGGGCCTGGTCGGCATCATCTCGGCCTTCAACTTCCCGGTTGCGGTGTGGAGCTGGAATTCGTTCCTGGCCGCCATCTGTGGCGACGTGTGCATCTGGAAGCCGTCCAACAAGACCCCGCTGACCGCCATCGCCTCGCTGAAGATCTGCAACGACGCGCTGCGCGAGGCCGGCTTCCCGGACATCTTCTTCCTGATCAACGATGCCGGTACCGCGCTGTCGGAAAAGATGGTCGATGACCGTCGCGTGCCGCTGATCAGCTTCACCGGCTCGACCCAGGTCGGCCGCACGGTCAACGAGAAGGTGGCGCGCCGCCTTGGCCGCTGCCTGCTGGAGCTGGGCGGCAACAACGCCATCATCCTGGACGAAACCGCCGACCTGAAGCTGGCCGTGCCGGGCATCGTGTTCGGTGCGGTCGGTACCGCCGGCCAGCGCTGCACCACTACCCGCCGCCTGATCGTGCACCGCTCGATCTACGCCGACGTACTGGCCACGCTGGTGAAGGCCTACAAGCAGGTGGAAGGCAAGATCGGCGACCCGACCGACGCCGCCAACCTGATGGGCCCGTTGAACAGTGAAGGCGCCGTGCAGCAGTTCCTCGATGCCATCGCCCAGGCCAAGGCCGCCGGCGGCACCATCGAAACCGGTGGCACCCGCATCGACCGCGCCGGCAACTTCGTCCTGCCGGCGATTGTCTCCGGCCTGAAGAACAGCGACGCCGTGGTCCAGCATGAGACCTTCGCGCCGATCCTGTACGTGATGCCGTACGACAGCCTCGACGAAGCCATCGACATGCAGAACGGCGTGCCGCAGGGCCTGTCGTCCTCGATCTTCACCACCAACCTGAAGACCGCCGAGAAGTTCCTGTCGGCCGCCGGCAGCGACTGCGGCATCGCCAACATCAACATCGGCACGTCCGGTGCGGAAATCGGTGGCGCCTTCGGTGGCGAGAAGGACACCGGCGGTGGCCGCGAGTCCGGCTCGGATGCGTGGAAGGTCTACATGCGCCGCCAGACCAACACCATCAACTATTCGGATTCGCTGCCGCTGGCCCAGGGCATCAAGTTCGACCTGTGATGGACAACGCCGCACCCACGGCACCGGATCGGATCCCCAGCGGGGCTCCGATCCTTGATTACAGCGGCCGCCGCGTGCTGATCGCCGGCGGCAGCAAGGGCATCGGTCGTGAAATGGCGCTGGCGTTTGCCGGCGCCGGTGCGCAGGTTTCGGTCTGCGCCCGCGGCCAGTCCGGCCTGGACGTGCTGCGCGCCGATGCAACCGCACAGGGCGTCGTGCTGCACGCGTTCGCCGCCGACCTGGCTGACACCGGTCAGATCCAGGGCTGGCTGCAGGCCGCCGCCGACGCACTCGGTGGCATCGACGTGCTGGTCAACAATGCCACCGGTTACGGCATGGCCGACGACGAGGACGGATGGGCGGCCAGCCTGCAGGTCGACCTGATGGCGGCCGTTCGTGCCTCGCGCCTGGCCTTGCCGTGGCTGCGCATGTCCGACGACGCCTGCATCCTCAATCTGTCTTCGATTGCCGCGCAGCAGCCGCGCCCCGGTGGCGCGCCCTATGCTGCGGCCAAGGCTGCGCTCTCGCACTACACCACCTCGCAGGCGTTGGCGCTGGCCAAGGACCGGATCCGGGTCAATGCCATCGCGCCCGGCTCGATCGAGTTCGACGACGGCCTGTGGGACCGCCGCCGCAGCGAAGATCCCGCGCTGTACCACGGCACCCTGGCGAAGATTCCGTTCGGCCGCTTCGGCCATCCGCGCGAGATCGCCGATGCCGCGCTGTTCCTGTGCTCGCCGCTGGCGCGCTGGATCACCGGCAGCGTGCTCAACGTGGATGGCGGCCAGGTGCTGATGGGCTGACACCGGCATCCCGGTAGCTGCCAACCTTGGTTGGCATGCCTTTCTTCGACCAAGGTCGACGCCTACCTGGCTGGAATGCCTTTCGTCGACCAAGGTCGACTTCTGCCGTAGCGGCCAACCTCGGTTGGCACCCTTGGATTCACCGGGCATGGGATTGCCCGGGCAGAGGCACTATCATGTGCACACTGCCAAGGAGGACCCCGATGAGCGTGGCACCCCGACAGACAAGCGCCCTGGCCGTGGTCAGCCTGGTCATGGGCATCGCCAGCTGGACCGTCCTGCCCTTCGTGGCCAGCATCGTCGCCATCGTCACCGGCCACATGGCCCGCGCCGAAATCCGCCGCCGCCCGCTTGAACTTGAAGGTGACGGCCTGGCCGTCACCGGCCTGGTGCTGGGCTGGGTGATGGTCGGCGCGGTGATCGCCGCGATCCTGGTCTTCATCCTGTTCTTCGGCGGCCTGGCCTGGCTCGCCGCTGTATCGAGCTGACCGCCATGACCGCCTCCGACAGCACTGAACGCTTCAGCAGCCGCGTCGCCGACTACGTCCGCTACCGGCCCGATTACCCGCCCGCGCTGCTGCAATGGCTGCACCACCCGATGGGCGTCAGCCATCAGGCGCAGGTGGCCGACATCGGCGCCGGCACCGGCATTTCCAGCCGCCTGTTCCTGGCCACCGGCCATCCGGTGGTGGCCGTTGAGCCGAATGCGGCCATGCGCGGCGCCGCCGAAGCATGGCTGGCACCGCAGTATCCGCAGTTCCGTGCGGTCGACGGCCGCGCCGAAGCAACCGGCCTGGATGATGCCAGCATCGATCTGGTGAGCGTCGCGCAGGCCTTCCACTGGTTCGACACCGTGGCAGTGCGCGCCGAGTGGCAGCGCATCCTGCGCCCGGGCGGCCAGGCACTGATCTACTGGAACTCGCGCCTGCTCGACGCCAGCCCGTTCCTGGTCGGCTACGAGCAGCTGCTGCTGGACTACGGCACCGACTACAGCGCGGTGGCCGAACGCTACCAGGACGACGCCACCATGCAGGCTTGGTTCGGTAGTGGGCTGCGCGGCATGGTGCAGCTGCCGAACGTGCAGTACCTGGACCTGGACGCCCTGCGCGGTCGCCTGTTGTCTTCTTCCTACGCACCGCAACCTGGTCATCCGCGCCACGCGCCGATGATCGATGCCCTGCAGGACCTGTTCGCCGCCCACGCGGTCGACGGCCAGGTCGCTTTTGAATATCAAACCCGAGCCTTCCTCGGCACGCTGGACTGAACCGACGCATGTATTCGCTTGCCCGCCCCTTCCTGTTCTCGCTCGACGCCGAGCGCGCCCACGGCCTCGGCCTGTCCGCACTGGACTTGGCCTATCGCACCGGCACCACGCCGCTGCTGGCCGCCCGCATCGCGCCGATGCCGAGCACCGTGTTCGGGCTGACCTTCCCCAATCCGGTTGGCCTGGCCGCCGGCCTGGACAAGAACGGCGAGCACATCGATGCGCTGTTCGCGCTCGGCTTCGGCTTCGTCGAGATCGGCACCATCACCCCGCGCCCGCAGGCCGGCAACCCACAGCCGCGCCTGTTCCGCCTGCCGGAACACAACGCGATCATCAACCGCATGGGCTTCAACAATGCGGGCGTGGATGCGCTGGTGCGCAACGTCGAGCGCGCGCGCAACCGCCGTGGCCTGCTCGGCATCAACATCGGCAAGAACAAGGACACCCCCAACGAACAGGCCGTGGATGACTACATCGCCTGCCTGGACAAGGTGTACCCGTTGGCGGACTACATCACCGTCAACATCTCCTCGCCCAACACCGCCGGCCTGCGTGAACTGCAGGAGGAAACCGCGCTGCGCCAGCTGGTCAGCCAGCTGCGCGACCGCCAGGAGGCACTGGCCGCCCGGCACGGCCGCCGCGTGCCGATGCTGGTGAAGGTGGCGCCGGACCTGAGCGAGCGTGACATCGATGCCGCTGCGCGCGTGCTGGGCGAACTGAAGGTGGACGGCGTGATCGCCACCAACACCACCGTCGACCACAGCAAGGTGGCCGGCGACCCGTTGGCCAACGAAGCCGGCGGCCTGTCCGGCGCACCGGTGCTGGAGCAGTCCACGCTGGTGCTGCGCCGCCTGCGCGCGCGCCTGCCCGAGTCGGTACCGCTGGTCGGTGTCGGCGGCATCCTGTCCGGCGCCGATGCAGTGGCCAAGATGGCCGCCGGTGCCGCGCTGGTGCAATGCTACAGCGGCCTGATCTTCCGTGGCCCTGCCCTGGTCTCCGAGTGCGTGGAGGCGATCCGTCGCCGCCGCGAAGCGCCCAGCCGTGGCGCGGTGGCGCCGCTGTGAGCGCGCCCATGGACACCACCGACGGCACCGCACCGCTGCGCTGGACACTCACCCGCAATGCACCGCTGCAGGCGCTGAACACCTTCCACGTGCAGGCCAGCGCCGCACAGCTGCTGGAACTGCACGACCCCACACTGTTGCCGGACGTGCTGGCACTGCCCGAGGTGGGCAACGGCCCGCTGCTGGTGCTGGGCAGCGGCAGCAACGTGCTGATCGCCGAGGACCTGCCCGGCACCGTGCTGGTGTTCGGCAACCGTGACATCAGCTTCCTCGAACACCGCGCCGACCATGCGGTGATCCGTGCCGGTGCGGGCGTGCCCTGGCATGGCCTGGTGATGTGGTCGCTGCAGGAGGGCCTGTCCGGGCTGGAAAACCTGGCGCTGATTCCCGGCACCGCCGGTGCCGCGCCGATCCAGAACATCGGTGCCTATGGCGCACAGATCGGCGAATTCATCCAGGCCGTCGAAGCCTGGGACTGCCACGAGCAGGCCTGGGTGCGGCTGGACAACGAACAGTGCGGCTTCGGATACCGCGACAGCGTGTTCAAGCAGCAGATGGACCGCTACCTGATCACCGCCATCGAACTGAAACTGCCGCTGCTGCATGACCTGCGCATGGACTACGCCGGCATCCGCGAGGAACTGCAGGCGCAGGGCGTGGAACTGCCCGGCGCGGTGGACGTGGCCAATGCGGTGATCGCGATCCGCCGCCGCAAGCTGCCGGACCCCGACGTGCTCGGCAACGCTGGCAGCTTCTTCAAGAATCCGGTGTTGCCGCTGGAACAGGTCGACGTACTGCTGCAGCACTTCCCCGAGCTGCCGGTGTTCCCGTCCGACCAGGAAGGCAAGCGCAAGGTCTCGGCTGCCTGGATGATCGAATCCTGTGGCTGGAAGGGTTTCCGCGAGGGCGATGCCGGGGTGGCGCCCAGCCATGCACTGGTACTGGTCAACCACGGCAACGCCACTGGCGCTGAACTGCTGGCATTGGCGCGCCGCATCTCGGCCTCGGTGCTGGAAAAGTTCGGCGTGCCGATCGAACCGGAGCCCCGCCTGCTCGGCGCGCAGTGGTGAACACCCCCACCCTCTCCCCAGGCGCCACCCCGATGCGGGCGGCGCTGCTGATGCTCGGCAGCACGATGGCGTTTGGCCTGATGGCGGTGGCGATCCGCTATGCCACCCGCTACGTGCCGACCCAGGAAGTGGCATTTTTCCGCAACGCCTTCGGCCTGCTCGCACTGTTGCCGATGCTGTTGCGCCCGGGCCACGCGCCGCTGAAAACCCAGCAGTTGCCGCGTTATTTCCTGCGCAGCGCGATCGGCCTGGGCTCGATGCTGTGCGCCTTCTGGGCGCTGGGCCATCTGCCGCTGGCGCAGGCGGTCTCCCTGTCCTACTCCACCCCGCTGTTCGTCACGATTGCGGCGGTACTGTGGTTGGGCGAAACCGTGCGCGTGCGTCGCTGGGCAGCGGTGGTGGTCGGCTTCATCGGCGTGCTGGTGATCGTGCGACCGGGTACCGCTGGCTTCACCGCCGGCAGCCTGGTAGCGGTGGCCGCCGCCCTGCTCAGTTCGCTGGTGGCGATCCAGATCAAGCAGCTGACCCGCGTCGACAGCGCCGACACCGTGGTGCTCTACACCTACGTGTTCTGGGTGCCGCTGTCGCTGGTTCCCGCCCTGTTCGTCTGGGTCTGGCCAACCGGCACTGCCTGGCTGTGGCTGCTGGCCACCGGCGTGCTGGGCACCATCGGCCAGCTGCTGTGGACACGCGCGTTGCGCCTGGGCGAAGTCTCGGCACTGACCCCGATCAGCTTCCTGCAACTTCCGCTGGTGACGCTGTTCGGCTGGCTGCTGTTCAACGAAAGCGTGGACCGCTGGACGATCACCGGCGCCGGCATCATCCTTGCCGCCAACGCCTACATCGCCCACCGCGAAGCCGTGCTGTCACGCCGCGCCGCCAGTGCCGCCGCCTCCGCCGCAGCCAAACCTGCCGAGTAGGTCTCCCTGTAGCGTCGAGCCATACTCGACGCATCGCGCGCAGCGCGAAGCCTCATCAATGGCAGGTGACGTGCGTTTACAGCGCCCGATACGCCCGCTCCGCCGCATCGAACACATTGCCCGGAGCAAACTGCTCCCCCAGGTAATGCAGCGATTGCCGGCGCAACTGCGGAGAACGCTCTTCTCCATCGCTGCCCAGCAGGACCTGCTGGAACTCGATCAGGTCCTGCAGGATGCGCCAGTGGCGGTACCACGCGATCCAGCGCGGATCTCCCAGGTCGCTGCCATAGCCCGCTGCGAAATCAAGCGGATTCTCGCGACCCCAACGCCCGCCCACGGCGCCACCGATGAACATCAGGTCGCGCTCGCGTGGCGCCAGCGACAGGCCATCCCAATCGATCAGATGCAGGCCACCATCGTTCCCCATCAGTAGATTGCCGGCATGCAGGTCGGTGTGGCACAGGTGCAGATCGACCGGTGCATCCTTCAATGCAGCGTGCAGCTCCAGCGCGCTCGCATGCAGCGCCGCGATGCGCGCATGCTGCTGATCCCAGACCGAAGCGAATGCGCGGCCCAGACCGTCCTGCGCCACCGCCAGCCCCTCACCCACCAGCCACTGCCCCACCGTTTCCAGTGCGGCGGTTTCCAGCCGCACGGTGGGCAACGCCTGCTGCAGCTCCACTGGCAGCTGCGCCGCGTGCAGGCGCTGCAGCACGTCGCCCAGCCGCTGCCACTGCGCATGGCTCAGCGCTGCCTCGAAGCCGGACTGCCCTTCGATGTAGGGGAACAAGGTGAACTGCAAGCCCCAGCGCTGCACCGACGCGCCCCCCGTCAACGCCGGCCAGGGCGCGACGATTTCATCGATACCCAACGTGCCGCGCAACCAGTGCAGGCTGTCCCACACCGCTGGATCGACCTGGTAGGTGCGGCACTTCAACCACCATTGCCCGCGCCGCGCATCCACGCGGTAAACGCTGGCGCTGGCATCGGCGCCCACCGGGCGTGGCACCACTGCGGTAGCGGTGATGCCATAGGATTGCTGCAGGACTTCGCCGAGATGCTGCGCCGAAGCGAATGACATGGATGCAAACGGAAAGTATTACCTGCCGCTACTATCGCAGATGCGTTCGCTACGACACAGACATGTCCGTCACAACATCGTGCGTCGCGACCCAAGGGCTAACCCGCGATGCGCCGCATCACCGTTTCCAGAGGGCCGCGCGCGAACTGCCATGACCACAGCCACGCCGCCCCGGTCGCCAGCAGCAGGAACAGCAGCGCCCACAGCAGCACCGAGGCGAGCGAGGCACGGCCATCCAGCAGGCCCAGGCTTTCCAGCGTGCCCATGCCCAGCAGGATATGCCCGACGTACAGGGTCAGGGTCATTCGCCCGGCCGCAGTGAACGGTGCCAACCACTCGCCCGGGCGTAGACGCGCCAGCCACAGGCAGGCTGCGATGACACTGCAGGCCGCTCCTGCGCCCGTCAGCACATAGGCCGGCCCCGGCGGCATCGGCTGTGTTCCCAGCCACGGCTGCCAGGGTGTTCCCTGCGCCAGTTGCTGCACGCCATGCCCGGCCCAGATCAGCAGCAGGCCCAGCACCAGCAGTGCGCGCTGCACCCGAGGCTGCGACAACGGCAGGCGTGCCAGCAGCATGCCCAGCAGGAAGAAGCACAGCCAAGGCAGCAACGGATGGAAGCCGTTGAACAACAGGTTGCGCGCCATGCCGGGCCACTGCCACAGGCCGGCATACTCCAGCGTCTGCCAGTTCCAGCCTTCGCTGTAGTCCCACTGCAGCAGCGCCCAGAACGAACCGGCGGCCAGGCCGACGATGCTGGCCAGCAACAGCCGTGGCGACGCACGCAGCCACAGCACCGACAGTGCGAAGTACACCGCGTAGTAGTGCAGGATATCGGCTGGGAACAGTGTCAGATTGAGCAGCCCCAGCACCAGCAGGAACAGTGCGCGTCGCCAGGTCTGCACGCTGGCCGACCACCATCCCTGCCGCTGCGTGGCCAGCACCAAGCCCAGCCCGGCCAGCGTAACGAAAGTGGCCGAGGCCTTGCCTTCCAGCAGGTGGAAGAAGCCTGCCAACCCACCGTTGCCCTCTGCGGGCACGGCCATCGCCAGGCGGAAGTTGACCAGCACCATGCCGGCCAGCGCGAGGTAGCGTGCCAGATCCAGGCCGTGCAGGCGCCGGTCATCGGTGCTCATGCGCGCGCACCCAGCAGCAATACCAGCAGCCCGATATCCAGCGGCTCGGCATCCGCAACATCGGCCTCGCCCAGCCCCCGACGCAGTGCATCGCTTTCGATGGCATCCAGCAGTACCTGCGCCTGCAGTGGCGGAGCCAGCGCCGGGCGCCGCCGCTCGCGCCGTGCCACGCGCTGCAGGGCATCGGCCAGAGCCTGTTGCAGCTGCCTGCGATTGGCCGCGAAAGCCTCGGCCACGGCGGGAGTGCGCGCACTCTCGGCCAGCACCTCGACCGCAAGCGTCGCCCACTGCGGCTGCCGGCACAGCGCATGCAGATCCAGCAGGAACGCCATCACCTGCGCGCGCTCGCCTTCGGCGGCCGCCAGCCGCTGAAGCATCGGTGCCAGTTCTTCGCTCTCGGCCACCGCAACCGCAAGGATGATCGCCTCCTTGCCCGGAAAATGGTTGTAGAGATTGCCCAAGCTGACGCCGGCCACCTGCGCGATGTCGCGCATGCTGGTCTGGTGGAAGCCCTTGGCCAGGAAACACTGCAGCGCCGCTTGCAGGATCAGGGCCACGCGCTGCTCATTGCGGTCGATTCGGCTCATGGCGCCAATAGTGAACGAACGTTCGTCCATTTCACAGTGCGCGCAAAGCCACCGGCAGGCCGGCGTTCAGCCCCCGCTCGCTTCAGAAGAACTCGTCGAGCAACCGATAGAACGCCAGGCGCCGCTCATCGGCGATCACGCCGTAACGCTGGAACAGCGGCGCCACCCAGCGCGTGTCACCAGAATTGTGCACGAGGCTGCGCGCGGCCAAGGCCAGGTCCTGGTAGCGGTCGGCCACGCCCAATCGTCCGCAATCGATGAAACCGCTGAAGCGGCCGTCGGCCACCATCAGGTTGGGCAGGCAGGCATCGCCATGGCAGACCACCCGGTCTTCGTGCGCCGGCCGGCTCGCGCAAAGCTCGACAAAGACCTGTTGCGCGCTCTGGCCCAGGCGTTCGTCGTCGAAGTCGTCGGCGTCGACCACACCGGCTTCGACGCGTGCCTGCGCGGCATGGAGGCGCGACGCCAACCGCTGGTCGAACGGACAGGCTGAAACCGGCAAGGCGTGCAGGTCGCGCAATGCGTCGGCCAGCACGGCCACCACCTGTTGCGGTGGCAGATCCGCAGACGTGGCCAGGTCGCGGCCCGGCAGCGCACTCATCAGCAACCAGCGCCGGCCCGCTTCTTCGGCAGTGGCCATCACCGTCGGTGCGGGCTGGCCCTGTGCCTGCAACCAGCGCAGGCGCGCGATCTCATCACCCAGTTCGCTGAAGGCATCGATCACTTCCGATTTCAGGAACGCATCGGCCTGTCCGGGCCGGTGCACGCGGGCAACATCCGCGCGTGAGACACCGATCGACTGCCGCTCAAAACGCGCGCCAGCCAGGTCCTGCTGCCACGCCTGCGGCAGCGGCATCTCGGCAGGAGTGGATCCGGTTTCGTCCATGCACATGCGCAGGTCCAGCGTCGGTCGGTGACGATGGCGATTGTCGCGCACTTCCGGCAGGTGCGTCGCCGCGCTGAACCAGGCCCATACGCCAACGCGCGGTTCGATGGACGAATCACTGCCAGCCGTCCACAGTGGCCGGCGCCGCGATGGTCGCTGCAACTCCCGCATACAAGGAAGCAACATGAAGTTGATGGTCATCGGCGCCAGCAGGGGCCTCGGTCGGGCATTCGTCGAAGGCCTGTGCGGCACGGGCGACACCGTCATCGGCGTCTCGCGCGGTCGCCCGCACGACATTGCCTGTCCCGAAGGCGTCGAGCTGCAATGGATCGAAGCGGACCTGTCGCGGCCAACCGACGCTGCCGACCATATCGCAGCGCAGGCACCAGCCGATATCGATGTGCTGATCCACAACCTGGGCATCTGGGAAGACAAGGCCTTCAGCGACGAGTACGCCTTTCTCGATGAAAGCGATGCCGCGCTCGCGCAGCTGGTCGACGTCAACATCACCGCCACCCTGATGCTGCTGCAGCGCCTGTTGCCCCGTGTATTGAATGCAGCACGGCCACAGCTGGTGCTGACCGGTTCGACCTCGGCACTGCCGCGCAGCGGCCGACCGGAAGTGGCCTTCGGCGCTTCGAAGTTCGCGCTCAACGGCATCGCCGAAGCGCTGCGCGAAGGCTTCCGCGAGCGCCGTCTGGCAGTCACCAGCCTGCAGCTGGGCTATCTCAATACCGACGATGCACTGTCGGTACCGGTGGCTGACGCCGCAGCGCGCGGCGAAGGCGGGCTGGTGCCCGTGCACGACGTGGTGGCCATGGTGCGTGCACTGCTGCAGCTGTCGCCTTCAGGCTTCGTGCGCGAACTGGTGCTGCCGGCCATCGCCGACCCGCGCTACTGACCACGGCGGCCAGCGCAGGGAGGCGTCAGTGGCCGCGCGCGCGGCCGTGGTTTACCCTGCTCCTCACTGGCCGTCGGTCACAGGCGGGAACCTGCTATGGATGCGCTTTCACGGGTTACGGCCCAGGTTCTGGACAGCGCCCTGCCCAGCCTGCCGCTGTACCTGCTGCAGGCCACCGCCGTCATCGGCATGATCGGCGTGCTGCTGATCGCCACCCGCCGCGCCGGCCATGCCATCGAAGGGCGCCGCCTGTATGTGGGCGTGGCGCTGGGCCTGATCTATCTGTTCAATTCCTGGTTCGTGGCCCGCTATACCCAGGGCGTGGTCAAGCTCCACCTCGGCTTCGACATCCTGCTGGTCAGCGGCCTGCTCGGTGGCTGGCGCGGTGGGCTGGCCTGCCTGGCCGCCAGCCTGCTGGCCCGCTACCAGTTCTCCGGCACCCAGTTCTTCCTGCCTGCGGCCCTTGAATCCCTGCTGCAGATGCTGGCCGGCATCTGGCTGCGCCGGCGCCTGCACCCCCGCATGCTCAACGAACTCTCGCTGCCGATGATCCTGCAGGCCTGGGGCGTGCGCATCGGCGTGACCGCGCTGGGCCTGGCCCTCGGCGTGGCGATCATCGGCGCCGATCAGCTGCCGGTGGCAGAACTGGCGATCCAACGCCTGCTGGCACTGCCCGTGTCGCTGTTGATGCTGGGCGCCGTGTTCGCACTGGTCTACAACGATGCGCAGATCGATGCCCAGCGCCAGCGCGAGCAGGCCTGGCTGCGCATCGACCCGATCAGCGGCCTGCCCAACATGCGCGCGCTCGGCGAACGCCTGCAGCACTATTGGCGCGACAACGACGGCATAGGTCATGCCTGCCTGATCGTCGCCGAGATGGGCAACCTGCGTGACCTGCGGCTGCGTTATGGGCCGCTGCAGGATAACGGACTGTGGCGGCGCGACAGCGGCGACGATGTGCACCGCCTGCTGCCATCACTGCCTGCGGACAGGCTGGAGATCTACCAGTTCGGTGATGCCGCGCTGGCGATCCTGGTCCAGGGCCTCTCGTTGCCGGAGCTGCGCACGCAGCCCCACATCACCGAACTGGCGTCCGGGCTGGCCGAGCGCATCAGCGAGGAGTGGCCAGGCTTCCGGCCGCTGGTCCGCTGCGCGGTGGTCGAACTGAAGCCACCCGGTGACGCCGACGATGGGCACCTGCCCTTCCGCGCGATCACCCTGGCGTTGAGCGCGATCGAGTCGGGCGTCGTGTTCTTCGACGATCCGGTCCAGCGCGACAGCGAGATCGACGTGCTGATCGAAGGTGCACTGGAACGCTGGCTCCGCCACGGCGACGCGCCGTTGTGCTACCAGCCCAAGCATCGCCTGCAGGACCGGCGCCTGGTCGGTGCCGAAGCGTTGTTGCGCATGCGCGACGGCGAGGGCCGGATGATCACGCCGATGCGGGTGATCTCGCTGCTGCGCCGCCAGGGCCGCCTGGCCGACCTGGAATGGGCCACGCTGCAGTCGGCCATCCACTTCCTGCAGCAGTGCCGGGGTGAGGGCCTGCAGCTGACCGTGGCGGTCAATGTCTCCGCCGAGTCGCTGCGCCTGCCCGGTTTCGGCCTGCGCCTGCAGGAACTGCTGCAGCTGCATGATGTGCCCGGGACGATGCTGCGGCTGGAAATCGTCGAGTGGACCGAGATCGTCGAACGCGATGTGGTCGATGCCAACATCGCGCAATTGCTGGCGGCCGGGGTGACCCTGTCATTGGACGATTTCGGTGCGGGCTACTCGACCCTGATCCTGCTCTCGCAGCTGGCCATCGCCGAGGTCAAGATCGAGCAGGCGTTGATCGCCACGCTGTCCGATGCCAAGTCACAGTCGATCGTGCGTTTCATCGTCGAAGTCGCGCATCGCTGCGGCGCGATCGTGGTAGCCGAAGGCACCGAGACCCTGGCGCAGGAACAGCAACTGCGCGCACTGGGCGTGGATGTCGGCCAGGGCTATCTGTATTCGGCAGCGCTACCGGCGGACGAATTCCGTCGTTTCGCCGCCAGCTAGATCGCGTAGTAGCCCAGGAACATCGCCACCGCCGACTCGGCCACGCGCGCGCGCTCCTCGGCGTTCAACGGTGCCTGCCCCATCGTCACCTGCGGCCAGAACGCAAAGCTCTTCACCAAGCCGTGCAGCTGGTGGCCGGCAAATTCCGGATCGACCGCGCGCAGTCGTCCATCGGCAATCGCCGCACGGATCCACGCACTCTCGCCGCTTTCCTTCTCGCCCATGCGGCACACGATCGCCTGCGCGCGTTCCGGCGAATGGATGATCTCGGCCATCGCCACCCGCGCCAGATCGATGAAGTTGGCGTCGCTGAGCAGCTCCAGTTTCTGCCCCACAAGCTGCAGCAGCTGTGCCGGCAGTGGCTGGTCGGCGCGGTACGGCAGCGTGTCGCTGGCCACGCTGCGCTCCCACAGCTCCTCCAGGATCATCGAGAACAACGCTTCCTTGCTGGGGAAGTGGTTGTAGACGGTGCGCTTGGAGACCCCGGCCGCTTCGGCGATGCGGTCCATGCTGGTGGCCTCGTACCCCGATGCACGGAACTCCTCCACCGCCGCGCGCACGATGGCGTCGCGTTTGCGGTCGGTCAGGCGTTGCGGGGCACGGGGCATGGCAGGAACCAGTCAGCTGAACGGATGCGTACATTTTACACCGAGCAGTGTACTTTTGAAAAACACGAAACTACACTGTGCAGTGTACCCAGCGGACGTCACCCATGAAGCGCCTGCTCCTTGTCCTTTTGCTTGGAATCCTCGCCGTGACCGCCTACACCTTCTGCAAGTCCTGGTCCCTCCCCGACTTCCCCGATTCGCCGCAGTACCGCGACGGCAAGTTCCGCAACGCCCTGCCGCGGCCGGCAATGGGCCTGCGCGACGGCGCGGAGATCTGGTGGACGTTCCTGTTCAACAAGCCCAAGGGCACGGTGCCGGCGCACCCCATTCCGGTGCTGCCGCTGGACCGCGCCCGCCTCGACGCCGCGCCCGACCGCAGCCTGTTCCGGCTGGGTCACTCGACGATCCTGCTGAAGCTGCGCGGCCAGTACTGGCTGACCGACCCGGTGTTCTCCGAACGCGCCTCCCCGGTGCAGTGGATGGGCCCGGCGCGCTTCCACGCACCCCCGATCAGCATCGACGAACTGCCACCGATCGCCGGTGTGATCCTCTCGCACAACCACTACGACCATCTCGACCACGCCGCGGTGATGCAGCTGGCCGGCAAGACCGCGCGTTTCATTGCGCCGCTGGGGGTGGGCGACCAGCTCATCGCCTGGGGCGTGGATGCCGCCAAGGTGGAACAGCTGGACTGGTGGCAGTCGACCGAAGCCAGCGGCCTGCGCCTGACCGCCACCCCGGGCCAGCACTTTTCCGGCCGTGGGCTGGGCGACAGCGATCGCAGCCTGTGGGCGTCGTGGGTGATCCAGGATGGTGACTTCCGCATCTTCTTCAGTGGCGACACCGGCTACTTCGATGGCTTCAAGGCCATCGGCGAGAAGTACGGCCCGTTCGACCTCACCATGATCGAAACCGGCGCGTATGACCCGCGCTGGGCGTTCGTGCACATGCAACCGGAACAGACCCTGCAGGCGCACCTGGACCTGCGCGGCAAGTGGCTGCTGCCCATCCACAACGGAACCTTCGACCTGGCCCTGCATGCCTGGCAGCAACCGTTCGAGCGCATCACCGCCCTGGCGAAGGCAAACAGCGTGCCGGTCGCCACGCCGATGATGGGCGAAGCGCTGGACATGCAGGCGCCGAACGCCGGCACGCGCTGGTGGGAGCAGGTGCAGTTGTAGCCAGCGATCGCGCCCTGCCTGGAACCCTCTGCCGCACCCGCCTCGCGCGGGTGTTGCAGCAGGCACAGCCGCCCCTGGCGGCCCGGACGGGGACCTGCAGCGGGTCGGCGACCTGATTGTTCGGCTGCCCGAATGATATTGCCGGATCAAGGGGGATTATCCGCCCCGCAATCACGTCCAGGATGACCGTGCGCCATGTGGGTGCGCCTTCCTGGATCTGAACATGAACATCGCTTCCTCAACCCCCGTTGCCCTTGTCACCGGCGGCTCGCGCGGCATTGGCGCCGCCATCTCCCGCCGCCTGGCCGCCGATGGCTTTGCGGTGGCCATCAACTACGCCGGTCGCCACCAAGAAGCCGAAGCACTGGCCACCGAACTGATCGCCGACGGTGGCCAGGCACTCGCGCTTCAAGCCGATGTCGCCAACCCGCAATCCGTGCAGTCCCTGTTCGATGCGATCGAGGCACGTTTCGGCGGTGTCGATGTGGTCGTGAACAGTGCCGGGGTACTGGAACTCGCTTCGCTGGCCGAGAGCGAAGATTCCCTGTTCGACCGCCTCATCGCCATCAACCTGAAGGGCGCGTTCAATGTGCTGCGTGAGAGCGCACGCCGTGTCCGCGACGGCGGCCGCATCGTCACCCTGTCCACCAGCGTGGTCGGATTCAAGCTCGAGCGCTACGGCGTCTATGCCGCAAGCAAGGCGGCGGTGGAAACCATGAGCGCCATCCTCAGCAAGGAACTGCGCGGCCGCGGCATCACCGTGAACGCCGTCGCACCGGGGCCGACGGCCACGAGCCTGTTCCTGGAAGGCAAATCAGCCGAACTGATCGACCGGCTGGCAAAGATGAGCCCGCTTGAACGCCTGGGTACGCCGGATGACATCGCCGCTGCTGTGGCCTTCCTGGCCGGTGCCGACGGCGGGTGGATCAACGGTCAGGTCCTGCGAGCCAACGGCGGCGCGGTCTGAACCACGGAGAGACGCCATGAATCCGATTCCCGTTTCCCGCAGCGCTTACGCCCTCGTCACCGTGACTGCGGCGATCACCGCGGCCTTCGCCGCTGCCGGTGCGCTGCATGCCGGCTGGCCGGTGTGGACGATGTTCATCGGTTGGATTGCCTTTTTCACGCGGCTGCAGGGCACGCGCTCCACGATCGAAAACCTGGCCTGCGTCTGGTTCGGGCTGGGCATCGGCGCATTGGCAACACTTGCAGTGGGCCTGCTCTCTCCCTCATTGGGTCCCTCGTTGGCCGTGCCCGTCGTTGTACTGGTCGTAGCGCTGTGCGTGGTTGCCCTGCGTGGCCTGCCGGTGCTGAACAACCTGCTGGGGTACTTCCTAGGACTGGTCAGCTGGTTCGCGGCCCACCTTGAGCCCTCGCTGGCCCATCTCTCCGAGCTGACCGCAGCCAGCGCCCTCGGTTCACTGGCCGCCTGGACCGCGCACACCGTGCCGCAGCGCCTGTTGGCCCGCGCCCGGCCATGACCCTTTCTTCTTCTGGAGCTCCCATGTCACACACTATCCTCATCACCGGCGCATCCTCCGGCTTCGGCCTGATGACCGCCAAGGCACTGGCCCTTGCCGGCCACGTCGTCTACGCCTCGATGCGCGAAACACGCGGGCGCAATGCAACCCGCGTGGCCGACATCGCACAGTGGGCAGACGTACATCATGCCGACCTTCGCAGCGTCGAACTGGACGTACAGTCGGACGCGTCCAGCCAGGCGGCGGTCGAACACGTGCTGGCCGAAGCAGGCGCGCTCGACGTCATCGTGCATAACGCCGGGCACATGGTGTTCGGTCCGGCTGAAGCATTCACCCCGGAACAGCTGATGCAACAGTACGACGTCAATGTGCTGGGCACACAGCGGGTGAACCGCGCCGCGCTTCCGCACCTGCGCCGCCGTGGCAACGGCCTGCTTGTCTGGATCGGCTCGTCCTCCACACGCGGTGGCACTCCTCCGTTCCTTGCGCCCTATTTCGCCGCCAAGGCCGCAATGGATGCACTGGCCGTGTCCTATTCAACCGAACTGTCGCGGTGGGGCATCGAGACCACCATCATGGTGCCGGGTGCATTCACCAAGGGCACCAATCACTTCCTGCATTCGGGCACGCCCGCCGATAGCGCCATCGTGGCCGACTATGAGAACGGTCCCTACGCCGGTGTCGCCGACCAGGCACTGAAGGGCCTGGCAGGGTTGGAGCCTGCAGATGCCGATCCCGAGGAGGTCGCGCGGCAGATCGTGCAGGTGGTGGGCCTGCCACACGGACATCGGCCGTTCCGGGTACATGTAGACCCCTCACAGGACGGCGCCGAAGTGGTCAATGCCGTTGCCGATCGCATGCGACGCGAAATGTATGCCTCCATCGGTCTTGCAGACCTGCTCTCGCCACGAGGCTGAGCCGGGAAGATCAATGCACCTGCGGGGCGCCTTCGGGCGCCCTTTCTGCAGGACCCCAGCGCGCGGGTGACAGCGCTGATGCGGCAGCCTGGCACTACGCCTTCGGCTGCAACCTGCGCCCTTCCCGGGCCAGATTCAACTGCAATGCGGCCGCGGCCAGTTCGGCCATTTCCGTGGTGACCTTCTCGCTGCCACGCGCGCGCAACCAACCCAGAATGTCGGCCAGATGCCAGATGGAGGTTGAGCCGTCATGCACCGGGGACGGAAACGACTGCGGGTTGGCCAGCATCAGCTTTCGCATGTTCTGTCGCGACATCCCGAGCAGATCGGCCACATCCGTAAGCCCCACCAGATCGGGGCTCACCTCCACCAGCTCGGCACCTGGCACGGCCCGCTGCACATCATCCACTGCCGAGCACAGCGCGACCACCGCGCTGTCGGCGTCACGGCAGAAGGCCAGCGCCATCCTTCCCGGCAAGCCGCTGCCCAGAAGCGCGTCGTCACACCCCGCCTCTGCCAGCCGCCGCTCAAGCACTCCGACGTCATCGTAGCGTTCGGGCAAGCGGTACTTCAGGGTGAAATTGAATTCCATCATCTGCCACCTCGCTTCCATCGAAACCTGATTTCATTGCTCACGACTGCAGTTCTCGACCACGCGGCGCAAGGCGCGCGCGAGGTTGCCAGGACTGCGCGGCGTGCTCCAGATGCTCACTACACAGAATTCTCCGCATCGGCAGTCGGTGTCGTTGTAAGGGCAATACATCCGGCCCCACGCGTGGCTCCCACCTACACGGAGACTCCAGCCTCGAGCTTCCGCGAACCGCAGCACCGATTCGATGTCCTTGTCGGGATGACGAGCACGAGACATTCCTTGTTCTCCCCAGTCTGCACATGACAGGCCCGGGTTGTCAAATGACAACCCGGGCACTCAACCTTGAGCAATGACCCTAGGCGATCCTGGCCACGCGTCCAGAGCCACATCCGTCAGCGCTCGCTGCATCGCCTACCGCAGCGCGTCATGTAAACGGTTACAACCCTTGCTAGCGTAGCGCTCGCCCGATCCCGGCCGAACCTGCGAGGTTGTCTGTAATGGCATTTCGCGTTGAACGCTCCACGGTCCTGAAGCTGCCCTCCTCTTTCCGTCCCACCGCAGCCCTGCTGTTTGTCGGGCTGGCATTTTCCGCGCAGGCCCAGAACCTGCCGGCCCGCGACCAGTGGCGGGCAAGTGCTTCATCGCAGCAGGTCCCGGCCATGGCCATCAGCCACCTGATCGACAACGATCCGAGCACGGTGACCGGCGGCGCGTTCAGTCCCGGCCACTGGTTCCAGATCGACCTCGGCGCGCCGGCCACGCTCGCTGGCGTGCGCCTCACCTGGGATGTCTCCAATCCCGAGGGCTACATGTTGCAGACCTCGCTGGACGGGACGCAGTGGCAGACCGCCTACACCATGGGCGATTCACTCGGCGGCGTCGAAACGCTGTACTTCGCGCCACGCCAGGCCCGCTACCTGCGCCTGGCCAGTCCGCAGCGCACCTCCGACTGGGGCGTGTCGATCTTCGAAATGGAACCGCTCGATACGTCGCTCAGTGCGCGCGTGCTCGGACTCGATGCCACGCAGTCCGCGGCGCTGTGGCAAGGCGGCAGTGCGGTAGCCATTCCCGCTGGCAAGGGCGGTGTCCATACACTCGACATCACGTTGCCGCGCCCGCAGCCGAGCACCGGGCTGGCGGTGGACTGGGCCAACGTGCATGGCGCCGCAGCGCTGCAGGCCCAGGATGCAGAAGGCCGCTGGCATGCGCTGGCGATGGATGCGCAGGCCGCGACCCGGCAGCAGAGCTGGCTTGCCGCCAGCGCGCCGCTCGACATCCAGGCTCTGCGGCTGACGGTGCACGGCGACGCTGCGCAGATCGCCCGCATCCGCCTGCTGGGCCCGAAGGCGGTGATGACGCCGATGAAGCGTTACCAGATTGCCGCCAGCGGTGCGCAACGAGCCTTGTTCCCCGCCTCGCTGCAGATGCAGCAGACCTACTGGACCGCTGTGGGTGTGCACGCGGGCCGGCAGAAATCGATCTTCGACGAATACGGCAACCTCGAAGCCTTCAAGGGCGCACCGCTGGTGCAGCCGATCTGGCGCAATGCCGACGGGCACGCTGCAGGTGCCGCCGGGCAGACGGTGCAGCATGCACTGCGCGATGGCTGGAAGCCGATGCCGTCGGCCACCTGGGCGCCGCAGCCCGGACTGGAGCTGCGCAGCGAGGCCTTCGCCATCGAGCGCGACGGGCAGCCGGTCACCCTGCTTCGCCACCGGCTGCACAACAGCGGCACGACCACGATCAACGGCACGCTGACCCTGGTTGTACGCCCGATGCAGATGAACCCGCCGTGGCAGAACGGTGGCCTGTCACCCATCCGCGATGTGTCCGTCGAAGGTCAGGCGGTGCGCATCAATGGCCGTACCCTGCTGCATTCACTCACCCCGGTCACGGCGTCGGGCACCGCGCCTTTCGGTGCGGAAGGCACAACGGAAATCACTGCTGCAATCGCCGCCGGCACGCTGCCCGACACGCAACAGGCGCAGGACGACCAGGGCCTTGCCGCAGCGGCCCTGAGCTATCGCGTTTCGCTGGCGCCCGGCGCCAGCGAGGCCATCGTGGCCGCCTTCCCGTTGGGTACCGCCGCCGCCGATGCCAACGGTGCGCTGCCAGAAGCGCCACCGCTCGATCTGTCCTCGCTGCCGCACGACGCCGATGCCGCGTTCGACACGCTGGCCGCGCAGGCCTCGGCGGATTGGCAGGCACGGCTGGGCCAGGTGGGGCTGCGCCTGCCCGATCCCTCGCTGGTCGACATGCTGCGCGCGCAGGCGGCGTACATGCTGATCAACCAGACCGGGCCGGCCATGCAACCGGGGCCACGCAACTACAACCGTTCCTTCATCCGCGACGGCATGGCCACGTCGGCGGTGCTGCTGCGCATGGGCGAAGCCAAGGTCGCGCGCGACTACCTGGCGTGGTACAGCGAGCACGGCGTGCACGCCAACGGGCTGGTTTCGCCGATCCTCAACGACGATGGCAGCGTCAACACCGGTTTTGGTTCGGACATCGAGTACGACAGCCAGGGTCAATACGTGGCGCTGGTTGCCGATGTCGCCCGGCTCGATGGCGGGCCAGAGTCGGTGCGTGCGTACCTGCCGAAAGTGAAAGCGGCGCTGCGGTTCCTGCAGCAGCTGCGCGAGCGCACGCTGGTAGCGGGTTACATGGCTGACCAGCCGTCGCCGGAACGCTTCGCCGGCATCCTTGCACCATCGATCAGTCATGAGGGCTATCCATCACCGACCCACAGCTATTGGGATGACTACTGGGGCCTGAAGGGCTGGCACGATGGCGCGTGGCTGGCCGACGCACTGGGCGATCACCAAACCGCGGTGTGGGCGCGCCAGCAGTACAAGGCCCTGTACGACGCGCTGCACGCCTCGATCCGGGCGACGATGGCGTGGAAGGGCATCGACTTCATCCCGTCCTCGGCGGATCTGGGAGATGGCGATCCCACGGGCGTATCGATCGCCCTGGACCCGACCGGCGCGCAGAGCGTGTTGCCTGCCGATGCGTTGCGGACCACCTTCGCCCGCTATCTGGAGGACGTGCGCAAGCGCAACCAGCCCGGTGCGCTGTATGCCTACACGCCCTATGAGATCCGCAATGTACTGAGCTACGTGCACCTGGGCCAGCCCGAGGCCGCCGACGAACTGCTGCAGGGCCTGCTGCATGACCGGCGCCCACTGGAGTGGCAGGTGCTGGCCGAGGTCGTGCATTCGCGGCTGCGTTTCCCGCGCTACCTGGGTGACATGCCACACACCTGGATCGGTGCCGAGTATGGTCGCACGCTGTTCGGCATGTTGATGCGCGAAGACGATGATGCGCTGTCATTGCTGCCGGGCACTCCGCCGTCCTGGGTGGCCGGCGATGGGCTGTCGGTGGAACGGCTGCCCACTGCGTATGGCACTTTGCAGATGCAGGCGCGGCAGCGCGACGGCGCGCTGGTGGTCACGCTGGGCGACGGACTGCGCAACGGCACGGCGGTGAAGGTCTGGTGGCCGCAGCGCACGATACCGAAATTGGTGCGTGTGGATGGGCGGCCAGTTGCCGACTTCGATGCCGAGGGCGTGCGCCTGGCGAAGCCGTTCCGGACGCTGGAAGCGCGCTGGTAGAGTCGAGCCATGCTCGACTCATCGCGCACCGAGCGAACTGCAGCCGAGCATGGCTCGGCTCTACAAAAGCGGCGGTAGCGCCGGGCCACGCCCGGCGTCAGAGTGCAGGCAACCCCGGCGGGTTCGTCTGCGACTGCGGCACCGCTTCCTCGGCCACGTTCCAGCGCGCCAGCGCCTGCGCATACGTGCCGCTGCCGATCTGGGTGTTCAAAGCCTGCGTCACTGCGTCGGCAAGGCCGCTGCCCTTGCGGGTGGTCACCGAGATCGCCGCAGCATTTGGCCAGCCACCGGGGAACAGGCCCACGCGCCGCACCTTGCCGTCGCGCGCCGAATAGGCGCCGGTGGCATTGGGTTCGAACGAGACGTCGGCGCGGCCGGTGATCACCGCAAGCCGCCCCACCACCGCATCATCGAAGTACTGGTATTCCACCGGCTTCAGCCCGGCCGCAATGTTCTGCTGGTCCCACTGCCGCAGGATCTGGTCCTGGTTGGTGGCCGCACCGACCACCACCTTCAACCCGGCCACATCGGCAGGTTTGTCGATCTTCCGGATCGGCCCATCGCTGCGCGTATAGATGCCCAGCAGGTCGTAGCGGTAACTGGAGAAATCGAACTTCTTCTTGCGCTCCTCGGTGACCGTCACGTTCGACACCACCGCATCGTACTTGCCCGATTCCAGCCCCAGCGGCCAGTCGGCCCAAGCCACCGGCACGATCACCAGCTTCAGGCCCAGCGCATCGGCAATCAGCCGCGCGATGTCCGGCTCGATACCGACCACCTCCTTGCTGTCGGCACCATAGTCGGCCAGTGGCAGCTGCCCCGGGTGGGTGGCCACGGTGAACGTGCCGGGCGTGACGAAGCGGTAGCCAGCGGGAATCAACGCCTGCGCCTTCGGATCGAGTGTGCCTTTCAGCACGGCGGTGTTCGCGCCGGCCAGGCTGGCCGCGGCCACGTTGCCAGCATCTGGTGCCTGGCGCACGCGCGAATAGACGATGCCAGCGATGCCGATGACCAGCACGCCCACGATCAACAGGGTGCTGCGCGAAGGCCGACGCGGTGCTGCAGGGCTCATGGCGTTCCTTTCAGGGTTACGGAGTCTTGGCCAGGAAATCGGCGGTGCGTTGCTGGCGCGGGCGCTGGAACAGAACCTCGGGCGTGCCCTGCTCGATCACCCGCCCCTGGTCCATCATCACCACGTGGTCGGCCACGCGACGGGCGAAGCTCAACTCATGGGTCACGATCACCAGCGTGGTGCCGGAGCGGGCCAGTTCCTCGATCACGCTGAGCACTTCGGCCACCAGTTCCGGGTCCAGCGCCGAGGTCGGCTCGTCGAACAGCAGCACTTTCGGTTGCAGGGCCAGCGCGCGGGCAATCGCCACGCGCTGCTGCTGGCCGCCCGACAGTTGGCGCGGGAAGGCATCGGCCTTGTCGGCCAGGCCCACCCGCTCCAGCAGCGTGCGCGCCTGCTGCTCGGCCTGCGCGCGCGACACGCCGCGCACGGCGATGGGCGCCTCGATGATGTTCTCCAGCGCGGTCAGGTGCGGGAACAGGTTGAAGCCCTGGAACACCATGCCCACCTCGGCGCGGCGACGGCGGATCTCGCGCTCCGGCAGCTCGTACAGGGTGTCACCGTCACGGCGGTAGCCGATCAGCTGGCCGCCGACGGTCACGTAGCCGCTGTCGGCGCGTTCCAGGTGGTTGATCAGCCGCAGCAGCGTGGACTTGCCGGCGCCGGACGGGCCAATCAGCACGGTAACGCTGCCGGCGCGCAGGTCCAGGTTCACGTCCTCCAGCACCGGCTGGTCGCCGAATACCTTGCCGACGCCATGCAGCGACACCGCCGCGCCCTCGCCCGCTTCAACCTGCGCGGCGATGCGCGGGCGATTGACCACGCGCGGTGCAGCCTCATCTGTGGCGCGCGCCGGCGACGAGACACGCGATACCGAGCGCTCGCGCTGCAGTTGGCCGCGCGCAAAGCGCTGCTCCACCCGTCGCTGCAGCAGCGACAGCACTGTCAGGATCACCAGGTACCAGACCGTGGCCACCATCAGCAACGGCACCACTTCCAGGTTGCGCCGGTAGATCACCTGCACGGTGTAGAACAGCTCCGGCAGCGCCAGCACGTAGACCACCGAGGTGCTCTTGGCCAGGCCGATCACATCGTTGAACGCCGCCGGCAGGATCGAGCGCATCGCCTGCGGCAGGATGATGCGGCGCACTTGGCGGCCACGCGGCAGGCCAAGTGCGGCTGCCGCCTCGTACTGGCCATGGTCCACCGACAGGATGCCACCGCGGATCACTTCGGCCGAGAATGCGGCCTGGTTCAACGTAAGGCCCAGCACCGCCGCCGTGAACACACCGATCAGCTGGGTGGTCGGGTACGAGAACAGGCTGATGCCGGTGAACGGCACACCCAGTTCGATGGTGCTGTACAGGTAGCCCAGGTTGTTCAGCAGCAACAACAGCACCAGCAGCGGGATCGAGCGGAACAGCCAGACGTAGCCCCACGACACCGCCGACAGCAGTGGCGAGCCGGAGACGCGCGCCAGCGCAAGCAGGGTGCCCAGCGCGAAGCCCAGGCCGGTACCCAGTGCAGTCAGCAGCAGCGTGCGGCCCAAGCCTTCCAGCACCGGGCGCGCGAAGAACCACTCGGCGAACGTACCCCAGCCCCAGCGCGGATTGCCCAGCACCGATTGCAGCGCGATCAGGATCAGCGCCAACGCCAGCACGGTGCCGAACACCTGCAACGGATGCCGGGCCGGCACGATCTTCAGCGCGGGTTCCGGCGCCTGTGAAGGGCGTGCGGCGATTCCATCCAGTGCAGTCGACGGCGTACTCATGCGTGGGCTCCGTGCAGCACAGCTTGCGTCTGCGCGACCCGCGACGCAGGCGCCTGAAGATATTTCTCGAACGGCAGGTGCGCGATGGTTTCCGGATCCGCCTGCAGGTCGAACAGCGCGGTGTAGCCGTGGCTGAGGTACAGCCCGACCGCTTCGGGCTGGCGGAAGCCGGTGGTCAGGAACACCCGCCGATAGCCCTGGCGCGCGGCCTGGTCTTCAAGTTCCTGCAGCACGCGCCGCGCGATGCCCTGGCGGCGCAATCCCGGCAGCGTCCAGATCCGCTTGAACTCGGCGGTCTCCGGATCACGGTGCGGCATGAAGGCACCCCCGGAGATCGCAACGCCGTCGCGCAGCAACAGTACGAACGCGCCTACCGGTGAGGCGAATGCCTGCGCCGGGTAGCGCTGCAGCTCCTCGCGGGCACTGCCACCGATGCGTCGGCGAACATCCGCATAGCGGCTGTCGTACTCCTGTTCCAGGCCATCGAACAGGGGCCGCGCCAGCGGATCATCCACCGAGGTATAGAAGAAGCGTTCGTTGCTGCTCATGCCACGTCCTTCACCAGGTAGTCTTCGGCCAGCCGTGCCCACAGGCTGGCGGCCGGCGCGATGGCGGCGTCGTTGAACACATAGCGCGGGCTGTGCAGCGGTGCGCTGTCGCCGTTGCCGACAAACACGAAACTGCCGGGCCGTGCCTGCAGCAGGAAGGCGAAGTCCTCGCTGGCCGTGCGCGGCGCGAAGCCGGGCACCACCTGTTCGGCGCCGAAGCCCGCTTCCGCCACGCCACGGATATAGGCGGTCTGCTGCGGATGGTTGATCACGCTGGGGAAGCCACGCGGGAACGCAATCTCGGCCCGCGCACCGAAGGCGGCGGCGGTCTGCTCGGCAATCTCGATGGTCCGGCGGCGCAGGGTGTCGCGCACCTCGGGCAGATAGGCGCGTACGGTCAACGTCAGTTCGACCACGTCCGGAATCACATTGGCGGCCTGCCCGCCATGGATCGAGCCGACCGTGACCACGCCCATCTGCCGTGGATCGACATTGCGCGACACCACGCTCTGCAGCGTGGTGATGATGTGCGCCGCCACCAGGATCGGATCGACACTGCCCTGCGGCTCGGCACCATGGCCGCCCTTGCCGATCACCTTCAGCCGCGCCCAGTCCACCGATGCCATCGCCGGACCGTCGACGAAGCCGAAGTGGCCCACGGGTACGCCCGGCCAGTTGTGCAGCCCATAGATTGCATCCACCGGGAAGCGCTCGAACAGGCCGTCGGCAATCATCTTCGACGCGCCCGAGCCGGTTTCCTCGGCCGGCTGGAATACCAGCTGCAGGGTGCCGTCGATACGGCCATGGTGAGCCAGGTAATGCGCGGCCGACAGCAGGATGGCGGTGTGGCCATCGTGGCCGCAGGCATGCATCAGGCCGTCGGTCTGGCTGGCATAGGCCAGTCCGGAATCCTCGTGGATCGGCAGTGCATCGATGTCGGCGCGCAGGCCGAGGCGACGGCTGCCCTGCCCGCGCTGCAGCGTGCCGACCACGCCGGTGCCGCCCAGGCCGGTGGTGACCTCATAGCCCCACTGCTGCAGCAGCTCGGCTACGCGGGCACTGGTGCGGTGTTCCTCGAAGGCCAGCTCCGGGTGCCGGTGCAGGTCGTGGCGGATCGCGATGGCCGCGTCGGCGCGTGCTGCGATTTCGGGCAGCACACCGCTCGACGTGGGTGTCCGCCGGACCTGGTCCGGCACTGCCGCGGTTTCTCCACTCATCGCCCTACCCCGCCTTCCGCGCCGGTTCGGCGTCGGTCGCATGGCGGCTGGCCTTGTATGGCAGGCCCAGATGTTCACGCAGGGTCTGCCCCTGCAGCTCGTGCTGGTGATAGCCGCGCGCCTGCAGGATCGGCAGCACCTGGGTCACGAAATCGTCCAGGCCTTCGCGTTGTGCAGCGAAACCGAGAATGAAGCCGTCACTGGCACCGGCATCGAACCAGCGGATCAATTCATCGGCCACATGCTCCGGCGTGCCGATGAAGTTTGGCCGCGGGCTCACGGCTTCCAATGCCACCTGGCGCAGGCTCAGGCCCTTTTCGCGCGCGTCCTGCTTGATGCGGTCGGTGGTGGAACGGAACGAGTTGCTGCCGATCCCGCCCAACTCCGGGAACGGCGCATCCGGGTCGTACTGGCTGAAATCATGGTGGTCGAAGAAGCGGCCGAGATAGGCCAGTGCATCTTCAAGAGTCGCCAGTGCGGCAATCGCCTGGTACTTGGCTTCGGCCTCCTCGGCAGTACGGCCGACGATCGGGCCGATACCCGGGAAGATCTTCACGTCATTGCCGCTGCGGCCATGCGCGATCGCCGAATTTTTCACCTTCTGGGTGAATGCACGGGTTTCTTCCAGCGACGGCGAATGGGTGAACACCGCATCGGCATACTTGCCGGCCAGCGCGATGCCATCATCGGACGAGCCAGCCTGGAAGATCACCGGCTGGCCCTGCGGCGAACGCTGGATGTTGAGCGGCCCTTCCACCTGGAAAAAGCGGCCCTTGTGGTCGAGCCGACGGAACGTGTCCGGCGCGAAGAACGTGCCAGTGTCGCGCTCGCGCACGAAGGCACCGTCATCCCACGAATCCCACAGCCCCTGCACCACCTCCAGGTACTCGTCGGCAATCTGGTAGCGCAGCGCATGTTCGGGGTGTGGCCGCCCGTAGTTGCGCCCCGAACCTTCCAGCGGCGAGGTCACCACATTCCAGCCGGCGCGACCGCCGCTGAGCAGGTCCAGCGAAGCAAACTGGCGCGCCACGGTGAACGGATCGCTGTAGGAGGTCGACAGTGTGCCGGCAAGCCCGATCTTGTTCGTTGCCGTCGCCAGCGCCGACAGCAGCGAGATCGGCTCGAAGCGGTTGAGGAAGTGCGGGATCGACTTCTCGTTGATGTACAGCCCGTCGGCGACGAAGCCGAAGGCGATGCCGTTGTCCTCGGCGGTACGCGCGATGTCGATGTAGAACTGCAGGTTGACGCTGGCGTCGGCCGGATTGGACGGATGCTTCCAGGCATGCATGTGGCTGCCGGGGCCCTGCAGCATGATGCCGAACGGAATGTGGCGCGGGGTCGTGCTCATGGGAATCGCTCCTGCAGGTCAGGCTACCGCCGCGCGTGGCGCGGGCGACAGCAGCTCAAGGGATGTCAGGCGTGCGTCGAGGTCGGCCACCGGCGCGTCGAGGATGAACTCGCCCACGCCGAAACGCCGATGCAGCGCGTCCAGTTCGTCTCGCACATGCTGCGCATCGCCGGACAGCACGCTCGGGCGTGTTTCTTCGATGCGGAAGTCGGCCACGCCTACCTGGCGCGCGTACTCAGCTGCGGCTTCCGGACTGGGCAGATTCACCGTCTGCCCGGGACCGAGGTGCAGCTTGTAGACCCGTAGCGCACCGATATGGCGCGCGGCAGCCTCGGTGGTCGGCGCAGCGAAAGCCACCGTGGCCAGCAGCGGTGGTTGCGTCGACGCACTTCGGTAAGCCTCAAAGGCCGCCTCGATATGCTTTGGATCACCGTCGAAGTGCGCGGCGTAGACAAAACGCCACCCGAGTTCGGCCGCCTGCTTCGCACTCTGCGGGCTGGCCCCCAGCAGGAAGCGTTCCGGTGCCTGCTGCGGAAGGGGCCGGGCCAGTGCTTCGCCCTCGGCGCCAGACAGATAGCCTTCCAGGTCGCGCAGCTGCTGGTCGAAATCTGCAAAGCCCGGTCGTCCTGCCGCCAGTGCGGCAGTCGACGCGGGCAACCCGCCGGGTGCCTTGCCCACGCCCAGATCCACCCGCCCCGGCGCCAGCGCCGCCAGCAGGTTGAAGTTCTCCGCCACCTTGTAAGGTGCGTAGTGGCGCAGCATCACGCCGCCACTGCCGATGCGGATGCGCCGGGTCTGCGCCAGTACCCACGCCGCCAGCACTTCCGGTGCAGGGCTGGCCAGCGTGGGTGCGGCGTGGTGCTCGGCAAACCAGTAGCGGTGGTAACCCAGCTGCTCGGCGCGCTGCGCCAGCTGCAGGCTGTGGCGCAGCGCCTGCTCGGGTGACGCACCTTCGGCCACCGGGCTCTTGTCCAACACGCTGATCAGGTAGCTCATCGTCGCGTCCTCGCTCAGGGGTGGGCCACGGGAATGCCAAGCAACCCGTTCAGCGCGGCCAGGATCGGTTCGGCACCGGAGATGTACTGGCGATCCTGGTGCGCACCGCTGGCAAGCTCACTGCGTACGCCCTGCGGCAGCACCAGCTTCGGCAACGACTGATCCTGTTCACCGATCTCGGCGATCACCTCGCGGCGCGGCCGCGCGAAGCCAATGCGTCGCACATCCAGCTGTGCATCGAGACCATCGATGCTCGACAGCGCTCCCTCCAGCAACAGGCTGTGCCGGCAGAAGAAGCGCTGCCCGGGAAGCTGCCCGTCCTCGAACTCACGATCGAGCAGGAACAGGATGGGTTTGTCAGTTGCGTGCAGACTCACGGAGTCGTCCTCATCAGGGCCGGCAATGCAATGCCGATTCGATTTCGATGCTAGAGAAGCCAGCGCCGGCAACAGCGATGCCAGGCGACAATCGGCGGTCAGATCCGGCCATGCAGATGCGCCTTGGCCATAAGCAAAGCGCCGCCGGTTATGGCGTCAGGCAATGCGCCGAAGCGGCACCGGCAGCACGCGAGCCTGCGCGGCCAGATGCCCGACCGCACGCTCGGCCGCCAGCGCGATCCGGGCCTGCAAGGCAGCGTTGTGGATGCGCTCGCCGTCGAAGTCGGCCGGCGTGGCATACACCCCGATCGGCAACGTGTGCGCCTGCAGGAAACTGAACAACGGCCGTAGCTGGTGGTCGATCACCAGTGCATGGCGCTCGCTGCCACCGGTTGCCGCCAGTAGTACCGGCGTATCCACCAATGCCTCCAGTTCGATGAAATCCACCAGGTGCTTGAACAGGCCGGGATAAGAGCCGCGATACACCGGCGCGGCCACCACCAGCAGTTCGGCACCCTCGATCGCCTGCAGTGCCTGCTCCACTTCCGGCTGCGCCTCGGCGCGCGACAGCGACTGCCCCAACGAACGCGCGATCGGCGCCAGCTCCACCAGCTCCACGTTGGCATGCACCCGCTGCTGCAGCGATTCCAACAGGTGCCGAACCAGCAGCAACGTGCGCGATGTCGCGGAACTGGTCGGCGAACCGACGAATGCAACCACCTTCAATGCAGAAGACATGAACTGCTCCCATGTAGAGCCGAGCCCTGCTCGACTGCTTTCGCCCTTGTAGAGTCGAGCCATGCTCGACTGCCCTTGGCCTGAACCTCAGAACCGGTAATTGACCCGCCCGTACCAGTACGCGCCAACATTGCCCAGCACATCGCCGCTATCCCACGTGGTCTCGATGCTGGCAACATCGGTGGCGCTGCGCGCGTACTCGGGCACCTTGCGGGTGCGCTTGTCGAACACATTGTTGATGCCCAGTGCCGCACTCCAGCCCGCACCCAGCTCCACAGCACCGGACAGGTTGGTCACCAGCACGGGTGGCTGCTTGTACTCCACGCCGTTGTTCAGGCGCTTGATCGGGCCGTAGTAGGTGAAGTCCACGTTCGAGCGCCAACGCCCGTTCTGCCAGCCCAGCCCTGCCACCTGCGTGTAGCTGGGCGTGCGGAAGCGCAGCGCGTACTCGCTGGACTTTGTCAGCAGGTTGATGTTCGGCAGACCCTGCAGTGCCGCCGGAATGTCGCTGACCTTCTGGATGGTGGTACGGCCGACGTTGGCCGCGTAGCTCCAGCGCAGCTTGCCCCACGCAGTTTCCTGGTTCGCTTCCAGGGTCAGCTCGACGCCGCGCGTGCGGGTGTTGCCCACGTTGGTGAAGTAACTGGCGTAGAACGCATCACCGGGCAGGATGCTGATGCCGGCCGAACCCAGCAGCGCATCGATGGTGTTCTTCTGCGCCGCGCTCAGCACCGTGCCACTGTTGTCGGTCACCCGCGCCGGGTCCTGCGCGTTGTATCCGATCTGGCTGGACTGGCCGAGCTGGCCGCGGATGTCGATCTGGTATGCATCCACCGCCAGATGGAACGCCGGGCTCGGGTCCCAGGTCACGCCCAGGCTGTAGTTGGTGGCCTTCTCCGGCTGCAGCGGCGTTGCGCCCAGCGCGATCGCCGCCGGCGAGGACACCTGCGCCACCAGCGTGGTGCCGCAGGGGCAGCTGCCGGTGGCCTGGTAGAACTGCGCGCCCAGGCTGGGGGCATGGAAGCCGTTGCTGACCGTCGCGCGCAGGCCCAGTGCATCGGTGAAATCAAAGCGCGTGGTCAGGCGCCCGGTCGAGACACTGCCGAAATCCGAATGGTCTTCCCAGCGCGCGGCCGCGTCCAGGTACCAGCGCGAGGTGATGTTGGTCGCCGCGCCCACATACATCGCCTTGCTGTTGCGCGTGGCCTTCGCTGCATCCGCAGTGGAATAGCCGACGAACGCGGCGGCACCGAAGCCGGTATACGACTCCCACTGCCCAGCCCCACGCTCGTACTGCTCGTGCTGGTACTCGACGCCCGCACTCACTTCCAGCGGCGATGCGAACGCCGCCACCTCGAAGCCACGGCGCAGATCCAGGTTGGCGATGCCCTGCTGGTAGTCCAGCTTGCCGTCATAGAAATCGGTGGGCGAGCCCGGGTACGGCAGTGAGTAGTTCACCGAGTTGCGTGTGTAGGTGCGCACGGTGCTGCGGTTGCCGGTCAGGCTGGCGTCGTAGTCCCAGCCCGCGAGCTGGCCTTTCACGCCGGCCGTACCGGTGTACTGCTTCTCCTTGGTTTCCAGCACCGGCAGGAAGCCGTCCGGAAACACGCTCAGCACGCCTGGTGCCTTGTACGTGGTGAAGATGGTCGCGGGCAGACGGAAATTCTGGATCGCCTGCGCGGTGCGGTCGCTGGCGGTCGCGTTGGCATAGAACTGCGCGCTTTCACCCAGGCCATGACCCACATTCACGGCGAAGGCCTTCAACGCATACGACGGCGAACTGAGGATGGTGTTGGCCTCGGCATTGCGGCTGGCCTCGGCCGGGTTCGGCGAGGCTCCCGCCGGCAGCCGGTTGTTGGGGCGCAGCGCCACCAGGTTGCCGTTCGCGTCTACCGCCGGGTAGCTCAGGTAGCCATCGATGTAACGGCGGGTACGGATTGCATGGTGCTGGCGCGTGCTCTCACCGGACAGGTTGACGAAGCCATCGGCGCCCCACGGCAGGCCGACGTTGGCACGCACGCTGGTACGCGAGCCATCGCCATCGATGCTCTGCCCGCTTTCCACCGACAGATCGCCACCGTGCGCCTGCGATTTCAGGATCACGTTGACCACACCGGTGATCGCGTCCGAGCCATAGATCGCCGAGGCGCCGTCGCGCAGCACTTCCACATGGTCGATGGCAGCAACCGGAATCAGCGCCAGATCGGCCCAGGCGTGCCCGGGAAAACCACCACCATTGGCCCCGCTCACATAGGCGCTGGCATTGCGGCGCTTGCCATTCACCAGCACCAGCGTGTAGCCCGGCGACAGGTTGCGCAGCTGGTAGCCGCGGATCAGGCTCTCCTGATCGCTCTGGTAGCCACCGATCTGGCTCAGCGACGGCAGCGCACGCTGCAGCGCTTCCAGCAGGTTGCCCTGGCCGGTGGCGGTGAGGTCTTCGGCGGAGATCACATCGATCGGCGTGGAGCTGTTTTTCACCGTGCGCGTGCTGGTACGCGAACCAGTCACCACAACGGCATCCAGCGTGGACGCGGCCACATTGGCGGCCGCTGCGGTGGTGGCGGGCTCGGCATCGGCTTCAGCGGCATGGCTGGGCGATGCCGCCAGGGCCGCGGCGATCAGGACAGCAAGCGTGCTCAGTACGGGGGTGTGGGCGGCAGGCATGGGGGCTCGTGGGGGATGGGCCGGAAACACGCTTCCATTCAAGAGCGTGTTCATCCGCCACGACAGGCGTGATCGCGTCACCCAGCCGTAACATCCGGCCACCCACATGACCGCTGGTCATGACGTTAGGCGGCAACGCGGTCTGCAGCGCTACATGCCCCACAGGCATCACCTCATGCCCGCGCACCACGCAGCGCCACGCACCGCCGCCCGTAGCATCAAGCCATGCCCACCCTGTCCGCCGATCCCAACGCACCGCTGGTCGCCATCGTCGCCTGCCATGGCCAGGGGCTGTTCGAGTTCGGCTGCGCGGTCGGCCTGTTCGCACCGGTGCGGCCGGAACTGGGCGTGGCCTGGTACCGCACCCAGCTGTGCGCAGGCGAACCCGGCGCACTACGCATGCTCGGCAACACCCAGGTGCAGCTGCCCTACGATCTGGGCAGCGTCGATGACGCCGACATCATCGTCATCCCCGGTTGGCGCGAACCCAGCGAGCGCCCGCCACAGGCACTGCTCGATGCGCTCAACCGCGCCCACGCACGCGGCGCACGCATCGCCTCGATCTGCTCCGGTGCGTTCGTGCTGGCCTGGGCCGGCCTGCTCGATGGCCGCCAGGCCACCACCCACTGGCGCCTCACCGAAGCGCTTGCACGCGACTTCCCCCGCGTCGATGTACGCGAGGATGTGCTGTACGTGGATGCGGGCAGCATCATTACTTCGGCCGGCTCGGCCACGGGCATGGACATGATGCTGCACATGGTGCGCAAGGATTACGGCGCGCGCGTGGCCAACCTGGTAGCCGAACGGCTGGTGCTGGCGCCGTGGCGCGATGCCGGGCGCAGCCAGCGGGTCAGCCGCGCGATTCCCAATGGTGAGCCCAGCCGCCTGGCGAAGCTGATGGAATGGATGCGCCGCAACCTGCGCGAGCCGCACTCGCTCGGCAGCCTCGCCGAGCAGGCCGCGCTCAGCCAGCGCACCCTGCAACGACAGTTCCTGGACGCCACCGGCCTGTCACCCATCGACTGGTTGATCCGCGAGCGCGTGGCCTTCGCCCGCGAGTTGCTGGAAACCACCGACCGGCCGCTGCAATGGATCGCCGAGCACGCAGGATTCGGTTCGCAGGAATCCTTCCGGCGACACTTCCGCAGCCAGGTCGATGCCAGCCCCACCGAGTACCGCAGCCAGCATCGCAGCGGCATCGGTGCGGATCGCCTGGTGGGCTGCTGAGCGCCCTCTGTCCCGACTTTCCACGCCGTCATCATCGCTGCAAGATAGGGGCACGCCCCACACTGCCGATGGAACGGTGATGAACGACAGCCCCTACAGGACCTACCGCGTCGGAATCGGCGTTTCGCTGGTGTTGGCCGCGCTCATCGCCACGCTCTCGCTCATCGCGGTGGCCACTCCCAACCTGGGCTGGGGTGTCGTGGCGCTGGCCACCATCGCACTCTGGGTCGGCTTGCCATTGCTGTTGGTGCTCGTGCTGGCCTGGCTGCGTTACATGGTGCGGCAGCGCGGGCGCGTTCCCGGCCGCGTCCATGCGTTGATGTTCGTGCCGACCGTCGCGGCCATGCTCATCATTCCCCTGTGGCAGTCCCTGCAGCACACGTGGTCCACCGTGGCAGGCGGGTCGCGTGACCCGATTGCCGAGCGGCACATCAATCTCAGCGGGCAGCCCCTGTGGCTGGACACCGCGCCGTACGCGTCCACCGGCTCCGGCACAGGCCCGGACCTGCCCATGCAAGGCGACACACCCGGGCACTTCGTGGCCTTCCACCGCTACCCCAACGCGCAGTCCGATGCAGACAGGGCCTTCCCGTATGAAGAGGGTCGCCTGAAGCGTTCCGTTGACCACTATCGCTACGCCACGCCGTCCGGGGATCGCGCCGTCACCGACGTGCCACTGGTCCGCCAGCCTTATCCGGACACCACACGCTTCAACACCGGATGGGGCCGCACAGGCACACCGGAGCTCGTACATCTCTACTACCACTACAGCGATCATGTGGAGGTCGCGCCCACGCTCGCACGCCTCAGCGGCTCCACTGCCGACGATCTGCAGCGCAGCCGCTTCGAGGGCCTGGTGCTGTTCACCATCCACAACTATGGCAGCGCGCCCATCGTGCGGATGGAAGCCAATGGCATCGCACTGGACATCGGTGACAGGGCCATCGAGAACATCCCGGTGGCGCCTGCGGATTGCACAGCCTATGGCTACCCGGCCGGCGTCGCGTTGCTGCCACTCGACCTGCCGCTGCAGGTGCGCTGGCAAACCGTCGATGCGCCGACACAGTGGCACAGCGCGCGCGTGCAGGTGCCTGCGTTCCGGCAGGCGCAGCCGTTGCCGGGCCAATCCTCGTTGCGGCGCGTTCTGCTGTACGTACTGCCCGACGGCATGCTGGCCGCCGAGCGCTATGCCGAGGTGTTCGACGGCGACACACGGCGTGGCATCAAGGCCACCGGCCTGCCGGCCAGCGCTGCCGCCTTCGCGCGGTGTGGCAGCGCTCGGGCTGGCTACGGCGATGATGCCGACGCCGTGCTGGCCGACTGATCCACAGCGCTGGCGTTCTCAGCCACGCGTACGCACAGCACGTGCATGGATCCTCCAGCACTGCGCCAGGAAGCCGAGCACAAACACCACAGCACAACCGAGCAGCGTCTGCACGATCACCGGCGCCAGCGGTGCGGCGGCAATCGGGTGCGACAGCGGTACCCGCGTCAGCGTTTCATTCACGCCCGGCACCAGCGACAGCAGGAAGCTGAAAGACAGCCCGAAGGTCGACAGGTACGGCCGCGCGCGGCCAAGGAACTGCAGTCGCCCGGCCAGCACACCGCCGAACGCGGCCAGCAACACGATCACACCGAAGGCGTGGCCCGGATTCAGCCCGCCGGTGCTGGACACGGTGAACGAGGTCGCCACCGACAGCACCAGGCCGACCAGATAGGCCTTGCCCGAATGCGTGGCCGGGTCGATGGCGCGGTGACGGATGAAGCCATACAGACCGGCAAGTACCGGAACCAGGCTCACGGCGGTGTGGATCACCCCGAGGGCGGAAAGTGCGTGTGACATGGGGAAAGCTCCTTCGGATTGAATGAACCAACTAGTAGGTAGACTCTGTGTTCAAAAGAAAGGCCCGCGAACCTCGCAGGCCTCGACAACCGGATTCAGCGGGCGGTGCTCACCCGCGCAATCGCCAGCCGCGCCAGCGTGGCAAACGTGCCGGCATCGCCGAAACCGCGCGCGGCCAGCATCGCGCCATGCACCGCCGACATGAATGCCTTGGCCTCATCGGCTGCGGAGCCCTGCAGATGCAGTTGCCCCGTCGCCGCCCCCTTCTGCAGGGTCAGCGCCAGCCAGCCGCTCAGGTCCTCGAAATGGCCGCGCACTTCCTCGGCAATCTCCGCAGGAATCATCGGCGACTCGGCTGCCAGCATCGCGCAGATGCAGAACGACGACGTGCCGCCGGCGATGCAGGCCGACCAGTAGTCCACGTAGGCATTTAGCTCCTGCAGCGGGTCGTCCAGCTGCCGGTCCAGCAGCGCCAGGCCTTCGCGGGCTTCGGCCCGGTACAGTTCGACCACCGTGCGCACCAGATCCGCCTTGCTGGGGAAATGGTGATGGATGCTGGCCTTGCTGATGTTGACCCGCGCCGACACGTCGGCATAGCTGAAACCGTTGTAGCCGCCGGCCTCCAGCAGCGAACGGGCGTGGGCCAGGATCTCCAGGGCCTTGGGCGAGAGCGACTCTTTCATATGCCGCAACCTACTAGTAGGTAGACGCTCAGTCAATACCCCATCGGTAGTGCCAGCCGCTGGCCGGCATCCCAGCAAACCAGGCCGGTCCTGTTCCGAGCCCCTCAATGCGAAGACACGTACACCGCCTCTGCCGGCCCCGGCGGCACGGCAAAACTGCGCCGCATGCGCGCCACCTCGGCCGCCGGCGGCAGCGCGAACAGGCGCTTGAACTCGCGATTGAACTGCGACGGGCTGGCGTAGCCCACCGCCAGCGACGCGGCCTCGGCCGTCATGCGCTGGCGCAGCATCAGCAACCGCGCCTGATGCAGGCGGGTCGACTTCACGTACTGCATCGGCGACGTACCGGTAATCGCGCGGAAGTGGTCATGGAAGGTCGCCACGCTCATGCCCGCCTCGGCCGCCAGCTGACCCACATCCAGGGCCGTGGCATACGCCGCATGAATGGTGCGCAGCGCCTTGCCGATGCTGCCGAAGCGCCCGCGCATAGCCAGCGCCTCGCGCATCGCGCATCGCAGCGCCCTGTGCACCGGTCAACACGCGGAAGTACAGCTCACGCACCAGCGCCGGCCCGAGCACTGCGGCTTCCAGCGGATCGGCCAACGCTTCCAGCAGGCGCAGCACCGTGGCCTGCATCGGTGCCTGCATGGGGCTGGACATCATGCTCTGTGCGGGTACCTGCCCCGCACCTGCCTGCTCGCCCAGTTCGATCAGCAGGTCCGCCGCCAGCTGCAGGTCGAGGTGCAGATAGATCGCCAGCAGCGGCGCCTGTTCCGACGCCTCGGTTTCCATCGTGAACGGCACCGGCACCGACACCGCCAGGTAGTGCTGCGCGTCGTACTGGTACACCTGCCCGCCCAGGTAGCCACGCTTCACGCCCTGGCAGACGATCACGATGCCCGGGTCATACAGCACCGGCGTGCGCGCCAGTGGGCGGTTGGAGCGCAGCAGGCGCACGCCGGGCAGCGGCGTGAGCGTGTAGCCCTCCTCCACCGCCAGGGTCTGCAGCAGGCCGACCATGCGCGCCTGCATCTGCCCTTGCTGGGAATCGACCACGGGCACGAGCACTCCAGAGGAATAGGCAAGATTGGGCGAATCCTAGGCCTGGGCAGCCACCGGTTCAAGCACTAACGTGCAAGCCCTCCCCCAACGAGCCTCATAGCCATGACCTCCTCCCGCCTCATCCTCATCACCGGCGTCAGCAGTGGTTTCGGCCGCGCCCTGGCCCAGCAGGCCCTGCAGGCCGGCCACCGCGTGGTCGGTACCGTGCGCAACGACGAAGCGCGCGTGGCATTCGAAGCGTTGGCTCCCGGCCGCGCCTTCGGTCGCCTGCTCGACGTGACCGATGCCGATGCCATCGATGCGCTCGTCGCCGATGTCGAAGCAAACGTCGGCGCCATCGACGTGCTGGTCAACAATGCCGGCTACGGCCACGAAGGCATCCTCGAAGAATCCACGTTGGCCGAATTGCGCCATCAGTTCGAAGTGAACGTGTTCGGCCCGGCCGCGCTGATCAAGGCGGTGCTGCCGCACATGCGTGCGCGTCGCCGTGGCCACATCCTCAACATCACCTCCATGGGCGGCTTCATCACCATGCCCGGCATCGCCTGGTACTGCGGCAGCAAGTTCGCGCTGGAAGGCATCAGCGAAGCGCTGGGCAAGGAAGTGGCGGCGTTCGGCATCCACGTCACCGCCGTTGCACCGGGCTCCTTCCGCACCGACTGGGCAGGCCGCTCGATGGCACGGGCACCGCGCAGCATTGAAGACTACGACGCACTGTTCGACCCCATCCGCAGCGCGCGCGAGGCCAAGAGCGGCCATCAGCTCGGCGATCCGGTGAAGGCCGCGCAGGCGATGCTGCAGATCATCAACAGCGACGCGCCACCCAGCCACCTGCTGCTGGGCAGCGACGCGTTGCAGCTGGTGCGCGCGAAGCTGGCATCGATGGCCAGCACAATCGATGCCTGGGAACAGCTGAGCCGCTCCACTGACGGCATCGCGTGAGGCGTGGAGGCAGCCGATGCGCTCACCGGCTGCCTCCCTCCCGCCTGCTCAGTCCTCCTGCACCAGCTTGAACTCGCGCAGCAGGCCACCAATCTGCGTCCTGTCCAGCTTGTTCATCAGCAGGTTGCGCAGGAAGGCCGGCCCGGGAATGTCCAGTTCCTTGCCATCGCGCAGGCGGCCGGTTGCGGCGAGCAGCGAACGCACGTCATAGGTGGAATTGAACACCTCCGGCACGCCGCGCTCGATACCCAACAGGGTGTACACCGCTTCCATCGGCGTGCGCACCGAATACTCGGTGGTGAAGATGCAGTCGCGCTGCTTCGACTCGGCGAACTGGCCGATGAAAGCGAAGTTCACCGCACCCTCCGGCACCACGTCCGGGCGATCACCGGCCTGGCGCGGCATGAAGAACGCGGTCACGTACGGCATCATCACCGGCACCGTCTTCGCACCGGTCGCAGCCAGTTCGTCGATCTCGTCCAGCGGCACGCCCAGGTGGTACAGCCACTCGCGGGTGATCTCCTCGCCGCTGCACTCCTGCATCGGTTTCTTCACGTAGTCGCCGGGAGTATCCACGAACAGCGAATACACCCACACCACGATCTGGTCCTTGGGCTGGTTCTTGAAATGCGGCTGCCGGTTCACTGTCCAGCTCATCAGCCAGCGCGAGTCGCGCACGCTCACGATGCCGCCGGTCACCACCTTGCCACTGAACGGGTCGCGATTGGCAATCTTCTGGATATAGGCGGGAATGCGCGCATCCAGCGTGGTTACCGTGGCCGATTCCCACTTGGTCTCGGGAATATGCGCACCGAACACATCCGGTCGCCCGAACGCCGCATCCTTCGCGGCGATGCGTCGCCACAGGTCCCACGCCGGTGCCGGGCCTTCATTCAAGCGCGCCGCCGTGTGGTGATCGCCATTGTCTGAATTCTCGGTCAGCGAGCCGATGGTCATGAACACCAGGTCATCCGCGCCCAGATCGACGCCATCGGCCACGCCATCGCGGGTCCAATGGATGCGCGTGGCCTGCTTGCGGCCGGCCTGCAGATCGAAATCTACATCGGTCACTTCGGTGCCGTACTGGAACACCACGCCACGGTCCTGCAGCCACTTCACCAACGGCAGCACCAGCGATTCGTACTGGTTGTACTTGGTGAACTTCAGCGCCGAGAAATCCGGCAATCCGCCGATGTGGTGGATGAAGCGATGCAGGTACAGCTTCATTTCCAGCGCCGAATGCCACTCCTCGAACGCGAACATGGTGCGCCAGTACAGCCAGAAGTTGCTGTCCAGGAAATCGCGGCCCAGCACCTCGTCGATGCGCTTGTTCTCCATCTCCTGCCGGGTGGCCAGGAACAGCGCGATGATGTCCTTCTGCGCCTGCTCGGTGAGGGTGAACAGGCCATCGGTATGCGCATCCTCGCCGCGATTGATCGTGGCCCGCTGCAGCGAATAGTTCGGGTCATCCTTGTTCAACCAGTAGAACTCGTCCAGCACACTGGCATCGTCGATCTCCAGCGACGGAATCGAGCGGAACAGGTCCCACAGGCACTCGAAGTGGTCTTCCATCTCGCGGCCGCCGCGGATCACGAAACCCTTCTCCGGCACCTTCAGTCCATCCAGCGCGCCGCCGGCAATCTGCTGCTGCTCAAGGATGGTGATGCGCTCACCGGCCATGCGGCCGTCGCGTATCAGGAACGCCGCACCGGCCAGCGACGCCAGCCCCGAACCGACGAACCACGCGCGCTTGCCATCAACACCCGCCGGCTTGCGCGGGCGCGCGAAGGCTTCGTAGTTGCCACTGCTGTAGTACATGCACTGCTCCTTCCTGGAGGGGGTAGCCCCACTGTAAACGCCGCATGCGTCAGCACCGCTTAGGAATAGTTGCGAGCGCTTGCGACCAAATGCCGCAGCAGTGCCCGGCCATGCCTGGCAAACCCTCTCCGCAAACCATGATTGACATGCAGGCATTTGCCTGCCTATAGTCCACCCCAAGGCCGGCACCTGCCCGCCCATCGCGAGGAACCTGCCATGGTGGATATCGCACACAGGGTCGGCATCAAGGCCCCCGCAAGCCAGGTGTACCAAGCCCTGGCGACCCCCGAAGGCGTCGCCGCCTGGTGGGCCGAAGACAGCCATGGCGACCGCGACGTCGGCGGCACGGTCAAGGTGCGCTTCACCAACAACGGCCAGGAAATCGGCGCCATGGAAATGAAGCTGGAACAGCTCATTCCCGGCCAGCTGGTGCTTTGGGAATTCCTCGCCGGCCCCGCCGAATGGATCGGCACCCACGCGCGCTTCGCGCTGAAACAGGAAGGCGACTACTGCATCGTCCTGTTCACCCACGAAGGCTGGAAGGAACGCGTCGAATTCACCTCCCACTGCAGCACCAAGTGGGCGGTGTTCCTGCTCAGCCTCAAGGCCCTGCTGGAAACCGGCACGGGCCACCCCAACCCGCACGACGTCAGGATCGACAACTGGAACTGAAGACGCCCCGCATGAATGCAGACAAGGTGTTCAAGGCACTGGCCGACCCCACGCGCAGGACGCTGCTGGACCTGCTCTGCGAAGACAACGGCCAGACCCTGGGCCAGCTCTGCGAACACCTGGACATGGCCCGGCAATCGGTCACCCAGCACCTGGGCCTGCTGGAAGACGCCAACCTCATCAGCACCATGCGCCGTGGCCGCGAGAAGCTGCACTTCATCAACCCGGTGCCGCTGCACGAAGTCTACGAGCGCTGGGTACGCAAGTTCGAGCAGCAGCGCCTGAGCCTGCTGCATGACCTGAAACGAGAACTGGAAGGAGAATGACGATGTCCGCAGAGTCCACCCGCTTCATCCACGTGATCTACATCGCCTCCACCCCGCAGAAGGTGTTCGAGGCCATCACCCGCCCCGAGATCGCCAGCCGCTATTGGGGCCACGAAAACGTCTCGGACTGGAAACCCGGCTCGCGCTGGCAGCATGTACGTGCCAACGAAACGCGCTCGGTTGAACTGGTTGGCGAGGTGGTGGAAAGCACCCCGCCCTCGCGGCTGGTGATCACCTGGGCTGCCGCCTCGCAGGCCGACAACCCCGATGCCTACAGTCGGGTCACCTTCGACATCGTGCCCTACCAGGACATGGTGCGGCTGACCGTTACCCACGACGAACTGGAACCGGGCAGCGGCATGGATACCGGCATCCGCCAGGGCTGGCCGATCGTGCTGTCGAGCCTGAAGTCGTTGTTGGAGACGGGCAAGGGGTTGGATGTGTTTGCCAAGCCGAGCTGAACACCCCAGCCCGAGCTGAAGGAGCGTCGCCGCGCTAACGGCAAGCGGCGACGCTCTTTCCCTGCCACACGGGCAACGATGGGATCAGGGTTTCCGACGAGCTGCCCGCAGCGCTCAGCTGCCCATCAAGGTAGGTCAGCCGCAGGATCTTCCCGTCCTGGCGCAGCGCAATGGAATCCGTAGCGCCACTCACCAGCACAAGATCACGCCCGCGTTGCTTGACCTGCATCAGCACCGGCGCGATGGCTGCGCCCTCGTAACGCTGGACCAATGCGTAGCCGCCATCGGCCTCGCTGACAAACGACACCTCCAGGCCAAGAAGATCGCCCGACTCGGCGTGCCTGCAGACGCTGGAATACGTGGCGTCCCGCGGGTCCGCGTTGGCACTGGCTACCGGCGCGGACAACACCAGCAGACCCACTACCAACGCAAACGATGGAATCGAACCGGCCATTCCCTGTCTCCCTGTCCCGGGTGCTGGCCGCAGCGTAGCGCGTTCCTCTGCTGAACGCCCGCCTCACGCTCACTGCTGCCAAACCCGGTTCCGACCACACTCCGACGCCGCCCGCCACAGCATCACCCGCAGGCTCCCCAGGCGATGTTCGATGAGTGCTTCAGACGCAGATTCCCTGCACAGCAAAGTGGCGGCGGTCACCCTTGGCTTCTGGGTGATGAAGATAGCCGCCACCACCCTCGGCGAGACCGCGGGCGACCTGCTGTCGATGACGCTCAACCTGGGCTACGTGGCCAGCTCGGCCATCCTGCTCACCATCTTCGCCGGCCTGCTGGCTGTGCAGCTGTCGGCGCGGCGCTTCCACCCGGTACTGTTCTGGTCGGTGGTGTTGGCCACCAGCACCGCCGGTACCACCATGTCCGACCTGCTCGACCGCACGCTTGGCCTGGGCTACGCCACCGGCGCCAGCCTGCTGGCCGGCTGCCTGGCACTGGTGCTGCTGGCGTGGCGGCTGTCGGAGAAGTCGATCTCGGTCAGCAACATCGCATCGCGTCGCGCCGAAGGCTTCTACTGGACCGCCGTGCTGTTCTCCAACACGCTCGGCACCGCATTGGGGGATTTCCTCGCCGACGATTCCGGGCTGGGCTTCACCGGCGGCGCGCTGCTGATCGGCAGCCTCATCGCGCTCACCGCGCTGGCCACCCGCATCAAGGGCATCAACCGGGTCATCCTGTTCTGGATTGCCTTCGTACTCACCCGCCCGTTCGGCGCCACCTTCGGCGACCTGCTCACCAAGCCGCTGGAAAAGGGCGGCCTGGGCTTCGGCACGGTGGGGTCGTCGCTGGTGCTGTTCACCATTCTCGCCACGCTGGTGGCGCTGCCGATGCTGCAGCGGCGCGCACAGCCGGCCAATTAGCGGGCCGTCCAGCCCCCATCCACCGGCAATGCTGTGCCGGTGATCTGCGCGGCAGCGTCCGAAGCCAGGAACACCACCATCTCGCCCAGCTGCTCGGGCGTCACGAACTGCAACGAAGGCTGCTTTTCAGCCAGCAGCGCACGCGCGGCGGATTCCTGATCCGTGCCCTCCTTCTCCGCCAACGCGGTGATCTGCTGTTCGACCAGCGCGGTACGCACCCAGCCCGGGCAGATGGCATTGGCGGTGATGCCGGTGCCCGCATTCTCCAGCGCGGTCACCTTGGTAAACCCCACCACGCCATGCTTGGCCGCCACATAGGCCGACTTGTTCACCGAGCCTACCAACCCATGTACCGACGCGATGTTGATGATGCGCCCGGCGCCCTGCTGCTTCATGTGCGGCAGTGCCGCCGCCGTTGCATGGAACACTGCCGAGAGATTCAACGCCAGGATCGCATCCCACTTTTCGGTGGGAAATTCCTCGATCGATGCGGTGTGCTGAATGCCCGCGTTGTTCACCAGAATGTCGATGCGGCCCATCTTCGCAACGGCGTGCTCGATCATTCCGCGCACCGCCTCGCCTCGCGAAAGGTCGGCGCCATCATGCGCGACCCGCACGCCGAACTCGGTTTCCAGGTGGGAACGAATGCGTTCGATCTCCGCCGCATCGCCGAACCCATTCAGCACGATGTCGGCGCCTTGCCGCGCCAGCGCGGTGGCGATGCCAAGACCGATACCGCTGGTCGAGCCGGTAACCACCGCGACCTTTCCAGAGAACATGGGAGAGATTCCTTACGACGGAGGCCCAAGTGTAGATCCACGCCACGCGTGGATGCCCTAGCTCTCGGCAGAAGGCTGATTTGACCCCCTAGTCAGCCCCATTCACCCAAGGATGGTCCGATGAACCTGTGCCAGCCCCTGCCTCCGGCCACCTTAAACGCGGCCCCCCCCCTGCCACAGTTGCAACATTCTCCCGTAGGGCGCAAAGTTCGCGTATCCAGGGGGGATGAGCAATGGAACGCTCGCATTATATTGTTGATCGACAACTGTTTTCGGATGACATGGTGGCCCGCGCAGCGCATCGCTACACGGGCAAGTTTGGTGTGGAACTGTTGAATCAAGGCGCTGATCTTGCGGTGGTTTTTTCTACCACGGATGGCTCCCCGCTGCCGGTCGACCTTTCCACACGGTTTTCGCGTGATCTGCTCGACGAACGCATCAGAGCGTCCGTTCGAGCCGAAACACATGGGCTTCAACTCGAACTGATCAGGGCCGCGCTACACCAGGCCCAGCCCTCGGCTGCTGCCTGATGTCCAAATTCAGACATCCAGAGGCGTTTGCCGCCTCTCAGGCATATCAGTTGCTGCCGTTCCGCTTCCGACGCTTGCCTTGGGATCCAGATCGGGCATTCGTGTCCTCCATGGCGGGAGACTGGCTGCTCATGCACATGCAAGACCTGCAGCGCTTCGCCGCCCACGAGCTACCGGCAAATTCGGCTCTCTTTGCTGATCTGGAAGCCCGCCATCTGGCAGTCGCAGGCACCGAACGCAGCAGCCTGTCCCCGTTGCTGAGCCAGATTCGCAGCCGCAAGTCCTATATCCTGGGCGGGCCGGCGCTGCACATCTTTGTGGTCTCGCTTCGATGCCACCACACCTGCAGCTACTGCCAGGTGTCGCGGCAGGAGACAACAGCCACAGCCTTCGACATGGCCAGCTCGCACGCCGAACAGGCGGTAGAGCGGCTGTTTGAGTGGCCAAGCCGGGAGCTGACCATTGAGTTCCAAGGTGGCGAGCCACTGCTCAACTTCGAGCAGGTCATAGCCATTACTCGGCGCATTGTCGAACGTAACCGCTCTGCTGGCCGTAACCTTCGTTTTGTTCTTGCATCCACTCTGCACGACCTCACTGAAGCCCAACTGGCATTCCTCGCTGAGCATCGCTTCAAGCTATCGACATCGCTCGACGGCCCCGAATCGCTCCACAATGCCAACCGCCCCCGCCCGGGCCGCGACAGCTATCGGCGGACCGTGGAAGGCATAGAGCTCGGACGCCGCTGGCTGGGTGATGACGGCGTGTCGGCGCTGACGACGCTGACCCGGCGCAGCCTTGAGGTGCCCGAAGCCATCATTGACGAATACCAGAAGCTTGGTTTCCACAGCATCTCGCTGCGCCCTCTGAGTCCCTATGGATTCGCCAACAGAACTGCCCACCGCACAGGCTATTCGACGGCGGATTTCCTCGCCTTTTACCGGCGTGCCTTCGCGCATCTGATGGTGGTCAATCGTTCTGGCTACGCCATGGAGGAGTCCTACGCATCTTTGCTGCTCTCCCAGCTTTTCACCTCATTCGGGCATGGCTACGTTGATCTTCGCTCCCCTTCAGGCGCGGGTCTTGGTGCGGTGATCTATGACCATGACGGGCGCGTCTATCCGTCTGACGAGGCGCGGATGCTGGCGGCCATGGGAGATGACACATTCGCGTTGGGCGATGTTTCGCAACCGGTAGCGCACTGGCTTGGCTCCCCTGCCATGACCCGACTGCTTGAAGCGGGCGTGGCTGAGGCGCTTCCGACCTGTGCTGACTGCGCGTTCGTGCCACTGTGCGGTGCTGACCCGATCGAGCACTACGCACGCCAGGGTGACCCGATTGGTCACCGACCGAGCAGCGATTTCTGCGCCCGGAACATGGGGCTATTCGATTTCCTGCTGGAACGCTATGAGCGGGAAGATCTAGTGGGCCGTCGGATGATGCGTTCCTGGGCTGTTCCGAAAGCGAACACTGAGGATCTCATTGATGCTGCCGCTTGAAACCAAAGCGGTTCTGTCGCCATCGGCGAAGGCATCTTTGCTGAAGGTGGTCGATCTTGGCGACTTCCCCCAAGCCTCCCTGCCCCTGCAGCGAATGGCGCTGGATGTCAGGGAGGTGGCACCCGAACAGCTCAGCGATGCGTTGTTGCGCCTCCCTTGGGGAGCTGTCCTCACGCCGCAAGGCTTCGACGTTCCTGACGATGTTCCACACGTGCGCCTGGATGGCCCGTCAGCCCTCTGCAAGTCCGGTGATGTCGTCGAGCTCAATCCCCTTCAACGCAAGGTAGCCATCCGCTATCGGCGCGGGGATACCGGCAACGTTCTGTTTGCCACCGAACGCTGCAACAGCTACTGCCTGATGTGTTCACAGCCCCCGCGCGAGGTGGAGGACGACTGGCGTGTACATCATCTCCTCGATTTGATCGACCTGATCGATGTCGCAGAGCCATCACTGGCGATCAGTGGCGGCGAACCTACATTGCTGGGCAGCGGGTTGGTCGACATCGTACGCAAGTGCGCTGAGAAACTACCGAATACCCACATCCATATCCTTTCCAATGGACGGTTGCGCGATCCTGAGCTACACAGCCGGTTTGCGGACCTCCATCCGAATCTGAGCTGGGGGGTACCGCTCTATGGGGACCATTACGCCCTTCACGATTACGTCGTGCAAAGCGAAGGTGCGTTCTCCCAGACACTACGCGGCCTGTACGCACTGGATGCAGCGCGCCAACGGGTGGAAATCCGAGTCGTTCTGGTTCGGCCTACCGTCGAGCGACTGGTGCAGCTTGCCCGCTACATCTGGCGAAACCTGCCATTCGTCGAGCATGTCGCACTCATGGGCATTGAGCCGATTGGCTTTGCCAAAGCACACCAGGCTGATCTATGGGCAGACCCCATTGACTATGCCCACACCCTGACTGAAGCGGTTGAGACTCTCGCAGAAGCGGGCATCCCGGTTTCGCTCTACAACCTGCCTCTTTGCGCACTGGACCGCTCGCTTTGGCCTTATGCGGTCCAGAGCATCTCTCCATGGAAGAATGACTACCTTCCCGCCTGTGACGCGTGCGCCGTACGATCGCGATGCGGCGGGTTCTTTTCCTGGATCACCCCTGCCTGGACCAGCCGGGCGATCTCCCCTGTACTGGAAATCTGATCATGTCCAATGCATTGATGATTGTCAGCGCCGCCACGCTGGGGGCACTTGGCACCGAGCCACCCAAGGGTCAATCCGACCTGTCCAGACTTTCGGAGATGGATGGCAAGTACGCAACCGTACTCAGCACCTCGCTCAATGCAGGGCGCCACAATCTGTACGCCGGGCACCGCAGCCACAGCTCACATCGATCGCATAGCTCCCACCGCTCCCATTCCTCCGGGTCTGGCAGTTCATATCGCTCCTACTCCCCACCACCAGCGACCTATACACCTCCACCCAGCACCTACACAGCACCTGCCAGTTCGACAAGCAGCGGTGGAAGTGGAAGCGGCACAGGTACCTATCAGGGGCAAAGCCTTCAGCCCGCGAGCCGGACCAAGGCTGCTACAACCAACAATCTGACAGTGGATCACGGCTCCTCAGCCAAGCCGATTTCTGAGGGGCGCGATGCCGATGCGCTCAAGCTGCTGATCATGCGTGTGCAAGCCGCACTTTATTCGAAGGGCTACGACCCGGGCGCCATTGACGGAACACTGACGCCGGAGACACAGTCGGCACTTCGCATGTTCCAGTTGGCGCACGGCATTCGTGCTACGGGGACGATGACTACGCCTACACTAGATGCGTTGGGTGTGCGGCTTTGAATCGTTCGGCGATGTCATGACCCACTGAAAAGCCGCTAGTGAAGCTCTTCGTCAAAACAGCGCTTGGAGCGAACGGGTCTATTTCAACCGCTCCACCAACCGCTGCCCTACCTCCAACGCCGAAGCCGGGTTCTGCCCGGTAATCAGCTCACGATCCACCACCACATGCCCGGTCCACGGCGTGGCATTGCTGCTGAACGTCGCACCCGCTCGCTGCAACGCAGTCTGCGGATAGAACTTCATCTCGCCGCCGCCCAGCAACGGCTTGGCCTGCTCTTCTTCCTGATTGCTGATCACCGTCATCTGGTAGCCGCTGTAGATCCACTTCGGCGTAGCCGGCATCGCACCCGCTTCCAGCTTTGCCACGAAACCCGCCGCATCCGGCAGCGTGGACAGCAGCGCGATCGGCCCGTGGCAGACCAGCGCGGTGGTCTTGTTGCGCTGGTGGAAGTCGGCCAGCAGCCGGCCCAGCGCCGGGCTCTTCAGCAGGTCCTGCATCGGCGCGTGGCCACCGGGAATGTAGACCGCATCGAAACGCGCGTAGCCCTGCTGCTCGATGCGCGCCAGGCTGACCACCGGCGAGGTCGTCGGCGAGGTCAACGCCAGTTTCTCCAACAGGTCCTTGTGCAACGTCAGCTGCGCGGCATCGTTGCCGAAGTACGCCGGCGTCACCGAGGACGTATCCACCGTCGGCGCCCGCCCCTGCGGCGTGGCAAAGGTCACTTCGTGGCCCGCGTCCAGCAGCAGCTTGACCGGCTGCATCAGCTCGTTGAGATAGAAGCCGGTGGACAGCACCTTGCCGTCCTTCAGGTCCAGGTGGTTTTCGTCGGACAGCACCACCAGCACGTTGGCGGCATGCGCGCCGCTGGCGGCCAGGGTCAGGGCCAGCGCTGCGGCCAGCCGGGTCATCAGGTTCATGGGGTAGCTCCTATCGGGGAATGGCCGCCACTTTATTCATCGCCACAGCGGCGATAAATTGGCCCCATCGCAAAACATCTGTTCCCCGGAGAGCCTAATGAGCCGCAAGTTCGACTACCTGGGCGATGTAGAGGTGTTCCTGGCGGTGGTCGAGCACGGCTCGTTCACGGCCGGCGCGGTGGCGCTGTCCACCACTCCCTCGGTGCTGAGCCGCGCGGTCACCCGCCTGGAAGCGCGGCTGGGCCGGCAGCTGCTGCAGCGGACCACCCGCCGCGTGGGCCTGACCGACGCCGGGCGGCTCTATCTGGAACAGGTGCGCACCGCCTTCGGCCTGCTGGACGACGCCGAGCGCGACGTACTGGCCCAGGATGGTGCGCTGGCCGGCCGCGTGCGCCTGAGCGTGCCCACCACCTATGGCCACTACCGGTTGCCGCCCGTGCTGGCGCGCTTTGCGCAGCAGTACCCGCAGGTGCAGGTGGAACTGAACATCACCAACCGCAACGTGGACCTGGTTGCTGAGGGCTTCGATCTGGCTATTCGGCTGGGGCAGCTGCCGGATAGTGGGCTGGTGGGGCGGAAGCTGGAGGATGCGCCTTTGGTGCTGGTGGCTTCGCCGGAGTACCTGCAGCGCTGGGGTACGCCGCAGACGCTGGACGACCTGCAGCAGCACCTGTGCCTGCCGTTCGTGATGCCGCGTACCGGGCGGTTGGCGCCGTGGATCTTCCGCGACGACGGGCGCGACGTGGACTGGCTGCCGCGTTCGTCCATCGAGACCTCCGACGATGTGCTGGGCGTGGTGTCGCTGGCCGAACAGGGCATCGGCATCTGCCAGAGCTATGCGTTCATCGTGCGCGAGCGGTTGCAGCGTGGGCAGCTGATGGAGGTGTTGCCGCAGCTACGTGGAAGGTCGCGGCCGTTCTCGGTGATCTATGCGCCGCATCGGCGGCAGTCGGCTGCGGCGCGGGCGATGATTGAGTTGCTGGTTGCGAATGCGGCTGTGGTTGAGGACGGCGTGGGTTGAGGTTTCTTCCGCCTAACCTCGGTGTCGGCTTTGGCTCGCTTTTCGGACTGTCTCTCTGATCGGGCGGCGTTGCGGCCCGGTTCGGAATACGAATTGTTGTAAAGGCGGCTGTCTCGCTATCCCCTGAAGGCACGGGCGATTACGACGCTCTTGTTCGCGATCAGCAGCGCGTCTGCGCGAATGCGTCGGATCGTGAGGCGTACGGCACGAATAGTGCATGCCACAATAGATTCCCGCTCTCGAATTCTGCGTTCTCTTCGCGAATTTCAATTGGTATTCGGAGCGACCGCGTAAACACCATGGCGCGCCACCGACAACGGGTGGCCGGGTCTGCAAACCCGCGTTTGATGTATGCGTCTGTAGTTTGCGCTTGCCCGTCGGCACCGTCCCCAAGCGGTGCCGGCGGGCAATCCGTCGGCCTGTATGGCGGGCGGTGCGTGGGGGTCTTCGGACCCACCGGCCATATGACGCTACTTCATCCCGGTTTGCAGCCACGCATCGTCCGCCACCTTCTTCACGGTGGCGCTGTTAAGTACAGCCACGGAAGCCGACGCCATGAAAAAGTCCGACACCTTTTCCTCGTACACCGTTGTTGAGCCCATCAACGACGACACGCCCCTGCCCGACCTGAACTCCCTGCTCGGCATCCTCACGCGAATTCGTGCGGGAGAGGGAGCCGATGGGCTGCCCTGGCCGGAGAAAGATGTGTCACCCGGCCGCCGCGTAAGCCTGGCGAAGAGCGAACGCGCGATGGTGGGCGCGCTTACGGTGCTGGAGGTGCTGCACGCGGCGGACCGCTGCCGGGTGGCAGCGGAGCCGGAAAGGCACTTGGATGAGGGGGTTGTTGATGGGTTGTTTCTGGCTTGCCGTGGATTGGTTGAGTGGGCTTGTCGGGAGGTTAGGCCGGAGTAAATTTTAGTGAGTTGCATCCGCCCAAATGGACGAAACCAAGTTTCCGATTAATAGCCACACCCAGCTGAGGCGTCGCAAGTAGAGACAACCTAACAGCATCAGCCACGTCGCCACCTCAAACTAACCGCCCCCAAGATAGACCGTGTAATTTCATTGACGCGACATCGCATGCTTTCAATGATATCCACTCGTTCTGGATCAGTCTTGCTTGCGCCTTGCGCCTCATCGTAGGAGCCGATCTCAAGTTCACTCAGATTGAAATATTCGTATGTGTACTGCCCCTTGCCCTCAGACTTCTTCACATATTTCACAATTCGAGCCTTTCCAACCTGCTCGGCCACTCGCACAATGTGGTCTTCCGCTTCATCGAAGTTTGGGTGGGCAAACTTGTAGCGTGCCGAGCTCTCCAAGGAACCGCTTCCCTGAAGAAATGAAACATCGTCGTTCTTGATATCCATATTGCATCGCTTACACGATGCACTCAGATTCCACATAAGAAAAGTTTGAGGCTTGTACAGCGAAGACGGGAGCACGTGCTCAACATCGATAACAAGCGAGAATTCCCCCGTAAGGTCTCTCTGGCAATAGCAGCACGTATCTTTGGTCATTCTCAAATGAAAATCTTTAATTCTCCTTCGAATACTTTTCACCCCTGAGTGCTTCCAAGGCTTGACATCACACATCGCTTCCGCGATTGCGGACTTTTCATCGTCATCAAAGACAAAATTTTCAATCTCAGGATTCACGCCCCCCCCCAATCTGGCCCGCTTCACGATCAACCGCCGCCGCGAGATCTTTGGCGCCAGCCAAGAATTCTATTTGTCTGCGGTCATATGATCGATCCCTTAGTTGATCGATCTCAAACAACACTGAGCTCAAGCTCCTCTTTCTTGTGGATAGATCACTCAACATCTCCGCAACGAGTTCGCTCAAATAGTGACTTGCAGGCGAAAGAACTCCGAATGCCTCCAGCAGTATTCCGTCAATGCTCTTATCGATGCCTTCTGAAACAATCGCAGCGCCACTTGAAGAAGAAACTGGATTGAGATTTACAATCTTCGTCCGAATTCCACCAGAATCAGCTCCAGAAACAACGATAGGAGAGTGGCTTGCAAGAAAAATCCTTGGCTCGTAGAGATGAAATAGATCGAACAATCGACTGCAATATTCACTCTGCCATCTAGGATGTAAACTATTCTCAGGCTCATCAATTAGAATAGCAGCACCTTGCTTCATGCGCGTTGCGAGAAATGCATACATAGCAATCAGCGTAAGCTCTCCAGAACTTGCATGATATAGCGGAAAAATTTCTTCTTTTTTTCGGAGGAAGAAATCCACCTCCCGTATAATCCTGAGCCTTTTTAGAGAAACCTCATTCCGCACAACAGCCGCCAAGCCACGCGAGTCATAATCAGAATAACCCCCTGATAGATCCCGCCAATATGGACCAGCACCAGAGTCGCCGTCAGGCACCAGGAATGACTCCAGAGCCATAGCAATTAGACGAGCGTCCTGCGACGAAATTTTTTCGTCCCTTATGACTGTATCCATCGCCTCCCGCACGTCGAACTTCCGCAAGCGTGGCGCAACACCAATGACCTCGTCAAAACCAGCATACTGGAACGTTCTAGCTACCTGCCGAGCATCGCGACGCTCGTCATCTCCATTAAAGAGCGCCTGCCTTAACGCACTTTTTACATATCCCTTACCCATTGCCGGCGTGAGGCGAGCGTAGTGGAGGCTCCTCTTGACAGGAAATCGGTCAAAGGCGGTGTTACTAATAGCAATGGTAGTTACACCCCGCGATTCAAAATCAGATGCGAGCCGTCCCAGTTCGCGGCTCTTTCCTGCGCCATTCTCACCCAACAGAAAAGTTACCTTACCCTTGAATAACCCATCAAAGGGAACGGTATTGTAAAGAACTTCCGCCACAGCTTCTCCTCCACGACCCACAGATCTCAACAATATCGCCAGTGCGGCGTCTCTACACCGACGCCAAGAAGTTCGTTTAGTGCCTATGCTTGCAGGTCAATTCCACCAGAGTCTTCCGTGCCAGCCGATCGCTGGCGCCGATAGCTATAGAACTTCGGGCACGCCTCGACTACTCCCCCTCAACGCCCCCTCCGCCTTCAGTAGCGGAACTCATTAGAATGCAGGCCTAATCCGTAGTGGTCTTTTGCCGCGAACTGCTTGGAACGGGCCGAGAGACTCAGGGCATCCCAGGGTCCATTCGTGCTCGTCGACTTTACGATCAGGACCGGGGCACAGGGCGCCCCCTAGGACGTCGTCCTCCAGCAACTGTTCGGAAAGCAGCCTCCTCCGGTGCGCATTCTCCGCCTTCATCGCTTGAGACGTTTGGCATTCGGCCTGCTCATGGCGCCAAAATTTGGTACGCGACAGATGGTAGGACACCTTGCTGAAGCCGCGTCGGCGGCACTCCCCCCGCCCATCAAATGCAGGCGCTGGCCGGCCACCAGCTTGATACTTACTGATCGCTAATGCCTTACATAACGCAAATTCCATCGAATCGATGGCAATCATGTACTCCCCCCTAGGCTGAGCCCCCTTCAAAAAAAGCGCTCAATTCACGTCCAGCCCCAGAAACATGTCGTGATTCTCGCCTGGGAAACGAGGCTGCCACTCCTTATCTCCCTCACCCAAATCATATCTGTGGTTGGTAGTTGAATACACAACCTGGCTTTCCCACTCACCCGCGAGCATTTGCAGCTCTGCAATGTACCTAGCCAAATCTTCTCTAGAAATATCTTGTTGACGAGGCGTATCTAGGATCAAAAATCTTGGAAGACGCCCCGCCTTTCGCGCCAACAAATCGAATGCAGCCGTCCGGATAGAAAGAACCACTCTAGTAAGCGTACTTCCCCTAAACTTGGAAATCCTTTGTCCACCGAAGGTCACGCCAAAATCCGTGTCGACCTGAACCTGAAGATCGACATTTGAAGTACCAAGCACCACCAACCAATGCTTGATTCGTTCAGCAAGGGAGTTGCGAACCCGAAGCGCATCTAGATCAGCAGCTCCACGATTTCCTTCAAGATCACTCAATCGGATCTGAAGGCTATCGCGCTCATGGAGGCGCTCTACATACAACGCTTCAACCCGGGTCAACTCCTCTTCGATTCCCTTCGCTCGCCTAAGACTGATCACAGCCTCGGTCAGGCCCGCGACTGCCTCGACCAACGAATTCACGTTAGATTTCCCGGCTGCCTCAGATCGCTCTGCCCGAAGGGCGGCCAGCTGCTGCGTAATAGAACCGAGCTCCTCGTCAATACTATCGATTCTCCGAAGATGCACACGGTTCGTCGCCTCCAAGTCCTTGATCTGATCCTTCAAGTACAGAAGACTTTTGCCATACGACTCGGAGCTACGCACAAAAAGGCCACACCCTTCCTTTGAGCATATCGAATCAAACGAAGCGAAGACCCTCCTCGCCTCCTCGTTCATATAGAGGGTGTCAGCCTCGACTTCAATCTCATTTCTGATCTGAGAGAATCCTCGAATCCTGGCCTCGGTAGCGGCTCGCTCGCGACTCAGTTCGCGTTCTCGCGCTGCCAGAGCGGCAATGCGTGCATCGAGTTCAACTTCCAGCTCTTGCGTGCTTCCCCCACTCTCCCTCAGAGCGTTAAGACGCTCTATCGCCTGCCGCAGCTCTCTGTCCAGTTCGTCGACCGAGCGCCTAGGCGCCCCCAAGTCTGCTCCCAGATCCGAGATGCTGGTCTGCAGCCTAAGCACGCCTCTGTCGAGCTGCTCCAAGCGATCCTTCAGACCAATTCGCTCACGCCTCTTATCGAATGGGTTCTTTGGAGAGAGACCGAACAATAGGCGCATGACCTCAGAATACTGATCCTTAACAAATTTACTTGCGGAAAAATAATCTTCGGAATAACCCCGGTCTTGATCAAGGTAGAATATAGGCAGAATCTGCGCACTGTACATGTGCGTAGCGACAGACCCAACCGTAGTCACGACTGGATCCTCCACCCCCCACAGGGAAAGCAGAAAGGCACTATATTCCCGTTCATTAAGAAACTCTACGGGAGCGCTATCAACTTCCCAAACTGACACGGAGAACTGGCCGTGAAACCTTCTGCGGATAGAGAATTTTCTCGTATCGCTCGCAACTTCGAGAACTACGGATTCACAGTGCGCAACGAGCTCATCCCGGAAATCCACCTTATAGCCGAGGGCATAAACGATTGACTGGACGAGCGGCGTTTTTCCACAGCCGTTCTTCCCAAACAGCTGCGTAACTCTCTCACCGAAATATAGTGTATCCGACGACCACCCACTGGGGCTCCTGCCCTCAATCTTTAGGCTAACTAATCTCATCTTGGGCTCAGCCTCAGCTGCCTTTCCGCACGAATGTCTCGATACCGCCTCTCAACGGCCATTAGGTTCGATGCAAGATCTCCATTTGCATCTAGCGCCCTGCTTAGGACATCCCGCCCTGCACAAGTCGCTGATATCTTCTTATGAATACGCTCAACATCAACCAAGCCGGATTGCTCCAAGAACGCAAGCGCCTGAACGGTTCTTACCCTTAGAGCAGAAGACCAACCGAGATGCTGTGCGGACCCGCGAAAGCCAGGGAAGGTACGCTCATAGCAATCCCCAACCAGTTGACCAACCTCACTTACCACCGGCTTTGACTGACCTTTGGAGAGCATCAGGATTGTGATTGCAATGAGCGGGAGATGAAACATCGCCTCATTACTCAGCCGAGGAACCGCTAAGGGCAAATGCGACACGCCCCTAAAATCGACTTCGACTGCTTCTGATTTAATTCTAGAGAAGAACTGATCAAACTCCATTTGTCTCTCCTCGGACCAGGCACGCGAGCACGCCGCCAACGAGAATTTCATCGCTCACCATTGCAGCAATGGGTCGTGCAGTGATTGTGGATCTCAACGCCAAAACTTCGTGTCGTAGCCCAGCAAACGACACGTTGCCCTTTGCCCACTTGTCGTAGATGGCGGCAACCTCTGCCTTAAGAAAAAGAAGATCGTACTCGTATGCGTGACGATGTGTTCGGAACCAATTGTCCCATTCGATCTTCCAGCGAGAAGCGGTCTCAATGATCTCGGAAGATGCTCCCGCTTGACTGAGCCTTCTTTGTAGAATTGAAGCGTTCTTCAGGGCCTTTTCGTCACCGCCATTGATGAAATTGTAGTAAGCCGCTTTCGATATAGGAAGCAAGGCCAACAGGTCTTCAAGACCTATACCAGCCATGTCATCCAACTCTTTGGCAGTGAGCTCTGCTACCAATTTCCGACTGGATTTGGATTGGACGAGAGCGAGCAACTTCGTGGCTAACTCACTGCTTTCATTGTGATTGAGATCAATCTCACTGAACTCCAAAAGCACTTTACCGGCCTTAATCTCGAAATCCTTATGCCCGGGATCTACATAGTCAACGTCAGCGGTGAAGGCAAGCTTCTTGATTGCCGCCCGGACCTCATCCTCCTCGGGCGGATCCAGCAAACTATTTATCAAAGCGTAGTGTTGAATCAGATAGCCGACCGTGCGCTCGTCGAAGTCACCCTCCAGGATCGCATTGGCGATGCTTTCGACGTCGTCAGATAAGTGCGAGTTCGTGAGGAACGTAACGCTTCCGCAGGCAGTGGAAAATCGCGCGGTGTGATCCAACAACTTACCAACAAAGCTGTCCTTGACCTTAGCCAGCTGCTCACTACTAGGCGCCTTATACCTCTGCTTAGAGCCACAGCTTGCCGCACTCTTTGAAGCCCCCGGAACGTTCTTCGCCAACCCAAAGAGATCCGAGCGCGTCCACTGGTACTTCCGGGCAGCCTTGGTCTTTACCTGGATAAAATGATAAACCGGCAAACCATCTACTTGCTCCCGGGTAACAAAGTCGTCTTGAAAATCGCAATAGACGCGATCAGGCCCTTTCTGATCAAGAATCCGAAGACAGGCCACTGCTGCTCCGCGGAATTGCGCCTGGAAACGAGCCACAGTATCCCGCCCAGCCACCTCACGCGGAGGAATTTCATGCAACTGCGGTGGAGTCCCCGTGTTCCCTTCCGCAACCATCCTTGCCCCCTACCTCCGTCCTAACGCGGAGATCATCGCCCTCGGAAGGCACCCCGTCAATCCGCCCTCCATCTTTGATCGAGCAGGCTCGTCGCAAGCAAGCTTAGGAGCCACCTGTAGCGGACTAAGGAGAACTAGAGGATCGGGAGAGAGCGCCACCACGCGCAGCGCTTAGCCGCATTCATGAACTCGCTCTTGAAGAGATGCGATTGTCTCATCAAACTCAACATCATCCGCGACATTCAATTTCCGCACGCAGCAGGCAAGGCGCATTTCCACTTACGGGATCGAAGTTGTCCGATTGTCGACACTCGTAGAACAGCGCCTATGCCCAAGCGTGACCGCCCGACGTGCACTACTGATATCTAGCGACGCTCACGCAACCTCACACTTCGCATTTATCTTGTTTACCACACCTTCAACTACTATCCTCCGTGGCAGCCTTGGATCAACTAGTCAGTCCATAGAGCACTCGTCATCTGGAGATAGAGACAACCTGAAGCCACCTGTATTTTCTTACGCGCTCCAGCTCTTACTCCTGTCTCTCAGTCAGTACCAAAGCTGCTTCTGTCTCTCAGTCAGTACCAAAGCTGCTTCAAAGCCACGCGGCAATCCCCACACGATAGCGACCACTTAGAGCAGCTGTGATCTCAATTTGAGGATCTGCAGTCGCAACTTCGTGAGATCTACATCAACCACAGACTAGCGTCCCTTCGGCGTCAGACCTACCGCGCAGGCAGTCAGGAGCAGGCCGCAGGCCGAGAAGATAGCCCGGTGACTTGGCGTTAACTCCAAAGATGATTCAGATTAAATGACAGGGAAACCCGGGGAATTAAGAAAAAGGGCGCCTTTCGGCGCCCTAGCTCTTTCAACTCATTCCCACTCAATAGTAGCCGGCGGCTTCCCCGAGATGTCATAGACAACCCTTGAAACCCCCCGCAACTCATTGATGATCCGGTTGCTCACCGTCCCCAGGAACTCATACGGAAGATGCGCCCAATGCGCCGTCATGAAGTCGATGGTCTCCACCGCACGCAGCGCAATCACCCACTCATAAGCGCGCGCATCACCCACCACGCCCACGGACTTCACCGGCAGGAACACGGCAAACGCCTGGCTGGTCTTGTCGTACAGATCCGCCTTGCGCAGCTCATCAATGAAGATGGCATCGGCCTTGGCCAGCAGCTCGGCGTATTCGCGCTTCACTTCGCCCAGGATGCGCACGCCCAGGCCCGGGCCCGGGAACGGATGGCGGTAGACCATGGTGCGCGGCAGGCCCAGCTCAACGCCCAGGCGGCGCACTTCGTCCTTGAACAGCTCGCGCAGCGGCTCCACCAGGCCCAGCTTCATGTGCTCCGGCAGGCCGCCCACGTTGTGGTGGCTCTTGATCACATGCGCCTTGCCGGTCTTGCTGCCGGCCGACTCGATCACGTCCGGGTAGATGGTGCCCTGCGCCAGCCACTTGGCGTTCTTCAGCTTGTTCGACTCTTCGTCGAAGATCTCAACGAACAGGTTGCCGATGATCTTGCGCTTGGCTTCCGGGTCGCTCACGCCTTCCAGCGCAGCGAAGTAACGATCGGCGGCATTCACGCGCACCACCTTTACGCCCATGTGCTCGGCAAACATCGCCATCACCTGATCGCCTTCCTGCCAGCGCAGCAGGCCGGTATCCACGAACACGCAGGTCAGCTTCTCGCCGATGGCCTTGTGCAGCAACGCGGCCACCACGGACGAATCGACGCCGCCGGACAGGCCCAGGATCACTTCGTCATCGCCCACCTGTTCGCGCACACGGGCGATCTGGTCGTCGATGATGTTGGCGGCGGTCCACAGGGTCTGGCAGCCGCACACATCCACCACGAAGCGGCGCAGCAGCGCCTGGCCCTGCAGGGTGTGGGTCACTTCCGGGTGGAACTGCACGCCGTACCAACGCTTCTCTTCGTTGGCCATGGCGGCCACCGGAATGCGGTCGGTGGTGGCGGTGATGGTGAAGCCCGGCGGTGCAACGGAGACGTGGTCGCCGTGGCTCATCCAGACATTCAGCTTCGGCTCGCCGCCGTGGTCGCTCAGGCCCTTGAACAGTGCATCCGGGTTGATCACGTTCACTTCGGCATGGCCGAACTCGCGCTGGTCAGCGGCTTCGGTGGCACCGCCCAGCTGCGCGGCCAGGGTCTGCATGCCGTAGCAGATGCCGAAGATCGGCAGGCCACTGTCGAACACTTCCTGCGGCGCGGCCGGGGCGCCCGGCAGCGTGGTCGATTCCGGGCCACCGGACAGGATGATGCCCTTGGCGCCGAACGCCGCGATCTCGGCCGGGTTGTGGTCCCACGCCCAGATTTCGCAGTAGACGCCCAGCTCGCGGATGCGGCGGGCAATCAGCTGCGTGTACTGCGCGCCGAAATCGAGGATCAGGATCTTGTCGTTATGGATGTTGGTCATGGCGCCCTGGCAATGCAGTAGGGAAAACGAAATCAGATTTGCAGCAGCAGATGGAAAAAGAGGAACGGGAATCAGCTTCCTCGTTCCTCTTTGCCCGGCCCGCGTCAGGCGCGGTAGTTCGGCGGTTCCTTGGTGATCGTCACGTCGTGGACGTGGCTCTCACGCTGGCCGGCGCCGCTGATCTTGACGAACTTGGGCTTGGTGCGCATGTCGTCGATGGTGGCGCAGCCCACGTAGCCCATGGTGGCGCGCAGGCCGCCCATCAGCTGGTGGATGATGCCGCCCACCGGGCCGCGGTACGGCACGCGGCCTTCGATGCCTTCCGGCACCAGCTTGTCGGCGGTGGCGGCGTCCTGGAAGTAGCGGTCCTTCGACCCCTTCTCCATGGCGGCCAGCGAACCCATGCCGCGGTAGCTCTTGTACGAACGGCCCTGGTACAGCTCGGTCTCGCCCGGCGATTCTTCGGTACCGGCCAGCAGGCCGCCGACCATGATGGTCGAGGCACCGGCGGCCAGCGCCTTGCCGATGTCGCCCGAGTAGCGGATGCCACCGTCGGCGATCAGCGGGATGCGGTCCTGCAGCGCTTCGGCCACCAAGTCAATGGCGGTGACCTGCGGCACGCCGACGCCGGCGACGACGCGGGTGGTGCAGATCGAGCCCGGGCCGATGCCGACCTTCACTGCGTCCGCGCCGCTGTCCAGCAGCGCCAGTGCGGCTTCGCCGGTGCAGATGTTGCCACCGATGACCTGCACGTTCGGGAAGTTCTTCTTGACCCAGCTGACGCGGTCCAGCACGCCCTGCGAGTGGCCGTGCGCGGTATCGACCACGATCACGTCCACGCCGGCGGCGACCAGCGCTTCCACGCGGCGATCGGTATCGCCACCCACGCCGACGGCAGCGCCGACCAGCAGGCGGGTCGACAGGTCCTTGGCAGCGTTCGGGAAGTCGGTGTTCTTCTGGATGTCCTTGACGGTGATCAGGCCACGCAGTTCGAACGAATCATTGACCACCAGCACCTTTTCGATGCGGTTGCGGTGCAGCAGCTGCAGCACTTCGTCAGAGGCGGCGCCTTCCTTGACCGTGATCAGGCGATCCTTCTTGGTCATGATGTGGCGGACCGGATCGTCCAGCTCGGTCTCGAAGCGCATGTCGCGGTGGGTCACGATGCCGGCCAGCAGGCCGTCGCTGCCCACCACCGGCACGCCGGAGATGTTGTGCGCCTGGGTCAGGGCCAGCACGTCGCGGATGGTGGTTTCCGGGCCGACGGTGATCGGGTCGCGGATGACACCGGCCTCGAACTTCTTGACCTTGGCCACTTCCGCGGCCTGCTGTTCCAGGCTGAGATTCTTGTGGATGATGCCCATGCCGCCGAGCTGTGCCATGGCGATGGCCAGGCGGGCTTCGGTGACGGTATCCATGGCTGCGGACAGGATCGGAAGCTTCAGCTTCAGGTCGCGAGTCAACCGCGTTTCGAGGTTGACGTCCTTGGGCAGGATGGTCGAGTGGGCGGGGACGAGCGAGACGTCGTCGTAAGTGAGTGCTTCAGCCTGGATGCGCAGCATCGGCATACCCGAGATGTGGGGAAGCGCGACATTTTACCCTGTTTTAGCGCCCTGTGGCAGGGGGTAGATGCGACGCAGTGTCGCGCGGGCGGCGATCCATTCAGGGGCCGCACCAAAGCAGGTAGTGCCGGCCGCTGGCCGGCAACCTCATGAACCTTCGGACGGCTTACCGGGTTGCCGGCCAGCGGCCGGCACTACCATTCAGCTCAGCGCTTCGGCCGCTTCCAGGGTGTTCTGCATCAACGTGGCCACGGTCATCGGGCCCACACCACCCGGCACCGGGGTGATCCAGCTGGCCCGCTGGGCGGCCGCTTCAAACCCGACGTCACCCACCAACCGGCCGTCATCCAACCGGTTGATGCCCACGTCGATCACCACCGCGCCCGGCTTCACCCACTCGCCCGGCACGATGCCCGGGCGGCCCACCGCCACCACCAGGATGTCGGCGTTGCGCACGGCCTGTTCCAGCACGTCCTTGGGGGTGAACTTGTGGCAGCTGGTCACGGTGCAGCCGGCAATCAGCAGTTCCAGGCCCATCGGGCGGCCGACGTGGTTGCTCACGCCCACGATGGTGGCGTTGCGGCCGCGCACCGGCTGGTCGGTGTGGCCCAGCAGCGTGGTGATGCCGCGCGGGGTGCACGGGCGCAGGCCGAACTCGCGCAGCGCCAGGTGGCCGACGTTTTCCGGGTGGAAACCGTCCACGTCCTTGCGCGGGTCGATGCGCTGGATCAGCCTGCGCGCGTCGGGGATGCCCGGCAGCGGCAGCTGGATCAGGATGCCGTTGATCTTCGGATCGGCGTTGAGCTGGTCGATCAGGTCGAGCAGCTCGGCTTCGGTGGTACCGGCCGGCAGATCGTAGTCATGCGCTTCGATGCCGACCTTTTCGGCCGCGCGGCGCTTGTTGCGCACGTACACGGTCGAGGCCGGGTCGCCGCCGACCAGCACCACGGCCAGGCCCGGGCGGCTGCCACCGGCGGCCACGCGGGCGTCGACGCGCACCTTCAGGCTGTCGAGCAGGTCCTCGGCGATACGGCGGCCATCAAGGATGCGGGCAGGAAGCTGGGAGGCGGAATCGGTCATCGGGAGCGGGCGTGGGGCGGCGGGGACGCTATTGTCCCCGATTCAGGCCCCCTCGCCCACCGCCGCGCGTCGACACCGCGCACCGGTCGTGCCGGCCGCTGGCCGGCAACCTCATGGCATCGGAATGATTCCGTATCTGCCGGTAGTGCCGGCCGCTGGCCGGCAACCTCATGGCGTCGGAACGTTTCCGTATCTGCCGGCCAGCGGCCGGCACTACCGACGGATGGTGCTCCAAGGTTGCCGGCCAGTGGCCGGCACGACCGGGCTCTACTCTTCCTCTTCCGGCACGTCCTGCGGGTTCAGCGTCTTGCTCGCGCGCTTCGGTGCGGTAAACGGGGTCGGCGTCGGTACGCCCTGCGGGCTGTTGCCGTAGATCATCCGCGCGCCGGCATTCAAACCCCCACCGGCAATCTCCAGCTCGAAACGCTCGGCATCGCGGCGGCGGATCTGCTCGGCAATCTCCACCGCGTCATCCTCATCCGCCCCCAGTTCCACCAGCGCGGCCTGGCCGAACAGCACCGCCGACTCAAACGTCTCGCGGATCTGGAAATCGACGCCGGCGTGGATCAGCCGCAGCGAATGTTCGCGGTCGAACGAGCGCACCATCAGCTTGGCCTGCGGGAACTCATGCGCCACCAGCTCAACGATGCGGTCGGCGGCTTCGGCCTTGTCCACGCACACCGCAATCGCACGCGCGGTGGCCGCGCCCGAGGCATGCAGCACGTCCAAACGCGTGCCATCACCGTAGTAGATCTTGAAACCGAACCGCGCCGCGCTCTGGATCATCTCCACATCGTTGTCGATGATGGTCACATCCACGTCGCGCGCCAGCAGCGACTGGCTGGCAACCTGGCCGAAGCGGCCAAAGCCGATCAGCAGCACGCTGCCGGACAGGCCGTCGGCCTCGTCCACGCCGTCCATGTTCACCGTCGGCTTCGGCGCCACGCGCTTGTAGACCAGCACCACCAGCGGGGTCAGCGCCATCGACAGCACCACCACGGCGGTGAAGTTGGCATTGATGTCCAGGTCGATCACGCCGGCCGATGCGGCGGCGGAGAACAGCACGAAGGCGAACTCGCCGCCCTGCGCCATCAGCACGCCACGGTCCAGCGCCTGCGCGTGGTCGCTGCCCATGATGCGCGCGACCACGTAGATGCACAGCGCCTTGGCCGCCATCAACGCCAGCACCAGGCCGAGGATCAGCTGCCAGTGCGCGGCCACCACGCTCAGGTCCAGCGCCATGCCCACGCTGAGGAAGAACAGGCCGAGCAGGATGCCGCGGAACGGTTCGATGTCCGCTTCGATCTGGTGGCGGAAGGTCGACTCGCTCAACAGCACGCCGGCCAGGAACGCGCCCATCGCCATCGACAGGCCGGACAGCTGCATCAGCAGCGCCGCACCCAGCACCACCAGCAGCGCGGCGGCGGTCATCACCTCGCGTGCCTTCGATTCGGCCAGCACCCGGAACAGCGGATTGAGCAGGAAGCGGCCGACCAGCACCAGGCCGACGATGGCACCCACGCCGATCGCCACCGACAGCCAGCGCGACCCTTCGCCATCCGCGCTGCCCGCGCTCGGCGCCATCCACGCCACCAGCGCCAGCAACGGCACGATCAGCAGGTCTTCGAACAGCAGGATCGAGACGATCTTCTGCCCCGACGGCAGCGCGATGTCACCGCGCTCGGCCAGCAGCTGCATCACCACCGCGGTGGAGGTGAGCACGAAGCCGGTGGCGCCGATGAAGGCGACCTGCCAGGGGAAGCCGAACAGCTTGGCGATGCTGGTCAGCACCAGCGCGCAGGTGACGATCTGCAGCGTGCCCAGCCCGAAGATTTCCTTGCGCAGGCTCCACAGGTGCGAGGGCCGCATTTCCAGGCCGATCACGAACAGGAACATCACCACGCCGAGCTCGGCGGTATGCAGGATCGCCTGCGGGTCGGAGAACCAGCCCAAGCCGAACGGTCCGATCGCCAGGCCAGCGGCGAAGTAGCCCAGCACCGAGCCCAGGCCGGCCCGGCGGAACAAGGGCACCATCACCACCGCCGCGCCCAACAGGGCCACGACCTTGACCAGCTCGCTGGTCGCTGCTTCTACCGCCATGCGGTGCTTTCCCCAAGATCCAGAATCGGGCTCAACAATAGAGCAATGCCGATGACGGCAATAGCACGCATGTTGCGCCGGATTGTCTTGGAGATGGAACGATGTGGGGAGTGACCCCTCAGATCATCCTGAAACCATGTCTTGTAGAGTCGAGCCATGCTCGACTGCTTTTGGCCTCAGCGCGCGGAGCAGTCGAGCATGGCTCGACTTTACAGAGAGCCACCCCGGCAGAACGCGGCGTAATCGATATACCCCGGGAACGGCACCCCCGGCGCGCACACCGGGCACTGCGGGTCCGGCCGGATGCCGGTCTCGCGGAAGCGCATGCCCAGCGCATCAAAGCGCAGCAGCCGCCCCACCAGCGGCTCGCCGATACCCAGCAGCAGCTTCAGCACCTCGGTGGCCTGCAGCACCCCGGCCAGCCCTGGCAGCACGCCCAGCACCCCTGCCTCGGAACAGTTCGGCGCAAACTCCGGCGGCGGCGGCGCCGGGAACAGGCAGCGGTAGCACGGTGCCACGCCGCGCTGGCGGCCGGCGTCAAACACGCTTACCTGGCCGTCAAAGCGCTCGATGGCGGCGTACACCAGCGGCCTGGCGTGCTTGATGCAGGCGTCGTTGAGCAGGTAGCGCAGCGGGAAGTTGTCCGAGCCGTCCAGCACCACGTCCACACCGTCCAGCAGCGCATCCACGTTCTCGGAGGTGACCCGCTCCGGCACTGCCTCCACCTCGATCGACGGGTTCAGCGCCAGCAACCGCTCGCGCGCGGAATCGACCTTGAGCTGGCCGACACTGGCTTCGGTGTGCACGATCTGCCGGTGCAGGTTGCTGCGCTCCACGCGGTCGTGGTCAGCGAAGCGCAGATGCCCTACCCCGGCCGCAGCCAGGTAGAAGCCGGCCGGTGCGCCCAGCCCACCCGCGCCCAGCACCAGCACACGCGACTGCTGCAGGCGGCGCTGGCCGGCCTCGCCCACCTGCGGCAGCAGCAGGTGGCGCGAATAGCGGTCGTAGAAGTCGCGGTCGGCCGCACTGGTCAGCGGCTGCACCAATGGCAGCATCTGCTCGCGCCAGGCCACGGTACCGCCGGTCACGGAAGCCACATTGGTGTATCCAGCCTCCAGCAGGAACTGCGCGGCATCGGCCGAGCGCTTGCCGCTCTGGCAGATCAGCAGGATTTCCTGGTCGTGCCGCGGCAGATGCGCAGCCGGGTCGGCCTGCAGCTCGCCCTTGGCCACGCCGCGCGCGCCCTCGGCCATGCCCCCGGCCCGTTCGTGCGCCTCGCGCACATCGATCAGCACGGCGCCGTGGGCCAGGCGCTCGCGCGCTTGCGCTGGGGAAAGCTCTCGGATGCTCATGGCCGCATTATCGCGCAGGTGCCGCCAGGCCGCCTTGACCGATATCCGCAAACGCGGGGGTAGTGCCGGCCGCTGGCCGGCAACGCCATGAACGCGTCAGACTCCGCGAGGTTGCCGGCCAGCGGCCGGCACTACCCAGCGCGAACGAAAAAGGCGGCCCTGAGGCCGCCTTCTTCTGCATCACTTGCCCTTGACGTGCTTCATCAAGCGCCGCTTGGCCTTGACCTGCCGCTCGGTGAGGACGTTCTTCTTGCCCTCGTACGGGTTGGTACCCTCGCGGAAGATGAAGCTCACCGGGGTGCCGATCAGCTTGAAGCGCTTGCGGAAGAAGTTCTCCAGGTAGCGCTTGTACGATTCCTGCAGCTCTTTCAGGCGCGTGCCGTGCACAATGAAGGTCGGTGGGTTTGCCCCGGCCGGGTGCACGTAACGCAGCTTGGAGACGTGGCCGCGGATGGTCGGCGGCGGGTTGGTCTCGTAGGCCACTTCCAGCGCCTTGTTCACTTCGCTGGTGGTGAAGGTCTTGTTGGCCGATTCGTGCGCGCGGTGCACCGCACGGAACAGCTCGCGCAGGCCCGAGCCATGCTTGGCCGAGATGCGCACCGATTCGGCCCACGGCACGAAGCCCAGCTTCAGCGACAGCAGCGTCTCGGCCTGCTCGCGCTGGTACTCGGTCAGGCCATCCCACTTGTTGATGGCAATGACCAGCGCGCGGCCGGCATCGAGCACGGCGCCGAGCACGGTGGCATCCTGGTCGGTCACGCCTTCGGTGGCATCCAGCATCAGCACGGCCACCTGGCACTGCTCGATCGACTGCATGGTCTTGACCACCGAGAACTTCTCGACGACCTCGTCCACGCGCGAGCGGCGGCGCAGGCCGGCGGTATCGATCAGGCGGTACTCGCGGCCGTCACGCTCCAGGTCCACCGCGATCGAATCGCGGGTGGTGCCCGGCACGTCGGAAGCGATCATGCGCTCCTCGCCGAGGATGCGGTTGACCAGCGTCGACTTGCCCACGTTCGGGCGGCCGACGAAGGCGATGCGGATGCGGTTCGGATCGTTGTCCAGCTCTTCGCCGCTGCCTTCTTCGGGCAGGCGCTGGATCACTTCGTCCAGCAGGTCGTCCAGGCCCTGGCGATGCGCGGCCGACACGGTCAGCATCTCGCCGAAGCCGTAACGGGCGAATTCCGAACGCACGCTGTCCTCGTCGGTGCCGTCGATCTTGTTGATCAGCAGCAGCGTCGGGCGCGACAGCTTGCGCAGCCAGGCCAGGATCTCATCGTCCATTGCCGACGTACCCTCACGGGCGTCGACCACGAACAGGATCAGGTCCGCTTCCGCCGCAGCGGCGCGGGCCTGGCGGGTGGTGGCACCGGCCAGACCCTCTTCCTCTTCCGCGATACCGCCAGTGTCGACGACGAGGAAATGATTGTCCTCGTCCAGACGGCAGACACCGTAGTTGCGGTCGCGGGTGACGCCGGGCTGGTCATGGACCAGCGCGTCACGGGTGCGCGTCAGCGCATTGAAAATAGTCGACTTGCCGACATTCGGCCGTCCAACCAGGGCGACCAAAGGCAGCATCGCGATTACTCCAATTTTTAATTTGCCAACCGGAAGGCGGTCAGCTTGCCATCAACGTTCTGCACCAGCAGCACCCCGTCTGCGACGACCGGCTGGGCCAGCAGGGCGTCACCGCCGCTCTTCGCCCGTGCCGCCATCGCACCATCGGAGGTCTTCAACCAGTGCACGTATCCCTTGTAGTCACCGACGACCACGTAATCACCCTGCAGCACCGGGCCGGTCAGCGAACGACGCGCCAGCTCGGTCTGCGACCACATCGCCGCGCCGGTCGCCTTGTCCAGGCCGAACACGCCGCCCTTGTTGTCGGTGACGAACACATTGCCGGACGACACCGCCACGCCACCGGCACCGCCATGGTCGCGCGCCCACAGCGGGCGACCGGTCGGGCCTTCGATGGCCATGGTCTGGTTCTTGAAGCTGCTCACGTAGAGGGTGTTGCCCTCCAGTACCGGAGCACCGTCAACGTCGGCCATGCGCTCAAGCTCGGTACGGCCTTCGCCGTTGCCGATGTTCTGCTCCCACAGCGTGCGGCCATCCTGCTGGGCCAGGGCCGCAACCGCGCCCTCGTCCTTGCCGATGAACAGCACGCCCGGGCCGGTGACCACCGGCGCGTTGCCGCGCACGGTCAGCGCCGGCAGTTCGCTCGGGTTGAACCACTTCTGGGTGCCGTTGCCGGCATCGAAGGCGGTCACGCGGCCATCGTTGCTGCGCACGAACACCAGGCCCTGGGCCACGGCCGGTGCGGCAATGACTTCACCCGGAACACGGGCGCGCCACTTCTCGCTGCCGTCGTTGATGTCCAGGGCGATGACCTGGCCATCCAGCGTGCCGATCACGACCAGGTTCTCACCGACACCCGGGCCGCCGGACAGGCGCAGCTTCGGCTTCTTCTTTTCCTTCTTCGGCTCCCAGGTCCAGACCTTCTTGCCGGTCTGCAGGTCGATGGCGTGCACGCCACCGGTGATCGCCGCGGCGAACACGTGACCGTTGGCCACCGCCGGGCCCTGGCGCACGCCGATGCGGCGCTCGCCCTTGCCGAGGTTGACCGACCAGGCCTTGTTGACCTTGACGCTGGGCTCGAACTTGACCAGCTCAGCCGGCTCCTGGGCCTTCTTCGCTGCCGCGTCCTTGCCGGCGAACCAGCCCTTCACGGTGCTGCAGCCGGTCAGGGCCATGCCCATCAGGAGCACGGTGGCGACGCGGGTGATCATGACCTTCTGACTCATCAAACCGACTCCGCAGGGGCGGCGACCGTGCCGCCGGCATCCATAACCTTGGTTTCCAGCAGGCGCCGCTGCGGCGCTGCCACGTCCAGCGACTTCAGCGCCTTCTCGTACTGTGCACGGGCATCGTCACGCTTGCCCTGCACCATCAGCGCATCGCCATGGATTTCCAGGCTGCTGCTGTCGGCGGCGCTGCCCAGCAGCTTGATCGCCTCGTCGCTCTTGCCGGTGGCCACCAGCAGGCGGGCCACGCGCTGGTCGACCACGCGCTGCAGGTCACCTTCGACCTTCACGCCGCGCAGGGTGGCCAGCGCCTCTTCGTTCTTGCCGGCGTCGACCTGGGCCTTGGCCAGCTGCAGCGCCGCGAGGTCGCCGTAGATGCTGGACGGGCCGGCTTCAAGCGCCTTCACTGCCTTGGAGGCATCGTCGAGCTTGTTCTGCTGCAGGCCGAGCAGCGCCTTCTGGTACTCGACATTGGCCGAGGCCAGCTTGCCGCCCTGATCCTTCTGGTACCACTGCCAGCCGGCGATGGCACCGATGGCGATGACCACGCCACCAAGGATGCTGGCGCCATTCTTCCGCAGCCAGCTGCGGACGCGTTCACTTTGTTCGTGCTCGTCGAGCAGATCGTCGATCGCCATGCGTACTCTCGCCCCGCCCATCGGGAGGGACCATTGGGTTTAATCGAAGGTGGTGAAACCGCGCCTCAGTGCGAAACCGGGACTACGGAGCCTTCAGAGGATACCTGAAAGCGTGCCACGTTGGCTCGCTGGTAGGGGGTCAGATCGACGATAGCGCCGTTCTGCTGAACCTGGACCGCCGAGGCGTTGCCCAGGGTCACCCGGGTCACCTGGCCCGGGGTGAAGCTGCGGCTTTCGCCGGACTTGATCAGCGCCTTCTCGACGGTGGCACCGTCCGGGCCGCCGATATCGACCCAGCTGTCGCCGCTGAACTGCATCTCCAACGTGTTGGCGGCAGCGGCCGGCGCCGGGGCCGAACGTGGCACCGGGGCCAGCGAGGCTACGTACGGGGTTGCGGCCGGCTTGCTGGCCGGGGCGCTCGCCACGTCAACCGGGGTGGCCGGCTCGACGCCCGCGGCGGACGGAGCCACCGGCACGGCGGCCGGGATCGCGTCCAGCGAGGCGGTGTTCGGCGACGGGGTGGCGCTACCGTCGAAGTGGCCACGGGTGGCGAACCACACCGGCACGGCCAGGACAGCGGTGATGCCGACATAGAGCATGCGCCGGCCGAGGTTCTCGGCAATGCGGCGCGCACGCGGGGTATGGGTATGGCTGACCAGGGTGGGCGGAACCACCGGGCCGACCTGGGCCTGCTCCAGCAGCTGGCTCACATCCACGTTGAGCAGGCGCGCATAGCTGCGCAGCTGGCCACGCACGAACACCGGCGCGCCGAGCTTCTGCCATTGCTCCTCTTCCAGCGACTTGACCACCTGGACCGGCATGCGCAGGCGCGTGCCGACATCCTCGAGGGTCAGTCCGGCCGCTTCGCGGGCCTGGCGCAGGCGGGTGCCGCAGCCGGCCGCAGTCTCGAGAGCGCTCACAGTCTGGTCATCAATCACAATGCATCAACCCTGGAGTTAGGAGCCCGCTTCCTGCGGAAATTCCTGTCGAATCCGCTGGAGATAGCGATCAGATGCCGCCCGATCGCCCAGCCGCGCTTCGATTTGAGACGCAAGTTGTAACACGGAACGCGTTGCGGGTGCAGCCGCAATCCTACGTTCGGCGAAGGCCCGGGCCTCCATGTAGCGGCCCTGGCGGAAGCTGAGCTGGGCCATCGCCTCGAGTGCGACCGGGTTGTCAGGCAGTGTCGTCAGCGCCGCGCGAAGGTCGCGTTCGGCACGTTCAAACTGGCCGGCATCCAGTGCGCAGCCGCCGGCATTGGCCTGCGCCTCGGCCGGCGTGGCATAGCCCGGCGCCTGCAGCGCGCGGTCGAACCAGACTAGCGACTCGGCCGGCCGGCCCTGCTGGCACAGCCAGGCACCGTAATTGTTGAGGATGTCGCCACGCTGCGGCGCCAGTTCGGCGGCCCTGCGGAAGCTCTCGCCGGCCTGCGGGGTGCGGCCCCGGCGCTCGTCGATGCCGGCCAGCAGCACCAGCGCATCCGGAGCCTCCGGCGCCAGCTTCTGCGCCTCACGGGCCTTGCGCTCGGCCGCATCGAGGTTGCCGACCTGCATGTCGCGGGCGGCCAGTGCGAGCAGATCCTGCCAGCGTATCTGGCGGCGGACGTTGTCCGGATCGCGGACCGAGTACACCGGCGCCACGATGGGGCCCAGCTTGGCCTTGGGTTGGGATTTGCAGCCGCCGACCGAGAGGGCCAGCACGCCTGCGAACAGGGCCAGCCAGAGGCGGTCAGGCCGCGGCATCGCTCCCCTTCCCCGCCTGTAGCGTCTTGTTGAACTCCGCCTGGCGGCGGGTGCGGTCCATCACCTGGCCCTTGAGCTGGCCGCAGGCGGCGTCGATGTCGTCGCCACGGGTGCGGCGGACCATGGTCAGCACGTTGCTGTCGAGCAGGATCTTCTGGAAGGCACGGATGTGCGCTTCTTCCGAACGCTCGTAGCGGGTGCCCGGGAACGGGTTGAACGGAATCAGGTTGACCTTGCCCGAATCCTTGGCCTGCACCGCATTGTCGAACTGGCGCATCAGGCGGGCCAATTCACGGGCATGCTCGGGCTTGTCGTTGATGCCCTTCATCAGGGTGTATTCGAAGGTGACCGATTCGCGGCGCTTGTTGGCGCGCAGGTAGCGTGCGCACGAGGCCATCAGCTCGGCGATCGGGTACTTCTTGTTGAGCGGCACCAGGGTCTCGCGCAGCGCATCGTTGGGCGCATGCAGCGACACCGCCAGCGACACGTCGCTTTCGGCCGACAGGCGATCGATCTGCGGCACCAGGCCGGAGGTCGACAGGGTCACGCGCTTGTTGGCCAGGCCGTAGCCCAGGTCGTCACGCATCACGCTCATGGCGCGCACGACGTTGTCGAAATTCATCAGCGGCTCGCCCATGCCCATCATCACCACGTTGGTGAGGCGGCGCATCTGGTGCGGCACGTTGCCCAGGTGGCGTGCGGCAACCCACACCTGGCCGATGATCTCGGCGGTGGTCAGGTTGCGGTTGAAGCCCTGGGTGGCGGTGGAGCAGAACGTGCAGTTCAGGCCGCAACCGACCTGCGAGGACACGCACAGCGTGCCGCGGGTCTTGTCGGGGATGTACACGGTCTCGATGGCGTTCTTGCCATCCACGCCCATCGCCAGCAGCCACTTGTGGGTGCCGTCGGCGGAGGGCTTGTCGAACACGATGTTCGGAACCAGCACCTCGGCATGGGCCTGCAGCTTGGCGCGCAGGACCTTGCCGAGGTCGGTCATTTCATCGAAGTCGGTGACGTAGCGATGGTGGATCCACTTCATCACCTGATGGGCACGGAACTTCTTCTCGCCGAGAACCTCGACGAAAAACTTCTCCAGGCCCGCGCGATCGAGGTCGAGCAGGTTCTGCTTGCCAGCCGTGGGTGCCGACTTCGGCAGCGGCTGGATGGCGGGGGACTGTACGACCTCGTTCACGGCATTACTCTCAGCGCGAAACGACTTCGGTGGCGGCGAAGAAGTAGGCGATTTCAATCGCGGCATTCTCGACCGAGTCCGAGCCGTGGGCGGCGTTGGCATCGATGGATTCGGCGAAGTCGGCGCGGATGGTGCCCGCAGCGGCTTCCTTCGGGTTGGTGGCGCCCAGCAGGTCGCGGTGGGCCAGGACGGCGTTCTCGCCTTCCAGAGCCTGGATCATCACCGGGCCGGAGATCATGAACTCGACCAGCGCGTTGAAGAACGGACGCTCGCGGTGCACGGCGTAGAAGCCTTCGGCTTCACGGCGCGACAGCTGCTTGTACTTGGCGGCCACGACCTTCAGGCCGGCCTTCTCGAAGCGGGCGTAGATTTCGCCGATGACGTTCTTGGCAACGGCGTCCGGCTTGATGATCGAAAGGGTGCGCTCCAGCGCCATGGGATGTCTCCAATGGAATCGGGCCGCTGATGGCCCGAAGGGTAACATGAAAAAAACCCGCGTCGGGACGCGGGCTTAGCCTGATAAACGTAGGCGAATTGTAAAAGATAAAGGGCTGGCGTGGTAGTGCCGGCCGCTGGCCGGCAGGCTGGCGCCCGCCGGGCTGCCCACGGTTGCCGGCCAGCGGCCGGCACTACCCTTTGCGCCCATTCACCCACCTGAGCGGATTCTGACCGCCCCGGGCATTTTTGCTGCACTGCAAAATGCCATACGCTACCGTCTGGTCCTAGTATCAAACAATCGTTTGATTAAGGTCTGCCCGCCGATGGCCAAGCCCGCCCACTTCTCGACCAAGGACCGCATCCTCGGTGCCGCCGAGGAGCTGTTCGCCCAGCACGGTTTCGCCGGCACCTCGCTGCGCCAGGTGACCAGCCAGGCCGACGTCAACATCGCGGCGGTCAATTACCACTTCGGCTCCAAGGAAAACCTGGTCAACGAGGTGTTCCGCCGCCGCATGGACGAGATGACCGGCGCCCGCCTGGCGCAGCTCGAGCGCGCCCGCAGCGAACATCCTGGGCAGCTGCGCCCGGTGCTGGCCGCCTTCGTCGAGCCGGCGCTGGCGCTGGCCCAGGACCGCCAGAACGGCGGTGCCTTCGTGCGCGTGATCGCGCGCGCCTACGCCGAGAAGAACGACAACCTGCGCAAGTTCCTGTCGGACCACTACGGCCACGTGCTGCGTGCGTTCGGCAAGGCGATTGCCGAATGCGCGCCCGACCTGAGCAAGGAAGAGCTGTACTGGCGCTTGGACTTCCTGGCCGGCTCGCTCACCTATGCCATGGCCGACTTCGGGCTGATCAAGCGTCCCGCCGGTGTCACCGAAGCGGCGCATCGTGCCCATGCCGCCCACGAACTGATCCATTTCGCCGAAGCCGGGTTCCGCGCCGCCGCACGCGCCAGCGCCCTGCCCGCTTCCCCGTGATTCCACCGGGTGTGACCCACCCAGTAACTGCTGACCAACAAAGGCCCTACACCATGTCCAATTCCCTGCTAGTCCGCCGCGCCGCCGTGCTGGGTGCCGGCGTCATGGGCGCCCAGATCGCCGCCCACCTCACCAACGCTGGCGTCGACACCGTGCTGTTCGACCTGCCCGCCAAGGAAGGTCCGGCCGACGGCATCGTGCTGAAGGCGATCGCCAACCTGGGCAAGCTGAGCCCGGCGCCGCTGGCCAGCAAGTCGCTGGCCGAAGCCATCACCCCGGCCAACTACGAGTCCGGCCTGGAGCAGCTGAAGGACTGCGACCTGATCATCGAGGCCATCGCCGAGCGCATGGACTGGAAGCAGGACCTGTACAAGAAGATCGCCCCGTTCGTGGCCGACCACGCCGTGCTGGCTTCCAACACCTCGGGCCTGGGCATCAACAAGCTGGCCGACGTGCTGCCCGAGCAGCTGCGCCACCGCTTCTGCGGCGTGCACTTCTTCAACCCGCCGCGCTACATGCACCTGGCCGAGCTGATCCCGGCCACCACCACCGATGCCGCCGTGCTGGAAGGCCTGGAAGAATTCCTGGTCACCACCCTGGGCAAGGGCGTGGTGTACGCCAAGGACACCCCGAATTTCATCGGCAACCGCATCGGCGTGTTCTCGATCCTGTCCACCATCCACCACACCCAGCAGTTCGGCCTGGGCTTCGATGAAGTGGACGGCCTGACCGGCCCGCTGGTCGGCCGCCCGAAGTCGGCCACCTACCGCACCTCCGACGTGGTCGGCCTGGACACCATGGCCCACGTCATCAAGACCATGGGCGACACCCTGCCCAACGACCCGTGGCATGAATTCTTCAAGTCGCCGAAGTGGCTGGAGGCGCTGATTTCCAAGGGTGCACTGGGCCAGAAGACCGGCGCCGGCATCTTCCGCAAGGTCGGCAAGGACATCGTGGTGCTGGACCTGGAGAAGCAGGACTACCGCCCGGCCGACCGCAGCGCGGCACCGGAAGTGGTCGAGATCCTGAAGATCAGGAACCCGGCCGAGAAGTTCGCCAAGCTGCGCGAGAGCCAGCACCCGCAGGCGCAGTTCCTGTGGGCGACCTTCCGCGACCTGTTCCACTACAGCGCCTACCACCTGGCCGACATCGCCGAGACCGCGCGCGACGTCGACCTGGCCATCCGCTGGGGCTACGGCTGGTCGCTGGGCCCGTTCGAAACCTGGCAGGCCGCTGGCTGGAAGCAGGTTGCGCAGTGGATCGCCGATGACATCGTCGCCGGCAAGAGCATGAGCAACGCCCCGCTGCCGGACTGGGTGTTCGATGGCCGCGACGGCGTGCACGCCGCCGAGGGCAGCTACAGCCCGTCGCGCAACGCCAAGCTGCCGCGTTCGTCGCTGCCGGTGTACCAGCGCCAGCGCTTCCCCGATCCGCTGCTGGGCGAGACGTTCGCGCCGGGCGAGACCGTGTTCGAGAACGACGGCCTGCGCATGTGGCATGACGGCGACGGCATCGCCGTGGTCAGCTTCAAGACCAAGATGAACACCGTGTCCGACCAGGTGCTGGATGGCCTGCAAGAATGTGTCAGCCGCGCCGAGAAGGATTTCCAGGGCCTGGTGATCTGGCAGCAGAAGGAACCCTTCTCCGCCGGTGCCGACCTGGCCGGTGCCCTCGGCCTGCTGCAGGCCGGCAAGGTCGACCAGTTCGAAGAGATGGTCGCCAACTTCCAGCGCACCAGCCAGCGCATCAAGTACTCGCTGGTGCCGGTGGTGGCTGCCGTGCGCGGCCTGGCCCTGGGTGGCGGCTGCGAGTTCCAGATGCACAGCGCCAAGACCGTGGCTTTCCTGGAAAGCTACATCGGCCTGGTCGAGGCCGGCGTGGGCCTGCTGCCGGCCGGCGGTGGCCTGAAGGAACTGGCCGTGCGTGCCTCGCAGGCCGCCGGTCCGGGCGGTGACGTGTTCGCCGAACTGAAGAAGACCTTCGAGACCGTGGCGATGGCCAAGGTGTCCAACTCGGCGGTCAACGCCAAGGAACTGGGCCTGCTGCGCAGCACCGACAAGGTGGTGTTCAACAGCTACGAGGCGCTGCATATCGCCAAGGCCGAAGCCCGTGCGCTGGCCGAAGCGGGCTACCGTCCGCCGCTGCCGGCACGCCGCATCCAGGTGGCCGGTGACGTGGGTATCGCCACCTTCAAGATGATGCTGGTCAACATGCTGGAGGGCCGTTTCATCAGCCCGTACGACTACGAGATCGCCGAGCGCATCGCCACCGTGCTGTGCGGCGGCAAGGTCGACCGCGGCACCCTGGTCGACGAAGAGTGGCTGCTGACCCTGGAGCGCAAGCACTTCGTCGAACTGGCCCAGCAGGAAAAGACCCAGGCCCGCATCGCGCACATGCTGAAGACCGGCAAGCCGCTGCGGAACTGACGGAAGACATCGGTAGTGCCGGCCGCTGGCCGGCAACCTCTTCCAACCCCTATTCAAGAGATCACTGCAATGACCAAGCAAATCCAGGACGCCTACATCGTCGCCGCCACCCGCACCCCGGTGGGCAAGGCGCCCAAGGGCATGTTCCGCAACACCCGCCCCGACGACATGCTTGCGCACGTGCTGCGCAGCGTCGTCGCACAGGCACCGGGCGTGGACGTCAACCGCATCGATGACGCGATCATCGGCTGCGCCATGCCGGAAGCCGAGCAGGGCATGAACGTGGCGCGCATCGGCGTACTGCTGGCCGGCCTGCCCAACACCATCGCCGCGCAGACCGTGAACCGCTTCTGCTCCTCCGGCCTGCAGGCCGTGGCGCAGGCCGCCGACGCGATCCGCCTGGGCAACGCCGACCTGATGCTGGCCGGTGGCACCGAATCGATGTCGATGGTGCCGATGATGGGCAACAAGATCGCGATGGCACCGAGCGTGTTCGACAACGACCACGTCGCCATCGCCTACGGCATGGGCATCACCGCCGAGAAGGTGGCCGAGGAATGGAAGGTCTCGCGCGAAGACCAGGATGCGTTCGCCCTCGCCTCGCACCAGAAGGCCATGGCCGCGATCCAGAACGGTGACTTCAAGGACGAGATCAGCCCGTACGAGATCGTCTCGCACCTGCCGGACCTGGCCGATGGCCAGCGCATCATCACCCGCAACAAGGTGGCCGACACCGATGAAGGCCCGCGTCCGGATTCCTCGGCCGAAGGCCTGGCCAAGCTGCGCCCGGTATTCCGCAACGGCCAGTTCGGCGGCACCGTCACTGCCGGCAACTCCTCGCAGATGAGCGATGGCGCCGGCGCCGTGCTGCTGGCTTCGGAGCAGGCAATCAAGGATTACGGCCTGACCCCGCTGGCGCGTTTCGTCAGCTTCTCGGTGGCCGGCGTGCGTCCGGAAGTGATGGGCATCGGCCCGATCGCCGCGATCCCGAAGGCGCTGAAGCAGGCCGGCCTGACCCAGGACCAGCTGGACTGGATCGAGCTGAACGAAGCCTTCGCCGCGCAGTCGCTGGCGGTGATCCGTGATTGCGGCCTGGACCCGAGCAAGGTCAACCCGCTGGGCGGCGCGATCGCCCTGGGCCATCCGCTGGGCGCAACCGGCGCGATCCGTACCGCGACCCTGCTGCACGGCCTGCGTCGTCGCCAGCAGAAGTACGGCATGGTGACGATGTGCATCGGTACCGGCATGGGCGCGGCGGGCATTTTCGAGGCGCTGTAAGGTTCAAGGCGCTGCCTCGTTGGGCTTCATGGCGTGGGCCGGGTCGGCAGGGCTGCCCGGGACACGCCGTGAACCCATCCATGGGGGCTCGATGGCGCCATCCATGGCGCCAACGGTCCCGGGCAGCCCTGCCGACCCGGCCCTTCCAGCCTCCCTGCGGCGGAGGGGTGAGCAAAGGCAGGATCAAGAGCTGGGGTCAGAGCCCTTTGCGCAGCAAAGGGATCTGACCCCAGCAAGCAAAAAAGGCAGCCACTGGCTGCCTTTTTGCTTTTGCTCTTGCCCTTGATTCCGCCCTTCCCGTCCGCGCAACACGGAAACTATCGAGAGGGGGCGGATGGCCCTCTCCAAAACCGTTGGCGCCATGGATGGCGCCATCGAGCACCATGGAAGGGCTTTGGCGTGTTTTGGAGAGGGCCATCCGCCCCCTCCCCCACGTATCAATCAAGGCGCAGCACGGAGCGCCTGATAAACCTTACTCCGCCAGCATCGCCGCCAGCTTCTCGCGCGCCGGGCCAGCCAGCTTCGGGTTATCCAGCGCGAACCGGATCGTCGCCTCCACCAGCCCCAGGTGCGTGCCGCAGTCAAAGCGGGTGCCCTCGAATCGATAGGCATCGACCTCTTCAGTCTTCAGCAGCTGCGCGATCGCATCGGTCAGCTGGATCTCGCCACCAGCACCGCTGCCGGTCTGTTCCAGCAACTCGAAAATCTTCGGGCTCAGTACATAACGGCCCACCACCGCCAGGTCGCTCGGCGCGTCCTCCGGCTTCGGCTTCTCGACGATCTCCGAAATGCGGCCCTTGCGGCCATCAAAGGCCTCGGTGGCCACGATGCCGTAGCTGGCGGTCTTTTCGTGCGGCACGTCTTCAACGGCGATCACGCTGGCGCCACTGGCCTCGTTGAGATCGGCCATCTGCTTGAGCGCACCCGCACCGCGGTTCCAGATCAGGTCGTCCGGCAGCAGCACGGCGAACGGCTCGTCACCGATCACGGCTTTGGCACAGAGCACCGCATGCCCCAGGCCCAGTGCTTCGGCCTGGGTCACGAAGATCGCACGCACGCCCTCCGGAAGAACGTGGCGGATCAGCTCCAGCTGTTCCTGCTTGCCGGCGCGCTCGAGCTTCTGTTCCAGCTCGTAGGCCTTGTCGAAATAGTCGGCGACTGCATGCTTGTAGCGGTTGGTGATGAACACCAACGTATCGCAGCCGGCCTCGATGGCTTCATCCACGGCGTACTGGATCAGCGGCCGATCAATGATCGGCAGCATCTCCTTCGGCACGGTCTTGGTTGCTGGCAGAAAACGCGTCCCCAGCCCTGCCACCGGGAAAACCGCTTTGCGGATTCGCTTGCTCATTGGTACCTGTTGGCCTCACGTGCCGGAAAAGGCAGGACTTTAGCGGATGAAATGTAAGCATCCTGTGCGATTGGCGAAAACTCCGGCATGGTCGCAAACAGGATCTCCTGGATGCTGGCAGTGTCGTAGCTGGCAATCGCCTCGCGCAGGCGCGGGACATTACCCAGCACCAGGTCGCGCGAGAACGTGCGCACGCCGGCCTCGAGAATCTTCGGGTGCGCGGTTGAACGATAGTCCTCGTCCGAATAGAACAGCGTCTCGTGCAGCTTCTCGCCCGGGCGCAGGCCGGTATAGATGATCGGAATGTCCTTGTACGGCTGCTTGCCGGCCAGGCGGATCATCTGTTCGGCCAGCACGCGGATCGGCACCGGCTCGCCCATGTCGAGGGTATAGATCGCACCGTGCGATGCCGACGCAGCCGCCTGCAGGATCAGCTGGCAGGCCTCCGGGATGGTCATGAAGTAGCGGCTGACTTCCGGATCGGTAACGGTCACCGGCCCACCGCGCAGGATCTGCTCGCGGAACAGTGGCACCACGCTGCCGGCCGAGGCCAGCACATTGCCGAAACGCACGGTAACGAAACGGGTGTGCGTGGACTTCTGGTCCAGGCTCTGGCAGATCATCTCGGCATAGCGCTTGCTGGCACCCAGCGCATTGACCGGGTCCACCGCCTTGTCGGTGGAGATGAAGACGAAATGCTCGACGCGCGCCTCCAGGCAGGCCCGGGCCACGTTCTCGGTCGCCAGGATGTTGTTGCGCACCGCTTCACGCAGCTGGCGCTCCAGCACCGGCACATGCTTGTAGGCCGCCGCGTGGAACGCGGTATCCACCGGATGCAGCGACAGCGCATGGCGGATCACGGCCGGGTCACCGCAGTCACCCAGCACGGCTTCGATCTCGACATCGGGGAAACTGCGGCGCAGTTCGCCCTCGATGGTCAGCAGCAACAGTTCGCTGATCTCCAGCAGGATGATCCGGCCAGCACCATGGCGCGCGCACTGGCGGCACAGTTCCGAGCCAATCGAGCCACCGGCGCCGGTCACCATCACCGTACGTCCGCCCAGCCAACCACGGATCAGGTTCCAGTCCGGCATGATCGGCTTGCGGCCGAGCAGGTCCTCAATCGCCACTTCCTTCAGCTGCCCGGGAAGCGACTGGCCCTGCAGGATGTCGCTGAGCTTGGGCACGGTGCGGAACGGCACGCCCGTGCTTTCACAGATGGCCACGATCCGCTGCATGCCGGCGGCATCCAGCGAGGGGATGGCAATCACCAGCAGCTTGGCCGCGGTCTCGCGGACCACGGTGGGCGCGTCGTCCAGGGTGCCAAGGATCGGCAGGCCCTGCAGCTTGGCCCCGCGCAGATGGGGGGCGTCGTCGAGCAGGCCGACCGGCTCGAAGTTGCCCGAGCGCCGCAGGTCACGCACCAGCGTCTCAGCCGCCTGGCCGGCACCGAGGATCAGCACACGACGTGCGCTGGAATCGGACTGCAGCGCCTGGTAGTCCTTCCAGGCCCGGTACAGCAGGCGTGGCGCGCCCAGCAGGGCCGACAGCGCGAACGGATAGATCACCAGCACCGACATCGGCACGCCATCGAAGCGCTTCCACATCAGCACCAGCACGATCGCGACCATGCCGATGAAGCTGGCCTTGAAGATGTTCAGCAGGTCGCTGACGCTGGCAAACCGCCACAGTCCGCGGTAAAGGCCGACGCGCCAGAACACCAGGCCCTGCAGCAGCAGTACCAGCGTGGTGTCGATATTCCAGAGGGGAAGCTCGGGCGCGTTGGGCAGGATCGAGTAGCGCCCCGCGTGGAGCAGCTGCCAACATGCCCAGACCATGAACAGGTCGTGGCAGACGATGGCCGAACGCGGCATCAGGCCGAGGATTCTGTCCCGCCAGGGTGAAGCCATAAGTCAGGTATTTCCTTGTCGATGGCGCAATCCATTGCGCAGGAGGAGCCAGAGGACGCTCAGCGCACTGAACCACGCGATCGCCACGACAGCCTCCCACCTCGGCTGCAATTTGGAGCAGACAACAGTCACTGTAATACTGAACAGGCCCAAAGCAAAGTACATCCCTGTCACCCGGGCGTGGCTGGCTCCTGCCTGCACCGCGCGCTGGTAGACATGCTGGGTATGGGGTTCCATCCAGCGTTGTCCGGAAATGATGCGCGCCAGCAGTGTGAAGCCTGCGTCCACAAGGAAAGCCGAGGCCGGCACCAGCAGCAGGAGCCAGTTGATGTCCGTGCGCACGCTGGCGATGGCCAGCACGGCCGCCACCGCATAGCCCAACGCGCCACTTCCGACATCACCCATGAAGATCCGCGCCCGCGGAAAATTGAACGGCAGGAAGCCCAGGCAGGCCAGGCCCAATGCCAGGGCCGCAAGCGAATAGGGCCAGGGCAGAAGCGGCGCCAGTCCCAATGCGACAACAATCGCCTGGCTGGCGGCAATGCCGTTGATCCCATCCATGAAGTTCCAGATGTTGATCAGCGAGGCGGTGAACAGCAGCACCAGCCCGGCCAGCAGCCAGCTGCCACCGTTGGCCTTGACCAGCATGGCCAGCAGCGCTGCCGCAATGAAATGCACCAGCAGGCGGCGCAGGGCAGGCAGGGGCCTGTGGTCGTCCCACCAGCCGATGCCGGCCACCAGGACCAGGCCAAGGCTGGCGACCAGCAGGCTCGGCGCGGCGTGCGGCCAGGCCACCATGGCCACGCCCGCCGTAACCAGCAGGCTGATGACGATGGCGATACCACCGCCGCGCGGCGTCGCCACGCTATGACTGCGGCGTTCGCCGGGCTGGTCCATCAACTGCTGCCGCACGGCATAGCCACGGGCTGCCCAGGTCAGGGCTGCGCTCAGCAGGGCCAGCCCCAGCAGCGCCCCCATCACGAACCACGGCATGGATCAGAGCACCGCGTAGTTCAGCAGCGGCTTGACCGTCCCCCACTCCTTGCAGCTCGGGCACTGCCAGTGATGCGTCCGCGCTCCGAAACCGCAGCGGGTGCAGCGGTAGGCCGGGTTACGCACCAGCAACTGATCGGTGATGTGCTTGAGGTCATGCAGGGTGGCCGTGGAGTCGGCGCCTTCGGCCAGAGTCAGGTCGATCAGTGCGGACTCGCCACGCACCGACGGACGATCCTTGAGCTGGCGCCCCAGGTAGGCTCGGGCCGGCGCCACGCCTTCCTGCTCTTCCATCAGCCGGGTCAACGCCAGTACCGGAGCGATGCCGCGATAGTGCTCGGTCATTTCCGACAGGAAGGCACGCGCGCCCGCGAGGTCACCGACCTTGCGATAGTTCGCCATCAGCGCCGGCAGCAGCTCGGGCAGGTACTCCGGATCGTTGCGGGCCGCGCGCTCGAACGCGCGCACCGCGGCTTCGGCGTTGCCGGCATCGGTCTCCAGGCGACCCTCGATGATGCCCGCGCGCACCGACATCGCATCGGCCTGGTAGGCACGGGCGATCGCTGCCCTCGCCTCTTCCAGCTTGCCGGCGCCACGGAAGCGCTCGGCCAGCTCGCACTCGAACTGACCGATCAGCTTGCCCATCGGCTCGCCGGTCACGTCCTCGAAACGGGTCGCGTTGTCGATCGCCTTTTCCCAGTCGCGCTCGGCCTGGTAGATGCCGATCAGGTGCTTGAGCGCCTGCGGGGCGCGCTGGTCCAGCTGCGCAAGTTCGGTGAACACGGTCTCGGCACGGTCCAGCAGGCCGGACTTCATGTAGTCCTCGCCCAGCGCCAGCAGGGCCTGCACGCGCTGCGCATCACTCAGATCGTGGCGGTTGACCAGGCCCTGGTGCAGGCGGATGGCGCGGTCGACTTCGCCGCGGCGGCGGAACAGGTGGCCCAGCGCGACCTGGGTCTCGAAGGTTTCCTTGTCCAGCTCGGCGATATGCAGGAACAGCTCGATGGCCTTGTCCGGCTGCTCGTTGAGCAGGTAGTTCAGGCCCCGGAAATAGGTGCTCGACAGGCGGCTGACCTGGCTGTCACCGTGACGCTGCCCGCCGCGCCGACCGATTACCCAGCCGGCCAGCGCCGCCAGGGGAACGAACAGGAAGAACCAGAACCACTCGGTGACGAAATCCATCTTCGATCAGCGTCCATCAAAAGATTGGGAGGGGGAAACCGGGGCCACGGGCGTGGCGACCGACTTGTTGGCACGGCGCAGCTGGGCGTAGAGCGGAATGACCACGCTCACCAGCACCAGGCCCGCACCGACGATGACGCCGATCAGCAGCGAAGCGATGATCGCCACGCCGATCGAGGTCTTGAGCTGGGTGAACACCAGGTTGATGGTCATCTCGTCCATGTTCATGGCACCGATGATCAACCCGAGAAGCAGCACCGCCAGCAGGACCAGCAGACGAAAAACCTTCATGCGACAGCTCCAGTGGCAGGAGGTCGTAGCTTATCCGACTCGCCGCGGTATTCGCACGCGGTGGCGCGACGGGAGGCTCAGGCCGGATCGGCGTCCAGCGGCAGCACACTGCTGACCCGCTCGCGCAGCTCCTTGCCCGGCTTGAAATGGGGAACATGCTTGCCCGGCAGGGCAACCGATTCGCCGGTCTTCGGGTTGCGACCCAGGCGCGGCGGACGATAGTGCAGCGAGAAGCTGCCAAAACCACGGATTTCGATGCGATCCCCGGCGGACAGCGAACCGCCCATCATTTCCAGCAACGACTTCACCGCCAGATCGACATCATCGGCCTTCAGGTGCGCCTGGCGGCGCGCAAGGATTTCGATCAGTTCGGATTTGGTCATCACCGGCTCACATCAAGGGCATCTCAGCCTGAAACGGCCCGGGCAAACGCCCGGGCCGTCCAGGAAACAACGTACAGCGTAAGGCCGATTACTCGGACTTGTTGCCGTTCAGCTGTGCACGCAGCAGCGCGCCCAGCTGGGTGGTGCCGCTGGAAGCCGAAGAGGACTGGTATTCCTCCAGCACTTCGCGCATTTCCGCGTCGTCCTTGGCCTTGATCGACAGCTGCAGGGTACGGCCCTTGCGGTCCATGCCCACGAACTTCGCTTCGACCTTGTCGCCGACCTTCAGGTGCTGGGTGGCGTCGTCAACGCGCTCGTTGGCGATGTCGCGTGCCGAGACGTAACCTTCGATGCCGTCAGCCAGCTCGATGATCGCGCCCTTGGCGTCGACTTCCTTCACCACGCCTTCGACCTTGGAGCCCTTCGGATTGGCAGCCATGTACTGGCCGAACGGATCCTGCTCCAGCTGCTTCACGCCCAGGGAGATGCGCTCGCGCTCCGGATCGACAGCCAGGACGACGGCGTCCAGGGTATCGCCCTTCTTGAAGTTGCGAACGACGTCTTCGCCGGTGGTGTTCCAGCTGATGTCGGACAGGTGGACCAGACCGTCGATGCCGCCGTCCAGGCCGATGAAGATGCCGAAGTCGGTGATCGACTTGATCTGGCCCGACACCTTGTCACCCTTCTTGTGGGTGGCAGCGAAGGTTTCCCACGGATTGGCGGCAACCTGCTTCATGCCCAGCGAGATGCGGCGACGCTCTTCGTCGACGTCCAGGACCATGACTTCAACTTCGTCACCGACCTGCACAACCTTGGACGGGTTGACGTTCTTGTTGGTCCAATCCATCTCGGAGACGTGCACCAGGCCCTCGACGCCCGGCTCGATCTCGACGAACGCGCCGTAATCGGTGACGTTGGAGACCTTGCCGAAGACGCGGCTGTTGGCCGGGTAACGACGACCGATGTTGTCCCACGGATCCTCGCCCAGCTGCTTCAGACCCAGCGAAACGCGGTTGCGCTCGCGGTCGAACTTCAGCACGCGGACGTCCAGCTCGTCGCCGACGTTCACGACTTCCGACGGGTGACGCACACGCTTCCACGCCATGTCGGTGATGTGCAGCAGGCCGTCGATACCGCCCAGGTCCACGAACGCGCCGTAGTCGGTCAGGTTCTTGACGACACCCTTCAGGATCGCGCCTTCCTGCAGCTTGTCCATCAGCTGCTCGCGCTCTTCCGAGTGCTCGCTTTCGACGACAGCGCGGCGCGAGACCACGACGTTGTTACGCTTGCGGTCCAGCTTGATGAGCTTGAACTCGAGTTCCTTGCCCTCCAGGTAGGCCGGATCGCGCACCGGGCGCACATCGACCAGGGAACCCGGCAGGAAGGCGCGGACATCCTTGATGTCCACGGTGAAACCACCCTTGACCTTGCCGCTGATGCGGCCGGTGATGGTTTCGTTCTTTTCCAACGCTTCTTCCAGCTCGTCCCACACCATCGCGCGCTTGGCCTTCTCGCGCGACAGGACGGTTTCGCCGAAGCCGTTCTCGATCGAGTCGAGGGCGACCTTGACGATGTCGCCTTCGGCGACGTCGATTTCGCCAGCGTCGTTACGGAACTGTTCGATCGGCACGATGCCTTCGGACTTCAGGCCAGCGTTGATCACCACGACGTCGCCGCGGACTTCAACAACGGTACCGCTGACGATGGCGCCCGGCTTCAGCTTGGCCAGGTTGGCCTGGCTGGCTTCAAACAGTTCGGCAAATGATTCGGTCATTAGATTTACTCTGTTGGACACATGGGTCGGTGGCGTCCCCTTCAGGGGAATGGCGACCGCCCGCCTGTTGGTCGACCCCGGAAACGCAGGTCGTGTGTAGTAGGAAAACCGCCACGCATCATTGCGCGACGGAGCTGGTACAGCACTGCTATGCGCGACCACCACCGATGCTGCTGGCAGTGCTCCCGCGCGAACGGATCAGGCAGCCGGAACCGGGAGCAGATCCATCACTCTGGCAACGACATCTGCGATGCCGATGCCTGTGGTGTCGATGAGGACAGCATCGTCTGCCGGCTTCAGGGGCGCCACGGTACGCTGAGCATCACGGGCGTCGCGGGCCATGATCTCGCGCAGGAGGTCATCAAAGTTAACAGAAACCCCCTTGTCTTTCAACTGCTTATGCCGGCGCTCGGCGCGCTCCTCGGCACTGGCGGTCAGGAAGACCTTGTAGGAGGCGTCCGGGAAGATCACCGTGCCCATGTCGCGGCCGTCGGCGACCAGGCCGGGCAGCTCCCTGAATGCGCGCTGGCGCTCTTTCAGCGCAGCCCGCACCTCGGGAATGGCCGCGATGGCCGAGGCCAGCGCCCCGGTGGTCTCCAGGCGCAGCTCGTCGGTCGCATCGGTACCGTTCACCATGACCCGCATCGACTCGCCCTGTTCAACAAACTGAACGTGGGTATCGAAGGTGCAGCGCACCAGGGCCGACGCGTCGGAGGTATCGATGTCGGCCCAGCTCGCAGCCACGCCCACCGCCCGGTACAGCGCGCCCGAATCCAGGTAATGCCAGCCCATCCGGCGCGCGATGATGCGGCTGATGGTACCCTTGCCAGCCCCGGAAGGGCCGTCGATGGTCAGGACGGGAGCGAGTGGATTCATGGGGTTCCCAGAGCGTTCGAAGGGGTCATTCTAGCCCCTGCCCGACGCCCCCAGCGGGATCTTTTGTGCAACCACTTGAAACCATGAGGAAAAGCCCGGTAGAATGGCGGGCTTGAACGAGCGTCAACTGCCGATTGTCTTTCGCATATCGCGGCCACGCTCCACCCGAACAACTACTGTTTACGCCGAGGTATGCCATGAAAGTCCTGTCCTCCCTGAAGTCGGCGAAGGCCCGTCACCGTGACTGCAAGGTCGTGCGTCGTCGTGGCAAGATCTTCGTCATCTGCAAGTCGAACCCGCGTTTCAAGGCGCGTCAGCGCTAAGCCTCACAGCCTTCCGGCTGCGGCTGGCCCTACGCGGGGCCGACCCGATGCAAGAAACCGCCTTCGGGCGGTTTTTTGTTTTATGCGGCTTTTTCCTGCCGATTTTGCTGTAATCGCCGTTCTTGACCACTGGGGAGTAGATCGAGATGAAGCGTTACCTGTCCGCCCTGGCCGTGATGGCCACCCTGGCTGCCGCCACTCCGGCGCTGGCCGATACCCTGCTTGTCGACCGTGCCCGCGAGAAGCCGGCCGGTGCCCTGCCCGTGCGCGGCCAGAGCATGCAGCAGGTGCAGGCGCAGTTCGGTGCGCCAAGCGAACAGCTGCAGCCGCGCGGCGGGCAGAAACGGCAATGGCCGACCATCAACCGCTGGGTCTACCCGCAGTTCACCGTCTACTTCGAGAAGCAGAAGGTGATCGACGTGGTGGCCAACCAGGCGGACCCGAACGAAGTCGGCCCGAAACCACCGATCCGTTGATCCCTTTACTACCCGCCGTGGGCGGGCCTGTGTAGCGAGACCATGAACCAGACCCTTCGTTTTCCTGCCGAGTGGGAAGCCCAGAGCGGCGTCCTGATTGCCTGGCCCACCGCCGACACCGACTGGGCCGAGCGCCTGGGCCAGGTGGAAGAGACCTACATCGCCCTGGTCGCGGCCATCACCCGCTTCCAGCCGGTGCTGATCTGCGTGGCCGACGACGACGTGGAGACCTATGCCGAGATGCGGCTGCGCTCCAACCGCATCGACATGGACAAGGTCCACTTCACCACGGCGGCCTACGACGACACCTGGCTGCGCGACTCCGGCCCGATCACGCTGCGCCGCACCGATGGCGGCTTCCAGCTGCTGGATTTCCGCTTCACCGGCTGGGGCGGCAAGTTCGACGCCACCCTGGATGACCAGCTGGTGGGCGTGCTCGACCAGGCCGGCGTGTTCAACGACGCACCGGTGCGCAGCATTCCGTTCGCGCTGGAAGGCGGCGGCATCGAGACCGATGGCGAAGGCACCCTGCTGACCACCTGGAAGTGCCTGCACGAGCGCCACCCGGACCGCGACCGCGCCAGCCTGAGTGCCGACCTGGCCGACTGGCTGCAGCAGGACCGCGTACTGTGGCTGGACCACGGCTACCTGGAAGGCGACGACACCGACGCCCACATCGACACCCTCGCCCGCTTCGCCTCGTCCGACAGCATCGTCTACCAGGCCTGCGACGACGAGAGCGACTCGCACTATGCCGAGCTGCAGGCGATGGGCAATGAACTGGCCGCGCTGCGCACCAAGGATGGCCAGCCGTACCGCCTGTTCCCTCTGCCGTGGGCACAGCCGGTGATCGACGAAGGCCGCCGCCTGGCCGCGTCGTACGCCAACTACCTGATCGTCAATGGCGCGGTGCTGATGCCGGCCTACGGCGACCCGGCTGACGACCTGGCGCGCGACGTGCTGGCGAAGGCGCACCCGGGCCGCGAGATCGTGCAGGTGCCCTGCCGCTCGCTGATCTGGCAGAACGGCAGCCTGCACTGCATCACCATGCAGCTGCCGGCGGGGTTGTTGAAGGCTTAAGGATTGGTAGTGCCGGCCGCTGGCCGGCAACCATGCAATGCCTGATGGATCCACGGGATTGCCGGCCAGCGGCCGGCACTACCAGCACCCATTCAGCGCGCAACACGCCGTCGCCATCCATCCGCGCTAACATGCAGGTTTTCCCCCGCAGGAACGCCCCGCATGAACTCGCGCAGCCCCCTTACCGTCGCCCTGATCCAGGAGCGCAACCACGGTGACGCCGCCGCCAATCTGGCGGTGATCGAAGCACGCGTGGCCGAGGCGGCTGCGCAGGGTGCCAAGCTGGTGCTGCTGCAGGAACTGCACAACGGCCCGTACTTCTGCCAGCACGAGTCGGTGGACGAGTTCGACCTGGCCGAGCCGATTCCGGGCCCCAGCACCGAGCGCCTGGGCGCGCTGGCGAAGAAGCATGGCGTGGTGCTGGTCGGTTCGCTGTTCGAGCGCCGCGCCGCCGGCCTGTACCACAACACCGCCGTGGTGTTCGAGAAGGACGGCACCCTGCTCGGCAAGTACCGCAAGATGCACATCCCGGACGATCCGGGCTTCTACGAAAAGTTCTACTTCACCCCGGGCGACATCGGGTTCACCCCGATCGACACCTCGGTGGGCCGCCTCGGCGTGCTGGTCTGCTGGGACCAGTGGTACCCGGAAGCGGCGCGCCTGATGGCGCTGGCCGGTGCCGAACTGCTGCTCTACCCCACCGCGATCGGCTGGGACCCGGACGACGTGCAGGACGAGAAGACCCGCCAGCGTGACGCCTGGGTGCTGAGCCATCGCGGCCATGCCGTGGCCAACGGCCTGCCGGTGCTGAGCTGCAACCGCGTCGGCCACGAAGCCTCGCCGCTGGGCGCGTCGGGCATCCAGTTCTGGGGCAACAGCCACGTGCTGGGCCCGCAGGGCGAGTTCCTGGCCGAGGCCGGCACCGACGCCACCGTGCTGCTGTGCGATGTCGACCTGCAGCGCAGCGAGCACGTGCGCCGCATCTGGCCGTTCCTGCGTGATCGCCGCATCGATGCGTACGGCGACCTGCTCAAGCGTTACATCGACTGAGCCGGAGCCCGCGCATGGCCGTCCTCATCCGTGATGCCGGCGCGGCCGACATCGACGCGATCACCGCGATCTACGCGGTGGAAGTGACCGACTTCGTCAACACCTACGAGTACGACATTCCGGACGCGACCGAGATGCTGCGCCGCATGCGCGACATCATCGACCGTGGCTTCCCCTACCTGGTCGCCGAGATCGACGGCCAGGTGGCGGGGTATGCCTACGCCAACACCTACCGCACCCGCGTGGCCTACCAGTGGACCGTCGAGAATTCGGTCTACGTCGATGCCCGTTTCCAGGGCAAGGGCGTGGGCACCGGCCTGCTGCAGGCCCTCATCGACGCCTGCGTGGCACGCGGCTACCGGCAGATGGTGGCGGTGATCGGTGAACCGACCAACACCGCTTCGATCAAGCTGCACGAACACTTCGGTTTCGAGCTGGTCGGCGTGTTCCGCGGCCTCGGCCGCAAGCATGGCCGCTGGCTGGATACCGTGCAGATGCAGCGCGCGCTCGGCGATGGCGCCGACACCGCACCTTCCAATGAATGAATCCATGACTGAAACCCTTCCCGAGACCGGTGACGATCTGTTCGCCGGCCAGCCGGTGCGCGTCGTCGAACGCGACGGCGTGCGTTACACCCTGCTGGGCACCGCCCACGTCTCCCGCGCCAGCGTCGAGGCCGTGGAAAAGGCGATCGACAGCGGCCGCTTCGATGCGGTGGCCGTCGAGCTGGACCCGCAGCGCCTGCAGGCGCTGAGCGACCCGGACACGCTGGCCAAGCTGGACCTGGTCGAGGTGATCCGCAAGGGCCGCGTCGCCCTGTTCGCCGCCAACCTGGCCTTGTCCGCCTACCAGCGCCGCCTGGCCGAACAGCTCGACATCGAGCCGGGCGCGGAACTCAAGCGCGCGGTGGAACTGGCGCGCGAGCGCAACCTGCCGGTTCACCTGATCGACCGCGAGGTCGGCCTGACCTTCCGCCGTGCGTCGCAGCGGCTGGGCTTCTTCGGCAAGCTGAAGCTGGTCGCCGGCCTCGGTGCCGGCCTGTTCTCATCCGAGGAAGTGGGCGAGAACGAGATCGAGAAACTCAAGCAGGGCGACATGCTGGAATCGAGCTTCGGCGAGTTCGCCAGCGAGAGCCCGGCGCTGTACGAGACCATCATCGGCGAGCGTGACCGCTACATGGCCACGCGCCTGCGCGAAGAGCACGACCCGCAGCAGCGCGAAGTGCTGGCCGTGGTCGGTGCCGGCCACCTGGCCGGGCTGGCGCGCTACCTGGAAACCGACACCGAGGCACCGGCGCCGCTGCGCGCGGAACTGGAGGCGGTGCCGAAGAAGCGCAACATTCCGTGGTTCACGCTGGGCATCCTGGCCATCGTGGCGACCGGCATCGGCGTGGGCTTCTATCGCGGTGGACTGGGCGTGGGTACCGAACTGCTGGCGACCTGGGCGATGTATACCGGTGGCCTGGCGGGCCTGGGCTGCCTGTTGGCCGGTGGCCATCCGCTGAGCATCCTCACCGCGATCGCGGTGGCTCCGTTCAAGCCGTTCCGCCTGAGCATCCCGACCGGTGCGTTCTCGGCGCTGGTGGAAGCGCGGCTGCGCAAACCGGCGTACGAGGACTTCCTGAAACTGCGCGACGATGCGCAGAGCCTGAAGGGCTGGTACCGCAACCGCGTCACCCGCGTGGTGCTGACCTTCATGCTGACCAACATCGGCAGCATGCTCGGCCTGTGGCTGACCACCTTCAAGGTGTGGGGCAAGGTCGCCGGGTAAGCCTTTCCAACCGGCCACAGAATCTGTAGCGCCCGAGCCCATGCTCGGGCGGCGCCGCGACGCGGCGAAAGGCAGCCGAGCATGGCTCGGCTCTACAGAAGGCAAACGGACGCGGCGAACGAAAAAAGGGGGAGGCCGCCCCACTACGACCGGCCTCCCCCACACCACAACACGTTGTCGCGCATTACAGCCGGGCAGCGCCCGGCTCTACCATTTCCAGGCCGCGCGCACGCCGAATCAGTCGCGTAACCGCACTGCGCAGGTCGTCCAGCACCGCGTAGATCGTCGGCAGGAACAGCAGGCTGACCACGGTCGAGAACGCCAGGCCTCCGGCGATCGCGCGCGCCATCGGCGCGTACTCCGGGCCATTGCCGAACATCTGCGTATTGGTCAGCGAGATCGGCACCATCGCCAGGATCGCCGTGCCCATGGTCATCATGATCGGGCGCAGGCGCTCGCGTGAGCCTTCCACCAGCGCCTGGGTGCGGCCCATGCCGCCGCGCCGCAGGTTGTTGATGTGCTCGATCATCACGATGCCGTTGTTCACCACCACGCCCATCAGCACCAGGATGCCGATGAAGGACATGATTCCGAACGAGGTGCCGGTGATCCAGAACAGCCAGAACACGCCGAAGATCGAGAACAGCACGCCGCTCATGATCGCCGCCGGGAACAGCAGCGATTCGAACACCGCCGCCATCACCACGTAGATCATCACCAGCGCGATGAGCAGGTTGAACACCATCTGCTGCATCGCCTCGTCGTCGTTGCCGTAGTCGCCGCCGTCGAAGGTGAAGCCGTAGCCGGCCGGGAAGTTCATCGGCTTGAGCACCGCTTCCATCGCCTTGCGGCCATCCGGCGCGGTGACCTTCTCGGCCAGGTTGGCCTTGATGGTCAGCGTGGTCTGGCGGTTGGTACGACCGATCTGGGTGGCGGACGAACCGACATCGACGGTAACCAGGCTCAGCAGCGGCACGCTGCGGCCATCACCGGTACGCACGCTGAAGCCGGCCAGGTCTTCCGGGCTGCTCTGCTCGGCACCGGCGAAGCGCACCCACACCGGCACCTCGTTGTCGCCGCGGCGGAACTCGCGCATCGGTGCGCCACGCAGCGCCAGGCCGACGAAGCTGGCCACCTGCTCGGCATTGAAGCCGAATGCCGCGGCACGCTCGCGATCGACGCGAACCTTCAGTTCGCCGCCCTTCTCGCCGTTGTCGATGCGCACGTCGCGCAGTTCGGCGCGCTGGGCCAGCAGCGGCACCACTTCCTGGCCGATTTCCTGCAGCATCGAACTGGAGTCGCCGACCAGCTGCACCTGCACGCCCTGGTTGCCACCGCCGCCACCGTCGCCGCCCTGGTTGCCGACGAAGTAGTCGGTGCGGGCCGACTTCGGAAGACGCTTGCGCAGCTCTTCCTGCAGCGCCTTGATGTCCTTGGCGTACTTCTCGTCCAGGGTGACCACGGTCGAGCTGCCTTCCTGCTCGCTGTACCAGGAGTAGACCTGCTTCACATGCAGGCGCTCGCGGTTCTGGTCGATCCAGTTCTCCACCCGTGCCACTTCATCGGACATCTGCCGATAGGTGTAGGCGCCCTTCCACATGTAGCCGATGAAGATGTCCTTGCCGCCATCACCGCCGAACATGTCGATCTTGGTCAGCTTCATCGGCACCAGGCTGACCAGCACGACCAGCACGATGCCGAGCAGGCTCCAGCCACGATGGTGCAGCGACCAGTCCAGCAGCGTGGCATAGCGGCGCTGCAGCCGGGCGATCATGCCGGTCTGCGAGTGCACCAGCTTGGGCGTGGCCATGCGCGCGGACAGCATCGGGATCAGGCTGACCGCGACCAGCCACGAAGCCAGCAGCGAGACCGAGATGGTGATCGCGATCTGCGACATGAAGATGCTGATGTTGTTGGTCTCGCCGAACAGGTTCGGCACGAACACGATGCAGTGGCACAACGTGCCCGCGCTGAGCGCGATGGCCACGTTGCGGGTGCCGATGATCGAAGCCAGCCGCGGCTGCCCGGGCATGCGCTCGCGTTCCTGGTAGATGCTCTCCACCACCACCACGGCGTTGTCGACCAGCATGCCCACCGCCAGCAGCAGGCCCATCATGGTCAGGATGTTCAGCGTCACCCCGACGAAGTACATGAAGCCCAGGGTGATGGTGAAGCAGATCGGGATCGCCAGCGTCACCATCAGGGTCGAAGGCCAATGGCGCAGGAAGAAGAACAGCACCGTGATCGACAGGATCAGGCCGACGGCGCCGGCCTCGGCCAGCTCCAGCAGCGATGACGTCACCGCCTTGCCCTGGTTGTCGATCACCTTGATCTGCACGTCGCGCATCGACGCCTCGGCGCGGATCGATTCGACCTCGGCCAGCGCGGCACGCGAGACCTCCACCAGGTTGGCGCTGCGCTCCTTGAAGATGTCCAGGCCGACCGCCGGGTTGCCGTCCAGGCGGCGCCCGTAGTTCATGCGCGCCGGCTTCAGCCGAACATCGGCAATGTCGCCCAGGCGCAGGCCCTTGGCGTTGATCACCAGGTCACGCATCTCCTGCAGATCGGTGATCTCGCCCACCGGCTGCACGCGCACGCGTTGGCCGTTGTCGTCGATCTGCCCGGCCGAGATCGAGAAGTTCAGCGTGCGCAGGCGCTCGCTCAGCTCGTTGATGCTCAGCCCGTGCGCGTTGAGCCGGTTCGGATCGATGGCGATCTCCACCTCGTTCGGCGGCGCGCCGGTGATATCGACGCGGGCCACGCCCGGAATACGCTCGATGCGCCGCTTGAACTCGCGGTCGAGCATGTCATAGGCGGTGGTCAGGTCGGTGGTACTGGCCAGGCGCACCTTCAGGACCGGCTGGTCGCTGCTGGACCACTTGAACACGTTGTAGCGCTGCAGGTCGTCGGGCAGGTCGCTGCGGATCGCATCGATGCGCTCGCGGGCATCGGAGGCGGCGATGGCGATATCACGGTCCCAGTCGCTGAACTCGATGTAGATCAGCGCCGCTTCGGAGGTCGCCGACGAGCGCATGCGCTTGATCCCGGTCATCGTCGCCAGCGATTCCTCGACCGGGCGGATGATGGTCCGCTCCACTTCCTCCGGGGTCGAACCGGTGTACGGGATCTGCACGAACAGGAACGGTGCGGAGATGTCCGGCAGCGCTTCCAGCGGCAACCGGAACGAAGCGATCAGGCCGATCACCACCAGCGACACGAAGCACATGATGGTGGTGACCGGACGGCGGATGGAGAACTCGGCAACGCTCATGCCGGTTCCTCCGCACCCGCCGCGCTGCCGGCGGCACCCTGCTCGATCTCACCTGCGTGCTTGCGGCCGCGTTCACGGTAGTAGGCATCGCCGCGACGATCCATCAGGTCATACACCACCGGGATCACCAGCAGGGTCAGCAGGGTCGACACCAGCAGGCCGCCGATCACGGTGATCGCCATCGGCGCGCGTACTTCGGCACCCTCGCCCATCGCCACCGCCAGCGGCAGGAAGCCGAACAGCGTGCACAGGGTGGTCATGATGATCGGCCGCAGGCGCGAGCGCGCTCCCTCTACGAGTGCCTCGTGCTTGGCCACGCCGGCCTCGCGCAGCTGGTTGACCTTGTCGATCAGGATGATCGCGTTCTTGGTGACCAGGCCGACCAGCAGGATCAGGCCGATGAACACCACCACCGAAATCGGCTTGCCGGTCAGCATCAGCGCCAGGATCGCACCGACCAGCGCCAGCGGGATGGTGAACAGGATCACGAACGGATGCAGCAGCGACTCGAACTGCGAAGCCATCACCAGGTAGACCAGGAAGATCGCCAGGCCGAAGGCGAAGATCAGCGACTTCGCCGCCTGTGCCAGCTCCTCGCCCTGGCCGCCGATGTGCAGGCCAACGCCCGCACCCAGCGGCTGCTCGGCCACCATCTGCTGCACTTCGCGCATGGCCGCGCCGAGATCGATGTCGCGCAGGTTGGCCGACACCACTGCCACGCGTGTCTGATCGGCACGATGGATCTCGCTCGGACCGGTGGTCGCGACCACGTCGGCCACCGCGTCCAGGGTGACCGGGCGCGTGCTGCCCGGGTTGACGATCAGCCGGCGGATGCTCTCCACGCTGGCGCGGTCGCCTTCCTGCGCCCGCACCAGCACGTCGATCTTGCGGTCGCGGAAGCTGTAACGGGTGGCGACGTCGCCGCGCACCTTCTTCACCACCACGTCGGCGATCTGGCGGGTGGTCAGGCCGAGTGCACCGGCACGTTCCTGGTCGAAGCGGATCTGGATTTCCGGGAAACCCTCTTCCACCGTCGACTTCACGTCGGCGTAGTGCGCATTGCCGCGCAGCATCGCCGCCAGGCGCTGGCCGGCCACTTCCAGGGTCGCCATGTCCTGCCCGCGCAGTTCGATTTCCAGCGGCGTGGAGAAGCTGAACAACGCCGGCCGTGCGAAATCGACCTGGGCGCCCGGATGCTGGCCCATAGTGCTGCGCAGGCGTTCGGTGATGGCCGCTTCGGTGCGTGCGTTGCCGCCGCCTTCCATCACCACGGTCAGCTTGCCGATGTTCTCGCCGCTTTCGGTCGGGCTCGCATCCAGCCGGGTACCACTGCCACTGACGCCGTACAGCGATGCCACTCCCTCGCCCTTGCCGTGTGCCAGCTGCAGTTCGCGCACCAGCGCATCGGTCTGCTTCAGCGGCGTGCCGGCCGGCAGCTTCACCGTCATTTCGAAACGGTCCTGCGCCAGCTGCGGAATCAGGTCGGCACCGAGCATCGGCACCAGCGCCATGGTCGCCACGAAGATGATCGTGGCCACGCCCAGTACCTTGCCCGGGTGGGCCAACGCGCTCGGCAGCAGGCGCAGATAGCCGCGCTCGGCACCCGCGTAGGGCTTCATCGCCAGATCGCTGGTCTTGCGCATCACCGGGCCGACCACCGCCACCACGCCGCGCCACACACGCACGATCAACCAGGCCAGCGCGAAGAAGCCCCAGCGCGCGGTTGCGACGACGCCACGGCGGCCCAGCGCGACCGGCTTCTGCCAGCGGTTCTGCGGCTGCCACGGTTCATTCGGTGCCTCTTCCGGGAACGCCAGCGGTGGCCGTCCCTTCAGCGAGCTCAGCATCGGGATCAGCGTCATCGACACCAGCAGCGAGATCGCGATGGCGATCGCCACCGTCAACGCCTGGTCGCGGAACAGCTGGCCGGCGATGCCGTCGACGAACACCAGCGGCAGGAACACGGCGATGGTGGTCAGCGTCGAGGCGACCACGGCCATGCTCACTTCGCGGGTACCGGCGATGGCCGCCTGCAGGATGCCCAGGCCACGCTCGCGGGCCTTGGCGATGCTTTCCAGCACCACGATCGAGTCATCCACCACCAGGCCGGTGGCCAGCGCCAGGCCGCCCAGCGACATCACGTTCAAGCTCAGGCCGAGCTGTCCCATGAAGAAGAACGTGGCGATGATCGAGACCGGCAGCGACAGGCTGATCACGAACGTGCTCCAGCCATCGCGCAGGAACAGGAAGATGATCAGGATCGCCAGCAGGCCACCGATCACCGCGTCCTTCTTGACGTCGGCGATGGCGTGCTCGATGAAGCGCGACTGGTCCTCGATGGTGGTCATCTCGACGTCGGCCGGGAACGTGCCCTTGATCTGCTCCAGGCGCTTGCGCAACGCCTCGGCGGTGGAGACGGTGTTGGCGTCGCCTTCCTTGTAGATCGCCAGCTCGACCGATTCCTTGCCGCCCAGGCGGATCACCGCTTCGCGCTCCTTGTAGCCCTGGCGCACGGTGGCCACGTCCTTCAGGCGCACCGGCACACCGTTGGCGACCACGCTGGAACCGCCGCCGGACGATGCGCTCTGCGCCGCCGAGGCCGCCGCGATGGCTGCCGCCGAGCCGGTCGACGCAGCGATATTGAACATCTGCTGCAGCGCCGAATCAGCCGCGCTGCCATTGCTTCCCTGGGTGGTGACCAGCAGGTTGCGGATCTCTTCCAGATCGGCGAACTGGTTGACGGTGCGCACCAGGAAACGCTGCGAACCTTCTTCCAGGCGGCCGCCGGAGATGTTGATGTTCTCGTCCTTCAGGCGCTTGATGACGGTGTCGATCGGCAGGTTCAGCTGCGCCAGCTTCTGCTGGTCGATGTCGACCTGGATCTCGTCTTCCAGGCCACCGCCGACCTTGACCGCGGCCACGCCGGAGACCGGCTCCAGCTTCTTCTTCAGGTCTTCATCGGCATAACGGCGCAGGCCGGTCAGCTCGCGGATCGCATCGGCATCGCTGGCCGGCGCGGTCCTGCTCGACAGCACCAGGCGCATGATCGGCTCGGTGGACGGGTTGAAGCGCAGCAGCACCGGGGCCTTCGCCTCCAGCGGCAGGTTCAGCGCTTCCATCTTGTCGCGCACCTCCAGGCTGGCCTGGTCCATGTTGGTGCCCCAGGCGAACTCGAGCACCACGTCGCTCTGGCCGGTGCGCGAAACCGACTTCAGCTTGCGCAGGTTCTTGACCACGCCGACCGCTTCTTCGACCGGCTGGGTGATCAGGGTTTCGATTTCGGTCGGCGCCGAACCGGTGTACTCGGTACGCACGGTCAGCGTCGGGTAGCTCAGGTCGGGCAGCAGGTTGACCTTGAGGTTGCCCAGCGCGATCAGGCCGAACAGCAGCAGGGTGACCGTGCACATGGCGATGGTCACGCGGCGGCGGGTGGCGAATTCCACCAGGCCGCCGCGCAGGCCGGCGGCGGCGCCGTCGCTCGCCGGCGAGGCACCGTGGTCGTGGCCCGGGGCGGTCATTGCTTGCTCCCGGCCTTGTCTGTCGGCGTGGCGGACGCTGCGACCGTTTTCGCCTTGGCCTTCGGATCAGCAATCACCTGCACCGCGGTGCCGTCGCGCAGGGCGACCTTGCCGGCGGTGACCACCTGATCACCGGCCGCCAGGCCATCACGGATCTCCACCCACGGGCCCTCGGCGTAACCCAGCTTGACCGGAACCCGTGCGACCTTGCCTTCGCGCACCCGGAACACCGCCGGCTCACCGTCGTCGAGCAACGAAAGGCGCGGCACCACGAGCGCATCGGCACGCTGGTCGTAATCGATGCGGATGCGCCCGAACATGCCGGGCTGCAGCGCGTGCGCGGCACCGTCGAAGGCGCTGACCACGCGAAACGTGCCGCTGCCCGAATCGACCACCGGTGCGATGCGATCGACGGTGCCGGTGAAACTCTGGCCCGGCAGCGCATCGGCAACCAGCGTCACCGGCTGGCCGGCACGCAAGGTGGCCAGCTCGCGCTCGGGGACGTTGAGCGTGGCTTCCAGCCGCGAGTTGTCGACGATGCGGAAGATCGGCGTGTTGATCTGCACGAAGTTGCCGGTCTTGATCGAGCGCGACGCGATGACGCCGGAGATCGGCGCCACCACCGTGGTGTAGGACAGTTCCAGCGTGGCCAGGCGGTACTGCGCGCGGACGTTTTCCAGGTCAAAGCGCAGCTGGTCGACATCGGCGGCGCTGACCATCTGCTGGCCAACCAGCTTCTGTGCGCGCTGGTAGTTGTTTTCCAGCTTGCGCATCTGCGCTTCGCTCTGCGCCACGGCCAGGCGCGCGCGGTCCGGGTCCAGACGCACCAGCGGCTGGCCGGCGGTCACCCGCTGCCCTTCCTCGACCAGCACCGCCAACGCCACGCCGGAGGTCTTGGCCACCACCTGCGATTCGGCGCGCGGTTCCAGTGCAGCGGTGCCGGTGTAGCTGGCCGCGACCGCGCGGTGGCTGGCCACCGCCACTTCGACCGGGACCGCATCGACCTTCTTCTCCTCCTTGGTCTCGGCGGCCTTGGCTTCGGAATTGGGCCCTGCGGCGCAACCGCCCAGCAGCAGGGAGGTGGAGATCAGCAGTGCGGCAGCGCAGATTCCGCTGCGACGGCCGGACAGGAAGGTTGGATGCGACATCGTCAGGTCCCTGGAGGATGCGTGGACAGGTGTGGTAGCAAAGTAATGCACCACTTCACGGCTACACCATATCCCAAAGGTCATGGTGTCTTCACGCCGCTGGTCGGCCCACCCCCATTTCAGCTAGATGAAACCTGAGGCTATACTCGGGGCGTTCCGTACCCCACGCCGGAACGACCAGACCCGAATCCCCGGAAACGACACCATGCGCCCGCAGCCGCTCGCCGCTTGTCTCGCTCTGGCCGTCCTCCTGCCCCTTGGGGCCGCCGCACAGCCCGCTCCTGCTCCTGCCACACCTGCCCCGGCCCCGGCTCCCGCCGCTGCCACGGCACCTGCCGCCCCTACCGGCAACTTCGACAATGGCCGCGTCCTGGCCTACACCTGCCAGGGGTGCCACGGCATCACCGGCTACAAGAACGCCTACCCCAGTTACCGGGTGCCGAAGATCGGCGGCCAGACCCAGCAGTACCTGGCCCAGGCCCTGACCGAGTACCGCCAGGGCAAGCGCCGGCATCCAACGATGCAGGCGCAGTCGATGAGCTTCAGCGAACAGGAGATCGCCGATCTCTCTGTTTACCTGTCCACCGTCAAGTAAGGCCCGCCCATGTCGAAAGCCGCGCATCCGATGCGTCATGCCATCGCCCTGTCCGTTGCCCTGCTGCTGGCCGCCTGTTCGCAGTCGCAGGTTGAAAACAGCGAGAAATCCGCCGCCGACCCGGGCCATGCCAGCGGCGAACACGGTTCTTCTTCATCGGCCGGCCTGCCTGCAGGCCGCGAGGCCGCCGGCGAAGCCCGCGCCAAGGTGAAGGGCAAGGCCACCAACCAGAGCTGCATCGACTGCCACGGGGCGGACGGCAATGCGCCGATCGATGCGACCTATCCAAAGCTGGGTGGCCAGTACGGTGACTACCTGGCGCACGCGCTGCAGGCCTACCGCGCCGGTGACCGCCAGCATGCGCTGATGACCCCGCAGGCCAAGGACCTGAGTGATCAGGATATCGCCGATCTGGCGGCGTATTTCGGCAGCCGGCCAAGCCAGCTGCGGGATCTGCACGGGGTCAAATGACCGCTGGCCCCCGGTGGGTGCGGACCTTGGTCCGCACTGATCGCGCTATCCACGCATGGCGTGGATCTACCAGGCATCGGCGTCGGTAGGTGCGGACCGTTGGTCCGCACGGATCCCAATATCCACGCATGGCGTGGATCTACCGGGCATTGGCTCCGGTAGGTGCGGACCGTTGGTCCGCACGAACCCAACCAGCGCTCAGCCTTCCAGCTCTTCCCAGCGCGCGTACGCGGCATCCAGCTCGGCCTGCACCTTGGCCAGCTGCTGGGTGTGCGCGGTCACTTCGGCACTGCTGCGGGTGTAGAACGACGGGTCGTTCATCGCCGAGGTCAGCCCTTCGACGTCGCCTTCCAGCTTCTCGATGGTCTTCGGCAGCTGTTCCAGTTCGCGCGCTTCCTTGTAGGCCAGCTTGCGCTTGGGCGCTGCGGGGGTAGCCGCCGCAGCGGCCGGTGCAGCTGCCGCCGGCTTGGCTGCCGGGGCCGCGGCAGGTGCAGCGATGCTGGCCGCGTAGCGCTGCCAGTCGCTGTAGCCACCGACGTACTCACCGATCACGCCGTCGCCTTCCATCACCAGCGTGGAGGTCACCACGTTGTCGATGAAGTCACGATCGTGGCTGACCAGCAGCAGGGTGCCGGTGTACTCACCCAGAAGCTCTTCCAGTAGCTCCAGGGTTTCCACGTCCAGGTCGTTGGTCGGTTCGTCCATCACCAGCAGGTTGGACGGCTGCGCGAACAGCTTGGCCAGCAGCAGGCGGTTGCGCTCGCCACCGGACAGGCGGGTGATCGGCGCACGCGCGCGTTCCGGGGTGAACATGAAGTCCTGCAGGTAGGCATGCACGTGCTTGCGCTTGCCGTTGAACTCGAGGAAATCACGGCCTTCGGCCACGTTCTCGATCGCGCTCCAGTCTTCGCGCAGCACCGCGCGGTACTGGTCGAAATAGGCGATCTGCAGGTTGGTACCGGGGTTGACCTCACCCTTGGCCGGCTGCAGTTCACCCAGCAACAGCTTCAGCAAGGTGGTCTTGCCACTGCCGTTGGGGCCGATCAGGCCGATGCGGTCGCCACGCAGGATGGTGGTGCTGAAGTCACGGACCATCGTGCGCTCGCCGAAGGCGAACGAAATATCCTTGACGTCGATGACCTTCTTGCCCGAGCTGACGCCCTGCGCGGCTTCCATCTTGACGTTGCCACTGAGGTCGCGGCGCTGCGAGCGTTCGGTGCGCATCGCCTTCAGGCGGCGCACGCGGCCTTCGTCGCGGGTACGGCGCGCCTTGATGCCCTGGCGGATCCAGACTTCTTCCTGCGCCAGCAGCTTGTCGAAGCGGGCGTTTTCCTGCGCCTGCGCGTTGAGGCGTTCCTCGCGGCGGCGCTCGTAGTTGGCCCAGTCGCCCGGCCAGCTGGTGACCTGGCCGCGGTCGATCTCGACGATGCGGGTGGCCAGCGCACGCAGGAAGCGGCGGTCATGGGTGACGAACACCACGCTGCCGCTCCAGCCCTTCAGGAACGCTTCGAGCCAATCGATGGCTTCGATGTCGAGGTGGTTGGTCGGTTCGTCCAGCAGCAGCACGTCGGGGCTGGACACCAGCGCACGGGCCAGCAGCACGCGGCGCTTCATGCCGCCGGACAGGCGGCCGAACTCGGCGTCGCCGTCGAGGTCGAGCTTGGTCAGGGTTTCGCTGACGCGCTGGTCCAGTCCCCAGCCGTTGGCGGCGTCGATCTTCGCCTGCACGTTGCCGAGTGCTTCGCCATCGAACACCTCGGCGTGGCTGAGGTGATGGAACTCGGCCAGCCACTGGCCCAGTTCGCCCAGGCCGTCGGCGACGACGTCGAACACCGAACCGGCGGCGCCGTGCGGCACTTCCTGCTCCAGGCGGGTGACGCGCACGCCCTGCTGCACGCGGACTTCGCCGTCATCGGGCTTGTGGTCGCCGGACAGCAGCTTGAGCAGGGTGGATTTGCCGGCGCCGTTGCGGCCGATTAGGGCGATGCGTTCGCCCGGCTCGATCGACAGTTCGGCCTTTTCCAGCAACAACGGGCCGCCGACGCTGAAGTCGACGTTCTGCAGAGTAATCAGAGGCATCCGGATATTGTACGGGTTGGGGGCGTCGGCCGGGTTGCACGCGGCACCCGCAGAGGCAACGGCCGCAGCCAAAGCAACGTCAAAAGCTGGTTTCCTGTGGGATGGCGGGATGGGTCCGGTTGCGGGGGACGCCGTAAACCCATCCTTGGGGGCTTGGCCGCGGCATCCATGCCGCGGACACCCCCGTAACCGGACCCACCCCGCCTTCGCCAGATTTCCGCGATCTGCCGGAGCGGCATTCTGCTCTGGTGGGTGCCGACCTTGGTCGGCACATGGGAATCTGATGGCTTACCCCACTTCCCCCAACAACGCCTGCAAGCCCGGCAACCAGTGCTTGCCCGGGTGGCGTACCAGCCACAGGGTGCGCTGCAGAGTGGGCAGCGGGGTCTCCAGCACGCGCAGGCGGCCGAGAGCCAGGGGCTCTTCCAGCGCGTGGCGCGAGAGGCAGGCCAGGCCAAGGCCGGCGATCGCGGCCTGCTTGATCGCTTCGGTATTGCCCAGCTGCAGGGTCTGGGCGAAACCGCGCAGGTGCGGCAGCAGGGCCTGTTCAACGGCTTCTCGGGTGCCGGAACCGGGCTCGCGCAGCAGCCAGCGGGCACGGCGCAGTTCATCCAATGTCCATCGCGCCGGGGCGTCGGCGGCCGCGACGATCACCAACGGATCCTGCTGCCAGGCGGTGACCTGCAGGCCACGCTCGTGGCACGGGCCCTCGATCAGGCCCGCGTCGACGTCCAGCCGCTGCACGGCAGCGACCACGCCGGCACTGTTGTCGATGCGCAGGTCGACCTCGGCCTGTGGCGCCTGCCGCAGCAGCTCGGCGATGCGCGGCGGCAGCAGGTAGTTGCCGATGGTGGTACTGGCGGCCAGCACCAGCCGCAGCGGTGCACCCTGCGCCGGGTCGCCGCCCGCGGCCAGCTGTCGCTCCAGGTCGGCGGCATTGACCAGCAACGCGCGCGCCGGCTCCAGCAACGCGCGGCCGTGCCCGTTCAGGGCCAGGCGACGGCCGATGCGGTCGAACAGCGGGGTGCCGAAATGTGCCTCCAACTCCTGCAGGGCGGCGCTGCTGGCCGACTGCGAGAGCGCGATGGCCTGGCCCGCAGCGGTGGTGCTGCCGTGGTCAGCGATGGCGACGAAGACCTGCAGCTGGCGCAAGGTCAGGCGCATGACAATTACCCGCTTGATAGGTAGCTTTCACCCATATTATTCGTTTTACAGGTCAATCGCACAGGCGCACGCTGGCGCCATCATTTCCGCCCCGCCCCCGTCATGAATGCCCCTGCCCTCTCCCCCTGGTCCCTGCCCGCCCTGCGCCAACGCTGGCAACCGCGCCTGCCCGGCCTTCTACTGGTGGGCCTGATCGCGGCGGCCTCGCTATACCTGGCCGAGCTTCCGTGGCTGCAGGCGCACGGCCTGAGCGCGCTGACGGTGGCCATCGTCGCCGGCATCGTGGTCGGCAACACCCTCTACCCGCGGCTGGCGCCGAGCAGCGCGGCCGGTGTCGGCTTTTCCAAGCACTGGCTGCTGCGCGCCGGCATCGTGCTGTACGGCCTGCGCCTCACCTTCCAGGACATCGGCCATGTCGGCGTGGCCGGTGTGCTGATGGACGTGCTCGTGGTCGCCAGCACCTTCGGCCTGGCCTGCTGGCTGGGCGTGCGTGTTTTCAGGATGGAGCGCGAGGCGGCAATGCTGATCGGTGCCGGCAGCGCAATCTGCGGCGCGGCGGCGGTGATGGCTGCCGAGCCGGTGGTGCGAGGCCGTGCGGCGCAGGTCACCGTCGCAGTGTCGACGGTGGTGGTGTTCGGTACGCTGGCGATGTTCCTGTACCCCGCGCTGTATGCACTGGTGCAGTCACACGGCTGGCTGGCCATGGACGCACGCCAGTACGGCCTGTTCACCGGTGCGACGGTGCATGAAGTGGCGCAGGTGGTGGCCGCAGGCCGTGCGGTAAGTGAAGCCGCCGCCGATACTGCGGTGATCACCAAGATGGTCCGGGTGATGCTGCTGGCGCCGTTCCTGGTCGCGCTGTCGCTATGGCTGGCGCGTGGTGGCAAGGCCAGCGCCGATGGCAGCAAGGCGCGCATCGTGGTGCCGTGGTTCGCGTTTGGTTTCGTGGCGGTGGCCGGGTTCAACTCGCTGCATCTGCTGCCGGCTGGTTTGCAGGCCGGGCTGGTGCAGCTGGATACGGTGCTGCTGGCGATGGCGATGGCCGCACTCGGCCTGACCACCCACGTCTCGGCGCTGCGCCAGGCTGGGCTGAAGCCGCTGCTGCTGGCGCTGATCCTGTTCGCCTGGCTGCTGTTCGGTGGGCTGGCGATCCACCAGGGCGTGCTGGCGGTGCTGGGCTGAGCAGGAGTGTGCCGACCCAGGTCGGCACCCACATGGATGAAGACCCCAGGACGGGAGCTGCCGCGCGGACGGGTACAATGCGCCATGACTGACTTCTCGACCCTGCCGCTGAGCCCGGCCCTGCAGCCCGGCCTGGATGCCCTCGGCTACACCACCCTCACCCCCGTGCAGGCGCAGAGCCTGCCGGCCATCCTCGATGGCCGTGATGTGATCGCACAGGCGCCGACCGGCAGCGGCAAGACCGCCGCCTTCGGCCTGGGCCTGCTGCAGTCCATCGACCCCAGCCTGATCCGCGTGCAGGCGCTGGTGCTGTGCCCGACCCGCGAACTGGCCGACCAGGTCGGCAAGCAGATCCGCAAGCTGGCCACCGGCATTCCCAACCTGAAGCTGCTGCTGCTGGTGGGTGGCGTGCCGCTGGGCCCGCAGCTGGCGTCGCTGGAAGGCCATGACCCGCACGTGGTGGTCGGTACCCCCGGCCGCGTGCAGGAACTGGCGCGCAAGCGCGCGTTGAACCTGGGTGCGGTGCGCACGCTGGTGCTGGACGAGGCCGACCGCATGCTCGACATGGGCTTCGAGGAGCCGATCCGCGAGATCGCCGGCCGCACCCACAAGGACCGCCAGAGCCTGCTGTTCTCGGCCACCTTCCCCGACAGCATCCGCGCCATGGCACGCGACCTGCTGCGCGATGCGGTGGAAGTGACCGTGGAAGGCGCCGACCAGGCACCGGCCATCCGCCACCTGTTCTGCGAGGTTGAACCGGCCCACCGCCAGAAGGCGCTGGCCGGCCTGCTGCTGAAGTACACGCCCGAATCGGCGGTGGTGTTCTGCAACACCCGCAAGGACGTGGACGAAGTAGCCAACTCGCTGCAGCAGTTCGGCTTCTCCGCCCTCGCCCTGCACGGTGACATGGAACAGCGCGACCGCGAGGAAGTACTGCTGCTGCTGGCCAACCGCAGCTGCAACGTGCTCGTGGCCAGCGACGTGGCCGCGCGCGGGCTGGATGTGGAAGAGCTTGCGGCGGTGATCAACTACGAACTGCCGACCGACGTGGAGAGCTACCAGCACCGCGTGGGCCGTACCGGCCGTGCCGGTGCCAGTGGCCTGGCGATCAGCCTGGTGGCCGGCCGCGAGAAGACCCGTGCCGAAGCGATCGAAGCGCAGATGGGTCAGCCGCTGGACTGGCAGAAAACGCCGCTGGCAACCTCGCGCCCGGCCGAGCTGCCGCAGGCGGCAATGCGCACGCTGCGCATCGATGGTGGCAAGACCGACAAGCTGCGCCCGGGCGATATCCTCGGCGCACTGACCGGTGACGCCGGCCTGTCGAGCAAGTTCATCGGCAAGATCGCGATCTTCCCGACCCGCTCCTACGTGGCGATCGCGCGCGAGCAGGCCAACAAGGCCGTGGCGAAGCTGGAAGCCGGCAAGATCAAGGGCCGTCGATTCCGCGTGCGGATGATGTGATTGAAGCAGCGTTGCCAACCACGGTTGGCAACGGCATGACCTGGTAGCGGCCAACCTTGGTTGGCCCGTCCATGGCGTCGGTTGCGAAAAGCGATGCCAACCAAGGTTGGCAACTACCGGTTCACGGCGGTTCGCTCTGGTAGGTGCCAACCTTGGTTGGCACTCACCCTACGATCAGAACACCAGTTCGGTGTGCAGCGGCAGCTCCGCTTCCCAGCGGGCACGGCCACCCAGGCCGTCCAGCTCGACCAGCACGCCGGCACCGACCACGTCGACACCCAGGCGGCGCACCAGCGACAACGCGGCGACCAGCGTGCCGCCGGTCGCCAGCACGTCGTCGATGATCGCGACGCGGGCGCCAGCCGGCAGCGCATCGGCGTGCACCTCGATGCAGTCGCTGCGGTATTCCAGCGTGTATTCCTCGCGCAGCACCTGGCCCGGCAGCTTGCCCGGCTTGCGTACCGGCACGAAGCCCACGCCCAGTTCCAGCGCCATCGCGGCGCCGAGGATGAAACCACGCGATTCAATGCCGACCACCGCGTCCAGCTTCTGGTCGCGCCAACGGTCGGCCATCGCGGTGATCGCACCACGGAAGTCCTCGCCGTGGGCGAGCAGCGGCATGATGTCCTTGAAGAGGATGCCGGGCTTGGGGAAGTCGGCGATGTCGCGCAGGCGGGAGGCCCACTGCGGAGCGACGAGGGCGTCGGTCATGTCACGTTGGCTATCTGATGGCGGCATAGGGTACCTGTTCCGGCCGTTGCCTGCCTGTTGAGGGGTATCGGCCGGGCTGCGCCCGGCGCCTGCAGAGGCCAACGCGCAAGCAAAGTCGAAAGCAAAAGCCGCATTCCGAGGGATGGCGGGGTGGGTCCGGTTGCGGGAGACGCCGTAAACCCATCCCTGGGGGCTTGGCCGCGGCATCCATGCCGCGGACACTCCCGCAACCGGACCCACCCCGCCTTCGACAGATTTCTGCGATCTGCAGTAGATCCACGCCATGCGTGGATGAATCTCCATCGAAATCGAATATTTCGAGAATTGAATGAAATACATCCACGCTTGGCGTGGATCCACGTGTCGACCAAGGTCGACACCTACCTGCAGCAGCCGGAAATCTGTCGGAGGTGGGGCGGTGTCGGAGTGCGGGGTGTCAGCCGCATGGATGCGGCTGCCAAGCCTACAGGGACGTACTTGCGGCGTCCCCGCACTCCGACACCGCCCCGCCAAACCACGGAATCCAGCTTTTGCTCTGGCTGTTGACCTCGCCTCTGCGGGTGCAGGGCGCAGCCCTGCAAAAGCCCCCCCTCAGGAACTGCAGGACAGCATCGAGCAGCCGGCGCGGTTGTCGGCCCAGGCCGGGCGCTTGCCGGCGAAGTGCTCGAGCCCGGCGCGTTCGGTATACGGGTCGCGCAGCACGTCCTGCAGGGCGTGCACGCCACCGAGGTCACCCTGCTCCGCGCGGTCGATCGCCTCCTGCGCCAGCCAGTTGCGCAGCACGTACAGCGGATTGGCGGCGCCCATCTTCGCAGCGCGCTCGTCGGCCGACAGCGGATCGGCGCGCAACCGCGTCGCGTAGTCCTGCAGCCACTGCTGCAGCGGCGCCCGCACCGCCTGCTGGCGCGTCTCGTCGTAGTACACCGCGTCCAGCACCGCCGCATCCGGTGCCGCCGGATCGACCCACATCAGCGCGCGCCAGGCCAGGGTCATGTCCATGGCGCCGTCCTGCATCAGTTGCTGCCAGCGCAGGTAGAGCTGCAGGTCGTCATCGTCGGCCGCGGCCAGGCCGAGCTTGGCGGCGGCATCGCGACGCGTGCATGCCACGAAGGTGGACTGGTAGGCGGCCAGACCGGCCTGCAGCGGTGCCACATCGGCAAACAGCGGAGCCAGCGCCTGCGCCAACCGGCTCAGGTTCCAGTACGCCACCTGTGGCTGCGTACCGAAGCGGTAACGGCGGCCCTGCGCGTCGGTGGTGTTCGGCGTCCAGTCCGGGTCGAAGTCCTCGACCCAGCCGTAAGGGCCGTAATCGAGCGTGAGGCCGAGCACGGACAGGTTGTCGGTATTCATCACGCCATGCACGAAACCCACGCGCATCCAGTGCGCGATCATCTCGGCGGTGCGTACCGCGATCTGCGCGAACCAGTCGCCATACAGCGCCTCGCCCTGCCCCTCCAGCTCGGGGAAATCGCGGGCGATGCAGGCATCCACCAGCTGCTGCAGCAAGGCGGTTTCACCGCGCGAAGCCGGCAGTTCGAACGAACCGAAGCGCAGGAACGAGGGCGACACCCGGCACACGATGGCACCGGGCTCGGCACGCGGGTGGCCGTCATAGAACATGTCGCGCACCACGTCTTCGCCGGTACCGACCAGCGACATCGCGCGCGTGGTCGGCACGCCGAGATGGTGCATCGCCTCGCTGCACAAGAATTCGCGGATCGACGAGCGCAGGACGGCACGACCATCAGCACCGCGCGAATACGGCGTCGGGCCCGCGCCCTTCAACTGCAGCTCCCAGTGGCGCCCATCCGGCGCAACCAGTTCACCCAGTGAGATCGCACGGCCATCGCCCAGCTGCCCGGCCCAGTGGCCGAACTGATGCCCGCCGTAGTTCGCCGCCCACGGCTGCATGCCGGCGTACAGCGCATTGCCGCCGAACACGCGGGCGAAGCCTTCGCTCTCGACGTCAGCGGCATCGAAACCGAGCAGCGTGGCCACCTCCGGCGACCACGCCAGCAGAGCGGGCGCTGCCACCGGCGTGGGCATCACCGGTGACCAGGCCGCGCCCAGCACTTCACGGCGGCGCGGGCCGGATTCGGGGTCACCCGGCAGACTGTGCAGCAGGCGGTTGTCGAAACGGGGGCTGTCGGTATCCATGGCCTTGAAGATGGGGGCGACCGCCGCCCGCCTCAATTACCGCTGAGCGCCTGCAGGTGGCCACCGTGGGCCTCGGCACGCTGGTAGGCCGGGCGCTCGCCGATGCGCTTGAGGAAACCACGCAGTGCGGGCTTGTCGTCGAGGCCACCGCCACGTGCAGCGGCGGCCTGGATCGGGAAGCTCATCTGGATGTCGGCCGCGCTGAACCGCTCACCCGCAAACCATGGGCTTTCGGCGAGGCGGCGTTCCATCCAGTCCAGGTGCAGGCGCCGCTGCGGGCCAATGAAGCCCCGCTCGGCCTTGTCGGCAATGCTGCGCGCGATCGGGCGCGCGAAGAACGGCATCGGCGCGTTGCGGATGCGCCCCATCACCAGGGTCAGCAGCAACGGCGGCATCGCCGAGCCTTCGGCGTAGTGCAGCCAGTAGCGGTAGGCAATGCGCTCGGCGCCTTCGGCTGGCATCGCTGGCGGCGACAGCTGGCGCTGGGTGTCGTAGCGGTCGGCAAGGTAGTCGAGGATCGCACCGGATTCGGCCAGCACCAGCTCGCCATCCTGCAGTACCGGCGACTTGCCGAGCGGATGCACGTTGCGCAGCTCGGGCGGCGCCAGCAGCGTTTTCGGATCGCGAGGATAGCGACGGAGCTCGTAGTCCAGCCCCAACTCTTCAAGCATCCACAGCACGCGCAGCGAACGGGAGTTTTCCAGATGGTGGACGATGCGCATGAGGATGATCCTTGGGAAGACCTGCATCGTACCGCGCAGGATGCATGCCGCTTGTAGAGTCGAGCTTGCTCGACTGTCGTTGCAAGCAGTCGAGCAAGCTCGACTCTACAAAACGGCGGGCAATAAAAAACGCCGGAAGCTTTCGCTTCCGGCGTTCTGGCTACCCAACGGTAGCAGACGGATTAGACCGCCTGCACCTGGTCAGCCTGCATACCCTTCTGACCCTGGACGGCGATGAAGGTAACCTTCTGGCCTTCCTGCAGGGTCTTGAAGCCGGTGCCCTGGATGGCACGGAAGTGCACAAACAGGTCCGGGCCGCTTTCCGGGGTGATGAAGCCGAAGCCCTTGGCGTCGTTGAACCACTTGACGGTGCCGGTCTGACGATCAGACATTTGACTAACTCCTGAAACACATGTTGAAAAAATCGCAGCCACCGGGTATCGGGGCCGAGACTGAGTTGCAGGCGTTGGTAAAGCGGATCGATGAGCGGATCGTGAGATCAACTGCACCAGGCCACGATTCACGGTGACCCTAGCAAACACAGTGGGACCAACGATACGCGTGTTTTCTGCAAAAAGCGATAGCCCGGACGTTCATGGGCAGGGCCCGCCCGCTAGGCGTGACAAGGGCTGGCAGCCGATCGTGGCTAACTCCGAGTCCCCATTCAGGTTTTTCCTACCCTACACTGGGTAAATGACTGAAGCTGAAACCCAAGCTGAACCCGCCCTCCCCCGCATCTGGGTGGATGCAGACGCCTGTCCTGGCGTCATTCGCGACATCCTGTTCCGGGCCGCTGAACGGGTCGGGATCGAGCTGACCCTGGTCGCCAACCAGTGGGTCCGCACCCCGCCCTCGCGCTGGTTGCGCTCGATCCAGGTGCCGCAGGGCCTGGACGTGGCCGACAGTGCCATCGTCGAGCGGGTTGCCGCTGGCGACCTGGTGGTCACCCAGGACATCCCGCTGGCCGCGCTGGTGCTGGAGAAGAAGGCCGTCGCACTGAACCCGCGCGGCCAGCTGTACACCCCGAACAACATGGCCGAGCGCCTGTCGATGCGCAATTTCATGGAAGAGCTGCGCGGCGCCGGGGTCCAGACCGGGGGCCCGCCGCCCCTCGGCCCACGCGACCGGCAGCTGTTCGCCGCCGAACTGGACCGTTGGCTGGCCCGGCGTCCCGGCCGCTGAACGGCGCTACCCCGCCTGATCCGGCAGGCACAGGCGGCGCTGGCTGCTGAACTGCCGCCGTTCCCCGCTGAGCGGATCATCGAAGGCCAGCCCCTGTGCCAGCAGCTGCAGGGGCGGCTCGGCCGCCCCCTGCGGGCGCGACCTCAGTTGCGGATACAGGTCATCGCCCTCGATCGGCGCGCCCAGCGCGGCCATGTGCACGCGCAGCTGGTGCTTGCGGCCGGTCGCTGGCCGCAGCCGGTAGTGCCAGATCGGTCCCTCCGCCTCGATCAGTTCGATCCAGCTCCGCGCATTGGGCTCGCCCGGCGCTTCGGCCATGCGGAAGAACGGCTCGCCCGGCACCAGCCGGCTATGCCGCTGCAGTGGAAACGCCACGCCCGGCAGGGCCGGTGCCAGTGCCTCATAGATCTTCTCGATGCGCCGTTCGCGGAACAGCCGCTGGTAGGCATCGCGTGAGGCCGGCTGCGTGGAGAACATCACCAGCCCGGCCGTCAGCCGATCCAGCCGATGCAGCGGCACCAGCTCGGGGTTGCCGGTGCGGACGATCAAACGCGCCAGCAGGGTTTCGCGCACGTGCCGGCCGGCCGGCGTCACCGGCAGGAAGTGCGGCTTGTCGGCCACCAGCAGGTGCGCATCCAGATGGACGATGGTCTCGGCGAACGGAATCACCGCCTCGTCGGCCACCTCGCGGAAGTACTGGATCTCCAGCCCCACCTGCCAGGGCAGGTCCGGCGCCAGCGCCCTGCCCTGCGCGTCCTGCACGCGACCACGGGCGAAGCGGTCCTGCCATTGCGCGCGGTCGATGCGCGGGAATCGCGCACACAGGCCATCAAGCAGGCTGGGCCAGTGGCCGGGCGGCAGCTGCAACCGGCTGGGAGGGGTCATCGCGTCCATTCCTGCGGCGGACAAGGACGGCAAGCGTGCCACGTTGACGCCCTGCCGACAGCCCGGCAACGGACACCCCAGGAGCAAACCTCTATCATTGTCCTCTTTAGTCCACGGATCCCCCATGGCTCTTACCGCCACCATCCGCAAGGCCGAACTGCAGATCAGCGACATGGATCGCGGCTACTACGCGACCCATAACCTGACCCTGGCCCAGCACCCGTCCGAAACCGACGAGCGCCTGATGGTGCGCCTGCTCGCCTTCGCCCTCAACGCCGGTGATCGCCTCGAATTCGGCCGCGGCCTGAGCACCGATGACGAGCCCGACCTGTGGGAACACGACTACACCGGCGACATCCTGCAGTGGATCGACCTGGGCCATCCGGACGAATCGCGCATCCGCAAGGCCAGCAACCGCAGCCGCCAGGTGCAGGTGGTGAACTACGGTGGCAACGCCTCCGAGATCTGGTGGACCAAGCAGGGCAAGGGACTGGCGCGTTTCGACAACCTGTCGGTGGTCGACCTCGACGGTGCCTTCGTCGAGCAGTGGGGCCAGCAGATCCAGCGTGCGATGCGCTTCAGCGTGCTGATCCAGGATGGCGAAGTGCAGATTCTCAACGACCAGATCCAGCTCGACATCATCCCGAACTGGCGCAAGCGCGCCAAGGCATGAGCACGATCCGCTGCGATGTAGTGGTCATCGGCGCCGGCGCGGCCGGGCTGATGACTGCGATCACCGCCGGCCAGCGCGGCCGCCAGGTGCAGGTGATCGACCATGCCAACAAGATCGGCAAGAAGATCCTGATGTCTGGCGGTGGCCGCTGCAACTTCACCAACACCGGCACCACCCCGGCCAACTTCCTGTCGGCCAACCCGCACTTCTGCAAGTCGGCGCTGGCCCGCTACACGCCCTGGCATTTCATCGAGCTGGTCAGCAAGCACGGCATCGCCTACCACGAGAAGGAGCTGGGCCAGCTGTTCTGCGATGTCTCGTCCAAGCAGATCGTGAAGATGCTGGTGGACGAATGCCAGGCGGCTGGCGTGCAGGTCCGTACCGACTGCAGCGTGCAGCGCATCGAGCACGGCAGCGACGGCTTCCGCGTACACACCAGCCACGGCCTGTTCCATTGCGCCTCGCTGGTGGTCGCCACCGGCGGGCTGTCGATTCCCAGCATGGGTGCCACCGGTTTCGGCTATGAGATCGCACGCCAGTTCGGCCACGCGGTGCTGCCGACCCGCGCCGGGCTGGTGCCGCTGACGCTCAGCGGCAAGCACCAGGAACGGCTGGCCGAGCTCAGCGGTGTCGCCCTGCCGATCGAGGCGCGCTGCAACGGAAAGAGCTTCCAGAACTTCATGCTGCTGACCCATCGCGGCGTGAGCGGCCCGGCGATCCTGCAGATTTCGTCCTTCTGGCAACCCGGCGACGCGCTGGAACTGGACCTGCTGCCCGGCCAGGATGCGGGTGAGTGGCTGCGCCAGATGAAGCGCGAGCGGCCGGCCGCCGAGCTGCGCACGGTGCTGGGCGAGGTACTGCCCAAGCGGCTTGCGCAGCGCCTGTGCGAACACTGGCTGCCCGACCGCCCGGTGCGCCAGCTGGACGAGCCGGTGCTGCGCCAGGCCGCGCAGCTGCTGGGCGCGTTCCCGTTGGTGGCCAGCGGCACCGAAGGCTATCGCACCGCCGAGGTCACCCTGGGCGGCGTGGACACCGCCGAGGTTTCGTCCTCGACGATGGAATCCAGGCGCGTGCCCGGCCTGCACTTCGTTGGCGAGGTACTGGACGTGACCGGCTGGCTGGGCGGGTACAACTTCCAGTGGGCCTGGGCCAGCGGCCACGCGGCCGGCGGCGTGGTGTGAACCACATCGCCGTTCGATGCGCGCAAGGGGGGCGCGCATGGACGGTTCGGCGCGCATCGTGTATCTAGATTTGCAGATTGGGGAGCAGTGCATGCAGAACGCGAACGACATCACCATCCGCCTGCTGATCGTCGATGACAGCGGCGAGAATGCCGAAGCCATCGTCAGCGCCCTGCGCAACAGTGGCATCGCGGTGCGCCCGTGGCGCCCGCAGGATGCGGCCGAGCTGGCCCAGGTGCTGGACAGCCAGGCCATCGACCTGGTGCTGGCCTCGCCGTCGCCGGGCATTCCACTGCCGCTGGTGGCCCAGCACATCGCCGCCAGCGGCAAGGATATTCCGCTGGTGCTGCTGGCCGAGCGCATCGATGAGGACGAGCTGGTGCAGGCCAGCAGCCATGGCATCCGCGCCCTCGCCCTGCGCCAGCGCCCCGAGCATCTGCTGGCCGTGGTCCGCGACCAGTGGGTGGACCTGCAGGCCCGCCGTGGCCTGCGCCGCATCGAGGCACAGATGCGCGAAACCGAGCGCCGCTGCGACGCGCTGATCGCCTCCTCGCGCGACCCCATCGCCTATGTGCATGAAGGCATGCACATCCGGGCCAACGACGCCTATCTGGAGATGTTCGGCTACGAGCATTTCGACGACATCGAAGGCATTTCGCTGCTCGACATGGTCGCCGCGCAGCATGTGGAAGGCTTCAAGCAGCTGCTGAAAGGCCTCAGCCGTGGCGAAGCGCCGCCGCCGCAGTACCAGCTCGACGCCCGTCACGAAGATGGCAGCGCGTTCCCGGCAACGATGGAATTCACGGCGGCGACCTACGAGGGCGAATCCTGCCTGCAGGTGGTGCTCCGCCGCCGCATGGAATTCGATCCGGAGCTGGCACGCGAAGTTGAAGACCTGCGCCAGCGTGACCAGGTCACCGGCCTGCTCAACCGCCCGACCTTCATGCTGCAGCTGGAAAGCGCGGTGGCCCAGGCCGGTCGCAGCGAAGGCCAGTTCGGCCTGCTGTTGATCGAACCGGACCATTACGCACGCCTGCTGCCGGACATCGGCCTGGCCTCGGCCGACGCGCTGATCGGCGCGCTCGCCGCCCTGCTGGCCGAGGTGGTCGGCGAGGACGCGCAGCTGGCCCGCTTCGGCGAACACAACTTCGCCGTGCTGCAGGCTGGGCCCTATGCGCAGACCGTTGCGCTGGCCGAGCGCATCCGCGAAGCCTATGCCGCGCATGTCTTCAGCATCGGCGCACGCTCGGCCACGGTGACGGTCAGCATCGGCGGCGTGCAGGTGGGCGAGAAGATCGCCAGCATCGGCCAGGTGCTGGCACGTGCCAGCGAATGCACGCAGGCCGCTGCCGAGCTGGGCAATACCTGCCGCATCTTCGACCCCGCCGCTGCCGACCGCGTGGAGGAAGAGCGCGTGCTGCGCTGGGTGGCACGCATCCGCGAAGCGCTGGCCGGCGACGGCTTCCAGCTGCACTACCAGCCGGTGCTGAATCTGCAGGGCGAGCCACTGGAACTGTACGAGGCCTACCTGCGCCTGGAGCACAACGGCGAGCTGCTGAGCCCGACCGCGTTCCTGGGCATTGCCGAGGAGCACGGGCTGCTGGCCGACATCAACCGCTGGGTGGTTTCGCGGGCCATCGCGGTGCTGGGCCAACGTGCGCGCGAAGGCCATGCCACCCAGGTGCTGGTGAAGGTCACCCCGGAATCGTTCGACGATCCGCAGATGATCGCCACCCTGCGCCGCGAGCTGCAGGCACAGGGCGTGCCGGGCGAACGGCTGTGGCTGCACGCACCGGAAGCGAAGGTGTTCACCCATCTGCGCAGCGCGCAGCAGTTCCTTGCCGAGGTCGCGCCCCTGGGCTGCCGCATCGGCCTGGAGCAGTTCGGTTCGGGGCTGGATTCGTTCCAGTTGCTGGCCCACTTCCAGCCGCAGTTCCTCAAGCTGGACCGCGGTTTCACCAGCGATCTGGCCGCCACCCGCGAGAACATCGACCGCATCAGCCAGATCACCGCGCGTGCGCAGGAAGCCGGTATCCGCACCATCGCCGAGTTCGTCAGCGACGCCAATTCGATGACCCTGCTGTTCAGTGCCGGCGTGGACTATGTGCAGGGCGACTTCGTCGGCCCGGCCTTGCCGGAGATGGGGTTCGAGTTTGGTTGACCCACGGGGCTGCCGGCCAGCGGCCGGCACTACCCAACGAAAAGGCCGGCTTTCGCCGGCCTTTTCATTGATCAGGTCATGTCGACCAGATTCTCGATCCTGACGTCCGGATTGACGTCGGCTTCGTAGTCGACGCCGTCCACGCCGAAACCGAACAGGCGCAGGAAGTCGGCCTTGTAGCCGGCCAGGTCGCTGATCTCGTACAGGTTCTCGTTGGTCACCTGCGGCCACAGCGCAACCACCTTGCGCTGCACGTCCGCGGCCATTTCCTTGTAGTCGGCACGCAGGCGGCCTTCCTCATCGACCAGCGCGACGGTGTGGCCATCGGCATCGACCAGGTCGTGGCGCAGGCGATCGACCGCCACGCCGTCAGCCCTGCCGCCGTAGAGGATGTCGTACAGCACGTCCAGCTGCTCGATGCAGCCTTCATGGGTGCCCTTTTCCTTCATCACCTTGAACAGCAGCGACAGGTACAGCGGCATGGTCGGAATGGCCGAGCTGGCCTGGGTGACCACGGCCTTCAGCACCGACACGCGCGCATCGCCACCGATCTTTGCCAGCTTCTCGCGCAGGCCCAGCACCTTGGTGTCCAGGTCCTTCTTGGCGGCACCGATCGAGCCATTCCAGTAGATGGCCTGGGTGATCTCTTCGCCCACGTAGGTGAAGGCGGTGGTGGTGCAGCCGTTGGCCAGCACACCGGCATCGGCCAGCGCATCGATCCACATCTGCCAGTCTTCACCACCCATGACCGCGACGGTGCCGGCGATTTCTTCGGCGGTAGCCGGCTGCAGGTGGGTCTCGGTCAGCACTTCCTTGTCGGTATCCAGGCCACGCAGCGTGATCGGCTCACCGATCGGCTTCAGCGTGGAGCTGATGATTTCACCGGTCTTCGGGTGCTTGCGGCGCGGTGCAGCCAGGCTGTAGACCACCTGGTCGACCTGGCCAAGATCGGCCTTGATCATCTCGATGGCCTTGGCCTTCACCTCATCGGAGAAGGCATCGCCGTTGATGCTCTTGGCGTACAGGCCGGCTTCGTCGGCGTACTTGTGGAACGCGGCCGAGTTGTACCAGCCGGCGGTGCCGGGCTTGGACTCGCTGCCCGGACGTTCGAAGAAGATGCCCAGGGTCGCCGCGCCGCTACCGAACGCAGCGGTGATGCGCGCAGCCAGGCCGTAGCCAGTGGACGCGCCGATCACCAGCACGCGCTTGGGGCCGTTCTGGATCGGCGGGCGCGCACGGATGTAGTCGATCTGCTGCTTGACCGCGGCCTCGCAGCCGGTCGGGTGGGTGGTGACGCAGATGAAGCCGCGGACGCGCGGTTTGATGACCATGGATACCTCGGGTTGGCAGATGCGGCGCACGGGGCGCTCAGCAGGAATACGGGTGCGCGCCTGCGCGCGCGAACCGCAGGATCGTAGTGCGCGAGGGAAGATTGCACAACCGACGCTGGCGTAGGGTGGTTCTCTTTTCGCAGGGCTTGCAGCCCTGCACCGGCTGCAATCAACGTCAACGTCAAAGGCCGGCTATCCGGGGGTTGGCGCGGCGGGTCCGGTTGAGGGGGACGCCGTGAACCCGTCCATGGGGGCTTGGTCGCGGCATCCATGCCGCTCACACCCCCTCAACCGGACCCACCCCGCCTTCGACAGACTTCCGCAATCTGTCGGAACGGCACCCAGCTCTGGTAGGTGTCGACCTTGGTCGACACGGGTGAATTCATTCGATATCTGACAGATGTGTCGACCAAGGTCGACACCTACCGACAGCGCGCGGTCCAACAGCCGCGTGAATCTGTCAGAGGTGGGGCGGTGTCGGAGTGCGGGGTGTCAGCCGCATGGATGCGGCTGCCAAGCCCCCAGGGATGGGTTCACGGCGTCCCCGCACTCCGACACCGCCCCGCCACCCCACGGAATGCCCGCTGTTGCTGTTGCCGGCCAGCGGCCGGCACTACCGCAGGTGCAGGGCTGCAAGCCCTGCCAACAAAAAACCCCGCTTGCGCGGGGTTCTCTGTGTGCTGCGCGCCGCAGGTGATTACGGGCGACGGGCCAGAGCCTCGACGTCCTTCGCCTTCGGCAGCAGGTCCTGCTTGCTGACGCGCAGGAAGCCGATCGTCAGCATCGGCACCGCCACCAGGATCGAGGACAGCACCACGATCACCGCACCGATCATGTGCGTCTCGGCCAGGCCTTCCATCGAGCTGCCGCCGTACATGTACAGGGCAAGTGCCGACAGGAAGAACATCACCGCGGTGATCACCGTACGCGACAGCGTCTGGTTGATCGAACGGTTCAGCACTTCCATCGAGTCCACGCGCAGGCTGCGGAAGTTCTCGCGGACGCGGTCGAACACCACGATGATGTCGTTGATTGCAAAGCCCATCACCGACAGCAGGCCGGCCAGCACGGTCAGGTCGAACTCACGGCCCAGCAGGGACACGTAAGCCACCGTCACGATCAGGTCGAACATCGCCACGATGCTGGCGGTGACCGCGAACTTCCATTCGAAGCGCACCGCGATGTAGATCAGGAAGCCGGCCAGCATGAAGATGGTGGCGTACAGGCCATTCATCGCCAGGTCCTTGCCGATCTGCGGGCCAACGAACTCGTTGCGCAGCACGGTGGCCTGGTTGTCGGCGGTGGACAGTGCCTTCACCACGGCCGCGGCGGTGGCCTTGTCCTCGGCAGCGGCGTCGCCGGTACCCGGGGCATGCTCGCCGTGCGGGGCCAAGCGGATCAGCAGGTCGGTGTTGCCACCGACACTCTGCACCTGCGCGCCGTCAAAGCCGCTTTCCTCGAGCTTGGTACGCACCTGCTCGACGTCCACCGCCTTGTCGAAGCGGGCTTCGATCAGCGTGCCGCCGGTGAAGTCCAGCGCATAGTTGAAGCCCTTGAAGCCGATGATGGCGACCGAGGCCAGGAACACCACGATGGTGACCGCCATGGCGACATGGCGCCAGCGCATGAAGTCGATCTTGGTGTCGTTCGGGAGGATGTGCAGCGGAAACAGTTTCATGTGCGTGTCGTCCCGTCAGATGGCCACGTTCTGGAGCTTCTTGCGGCTGCCGTAGATCAGCGTCGCCAGCGCACGCGACACGGTGATCGCGGTGAACATGGAGGCGAAAATACCGATGATCATGGTCAGCGCGAAGCCCTTCAGCGGACCGGTACCGAATGCGAACAACGCCACACCGACGATCAGGCCGGTCAGGTTGGCGTCGAGGATGGTGCCCGAGGCACGCTCGTAACCGGTCACGATCGCGGTCTTGCCCGGCACGCCGGCACGCAGTTCTTCACGGATACGCTCGTTGATCAACACGTTGGCGTCCACCGACAGGCCGACCGACAACGCCAGGCCGGCGAAGCCCGGCAGGGTCATGGTCGCGCCGAACATCGACATCACCGCCACCACGATCAGCAGGTTGAACAGCATCGCGATCGAGGTGATCACGCCGAACATGCGGTAGTAGATGCTGAAGAACACCAGGGTGAACAGGAACGCGAACACCACTGCGCGCATACCGTTCTTGACGTTCTCGGCGCCCAGGCTCGGGCCGACCACGCGCTCTTCGACGAAGTCCATCGGCGCCGCCAGCGAGCCGGACTTCAGCAGCTTGGCCAGGTCTTCGGCTTCCTTCTTCTGCAGGCCGGTGGTCTGGAAGTTCTTGCCGAACACGCCGTTGATGTTGGCCACCGAGATCACTTCCTCGTTGACCTTGAAGCCACGCACTTCCTGGCCGTCGACGACGGTCACGGTCGGCACGCGCTCGGTGTAGACCACCGCCATCGGCTTGTTCACGTTGGCGCTGGTGAAGTCGAACATGCGCTGGCCGCCGACATTGTTCAGCGTGACGCTGACCGCCGGCGAGCCACTGTTCGAATCGGTCACCGCCTGCGCGCCGACCATCTGGTCGCCGGTGACAATCACGCGCTTGTTCAGCAGCACCGGGCCACCGCCATCACGGCGCTGGTAGACCTTCGCTTCCGGCGGGATGCGGCCGGAGGCGATCGCGTCCTGTGCGTTGCCATCAACCACCGCACGGTATTCAAGGGTGGCGGTGGCGCCGATCATGCGCTTGGCTTCGGCGGTGTCCTGCACGCCCGGCAGCTGCACGACCACGCGGTCGGCACCCTGGCGCTGGATGATCGGCTCGGCCACGCCGAGCTGGTTCACGCGGTTGCGCAGGGTGTTGATGTTCTGCTCGATGGCACCGTTGGCGATCTGGGTGATCTCGGCCTCGGGGATGGTCACCGTGATGCGGCTGCCGCTGACGTCGTAACCGAGGGTCGGCTGCGCCTTGACCAGCGCGGTACGGGCGAGCTGTGCCGCGTCATCACCGGCCGACGGGCTCAGGTTGGCCACGATGCTGTTGTCGGCACGACGCTCCACCGACTGGTAGGCGATGCGAGCGTCACGCAGCGTGCTGCGCACGTCTTCGGTGTAGGCGTCCAGGCGCTTGTCCAGGGCGGCCTTCTGGTCGACCTGCAGCACAAAGTGCACACCGCCCTGCAGGTCCAGGCCCAGCACCATCGGGCGACCGCCGAGGTTGGCCAGCCAGTCCGGCACGGTCGAGGCCAGGTTCAGCGCCACGGTGTACTGCTCGCCGATGGTGTCACGCAGGGCGTCGCTGGCAGCGGACTGCGCCTTCAGGTCCGGCAGGCGGACGATCAGGCTCTCCCCTTCCTTCTCGGCGCCAATGGTGGTGATACCGGCCTTGTTCAGGTCGGCCAGCACGCGGTCGCGCAGCGCATCGTCGACCTGCCCGCCACGGTTGGCGGTGATCTGGATGGCCGGGTCCTTCTGGTAGATGTTGGGCAGCGCGTACAGCGCGCTGAGCGCCAGTACGATCAGGATGACGACGTACTTCCAGCGTGGAAATTCGAGCATTGCTTGGGTCCCGCGCGGCGCCATCCCCGGCGCCGCGGTTGTGCTTCGGAAAGGGAGTGGCTTACTGGGCCGACTTCAGGGTACCGGCCGGCAGCACGTTGCCGACAGCGCCCTTCTGCACGCGGATGCGCACGTTGTCAGCCACTTCGATGGTGATGAAGTTGTCGCCGATGTCGGTGACGATGCCGGCGATGCCGCCGTTGGTCAGCACTTCGTCGCCACGCTTGATCTTCTCCAGCATGGCCTTGTGCTCCTTCTGCCGCTTCATCTGCGGGCGGATCATCAGGAAGTACATGATGGCGATCAGGATGATCGGGAACAGCAGCGTGGTCAGGCCCATGCCCTGCGGTTGGCCGCCGGCGGCCTGGGCGTGGGCGGCGGGAATCAGGAAAGCAAGCAGGTTCATCGTTGGTCCTTTGGTTGGGCGGCGCTCCGGCCCGTTCACGGGCACGGCGTGTCGACCGCGGATCTGGGTCAGCCTTGAAGTATGCCACGGCCCCGGGCGTTCGTCCTTGGGCCGTTTGGCAGGGGGTGTCCGGTTACAGGGCCGGCGCGACCGCCCCCCGTGCCGCGTAGAAGGACTCACGGAAGGCCAGGAAGGTTCCCGCCTCGATCGCCGCACGGATGTCGGCCATCAGCTTTTCGTAATAGAACAGGTTGTGCAGGGTGCCCAGCATCGGCGCCAGCATCTCGTTGCAGCGGTCCAGGTGGCGCAGGTAGGAGCGGGTGTAACCGCCGCTGCAGGCCACGCAGCCGCAGCCCGGCTCGATCGGGTCCATGTCGCGCGCGTACTGGGAGTTGCGGATGCGGACGGTGCCGAACGAGGTGAAATAGTGGCCGTTGCGGGCGTTGCGGGTCGGCATCACGCAATCGAACATGTCCACGCCGCGTGCAACGCCCTCGACCAGATCCTCCGGCCGGCCCACGCCCATCAGGTAGCGCGGGCGGTCGCCCGGCAGTTCCGGGTCCAGGTGATCCAGCATGGCATTGCGCTCGTGCTCCGGTTCGCCCACGGCCAGGCCGCCGATGGCGTAGCCGTCGAAGCCGATCGCCTGCAGGGCCTCGGCCGAGCGGCTGCGCAGGTCGGTGTGCACGCCGCCCTGGACGATGCCGAACAGGGCCGCGTCGTTGCCCAGCTCGTCATGCGCGTTGCGGCTGCGCTGGGCCCAGCGCAGGCTCAGCTCCATCGAGCGACGGGCCACATCTTCGGTGGCCGGGTACGGGGTGCACTCGTCGAAGATCATCACCACGTCCGAATCGAGCACCTTCTGGATCTTCATGCTCTCTTCCGGGCCCAGGAATACCCGGGCACCGTCGGTCGGCGAGGCGAAAGTGACACCCTGCTCGGTGATCTTGCGGCGGTGGGCCAGCGAGAACACCTGGAAACCACCCGAATCGGTCAGGATCGGGCCATCCCAGCGGCAGAAACCGTGCAGGCCGCCGTGGTCGGCGATGATGTCCAGGCCCGGGCGCAGGTACAGGTGGAAGGTGTTGCCGAGGATGATCTCGGCGCCCAGTGCGCGCACCTGGTCCGGCAGGATGCCCTTGACCGAGCCATAGGTTCCCACCGGCATGAAGGCCGGCGTTTCCACCGTGCCACGCGGGAAGGTCAGGCGGCCACGGCGGGCACGGCCGTCGCGGGTCTTGAGCTGGAACTGCAGTCGGGACATGGAGCGGTCATTCAGGCAAATAGTCGCCCATTGTCTCCCAAAACCGGGCGCCGACGAACCCGTGACCTGTCTGCGCCGTTCAGCGCACTGCCCGCTGGCGCCAACGCTGCGCCAGCAGGTCGGCCAAGGCCTCGGCCTGGATCGAATTCAGGATGTCGTTATGGTTGGCCGAGACGCTGTCCTCGCCGGCAATCACCCATACCGGCCGCTGCTGCATCGGCACGCAGCCCTGGCCGGGTACGCTGACCGCGTGCAGCACGAAGCGGCCATCGGCCAGGGTCGCGGTACAGGCATCCGCGGGCGAGGGTCGACAGGCATCCCCTGCAGCGCAGACCCTGGCACGGTGGGTCTGCCGCTGGCGGTCAAAGCCGATCGGGGTATCGCGGAAGGCGATCCGGTAGCCCAAGCCCACCGCCTTGTCGCCCTGCGCCTGCAGCACCGTGACCTTGCGATGCTGGCGCAAAGCGTCTGCTGCCGTGATCGAGACCGCGCCGCTGAACGCCGGCGATGCCGCCCACGCTGCGACCAGCGCCTGCTCGACCGCATCGAATTCGCCTTCGGCCACCGCCGGGTTGAGCATGAAGTACTCGAAGCCGTGCAACTGCTCCTGCGCCAGCCCGCTCTTGATCGCATGGAACAGCGCCGAGCCGCCAAAGCTGTGGCCGATCATGTAGACCGTACGCTCGGGGTGCTGCTCGCGCAGCATCGTCACCACCTGCGCCAGCCCACCCTCACCAACGGTTATAGACGCGTTCTTCCGGTCCCATACGGTCAGGAAGTCGCTTGGCTCCCAGGCCAGCGGGGTGTCGATGGAATCGCCCCGCCAGCCCACGTACAGCCCCCTGACCGGCGTTCCGGCCTTGGCCTCGACGCTGGCAAGGAACCGGTCAAAATCGGTGAAATTGCTGTCTGTGGGCGATGCGTTGTGGTGCCAGCCGTTGATGAATACCACCACGGGCAGCCCGGCCGGCTCGACCGCCAGCCAGTGCTGCAGGCGGTCGAACTGGCCCGGCCAATGGAACCGCCCTGCATCATCGATCTCGATCACCATGCGCTCGCTGCGCGCCGGTGCGTCGAGTCGCACGGCCTCGTGCTCGGGCCAGTAGGCGATATCGGGCACGCTGGTACAGGACGAAAGACCACACACGATCAGGCACAGGCCGGCAATCCGCCGCATGAGCGTTCTCCTTGGTGGGGCACAGGCCCCTCCCCGGGGTCTGCGCGCTGCGATCCTAGCCTGCGGTCACGGGCACTGGACGACCGCCTGTCGGAAGGTCCAGACTGCCGCTGCGACGTATCGAACCGGGGGGAACGATGCTGCACCCAGCACTGCGGGCCGGCTGCCTGATTCTGGCCGCTGCCCTGGCCTGCGCGCCCTGCGCGGCCTTCGAACTGCAGATGGTGACCCGTGCCCAAGCCAAGGATCTGCGCACCAGGCTGGACCAGCTTGGCGTTCGCGGCGTCTCGTTGCAGATGATCCTGGATAGCGGCTACGAGCCCGTGCACGAGCGCATCATGCTGATGTCGTACGGCTGCCCCGGCCAACCATCCTGCGCGGCCCATTCCGAGCGCGGCCATGTCAGCATGGGGCTGCAATGGAACGACAATCCCCCGGATGTGCCCTCCCTTGGCGCCTGCCAGGGGAAGGTAGTGATGCTGCCGCACCGGAGCGGGAACTGCTGGCTGGCTCATATGCTGGAGGCCAAGCGCAATCCCGATGCCGGTTACGGCGAAGCGTCACTGATGGCGCAGCGCTCGCACTACGGCGACATGCAGTTCCTGCACGCCATGGCGAGCGCGCCCGGCGAAGCGGCGTCGACCACGCTGGAACACATGATGGCCTGGGCCGAGTACAGCTACCGCCTCTCCTTGCGCGGAGGCCTGGAGCAGTTGGACGTGGAGGCACCGGTACGTCAGTTCGCCGGCCTGGCGCCCTGGTTCCAGGCCGAAAAGCGCCACTGGACGGGGGCCGACCTTTTCATGTTCGGCCACGAGTACGACGAACCACTGATACGCGACATGGCGTTCGGCTCCCTGCTGCATCTGCTGCAGGATTCCTACTCGCAGAGTCATGTCCAGCGCGACTACACTGCCGATGGCTTACCCATCGAACGCCTGTTGACCTATCGCGGGCAGTCCAGCCACTGCCACGCCAAGGCCGATCGCAAGGGCCCGGAGGGAAAGAAGCCGCTGGCGACCAACCTGCGCGCGGCAATCGAGATGGGTCGCGAGCTGATCGCACTCCGCGAACGCACTGCGCCGTGGACGGAGGCCGAAGGCCTGCTACGTGGCAGCGCCTTCCGCCTCGCGGCGGACGTGCAGCCAGCCGGCACCGGGGCGTTCACCAGCAAGAACTGCAAGTAGCAGGCGCAGCGCCTCAACCCGCCTGCGGGAACAGCAGCATCGCGTCGCCGTAGCTGAAGAAGCGGTAGCGCTGCTCGATCGCGTGCTGGTAAGCCTCGAACACGCGGTCCTTGCCGGCGAACGCGGAAATCATCATCAGCAGGGTGCTTTCCGGCAGGTGGAAATTGGTCACCATCGCGTCGACGCTGCGGATGCGGTAGCCAGGGGTGATGAAGATCTGGGTCTCGCCGGCGAACGGCAGCAGCTCGCCATCGCGCATCGCGCTTTCCAGCGCACGCACCACCGTGGTGCCGACACCAATCACCCGGCCGCCAGCCGCGCGCGTGCGCCGCACCTGCTGCACCAGTTCGGCACCGACATTCAGCCACTCGCGGTGCATCACGTGGTCCTTCAGGTCATCGGCACGCACCGGCTGGAAGGTGCCCGCGCCCACGTGCAGGGTGACGTGGCCGAAGTCCACGCCCTTCTCCTTCAGCGCGGCCAGCAGCGGTTCGTCGAAATGCAGGCCGGCGGTCGGCGCGGCCACCGCGCCCACTTCACGCGCGAACACGGTCTGGTAGCGCTCGCGGTCGTCCACGCCGGGCTCGCGCTGGATGTACGGCGGCAACGGCAGGCGGCCGGCGTGCAGCAGCCACTGCTCCAGTGACTCGGGCACATGGAACTGCAGCACGTAGAACTCGCCGTCGCGGCCCAGCACCTCGGCTTCGCCGCCGGCATCCAGCGCGATGCGGCTGCCGGCCTTCGGCGACTTGCTGGCACCCACCTGCGCACGCGCCTGCTGGCCGCCGAGCAGGCGCTCGATCAGGATCTCCACGCGGCCACCGCTGGCCTTCTGCCCGAACAGGCGGGCCGGAATCACCCGGGTGTCGTTGAACACCAGCAGGTCGCCCGGCTGCAGCTGTGACGGCAGGTCACGCACCTGCAGGTCGGTGAAGCCTGCCGGGGCGGGTGGCACCAGCAGCAGGCGGCTGGCGGAACGTTCGGCCAGGGGCGCCTGCGCGATCAGTTCGGCCGGCAGGTCGTAGTTGAAATCGGACTTCTTCAAGGCAGTGGGCGGCAACAGGTCGACAATGGCGCGCATTGTACGTCCAGCGTCTGCGAGCCGGCGCGCTTCGCGGCGAACGTCGTGCAAAATGCTGCTATGCAGCAGGTTTCTGCGGGGTTATCGCGCAAAAAAACAAGTGCTAGCATCGAGCCGGAAGTCCGCTGCACGAGCCTGCCCCCAAGCGCGCGTGATGACGCGCGTTTTGCTTTTGAAGACCCGTGCGACCCATTGTTTCAGGAGATCTGCAATGAGCTTCATCGAACGCCTCGCCCCCCTGCGCAACCAGCCCGGCACCCGCCTCACTACTGGCCTGGACGACGCCACCCTGACCGCCCTGTCCGCCCGCCATCCGCAGCTGGTTGCCGCGGTGGAGGCCGCCGCCGAGGAATTCGCGCGCGTGCAGGCCGACCTGGGGCCGCTGCTGGCGCAGAACGAGCAGGCGCAGATCGACGCGATGCAGGACGGCTTCGTCAATTTCTACGCCGATGACGCAGTGACCCCGTATGTGGCGCTGGCCGCGCGCGGTCCTTGGGTGGTGACCCTGAAGGGTGCGGTGCTGTACGACGCCGGCGGCTACGGCATGCTCGGCTTCGGGCACACCCCGGATGCCGTGCTGGAGGCGATGGCCCGCCCGCAGGTGATGGCCAACATCATGACCCCGAGCCTGTCGCAGCAGCGTTTCATCACGGCCCTGCGCGCCGAGATCGGCCATCGCCGTGGCGGCTGCCCGTTCGCCCGGTTCATGTGCCTGAACTCCGGCTCCGAGGCGGTCGGCCTGGCGGCCCGCATCGCCGACGTCAACGCCAAGCTGCAGACCGACCCGGGCGCCCGCCACGCTGGCGCGGCGATCAAGCGCGTGGTGGTCAAGGGCAGCTTCCATGGCCGTACCGACCGCCCGGCGCTGTACTCAGATTCCAGCCGCAAGAGCTACATGCAGCACCTGGCCAGCTACCGCGGCGAAGACTCGGTGATCACCGTTGCGCCCTACGATGAGGCTGGCCTGCGCAAGGTGTTCGAAGATGCTGCGCGCAACCACTGGTTCGTCGAAGCCGTGTTCCTGGAACCGGTGATGGGCGAAGGCGACCCGGGCCGTTCGGTGCCGCCGGCGTTCTATGCGCTGGCCCGTGAACTGACCCGTGCACACGGCAGCCTGCTGCTGCTCGATTCGATCCAGGCCGGCCTGCGCGCGCATGGCGTGTTGTCGGTGGTCGACTACCCGGGCTTCGAAGGCCTGGACCCGCCGGACATGGAGACCTACTCCAAGGCCCTCAACGCTGCACAGTACCCGTTGTCGGTGCTGGCGGTGACCGAGCATGCCGCGCAGCTGTACCGCAAGGGCATCTATGGCAACACCATGACCAGCAACCCGCGTGCACTGGATGTGGCCTGCGCCACCCTCGCCCAGCTGACCCCGCAGGTGCGTGCCAACATCGCCGAACGGGGTACCGAAGCGGTGCGCAAGCTGGAGCAGCTGAAGGGCGAACTGGGCGGGCTGATCACCAAGGTGCAGGGCACCGGCCTGCTGTTCTCCTGCGAGCTGGCCCCGCAGTTCAAGTGCTACGGCGCCAATTCCACCGAGGAATGGCTGCGCCAGCACGGCATCAACGTGATCCACGGCGGCGAGAACTCGCTGCGGTTCACCCCGCACTTCGGCATGGACAGCGAAGAGCTGGACCTGCTGGTGGGCATGGTCGGCCGCGCCCTGCGCGAAGGCCCGCGCCGCGAGCAGGCCGCCGCAGCGTAACGCCGCCCAACGCGTCATACTCCATGGACACCCCGCCCGCGACCGCTGACCCGGTCGCCGGCGGGGCGTTTTCGTTTCCGCACCAAGAGACAGGAACCCCCATGAAGTCCATCTGCGTCTACTGTGGCTCCAACGCTGGCAGCAAGCCGGCCTATACCGAGCGCGCCATTGCCCTGGGTGACCGCATCGCCCGCGACGGCCTGCGCCTGGTGTACGGCGGCGGCAACGTCGGCCTGATGGGAACCGTGGCCAACGCCGTACTTGCCGCCGGCGGTGAAGTGACCGGCGTGATCCCGCGCCAGCTGGCCGACTGGGAAGTGGCCCATCGCGGCCTGACCGAACTGGAGATCGTCGGCTCGATGCACGAGCGCAAGTCGCGCATGTTCGACCTGGCCGATGGCTTCGTGGCCCTGCCCGGCGGCTTCGGGACAATGGAAGAAATCTTCGAGATGCTGACCTGGCGCCAGCTGGGCATCGGCAACAAGCCATGCGCGTTCCTCGATGTGGATGGCTTCTATGCACCGCTGATCGGCATGATCGATCGCATGGTGGAGGAGCGCTTCCTGCATCCGGACCAGCGCCAGGACCTGTGGTACGGCTCGGACATCGAAGAGATGCTGACCTGGATGCAGAACTACCAGCCTGCCCAGGCCTCGAAGTGGATTGACGAAAAACGCCGCGCCGCCCTGCGCTAATGCAACAGCACGCGGCGGCTCAGGCCACCGCGTGCACCCGGGGCGCGGGCCGGCCCAGCAGGTAGCCCTGGCCGTAATCACAGCCGAGTTCGCGCAGGGTCTGCCGCTGCGCCTCGGTCTCGATGCCTTCACCGATGGTCTCGATGCCCAGCGTGCGCGCCAGCGACAGCACGCCTTCAACCAGCGCGCGCGTGCTCTGCACTTCCGGGCCGTGCAGGCCGGCGATGAAACTCTGGTCGATCTTCAACGTGCTGATCGGGAAGCGGTGCAGGTAGGACAGCGCCGAGAAACCGGTACCGAAATCGTCCAGCTGCACCTGGATGCCACGCTCGCGCAGGCCCTGCAGGATGCGCAGCGTATGCGGGCCATCGTCCAGCAGCGCCACCTCGGTGATCTCCAGGCGCAGCCGGCGCGGATCGGCACCACGGGTGTCGAGCAGGCCGAACAGGCGATCACTGAATTCCGCTGAACGGAAATGGCGCGGCGACACGTTCACCGAGACGTAGCCCTGGCCGCCCTTGCCCAGGCCGGCGATGACCTGCTCGTAGATCAGCCAGTCGACCTGTTCGATCAGCCCGCTTTCCTCACCCAGTTCCAGGAACGCACCCGGCAGCAGCAGGCCACGGCGCTCGTGCTGCCAGCGCAGCAGCGCTTCGTGCCCGACCACTTCGCCATCGGACAGGCGCACGATCGGCTGGTAGAAGGGAACGAAATCGCGGTTGTTGATCGCGCGGCGCAGATCGGCTTCCAGGTCGAGGCTGCGCATTGCCTGTTCGCGCATGTCCTCATCGAAGATCGAGCAACGATCGTGGCCCTGTGCCTTGGCCCGGTACATCGCGGCATCGGCATCGCGCAGCAGTTCTTCACCGGTGCGGTAGCGCGGGTTCCACAAGGCGATGCCCAGGCTGCCGGACGGGAACAGCTCGCGCCCGGCGATCCACATCGATTCCTGCAGCGCCAGCAGCAACCGCTGGCCGAAGTCCAATGCCTGTGCCAAGCCCTGCGGGCACTGCAGCAACACGGCAAACTCGTCGCCGCCCAGCCGCGCCACCACATCCTCGGGGCCGGCCATCGACACGATGCGTTTGGCCACTTCCACCAGCATGCGGTCGCCGGCCGCATGGCCGATGCTGTCGTTGACCAGCTTGAAACGGTCCAGGTCGAGGAACAGCACGGCGAACACCGGGCCGCCCTCGCGCCTGGCCAGCGCCAGCGCATCCTGCAGGCGGTCGAGCAGGTGCAACCGGTTGGGCAGGCCGGTCAACGCGTCATGCATGGCCTGATGGGTCAGGCGCTGTTCGGCACGCAGGCGCTCGCCGATCTGGCCGAGCAGTTTTTCGTTCACCTCGGCCAGTTCGCGGGTACGCTCCTCCACCCGCTTTTCCAGCTCGGCATGCGCCGAGCGCAGCCGCTGCTGGTCTCGCTGGCGGGCCAGGCCGGTGCCGATGTTCTGCGCGACGAAGGTCAACAGGCGCTGGTCGTGCACGCTGAACGTGCTGCTCTCGCTGTAGCTCTGCACCACGATCGCGCCCACCACTTCATCGTCGCGCAGCAGGGGCACGCCCAGCCAGCAATGCGAGCGGGCGCCGGATTCGCGCACTTCGCCGGTGGCCAGCAGCGCGTCGATCTGCGCACGCGAGGCCAGCAGCGGGCGCCGGTTGCGCACCACGTACTCGGTCAGGCCGCGGCTGAACGGTCGCGGCGCACGACTGGCATTGTGCTCGTCCACCGAATAGACGAAATCCAGTCCATTGCCCGCCGGGTTGACCAGTGCGATGTAAAAGTTGCGCGCATCGAGCAGGCGCCCGACCACGCCATGCACCTGCCCGTAGAACTGGGCCAGGCTGTCGGCCGACATCGCCATCTCGGCAATGTTGTACAGCGCGGTCTGCAGCTGTTCGGCGCGACGGCGCTCGGTCACTTCATCCTGCAGGCTGCGGTTGGCGCGCCGCAGTTCCTGCGTGCGCCGTTCTACCTGCTGCTCCAGCCGTACCTGCGCCTGGCGCCGGTCCATGGCGGTCTGCACGTGCTGGGCCACGAACCCCAGCAGGGCCCGCTCGGCCTCACCATAGCGGGCAGCCTGTTCATAGCTCTGCACCACGATGGCGCCGCATACGCGGCCATCGCGCAGCATCGGCACGCCCAGCCAGTCCAGGCTTTCCGGCCCGCGCTGGGGGTCGTGCTCCTGCTCCATCACCCGCGCCAGCAGTTCGCGCGACGGGCCACTGAGCGGCCTGCCATGGCGCAGCAGCGCTACGGTCAGACTGCGAGGCATCTCGCTGGCGGCGTGGCTCTGCGATGGATCGGCAACGAAATCATCCACCTGGTCGGCGAAGTACAGGAAGCGGATCTGGTCCCGCACATCGTCGTACTCGACGATGTAGCAGTTCTCCGCGTACATCAGCGTGCCCAGCACGCCGTGCACGTGGCGCAGCATCTCGCCCATCTCAAGGTCGGCACCGGCCAGGTCGGCGATCTGGAACAACGCCTGCTGCAGGCGCTCGGCCTCTTCCAGCGCCTTGATCTGCCCGGCCTGGCGGCCACGCTGCAGGGCCAGTTCCATCGCCTGCCGGGCCAGCCCCCACCACGCGGACGAGGGCGCCGCGCCGGCCACCGACAGCAGCAGCCGCGCACCGTCGTACTCCCAGCCGTGCTGGCCATCGCCGATGCCGGGTTCCCCGGAGGCGCACCCCGTCACCGCCAGCAAGGGCCATCCGCCCTGGCCACAGCCCAGCTGCGGGTCATCCCAGCCCACACGGACCACCGCCGATTCCGGCAACAGCGCATGCAGCGCGCGCACCAGCGCCGTGCTCAGCACGACCTCGTGTGGTGGCTCTTCCGCCGGTTCAGCATACGTGGACAAATGACAATCTCTTGGCGCCGTCTGTGCGTCGCCTCCCCTGAGCCGTCGAGCATAGCGCGCCACCCGGGGGGCAATGGAAGCCCGCAAACCCCGAATCGTGCGCCCGTACGTTTTTCCTGCTGTCCGTAGCCCCTTGCGCGCCATGAACCCTGCCCTGCCCGCCCTCGCCACCGGCTATGCGCCATCGCCTGCAGGCCTTACCCTGTACGCCGTGGAAGCCAGCGCATTGCCAACCGATGAAGCCTTGATGCTGGCCTGGGCCGGTGGTGACCTGCGCGCGTTCGAAAGCCTGTATGCGCGCCATCGCAAGCGGCTGTTCGGGTTCCTGCTGCGGCAACTGCGCGACAGTGCGCTGGCCGAGGAGATCTTCCAGGACGTCTGGCAGCGGGTGATCAGCGCCCGCGCCGGCTGGCAGCCCGAGGCGGCATTCAGCACCTGGCTGTTCCGCATCGCCCATAACCGCTTGAACGATCACTGGCGTGCCGCCCGCCATCGTCCCTCCGCACCAGCCGACGCCGACCTGCGCCTGGCCGCGATCGAGGATGGGCAGACCCCGGAAGCCGAGCTTTCCGAATTCGAACAACGTCGCCGCATCCAGCTGGCGATGGAACAACTGCCGCCCGAGCAGCGCGAAGTGCTGCAGCTGCGGCTGGATCAGGAACTGAGCCTGGAGGAGATCGGCCAGATCACCGGCGTAGGCCGGGAAACAGTGAAATCGCGGCTGCGCTATGCGATGGACAAGCTGCGTGCGGGATTGAACGCATGAACCGAGACGAACCGCTGACGCCGGAAGAACGCGAGCTGGCCCGCCTGCTCGGCCGTCGCGCCGAACAGGCGCCGCCGGCCGCGCTCGACGCCGCCATCCTGGCCGCGGCGCGCGCCGCCGTGGACGCACCGGCCGCCGCAACCGCCGCCTCCCCGGAAGCACCCCGCGCACGGCGCTCACGCTCGCGCTGGCCGGCCGTGTTCGGTATCGCCGCCTCGATGGTGTTCGCCATCGGCATCGCCTGGCAGCTGCGCCCGGAACCACCACCGGTCCCGGCAGGTGAAGCAGCCGTCGCTGCCGCGCCTGCTGCTGCCGAGATCGCAGCCGCAGAACCGGCTGCACCGCCGGCAACGCCTGAGGCTGCTCCGATGGCAACTCCGATGGCCGCCCCCACGCCCGCACCGGCTTCCGCCGCGCGTGCACCCGCAGTGGCGGCAGCACCCAAGCCTGCACCCGTGGACGCACCGGCACGCGCCGCGCGTTCAAGGGCGGCAGAGGCCGCCGCCGATGCGCCTTTTGCCACACCGTCAGCCGCACCAGCAGCGGCTCCGCCTGCGCCACCGGCCCCGGCAGCCTACTCGGCACCTGCTCCGGCATTCGCGCCCGCTCCGGCAGCGGCGCTCAAGGCACGCACGGCCGAAGCGGCCATGGACAACGCCGCAGCCAACGCCGAGCCGGCGCAGGCACTGGATCGGGTACAGATCACCTCGATGAAGCGCGAGGCCGCCAGCCGTTCCGCGGCGGGCGTCATGCGCCGCAGCAGCGATGCCAGCCTGAGTGCCGATGCGGTGCAGGCAGAAGTCGGCGCCGACGCGCGCCTGCCACGCCGGCAGTGGCTGGAAAAAATCCGTGACCGCCGCGATGCGGGCCAGCGCGACCTTGCCCGCGCCAGCCTGGAACGCTACATCGAGCAGTATCCGGAATCGCGCCTGCCGCGCGACCTTCGCCCGTTGCTGGACGACTGAGACCCACGGAGGTCGGGCGCAACACCGTAGAATGGTGGAGATGCCCGATACCCTCGCCCAGCCGGTCAGTCACACGCTGGAAGTCAAACACAGCCGCTTCATTGCCCATGCCACGCCGATTGATGGCGCCGCGGCGGCGATGGCGTTCCTGCAGCAGGTTGCAGTGGCCGATGCCACGCACAACTGCTGGGCTTACCGCCATGGGCAGGACTACCGCTCCAGCGACGATGGCGAGCCCGCAGGCACCGCCGGGCGGCCGATCCTGGCCGCCATCGATGGCCAGGGTTTCGACCGGGTGATGGTGGTGGTGACGCGCTGGTTCGGCGGCATCAAGCTCGGTGCCGGCGGCCTGGTCCGCGCCTACGGCGGTGCCGCCGCCGAGTGCCTGCGCACCGCGCCACGCCTGCCGCTGGTCACCATGGCCCGCCTGCAGCTGCTGGCCGGCTTCGAGGACCTGGGCAGCCTGCATGCCACCCTGCCCGCCTTTGGTGCCGGGAAGCGTGATGAACAGTTCGATGCCAATGGCGTGTGCCTGCGGATCGAATTGCCTGCCGATCAGGTCGACGCATTGAAAATCCGCCTGCGCGACGCCACCCGTGATCGTATCCGCATAGAAGACGACGACCAGGATGACTGACAAGGACGACGCCCCCGCTTCGACCCCGCCGCTGCGCCGCCTTGGCAGCCTGCGCACGCTATGGCCGTTCGTGCGCCGCCACAGTGGCCTGTTCACGGCCTGGCTGCTCGCCCTGGCTGTGTCCTCGGCAGCCACGCTGAGCCTGCCACCGGCCGTGAAGCAGATGATCGACCACGGCTTCAGCAGCGGCGGCCAGATCAACCGTGCCTTCGCCCTGCTGATGCTGGTGGCGGTGGTGATGGCGCTGGGCACCGCCGCGCGCTTCTACTTCGTGTCGCTGCTGGGCGAAAAGGTCGTCGCCGACCTGCGCAGCCAGCTGTACGCGCACCTGATCCAGCTGGGCGCCGGCTTCCACGATCGCAGCCGCAGCGGTGAGCTGGTCTCGCGGCTGACCGCCGACACCGAACTGCTGCGCAGCGTGGTCGGTTCGACGATGTCGGTCGCCCTGCGCAGCAGCGTGACCGTGGTCGGCAGCCTGGCGATGCTGTTCGTCACCAGCCCGAGGCTGGCCGCATGGTCGCTGCTCGGCATCCCGCTGGCGGTGCTGCCGATCATCATCGGCGCGCGCAAGCTGCGCACCGTCGCGCGCAACAGCCAGGACCGCATCGCCGATGCCAACAGCCTGGCCAGCGAGACCCTCGGTGCGGTGCGTACGGTGCAGGCCCATGCCCGTGAGCCATACGAACGCGGCCGCTTCGACCACGCGCTTGGCGACGCGATCAAGGCCGCGCGCCGCCGCATCGGTGCGCAGTCGCTGGTCACCGCCAGCGCCATCCTGCTGGTGTTCGGCGCCATCGTGGGAGTGCTCTGGCTGGGTGCACACGACGTGATCGAGGGGCGCCTGAGCGCCGGCACCCTCGGCCAGTTCGTGCTGTATGCGCTGATCGGCGGCGGCTCGGTCGGCGCGCTGGCCGAAGTCTGGAACGAGCTGCAGCGGGCGGCCGGTGGCATGGGCCGCATCGGTGAACTGCTGCAGGAAGACATCGAGATCCGTGCGCCGGCACAGCCGCACGCACTGCCGCAGCCGCTGCGTGGCGAAATCCAGTTCGACGATGTGGTGTTCCATTACCCGCAGCGGCCGGACCAGGCCGCGCTGGATCATTTCACCCTGCACGTGCGGCCCGGCGAGACCGTCGCCCTGGTCGGCCCGTCCGGCGCCGGCAAGAGCACGGTGCTGTCGATGCTGCTGCGTTTCCACGATCCGGCCAGCGGCCGCATCTGCGTGGATGGCGTCGACGTGCGCCAGGCCGACCCTGCCGAACTGCGCGCGCAGCTGGCACTGGTACCGCAGCAGCCGACGTTGTTCGCGGCCAGTGCGCGCGAGAACATCCGCTATGGCCGTCTGCAGGCCAGCGACGACGAGGTCGAGCAGGCCGCACGCGCGGCCGAGGCCGATGGCTTCCTGCGTGCGTTGCCGCAGGGCTACGACAGTGAACTGGGTGAGCGCGGCGCCCGCCTCTCCGGCGGCCAGCAGCAGCGCGTGGCGATTGCCCGTGCGCTGCTGAAGGACGCACCGATCCTGCTGCTGGACGAAGCCACCAGCGCGCTGGACGCGCAGAGCGAGTACAGCGTGCAGCAGGCGCTGGAGCGGTTGATGGCCGGCCGCACGACGCTGGTGATTGCCCACCGCCTGGCCACCGTGCTCAAGGCCGACCGCATCGTGGTGATGGACCAGGGCCGTATCGTGGCCGAGGGCACGCACGCACAGTTGCTGGCCGAAGGCGGTCTGTACGCTGAACTGGCTAGGCTGCAGTTCATCGATTGATGACGGTCGCCTAACATCGGCCGGACCAAGCTGGCGACCAAAAGCAGCGTTCGCAGTCCGTAGAAGGAGGTGCACGATGTCGTTCCGTCAGTTTCCCGCCGTCGACAGCAATGGCGAAAGCCACATCATCATCGAGTTCAAGCCCGAGGCGAATGGCAGCGGGCACCACTCCGAGGCCACGCCGCGCTACGAGCTGGATGATGGCCGCCAGCTGGTGCGCAACGGCCGCGAGTTCACCACCAGCGGCGGCGAGCTGCGGCTGACGATCTGAGGTTTGCCGGGCATGGCCCGGCGCCACCGGATTCCGCATCGCCCCGCGCTGGGGATTCCGCATCGCCCCGCGCTGGTAGGTGTCGACCTTGGTCGAGACGCTTTTTGCCAAGGCAGTCGAGCATGGCTCGACGCTATCAATAGCGTGATCAATTTATCGCCAACCGTCTTGACAGCCTTGGCTGCCAAGGCCTGCGCGCGGTTATCCACATGTTTGCGCAGAAATCATCCACACTGCCTGTGGATGAATTCAGCCGAGCACCCGGCCGATGCCGCTGGCGTCCACCTTGGCCGCCGCCGCTGCGATCGCTGCCGGGTCGCTACCCGCCACGAACCCGATACGGAAATGCACTTCGCCGCTTGGCGTGCGCGAGGAGTGGATCGAGGCCAGGCTGATGCGGTGCTGCTCGAACACATTCAGCAGCTCACGCAGCGAACCGGGCCGGTCTTCTGGTAGATGCACCGACAGCGCATTGCGCTCGGTCAGGTCAGCCAACAGGTAGCCCACCCGCTCGAAGGTGTAGTTGCCGTCAGCCAGTGCCTGCTCGCCGAAGGCGCTGCGGTTGGCCGACAACAGCTGCTCACGGAATGCGCCGCGTGCGCCGTCGTCGCCCTGCCCGACCTGTGCCTGCAGGGACTGCAACTGGCCGATCAGCCGCTCCAGCATCGGCGCCACGTACGGGTTGCCGAACTGGATGTCTTCGTAGATGGCCGGATTCAACGACAGGATGCGCGAAATGATCGCGGTATCCAGCTCGAACGACGCCGAACGATACGGCATCATCGCGGCCAGATCGCCCAGCTGCGGCTGGTACTGGCGCAGCACGCCAGCCTGGGCCAGGTGGCTGGCATGCACCATCGCCTGCACCAGCGCCATCATCTGGTCATGGTGCTGCGGGGTGGCACGCACGCACTCGGCCTGCAGCGCCGCGCACAACGCGTCGACCCACGGCTGCCAGTGCTGCAGCCGCGATTCGCAGACCACCATCACCCGGCCTTTCAGCGTCGGTGCCTTGGGCGGCGCGGTCATCGGATGCAGGCCGACCACTTCAGCCTGCGAGGCCAGCATCGCCTGCACCGGCGCTTCCTTCACCGACGTCACGTCCAGCCACAGGCGGTCCTGCTCGCGCCCCGCCGACTGCTGCACGTACTGGGCAATCAGCGCAGGCGTGTGCCGGATCGGTGCCGAGAACACCAGCACGTCAGCCTGCGCCAACAGCTGCTCCGGCGTGTGCGACGCCGGGTCCGCGGGATCATGGCCGATCACCTGCAGCTGCATGTGCTGCTGGAAGAAGCGGCTCAACCAGCGCCCGTAGGCGCCGGCGCTCCCGACAATGCCGACCGTGCGCGGCGTGCGTTCGTGCAGATCGCTCATGCCACGCGTTCGGCGCGGAAGCGCGTACCTTCGGCCAGCGCAGCAGGCGCCGCGGCGATCACGTCGAACTCTTCGAAGCCGTTGTCCAGGGTCGCCTCCAGCGCTGCATGGGTACCGGCAATGGCGCGCGAGATCGCCTGCTGCATCGATTCGCCGCGCAGCAGGAACGACACCACCAGTGACATCAGCACATCGCCGGTGCCGGCCACATCCACCGGCAGCAACGGCGAGGTCCAGCGCCAGGTTTCCTCGCGTCCCACCGCCAGGGTCACCAGCTCGCCGGGGTTTCCACCGACGCTATGCGCGATCACCCACTGCGGACCACGGTCGAGCAACGTACGGGCGGCAGCGATGGCATCGGCTTCGGCCAGTGCGGGCATGCCGGTGAGCCGATTGAGTTCGAATGCATTCGGCGTGACCAGCCAGGCATGCGGCAGCAGGCGCTCGGCGAAGATTGCTTCCAGGCCAGGCTCGACATAGGGCCCGGTATGGGTATCACCGATCACCGGGTCCAGGCAGTAGCGCAGCTGCGGGCAGGCCGGCAGGATCTCGTCCAGCCAGTCGGCGAACGCGGCACCGTTGGCGGTACTGCCGAAGTAACCGGACACCAGCATCCTGGCCCGCTGCGGCAGGCCGCGTTCGTAGGTACCGAGCAGCAGGTCGGCGAACCAGTCGGCGGGCAGCACGCGGCCGCGGGTGGTGTCGTAGAACGGCGCGTTGCTGAGCAGCACGGTCGGGATTTCCGCCACGCGAACGCCGAGCGCGCGCATCGGCGGAACGGCGGCGCTGTTGCCGGCGTGGCCGTAGACAAGTTGCGACTGGACCGAAATGACATCGATCGGCGACGGGCCGTCGGGCCGCTGGCGGCGGCCGTGGACCAGGTGGTTGTCAAGGGATTCGCTCATGCCAGCATTCTACGCCCGGTGGAGGGTTCGGCAGGGCTTGCAGCCCTGCACCTGCTTGCAAGCCAGGTCAACGTCAACGTCAAAAGCGGGCATCCCGTGGGATGGCGGGGCGGTGTCGGAGTGCGGGGACGCCGTGAACCCCGCTCCGCGGTCCGGCCCAACCGCTGGCGGCTGTGCGTTCGGGCGCTTGCGAAGCAGTGCTTCGCAAGCAAAGCGCCCTCACCCATGGGGGCTTGGCCGCGGCATCCATGCCGCGGACACCCCGCACTCCGACACCGCCCCACATCTGACAGATTCCGTGTGCTGTTGGTAGGTGTCGACCTTGGTCGACACATCTGTGAGACATCGAATGAATTCATCCGTGTCGACCAAGGTCGACACCTACCAGAGCAAAACGCCGCTCTGACAGATCGCGGAAAACTGTCGAAGGCGGGGTGGGTCCGGTTGCAGGGGTGTCCGCGGCATGGATGCCGCGGCCAAGCGCCCATGGATGGGTTCACGGCGTCCCCTGCAACCGGACCCACCCCGCCAACCCACGGAAAGCCAGCTCTTGCTGTTGAGGTTGCCGGCCAGCGGCCGGCACTACCGCAGGTGCAGGACTGCAAGCCCTGCAAACCAGAACCCCTCAGCGCGCAGGCCGCGACGGCGGCAGCCAGGCCGCCACGATGCCGAGCAGCGGCAGGAACGCGGTCAGCTGGTAGACGTACTCGATGCTGGTCTTGTCCGCCAGCAGGCCGAGCACGGCCGCGCCCAATCCGCCCATGCCGAACGCGAAGCCGAAGAACAGGCCCGACACCATGCCGATGCGATGCGGCATCATCTCCTGCGCGTAGACCACGATCGCCGAGAACGCCGAGGACAGCACGAAGCCGATCAGCACTGCCAGCACCGTCGTCCAGAACAGATCCGCATGCGGCAACATCAGCGCGAACGGCGCCACACCCAGGATCGACGTCCAGATGATCGGCTTGCGACCGATGCGGTCACCCAGCGGGCCGCCGAGGAAACCACCGGCGGCAGAGGCCACCAGGAACGCGAACAGGTGCAGCTGCGCCTGTGCCACCGGAACGCCGAAGTGGTGGATCAGGTAGAAGGTGAAGTAGCTGCCGATGCTGGCCATGTAGAAGTACTTGCTGAAGATCAGCACCAGCAGGATCGCCAGCACCTTGGCCGCGGTGCGCGGCGGATGCCGCGGCGCCATCGATGCGGTGCTGGCCGGACGCGGTGTGCCCAGGTGCAGCGCATACCAGCGGCCGACATAGGTCAGCAGCGCGATGCCGATCAGGGCGGCACCGGCGAACCACGAGGCGGCGTGCTGGCCATACGGCACGATCACCGCAGCGGCGATCAGCGGGCCGAGCGCGGTACCGAAATTGCCGCCGACCTGGAACACCGACTGCGCGAAGCCATGACGGCCGCCCGAGGCCAGCCGCGCGATGCGCGAGGCCTCGGGGTGGAAGATCGCCGAACCGATGCCGACCATCGCGGCGGCCAGCAGCACCACGGCGTAGCTCGACGCGAAGCCGAGCAGCAGCATGCCGCACAGGGTCGAGGCCATGCCGATCGGCAGCGAGTACGGCGCCGGGCGCCGGTCGGTGGCCATGCCGACCAACGGCTGGAAGATCGAGGCGGTGAGCTGGTAGGTCAGCGTGATCAGGCCGATCTGGGTGAAGCTGAGATTGAAGCCGCCCTTGATCACCGGATAGATGGCCAGGATCAGCGACTGCATCATGTCGTTGACGACATGCGAGGTGGAAATGGCAGCCAGCACACCGGGAGCCACCGGGCGTGGGGTCGTTGCGGGAGAAGCCAGGGCGGACATGGACGCAGTCAGGTTGGGGGCGAGCCACGCATGCTACGGTTGCCCTCCCCTCCCTTCTGCCGCGTTCGGGTCATGGCCTATCGCAAAAAGGACATTGCCAGCGACGTCGATCCGGCGGCGCCCTGGCGCGACGTCCCCCAGCATCGCCCGGTCACCTATCGGGTCACCCACTACCCGGCCGGTAGCCACATCGCAGGCCACAAGCATCTGCGCCACCAGCTGGTCTACGCCATCTCGGGGCTGATGGTGGTGCGCTCGGAAGTGGGCCGCTGGGTGGTGCCCTCGACCCGTGCGATCTGGATGCCGGCCGGCATGGTGCACGCGGTCGACTGCATCGCCGCCGTGCACATGCGCAGCCTGTACATCGACCCGTTGTTCGCGCCGCAGTTGCCGGCCGAACCGTTCGCGGTACAGGTGGCACCCCTGCTGCGCGAGCTGCTGCAGGCTGCCACGCTGATCAAGGGCGAGCACATCGAAGACAGCCGCGATGGCCGCGTAGTGCGCCTGCTGCTGGACGAACTGCATCGCATGGACGTCCTGCCACTACATCTGCCTGCCGCGACCGACCCGCGCCTGCAGCGGATCTGCCAGCACATCCAGAAGCACCTTGGCGATGACGCCACGCTGCAGGACTGGGCGCAGGCACTGGAGGTGGACGTGAAGACCATCCAGCGCCATTTTGCCAGCGAACTGGGCATGACCTTCGGGCAATGGCGGCAGCAGGCGCGGCTTCTGGCCGCCCTGGAGCGACTGGCGGTCGGCGACAAGGTCATCGATGTGGCGCTGGCGATGGGCTACGACAGCCCGAGCGCGTTCACCAGCATGTTCAAGCGGCAGCTGGGGCAGACGCCAGCGGCGTTTTTCCGTTGACCGCATACGAAAACGCCGGGCTTGGCCCGGCGCTTTCGTTCAACGCTTCCGTTGAAAAACTCAGGACGTCATGCGGTCCCAGAAGCCCTTCACGCCATCCATGAAGGTGGCCGACTTCGGCGAGTGCTTGCGTGCTTCCTCGCCGACGAAGGTGGCTTCGAACTGCTCCAGCAGCTTGCGCTGTTCGTTGGTGAGGTTGACCGGGGTCTCCACCACCACGCGGCAGTACAGATCGCCCTCGCTGCGGCTGCGCACCGAACGCACGCCCTTGCCGCGCAGACGGAACAGCTTGCCGGTCTGGGTCTCGGCCGGGATGCGGATCTCCGCCTCGCCCCCCAGGGTGGCCACGCGCACGGTGTCGCCCAATGCGGCCTGCGAGATGCGGATCGGCACTTCGCAGTGCAGGTCGTCGCCATCGCGCTGGAAGATGGCGTGCTCGCGCACGCGCACTTCCACGTACAGGTCACCTGGCGGGGTACCGGCCGGACCGGCCTCGCCCTCGCCCTGCAGGCGGATGCGGTCGCCGGTATCGACGCCGGCCGGCACCTTCACCGACAGCACCTTGTCTTCCTCGACACGGCCGTTGCCGTGGCATGTCTTGCAGGGCTTGGCGATGATCTGGCCGCGGCCGCCGCAGTTGTGGCAGGCCTGCTGCATGGCGAAGATGCCGCGCTGGATGCGCACCTGGCCGCGGCCATGGCACACATTGCAGGTCTCGACCTTGCCGTCTTCGGAGCCACTGCCATCGCAGTCGCCGCATTCGGCCAGGGTCGGAATCTCGATGCGGCGCTCAACGCCACGCACCGCTTCTTCCAGGTCCAGCTCCATCACGTAGCCGATGTCGGCACCGCGACGGGCCTGGCGCGGGCCACCGCCTGCACCACCAAAGATGTTGCCGAAGATATCGCCGAAGATATCGTTCATGTCCGGGCCACCCGGACCGCCACCACCGCCCATGCCGTGCTCGAACGCAGCGTGGCCGTGGCTGTCGTACATGCGGCGCTTGTTGCCGTCGGACAGCACTTCGTAGGCTTCCTTGCACTCCTTGAAGGAGGCTTCGGCCGCCGCATCACCCGGGTTGCGGTCCGGGTGGAACTTCATCGCGCAGCGACGATAGGCCTTCTTCAGCTCGTCGTCGGTGGCGGTGCGGGCAACGCCCAGCACTTCGTAGTAATCGCGCTTGCTCATATCGTGAATCTGGTTCCGGAAAGTCGGGATTCGTCAAAGCGGAAGAGCGGAACCAGGTCCGCTCTTGCGTCGGGCGCCCCGACACGCCGGTGGCGGCCAGGACCCTGATGCGACAACGGGACGCTGCCAGGCAGCGTCCCGCGTCGGTCCGGATCAGGACTTCTTGTCGTCCTTGACTTCGGTGAACTCGGCATCGACCACATCGTCGTTGCCCTTGCCAGCGTTGCCGGCGTCGGCACCCGGGGCGGCACCGCCCTGGTCGGCCGAAGCCGCGGCGAACAGCGACTGGCCGGCTTCTTCCAGCACCTTCGACTTGGCTTCGATCTGCGCCTTGTCGTCACCCTTCATCGCGGTTTCCAGGTCGGCCAGGGCCGCCTCGACCTTGCCGATCACTTCGCCGCCGACCTTGCTGCCGTGCTCGGTGATCGCGCTGCGGGTGCCGTGGATCAGGGCATCGGCCTGGTTGCGGGCCTGCACCAGCTCCTGGAACTTCTTGTCTTCCTCGCGGTTGGCTTCCGCGTCGGCGACCATGCGTGCGATCTCTTCCTCGGACAGGCCCGAACCGGCCTTGATCTCGACCTTCTGTTCCTTGTTGGTCTTCTTGTCCTTGGCCGACACGTGCAGGATGCCGTTGGCGTCGATGTCGAAGGACACTTCCACCTGCGGCAGGCCGCGCGGGGCCGGCTCGATGCCGGACAGGTCGAACTTGGCCAGCGACTTGTTGAAGCGGGCCTGTTCGCGCTCACCCTGCAGCACGTGCACGGTCACGGCCGACTGGTTGTCCTCGGCGGTGGAGAACACCTGCGAGGCCTTGGTCGGGATGGTGGTGTTCTTCTCGATGATCTTGGTGAACACGCCGCCCATGGTCTCGATGCCCAGCGACAGCGGGGTCACGTCCAGCAGCAGCACGTCCTTGACGTCGCCGCCGAGCACGCCGCCCTGGATCGCCGCACCCAGTGCCACGGCTTCGTCCGGGTTGACGTCCTTGCGCGGTTCCTTGCCGAAGAACTCGGTCACCGCCTGCTGCACCTTCGGCATGCGGGTCTGGCCACCGACCAGGATCACTTCGCTGATGTCGCTCGAACGCAGGCCGGCATCGTTCAGGGCGACGCGGCACGGCTCGATCGACTTCTTGATCAGGTCTTCCACCAGCGCTTCCAGCTTGGCGCGGGTCAGCTTGATGTTCAGGTGCTTCGGGCCCGAGGCGTCGGCGGTGACGTACGGCAGGTTCACTTCGGTCTGCTGGGCGCTGGACAGCTCGATCTTGGCACGCTCGGCGGCGTCCTTCAGGCGCTGCAGGGCCAGCGGGTCCTTGCGCAGGTCGATGCCCTGGTCCTTGTTGAACTCTTCAACCAGGTACTCGATGACGCGGTTGTCGAAATCTTCGCCGCCCAGGAAGGTGTCGCCGTTGGTGGCCAGCACTTCGAACTGCTTCTCACCGTCGACGTTGGCGATCTCGATCACCGAGACGTCGAAGGTACCGCCGCCCAGGTCGTACACCACGATCTTGCGATCCTTGTTGTCGCCCTTGTCCAGGCCATAGGCCAGCGCGGCCGCAGTCGGCTCGTTGATGATGCGCTTGACGTCCAGGCCGGCGATGCGGCCGGCGTCCTTGGTCGCCTGGCGCTGGCTGTCGTTGAAGTAGGCCGGCACGGTGATGACCGCTTCGGTGACCTTCTCACCGAGGAAGTCCTCGGCGGTCTTCTTCATCTTTTCCAGCACCTTGGCCGAGATTTCCTGCGGCGCCATCTTCTTGCCGTCGCTGGTCGACACCCAGGCGTCGCCATTGTCATGGGCCAGGATGCCGTACGGGACGTGCGCGATGTCCTTCTGCACTTCGGCGTCGGTGAACTTGCGGCCGATCAGGCGCTTCACCGCGTAGAAGGTGTTCTTCGGGTTGGTCACGGCCTGGCGCTTGGCCGAGGCGCCGACCAGGACTTCGCCGTCCTTGGTGTAGGCGACGATCGACGGGGTGGTGCGATCGCCTTCCGAATTCTCGATGACGCGGGCCTTGCCGCCGTCCATGATCGCCACGCACGAGTTGGTGGTGCCGAGGTCGATACCAATGATCTTGCCCATGGGGGAGACTCCTGAGGATGCTTGTTGGGGTCAGTCCGGCCGTTCGGCCGGTGGATGAATACGATGTGGGGGAGGCTCGTGGAACATTCAAGCCATCTCCCGAACGCTGTGTTCAGCGCCTGGAAAACGTTGCCGGGCAAGGCCCGGCGCTGCCGTCAGTCGGCGGCCACCACCACCAGCGCCGGCCGCAGCAGGCGCTCGTTGAGCAGGTAGCCCTTCTGGAACACGGTCACCACGGTGCCGGGGGCGGCGCCCGGGGTCGGAACCTGGCTGATGGCCTGGTGGTGTTCCGGGTTGAACGGCTGGCCGGTCGGGTCCAGCAGGACCAGGCCGTTGTCGGCGGCGACCTTCAGCAGCTGCTTGTAGGTCAGCTCCAGGCCCTCGCGCAGCGGGTGCGGATCATCGCCGGTGGCCTTGAGGCCGGCATCCAGGCTGTCGAATACCGGCAGCAGCTCGCCCAGCAGCTTCTCGTTGGCGAACTTGCGGGCCTGCTCGATGTCACGGGCGACGCGCTTGCGCTGGTTCTCCAGGTCGGCGCGCTCACGCAGCGCATCGGCCCTGACCTGTTCAACTTCGGCGCGCAGGCGCTCCAGTTCGTCGTTGACGCCGGCGGTGGCGGCCGCATCGGCGGCGGTCTGCTGGGATTCGATATCTGGATGTTCGTGGTTCATGTCTGGGTCCCTGGCGGTCAATCTCCGCCTCCACCCACCCTAGTGTGGGCGGGATGCTGCGTTTCAAGCGTCGGATGTCCCCGGCGTGCGACCGGCCGGCGAAAAGGCCGCGCCCAGCACATCAGCGGTGGCCTGGACCAGCGGGATCATGCGGTCATAGGCCATGCGCTTGGGCCCGATCACGCCCAGCACGCCCAGCACCTGGCCGTTGGCGGTATAGGGGGCCGTGACCAGCGAAACGCCCTGCAGCGGCATCATTCCGGTTTCCTCGCCGATGAAGATGCGCACGCCCGGGGCCTGGATGGTCCGCTCCAGCAGCTGCAGGATCTCGCGCTTGCTGGAGAACAGCTCGAACAGCTCGCGCAGGCGCTCCAGGTCGGACAGGTCCTGCACGCCCATCAGCCGGGTCTGGCCGGCCACCAGCATGTCGTCGGCCGCTGGCTGCAGGGCCTGCTCAGCCAGCTCGATGCTGTGCGCCAGCAGCTGCTCCAGTTCGGAACGGGCGTCGCGCAGCTCCAGCAGCAGGCGGGTGCGGATCTCGGCCATCGGCAGCCCGGCGAAATGGGCGTTGAGGTAGTTGGCGACCTGCTCCAGCTGCCCCGGCGCGAACTCCTGGCGGGTCTCGATGACCCGGTTTTGTACCTCGTTGTCGGCGAACACCAGGATCGCCAGCACCCGGCGCCCGTCCAGCGCCACGAAATCGATCTGGCGGAAGGCGAACTGCTCGCGCCGTGGCGCGCTGACCACGCCGACGAAGTGGCTCATCGCCGACAGCAGCTCCGAGGCGCTGCCCAGCAGGGCCTGGGTGCTGCCGCCGCCGGCCAGCTCCTGGCGCAGGCGGGCCAGTTCGCCCTCCCCCGGCGGCTGCATCTGCAACAGGCTGTCGACGAACACCCGGTAGCCATGCGCGGTCGGAATGCGCCCGGCCGAGGTATGCGGCGAGGCCAGCAGCCCCAGGTCCTCCAGGTCACCGAGGATGTTGCGGATGGTGGCCGGGCTGACCTCCAGGCCGGCCACACGCGCCAGCGTCTGCGAGCCGACCGGCTCGCCGTCCTGGATATAACGCGCGATCAGCGTGCGCAGCAGATGGCGCGCACGCGGGGCAAGCTGGTCGGGAGAACCGTGCATGGAATCAACCTGTGAGACACGGACACTAGATAATGGCGGCGCATCCCCTTGGCAAGTCATTGGACCTCCCTCGCCCGCGTGCTAGCGTTGCGCGGCTGCTGATACCTCTTACCCATGCTCAGACATCTTTCGATCAAGGATTTCGCCGTCGTCCGCGCCACCGAACTGGAGTTCGGGCCCGGCATGACCGTGGTTTCAGGCGAGACCGGCGCCGGCAAGTCGCTGATGGTCGACGCGCTGGGCTTCCTGTCCGGCCTGCGCGCCGACAGCGGCGTGGTCCGCCATGGCGCGGCCCGCGCCGAGCTTTCCGCCGAGTTCGCGCTGGACCAGCTGCAGGCCGCGCGCCAGTGGCTGGCCGACAACGAGCTGGACGATGAAGATCAGTGCCAGCTGCGCCGCGTGATCCGCGCCGACGGCGGCTCGCGGTCCTGGATCAATGGCCGTCCGGTCACCCTCGCACAGCTGGCCGACCTGGCCGCGCTGCTGGTGGAGATCCATGGCCAGCATGAACAACAGGCGTTGCTGACCCGTCCGTCGCAGCTGGCCCTGCTCGATGCCTACGCCCGCAACGAGGACGCGCGCCGCCAGGTGCGCCGCGCCGCCGCCGCGTGGCAGGCACTGGTCGACGAATCACTGGCGCTGTCGCAACAGGGCGACGTGAGTGACCGGATCGGCTTCCTGGAGCACCAGCTGCGCGAACTGGACCGCGAGGACCTGGAACCGGAGTCGATCGCCGCGCTCGGCGCCAGCCACCGCCGCCAGGCCCATGCCAGCGCCCTGCTGACCGCCTGCCAGGCAGCCAGCAACCAGCTCAACGGCGACGACGGCAGTTCCGCGCTGGACCTGCTGCAGCAGGTGCGCCACGAGCTGTCGCGCCTGATCGAACATGACCCGCGCCTGGGCGAGGTGGACGGCCTGATCGAGAATGCCTCGATCCAGCTGCACGAAGCCCTTTCGCTGCTGGACCGCGTGCATGACGACCTCGACGCCGACCCCGAGCAGTTCGAAGAGAACGAGCGGCGCCTCGGCCGCCTGCACGACCTGGCGCGCAAGCATCGCGTGCCGATGGACGAGCTGGGCGCGCAGCGCGAACGCATGCATGCCGAAGTGGAACAGTTGCGCGGCGCCGACGAGCGCCTGCAGCGCCTGGCCGGCGAGATCGACAAGGCCGCCGCCGCCTGGCGCGTACAGGCCGAAGTACTGACCGCCAGCCGTCGCGGTGCCGCCGCCGAACTGTCGGCCACCACCACCGGCATCATCGCCGAGCTGGGCATGGGCGGCGGCCAGTTCCTGATCGAACTGGAGCCGCAGGACAACGGCAAGCCCGATCCGCAGGGTGCCGAGCGCGTGGAGTTCCTGGTCGCGGCCAATGCCGGCCAGCCGCCGCGCGCCCTGCGCAAGGTCGCCTCGGGCGGTGAACTGTCGCGCATCTCGCTGGCCATCGAAGTGGCGGCGCTGGACCTGGATGCGGTGCCGACCATGGTATTCGACGAAGTCGACTCCGGCATCGGCGGCGCGGTGGCCGACATCGTCGGCCAGAAGCTGCGCGCGCTGGGCGAGAAGCGCCAGGTGTTGTGCGTGACCCACCTGCCGCAGGTCGCCTCCAAGGGCCACGCGCATTACCGGGTGAGCAAGGCGCCGGTGGAAGGCATGACCCAGAGTGCGGTGGAGAAGCTGGACAGCAAGGCACGCGAGGAAGAACTGGCGCGCATGCTCGGCGGCGTGGAAGTGAGCAAGGAAGCGCGCGCCGCCGCGCGCAAGCTGCTGCAGGTCTGACGCCGGCCGAGCCCATGCTCGGCTTCCACACGGTAGTGCCGGCCGCTGGCCGGCAGCCCGATGCGGGTCGGCGAAGATCGTGAGGTTGCCGGCCAGCGGCCGGCACTACCCCCGTGGCTGCGTCAGATCGACGTTTTCCACCAGGAAATCGAGGAACGCGCGCACTCGCAGCGGCAGGTAGCCGCCCTGCCCCAGGAACACCGCGTGCACCTCCTCCAGGTCACCGGGATTGGCCTCTTCCAGCACCGGCAGCAGCCGCCCGGCGGCGATGTCGGCCTGCACCTGGAACGCGGCCAGCCGCGCCATGCCCAGCCCGCCCAGCACCAGTTGGCGCAGCGCATCGCCATTGCTGGCACGGGCGTTGCCGCTGGGCAGCAGCATGCGCTCACGACCATCCTGCAGCAGCGGCCAGCCCTGCATCGCCCGCGCATGGCCGATGTCTAGGCGGTTGTGCGCCTGCAGCTCCTCGACGCTGGCCGGCAGGCCGTGCCGCTGCGCGTAGGCCGGTGCGGCCACGATCATCATCCGCGTCGCGCCCAATCGCCGCGCCACCAGGCTGGAACTCTTCAGCGGGCCGGCGCGCACCGCCACGTCGGTGCGCTGCTCAAGCAGGTCGATTACCTCGTCATTGAGCGTCAGGTCCACCCCCACCTGCGGGTTGCGCTCGAGGAACGCCGGCAGCAGCGGCAACAGGAAGTGCTGGCCGAACGGCACGTTGGAATTGACCCGCAGCCGCCCGCGCGGCTCGGCGTGGGCGCTGGCACAGCGTTCGGCTTCCTCCAGGTCGGCCAGCACGCGCAGGCCGCGCTCGTAGAACGCGCAGCCTTCCGGGGTCAGCTGCAGCTGGCGGGTGGACCGCTGCAGCAGGCGGGTGCCCAGCCGCTGTTCCAGCCGCGCCACCAGCTTGCTGACCGCCGACGGGGTCATGTCCAGGGTGCGGGCGGCCGCGGAAAAGCCACCGGTCTCGATCACCCGCACGAAGACTTCCAGTTCGCCGGATCGGTTGATGTCGGGTCGCGCCATGGCGATGAATCCAGTTCACAGATGATTGTCCATGCGCAGTCTAGTTCACAGATGAGGGCGGAATCACCATGGCGGCTCCTTTCCCCGGAATCGCTCCATGGACCGCCTCCGCAAGCTCGCTGCCAGCACCCTGCTCGCCCTGTCCGGCGCCGCCAGCGCAACCCCTGCCCCGCACTGGGTGGCCAGCTGGCAGGCCAGCCCGCAACCGGTGTGGGGCGCAGACTTCCTGTTCCCGGCCCTGATCCCGGCATCGCTGCACGACCAGACCTTCCGCCAGGCCGCGCGCATCAGCCTGGGCGGGCCGCGCCTGCGGGTAAGGTTGAGCAATGCCTACGGCACGCAGCCGCTGCGGATAGGAGCGGCCAGCGTGGCCGCACGACCGGGCGCGGCACCACGGCCGCTCCACTTCGACGGCCAGCCCGGCGTGCTGATCGGCGCGGGCCAGGAACGGCTGAGCGATCCGCTGGCACTGCCCACCGGCAATCAGCAGGCCCTGCAGGTCAGCGTTTTCGTGCCGGGGCCGACGCCGCTGCAGACCTTCCACTGGGACGGCCGCCAGACCAGTTGGATCGCCGGCGGCAACCAGAGCCTGGCGCGCGACCTGGATCGAGCCACCCCCACCACCGCACGCCTGTTCCTGACCGGGATTGAAGTCGAGGCCGCACCCGGCGCACGCAGCGTGGTGGTGATCGGCGACTCGATCACTGACGGCGCCACCGCCAGCCTCGACCAGGACCAGCGCTGGACCGACCATCTGGCCGCGCGGCTGGCACCCCGAGGCGTCGCGGTGGTCAACGCTGGCATCTCCGGCGGCCGGCTGCTGCGTGACGGCATGGGCGAGTCGGTTCTGGCCCGCCTGCAGCGCGATGCATTGGATCAGCCCGGCGTGGCCAGCGTGATCGTGCTGATCGGCATCAACGACATCAGCTGGCCCGGCACCGCCTTCGCCCGGCAACAGGCGCGTCCTACGCTGGCCGAGCTGCAGGACGGCTATCGGGCGCTGGCCGAACAGGCCCATCGGCGCGGACTGCGCATCCTGGGCGCCACCCTGCCGCCCTTCGCCGGCGCCCTGCCCGGCACGCCGCTGGACGACTACTACCAGCCCGGCAAGGAGGCGCTGCGCCAACAGCTCAACACCTGGCTGCGCACACGCAGCCCGTTCGACGCGGTGATCGATCTGGACACGGCCCTGCGCGACCCGGCCGATCCGTCACGGATGGCCGCCGCCTACGACTCCGGCGACCACCTGCATCCGGGCGATGCCGGCAACCAGGCGATGGCCGAGGCGGTGGATCTGGAGGTGCTGATGGGGCCGTCCACGCATGGCGTGGATCTACTGTGAACAACGAAAAACCCCGGGCAAGCCCGGGGTTCTGTCGCGTCCGGCTGGCCGGAACGGCTTACTTGCGCTTCTTGCGCACGTACAGCACCAGCGAGTGCTCTTCCAGCTCGTAGCCGTGATCGGCCGCGATCTTGCGCTGCAGCTCTTCGATCTCGTGGCTTTCAAACTCGATGATCTTGCCGCTGTCCACGTCGACCATGTGGTCGTGGTGGCCGCCGCGGTCCAGCTCGTAGACGGCCTGGCCGCCTTCGAAATTGTGCTTGAGCACGAGGCCGGCAGCCTCGAACTGGGTCAGCACCCGGTAGACCGTGGCCAGGCCGATCTCGTCACCATGCTCCAGCAGCTGGCGGTAGATGTCTTCGGCGGTCATGTGGTGCTGGGCATTGCGCTGCTCGAGCAGCGCCAGGATCCGCATCCGCGGATGGGTCACCTTCAGGCCGACTTTACGCAGGTCGTGGGTTTCCATAGGTCTCCGTTCATTGGCGATTTAGCGCCAGCTGCCTCGGATTGGGTCGCGGTGGCACGCCGGGAGTGTATCATCGGTTTGATTTCCCCAACCGCCAGTCCCGATGCGCAATCTCCTGTTGGTCGCCGCCGTCGCCCTGTCCACCACCGGGTGCGGCATCATCTACAAGCAACCCATCTATCAGGGCAACCTGATCCGGGAAGATGCCGTGGCCAAGCTGCAGGTCGGGCAGAGCAAGCAGCAGGTCACCGCGCTGCTGGGCACCCCGTCCATCCCCGACCCGTTCCACGCCCAGCGCTGGGACTACACCTCCAGCCAGCGCGTGAACCGCCTGGGCCGTACCGAGGTGAAGAATTTCGTCGTGTTCTTCGACAACGACACCGTGACCCGCTGGGAAGGCGACTACTTCCCGGGCAACGACAAGGCCCTGGCCCAGCAGACCGTGCGCCAGTTCGGCCGCAACCTGCCGAAGGACAAGAAGAAGAAGGGCCGCTGAGGCGCCCTGCCCGTCCGCACGGACGGGTCGCGGGCATCAACCGCCGAGCGCGCGCCGCCGGCGGTTGTCCTTGGGGTCGGCCAGCAACGGGCGTAGCAGCTCGATGCGGTCGCCCTCCAGCAGCACCTGCTGCGGGCGCGCCAGCACGCCATGCACCGCCACTGCCGGGCATCCGGCAGTGGCGTCCAGCGCGGCGGCGGCAATGGCATCGGCCACGGTCGCGCCCTCTTCCAGCTGCAGCCGGCGCGACAGCACCCGCTGCGGCCAGGCCAGCACCACCTCGACCTCGATCATCGCTCAGCCCTCGTCGGCGACGCGGACGAAATCGTTGACCATCCGATCGGCCAGCCCCTGGAAGCCGATCGCCAGGGCCGGGCCCAGCAGGCGCGAACTGGGCTCGAACTCCAGGGTCAGGGTGACCTTGCAGGCATCTTCGGCCAGCGCATGGAATTCCCAGCGGCCGTGCAGTTGCTTGAACGGGCCATCGCGCAGCTGCATGTCGATGCTGTGCGGGCGCTGCAGGGTGTTTTCGGTCTGGAACCAGGTGCTGAACGAGCCCAGGCCCAGGTCCAGGCGCGCCACCAGCCGGTCTTCGCCCTGCTCCAGGATCTGGGCGGCCGAACACCAGCGGAAACGGCGCGGATAGGCCTGGACATCGTTGACCAGGTCGAACATGCGCGCGGCCGAATGTTCGACCAGGGCGCTGCGGCGGATAGTAGGCATGAATACAGGACGTTTCGGCAATCGACCGGGCGGGCCCGAATCGGAGACAATACGGAAATGAGCAAGAACAGCGGCAAGGATAAAGCAAAGAGCGCGACGGCCAACAAGACCATCGCGCTGAACAAGCGTGCCCGCCACGAGTACCACATCGAGGATCGCTTCGAAGCCGGCCTGGCCCTGCAGGGCTGGGAAGTGAAATCGATCCGTGCCGGCCGCGGCAACATCGTCGACGCCTACGCCTACGTCAAGGATGGAGAGATCTTCCTGATCGGCGCGCAGATCACCCCGTTGATCCAGGCCTCGACCCATGTGGTGGCCAACGACCGGCGCGAGCGCAAGCTGCTGCTGCACCGGAGCGAGATCGACAAGCTGGTTGGCAAGGTCGAGCGCGATGGCTACACGATCGTGCCCACCGCGATGTACTGGAGCAAGAACAAGATCAAGCTCGAAGTCGCGCTGGCCAAGGGCAAGCAGACCCACGACAAGCGCGATGCCGCCAAGGACCGCGACTGGGCGATCGAGAAGCAGCGCGTGATGCGTCGCGGCAACCGCGACGCGTAAGCGGTTGCGCATGCCCCTGTAGAGTCGAGCTTGCTCGACTGCTTTGGCCTTCTGTAGAGCCGGGCCATGCTCGGCTTGGACAAGAATCAGTCGAGCAGGCTCGACTCTACACGCGGCTCAACCGGCCAGCGCGCCCAGCTTCCGCATCCGCGGTACCAGCGCCGCGTGCATCACCGCCAGGTGCATCACCACCGCCAGTTCCGGCGCGTGGCGCTCATCGCCCGCGCGCCACCGCTGTGCCAGCTGCGCCGCATCGGGTGGCAGCAGCGCCAGCAACTGCGCATCGTCCAGCGCGTCGGCCGCGACCTGCAGCTGCCTGGCGACCTGCCTCGACTGCCACACATGCACGCCGATGCTCAAACTGGCCAGCGACATCAGCACCACGGCCAGGCCGTGCTCGAACCACTGCGACAACACCTCCGGCCCCCACAGCAGGGCCGCCAGCACCGCCAGGCCCGGCAGCCGCCACCCCAACCAATGGATGCGACCGCGCTGCGCCCAGTGCACCACCACCGCGCTGGCCACCAGCGCCGCCGCCGCCGTTGCCGGCAGCTCGGTCAGCCAGGTGGCTGCGAGCAGCAGCCCCAGCAGCGCCCAGACCCAGCCGGGGGGCAGCGCGCGCCGCTGATAATCGGCACCGACCGGCCCGATCAGCTGTCGCAGGCTGCGTTGTTGGCTTGCATCGGTCACCCACCGTCTCCGTGTCTGTCCTGGCTTGGATGGTCGTCGCCAGTGTGTCGCAAATTCGTGCCAATGAAGTTACCAATCCGCTATGCCAGCCGCACTACAACTTCCTGAGGATTGCCAAGGTGACTGTTCAGCTGTTTTGCCGTAGCATTGCCAACGTTGGGCAGGCCCTGACCGTGGCGACACGGAATTGGCCCTGTACCTTGCAGCACTGTAGAAACCGGGGGTGCATTGGTTTCGACGGGGGTTGTGAAGTCGCCTGGCGCATGCCGAGGGGGTAGCTTTCCTCGTAAATCCAGCTGCAAAACTCTAGTTGCCAACGACGACAACTACGCTCCGGTCGCTCTCGCAGCCTAAAAACTGCGGTGCGTGACCTTCTGCCGACTTAGGCGGAGCCTCGAAACTGCTTGTGTCCATGCTCGCAGCGTAGAGTCATTATCATGGAATCGCGCTGGGCGGCTGCCTGTCAGTCCGGCACTAGAACACAACAGGCTGGTTCCCGGATGCGCTTTGCACGCCGTGCTGTTCGGGGACGAGATTTAACGGCGAGCTAAGCATGTAGTGCTGGGGATGGAGTGCCTTCGGACGGCGGTTCAATTCCGCCCACCTCCACCAATACCGGGTCCGCAAGGGTCCACGAAAAGCCGGAATCCCTCGTCAAATAAGGGGTTCCGGCTTTTTCGTTTTCCACCCTTGTCCATGCCGTTCCGTTGCAGGCTATGAGACGGTGGGGGTATATCTAGGGGTATCGCACCGCCCACGAAAAGCTGATACCCCCATGCCCCTGACCGACGTCGCGATCCGCCGCGCGAAGCCAGCCGACAAGCCACAGAAGCTGTCCGATGCTGGTGGCCTCTACCTCTACATCACCGTGGCCGGCGCCAAGAGCTGGCGCTGGAAGTACCGCTTCGGGGGGAAGGAAAAGGTGCTGGCGCTGGGCCTGTACCCGGACGTTACGCTGGCCAACGCCAGAGACGCGCGAGACGACGCCCGGCGCCTCCTGCGCAGTGGCGTGGATCCCGGCGAGCAGAAGAAGGCGGCGGCAACGGCCGCCGTCGTGGATGCTGCCTCCACCTTTGAGGCGATTGCCCGGGAGTGGCTGACGGCCCGCCCTTGGGTTCCGACGTATAGCAAGAAGGTCGAGGCGTGGTTCGAGAATGACGTCTTCCCCCAGATCGGGAAGCTGCGCGCTGCGGACCTGAAGGCCTCCGACTTTCTAAAGATCGCCAGGAAGATGGAGGAGCGCCAGGCGTTCGAGTCCGCGCACCGCGTCATGCAGAACTGTGGCCAGGTCATGCGCTATGCCGTGGCGACCGACCGGGCCGAGCGGAACCCCGTCGCAGACCTGCGCGGCGCCCTGGTCCCGCCCCCAGAACGGAACCATGCCGCAGTGGTCGACCCGGTCCAGCTGGGTGGCCTTCTGCGCGCCCTGCATGCCTACCGTGGCGCCGGCATCGTCAGCACAGCGCTCAAGCTGGCGCCCATGCTGTTCGTGCGCCCAGGGGAGCTACGGCAGGCCGAATGGGCTGAGATGGACCTGGATGCCGGCTTGTGGTCGATTCCGGCAGCACGCATGAAGATGCGGCAGCCTCACATCGTGCCGCTGGCGCGCCAGGCGGTTGAGATCCTGCGCGAACTGAAGCCCTACACCGAGTCGGGAAAGTACGTGTTTCCCGCTCGGGGCAAGAAGGATCGGCCGATGTCGGAGGTGGCGGTGCTGGCTGCCCTGCGCGCCATGGGGTTCGACAAGGACACTGTGACGGGTCACGGCTTCCGGGCAACCGCGCGCACGCTGCTGGATGAGGTGCTCGGGTTCCGCCCAGACATCATCGAGCACCAGCTGGCGCACGCCGTGCGCGACCCGAACGGCCGTGCCTACAACCGCACGACCCACCTCGATGAGCGCGTCCGGATGATGCAGGAATGGGCGGACTACCTGGACCGGCTGCGCGACGGGAACGTCGTGCAGCTGCGGGTTGCTTGATGCCTACACGCCGCGACGCATCTGCTGCAGCCCTGCCCTCACCCACGCCTTGCGCGCGTCCTTCGGGCGGGGCTTGGTCTCTGCCGGCGGCTTGCGCGGCTCCAGCGCTGCCTTGATCCGCTCGACTTCCTTCGCTCCGGCCTCGGCCAGGCGCCGAGCCTGTTGCTGCTGCTCACGGGTCGGCGGCAGGCCGGGCAGTGGTGGCGGGGGCTGGATCGGGGTGCTGTCGGTCAGGCGAGCGACGGCCTCACGAAGGGGCAGATACGGATAGAGCCTGGCCGCGCACCAGCGCTCGGCGTAGCGCTTCGCCTGCCGGACGTTGGCCGCGCGCGCTTCCTTGGTCTGCCACATCTTCTGGCCTTCCATCCACAGCCGGACGCCAGGACCGCCATCGAACGTGACGTTCGCCGTCTCCCGGCCGTTGTACCAGAGCGCCCAGCGCTCGCCGGTCTGGACCCAGCCAGAGGGAATCGGGGCAGTGCGGAAGCCGTGGGAGGAATACATGGCCGGAAGGATACGACCGGCCGTCGCAGATCCTGCGAACGGGCCGCCCACCTCCATGAACCGTTCTGGATCACACGCCGGCTACGGCCTGCAGCGCTACCCTCCGGCCATGTGCGGCCGATTCGTCCAGCTCCCCGTGATCGACTTCGGCCAGCCGGGGCTGGCTGACCTTGCCCCCGGCCTGGCCGAGATCCAGCCCAGCTACAACTTGGCGCCGACGCAGCGCGCTTCGGTGATCCTGGACCGCGGCGAAGGGCGGCAGGTCACCCGCCTAGCTTGGGGCCTGCTGCCGTTCTGGGCCAAGGCCAAGGGCCTGCAGGGCTCGACCATCAACGCCCGCATCGAGACAGTGGCCACCAAGCCGGCATTCCGGTCGGCGTTCAAGAAGCGCCGGTGCGTGATCCCGATGGCCGGCTACTACGAGTGGTCGGTCAGCCCCGAGGACGGGAAGAAGGATCCGTGGTTCATCCACGCCGCCGGGCCGCTACTGGCCACCGGGCTCTGGGAAGACACCAGCCCACTGCTGCCCGACGGCAACCTGGGCACCTTCACCATCATCACCGGCGACAGCAGCGGCGTCTCGGCCGACATCCACGACCGAATGCCGGTGTGGCTGACGGCCGGCCATATCGATGAGTGGATGGGCGCCAGCCCTGACGACGCCATGGCAATGCTGCTGGCCAGCGAGCCGCCGGCAATGGAGGCCTACCGCGTCAGCCGCGCGGTGAACACGCCGCGGAACAACCGCGAGGATCTGCTCGATCCGGTGGCCTGAACATGGTCGCGGCAGCCAAACGCGAACGGCTTTCCATAAGGCGCATGCCCCCGATTGGGCGTAACCTCTTCCCAGTCCCCCTGTACCGGGAGTGTTGGATGCGTGCGCCCGTCATCGCCGCCATCATCGGTCTTGCTGCGTCCTCACAGGGTTCTGCGGCTGACGCCATCATTGGCCAGCCGCGAACCGTCAGCCTTTTCCAGGAAGCCTCTTTCCAGGGTGAGAGCGTGGAGGCTTTCGTGCTGCGAATTGCTTACCGTATCTCCAAGGAGACTGACAGGATCAATGCGGAGGTCTGCGCCGTCATTGTCAATGACAATGACCGGCACATAGTTGACGTACGAACCAGCAAAAGGCTGACGAGCTGTGATGTTCCCAAGGGTGATTTCATCACGGTCCATAGCCATCCTCGTATTGCCACTCCAGAATTCTCCGCGAGCGACTACGAAACGCCCGGCTACTTGGTGCATGGAAGGAATGTCTATTTCCAAGATGGGCCAGGAACCGGCCGCTTCATCGGCCGGGCTTCAAAATCCCGTTACGTCGAGCACCAGAAATCTGGCATCGTAGTTGACGATAGGATTAAGGAATGAAGAGGGGCCAGTCTGCACAGTATAGATGGCCGTCTTCAGATCAGCGGATTGCCTGTAGCTGCCTCTGATCTGGACAATGTTGTAGTACGAGTTCGGGCCACCTGGAATGGGCACGTTCGCGGTAACCATTCCTGGCTGCGCATGCACCATCAGGTAGGTCCTCCCCGCCGGAACCGGATAGGACAGCTCCGATCCGGAGTTGTAGGCGATCCGAAGGAAATCCACGACCCGCGCATATCGAAATAGCGAGTCGTACCTAAGTGACCCGTCGGCACCGAAGACCTGCAACCCGTATGTTGACGGTGATGAGTTCGGCGGCTTGTCGAAGAAGTAGCAGGTGTATGCGTAAGTACCAGCGTTTGCGCCGAAGCAGATTCGGTAGTTGTAAGTGTTACCAACCACGCTCCTGAGCTGCAAAAAGTGCATCTGGCTTGTGTCCACCGCAACCATCGGCGGGTTCGAGCCGGTCACGGTGAACGAGACATCGGCGTGCGGCCGCGTGCCCCAGGATTCCGTTGAGCCGACGTCGAAGGTGGACTGGCCTGACACCTTACTGATGAGACAGAGGTTGTTGTAGTCGTCACCGATCTGCACGGTGTTGGCGTCGTTGTATACGGTTATCCCGGCTGGCATCAGTAGGTCCCATAGACAATGGTCGCAGAGCGGGCATAAGCAGTCCCACCTGCATTGAAGAAACTCCAGCTGATCCTAGTTCCGCTGATCTCTACGTTTGGAACGATGTTGCCGAAATCTGCAGCTAGGAGACTGTACCAGGGCGCCCCCTGAGCCAGGCTGGGCACATCAATGAATCCATCCACGATTCCCGTTACGACGCTGCCCATGACGCGAGTGATCCGCCAATTCGTGTCCAGCGCCACGCTTCCGTCAGCATGGAAAACCTGCAGTCCCTGACTCAAAAGCCCACCCCCACTCGTACGCGCAGAACCCCATTCCCGTCGAACACTCTGATCAGGCTATCGCTGATCGTGAGGTATCCCCCATTGCTCGGTCCCGTCATTGTCAACGTTCCGTTCTTGTCGAGTTTCCACCGCGGCTGCCCGCCAGCACCGACCGCCGTCGACTGGATCACGTCACCGATCATCGCGTTCTGGATCCAGCCAGTGCCGATCAGCGCCTGGCTGATGAACGTCTGCCCGCCCTGGATCACGAACGGCGTGGTGACGTTGTTGTTGGCCAGGTTGATGACAGCAAAACGGTCAGCCTGGATCAGGACCTGGCTCTGGTAGCTGCCGTCTGGCTGCTGTTCGACACCGAGACCCATGCCGGCCATGTACACCTCGCCGCCGCTGCTCACCTGCGCACGCACGGTGTAGGTCGTACTGACCTTCCCGTTCAGGGTGACAACCGATTCGCTCACCTGCTGCACGGTCGCATTCGTGCCGGCGAGGCTCGCATTGGTTGTATCGACCCGGCTTCCCAGCGCAGCATCCGCAGTGGCCCGCGCAGTGGCCTCCGACTGCACTGCCGCATTCGCCTGGCCCAGCCCGACCTCGACCTGATCGGTACGAATGGCCTGCGCCAGGTCTGCATTGGCGAACACGCTCTGGATCGTGACGGTGCCCGCGTACACGTCAACGCTACCCGCGCCCCAACTCGCGTCCCCTGCCCCCTTCGGCGACACCTGCGCACTGATTCCAGAGATCACCTGCCCCTGCGCCGTCACCTTCCCATCGATGATGCCGATGTTCTGCGAGTTGGTGCTGACCTGACTCACCAGCGCGCCGTAACCGGCCATGCCGGCACCCACGTCCTGCCAGTTGGGTCCAGGAGGCAGCTGGTTTCCAGGCGTCGGGTTGGTCCAGCTGTAGGTTCTGCCATCCCACACCACGGTCCGGCCCTGGCTGTAGGTGGCGTCGGCACTCCACAGCAGCGGTAGCAGCGGCTGCAGGCTGGTGATCGATTCAATCTTGCCCAGCAGGCTCTGGCCCAGCGCGCTCTCACTGACCCTTCCAGCGAGGTAGGCGTCGTAGTCGCTCTGGTCGGTGCTGGCCTCGCCCATGACACCGGCGCCGGCCGGATACCACGGACCGATGTTGCCGCTGCGGTCCACCAGTCGGCCCCAGAAGTAGAACCGGGCGCCGGCGGCCAGGCCGTCCAGCTGCAATCGATCCTGCGGATAGGCGTAGTCACCCAGCTTCACCGCGCTGTCCTGGTTGGGGCCGGTGCTGCGCCAGATCTCGGTCCGCTGAGTATCGGTGGCGCCCTGTGGGAACCCCCATTTCAGCGCGATCGCGAATGGCAACGAGGTGGCCGTAAGCGATGTCAGCGCCGGCGGCGGCGTGGTCTTGCCCTCGATGTTTGTTAGCGGGCTGATCGCAGGCTGTGACACCGCCCCCACGGCATTGATCGCCCGCACGCGCGCCAGGTACTGCCCGGCGTAGACGCCAGGAACATCAATGCTCTGCGTGGAAGAGCGGCCAGCTCGAACCCAGTCCAGGTCGCCGCGCTTCCACTCCACGTCGTAGGCGATGGCCTTCTCGGCCTGGTCCCACGCGATCGTCAACACGTGGGTGGCAATGCCCTGGTCGATGACCGAATGCGACGACAGGTGCACGTTGGCCGGCGGCGGCTGCACGCTGGGCGGGATGATGCTGATCGGCGGCTGCTCGATCCGGGTTCCGTCATCGATCGCAGCGAACTTGCCGGGCACGTGCTTCAGGCCGACCACGTCGTAGGTGATGCCATCCTCACCGGTGATCGGGCGCTCGGTGATCGACATCACCCGGAACAGCTGCAGCGCCAGCTCGGGCGATTCGATGGCCCACACCGACTGCGCCACCGGTACGGTCGACCACGGCACGGTGACGCGCACCTCGTTGCCGCTCACCGACTGAATCGTCCGGGTCTCGGTGACGCCGCTGGGCAGCGTGGCGTGGATCGTCTGGCCGGCCGCGGTGGCCTCCGGCACCCGGTCCAGCACCAGCGCACTGGCCGTGGCGCTGCGGATACGGCCGCCCATGCGGCGCCCCGCCCGATCCGGATCGGCCACCCGGATGATGTCCCCGACCGTGACGCGCAGCGCGTCCAGGCCCACGGCGAAGGCCACCGTCTCCGTCTCCAGGTTCTCGCTGTAGAGGATGTGGTTGCCCATGCGTTGGGCCTGACTGCGGCGGTCGCAGCCGAACGCGGTCACGCTGGTGCTGTTGATGCCGTAGCGGGCGATGCCACTGCGCAACTGCACCGTCTCAGGCTTCTGCCGGCCGAAGTCGTCGGGATCGGTCCACGACACCTGGGCGACGGTGTGGCGCGCCTTGCGCCCGGTGCCCTCGTAGGTGAAGCGGCCCTCCACCACGTTCGCCTGGTTGTAGGTGAACGTCGGATCCTTGGGCATGTCCGCCGAGGCGATCACCTGGCCTGCTGCGTAGAAGCTGATGCCGCGGAAGACGGACGCCATGTCCTGCAGCACCCGGAACGCGTCGGCCTCGGTCTGCAGGTACAGGCTGCAGGTGAACCTCGGCTCCATGCCACCCACGCCATCACTCACCAGCTGGTCGCAGTAGCGTGCGATCGCGTACAGGTTCCACTTGTCGACGTAGGCCTGCGGGATCCGGTGGCCGAGGCCGAACCGGTCGTTGGTCACGATGTCGTAGAACACCCACGCTGGATTGTTCGTCCATGCCGACTTGAAGGTGCCATCCCACACACCCGAATAGGTGTGGGTCAGCGGGTCGTAGTTGGACGGCACCCGAATGATGCGGCCCCAGATGCGATAGGCGGTGCTCGGCTTGCCCTGGAACTGACTGCCGTCGACCTGGATCGCGGCAAGCGCGCAGTTCGGATAGCGCAGCTTTGCGTCGATCACCTCAGTGATCGAGGCGACGGTGGTCGTGTCGGCGATGGTCTGGCTGTCAGCGTTGGGTGTCAGCCGTCGGACGCGGGCCTGCCACTGACTCCCCGCGGGAAGATCGATGCGATGGCTGCGCTGATACTCGGTCGTGGTCTTGCCTGTGAAGGCAGACGTTATCACCGTATTGAACGGCCCATTGTCCGTCGACAGGTCAATGGCGTAGTCGATGGTGTAACCCTCTGCGTCGCCGTTCTCGGTGTTGCGCTTCACCAGCTGTGGAACGGCCAAGCGCACACGAATTGCCGACAAGCTGGATCCCGAAACGGCACGCGTCACCGGCGCATTGCTGCGCAGCTCAACGCCCACACCGATCTCGTTCTCCACCGATGGGAAGCCCGCGATGTGAGGCTGGTCCTGCGTCCCTGAGCGGGTCTCGACACTGACACCCTGGAAGTTCAGGGTGCCGTCGGCGTTCTGGATCGGCACCTGGTCCAGGTAGATCGACTGGTTGCCCGCGACCAGGCCACGGATCTCGCCCTCACTGATCAGGTCGAGCACGCGCGCGAACGAACGCGATCGCAGGGTGTCAGGACCTTCGACCGGCTCCCGCGACTTGCTCTGTCCCTTCTTGGCGCCAACCAGGTGCAGGTGGCTCGGCTTGGCCGTGGTGAGCTCGTTTCGGATGGCGCCGACAATCGGCAGCTGGCGCATGACTGCCGCGCTGGGTTGGGTCATGGTCACAGCTGATCCTCTGCGTAGATGCCGCCACTGATGATTGCCGAGCCGACCAGCATTCCTTTGGTGTCGTGGCCGCCGTATGCCAGCGGCACGGGGCCGCCAGCGGCCTGCGTGTTCACGGTGCCGTTCATGCTGTAGTTCGGGGTGTTGTCGGGCTTTTCCTTGCTGCCCAGCGTCTTCGGAGGCGGCGCCAACATCTGCGACACGCCGCCGAGCGTCAGGGCCATGCCGACGTTTGCTGCTGCCGACCACGCTGCCAGCGCGAAGCCGGTAGCGCCAATGCTCATGAAGGTGGCCACGCCCCACAGCACGCCGCCGACGATGGTCTGCAGCGCGCCGCTCTTGGCGCCCACCAGCACCGGGGCGATCTTGATCACTTCCTCGCCAGGCGGGTCGAGCAGCTGATCCTTTCCGACGTTCTCGCCGCCGACGAAGATCGCAAACCGAACCCCTTTGCCCTCAGCCTCAAGCAGGTACTGCTGGAAGCCGTCGAACAGCACGCCGAGCGCGCGCACGGCCTCGGCAGCATTGGCCACTGCCAAGCAGTGCTCACGACCGAAGCGCTTGCCCAGTGCTCCGTAGAGCCGGATCTTGCGCAGGCGGTCAGTCATGGCGTGCCTCACGGTGCCGCACGATGTAGCGGGTGCGCTCTGCCCACATACCGCCGTAGACGGCCTTCTCAGACAGCCGACCGTACAGGTGGTGCAGCATCAGGTCGTCGCCCAGGTAGACGCCAGCGTGGTTCGGAACCGGCGAACGGACCTGCATCAGGATCATGTCGCCGCGGCGCGGGGTGCCATCGATCAGTTCGAAGCCTTCGGCGCGCAGGCGGTCCAGGCTGTAGAGGTCCTGGCCGTTGTCCCACCAGTTGTCGTCGCGCACGTACTGGCTGAGCGTGATGCCGAGCTCGAGCGCGTAGAAATCCCGCACCAGGCTGTAGCAGTCGAGGATGCCGTGGGCGAACTGACGGCCCTCCAGTGGCGCCACATAGCCGCACGGCTCGATGGTCTGGATGTCGTGGCACGTAGGCGCCTCGCCAGCCAGCTGGCCCACGCTGACGATGTGCCAGGGGAGTCCACTGGCCTCGCACATGACACGGTCCGCGTCGGACGCCGCAGCGGAGGCGTTCGGGTGGCTGTGCACCACGGCGATCACATCGCCCCGATCCTCCGCCGCGGCATAGTCCTCCGCCGGCATGCGGAACTGGTCGGAAGGTTTGGCCGCGGTGTTGGCGCAGGGCACATAGGCCTCGCCGGCGGCGGTGACCACGATCAGGCCGCAGCACTCGCTCGGGTACTCGGCGATGGCATGCGCCTGGATGGCCTGCAGGGTGCTCTGTTCCATGGTTCGCTCACGAAAAAGCCCGCACAAGGCGGGCTGTGGGTAGCTGTCGATGTTCCGCCGCGATCAGGTGCGGACCAGGCCTGCCGCCGGGAACCCTCCATAGGGAAGTTCGTTGTTCTCCCCGAAACGGCGCTTGCAGCTGCGCACTAGGCCCGCACACACGTCCTGCCCTGGATCGCTCACCGGATCGTCGTTGATGTCGAAGTAGGCCGACCCGGTGTAGCCGCAGTAAGGGCCGCGGTAGCCGCCACGCAGCAGCCAGGTGCACACGTTGGACATGATCTGGCGCCCCGGCAGCACCTCCCCGTTGAGGTCGATGGCCGTGGCCAGCTCGAACTCCACCATCTCCTTGTTCTCGGCGACCTTGCGCTCGATGAACCAGATTTCGTCCCGGAAGTGCTCGCCAGGATCGGCGGTCGGGTTTCCCTCTGCGAAGTTCGCCGCGTCCAGATACTTCACCAGCGTCTGCCGGCGGATGATCCTGGCTCCGACGAGATCGTCGTACAGCTGGCACATGACGCCGATGCGGCCGTCGCCGTTGCCGACCCGAAGACGCGGCGCTGGCTGCTGGTCGCCGGTCTGGGCGAACCCGGTGGCCTCGATCGGCCAGGCCCCGTACTGCTGGCCCTGCCACCAGATTACGCCGGCCTGCAGGTGCTGGTGGAACCACAACTGGTCCGCACCAATGCTGGTGGCGTCCAGCTCGTACACGGTCACACGGCCGCCAGGCTCGAGTTGTTGAGCGTCGGCGGTGATCACGCTGATTCGTCCTCCAGTCGTCGCAGTCTCGCCTCAAAGCCGCTGGCGATGAAAAGCAGCAGCTGATCCGTTCTGAAGCTATAGAGATCCCCAGCAGAGCATCCAGGGTCCATCACAACTCCCTGCTCATCCTTCAGCTCTTGCCGAGCCGACCATGTGTCGTGGCAGATGAACGCATAGTTGGTTGCGTCCAGGCCGTGAGCCTCCATCAGTTCAATCGCCCTTTGAACAGTCATGCCAACATGGAGCCGGGCTGAATCGCCCTTGGCATTGATTGCGTCCAAGAAGCGGAATGTTCCTACTTCCTTGCCAAGCGCGATCGCTGCTTCGATCTCCGCGGTGTCCAAGGGCAGTACTTCGGTCTTCTGCCTGGCATCGGATGTATTGATGCTGCCAGTTCCCGCGTAAACCACTGACCATCGCGCCGATGCGGAACCGAGAGTGCGACTGTTGTCCGCACCAGGCAGCTGGTTGTATCCAGTATCGATTCGACTGGCCATGACTCCAGCTGTCTGGTTGTACGTGATCAACTGACCACCGCCCAGGCCATTGTCATTGTCGGTGGAGACGATCCGGTAGTCTCGTCCGCCAGGGCCAGTAGCAAACAGCGATACCGCAGCAAAGCCTGCCGCACCCACGGCCAGTCCAAGATTTGCGGAGCTGTTCAGGGTTCCGGTCATCGCCCCGCCGCCATCCTTCTGCAGCGCCCCAGTGGCCAACGGGTAGAGCTCCGCAGTCATCGCATTGACCTTGTTGAAGGCCGTCGGCGCCGGATCACCACTCGGCGGGCTGGTATCGATAATCTGGCGTGCCATGGGATCTCCTTACGGCTGGAACGTTTGTTCGAAAGTGGCAGTGACGCTGTGCACCAGGCCGTTGGGGAAGGGCTCGCCCTGCGCTGTGCACTCGAAAAGCAGGAGGCCGCGCGGGCTTTGCCAGTAGAAGGAGCGGCCAACATGGGCATCGAGGAAGGCAATGATCTGGTCGATCACCGCCTTGGTCCCGGTGAACGTGAGCGGGTAGCTGCGTGTCCTGGGATTGATGCCATCCGGCGAGGTTTGCCGGTAGCCGTCACCGAATTGGACGCGCTTCACCGCGTCCTTGATCGTGCTGCCGCCGGTGCTGGTCGGCTTCCAAGTGAAGGTCTCTGCTACCATCCGGCTTCCTCCATATGCTGAGCGTGTGGCTTGACATGAAACTGAAACTCTCGAAATTCTCGGTACACGGGAACGATGGCCATGCCGCCAACGTGGTCGGGGCAACTCTGGAGATCGTGTTCAGCGACAAGGGGATCGGTACGCTGGGAGTCGCCGGTGACATCGGAATCTCGTTCGAGCACCCGAATCCCACGGGCCTGACGTTCGCCGAGGTTGAGCGACTTGCAATAGACCGAGTGCTCGAATCGCTGTGAAGAAGAAAGGGCCTGCATCGAGCAGGCCCTTTTCGTTTGATCAACGACCATTCCGCATCTTCCAGAGAATTCCGTTCCCTCGGGACTGCTCGATCGCCCACTGATTCGCCATCGCATTGAAGTTGCGCTGCAGCTCTGCCGCATTGGTTCCAGAAGCATTCGTCTCAACGGCAGTGCTGCCATCGTTTTGCACGTTGATCGTGCTGTTGATCTGCACCACTTGGCCGCCACCACTTCCACCACTCGCCAAGGGCGCGGCCGGCACCACGTTGCCGTCATTGCCCGGGATCAGGTACGTCCTGCCGTTCTGCTGGAACAGCTCCGGGCGGCCGCCCTCGCCCACCTCGTAGAAGGAGTCGCCGGTGACGCCGCCACCACGCGCACGGCCGCCGCCGAAGCCCAGTAGCGGAATCGACTCCTTCACTACCCCGCCAACGCCGCCGCCCAAGCCGAGGAAGCTGCCAAGGCCATTTCCGCCGAGGCTACCCAGCAGGCCAACCGCTGCCTGCTTGGCTTGGATGCGGACCAGATCCGCGATCACCGACCGCGCGAGGTCACTGAAGGACAGCTTCCCGGTATCGGCGAACCGGACCCACAGGTCCTCCCAGCCACTGAGCGCGGTGTTCATCACCCCGCTGGCCTGGTCCATCGCGTTGCGGGCAGCGAAGACGTAGTCCTCCCACACCCGGTTCACGCCTGCGCGCCAGTCGCCCAGCATCGCCAGGCGCTGCTCCTGGAACGTGCGCTCCTTGGCCAGCTCCTTGTCGCGGTGCGCCGCTGCGTTCGCCGCCAGCAGCTCCCACGTGGCCTGATCGCTCGCAACGTCCTTGCTACCGAGGCGTTTCATCTCGTCCTGGTATTCGCGCTGGATGTCCAGCTGCCGGCGCAGCATCCCTACCGCATCCGAACCGCGACCCATGCCCATCAGGTCCAGCTCGTTCGAGCGGGCTCGGTTGTCGCCGGCCTGAGCCAAGATCGCCTTCTGCCGGGCAAGGGCTTCTGCTGCCTCCCTCTGCTTCAGGTACGCAGCCGACTGCTGCCCCGATGCCAGAAGCTCCTCCCTCGCCGCCTCCAGCAGCGCCCGTGTGGAAGCCGTCATGGTGTTCTTGCTCTTGGCCAGCACCTGCTCGATCGCCATCGCCTGGCGTTCGCTTTCGGTCACCTTGACGCCTGTCTCCACCAGCTGCTTGTTGGCTTCGATCTGCCGCTGGGCAGCGGCCAGCATGTTCTGCGCGGCGCTGTCGTCGCCGTTGCGCTTACCTACGCCGTCGCGGCGGTTGAAAGACTTGTCGACGTCGGCCTGGGCCTTCGCAATCAGCCGCTGCATGGACCCGTCGAAGTGCCGGGCATCGTTGTCGGCCAGCTTGTTGTACTGGGCGATGATCTTCAGTCGAGCCGCTTCCTTGGCACTGGCCCGGTCAAGGCCTGCAACCTGGGCATTGATGGCCTCGGCAGCAGCCTGCTCGGCTGTGGCGCGCTCCTGCGTCACCGCAGCCAGGTCACGCGCGGTCTGTGGATCCAACGCGCCACCCTCATCGATGGGCTTGGGCAGCGGCGGCAGGCCTCGCATCGCAGCCGCCGCGCCGTTCAGCGCGTCGGTGAGAGACGGAAGACCGAGGTTTTTGACCAGCGTGCCACCGGCCAGGCCGAGCCCAAGAACGTCGCTCAGGCGCGGTAGGCGCGCCAGCACGCCCCATTCGCCAGCCAGCTCGACCACTGCACTGGTGAAACTACCCAGCGCGCCCCATGCGCCGCCGATGTCATCCTTGATGTCGCGCCAGCCTTTCGAAATCCCGGGCATCACTGCCTCAGTGCGGTTAGCCACGTCGTCCAGGTGGGAGGCATAGATCCTGATCGCCTCGTTGGCGGCTTCCTGCGACCTCCCCTCCTCTCGCAGCGTCGTGATGCGCTGCAGCTGCGCGGCGGTCAGGAACCGCTCTGCATCGTTGAGCTTCAGCAGGCCCTCCACCGGCTCCTTCGCGATGGATTCGAACGCTCGGACGGTCTCCTGGGCAGACCGACCCGTGGAGTCCTCCATACGGGCTGCCGCAGCCGCCACCATCTCAAAGTGCTCGCCGGCGAAGCGACCGGCCTTTGCTGTCTCCGTCAGCGCTGCCACAGCACCGCCTCGCGACACGCCCTGCAGGTGATCGATGCTGTTGGCCAGTTCCAGGAATCCAGCGGCACCGATGGCGGCACCTTGCCCGCTCAGGATCTGAGCCTTCTGGAAATCGAACAGCTGGTCTTCCGACTGCTTTGCGGCGATGGCCAGGGCCGCCAGTGCTGCCGCAGTGAGCGTCAGCGGGTTGATCAGCCCCAGCACATAGCCGCTCACGGCGCGCGCGGCTGGCCCGATGCCTCCGAACTGGTCCTTCAGCTGGCCGCCCTGCTGGATCGCAACCATCCACGCCGGCTGGCCGCTGATCAGGCTGGTGGTGATGTCAGTCACCTGCATGGGGATCATGCGCAGGTTGTTCTGCAGCTGCCGCGCGGACATACCCATGCCGTTCTGCGCGCCGGTGGCGTTGAGCACCGAGGCGCGGGTGGCGTCAATGTTGGCCTGGTACTGCTGCCACACCTGGGGCTTAAGCAACCCCAAATCCCGCGCCCGCGCGAGTCGGTCCTGCTGCTCGGCCAGCTTGTTCAGCGCCGCCACGGTCGGGTTGATCTGCCCGAGCAGCTGCTGCAGGTTCAGCTCATGCGCTTCCGTGGCGGTGGCTGCCTGTCGCGTGGCTACCGCAGCCCTCTGCTCGATCCGCTCCATCTCCTGCACGCGAGCGTTGATCTTGGCCTGCTCATTGGCCCAGTAGGAGGCCGTCCGGCTGGCGTCCATCTGCTGCTTATCCAAGCGCTCGGCGGCAGCACCAGCACGGTCAGCAGCTGCAGCATTCTCGTCCAGGGCCTTGGTGCCTTCGACCAGGCCGCTGCTGTCGACCTTGTAGCCAAGTTCGGCGATGTCCATCAGGCGCTCCCGTTGTTCTGCATTGCCCGCTCGCGCGCGGCCTTTTGGTCTTCGCGCACCGCGCGCAGGTACTGGTCATCCATCGCCATCAGCATCTGGACCTCCTCCGGCAGCAGTTCCATCTGCAGCAGGGAGGCCCATTGGCCGATGTCAGCAAACGTCAACGCCTCCGGGCCGCTGTGCCGGCGGGCGGATAGCTCCCAGAACCAGCCCCAGACGTGGGCAGCCGCGTCCGGGATCTCCATCTCTGGCGCTTCGGTGATGCCGAAGCGGGCATTCCGCTGGCGCCGGGTCTCGCCGTTCTCATCCGCCATGTCGTAGCGGACGGCGATGTAGACGGCCTCAGCCGTCCGTTTCGTCAGGTCGGCGAAAGAACTCCGCCCGGTCGGTCAGGGCTACGTCGACCTGCTCCCCCACCCATGGCAGTTCCTTCAGCAGCTGCTGCAGCGTCTGCTGGGTGAACTCGGGCTTCTCCCCGTGAAAGGTCAGCTCCCCCTGCCACTCCCAGCCACCGATCGATGCACAGAGCATGCTGATGCGGCTCGCCTCGATCTGCTCGGCGCCCACCTTGCCGCGGTGGTTGATGCGGTCGTTGATCGCCTTGCGCCCAGCGGCCTTCACCTGCGGGTGGCTGTCAGGCAGCAGGGTCAGCACCAGGCCCACCGCCTCCTGGTTGGCCGGGTGCACGATGTCCAGGCGGCGCGCTTCCGCCACGATGTTGGTCAGTTCGGTCATGTTCGAGATCCTTGATAGCAATCCGGTATAGAGCCCCGGGGGAAGCCGGCCGGATCAGTTCCGGCGTGTCAGGCGGCCGCCCTATCCCCCGGGGTGTTCGGGTTACGGGGTGACCGGGGCAGCCACGCGGATGGGCGCCTGGTTGAGGGCCAGCGTGTAGGTGTTCAACACGAAGTCCTCATTGCGGCCGCCCGGGCTGTTGGGACCGGCCACCAGGCCGCGCAGGAACTCCAGCGAGCCATCCGGGCGTTCGACCTTGAAGGCGTAGGCATCGGGGACGTTCGGTGCACCGGCTGCGCGCATGGCGATCTGACCCGGATCGGCCAGGTCCTCGGCCACCTCCACCTGCGGATCACCAGCGTTGGTGATGCCCTTGCCCTTCAGGGCAACCTGGGTGTCCCAGGTGTCGTACTGGACGATGTTGGTATTGATGCCGCGCTCACCGACGCTGCCGACCTTCTTCACCTCGACGAAGGTCAAGGCCTTGAACTCGGTCTCGGTCAGGTCGGTGTTCTTGGGGGCGGCGCAGATGTAGAGCTTGGAACCTGCGTTGGTCTTTGCTTCAGCGGCCATAGCCGTATCTCCTCGCGATGGGCGTAAAAAAACCCGCCACGGGGCGGGGTCGTTGGAAAACAGAAAGGCCCGCTGGGCGGCGGGCCTTTGAATAAGTGGAGAGGGCACGATTCGAACGTGCGCTGATCGCAGCCTGTTATGACCACGTCATCCGGCGCTACTGCCATTGGGGTGAACCATCTCCCCTACGCTCTCCAAAGTAGAACACTGCTATTTCTTGCTGGGTCCCAGCTTTGCCGCCACCAGCTGCATGGCCTGCGGCCGCGTGAACCCTGCCTCCACGTAGGCCAAGTACTCCGCCCTGACAAACCGCGCCTGCTCGGCGCAGAACTCGTCCAGCAACTGCCGGTTCCGCTTCATGCGGGTGATGGCATCGCGCATGGCCTGCAGCTCACCCTCGTTCGGGATCTCGTTGCTGCTGACCAGGTGCAGGTTGGGCGGCTTGGGGCTCATGGCCGGAGTCTACCCCGAAACGAAGCCGCGCCAAGGGATGGTGACCGGGTGCATGATCCGCTCCGGGTCTGGGATGATGCTGGAGGTCCAGGGCTTCCTCTCCACCCGCATGCCGGCGAAGGTCGTGCCCTTGGCGAAGGCGGCGATGATCTGGTCCGTGATCCGCGTGCCCACCATGATCCCCTGCCCCGGCCGGTAACACGCCGACAGCTGGCCGAATCCCTGCAGCAGCGAAGGGCCATCGTTAGCCAGGCCGTAGTTCTGCGTCTGGTTCGGGAACCACTGCAGCTCCAGCCAGCGAGCATCCTTGCCAGTCGGCGGCGTGAAGCCCTGCCCCGGGTAGGCGCAGGGCAAGCCCTGCTGCACGGCGAACTGCCCCACGAGAGTGGCGAACGCGTCATAGATCGCGGTGTCGCTCATCCCATCCGTCCTTTAACGTCGGCTGTGACCTCGGCCACGATGAAATCCCAGCGCTGTGCCGCCGCGCGCGCGAAGCCCTTGCCCGCCTGCGCATAGGTCCTGCCCAGGCTGTCCTCGCCGAAGAAGCCGTGTTCCATGCGCATGGCGTACTTCGCTGTCCAGCCAGCCCACACGGTCTGCCCCAGCTCCATGGTGGCGAACACCAGCTCAGGGGCCTGCGCGCTGTCCGAGGGCATGCCCTCGACCGATGCAGCTGCAGAGTTGCGCAGGAAGCCGGTATCCACCGGCATCCTCCCGCCCTGCCCCTCGGGCGTGCTGGCTTCCTCCATCAGCTTGGTGGCTGACTCGCGGAAGATCGCCCCCTGCATGGCCTTGGCCTTCTCGGTAAAGGCGCGGACCTGGCTCCCGAACTTACTGGCCACGCTTCACCTCCGCCGCCATGTTCACGCGGTACTGCTTCATGCAGCGGCAGCCGATGGTTTCTTCCGGCCCAGCACCGAGCGAGGTGTCGCCAGGGAACCGCATCAACGCACCGCTGGGCGTCTGGAACGGTTCACCGAACCGGCGAACCTGGCCGTTCATCGCCTGGTGGCTGTGGCGGGTCCTGTCGTCACCGGTGGCTGACCAGGTGCCCTCGACGTTCTCCGGCGCCAGGCGGCCGCTCTCGATCTGCTGCCGGAACGCCTCCTCCCTACCTGCGGCCATGGCCGTCAGCGACTCGGTGCGCGCGATCATCTCGCCACGCAGCGCCAGCAGCCGGTCCGCATAACGCGCGGCGATCTTCTCGACGTCTGCCGGCGCCACCGGCTGGCCGGCCTTGATGGCCCGGCTGACGATCCCGTCCAGGCGCTTGTCGCGCCGCTTGCGGCCGAAGTACTCCGCCATCTGCGCCGGATCGCCGCTCGCCAGCTGCTGCCGGACGTTGGCCACGAACTGCGCCTGCTGCGCGGTGAGGCCGACGATACCGCCACTGCGGCGGCCGGTCTCTCCCACTCTGCCGACCAGCTCCAGCGCCGTCTGGCGCGGGTTGGTGCCGGTGGCCATGCCGCGCACCAGGTGCTGGCGCACCAACTGTCGCTGATCCTCCACCACGCCGGTGATCAGTCGCGAGGAGTTCGTCTGTAGCCAACTCTCCACGCCGCGGTTGCGCATGTCGAACCCGAACCGCAGCCGCGGTGTGTCGTTGGCCGGGTTGTAGCGCCCGCGTAACTGCTGCCGCAGCGACAGCGTGGGCAGCTCCTTCATACCGACCTCCGCGCCGGTGGCAAACGCCTGGCGCACTTGCTCGGCCAGCGGCGAGAAGCGTTCGCCGTCGAAGCCCAGCGCCTCCAGCACAGCGTCCACCTGCCCGGCCTGCAGGAGGCTCGCCAGCAGGTCCAGCTGCACCTGCGATCGCACGCCGGCGATGGCCTGCTCGAACGCGCGGCGCATGGCCGGCTCTAGGCGCCGGGCCAGCAGTTCCAGCTCGCGGGGTGTGTAGTCGGCCATTAGCGTCGGGCGTGGAACTCGAATAGTAGAACCTGCCCGCCAGGGGACAGCGGCTGCAGGTCGATGAAGTGATACAGCTGGTCACCCAGCAGCAGCCGGTCGTCCTTGCCGAGCTTGATGTCGATCGCGGTGGAGATCAGGCCCAGCTTGTCACCCTGCTGCACCAGCGTGGTGTCGCGATCGGTCAGGCTGTAGTCCAGATCCACCACCGTACAGTCGTGCCGCGTCGGCGGACCCGGCTGCGGGTTGTGCGGCGGCCCCGTGGGCGCACCGTCTCGCTCCAGCTGCGTGGCATAGCCGAAGCGAGCGATCAACCGCTCTGCTGTCGCCTGCATGCGGGCATAGAAGGCGCTCATGGCTTCAAGCCCAGTGCCGAACTTCGATGGCCTTGGTGATGTCACGCGGACACACCGGGCACTTGATGCGCAGATAGTCGCCGTCGCGCTGGTCGGCAACGTAGGCGGCCTCGGACTGCATGAACTCGATCTTCGTTCCGCAGTTCCTGCAAGTGGCGCGGTGCTTGTTGTCGCCCGGCGCGGTGCCGTGCTTCATGATTCTCATATCAGACAACCCTCACTGCAGGGAACGTTGCTGGCGTCCGCAGCAGCGGCGCCAGGATCTCATCGATGGCCGGCACCACCGGTCGGTTGGGCACCTGGCCAGCGGCCGTGGAATCGGCATAGGTGACCTCGATGGGGCCGACCTTCTCCTTGGTTACTGCCTCGGTGGCCACGTAGTCCGGCGACAGGCTGCCCGGGCTGGCCAGCTCGCGCAGTGCGGCCTCGTAGGCTCCGCGCTCCACCTCGTCGGGCACCTCATCCGGCTGGATGGGGTCACCGTCATAGTCGACCGCACCGGTGCGGGGCCACTCGTTCGGCTGGCCCCGCCCGGCGGTACGCACGCCGGGGAACATGGACGCCCAGCGGCCGGATGCGAGCAGCACCCGGTACCGGCCGTCGATGTAGTCCGTGGCGCGGACCAGTGCCCCAGTGCGGGCGTCATCCGTCCCGGCAGCCCAGGCGGCATTGCCGCGCGCCTGGTGGTATAGATCCGCGCCTTCCAGCGTGCCGTACATGGTCAGCCCTCGCCCTTCTTGGCCTCGGCCTCGGCGATGGCCGCCTGCAGCTTCGGCACACCCCAGGTGCGGTTCGCGTCGATCTCCAGCTCCTTGGCGCGCACCAGCAGCGCATCCTTGTCGACGGCCGACGGGTTCTGCGTGCCCGTGCCGGCGCTGGCCTGGGCCTTCTCAGCTTCGGCAGCGGCAGCGGCCTTCCTGGCCTCGGCCTCGGCTTCTGCACGGGACTGCAGCTCGCGCACCATTGCCGCCAGCTCCGCTTCGCGGTCTCCTTCTTCCAGCGCGTTCCAGTCGGCAACGGTCAGGCCAGTGTGCTCGAACGCCTGGCGAACCACTTCGCCCAGCTGCACGGAGACGCCCTCGCCCAGCTCGATGTTGGCCGGCAGCACGTTGGAGCCGAGCAGCGATTCCTGTGCCGGTGCGCTGGGCTTGCCGCCCTCGGCGATCAGGATCTCGGCCTTGAGCCAGCCCTGCACTACCGAGTTCTTCTTCAGCTGCTCCCAGCCGTCGACCGGGGTCTGCACACCCGGCTGCAGAATGGTACCGTCCGGAAGGCCCAGCGGGCCCTTGTGGTTGTTCGTGATCTTCATGCTTTGCTCCAGTGAGGCCCCGGCGCATGGCCGGGGCCAGGCGGATCAGATGCCGTCGAGGTAGACGACCTGCTTGGGCAGGCGGACGTCCAGGCCACCTAGGCGCATCACGCCCGGGATGTCCCAGCGCAGCGGGCCGCTATGCCAGGCCGGCAGGAAGCGGTGCGGCATCGGCATGTGCAGCTTCAGCACGTTCGGGTCGTAGCGGTACGCGACAAGGCGGGGCACGCCGCCGACGCCGGCGTTGTCCAGACCGCGCTGGCCGCGCACGGTCAGGGGCTGCCCGGTGGTGGCGGTGTAGACGTTGTTGGCCAGGAAGTACTGCAGGATGGTGAGGTCGCTGAACTCGCTCATCTTCTTGGTGGAGATGAGCATGAACTTCGACCACGGCAGCAGCAGGCGATCCGCGATCGCCGTGGTGTTGGTGCCGTTGAAGACGTTCATCAGCGACGCGTTCATGTCCGCGACGATCTGGTCCGGCGTGGCGGTGCCGGGCGCCTGCAGCGTGCCCCAGGCGCCGGTCGGCGCAGCGATAGGCGCGACGTTGGAGGCATTGAACAGGCCGGTGAAGCCCTTCGAAGCATCACCAAGCAGTGCTACGCGATCGACCATCTCCTCGGACGCACGGCGCGCGGCGGCTGCATCTTCGCTCGGGAGATTGATGCCCAGCAGCTGTGCGCGCCCGATCTCCTCGAAACCGTAGCCGTAGCCGATACCGGCGGTGTAGACCGGAGTTTCGAACTTCGCGCGGGTTGTTCCTGCCTTGGGGATGTCGTCGGCGTTGCCGTTGATCCAGTCCGCCTTGCCGAACTGGTCCTGCGACATGTAGGTCACCGAAGTGGCGAACTCGCTGCCTTCCGTATCCACCGGGATCAGGCCGCGGTACTGGATGTCCGGATAGACGGTCCGGTAGACACCCGGCTCGATGATGGTGGTCTGTGCGATCACGAAGCCCAGAGCTACCTGGGCATCGATCAGAGGGATGGATTGTCCACGCATGGTTTTGGCTCCTTAGCCGAGACGGACGACGGCCAGCTGGCCGGCGGCGGTGGTGCTGGTGTCCCAGCTGGCACCGGGGATTGCGGTGTTCCCGGTGGCGACGTTGGTGAATGCGCCGGCAGCGGTCAGATAGACCGCGTCGCGCGCGGCGACGGCGACCGAGGCGACGACCCAGATGTCGCCCTTGGTGCGCACGCGCGCGGAATCGCCCACACCGAACGCGTCGGTGGCGCGGCCGGTGACCTGGCCGGCCGTGACCGTCAGGCCCGAGGCCGAGCGGTCCAGCAGCGCGATGCCGACGTACTTGCCACCGGCGAAGGCCTTCACCGACTTGTCGGTGGCACCCTGCTCCACGGCCTTGCCGAAGGCGATGGCCGCGCCCTCGACGGTGCGGGAAATCTCGGTGGCCGGCAGCATGGTCGCCGGCGCACCGGCGATGGCGGTGGGCTGGGTATCCGGATAGGTGGTCTGCAGTGCCATGGCTTAGGCCTCCTTCTGGCCGGCGGTGCGGTAGTCCAGGCCGGCCACGGACGCGGCGTAGCCGTTGTCCTGCACCGGCTGGCGGTGGGTGGTGCGGTCGCCGAGGGCAACGACCACCGGGTCGCGCGGCTTTGCCTGGGCAAAGAGGCCATCGAACAGCGCTTCGACGTAGGCCTCATGCTTGCCGGCCACGGCTGCGTCACCGAGCTTGGCCACCACGGCCGCCTTGCGGACGTCGGCGTCGCTCTTGCCGCTGTAGTCGGCGTCGTGCACGGCCTTGGCCTTGGCGATCAGGTCGCCGCGCTGCTGCACGCGCTGGTCCAGGTCCGCGTCGCTGAGGACTTGGTTCTTGAGCGCGTCGCGCTCGCCCTCGACCTTCGCGATGGCAGCATCCTTGGCGGCGATGGTCGCCTGGTGGGCAGCCGCGGCAGTGCCAGCGGCGGTGTGGGCGTCCTGGAGCTGCTGCTGCAGCTTGCCGATGGCGGCGGCCGACGCGTCGGTGCACTCGACGGGCAGGCCGTCGACCACCACGATGCGGGTCTGCTGGTTGCTCATGTGGTTCTCCTGCGGTTGGGGATGGGCGCTCGGATCCGGTGCACCGGGGGTGCGCCCATCCCCGATGCGAAACTGGGAGCCGGCCCGGCCACGGCGACACATGGCCAGGTGGTTGTTGCGGATGTTGATTTGTTTGGCCTGGTAGGCCTCGCCGTCGGGGGTTACGCCGTCCTCCCATACGATCTCGGCCGAGTAACCCTGAGAGAGCTCACGCTTGCCAGACTCCCAGTCGGCGATGGCCGCCTGGTCCATCAGAACCAACGGGACGCGCACGCGCGTTTCGTCATGCGAAACCTCGTCGCCGGTCTGTCCGACCGCGTACTTCTTCCAGTTGTCGGCGGTGACCATCTCCGGCGGGTGGTCATTCGTCATGGGTCGGTGCGCGAAGCTGCGCAGCGTTGCGTCGGAGAAAACCTCCTCCGGTGGCCGGTAAACCTTGACCTTCAGCAGGTCGGGCCGACCCAGCTCCTCACCCAGGTATTCCTGGATGCCGGTGCGGGCCACGTAGGCATCGGCCACGAGATAGCCGTCCGCAGTGCGGCGGGGAGCCGACACCGAGACACGATCAGTCAGGAACACCATGGTCAGTCCTCGCGGATCTCTTCGAAGATTTCCGGGCCCAGCACGATGCGGCCGCGGTACGGCTCGACCTTCGACAGGTCGACGGTCGCCTTGGTCAGGCTGATGTGCGGGGTGTATTCCGGCCAATCGTAGGAACCACCAGCGCGGGTGATGCTTTCATGCCGCCAGGACAGCTGCGACGACGCGAACAGGATTACCGCCGACATACCGCCCAGCGGCTCTACCGCGCGCGGCCCGCCTTCCGGGATCACCAGCTCATCCTTGCCGCTGTTGCTCCACTCGTTTGCGTTGCCGGCCTTGATCCAGTCGAAGGCCTGCCGCGAGTAGGCAACGGTGACGTGCAGGTCGCCCTGCAGTTCGCCGATGCCTTGCTCCTTCGCCCAGGCTGCGATCTCTTCCGCGTTCATCACCTTGCGGCTGACGTAGAGCGAACGCGGCTGAGCATCGGTCACCGGCACTGCCGCTGCAATCTCCTCGTCGTCCTCGCCCGGTTCATCCTGCGGCGTCGACTTGCCGTACTCCAGCATCTCGGCTTCCAAGCCTGGCGCGACACCTGCCTCGGTCAGCATGTTGACCGCCACCGTCGACATGACCTCATCCGGCAGCAGCTTGGTCTCAGCGATGGTCTTGATGGTCTCAGCGGTGGTCTTGCCGATGGCCGCGCGCTCGGTGTCGGTGGTCTGCCACAGGCTGCGCCAGTTGTAGAACACCTCCGGCGGCCGACTGCCCAGCGCGGAGCGGATCAGGCATTCATCGAGGATCTGCAGCGACGGCTGCAGCACCAGCTCCTGGTTGCTGCTGATGCGGTCGTAGTAGTTCCGTAGGTCGCTCTCGCCGCTAGCGTTGAGACCGCCCGGCGACTGGCCCAGAAGGCGAGTCATAGGGATGTCGGAGGCGCCGGACGTGAGCTGCATGAACCCCATCAGCAGGTCGACCAGACCGCCGAACTGCGCCTGCTTCTGCTCGTACTCTTCCTCCGCGTCCAGCAGCAGCGCGCCGTTGACGCCCTTTGCCATCGCCGCGAGGGTCAGGCGTTGCAGGACCTTCTGCTCGTACTCCGGGTCGGCCAGGCTCGACATGAAGTTCGGGATCTTGATGACATCGACCTTGGCCTCAAACACCAGCGAGGCGATGTTCGCCGCGCTGGCATCAGCATCTTTGATTGCCTTGCTGATGGCCAGAAGCACCGAGTCGCCCCACCCGTCGCCGATGCCAGATTCCGGATCCGGCTTTTCCGCGCCGTGCAGGATCACCAGGCGCGAAGGGTGAATCTGCACCTGGCCAGCCGTACCGCTGGTCAGGGTGTAGAACGCCGGCAGGCCGTACCCCGGCGATTCCGGGTCAAGGTCCTGCTCGCCGGCCTGCAGCACACGCTTCGAGAGAACGTTGATGTGGCGGATCCCGCCCTTACCAATGGACTCAGGCTTCAGCGGCAGCGCGGGGTCCGATTGGCCTGTGCCAATGTAGAGCGCGGCGCCGCCGCTGAGCCGTGCACGGATCATCGCCTTCAGCACCTTCTGCTGCAGGCCGAGCCGCTTCTCCTCGGTCTCAATCGCGCTGATCTGCTTCTGGTCTGCGCTCCAGCCACGCCACTTTCGGCAGCTGTCCATCGCCGGGATGTCGATCACCTTCCGCGCCAGCCAAGTGCCGCGGTAGGCGTTGTCTGCCTCCTGCTCCGACAGTGTCGGCATGCCGTAGAACGTCGATGCCGCCTTGTCGCGCGGCGTGCCCAGGTTGGCAACCAGGTTGACGAGGCCGTCCCTGATCTGTGCGATTTTGCCCATCAGAGTGCGTCCCCGAGGTTGTAGGTGCTGCCGGTGACCAGCTCAGCGAATCCGCCTGACAGCGCGTCGCCCTGGTCGTCGTGCTTTGCGTTGGGTATTTCGCAGACTTCGTCCAAGAACGCCTGATTCCATGGCGCCCTCACCAATTTCACATTCCCGGCTTCTGCCTGGGCCTCCACCGGGGTCAGGCGTACTTGCTTCGAGCCAGACTCAAGCACGGCCTTCACGTCCCAGCCGGCCAGCAGCTTCACCTGGTGAGCAGCGTTGCTCTTGCCAGCGGCACCCGGGTCTTGCGGGATGCGGACCTTGATGGCCTTGCCGTCCTGCAGAGCGGTGTTCCTCAGCAACCGCTCGACGCCGGCGGGCGATACCTGGTCGCGTACCACGTCCAGGACGTAGTAGATGCCGCCGACTTCGCCCAGCAGCAGGCCTACCGTGTAGTCAGGGTCGCTGCTGGTCTTCTCCTTGGGATCGGTCGCAGCGAAGTCCCAGCGCCTCACCTTTCGCGCCGCCGAGATGGCCGGCGCGGCGTCCACAATCTCGAACCACTCGCGCTTGAACATGCCGCCGTCGCGTGGGGTCGGTCGTTGCTGGTACTGGCCGGCCCACGCATACGAGCCCTTGGCGCGCTTCAGCCGGTCCACTTCCAGGCGCGGGAAGCGCTCCGGGAACAGCAGCTCGCCCTCTTCGGTACGTGGATCTTCGAAGAACAGCTCACCATCGATGTAGGTGCGGCACGGGCCGCCAGTCTTCTTGCCGTCCTTGTCGACCCGCTCCGCCTCAAACTCCATCGGGAGATTGAGGTGGACGAAGCCCAGGTCCAGCTCCATCGCCACCGCTGCAACGTCCTGCTGGTGCAGGCGCTGCATGATGATGACCATGGCCGACGATATGATGTCGTTGAGGCGGTCGGTGATGCCCTCCCGGAAGATGCGGACGGCAGTGTTCCGTTCGGCGTCGCTCTCGGCAGTCTCGGTCGAATGCGGATCGTCCACCTTCACCCGGTCGCCGCGGCCACCGGTCATGGAACTGAAGGGCCTGGCCTCGCTGAAGCCGTTACCGGTGTTCTCGAACTTTCCCTTGGCGTTCTGGTCGCCCCGCAGCTTCATCGGCCAGGCAGCCTGGAACTGGTCGCTCTCGATGAGGCGCCGCAGCTTCAGGTTGTCGCGCAGCACGTTCGGCTGGCTGTAGGAGGTGGCCAGCGTCTGCAGGTCCGGGCGGCCTACTGGGCCCCATTCCCACGCCGTCCAGAACACCATCAGCAGCGACTTCATCATGCCCGGGGGCACGGTCATCAGAAGGAACTGGATACGGCCTTCGGTGACTGCCTCCAGGTGCCGGCACATGGCCCGCAACGCCCATCCGAACTTCAGCGGTCTGGTCGGCTCCAGAACCCGCCAGTGCTCCTTGATGAAGCCCTCCAGCGTCTGCGATCGCGCCCGGATGCCTTCGACGTCCTCCGCGATGCGCGCGCGCTCCCGATCAGCCGCCCTCCTCGCCCGCTCCGCCCGAATCTCCGCCAGCGTCGGCAAGCGGACCGAGGATCTGTTCAAGGCGGTCGAGATCATCGTCTGAGAGGTTCTTCAGGTCGTAGGTGCCCACGGCGCCGCTGTGCTTGTGCTTCTCCACCAGCAGGCCGGCCAGCTTCCCCTTGCCCATCGTGGCGGTTACCGCCGCGCTGGCCTGTTTTTCCTTCAGCGCCAGCTTCCGGGCCTGTTCCAGCTCTGCCATCAGGCTGTCGACCGTGACCTCTGCCTTCTTGGCCACCTTCTTCTGGCCAGCCCGGACAGCGGCAAGAACGCGCGGGTCGGTCAGCAACCGAGATCCCTGCTGCCGGGCTGTGCTCTCGCTGTAACCAGTACGGATGGCCGCCTGCGTGCCATTGTGATCCTTCAGGTACTCCAGCACGAAGCGCTGCTGCTTCGGGGTCAGGCCGATCGCCTTGTCGGCGGTGGTCTTCTTCGCGGCCATGGGTCAGCGCTCCGGTACCGGCTTGCCCTGCACCTGTTCGATGGTGTCCAACTGCGCCTCGTACTGATCCAAGCAGCGCTTCCGGCCGTTGCTGACCTCGAACACCGCCGAGGGCTTGCCAGCCCGCACCCAGGTGCAGCGCTTCATCAGGGCCGCGTCGATGGGGACATAGGTGGCCACCGGCACCTTGATGATGTCCGGGGCCGGCAGATTGGTCTTGGGCGGTGCCGACTGGCATCCGGCCAGCAACAGCGCCGCAGCGATCAGAAAGACGCGCATGTCAGTACCCCTTCAGTGCCGGGCAGGCTGAGTCGAGCAGCTCCAACGCCGCCTTGCAGGTATCTGGACGCTGCTCGTAACGACCGCGCCAGGTGGAAGCCTCTTTTTCGGATGCCTCGATCTTGCCGGCGAGGGTCTGCAGCGCCGCCGCGCTTTCTGCCTTGAGGGATTCCAGCTTCTCGGCTTCTGCCCTAAGTGCAGCGGCGACTTCGGCCAGGCGCTGATCACGGGTGTCCACGTCGGCCTGCAGGCGGTCTGCATCTGCTTTCCAGTCGGCCCGAACCTTCACGACCTGGGCGCTCAGATCCTTGATCTGCTGCTCTTTCTCGTAAGCCGACAGGCCCGCGACCATGCAACCGAACGCGAGCACACCGCAACAGACCTTCATGACGCTACCGGGCTTGCGCAACCAGACCAGCACCTCGGCAGCCCAGCCAATCACTAGGTCCCAGAGGGCCTTGAAGAATCGAATCAGAACGCTCATGGCTTCTCGCCTCCGATGGCCCCGGTGGCCTTCTCCACCAGGCGCACGTAGCCCGGCAGCAGCCGGCGAATCAGGACGCCGGAAAGGCCGGCCAGAGGTAGCTGCGGCGCGCCGGCCAGTGCTGGCCAGATCGAGGCAGCCACTGCGATGACCCATGCGGCCACGATCGCGTAGGCCACAACCGCAACCGCCAGCGCCGCCCAACGCGCCGCAGTCTGCAGGAACCGGTGGCCGCGCCGGCGGCTGGCGTCCGCTGCAACACGCTCTGCGTCCTTCTCCGGCAGAAGGAGAACGCCGATCAACGCGCCGGCCATGGCCACCAACAGCACCGACTGTGGCACGCCCAGGATGACGCGCTCAGCTTCGCGCAGAGCGTCCGCCGTCGCCGGCGCCACCACGGCTGCAGTGAACGTACCCACGATGGTTTTCAGCGTGCTCACGGGCTCGGTCACGGCGCCACCGCCCCACCGGCCTTGCGGTACATCGCCAACAGGTCGGCGAGCTTGTGTTCGTGCTGGCCGTAGCCAGCGCCGGGCAGGCTTGCCCAGATACTGCTAACCGCCTTGATCGCCTCCGGGATCTTGCCAGCTTGGATCAGCGGCAGCGCGCGGCGCTCGCGGATCTGCTGCAGCGCGATCAAGTCTTGGCTCATCGGGCTGAAATCCTTCAGGCCCAACGACTTGCGATAAGCGTCGTAGTAGCGGCGCAACAGCTGGTAGCGGCCGGCAGCGGTCGACTGGATCTTCAGCTTGGGCAGGTCCACCAGCACGCGCGGGTGATCGCGGTAGCCGTTGAACAGCTTGCCTCCCACGATCACGTCATAGCCGCGGTCCTTGGTCACCTGCTTGCCGTTGTCGGTCCCTTCGGACCAGGCCAGCATGTCGAGGAAGGCCACGACGTTCACGCCGCCAGCCTGTTGTGCGGTGATCTGCGCCATGGCGACTTCTCCTGCATAGGTGCCCGCCCCGCAACCGGCTGGTGCGCGAGGATGTGGTTGGTCCGGGGGGCTGCGGGCGTAGGTGGTGGGATGACGTGGAGTCGAACCACGCGAGTCGAAGACGCCGGATTTACAGTCCGGCCCAGCGCCCATCTGGCAACTCATCCCGATGTAGGGCCGATCACCACCGCTGCCTAGGCGCTTCCCTGCGCCGTAGCGCCAAGGATGCAAACCGCCCGGTTGCATAGACGCCAGCCCCAATCGCCTCACGGCGAGCGGAGGGGGATTCGGCGCGGTGGTTGATCGGTAGAAACGACGAAGCCCCGGCGACTGCCAGGGCTTCGAATGTGGTCATCAGGTGTCGGAAGTTGGTACTTCGCGAAGGTGCCCAGTTTCTAGGCCGCATTGTCTAGACGCAACACCCTGCAGAGCGATCGAACGGCGTCGAGGCTCATATGCTTCCAGCGCGTTTCGCTCAGCCCGTGGTGCCGCAGCACCACTGCCGTTGCCTCGGCCATGGCGCGTTTGTGGTCAGGGTTCGACAGGTTCATCCGGAACCACTCGCCTTGCGTGTGGAACGCCTGAAGCTTGCTGTGGAACAGCGTCTCTGCCTGCCGGGCGCCGCGTGGAAGCTCCAGATACGCCACGTCAGTGATCGGCATCGGACATCCGGTCTGCACCGCGCTGACCCTAGCCGCGAGGTCGGTTGTCACACCGATCTTGCAGAAACTATCTCCACAGCAAGCATCAGCGATCATCATGTAAACGACCATCTTCATGCTGCCATCTCCTTTGAAAGCTGACCCATTACGAATGCCTTTCCGATTGCGAGGTAGTCGTAGTAGGTGGGACGTTTGATATCAATGCCCACGCGCCTTAGGTTCTGCAGCTTCAGCTCCAAGGGCGCGCTCTTCAGGAAGTACTCGCAACGAAGGGTTCGGGCCGGGCGGATGTAGCCGAATGCCTCCATGGCAAGCACGGCGGACTGCACTTCATCGCCAGGCGTGTTGATCAGGATGCCGCGATATCCGCCACCGCCCGGCATGAAACCCTGGTGCTCGATCAGCGACTGCAGAACGTTCCGACTTGCGAAACCGATGTTTTCGTAACGGCCGCCGCCATACTCCTCAGCCCACTGGACCAGGCGCGCTTCGAGCTGCTTCTTATCCATGGGTCACCTCAGCGCGCATCGCGCATGCCCTCCAGTACGGCGTCATCGAAACGGAAAACCGGCAGCTTGCTGTCGGTGTCGCAGGATCCGGCCCGCTCAGGCCAGCCCTTGCAGTGGAAGCCAGCTGCGCCGGCGGCGCGGAACTGGCAGACCGAGCAGCGGCCGTGCTTCTGCACGTAGGACCGGTACCGCTTCTGCATGCGCAGTTCGGCCGCCGTCACAGGCCCTCTTCCTTGCGGATGTGCTCGGCCAAGTCCCTGACCTTCCAATCGGAAACCCCGCTGGGGATCGTGACCATCTTCTGGCAGCTGGTGCACTTCACCTTCGTACGGCCCTGCAGCAGGCGAACATGGGCCGAAAGGAGAGACCAGCGCTGGATGAGGCTGCTGTCCTCGCGGGCCAGCTGCGCCAATGCCCAGACCGGATTGAGCTTCTCGCCACAGTCCCGGCAAGTCACTTCCGATGCGCGCTCATCCACCAGGAAGTGGCTGTGGGCGCAGCTGCCGTAGGTGCGGACGATCGTCAGTTCATTGGCCGGGGCGTCCTTCGGCTTGACCGGCAGCCGCACCACATTTTCGTCACTCATGCTGCTACTCCCATGGCCAGCTGGTGCTCGGCCCAGAGTCCGATCAAGAGCGCGTCGGCCCTGCCGTTGTCTTTCTTCCGCTGCAGCTGCAGCGCGGCGGCCGGAAAGCGCTGAATCGCCAGCAGCCGCGCGGCGTCCTTGTCCTGGCCGGTCAGCCCGAAACGGCGCTTCCAGCTGGCAGGCTCCGCCCGCAGGTAGGGAATACCCAGCAGCTCGAATGCTGCCTTGGCCTTGCCGTAATGGTCGCCGAAGTTGAAGGACGACTGGGGACCGGCCTTGCGCTCCTCCTTTCCGTCCGGCCCCTTCCTCGGCGGCATCGCGCGCACCCTTTCGATCACCCCCACTACCTCCGCGCCGGGGTTCAGGTCCTTCGCCGCGCGGATGAACAGAGCGATGCCGCGGGCATCGACCTCCTGGTTCTCCCCGACGGTCAGCAGCGGCATGTCGATCACCGGACCTGCTGCTCCATCGACTAGCGCCGCGATGGCGCCGGTCCGGCCGGGGTCGATGCTGATAATCAGGCGGCGGATCGCCATGAGGTCTTCTCCAGATGCTTTTCGATCAGGGTGTTCTGCAGGTCCAGCAGGTAGTCATCGCTGCCGACCTCCTCCCGGAATTTGCGCGGTTGGCGGGCATAGGACGGGCCGAACAGTTCTTCGCACCGTGCAGCGGACATGCCTCCGAAAGGCTCGCCGCGGTGGGACCAGGGGTTCAACCCGATGGTGAAGTCATGCCCACGCCGCTTCTGGCCGTGCTTCCCCCCAACGGTCAGGTGGTGCTCCTCAGCCGGTACCGGATCCTCACCGAGTCGGATCCCGAGGCTGTGTGCCACGATGCACCCGATATCCTTGATAGCGTCGAGCCGGGCAAGCTGGGCTTTGGTCTTGTTGCCTGTGGATCGCCCGTGCTTCATCGACGCACCTCTCGTCCCCTACGTGCCGCCGCACGCAAGCGGCGGGCCTGGGAGTGCTTGCCGGTCGCCCTTGCAGGCCAGTAGCCACGACGGCTGATCGCTGCCGCGAGAACGATGGCGAGCAGACTGCGGTCGATGGGGATCATGCCGCCACCTCAGTTCTGCGCGCACGGGCCTCTGCCAGAACTTGGGCAAATGCCTCGGGGTGCTGCTGGTCAAACGCCGGAATAGTCCCGCGCCCCCAGCGGCCATCGCCGAGCTGCTGCAGCCAGCCATCGGAGGCGCAGAACCGGCGCGGGTCGATGCCGTGGGCGCGGACGCCCTTGGCGGTTGTGAAACCATCCAGCTCGATGTCGGCCAGCACCTTCAGCGCGCCAATCTTCCAGGGCGTCAGCTGGATCGGTGAAGGGACGCCGGCGGCGACTTTCGGCACGATTTCCGGCAGCGTGCAGCGCTTGTCCGGATTCCAATCGAACCAGGCGGAGTTGCTCCATTCCCCCAGTGCGCCGGCAGCGGCGTCCCATGGGCGAGCATCGGTCAGCTCGCTGCGATGCACGGCCCGCTGGATGCCTTCTCCTGGACGGCTGTAGCGATACCGATCCGAAGGCACCAGAACCTGCACGCCGAGCAGTTCGAGCATGCGCACGATTCCGTAACTCGCCTCGGTCGTGCACGGCACCAGTACCGCGCGGAAGTCTGGCCCTTCGCCGCTGCCGCTGCTCCAGTGCGCCGGTAGGATCTGGTCCGCTACCTTCGCGTTTAGCTGCAGCTTCGCCTCAACGCCGAGCTGGTGGCCGGTGGCCTTCCACACGGCGAGAATGTCGAAGCCGGCCGTCTCCGGGTACACCTCCCAGCCACCGGACGCGGTCATGCACTCGATCAGCCGCTCGCACAGCGAAGCCTCGGTCGGATAAATCGCCTTGATCTCTGCCGCCTTCATGCCGCCCTCCCCGGCTGCTGCCGGCCATTGACCATCCGCCAGTAGTCCGCGCGCACGTCGTCCAGCATGACGTGCGCGTAGTGGTCACCGATCCAGGCGGTGATTCCCTTGAAGAAGGCGGCGAAGTCCTCCTCCTCCATCGAATCGAAGGCCAGGGACTGGGCCACCTTCACCGGAATGGTGCGGATCTCCGGCAACACGCCCGACAGCACCTTGCGCGCGCCGGCGCCCAGTACAGTCTCGGCGGCATCCAGCAGCGCCTGCACCACCGGGCTGGCGTCCATCTCGACCATCTCGCAGCAGATGCCTGACTCCAGCTGCACCTGCTTCAGCGCTGCATGCGCGTCCAGGTCACGGAACGCCTCGACGTTGTCGACCAGCAGGTGGCCGATGACATGGGCCAGGCGGTGGAAGGCGGCATTGCGCGAGGCCTTGATCTCCAGCCGATACTCATGGCCGACGCGGTAGCCGCGGTCCTTGGCCAGCCGACGGTCGATGTCGTTGCTGGGCACGAATGCGCCCAGTTCCTCACCGGTGGCCGGCTCGACCAGGCGCATGCAGGTCGCGTAGATGGGCCGGCTGGCCCGCTTCGCGCGGATCTTGCGCGCTGCTGCAGTCATCGCGGTCATGCAGCATCCTCTGGGTAGAGAGCGGCGGCCAAGCCACGGCGAGGTTTCGGACCGGTACCGGCTGCCGGCGCGCTGGCGCTGGTCTGCTTGGGCTGCCACCATTCCGGCAGGGTCGAGAATCGGAACAGGCCTGGCTCGTATAAGGTGCGGGCCATGCCCGGGGCGCCGTCACGCTGAATCGCCACGATCAGCTCTGCAGTCCCCTCCCAGCGGCTGTCCTTGTGGTAGATCTCGTCGCGGTAGATGAAGATCACCGCGTCCGCGTCCTGCTCGATCGAACCTGAGTCACGCAGGTCGGCCACGATCGGGCGCTTATCGCCGGTACGCTTCTCCACGTCGCGATTCAGCTGGCTGAGCAGCAGCACCCTGATCTTCAGTTCGCTGGCCAGCAGCTTCAGGGCGCGGGTAATGTCGCCGATGCCGGCGGCGCGGTTGTCACCGTCGACGTGCATCAACTGCAGGTAGTCGATCACCACCAGTGCCAGGTCCGGGTCCCGGGCTTTCATGCGGCGCACCTGGGCGCACACGTGCTGAACCTTGGCGATGCGCGGTCGACTGATGTGCAACGGCGCATCCCCGATCTTCCGGGTCCAGTGCGTTACGTTCTGCCAGTCGATTTCGTCCAGGTTGCCGGCGCGCAGCTTGCTGCCAGTGATCCCGGCCTTGTTGGCCAGCATCCGCTTGCCCAGTTCTTCCGGGGTCATTTCAAAGCTGAAGAACGCCACCGGCAGGCCTGCAACCATCGCCACGTGCTCAGCAATGTTCTGCGCCAGCGTGGTCTTGCCCATCTTCGGCCGGGCGGCCAGGACGTACAGGCGACCGGCCTGCATGCCGTCGAGCAGGTCATCCAGATCCGCAACGCCTGTTCGCAGGCCGGTGATGCCGCCACCCGTGTTCGCGGCCAACGAAAGCTGGTCGTACACCCGGGCCATGACCGGTGCCACTGGCTCGAGATCGCACGGCTCGCTGTCCAGCATGCCGCCGATTCGGGTCTGCGCGGTGCCGATGAGATCCAGTGCGCTGCGGCCCTCGGGGTTGTACGCGGCATCGATCAGCTCCTGCCCGGCGTCGATCAGGGCGCGGCGCTTGGCTGTCTCCGCCACGATTTCGGCATAGCCACGGATGTTGGCCGTCGACGGCGTAGTGCTGGCCAGCTCGATCAGGTAGGCGCCGTCGCCGACCAGTTCCAGCTTGCCGCGCGATTCGAACCATTCGCCGATGGTGACGGCGTCTGCCTCGCGGCCCTTCTTCAGCACGTCCTCGATGGCCTGCCAGATCAGCTGGTGGTCACGGCGGTAGAACTGCTGCGCGCTCAGCACGTCCTGCACGTCCATCCAGGCCTGCGGCCGCAGCATCAGCCCGCCAAGCACCGCCTGCTCGGCCTCGATGGCCTGCGGCAACATCCGCAGCCTCTCCTCACGGTAGAAGTCTGGCAGAGCGCTCATGCGGCCTCCGACAGGGCACGGTCTGCGAGCTTCGCGATCACTTCATCGCGCAGCAGGTACAGGAAATCCGGCCGCCAGTTTTCGTGCGGTGCGTTGTAAGGGCCCTTGCCGCAGCTGAAGTCGTCCTCGGCTACAGATTCGAAATACAGCTTCCAGAACTGCGGCGTTACCCGCTCGCTGCCGAACAGCTGCTGGCATAGCTGGCGCACAGTCGGCAAGGCGTTCTCGACCGCCTTCAGCCGTGTCTTGTTCAGCACCGTGCACTTCGCCAGCAGCCCAACAGGCTTGGCCAGCGTTGCGTTGAACGCGACCTGGGCCTCCTCAGCGATCTGACGGATGCGGTCAGCCTTCCGTGCCTTCAGGTCGGCCTTCTGTTCTTTTTCCTTATCGGTTCCGCCGACGAGGGTCAGCGCCAACGGCGCGGACGAATCCGAGCGAAGCGAGGATGAAGAATCCTGTTCCTGTTCCTGTTCCTGTTCCTGCTCTTGGCTTCCAAGGGGCTTCGAAGGGGCTTCTGCACCCCTTGCGTTCGTCAGGTGGAATTCCGCCTGATAGTGACGCCAGAAAGGATAGAGGAAAGGGTTGTCCTGCAGGCTGTTGTACTCACGTTGGATGCCAGCACATCGATTGTCGGAAGCCTTGAGGCTGTTACCGATCTGGTACTTGGCCATCTCCACAACCCACACCATTTCGCTGGCTTCGTCGTAGTGGCAGAACCCCTCTTCGATACATACCAGAAGCCCCTTCGAAGCCCCTTCCAAGCCCAAACCGGTCTCATGGGCCATGTAGAGCATCGGCTGGTAGAACAGACCAAGCATGTTGGAATGCGGCGAGGACATCAGATACATGGCCACAACCACCCCTTCGGAGCCCCTCCGGCGAATGGCCTTGCCCGTGGCGCCCGTCCAGAAGGTGGGCACGATCTTGGCGTAGTCACGCATGGGGTGCCCCCAGAAGGTCAGGCGCACCGTCGCCAGCGCGCCGGGCCTCGGCCCTCGCCTGCTCCTCGGCACACCGGCTACGGTGCTCCGCACGCTCGGCCTCGGTCATAGGTTCGCTACTGGCGATGACGTCCAGGCAGCACTGCAGGTGCCTGAGCGTGTCGGGCCGCGCTTTCATGGGATGTCCTCCGTTTCGGGTGGACACCCACCCTATGGCACGCCGGCGGCGGCGGCGCACGCTAACTGCCGCGTTGTGACCTGGGGCTACGCTCATGCCCCACCCCGCTCCGCCGCCGCTTCGGCGTGCTGGCTGACCTGGACAAGCGCGGCCATGACCTGCTGGCAGGCGCGCGAGATGTCATCAGCCTCGTTCGGGGTGATGCGGTTGTCGGCCATCGCTTTCGAGACCAGTTCGGCCAGGTCCCCCTTCGCGGCGGCGGCCGACAGCAATGCGGTGATCAGGGTGCCGGACTCAGGTGCATCGACACGCTGCGCGATGAAACCGTGCTCCGCGCAGAGCGCGTGCAGGATGCGGAAGTCACCGGTGCGTGCCATCAGCGCGTCCGCTTCCTGCAGGCTCAGCAGGTTGCGGTCGGTGTTCGGGTTGACCTTGCCGCGCAGGGTCGCGGCTGACATGCCCATCCTGGGCGCCAGGGCCTCACTGCCGCCCGGGTACTGGTGGACGGTGTCGTAGGCGGCATCAGTGACATTCATGGGCGGTTTTCTCGATTGGAGACGGGGCGGCGACTGCGGCGCACGATGGCGCCATGGACAACGTCACATCAGGGATGAAGGGAGCCCCTCTCCAACGCCAGGCCCGCGGTCACCACACGCACGGGAAAGCTGGAGAGGGGCATGGAGCACGGTCAGGCAGCCACGTCGTGTTGGTCGGGATCGTTGGCCGGTGGCTGCCGGTAGTCGCCGAAAAGGTCAGGGCGCAATGCCCTCGCCTGCCACTGCCGGCCTTCGGGCAGCAGCTCATCGTCGGGCCACTGGGAGACCGCCCCGGCCGTCACTCCGAAGAAGCGAGCCACGTCGGCGTCTTTGCCGCCGAGGGCCTCTCGCACTGCACGTTTGGTCATGTTCATGGCGCGAGTGTAGAGCGCTAAACGCATTCGTACAAGCCCACTAAACGACCTAATCGTTAAGCTCACTAAATGAGAGACACATTTGCCGCCCGCATGGCTTTGGCCGTTCGCGAGTCCGGCCGATCCCTCCAGGAGATTGCCACCCTCGCCGGGACAACTAAGGGCCAGGTGAGCCAGTGGCAGACGGAGGGGAAGGTCCAGCCCGAGAACATCAAGGCTCACGTCGTCGAGAGCATCTGCTCAGCGTTGGCTATTCGGCCGCGCTGGCTGCTCTATGGGGAACTACCCATGCGAGGCGATTCCAACCCTTCGCCAACCGTCTCCGCGCCTGAGATTCCCGCCGGGTATGTTCGCTTCCACATGATGGAAGGTCAGGCATCCGGTGGAGGTGGCATGGTGAATCAAGACTTCCCTGCGGTCCTACGTGAGGTAGACGTCGCCGAGTGGCAGGTTCGTAGCCAGATTGGCTTCCTGCCCGAGGAAGGACGCGTCCAGTTGATCACGGTGCATGGCGATTCGATGTACCCGGATATTCGAACTGGTGACGTGCTCATGGTGGATACGGCTCGCCGATTCTTCGAGGGTGACGGCGTGTATCTCATCAACCTCAACGGATACACCATGGTGAAGCGGTTGCAGATGCTTCCGAATGGGCTCCACATCGTAAGCACGAACCCGAAGTACCAGAGCGCGGTGCTACCGGCCGGTGAAGTCGACACGCTCCATGTTGCAGGGCGAATTGTCGGTGGTGCGATCATGCGCCGCGGCGAAGAGTTCTAGCGCGGCTCAAGGAGGATCCGATGGCTTTGATCAACTGTGCAGAATGCGGTACCCAAGTAAGCGACTTGGCAGCGTCGTGCCCCAAATGTGGAGCACCTGTGGCAGCCATGCTCTCTCCAGGCCCTGTCCCTCAAACTCGAGCTCGCGCCGTTACCTTCACTCCAATGGCCGTGGCCGCGATTGTCGCAGCGGTGATCTTCGTGGTGGTCATGGTCATCGTTGTTCGGGCACAACAGCAGCGCCCTGATAGCGCATGGGCCGAGCGCCAGGCGACCGATGCCGCCCGCGCAAAGGATCGGCGTGCCGTGGAGTACTGCGACGATCGATACAAGGAAATGAACGCGGACCGACAGTACACGCCGGAGATGTTGCAGTTCCACTCGCAGGCATGCCGAAAGATGCGCGATGACTATCGCCTCAGATGGGGAAGAGACCCCTGATACCCCGTCGGACAACAGAAAGCCCCGCCAGTCGGGGCTTTTTTGTGTCCGGCCATAGGCGAACCCGATCTTCGTTTAGTGAATCTCGTTTAGGGTGCTTGACTTCAACCGTTTAGCCCACTAATCTGCGGCCGTCGCCCAGCAACCCGTGCTGGACCGCCGGAGCCCGAGATGGACCACACCGCCCACAACACAGCTGTCCAGGACCTTCACCCCGAGGCAAACGTCCGCCGCCAGCGCCGGAACATCCCGGTCCTGATCGGCAACCTGAAGGCCGCCGGCCTGAACATGCCCGGCGTGGACAGCGCCTACCGCGCGGCGCTGTTCGCCGGCGCCACCGATGAAATGGCCTGGGAAGCGGCCCGCCGCCATGAGCTGGTCCTGATCGGCTTCCCCGATGAGATCTCCGACACCGGCACCGACCTGAGCAAGGCCGAAGCAATGCGCAAGCGCCGCCAGGCGCTGATCGATACCTGCCGCTCCCTTCCCAACCCGTTTGCCCTGGGTGCCGACCTGCAGGTGGCGGCATGAGCACGCCAGTGTCTGTCCGCGCGGCCCTCCTCGAGTTCGCCACCCGAAAGAACCCCTTCGGTGACACCGATCTCGGCGTCCAGCGCTTCCAACAAGCCGACGCATCCATTGCTGGCGCCATCGAGACCTTGGAGTGCGCCCGCGAATGGATCACGGAGGTGGGCGACCGCAAGGGCATTCCCAACGGCGGAACGCTGCAACGCATCGACACCGCCCTCGCACGCCTGAAAGGAGAAACCGCATGAACACCAACGTTCGCCAGATCCGCGAGTTCCAGGCCGTGCGCGATGCGATCGCTTGCACTGGCCTGAGCCCGGCGCCGCTGTTCCAGCGCCTCAATGCAGAGCAGCGCAAGGGTCATCGCGGCTTGTCGGTGGTCGACAACGCGCTGCGCCTGCGTCGCCAGTTCCGCGACGAATTCAGCAACCAGCCCGACCCGGAGGCCGCATGAGCTTCGAACAGGCCATCCGGAAGGAGACGGTGCGCATGTCGCTGGAGTTCATGGCCTACGGCGGACTGATCGGCTTCATCGTCGGCGCGTCCGCCGTCCTGATCTTCCAGGACATGTTGCAGGCGGTGATGTCGTGAGCCGCCGCCTCGCTTACATCCTTGCGCCGGTGCTGATGTGGGGGCTGATCTGCGGCTTCGCTGCCGCCGGCGCGCTGCTGGCCGTGATGCACGGCAACTACCTGTCGCTGCTGATGGCCCGCGCGGTGCTTGCCGGTGCCGCCTACCAGACCGCACTGGAATGGTTCCGCGCCGAGAAAGCGCTTGCCGAGCGCCGCAGCGGCATCCAGTCCCTGACCTCCGCCATGCCGGTACCGGCGGAAGACCTGCAGTAAGCCACTGCCGGCCCGGCCGGCTCAACCGACGAGGTCCACATGTTCCACCTGAAGAACAACCCGGCGGCCGTCTCCAACGTGAACCTGCGCATCGAGAAGCACGGCGATGAGCGGCACCTGGCGGTCGACCTTTCCATCACCACCAGCACCAGCAACCTCGTGCTGGACCACTTCGATAAGGAACTGCGCAAGGCCCTGTTCCGCAAGCCGGGCAAGGGCGAGCAGCAGTCGCTGCCGACCATCGGCGACCACCTGACCGAGATCAAGATCCCGAGCCTGGAGCCCATCAAGGTGGGCCACGAATTCAAGGGTTTCGAGCTGCAGATTGACGGTGAGCTCGACAACACGCAGCCGATCTTCCTGGTGGACGTGAAGCTGAAGAAGTTCGTGATCGCCCCGAAGGAAGGCGGCAGCGTCGAGCTGACGTTCAAGGCCTCGGCCAGCGTCACCCCCGACGAAGTCGCCGAGCTGACCGAAGCGCTGATCCGCGAAAACGTGGTCCTGACCCTGCAGCCCGGCCAGGCCAACGAAACCACGCAGCAGGAAGACCTCGCTGCCTGATCCCCCTGCTTTGCGCTTCCCCCCTGTGGCGCATGGCTGACAGCCCGGAACAGACGGGCACCTCTCTAACCGCCCTGGAGCACAACATGACCAGCACCACCCCGGCCAACGGCCGCATCCAGCTGTTCGACGTCGACAGCTCGCAGATCCACAGCATCGGCCACGACGCCGCCACCAACACCCTCGCCATCTGCTTCAAGCGCGGCAGCGGCGATGCGCGCGGCCCGGGCTCGGTCTACCACTACGCCAACTTCAGCGCCGAGGAGTTCCAGGCGTTCAAGGATGCCGAATCCATCGGCAAGCACTTCGGCGCGTACATCAAGCCGTTCCCGGAAAAGTACCCGTACCACAAGGTCGCCGAGCAGCAGCAGGCGGCCTGACCGAATTCTGGGCGGGTTGTGGGCTCCTGCAGCGGAACAAAACGCGGAGAGAACCCTCAGTGCTGGCATGCCCTCACAGCATGCCCGGAAGCCGACGCCGTGACGGAGGCCCCAGCGCAAGCTCATGGGTAAACGAGTGGCGCGGATGCAACGCCGCTGACAGTCGGGAAAGACCGGCACTGAACTCATCGCGCAGGGATCGATCGTTCCCTCCGTGGCCCCGGGATGACGGGGCACCCCATTCCCACATCGCCGGCCATGCCGGCCGGAGACTTCATTCAATGAATGCCCAGGTACAGGAAGGCCAGCTCGTCCCCGAGGAGGGCATGGCCGCGATGATCAACCGCTCGGAAATTGAGCAGCAGATCAGCACCGCCCGCCGCTTCCCCCGCTCGCTGAAGAAGTTCCGCGACGAAGCCATCCAGATGGTCACGCTGAGCCAGAGCATCGCTGAGCAGTGCGTCTATGCGCTGCCGCGCGACGGCAAGACCATCGAAGGCCCTTCCGCTCGGTTCGCCGAGGTGATTGCCTCTGCGTGGGGCAACAACCGCGCCGGCGCCCGCGTCATCGATGACAAGGGCGAGTTCATCATCGCCCAGGGCGTCTTCCACGACCTGGAGCGGAACGTCGCCATCACCTACGAGGTGCAGCGCCGGATCGTGGACCGGCAGGGCCGCCGCTTCAAGCCCGACATGATCGGCGTGACCGCCAATGCTGCCTGCTCCATCGCGCTGCGCAACGCGGTGCTGAAGGGCGTGCCCAAGGCCTTCTGGGAGGACATGTACGTCGAAGCCCGGAAGGTGATCATGGGCGACATCAAGACGCTGGCCAACCGCCGCGCCGATGCCCTCGCCCACTTCCAGCGCTTCGGCGTCACCGCCGAGCAGGTCTGCGCGAAGCTTGGCGTGGCCGGTGTCGAGGACATCGGTCTGGAGCACCTGGTCCTGCTGCGTGGCATCGTCACCGCCATCAAGGAAGGCGACACCACCCCGGAAGATGCCTTTGCCACCGAAGGCGCGCCCGCCGCCCAGAAGAAGACGCTGGCGGCCTACACCGATGAAGCTTTCGCAGCAGCCCTGCCTCAGTGGGAAGCCGCCATCAAGGCAGGCAAGAAGACGCCCGAGGCCATCATCACGATGGCGCAGACGAAGGGCGCGCTCAGCGATGAGCAGAAGAAGCAGATCCTCGGGCTGGCGCAGAAGCCTGAAGGTGCGCAGCAGACCGGTCCGGCTGTGGCTGAGGAGGTTGCCGAATGAAGACTGCAATCGAACTCATTGCCGATGAGCGCCAGCGCCAGATCGAACAGGAAGGCTGGTCGCTTCACGGAGACGACCAACACCTGGCCGGCGAACTTGCCTTGGCCGCCTCCTGCTATGCCATCCCTCCCGGCGAGCACTACTGCCCTGATCCTCCGGATTCGTGGCCTTGGGATGCCAGTTGGTGGAAGCCTTCGCCCGATGACCGTGTCAGGGAACTTGTAAAGGCTGGCGCATTGATCGTCGCCGAGATCGAACGGCTGCAGAGGGCCGATCAAGGCGAACCCCAGAGTGATGTTGCCGCCGCTGCCGGCGGCCTGACCCAGACTGCACTGGAGTACTGAGCATGCTTACCGTGGACCTGATTCAAGGCACTGATGCGTGGCACCAGCACCGCGCCACCCACTTCAACGCCAGCGACGCGCCGGCAATGATGGGCTGCAGCCCGTACAAGACCCGCAGCCAGCTGCTGCGCGAGTTCGCCACCGGCGCGACCATCGAGCACGACGCTGCCACGCTGCAGCGCTTCGCCGACGGCCACCGCTTCGAAGACCTGGCGCGGCCGCTGGCCGAGCAGATCATTGGCGAGGAGCTTTACCCCTGCGTCGGCGTGGACGGCAAGTTCTCGGCCAGCTTCGACGGCCTGACCTTGCTGGAGGACAAGGCGTTCGAGCACAAGTCGCTCAACGACGACCTGCGCCTGGCGATGCCGGTGGACGGCGGCGACGCCTGCCTGCCGCTGCACTACCAGGTGCAGATGGAACACCAGGCCATGGTCAGCGGCGCCGAACGCGTGCTGTTCATGGCGTCGAAGTGGGCCGGCGATGAGCTGGTCGAAGAGCGCCACTGCTGGTACACCCCGAACCCGGAGCTGCGCGCCAAGATCGTGGCCGGCTGGGCTCAGTTCGATGCTGACGTGATGGCCTATGACCCGGCGCCGGCGGCTGAGCCGGTGGCCGCTGGCCGCGCGCCGGACCAGATGCCGGCCCTGCGCATCGAAGTGACCGGCATGGTCACCGCGTCGAATCTGGCCGAGTGGAAGGAGCAGGCCATCGCCGTCTTCCAGGGCATCAGCACCGAGCTGGTCAGCGACCAGGACTTTGCCGATGCCGAGAAGACCGTGAAGTGGTGCGGCGAAATCGAGGACCAGCTGAAGGCGGCAAAGCAGCACGCCCTCAGCCAGACCCAGAGCATCGACCTGCTGTTCAAAACCATCGACGCCATCGCCGATGAAGCCCGCTCCAAGCGCCTGGCGCTGGAGAAGCGCGTCAAGACCCGCAAGGACGAGCGCCGCACCGAGATCGGCAATGCCGCCCGCCGCGCGGTGCAGCAGCACGTGCTGGCCATCAACGAGACGCTGGGCGAGCACGCCATCCCGATGCCGGCCACGCTGATCGCCGACATCAGCGACGCCATGAAGGGCAAGCGCTCTTTCGCCAGCATGCAGGAAGCGGTGGATTCGGTGGCTGCCAACGCCAAGGTCGACGCCAGCCAATCGGCCGAGCGGATCCGCGCCAACATCCGTGTCATGGAGATGGAGGTGGGCACGCACGCCGCACTGTTCCCGGACCGTGTGCAGCTGTGCTCCACGAAGTCGGCGGAAGATCTGCGCAACCTGATGGCGGCACGCATCTCCCAGCACCAGCAGGCGGAGCAGGAACGCCTGGACGCCGAGCGCGAGAAGATCCGCAAGGAAGAAGAGGCCCGCGCCCGCAAGCTGGCAGAGGAAGAGGCTCGCGCGAAGGCTCAGGCCGAGGAAGCGGCCAAGGCAGAGGCGGCAAAGGCCGAGCTGGCTGCCGCGAAGGCTTCCAGCGGTGCAGATCTGTCGCCGGCGGCGCAGGCGCTGCATGAGCAGGAAGGCGCCGCACGGTTTGAGCAGCATCACCGCGTGCCGAATCTGGCCCCGGCATCGCAGGCCGCAGCACCGGCCGCCGCCACCCCGCGCGAGGTGGTGAAGATCAAGCTGGGCGACATCAACGCGCGCATCGCCCCGCTGTCGATCAGCGCCGACGGCCTGGCCCTGCTGGGGTTCAAGCCGATCAACGCCACCGGCGCGGCCAAGCTGTACGACCAGGCGCAGTTCCCGGCGATGTGCCGGGCCATGATCGACGGTCTGCAGGACGCGGCCAACAGCTACCCGCTGGCCGCCTGATGGAACTCTGGCGCACCAGCGAACTGCGGGTTCTGCGCCAGATGGAGGGCCGCGACGCGATGACCGTCGCGGCTGCCCTCGGGCGCTCGCCCCGCGCGGTCCAGGACATGGCCCGCTGCCAAGGGATGCCGGTACCCCGCCAGCCTCACGGCCGGTACTGGCCGGCCACCACCAAACGCCGCGCCCGGCAGCTCCGGGCCAGCGGCAACACCGTCAACCAGATCAGCGCCGCGCTCGGCGTCCCGTTCGGGACCGTGCGCCGCTGGGTCTACGAAGGAGCAGCAGCATGAGCAAGATGCCCGAACCCAAGGAAGTCACGATGGCAGCCGAGGCATTGAGTGCCGCGCTTGATGGGCTGAAGAAGGCCGAGAGCGACTACGCGAAGGTGAAAGGCCTCGGCGAGCAGCAGGGCTACAGCGTGCACGTCAACGGCGTGGCCATCAGCGTCGCGGTCATGGATGGCTCCTACCAGGGCGCTCTGGTCCGTGGGCGCGAAATGATCCACCTCGGCGCACTGAAGGCGCTGCAGGGATTGATCGATTACTGGAAGTACGAGGTGGCCGGTCGCCGCGCCGCGCTGCGCCAGATCGCCACTGATCTCGCGGAGGCAGCATGACCAGCATCCACGTGAAGCCCGTCTTCAGTGGCGCCACCGATCGCGAGAAGGAGCAGGACCGGCAGAAGCTGGCCAGCGACATGGCGCGCTTCGCCGCCGCTGGCGGGCAGGTCCAGGTTCTCGGCACCACCGGCATCGACAAAAGCACGATCAGCCGCCGGCAGGTAGTCGAGGGTGGCTCGGCTCGGCGCAAGGCCGGGAAGAAGGGAGCGAGCCATGGGTGAGTACGCCGACATGATGATCGACGGTGACGTGTGCGAGGGCTGTGGCGTCAACATGCCCGGCTGCGGCCAGGGATTCGCCCGCCTCTGCTGCGATTGCCGCCCGGCCAAGGCCGAACGCAAAGCCGAGAACATTGCTCGCCACGCCGCGGAGCAGGCCCGCCAGAAGAAAGTGCCGTGTCCCGCCTGCGGGCGCCGGGTGCGCGAAATCGGCCTGGCCGACCACCAGCGTGACGCGCACGGGGTGAACCCATGAGCCGCCACAGCGCCCGCCGGGCGCCGAAGGAGACCTTGGGCTTCGCCTGGGGTCGGTTCCCGACCGTCGACGGCAGCGCCGTCACCTGGCGGCTGTACCGCCGCGACCACCGCCGTGCGCTGCACATGCACGCGGAGACCTTCTTCGCCCATGAAGACCGCGCCGTCATCGCCGGCCGCCTGCGCCGCGCGCGCCGCTGCCTGCGCGACAAGGTCGACGACATCGACTTGGTGGCGATGGGAGCTACAGCTTGAGTGACTGCACGTATGCGAGCACCGCCACAACTGCCTGCACGGCGGTGGCGATGGCAGCCAGGATAGCCGCCGCGTTGACCCACCAGCTGAAGGTCAAACGCTGTTTCAGTTCGATCGGCTTCTTGTCCCAGTACAGATTGCCGTCGCTATCGACACCGAGGCCTTTGATGGTTCCGTCCTTCATCTGGAATCGGAACGCCTCGTTGATTTCTCTCTCTCCCATGACCGCCCTCCTGTCGAATTTGAGAATTCTGCCATGACCTACATCCATCCGAACGACCGGGTCTACGCGCTGGAGCGTGCCCTGGCCGCTGCCGTTGCCCAAGGCGAAGACCGCAAGGTGCAGGACGACCTGCGCGAGATCCTGGCCGAAGCCCGCCGCGAGGCCCGGGGATGAGCGGCCTGGTGCTGGTGCCGGCGCCGGAGGTCCCGGGCATCCCCGCCCGGATGCGGCAGCCAACGAAGGACGCCTATCGCCAGTGGCTGACCCAGGCCAACGAGCGCATCGAACAGCTGCAGGCCGAGGTGGCCGAGCTGCGCGCCGGCGGCAGCACCAGCACCACGCGGCCGGGCTTGGTTACCGACCTGATCACCGCTGCAACTGCCCTCGGGCACCACGAAACGCTGCGCAGCAGCAGCGACGAAACCATCGACTACTGGCGCACGCGCGTTGAGCAGCTGCGCGCAGAACTGACAGGAGCATCCCGTGACTGATACCGCACCCATCAAGATCTTCGCCGTCACCGAGTCCGAATGGTGGATGGGCACTGACCTCGCTTCCGTGGTGAAGGCCGCCCAGGAGGAATATGGCCTGGACGATGAAGACGTGGCGGATGCCGTCGAACTGGTCGATGCCGACCTCGACTCGCTGAACTTCTCCGACAGCGATGAAGACGGCCGGCCGACGGGCCAGAAGCGCACCTTCCGTGAGCAGCTGGCCATCGAGGTCGCCGCCGGCGGCTCCTTCCCGCGCCTGTTCGCCATGGAGGACTTCTGATGGCTGACGGCTCCCGCGTCCCCGAGATCCGCGTCGCGCGAAAGGTCCGCCCGATGCTGGTGGCCGACCTGTTCTGCGGCGCCGGCGGCCTGTCCAACGGCACCGCCCGCGCAATGCGCCAGCTGGGCCTGCCGGTCCAGATGATCGGCGTGAACCACTGGCCGGTCGCCATCGAGACGAACCGCCGCAACCATAAGGAGCATGCGGACCGCATCCACTGCGCGGACCTGGAGTCGGCACTGCCGCTGACAATCGTCCCCGAGGGTCGCCTGGACCTGCTCACCGCTGCCCCGTCCTGCGTCTTCCACAGCCGCGCGCGCGGCGGCCGGCCGGTGCACGACCAGCAGCGCATGGACCCGTGGCACGTCGTGCGCTGGTGCACCGAGCTGCGCGTCGCCCGTGTGCTGGTGGAGAACGTGCCGGAGTTCATGGACTGGGGCCCGTGCAGTCTGGTCACTGGCCGGCCGATCAAGTCGCGCCGCGGCGAGTACTTCCGCGCATGGGTTGCCGCGCTGGAGGCCGTTGGCTTCAAGGTGGACTGGAAGGTCGTCTGCTGCGCAGACTTCGGCGACCCGACCACGCGCCGCCGCTTCTTCCTGATCGGCCGCAGCGACGGCAAGCGCCTCACCTGGCCAGAGTTCACGCACGATCGCGTGGGCGGTACCGACCTGCTGGGCAGCCGCCCGCGCTGGCGCGGCGCGCGCGAGGTCATCGACTGGACCATGACCGGCAAGAGCATCTTCACCCGCACCAAGCCGCTGAAGCCGAACACCCTGCGGCGGATCCTTGCCGGCGCGGTGAAGTACAGCTGGCCCCGGCCCTACATCGATGCCGTCCAGGCCCTGCTCGACGGCCAGACCCCAAAACTGGTGTTCACCCGCGCAGAGGCCGTCGCCCTGGGCCTGGTCAGCGCGGACCCGATGCTGGTGCACCTGCGCGGCACCAGCGAGCAGCACCTGCAGGCCACGGCCAAGTCCGCCGATGAGCCGCTGCCCTCGCTCACTGCCGGCGGCGGCCACGTCGGCCTGGTGCTGGCCACCAGCAGCGGCGGCGCAGCGCGCGACCTGGATCAGCCGCTTCCCACCATCACCACGGGCGGCGCCGGTGCCGAGCGCCCGGGCTGCGCGCGGCCGCAGCTGGTGGAGCCGATCATCGTGCCCACCTCGAACACCAGCAGCGCGGGCGTGCCCCGCTCTGCTGCTGAGCCTATCCGCACAGTCACCACCGCCAAGGGCGGCGACCAGGCGCTGGCTGTGCCGTTGGTGGCCCAGTACTACGGCGCCACCGCCACCGCGCAGTCTGTGGCTGAGCCGGTGCCGTCGGTCACCACCAAGGCCCGCTTCGGCCTGGCCCAGCCTGTGCTGATGCGCGCCGGGCACGGCGACAGCGACGGCCGCAATCCCGTAAGCCGCGTTCTGGACGCTGACGCGCCGATGCCTGCGCTGACCGGATCGAACGAGATGGCTCTGGCCGAGCCCATCGTCATGCGCGGCAACGTCGGTACCGGCCGGACTGGCGACATGCGCCGAGCGAGCGAGCCGATGCCCACCATTACCTGCTCCGAATCGCTGGCGCTGGCCGAGCCGTTCCTGGTGCCGAACTTCGGCGAGGCCCCGGGCCAGACCCCGCGTACCCATAGCATTGACGATCCGATGCCGACCGTCACTGCCACCGGCCACGTGCAGCTGGCAACTCCTGCAGCCGACGTCGCCGACGAGGTCCGCATCGACATCAACTACCGGATGCTGCACTGGCGCGAGCTGGCCCGGGCCACGTCGTTCGATGACGAGGGCGAGGTCTACGACTTCGCCGGCAACGCCACCGAGATCACCAAGCAGATCGGCAACGCGGTCCCGAACCGAACGGCGAAGGCGTTGGCCATGGGCCTGATGAGGGACGCAGCATGAGCGCTCGTCGCCACCAGGTAATGCACGTGCGCCGGAAGATCACCGGCCGCCCGCTGGTCATCGCCAAGGACGCACGCACCGTGCGGGAGCTGCTACGCCGCCACCTCCGCGAAGAAGGGATGCGGCTGATGGACCTGGCCCCGGCATGGGGCCGCAGCTCACACACCGTCTATTCCCTGTTCGCTGTGAACCGTCCACTGGCGCCCGAGCACCTGGAGGCATCGATACAGGCGCTCGGTCTGGACGAATTCGACGCCAACGAGCTTCGCCTGCAGGGAGCCCGCGAGGCCGGCTGGCAGATCGACCCCAACTTCCTTCTGGAGAAACGAGCATGAGCACCGACAACAAGACCCTGGCGGACGCGCAGCCCGGTGGGAGGGTGAGGCTGGGGGATGCCCTGTTGCCCTGCCCGCTCTGCGGAAACGATGCCGTGTTCGTGCCCTACAAGAACAACGGACTCACCCTGAAGTGCAAGAGCATGGGCTGCATCCAGCGGCACCAGCGCACCCTCCGCTACGGCATCGAATGGTTGCGGGCCTCGATGACAGAACACTGGAATACGCGCGCCCTCTCCGCCCAGCCCTCCCCGGGTGGTCAGGGGGATGCGCGAGCGCAGTTCAAAGCGTGGTGGGATTCCGCTCGCCCGCTGGATGGCGGAAAACTCGCGTACGAAATCGCATGGGCCGCATGGCAAGCAGCCAGCACTGCCCAGCCGCCGCCGACCGGTAATTATGGCGATCTGCCGCCGCTGCCAGAGCCGTGCGAGATGGGGCACTACACCGACTCGACCATGCGCCAAGGAACCATTCGCGGCTACACGGCGGGGCAGATGAGGGACTACGCGGCCGCCGCCCTCGCCGCCCGCCAGCCGGTGGGGGAGCCGGTGGCGTGGCTGATCGATTGGCCGGGGGAGCCTGACCTCGGCCACTATTTTGCGGAAGAGCCTGTCCAGGGCGGACGGTCGCGCCCACTCTACGCCGCGCCGACCGCGCAGGCCGTGGACCTGGACGAGCTGCGCCGCGCCGTCTGCGTGGTCAACGTGGTCGGCCAGATCGACGGGCACGACGTGGTGCGCCGCAACTCGGTGCTGGACGTGATCGATGTCCGGCGGCAGCGGAAGGCAGACAGCCAGGCGGTGGGCAAATGAGCCTCCCCTACGAGAACGCCACCAGCGGCAACAACGCGATCAATGACATCCAAAAGATGCTGCGATCCTTCGGGTGCCAGCGCTTCGCAACGGGTGAGGACTACGAGACCGGCGAGCTGTTCATTCAGTTCGAGCACCGCGGGCGGCAGGTACAGCTCAAGGCCAGTGCCCGCGGCTACGCCGCCGCGTGGCTGCGGGAACACCCCTACGGCCCACGGATCCGGGCAACGCGGACCGAGCATGAGGCCAAGGCGCTCAAGATCGGCGGTATCGCCGTCTATTCCATCCTGCGCGACTGGGTGAAAGGCCAGGTCACGGCAATCGAGATCGGCATGCTGACGTTCGAGGCCGCGTTCCTGTCGCACATCCTGCTGCCCAGTGGGCAGACGGTTATCGAGCACGTGCAGCACCAAAAACTACTGCCGCAGGAGATGCCAAATGTCTGAAAGAACCCTATCAGGCCAGCGGTCGATTGGCTTCCATGCCCGCGTCATGGACGACACGAAGGTCTGCGCTAAGGCTCCTTACGTATGTGATTATGGCTCGCACTCTTGCTCTGCCTTCATCGTCGTTTGCGAGCCGGAGCATCGGCTCGCGCGCAAGACGAAGTATCTTCAACGTGCCCAAAGCACGCGCCAAGCGCAGGCCGACGTCCTCATCGATGACGTGAAGCCTGCCGAAAATGGCCTCTGTCTGGGGCATGGTCAGAGGCCCAAGTCCGTCGAGAATCTGCTTCCGATCATGGTCGGACATCCGCAGGAAATGCTGTTCAACTACATCAGCCTGTTCCAGCCATCCGTTAATGCTGGAATACGTATCCAAGACCTCCGAATAGAGGTATGCCAGGATGAAGTGCGCCTCTCGCTGTCTTTCAGCTCTGGCAACCTCCTGCGAGGCCGTTGCGATGCCGTGGGAAGCCTGGGCCACCGCATTAGCCTGCCTACCCAGCCAGAACACAGCGACAGCCGAGGTCGCGGTCACCAGCACGCCCAGCCATGCGTTGAAAAGAGTGCCGCCTGCCAATATCAGCCCCCAAGCGCCCCAATCGACCGCACACGTCTCGCCCATCGGCCAGCACTGATTGAAGCCAAGCCACCAATCCATTCCCTGATCTCCCTGTTCGCCGGCCGGAATTCTGCCACGGGCGTGATCCGAGAGGTGCTCGAGCATGGATGACCTCCTGCAGGACATCGTTCCCGACTTCCGCGAGATGGGCCACGTGTTGGCCAGCCTGTCGGGGGTGGACCTCGCCAAGGCCAGCAAGGCCACCGTGCGCACCTGGGAGGCCCGTGGCCTGGCCCTGATCGAGCTCTCCCGAGGGGACCGGGCCGAAGCCGAACGCATCATGGCCCCCGTATCGAAACGCCGCCGCCGCGGCACCAATCTGGCCGCCGCCGGCGCGCCGAAGGAGGAAGCATGAACGAGAGCACCGCAGTCACCCCCAGCCGCCTCCTGCGTCGCGCGGAGGTGCTGGCACGCGTCGGCATGGCCAAGTCGACCCTGTATTTGCGCATTTCGGCTGGTAAGTTCCCGAAGCCGGTCCACCTGGGCAGCTCCGTTCGCTGGGTCGAATCGGAGATCGATTCCTGGATTCAGGACCAGATGGAGCAGCGCGATCAGGCGGGCGAAACCGGGGGTATGGATGGGGGTATCGCCGACGCTGCATAGGCACCGAACCACACACAACAAAGGCCTGCGACCCAACTACGGTAGAGCCCACCTCCACCATCTGTATGGCCTGTCGAGGCCACAAGAAGCCGGAACTTCCATCAACGGGGTTCCGGCTTTTTTGTGCCTGTTTTTCGTGCAGGCAGTGTGCCGCGTGACCACCCGGCCCGCGCTACAGCCAACGGCGTACGCGTTGGCGGAACAGCGCATACGCTTCGGGAAAACGAGCCGACAGCACCCGCTCTTCCGGCACGATCTGCAACCGGGTGATGTACAGCACGAACAGCGGCACGGCCAGCCACGCGACCGGGTTCTGCAGGTACAGCACGGCACCAGTCAGAACGATCGCCTGACCGAGATACATCGGATTGCGTGTGTAGCGGTATACCCCGTGCGTGACCAGCGCGCTCGAGGCCGACGGGCGCAGCGGATTGACCGTGGTGCGCGCACGGCGGAAGGCCAGCTTCGGCAGCAGGTTCAGCGTCACACCGAGCGTCACCAGAGCACCTGCAAGCAGCGCGGGCATCGGCAGCGGCACCGCCAGGCCCGCTGCCAGGCAGCTGGCCAGGTAGCCGATGCCACCGCACAGCAGCATCACCAGCGGTGGTGGAATCCGTGTCTCAAGCCAACGCATCGCCGTCCTTGCATGCCTCCATTCACCCTAGTGTCACACGCGAATGCCTGAATCGCTTGCATGGCGGCGGTTTCAAGGCACAAACCGACCGCCCGGTATCTTCCGCTTTGACTGGCCGGACGATAGAGTGGCGCCACCGCGCAGGAGGATCGTATGGCTACCACGGGCTTGGGCTTCATCGGCCGCACGACCCTCATCATCACCGTGCTGCTCACCCTGGGCGGTTGCGCGACGCTGCGCCAGTTCGGGCCGTCGGTACAGGTCGCCTCGGTCACGCCGGGGCAGTACATCGCCCTCAAGCGCGGCGACATCCTGACCTCCGGCAAGCTCAGCGCAGCGACCACCGAGACCCTGCGCGTGGCCGGCCTTGATGAAGGCGTCTGTGCCAAGCCCGGCCTGCCCTGCATCGAGGCGATGGAAGGCAGCATCGTGGTGCGCGAGGAAGACAAGCGTTCGAGCCTGGCCGAGCTGTGGCTGCAGTACGCGATGACCCTGCCCGCCCCCAAGCGCGAGTACTCCGCGTCAGGCCGCGCCAAGACCGCGATCACCGAACTGGACGCCGACTTCCAGCCGCGCCTGGACGCGTGGATGCAGGTCGCACGCCAGGCCTATGCCTATCTGTTCTTCACCGAACGCACCGCCAACCAGCGCGGCTTCGAAGACCGCCAGACCCAGGTGCGCGACTACTACAACCTGGCCGTGCAGGAAGCCTCGGTGCAGCTGTACAACGCCTACGCGACCGGCCGCGTGCACAGTGAGGCCAGTCATTTCCAGCTGGGCCGCTGGACCTTCGTGCTGGCGCCTTCCACCGAGGCGTCGCCGCTGGACACGCGCACGCCGACCGAGCTGGTGCCGGCCGCTTCGCTGTCATTCACCGGCACGCTGCGCAGCGTGCACCGCCGCGACGGCTTCGGCGCCGAGCTGGTGGCGGTGATGGATGATCCGGCAGGCACCACCGCCACCACGGCACCCCCCACGCACACCGCCCCTGCGACCACGCAGAGCTGGAGCGAGATGCCTTCGCCGTCGATGACGGTGCTGCTGCGCTTCTCCGGAAAGAATCTATGGGAAGTGCTGCACGACGACGAGCCGGAACTGGAGATCCACGATCCCTACCAGGTCACCGAAGTCACCCTGCACGGGCAGGAGGTACCGCTGGCGGCGAACTTTACCGCCGGCTACGCGCTGTGGCTGGCGAGATCCAACTTCAGCCACCAGTCGCTGCGCTCGCTGTTCGGCGGCAAGGGCGGCATCGACACGCCGCACCTGTACATGATGCAGCCCTACGATCCGAACCGGCGCGTGCTGCTGATGATCCATGGCCTGGCCAGCAGCCCGGAAGCCTGGGTCAACGTTGCCAACGAGCTGATGCGCGACGACGAGATCCGCCAGGATTTCCAGATCTGGCAGTTCTACTACCCGACCAACATGCCCATCGCGATGAGCCACGATGCGATGCGCCACACGCTGGCCGACGTGTTCAGGCACTTCGACCCCAGCGGCAAGGCACAGGCCTCGCATGACATGGTGCTGGTCGGGCACAGCATGGGCGGGGTGATCGCGCGGCTTATGGTCTCGTCGTCCGGCGACCACCTGGTCGATACCCTGCTGGCCACTGCGCAGATGACACCGGCGCAGCGCGAACTGCTGCGCACCCGCGGGGCGCCGGTACTGACCTTCCTGCCGGAGCCGGAAGTATCACGGGTGGTGTTCATCGCCACGCCGCACCGTGGCACCGACGTCGCCGGCACCCGTCTGGGCCGCTGGATCGGTCGCCTGGTGCGGCTGCCGCTGACCGTGCTGGAGGATGTCGCCACCATCGCCAACGATGGCCAGGTCGACCGCAACGATGGCAAGCACGGCTACCAGATGAACAGCATCCAGAATCTGGACAAGGACGACGCGTTCGTCCGCGCCGTGGCTGACCTGCCGATGGCGCCCAAGGTGCAGTACCACTCGATCATCGCCCGCGCCAAGGCCGACGGGCCGTTGGAAAAGACCGATGACGGGCTGGTGCCGTATTGGAGCTCGCACCTGCCCAACGCCGTGTCGGAGAAGGTGATCGTGTCCGGGCACAGCGTGCAGGAAGCCACGCCCGCGATCATCGAGCTGCGGCGGATCCTGCACGAGGACATGCAGCAGCACGGGGCAGCAGCCAGATAGCCTCGGGCGATTGAGGGAAATCCCTCATCGCGCGTGCGCATCCACGCTTCTATGCTGGCCTTACGTTCCCCGCAGGAGGTCCGCATGAACACGCAAGAGCCCAGTCGCCAGCCCAGCCCCGATCCGGCCGAGCGCGATGCCTTCTTCCCCTCGCCGTACTCGCTGTCGCAGTTCACGTCGCCGAAGAGCAACCTGTCCGGTGCCGACTATCCGGACGCACGCCGCGATGGTCGCTGGAAGGTGCTGATGATCGCCGCCGACGAGCGCTACCTGCCTACCGCCAACGGCCATCTGTTCTCCACCGGCAACCATCCGGTGGAAACCCTGCTGCCGATGTATCACCTGGACAAGGCCGGCTTCGACATCGACGTGGCCACGCTGTCGGGCAACGCCACCAAGTTCGAGTGGTGGGCCTTCCCGCGCGAGGACAAGCAGATCGGCGGGTTGTACGAACGCTATGAAGAACGCTTCCGCCAGCCGCTGGCGCTGGACGATGTCGTGGCCGCACTGGGAGCAGGATCGGACTATGCGGCAGTGTTCATTCCCGGCGGCCATGGCGCGCTGATCGGGCTGCCGCAGAGCCGCGCGGTGAAGGCGGTGCTGCATTGGGCGATGGCCGAGCAACGCCACATCATCACCCTCTGCCACGGCCCTGCGGCATTGCTGGCCGCAGGCGTCGACGAAGCCGATGGCGGCTCGCTGTTCCGCGGCTACCGCATCTGCGCCTTCCCCGATGCAATGGACCGGCAGACACCGGAGATCGGCTACATGCCGGGCCAGCTGCAGTGGTTCTTCGGTGAGCGGCTGGCGCAGCAGGGTGTGCAGATCGTCAACGAAGGCATCGATGGCAGCGTGCTGCAGGATCGCCTGCTGCTGACCGGCGACAGCCCGCTGGCGGGCAATGCGCTCGGCAAGCTGGCTGCACGCACCCTGCTCGACGCACTGGCCGGGCGCTGATCCGGATGACCGCGCTGGTGCAGGCGTTGCTGGCGCTGGAACGCGCCCGCTCGCTGGACGCGGTGGGCGCGGTACTGCGCAGCATCGCCGCACCGCTCGGCTACGACCGCGTGCTGGTGTTCGCCACCGGCACCGGACTGGAGCGCGGCACGCAGCGCGTGTACTGGATCGACGGCGACTGGTTCGGCGATGGCAGCGATACCGACCTCGCCCGCTATCTGCATGCCTGCCCGGTCAATCGCCACGTGCTGGACAGCGACGCGCCGTTCTTCTGGAGCAAACGCCAAGGTCTGCGCGGTGAGCGCTACCAGGTGGTGAAGCAACCGCGTGGCGAAGGCCTGCACGGCCTGCAGGTGCCGGTGTTCGGTACCACCGGGCTGGAGGGTGCAATCAGTTTCGCAGGCACCTCCATCGATGCATCCGCCAGCGCACGCCTGCAGCTGGAGGCTGCTGCAACCGCAGCATTCCGCGCCGCGCGCGGTCTGGCTGAAGTTCCTGCAGAACTTTCCGGAAGCCTGCTGAGCACGCGCGAGCGCGAGGTGCTGCGCTGGGTCGCTGCCGGGCGTCGCCAGGCGGAAATTGCCGCCACGCTCGGGCTTTCCGCACGCACCGTGGAAAACCACCTGCGCCATGCACGCCAGCGCCTCGGTGTTGCGACTACCGCGCAGGCGGTACGCGCTGCAACTCGTCGCGGTGAGATCGAGGACTGATCGCAGCGAGGCACTTCCGATGGTCGGGTTCGCGTGATACACACCCCGTGCGCATGTGCGCGATTGCAGAAGCAAGGATGATGCTTATGAAACTGCAACTGGCCGCAATGGCCGCGTTGGTGGTAGCCACTGCAACCCTGGCACCGGTGGCGGACGCCAACACAGGGGTCCCGAGAGAAAATGTTTCCTGTGTGCCAGTGAATGTGGACCGCAACCGCGTCCACCACCATTGCACGGAAACCTACACCGATGAATTCGGCAACGTCTACACAGCCGAATACTGGATCGACGAGTACGGCAACCCCTACCTGCGCGACTGAGCCGGGGAAATGCGCCGGGTCGCCCAGCGGGCCGGCGCGCATGCAGCAACTCCCGCACGTCAGCCTGGCGTCGCGCGGGACGTTGCACGACAACGCGCAGATGCGCGATTGCAGACACAAGGATGATGACCATGAAACTGCACCTGGCCTCGATGGCCGCACTGATGCTTGCCGTTGGAGCTCTCTCCTCGCCGTCCCAGGCCGCCGCCAGCGGTGGTGGCGGTGGTCCGGAGAACACGAACTGCGTCCGGGTCAAGATGGGGCCCTACTACCATCAGCGTTGCGAAGTGACGTACTTCGAAGAGGACGGCACTCCCTACATCCGGGTGTACTGGATTGACCAGAATGGCCAGTGGTACCTGCCCGCCGACTGAGTACCCGTGATCTCCTGACCGCCCTCACGCGATCCGCCGGGCGGCGCTCTCACCGCCCGCCCGGCATTGCCAGCCGCCCATCCCGGCATACCGCTGCCCTCGCCTTCCATGGCATGCTCCATGAAACCGTTTTCATGGAATGGAGGGATTCCACGATGTTGCCGCGTTTCCATCGCCGGGCGCTGTGCGCGCTGCTGGCACTTGCTCTGCCTGTCTTCGCTTGCGCGGCCACGCCTGCGCCGCTGAAAGTGATGTCGTTCAATGTCCGCACCCCGGCCGATACCGAGCCTGGCAAGCGCTGGCCGGACCGTCGCGATGCGATGGTCAAGGTCATTCTCGATGCGCACCCGGCGGTGATCGGCACCCAGGAACTGGTGAAGGAACAGGCCGATTACCTGTCCGAGCACCTGCCCGGCTACCGCTGGTTCGGCGAAGGCCGCCGGGGTGGCAGCGGCGACGAGCACATGGGCGTGTTCTACGACAGCAAGGTGCTGGCCATCGAGGCGTCCGGCAACTTCTGGTTGTCCGATACGCCGGACGTGCCCGGCAGCATCACCTGGGGCAACCTGTATCCGCGCATGGTCACCTGGGCGCTGTTCCGGCGCCTGGAGGATGGTCGTCGCTTCTACTTCATGGATACCCACCTGCCCTACCGCGACGAGGACGAACCGCGCCGGGTGAAGGGTGCCGAGCTGATCGGCAAGCGTCTGGCCACCCTGCCGGCCGACCTGCCGGTGGTGCTGACCGGCGACTTCAACAGCGAACCCGGCGGCGATACCTACAAAGCGTTCACCCACGTGCTGGAGGACACCCGCCCCCAGGTGAAGGCACCGCAGGGCCCGCGCCTGACCTTCCATGATTTCACCGGCAACGCCACCGCACAGCTGGACTGGGTGCTGGTGCGCGGCTTCCATGCGCGCAGCTTCCTTACCGACGACCGCCGCATCGACGGCGTGCTGCCATCGGATCATTTCCCGCTGGTGGTCGAGCTGGACTGGCCGAAGCGCTGAACCTGCACGGCAGCCGCGGCTACGGCGGCGGCTGCCGTGACAGCAGGCGGTACAGTGCCTGATGCTGGTCGCGTGCCTGGCAGATGCGGGCACCGACGGCCAGAAACACGGACACGCCGATCAGCCCCAGGCCGAGCAGCGGATCCGGCAGCCGTATGAACCCGATCGCAGCCGCCATCGACGCGAGCACCATCAGTACCACCACCGCCACCGAAAGCCCCGCGCCGGGTGGCCCCGGATCTCCGAACAACCTGCGCTGGGTATCGTGTTTGCCATCGGTCATCACCTGTCCTCCCAAGAGCCTGTCCCACTAGTTACACGGCGGACACGGCTTCCGGCAGAGTCAGAAACGTCATGACTGTGACAACGTGCACAGCCTGCACGGTGCTTCCCTGCCCCGGTTGCCGAACTGCGGATTCATCATCCACTGCCAGGCGCTGGCTGCCGGAGAAGGCGGCACGATGGCGGGGGGCCGATCAACGGCCCTGAAACAAGAAGGGGACGGACGCTACCGCCTCCGTCCCCTCGGGGTTACTGCAGCTGCGCCACGCTGGGCGGCTGCGGCGACTGTCCCCAGCCGCCCAGTGCCTTGTACACACCCACCACGCTGACATTCACTTCTGCCTCGGCCGCGGCCAATGCATCGTCGGCGGCCAGCTGCGTGCGCTGCGCGTCCAGCAGGGTCAGGAAGTCCTCCGATCCCTCGCGATAGCGGATCTGTGCCAGCGATTCGGCACGTCGTGCCGCCTGCGCCTGCTCGACCACGATCGCCAGCCGCGCCTGCTGCTTGGAGTAGCGGGTCAGCGCGTTCTCGGTGTCTTCCAGCGCCAGCAGCACCGCCTGCTCATACTGCGCGGCCACACCTTCGGCCTCGGCCTTGCTGGCACGCAGGCGTGCACGCACGGTGCCGAAATCGAAGGCCGCCCAGCTCAGCGACGGGGTCAGCGACCAGGCCTTGTTGTTGCCGTTGACCAGGCCGCTGGCATCGCCACCAAGGAAGCCGACGAAACCGGACAGCGACAGCCGCGGGAACAGATCGGCGGTGGCCACGCCGACGCGTGCGGTCGCGGCCGCCAGTCGACGTTCGGCCACGCGCACGTCGGCGCGCTGGCGCAGCAGTTCGCGGGTGTCACCCAGCGGCAACGCCTTGGCGAACGCCGGCACGTCCTGCGGCGCCAGCATCGCGGTCAGCACTTCCGGACGCTGACCCAGCAGCACCGCCAGGCGGTTGCGCGACTGTGCCTCGGACACTTCCAGCAGCGGGATGTCGGCCTCGATCGCCTTCAGGCGGGCGCGGCTGCTCTGCACATCCAGTTCGCTGCCGGCGCCCAGTTCCCAGCGCGCCTCGGTCAGCTTCTGCGTATCGCGCAGGTTTTCCAGCGTGTGCTGGGCCACCGCGATGCGCTTCTGCGTGCCACGCAGCTCGAAGTAATTGCGCGCCACTTCGGCGGCGACCAGCACCTGCGCGTCGGCCAGGTTGGCCTGCTCGGCATCGAGGTCGGCACGCGCGGCTTCTGCAGCGCGGCGCTTGCGGCCGAACAGATCCAGCTCCCAGCCGGCGTCGAAGCCGAGCTGGTAGCTTTCACTGAACACCCGCTGCCCACCCAGCTGCGGATCGGGTTGCTTGCGGCGGTCGTAGCTGCCGCCTGCGGTGATGTGCGGGGCCTGGTCGAAACGGCTTTCGACGAACACCGCGCGGGCCTGGCTGACGCGGGCCACGGCCACGCGCAGATCGAGGTTGTCCGACAGTGCGCCATGCACCAGTTCTTCCAGCACCGGATCATCGAACTGCGCCCACCAACTGGCCACCGGCGACGTGCTGGTGAACACCGGCTGCTGTGCGCCCTGCAGGACGACCGGTTCCTGCACCGGCGCCTTGTAGTTCGGGCCGACGCTGACACAGCCTGCCAGCACCAGGCTGGAGACGGCCATCGCCAACGTGCGGATCACCATGGCAGCACCTCGCCCAGGTAGGTGAAGCTGCCGCTGGCACCGGATTCGCCGATCAGCGCCATTTCCACGCTGGAACGTGCGCCTTCGCTGATTTCGATCTCGCCGTTGCCGCCGTTCATATCGGTCTTCACGTAGCCCGGATGCACGGTGTTGACCTTGATCGGGGTGTTGCGCAGTTCGTAGGCCAGGCTAAGCGTCCAGCTGTTCACCGCCGCCTTGGAGGCGTTGTAGGCGGGAATCTTGAAGTCGTAGATGCCCGACGCCGGGTCGGCGTGCAGGGTCTGCGAGCCGAGCATGCTGGACACGTTGACGATGCGACCGGACTTGGCCTGCTTGACCAGCGGCAGGAACGCCTGGGTCACCGCCACCAGCGCATACACATTGGTATCGAAGGTGCGCTTCCAGGTATCGAGCGACTGTTCCGAGGGAGCCTGCGCCGGGTTCTCGATCATGATGCCGGCGTTGTTGACCAGGATATCGAGCCGGCCATGGCGCTGGCGCACCTGCTCGACCGCCTCGGCGATGCTGGCAGCATCGGTCACGTCCAGCTGGATCGCTTCCACCGGCAGGCCCTCGGCCTGCAGCTTCAGTGCCTGCTCCACGGCGGTCTCGCGCTTGCGGCCGGCCAGCAGCGTGTGCACGCCGGCCTGCGCCAGCTGGCGCACGGTCTCGGCACCGATGCCGCGGGTAGCGCCGGTGACCAGCGCGATCTTGTTCTGATGGGTATTCATGGATGCATGCCTTGTGAGGGGAAAGCCGCCGCCGGCCTGTGACCGGCGGCGACGGGGTTCCATGTCAGTGATGGATGGTCGGCTCGCCGTGCTGCACCAGCTGGCCACCGCCGTTGCGGGTGACGAACTTGCGCAGGGCGACGTAGAACACCGGGGTGAGGAACAGTCCGAACAGGGTCACGCCCAGCATGCCGGCGAACACGGTGATACCGGTCACCGAGCGCACCTCGGCGCCTGCGCCGTGCGACAGCACCAGCGGCACGGTGCCGGCGATGAACGCGATGGAGGTCATCACGATCGGGCGCAGACGCAGGCGGCAGGCTTCCAGCGCAGCTTCAACGATGCCCTTGCCGCCCATCTCCAGCTCTCTGGCGAATTCGACGATCAGGATCGCGTTCTTGCACGCCAGGCCCATCAACACCACCAGGCCGACCTGCACGAACACGTTGTTGTCACCGCCGGTCAGCCACACGCCGAACAGCGCCGACAGCAGGGTCATCGGCACGATCAGGATCACCGCCAGCGGCAGCGACCAGCTCTCGTACAGCGCGGCCAGCACCAGGAAGGCCAGCATGATCGCCACCGGGAACACGATGAAGGCCGCCTTGCCCTGGGTTGCCTGCTGGTAGCTCAGGTCGGTCCATTCGGTGGTCATGCCCACCGGCAGCACCTTGCCGGCAATCTCGGTCAGCTTGTTCATCGCCTCGGCCGACGACAGCAGGCGCGGGTCGGCTTCACCGGCCAGGTCCGCTGCCGGATAGCCATTGAAGCGCAGCACCGGGTCCGGGCCGAAGGTCTGCTTGATGGTGACCATCGAACCGATCGGCACCATCTCGCCGCGGTCATTGCGGGTACGCAGCTTGCCGATGTCCTCGACCGTCTCGCGGAACGGACCGTCGGCCTGCGCGATCACCTGCCAGGTACGGCCGAACTGGTTGAAGTCGTTGACATAGGCCGAACCCAGGTAGGTCTGCAGGGTGTCGAACAGCTCGGTGAGCTGCACGCCCTGCGCCTTGGCCTTGACGCGGTCCACTTCCGCATCCAGCTGCGGCACGTTGGCCTGGTAGCTGGAAATCGGGAAGGCCATGCCCGGGGTCTGCGCAACGGTGCCCTGCATCGCCTGCACGGCATTCTGCAATGCGCCGTAACCCAGGTTGCCGCGGTCCTCGATGAACATCTGGTAGCCGTTGCCGTTGCCCAGGCCGAGGATCGGCGGCGGCATCATCGCGAACGCGAAGCCTTCCTGCAGGCCGGCGATCTTCTGGTTGATCTCGGCATTGATCTGCGCGGCGGTACGGCCATGACGCTCGGCGAACGGCTTGAGCGGAATGAACGCCACACCGGTGTTCGGCGTGTTGGTGAACTGCAGCGCGTTCAGGCCCGGGAACGAAATGGTGTGGGCCACGCCGTCGGTTTCCTGGGCGATCTTGGCGACCTTGCGCAGCATTTCATCGGTACGCGCGATCGACGAGCCTTCCGGCAGCTTCACACCGGCGATCAGGTACAGCTTGTCCTGGGTCGGGATGAAGCCCGGCGGCACCAGCTTGAAGATCACGCCGGTACCGACCAGCAGGATCGCGTAGACCACGAACACCGCGCCACGACGGCCGAGGATGCGGGCCACGCCACGCTCGTACTTCTCCGAGCTGGACTTGAAGAACCGGTTGAACGGGCGGAACACCCAGCCAAACAGGCGGTCGATCAGGCGGCTCGGGCCGTCCTTCGGCGCGCCGTGGGCCTTCAGCAGGCGCGCGGCCAGGGCCGGCGACAGGGTCAGCGAGTTGATCGCCGAGATCACCGTGGAGATGGCGATGGTGACCGCGAACTGCTTGTAGAACTGGCCGGTGACACCGGACAGGAAGGCCATCGGCACGAACACGGCACACAGCACCAGCGCGATCGCCACGATCGGGCCGGACACTTCACGCATGGCCTGGTGGGCCGCCGCGGTGGGCGACAGGCCTTCTTCGATGTTGCGCTCGACGTTCTCCACCACCACGATCGCATCGTCGACCACGATGCCGATCGCCAGCACCAGGCCGAACAGGCTCAGCGTGTTGATCGAGAAGCCCAGCAGGTACAGCGCAGCGAAGGTACCGACCACCGACACCGGCACCGCGATCAACGGGATGATCGAGGCACGCCAGGTCTGCAGGAACAGGATCACCACCAGCACCACCAGCGCGATGGCTTCCAGCAGCGTGGAGACCACGGCCTTGATCGAGTCGCGCACGAAGATGGTGGTGTCATACACCGCTTCGTACTTCACGTCGGCCGGCATGGTCTTCTGCATCTCGTCCATCGTCGAGATGACCTGGTCACGGATCTCCAGTGCATTGGCACCCGGCGACTGGAAGATACCGATACCGACCGCGTTCTTGCCGTCCAGCTGCGAGCGCAGCGTGTAGTCGCCGGCACCCAGTTCCAGGCGGGCCACGTCGGCCAGGCGCACGATCTCGCCATCGACGCCGCTCTTGAGCACGATGTCGCCGAACTCCTTTTCGGTCTTCAGCCGGCCCTGGGCGTTGATCAGGGTCAGGAACTGGCTGTTCGGCAGCGGTTCGGCGCCGAGCTGGCCGGCCGAGACCTGCACGTTCTGCTCGCGCATGGCGCGCACCACGTCGCTGGCGGTCAGGCCGCGCGAAGCCACCTTGTCCGGGTCCAGCCAGGCGCGCATGGCGTAATCGCCGCCACCGAAGATCTGTGCGTCACCCACGCCCGGAATACGCGCCAGCGCATCCTTGACGTGCAGGCGTGCGTAGTTGCGCAGGTACAGGGTGTCGTACTTGCCTTGCGGCGAGGTCAGGTGCACCACCATCAGGAAGGTCGGCGACTGCTTCTGCGTGGTCACGCCCTGCCGGCGCACGTCCTCGGGCAGGCGCGCCTGCGCCTGCGCCACGCGGTTCTGCACCTTCACCGCCGCCGCGTCCGGGTCGGTGCCCGGGCGGAAGGTGACGGTCATCTGCAGCACGCCATCGGAGCCGGCGACCGACTTCAGGTACATCATGCCTTCGACGCCGTTGATCGCCTCTTCAAGCGGCGTGGCGACGGTCTCGGCAATGACCTTGGGGTTGGCGCCCGGATACACCGTGCGCACCACCACCGACGGCGGCACCACTTCGGGGTACTCGCTGATCGGCAGGATTGGAATCGTGATCAGGCCTGCGGCGAAGATCACGATCGACAGCACCGCCGCGAAGATCGGCCTGTCGATGAAGAAACGGGAAAAGTCCATGGAGGAATTCCTGGGAAATGCCGTCGGCGGGCAACAGCCGCCCTGCCCCTCGCCGATATGACGAAGGCAGGGAAGGCTGCCGCTGGCGCCGGCAGCTAAGCGGAAACGCGAATCAGGAGACGGCGGATCAGTGGTTCAGTGCGGCGGTGGCGTCGCGGCCCGGTGCCGGCGCGGCCTGTGGCTGCATCGCCACGGCCTTGGCCTGCACCGGCATGCCCGGCATGAACACCTTCTGCACGCCGTCGATGATCACCTTGTCACCGGCAGCCAGCCCGTGCTCGACGATGCGCAGGCCTTCGGCGGTACGGCCGAGCTGGATGTCGCGGCGCTGCGCCTTGCCATCCTTGTCGACCACGTAGACGTACTTGCGGTCCTGGTCGGTCAGCACGGCCTTGTCATCGATCAGCATGGCCTGGAACTGGCCGCTGCCGAGCAGCTGCACGCGGGCGAACAGGCCCGGCGTGAACTGGCGGTCGGCATTGTCCAGCAGCGCGCGGACGCGGATGGTGCCGGTGCTGCGGGCCACCTGGTTGTCGAGGAAGTCGACCTTGCCGGAGTGCGGGTAACCTTCTTCACCGGACAGGCCGACCTTCACCGGCAGATCGCTGTCGCGCTCGCTCGGGCGCTCGCCCTTGCGTGCCATCTGTGCGTAACGCAGGAAGGTGCTTTCGTCGGCATCGAAGTAGACGAACACGGTATCCAGCGAGACCAGCGTGGTCAGTACGCTGGCGCTGTCGCCGGCGGTGACCAGGTTGCCGGCGGTGACCATCGCGCGGCCGGCACGGCCGTCGATCGGGGCACGCACCTTGGTGAACTCCAGGTTGAGGCGGGCCGCGTCCAGCGCAGCCTGCGCCGCCTGCACGGCCGCACCGGACTGGTCGGCGGCAGCGCGACGCTGCTCGGCGGTCTCGGTGGAGATCGCCTGCTGCTCGGACAACCGCTTGGCACGCTCGGACTCGCTGCGGGCCAGCGTGGCCTGGGTGCGGGCGCGGGCCAGTTCGGCGGCGGCACGATCGTACTCGGCCTGATAGCTGCGTGCGTCGATGGTGAAGAGCACTTCGCCCTTCTTCACTTCCTGGCCTTCGACATAGTTGACCTTGTCGATGTAGCCGGACACGCGCGGGCGCAGTTCAACGCTCTGCACCGCTTCGACGCGGCCGCTGAACTCGTCCCACTGGCTGACCTGCTTGACCAGCACCGGCGCGGCGCTGACCTGCGGCGGCGGCGGCGCACCGGCTTCTTCGGCATGGCCGCCGCTGCAGGCTGCAAGCACGGCCGCGGCGAGGATCGACACGCCGGCCATCGCGATGCGATGGCCGAAACGATGTGGGGTGGTATTGGGGGAAGTCATGGCATGCATCCGTACGGAGGGGTGGTACAGCTATATGAAAAGGTGTTGCGAAAATCGGCGGCGCATACTGCGACCTCAACCTTGGTCGAGGTCAAGCGACGCCTGCGGTATCGCGCCAGAGCGGGGGTACTTCCAGGTGCAGCAGGCCGCGCGGCAGTTCGGCATCGCTGCTGTCGCAACGGACGATGGCGCGGTTGTCGCGGCAACCATCGAGCAGCGAGACCACGCGACGGCCGACCAGCAGCGAGCTGGGCCACTCGATGCAGGCGTTGGCCGCGTTGGCCGGGGTACAGACCGGGCTGCAGACTTCCAGCATCTGCGCACGCACGCCCAGCGCCTGCGCTTCCTGATGCACCACCTGCGCGTACATGCGCAGCGCGGCGGTGGTGATCGAGGTCTCGCCGTAACCCGCCCACGGCTTGGCATTGGCCGGGCTGCCGATCATCACGTAGCGGCGCGCGTGCACGTTGTCCTGCAGCAGCGGCAGCAGGTGGCGAACCGCATGCACGTGCGGCATCAGGTCGGCCTGCATCGCGCCCATCAGCTCGTCACCGTTGCGATCGGTCACGCGGCCACGGCGGTAGGGACCGCCCATTGCGGCGATCACCGCTGCCAACGGACGCGGACGCTGCGCGATGCGCTCGGCCAGCGCCCGTGCCGAGCCGTCATCACTGAGCGAACCCAGCAGCGTTTCCAGGCCCGGCTCATCGGCGAACTGTTCGTGCAGTGCCGCCAGCCGGCCCGGATCGCGACCGACCACCAGCACCGGGCTGCCGGCTTCCAGCAATGCACCGACCACGCCCTGGCCCACGGCGCCGGTGCCGCCGAGGACCAGGACTTCGGGCGTCAGCATCCCATTCACGGGACATTTCCTCCCAAATCCGGGATAGTCCCAATTCGACGCAGCCGGTCCCCCTTGTGCGGGGCCAGGCGGATGACGCCGCCACGCTGCTGACGCATGGGCGCGGTAAACTCCCGGAAATCCTTGTGCACCAAGGAACTCGGGCGGGCTTCAACGGTCATCGCCAGGTCCAGGGTGTTCTGGCCGGCATTCCGGAGACGGGCAAGAATGTTGCGCAGGCTCATGGCGGACGGGCTCCAAATAACGAATGGCGCCACGATAGACCTCAAACCTTTACTTGATTAGTCCTGATTAAGGGGAATAATCATCCCGTTCCCGGTCCAATCGTTCTGTCACGATTGTCCCATCCCCGACGTCCAGGACCCCCGACCATGTCCCACGATCTCAACGAGACGCTGATCTTCGTCAAGGTGGTCGAGCAAGGCAGCTTCATTGCCGCTGCCAAATCGCTCGGCCTTCCCAAGACCACGGTCAGCCGCAAAGTGCAGGAACTGGAAACGCGCCTGGGCGCGCGCCTGCTGCACCGGACCACGCGCCGCCTCGGCCTGACCGAAGCCGGTTCGATCTACCACGAGCATTGCCAGCGCATCGCGCGCGAGCTTGAAGAAGCCGAGAGTGCGGTGAGCCAGCTGCAGTCCGGCCCGCGCGGCTGGTTGCGCTTCACCGTTCCCTATTCGATCGGCATCACCTGGATCGCGCCGCTGCTGGGCCAGTTCCATGCGCAGTATCCGGAGATCCGCCTGGACATGCACATGGGCAACGAGAAGCTGGACCTGATTGCCGGCGAAGCGGATCTTGCACTGCGCGTCGGTGCCCTGCCCGACTCCAACCTGGTCGCGCGCAAGCTCGGCAGCCTGCGCACGCAGGTGTTCGCCAGCCCGGCCTACATCGAACGCTATGGCGAGCCGCTGCATCCGGAAGAGCTGCAGTTCCACCGCATCCTGGCGATGCGCAAGCCGTACCACACCGGCAACTCGCCGCGCTTCACCTGGCAGCTGGGCGAGAACGGTGGCGAACTGCGTGACTTCCCGGTCACGCCGTTGATGACTGCCAACGACATGTCCGCACTGAACGGCGCACTGGTGTGCGGCGAAGGCCTGCTGCTGACTGGCGATGTGATGGCCAAACCGTTCGTCGAGTCCGGCATGGTTCGCCGCGTGCTGGCCGGCTGGACCGGCCCGGAGGTGGACTTCAACGCCGTGTTCGCCGGTGGCCGCCTGGTCTCGCCGAAGGTGCGTGCGTTCGTCGACTTCCTGGTCGAGAAGCTCAACTTCGACGCCAACTACATGCTGGCGCAGTGCCCGGGCGCGAAGCTGGCACAGCAGCAGAAGGCGCAGGAAGACGCCGCGCTGGAGAGCAGCGGCAAGCGGATCCTGGAGAAGGTTGCCGCCTCGGCGGCATGATGCCCTCTGCAGAGTCGAGCCATGCTCGACCGCGCTTTTGTAGAGTCGAGCCATGCTCGACTCTACAGTTCGGACAGCACGTGCCCGACCAGCGCACGTAGTTTCGGCTCGGCCTGCCGACGGCTGGGGTAATACAGGAAAAAGCCGGCAAACCGCGGGCAATACGCGTCCAGCACGGACACCAGCTCGCCGCGTTGCAGCCACGGCCGCCAGGTCTCTTCCATGCCGATGGCCAGGCCTGCGCCGGCCAAGGCCAGCCTGACCATCACCCCCATGTCGTTGCTGGTGATTTCCGGCTGCACATCGACACTGAACTCACGGCCCCGCTCTTCGAACTCCCAGCGATAGGGCGCCCTGCCCGGCGCACTGCGCCAGCCGATGCAGCGATGCCTGGCCAGTTCCCGTGGGTGCGCCGGCAGCGCATGGGCATCACGATAGCCCGGCGAGCACACCACCAATTGGCGCTGCCGCGCCGATACCGGCACCGCGACCATGTCCTGGGCAATGACCTCGCCCAGACGCACGCCTGCATCGAAGCCCGCGCCGACGATATCGAACGCTTCATCGGTCACGGTGATGTCCAGCTGCAACTCCGGATAGCGCGCAGCGAATGCCGCCAGCATCGGGCCGGCCAGGAACGCCTCGGCAATGGAGGAGACGGCAAGCCGCAGTTGCCCGGACACGACGGCCTGCCGGCGCACGCTGGCCTCCAGCGCATCGCCCAGTTCCGCCAGCGCAGGGCTGACCGATACCAGCAGTGCCTGCCCGGCATCGGTGAGGCTGACGCTGCGGGTCGTGCGCAGCACCAGGGCTACACCGAGCGACTGCTCCAGCTTGGCGATGGTCTGGCTGACCGCCGAACGGGTCACGCCGAGCTGCTCGGCCGCGGCGGTGAAGCTGCGACAGTCAGCCACCCGCTGGAACACCCCCAGAGCGTTGAGATCGATGGCCATTGGTTAGCAAATCTGAACAAGGTGATCAGCAGTCGCCATCTTATCGCGACAAGGTCCGCCGTCTACCGTGGCAATGCCGGGCACACCCCGGCACTCCCTACCCTTCAGAGACACCGCCATGACCCCTTCCCGAACCATCCTGATCACCGGCGCCTCCAGCGGCATCGGCGCCGGCATCGCCCGTTCCCTCGCGCAACCCGGGGCACGCCTGGTACTGGGTGCACGCCGCGTGGATCGTCTGCAGGTGCTGGCCGACGAGCTGCGCCAGCAGGGGGCCGAGGTGCTGGTGCATGCCCTGGACGTGACCCGGCGCGCGCAGGTGGAGGCCTTCGCCGAAGCCGCCCGGCAACGCTTCCGCGCAATCGACGTCATCGTCAACAATGCCGGCGTGATGCCACTGTCGCTGATGGGCTCGCTGAAGGTGGAGGAATGGGACCGGATGATCGACGTGAACATCCGTGGCGTGCTGTACGGCATTGCCGCCGTGCTGCCCGGCATGATCGCCCAGCGCAGCGGCCAGATCATCAACATCGCCTCGGTCGGCGCGCTGTCGGTCGTGCCGACCGCAGCGGTCTACTGCGCGACCAAGTATGCGGTGCGCGCGATTTCCGACGGCCTGCGGCAGGAGCACCGCGAGCTGCGGGTGACCTGCATCCATCCGGGCGTGGTGGAAAGCGAGCTGGCCGACAGCATCACCGATCCGGCCGCCGCCGAGATGATGGTCGGCTACCGCGCGATCGCCCTGCAACCGGATGCGATCGGCCGCGCCGTAAGATTTGCGATCGAACAGCCTGCGGATGTGGACGTGAATGAAATCGTGGTGCGGCCGACGGCGACGGTGTGAGCCGGGCATTCCGCTCTGGTAGAGGTCGAGCTTGCTCGACCGCCTTCTGTAGAGTCGAGCCATGCTCGACTCCATACACGCAGTCGAGCATCGCTCGACTCTACAAAAGCGAAAAAGCACGCGGTCATGCGGTGTGCCGAGCAACGCTCGGCACCCACAAAAATGCCGCCTGCAAGGGCGGCATTTTCGTTCCGGCGGGCAGACTTCCGGTAGATGCCGACCTTGGTCGGCACTGCACGCAAACGCAGCGAACGGGAACGCTATCGGCGTGCCGAGCAAGCTCGGCACCTACTGAAAATGCCGCCTGCAAGGGCGGCATTTTCGTTCCGGCGGGCAGACTTCCGGTAGATGCCGACCTTGGTCGGCGCTGCACGCAAACGCAGCAACCGGAAACGCTGCCGGTGTGCCGAGCAAGCTCGGCACCTACTGAAAATGCCGCCTGCAAGGGCGGCATTTTCGTTCCGGCGGGCAGACTCCCGGTAGATGCCGACCTTGGTCGGCGCTGCACGCAAACGCAGCGAACGGGAACGCCATCGGTGTGCCGAGCAGGCTCGGCACCTACTGAAAATGCCGCCTGCAAGGGCGGCATTTTCGTTCCGGCTGCGCCGGAACAGCAGTAACGCTGCGCGTTACTGCTTGAGCGGAATCACGCGGATCTCGACGCGGCGGTTCTTGGCACGGCCGGCATCGGTACTATTGTCGGCAATCGGGTACGACTTGCCGGCGCCCAGCGTTTCAATGCGCACGCTCTGCACACCCTGGCCGATCAGGTACTGCGCCACCGAGTCGGCACGCTCCTTCGACAGGCGGTTGTTGACCGCATCACTGCCGATGCTGTCGGTGTGGCCGACCACTTCGATCATGGTCTGGTTGTAGTCACGCAGAGTGCCTGCCACGCCATTGAGCGAACCATAGAACTGCGGCTTCAGCGTCGCCTTGCCGAAGTCGAAGGTGATGCCGTCCGGAAGGTTCAGCATGATGTTGTCGCCCTGGCGCTGCACATCGATGCCGGTGTTGGCGGTGCGCTCGCGCAGTGCACGTTCCTGGCGATCCTGGTACTGGCCGACAGCGGCACCACTGAGTGCGCCGATACCGGCGCCGATCAGCGCGTGCTGCCGGCGCTCGGTGGCGCTGTCGCCGGTCAGCAGGCCGGCAGCCACACCGATGGCGGTACCGATCAGCGCGTTGCGGCCGGTGCGGTTCTGCTGCTCGGTCGGGTTGCCGTACTGGTCACTCTGCACATAGGAGCCGCCGGTGGCGCAGGCCGACAGGACGGCCGCACTCATCAGGGCCAGTGCGACGTTGCGGGTGGTGTTGCGGATCATGGGGTTCTCCTTGGTTTCCGGTCGGCCGGCGGCTTGCGGGCGCAAAGAGAATAAACAGCCCGATGCGATGCCGGAATGATGATGCAGAACGCCGACAGGGCCGCGTTCAGCTATCTGACCAGATCACTCAGCCCGCCCTTTACCCCGCTGCCGACTGGCGGTAAGCAGCCAGAGCGGCATCGCGACCCGCCGCCAGGTCCACCAGAGGCGTGCGCGGATAGCCAGGGGCATGCGCCTCCAGCAGCAGCGGATGCTGCCATGGCGCGAAGCGTGCCTTCAGCGGCAGCGCAGCCAGTTCCGGCACCCAGCGCGTGATGTAGCGCGCCTGCGGATCGAATTTCTCGGCCTGGGTCACCGGATTGAACACACGGAAGTACGGCGCGGCATCTGCGCCGGTACCGGCCACCCACTGCCAGCCCATCGTGTTGTTGGCCAGGTCGGCGTCGACCAGGGTGTCCCAGAACCAGCGCGCGCCATGCAACCAGTGCGCACGCAGGTGCTTGCACAGGTAGCTGGCCACGATCATCCGCACCCGGTTGTGCATGTAGCCGGTGTGCCACAGCTCGCGCAGGCCGGCATCGACGATCGGCACGCCGGTGTTGCCACGCTGCCAGTCATGCAGCTGCGCCGCGCTGGGCGTGGCCCACGGGAAGCGATCGAAACGCGGGTTGAGGTTGTCGGTGGGGGTCTTCGGGAAGTGGTGCAGCAGGTGGTAGGCGAAGTCGCGCCAGCCCAGCTGGCGCAGATAGCCGTCGATGTCTGCGTCGGTGCCGGCACTGCGCAGGCCCTCCAGCGCATGGGCGATGCGCCATGGCGCGATCTCGCCGAAGTGCAGGTGCGGCGACATCCGCGACGTTCCGACGCGATCCGGCAGGTCGCGCTGCTCGCGATAGCCGCGCAACGCACCGTCCTCGAACACGGACAACGCCTCCAGCGCGCCGGCCTCGCCCGGCTGCCAGTGCTCCCAGAAACCGGCATCCCAGTCCAGCGCAGGCGAAAGCCGCAGCTCATCCAGCGCAAGGCTGTCGACCGCGTGCGCTGTCAGTGCCTTCGATGCGGCCGTCAGCGCCGGCAGGCGCCAATGGCTGAGTACGTTGCGCCAGTACGGAGTGAATACCTTGTACGGTTGGCCTTGCTGGGTCGCGATGTCCCAGGGTTCGAACAGCAGGCTGCCATTGCAGCTCTGCGCATCGATGCCCTGCTCGCGCAGCGTGCGCTTGATCTCCGCGTCGCGCGGTTGGGTAGCCGGTTCGTACTTGCGGTTCCAGTACACCGCCTCGGCGCCGATCTGTTCGACCAGCGCCTGCAGCGTCGCCAGGCTGTCGCCGCGGCGCAGCACCAGCGACGAGCCGCGCGAGCGCAGGTCGGCATCCAGCGCCGCCAGCGAACGGTGGCGCCACGCGTCGGAGGCCGCGCCCGGCACCCACTCACCTTCCTCGTGCGGCGCGTGGATGTAGACCGGCACCACCTCGTGGCCCGCCTCCAACGCGGCCTGCAGGGCCGGATTGTCCTGCAGCCGCAGGTCACGACGGAACCATAGCAACGCTACCGACACATGCACCGCCTTCGATATGGAAGGCGCACATGATAGCCAGCGACGGTGAAGGTGATGCGTGGGCGGGGCATCCACGCATCGCGTGGATCTACCGGTTGAAGCGCTGCATCGCCTCGCTGATCAATGCCCGTGCTTCGGCAGCGTTGCCCCAGCCATTGAGCTGCACCGGGTTGCGGCCGGCCGGCAGGTCCTTGTAGACCCGGAAGAAGGCCTCGATGCGCTGCCGTTCGATCTCCGGCAGATCGGCCAGATCGCGGATGTTGGCGTAGGTCGGGTCGACCTTGTCGGTCGGCACGCCGATGATCTTCTCGTCGTGCTCGCCGCCATCGATCATCTTCAGGTAGCCGATCGGGCGGAAGCGCACGATCACACCCGGATGCAGCGGCTCGCGGGTCAGCACCAGCGCATCGAGCGGATCGTTGTCACCGGCCAAGGTACGCGGCATCGAACCGTAGTTGGCAGGATAGGCGACCGGCATCGACTGGAAGCGGTCCACGTGCACCAGGCCGTCTTCCTTGATCTCGTACTTGGTGAAGCTGCCGGCCGGAATCTCCACTGCCAGGTTCACTTCGTGCGGCGCCTGCTTCGGCTGGGCCACAAGGAACGGGTGCAGCACGGCATCGGCGGCGGTCACCGCACTGGCCAGCAACAGCAGGGCAGTGCCGATGGCAGCAAGGGGAAGGATACGATAGGGAGTGGTCATCGGTGCGCGCTCATTCCCAGCAACGGTCGGCGCGACCCTTGGCGGTCTGCGAACGGGGGCAGTCGCGCGGCGTGATGCGGCCGTCGGTCAGTTCCGTTCGCGTCTTGCTGCCCTTGGCGTCACGCTGCAGTTCGAAGGCATCGTAGAGACGGCCGGTCACCGTGCGCGCTTCATAGCGCAGGCGCTGCGGGTCGACGTTCAGGACCTGGAACAACTGGGTGTCCTCGGCCACCGGATCCATCGTCCTGCGTGCTTCGTCGGAAAGGCGGTACTGCTTCGGCCCGGCCACAGTCACCACGTACTGCGGCGTCGCAGCGTGTCCTTCACCCCGGCGGCCGTAGGTGTGATCGTGCCCCTGCAGCACCAGATCGACGTTGTGGCGGCGTACCACCGGCAGCAGCACGTCACGCAACGCGGCGTTCTCACGGCCTTCGCGCGGCGAATAGAAAGGCTGGTGCAGCAGCACGAGGGTCCACGGCTGCGGATTGCCGGTCAGCACCTTGTCCAGCCACTGCGCCTGCGCCTTGGCCGTACCCAGGTCGAGTGCCGAGGTGCCATCGACCACGGCCACGCGCACGCCCTGCGCATCGAACCAGTAGCTGGTCTGCTGTGCGGCGGCAGCGCCATTGCCCGGCAACGCGAAGGTCACCGGCCAGTGCTTGCCCAGCACGCGGCGCTCCTGCGGGGTGTCCTCGAACTCCTCGAAGTACTCGTGGTTGCCGATTGCCGGCGCCACCAGCGTTTCCTGCGCCAGCCAGCCGGTAGCCGCAAACCATTCGCCCCACTCGCTGTCGTCCATGTTGTCGCCGCCGCTGACCAGATCGCCGGCAAACAGGCTCATGCGCGCCTGCGGTGCCGCCTTCTGCGCAGCACGCACGACCCGGCTGACATGGCTCACGTTCTTGTTCTGGGTGTCACCGAAGTACAGCAGGGTCAGCGGCTGGTCGGCGGCCGCCAGCGTGCGCAGCTGGTTCCACGCGCTCCAGCTGCCATTGCCCTGCACGCGGTAGACGTACTGGGTATCCGGCTGCAGGCCGCCGATGTCGGCACGATGGTGATGCGACAGCCCGTTTTCGGTCTGCAGTGCGCGCGTCGTCGCACGCACCTGACGGATGCCCTCGATGGCCGGCGAATCTGCAGCCAGCGCGATCTCCAGCAGTGGCGCCTGCACGCTGCCATCGGTACGCCAGGCCACGGCGAAAGCGTGGCTGGGATCAGCCGACGGCGAGGCGACGATGCGGTCCGGCACCGTCGTCGCTGCGTAGTGGCGGCTGCCCGCCGGCACCTGGGTATTCGGCTCGGCCGCCGCGAACGACAGCGACGGCAACGCCAGCATCAGGCCCAGCGCCAGGCCATGCATCATGTGACGCCCGCTCATGCGCCACACTCCAGCGGCAGCGCGAGCTGCTTGGCGATGCTCTCCCAGTCGAACGCCACCACGCCCTGGTCGTCATGCACCGCATACAGCGCACCGTGCGGGAACCGCGCACTGGGCTGCTGCATCATCCAGATGCCATCGGTGTTGGCCACGGTGTTGCCCTGGAACGCGCCCACCGGCTTCAGCGTGTGACGATCGAACAGGTGGAACACGCTGCGCTGCTTGCCCTGCTCGGTGGTGATCCACCAGCCGTCCTTGCCACAGGTGCGCAGGGTCACGCCTTCGGCCTGTGCCTTGAACACGTCGCGGCCGAAGGTGGTGCCGGTGAAGCGGCCGGCCAGGGTGTAGACCTTGAACTCGCTGGCGTAGCTTTCGTCCTCTTCGGCAATCAGCAGGCGATCGTTTTCGGGGTCGCCCCAGATCGATTCGACAACGCGCAGCGCACCGGCCTCGGTGGTATCACCGATGCTGGCCACCAGCGTCGCCTCGACCTTGGCACCGTCGCGGGTCACGTGGTACTGGCGCACGCGCTTGTCCAGTTCAGCCAGCGGCGGCAGGATGTCACGCCCCTGCGCATCCTCGCCGTTGTCCCAGGAGTCGGTGACGTAGACGCTGTAGCCATCGGCCCGGCGGTCGACCCACAGGCCGTACGGCTTGCGCAGGTCGTCCGCAGCGAACGTCGCCAGCGGGGTGAAGTCCGGCAGGCTCAGCACCTGCACGCGGTGATTGTCGCGCTCCACGATCCACAGCAGGTCGTCGGTCACCGCGATGCCGTTTGGGCGGTCGAACTGCCCCTTCGCGGTACCGCTGCTGCCAACGTCACGCAGATGCTGGCCGGTGCTGCCGTCGTAGACCACCAGCTTGTCGGTGGCCTTGGCGGTGGCGATCAGCCACAGCGCTCCGTCCGGTGCACGCCAGGCCGCCGGCGAATCGATGTTGTCGGCCGGCGTCATCGGCGACAGGAACGCCTCGGCGATGGTGGCCACCGCACGCTCGCCGGTGGCCTTCGCTGCCGTCGCGGGCGCCGCCGGATCATTGCCCGTGGCCGGCGTGCAGCCAGCCGCCAGGCTGGCCATCAGTGCGGCAGCCAGGACGGTGATGCCACGCCCCATCACAGCGCCACCTTCAGGCCCAGCGCGTAGGTGCGGCCATACTCTTCCATCTGCAGGGTGCGCGAGCGCGTGCCCTGGTACAGCTCAAGCGGCTTGTCCAGCAGGTTCTGCGCTTCGAAATACATGCTCACGCGCGAGGTGAACTTGTAGTCCAGCGAGAAGTCGAGCTGGGTGTTGGGCGCCACATAGATGTCGAAGGCACGGCCCTTGCCGATGCTGTCCAGGTACTCGCTGCGGTACACCGCCGCCAGTCGCGTGCTCAGGCCATACTTTTCATAGCCGACGTGCGCGCTGTAGACGTGCTTGGAGGCGCGCGGCAGGGTGAAGTCTTCGCCCGCACGATCCTTGATGCCAGCATCGAACGTAGTGTCGAGCCAGGTGCCGCTGGCACCAACCAGCAACCCGTCCAGGCCAGCCGGCAGGAACGCCAGCTGCTGCTGCCAGTTGAACTCCGCACCGCGCACCGTGGCCTTGCGGCCGTTGATCGGTTGGGTCACGTCGAAGCCGCCATAGTCCGGGTCATTGGTGCGCACGGTTTCCACGATGTAACCGTCGATCGATTTGTGGAACAGGCCCAGCGACACGATGCCGGTGCTGCCGATGTACTTCTCCACCGACAGATCGATGTTCTTCGATTCGTAAGGATCCAGCTCCGGATTGCCCAACCGCACTTCCTCGTCACCGCGGCTGTAGCCCACGCGCGGCGAAATGTCACCGAACGAAGGGCGCGAGACGGTCTTGTTGGCCGAAGCGCGCAGCACCCAGTCGTCTGCGGCGTCGTAGCGCAGGTGCAGGCCTGGCAGCACGTTGGTGTAGCTGCTGCCGGCCACGCGCGGGGTGACGGTGAAGCTGCGGCCGTTGGCCGCCACGTCCACCTGGTTGCCGGTGGCCTTGAACTGGGTATTTTCCACGCGCACGCCGCCGATGATGCGCAGTGCGCCGATGTCCCAGGTACCCATCGCGTAGCTGGCGAAGATGTCCTCGCTGGCCACGTAGTCTTCTTCCAGCGAGGTCATTGCATTGCCGCCAAGGTCCTGCGGCCGCGCACTGTACTGGCTGCCATTGGCCGCCCAGAACGCGCGCATCGCGGCCGAATCCATACCGTCACCCATGTTGCCGTGGCGATGCTCCGGCGAGGAGGTGGTCCAGCTCGACAGCGCCACCTTCGGGCCGACGCGCAGCTCGCTCTCATCAACGTTGACGTCGCGGTCGCGCCAGCGGCCCAGCAGGCCGATCTTGATGCTGCCGCTGTCGCCGTCGAAGCGCACGTTGACCTGCGCGCTGTGCTCCTTGTCATTGACCTGCTTGGGCGAGAGCACGAAGCGGTCGAACGCGTAGTTGCCGTTGTCCAGCCACTGCGGGTTGTCGAAGCTGTAGCTGGGCAGGCGGCTGCGCTGGTCCAGGGTGCCGTTGAAGGCCTTGCCGTTGAGCTTGAAGCGGGCCTCCATCTCGTCGTTCACGCGCTCTTCGGTGCGGGTGTAGCCCACCTTGTAATCGACCACGGCATTGGTCAGCTTGTTCTCGCCGCCCAGGCTTGCCGCAAAGGTGTTTTCCTTCTTGGTGCGGTAGCGCATGCGCTTGTCGATCGAATCCTTCGGCATGCCATCCAGGCGGTACTGGTCGGTGCCGGTCTTGACCATCTTCGCGTCGTCGAAGTTGAAGATCACCCGCTGGCGGGTTTCGGCATCGTCGAACTGGCTGTACAGCGTGCGCAGGTAGTACTTGCTGTCTTCGTTCGGGCGCCAGTCGAGGTTGAGGTTGGCACCGATGCGCTTGCGCTCGATCTCGTACTTGCGGTGCTGCAGGTTGATCGCGGTGACGTCGCCAGGTGCGGCATCGTCCTCGCCGTCGTACTCCACTTCGGTGTTGTCCGACTCGAACTTGCGCTTCTGGTAGTTCACGCCCAGTGCCACGCCGAAGGTGTCGTTGAACACTTCGCTGTAGTTGAAAGCGGCCTTGGGGCTGGTCTCGCCGGACAGCTGCTGGTGGCTGCCCTCGATCTTGGCGCGCAGGCTGCGACCGTCGCGGTCGAAGGCCGAGGCCGACTCCACCAGCACCGCGCCACCAATGGCATCGCCCGGCATGTCCGGGGTTGGCGACTTGACCACGCGCAGGCGCTCGGTGGAATCGGACGGGATGACGTCCAGCGGCGCGGCGCGGCTGGAATCCTCCGGCGTGCCAATGGCGATGCCATCGACACTGACGCTGTTGAGGTTGGCGTCCAGGCCGCGGATGACCACGAAGCGGCCTTCGCCCTGGTCACGGGTCACGCTGACGCCCGGCAGGCGCTGCAGCGACTCGGCCACGTTCTTGTCCGGGTACTGGCCCAGCGCATCGGAGGACACGGCGTCCTCGATGGCATCGCTGCTGCGCTTGAGGTCGACCGCGCGGATCTGCGATTCGAGCTGCGCACGCACTTCGATGCGGTCGAGGTCGACCGCGTCGGCGGCCACCGCGCCAGTGGCGGCAACCGCCTGCTGCCCGGCGGCCTGCAGCGGTGCAACCGCCCCCATCGCCAGGGTCAGGGTGATGGCAACGGCCAACGGAGTCTTGATATGCACTGGGAATCCCCATTCCTGTTAAGAATGGGTCTGCACGGTATGTCCGCAAGGTTGCATGGCCATGACATGGATCTGCACATTTGACGAAGCGCGGGTTTGGGTTCGGCCCACCGATCCGGCAAAATGGCGTCCTCTCTCCTTTTCCCCTTCCCGACCATGAAGATCGTCGAAGTGCGCCACCCGCTGGTGCAGCACAAGATCGGCCTGATGCGCAACGCCGCACTCAGCACCAAGGATTTCCGCGAACTGGCCAATGAGCTGGGCACGCTGCTGGCCTACGAGGCCACCGCCGACCTGGACACCGAGCCGCACACCCTGCCCGGCTGGGCCGGCCCGGTCACCGTGCAGCGCATCGCCGGCGCCAAGATCACCGTGGTGCCGATCCTGCGTGCCGGCCTGGGCATGCTCAGCGGCGTGCTGTCGCTGATCCCGGCCGCCCGCGTCAGCGTGGTCGGCCTGCAGCGTGATGAGGAAACCCTGCAGCCGGTGCCCTACTTCGAGCGCCTGACCGGTCGCCTGGAAGAGCGCGATGCGCTGATCCTGGACCCGATGCTGGCCACCGGCGGCACCCTGATCGCCACCATCGACATGCTCAAGCGCGCCGGCGCCCGCCGCATCAAGGGCATCTTCCTGGTCGCCGCGCCGGAGGGCATCGACGCAGTCAAGGCTGTGCACCCGGACGTGGAGATCTACACCGCGGCCATCGACGCCCAGCTCAACGACAAGGGCTACATCCTGCCGGGCCTGGGCGATGCCGGCGACCGCATCTTCGGTACCCGCGTCGGTTGATCCGCTGAACCGGAGTCAGAACCCTTTCGCTGCGAAGGGGATCTGACCCCAGGCACGGCATTACAACCCGGCCGCGAAGGCCTCCAGCTGGCCGATGGCGGTGTTCCAGCCGTCGAAGAAGCCCAGCTGCTCATGCTGGTCGCGCAGCGCCTTGTCCGGATGCATCACCCGCGCGGTGTAACGGCAGCCCTGGCCCTCGTCCTCCATCGTGATGATGGCGGTGAAGCCCAGCCACGGTGACTGCGGGCGCCAGCCCGCGCCCAGCATCGAGGTAAACACCAGGCGCTGCTGCGGTACCACCTCCAGGAAGCTGCCCGGATTGTCACTGCTGCCGCCATCGGGGCCCTGCATGAAGGTGTGGAAGGCCCCGCCAGGGCGCAGGTCGAACGCACGCACCTCGGTGGTCCACGGCTTCGGGCACCACCACTGGCGCAGCAGTTCGGGGTCTGTCCAGGCCCGCCAGAGTGCCGCGCGCGGTGCGTTCAACAAGCGGCTGATGACCAGATCGGTGTCGGGATTGCTACCTGCGTCCACGGCCATGGGCCTGCTCCTGTCGGTGAAGGGTTTCAACAAACGCGACCATGCGGTCGGCGCGCGCTTCCCACACGGCGCGCTGCGCGGCCAGCCATTGCTCGGCCTGCTCCAACCGCGCCGGCACCAGTTCGCAGGTACGTATGCGCCCCTGCTTGTGGCTGCGCACGACGCCGCTGCGTTCCAGCACGGCCAGGTGCTTCATCAGCGAAGGCAACGCCATCTGGAACGGCTCGGCCAGCATCGACACCGTGCACGGCCCCTGCCCCAGCGCGGCTACGATCGCGCAACGGGTGGGGTCGGCCAGCGCGTGGAAGATTTCTTGAATGGCGGGATCATACTTACCCATATGGCTAAGTAATACGCTGATCTGAATGCCGACGCAAGCAGGCGCGACCGGGCAGCGATTCTTCACGTGGCCTTGCGGGCCGGAAGCGAATGCTCCGCGCACCCGCCACCGCCTGGAGCACCCTGATGAAAGCCTCTTTCCTGCTGGCCGCCGTTCTTCTGGTCGGCCTGCCGCTGGCCGCCAACGCCACCACCCCCCAGCAGCAGCGCATGGCCGACTGCTCGGCCAAGAACAAGGGGCTGAAGGGCGACGCCTACAAGACCGCGCAGAGCGCCTGCCTCAGCGGCCACGCCGCCGAAACCAAGGCGGTCAACCCGCAGCAGGAGCGCATGCGCAAGTGCAATGCCGATGCAGGCGCCAAGAAGCTGGCCGGTGATGCACGCAAGACCTTCATGAGCAGCTGCCTGAAGGCGTCGTAATCGTCGCGCCCGGATAGAACGCCATCCACGCATGGCGTGGTTCTACTGCATCAGTGAAAGGCCGGGCATTGCCCGGCCATTTCATTACCCCAATGCGCGCGCCTTCAGTTCACCCTGCTCATGCAGGGTGACGAAACGACCCTTGTCATCGCGACCGAGCTGCGCCAACGCCACCTGCGGATCGTGGGTGAAGAACAGATGCACGTTGCGCGCCAGTTTGTCCTCGAGGAACTGCCGCTTCTCGTCGATCAGCAGCTCGGCATTGCGGTCGTAGCCCATGGTGATCGGCACGTGTACCCATGAGCGGCCCGGAATCAGGTCGGCGCAGAACACCACGCCACCATGCGCGCCCTCGCCGGCATGCGCATGGCCGACGATCTCGGCCAACATCAGCCCTGGCGTGTGGCCATCGCTGTAGCTGAAACGCACGCTGCGCCCCAACGCCTTTGAGTACTCGCCGTCCACCACTTCCAGGCGGCCACTGGCCTGCAGCAGGCCCGGCAGCTCCGGAATGAAGCTGGCCCGATCCCGCGGATGCGGCTGCACGGCGCGCTGCCAGTGCTGTGCGCCCACCACGTAGGTCGCGTTGGGGAACAGCAGCTCGGGCTCCCGCCCTTCGCTCCATGCCGCCAGCAGGCCACCGGCATGATCGAAGTGCAGGTGGCTGAGCACCACCACATCGATGTCCTCGTGTTCGAAACCGGCTTCGCGCAGCGAATCGATCAGCACGTGCTGGCTTTCCTGCACGCCATAGCGCTCGCGCATGCGCGGATCGAAGAACGCGCCGATACCGGTTTCGAACAACACCGTCTTGCCTTCCAGCGGGCTGGCAAGCAGCGCACGGCAGGCCAGCTCGATGCGGTTGAGCTCGTCCGGCGCTGCCCATTTTTCCCATAACGCGCGCGGCGCGTTGCCGAACATCGCACCGCCATCGAGGCGCTGCGAGTTTCCACGAATAGACCAGAGTTTCATGAGTCGATTATCGGCGCCGGCTCGTTAAATAATCGCTAGAAAGGAAACGGAAAACCCCGCCGGCAAAGGCGGGGTTTCGACGATCCAGCCGATTGCCGGCCCGCGGCCGGCACGACCGGATCAGCGCGCTGGCACGACCTGGGCGCTGCCCACCGGGTTGCGCGGGTCGCTGCCGCCGAACAGCGTGTTGGACTTGCGGTCCCATTCCACGGTCTGCAGGTTGCCCCACACATGGCTGGAACCGCGGCCACCGGCAGCAACGTTGCCTGGCAGGTCGATCCTGTGGCCCATCGCCTGCAGCTGCTTCACCGTGCCGGCATCGAACGCATCGTCTTCGGCTTCGATCAGGTCCGGCAGCCACTGGTGGTGGTAACGCGGCAGCGCAGCCACCTGCTGTGCGTCCAGGCCGGCGTCGTAGCCGAGGATGCCCAGCAGCACCATGGTGATGATGCGGCTGCCACCCGGGGTGCCCAGCACCACCACCTTGTCGGCGTTCTCCATGAAGGTGGGCGTCATCGAGCTGAGCATGCGCTTGCCCGCCTTCGGCGCATTGGCTTCATAGCCCATCACGCCGAACGCGTTGGGCGTGCCCGGCTTCAGCGCGAAGTCGTCCATCTCGTTGTTCAGCAGCACGCCGGTGCCCTTCGGAATCAGCCCCGAGCCGTACAGCAGGTTGACGGTCTGGGTGGCACCGACGCGGTTGCCGTCGCGGTCGATGATCGAGAAGTGGGTGGTCTCGTCATCTTCCAGCGGCGTCGGATTGCCCGACAGCAGGTCGCTGGGCGTGGCTTTCTCCGGATGGATGGTGGCCCGCAGGCCCTGCGCGTAATCCTTGCTGGTCAGCACCTTCTGCGGGATCTGCACGAAGTCCGGATCACCCAGGAAGAAGGTGCGGTCGCGGTAGGCGCGGCGCATCGACTCCACCACCAGGTGGGTGCGGTGGGCCGGGTCCATCTTCTTGATGTCCCAGCCTTCGAGGATCTGCAGCATGCTGGCCAGCGCGATGCCACCGGACGACGGCGGCGGCGCCGTGGTGATCTTCCAGCCGTTGTAGTTGAAGACGATCGGTTCGCGCTGCTTCACCCGGTATCCGGCCAGTTCCTCGGCGGTCCACTTGCCTCCGGCCTGCTTCACGCCTTCCAGCAGCAGTCTGCCGGTCTGGCCCCTGTAGAAGCCGTCGAAGCCACCGGCGGCCAGGCGTTCCAGCGTCTGCGCCAGTTCCGGCTGCTTGAACAGATCGCCGGTGGCGATCTGCTTGCCGTTGCGCAGGTAGACCTCGCGGGTGCCGGGGAAGCGCTCCATCACTTCACGGCGCGAGGCATAGCCCTTGGCCATGCGCTCGTACACCGGGAAACCTTCGCGCGCGATGCGGATGGCCGGCTGCAGCGACGCCGACAGCGGCAGCTTGCCATGCTTGGCCGACAGTTCGACCAGCGCCGCAGGCAGGCCCGGAATGCCCGCCGACCAGGCGCCGTTGACCGAGCGGTCACGGTCGAGGTTGCCCTGCTTGTCGAGGAACGCCTGGGGCGTTGCCGCAGCCGGTGCAGTCTCGCGCGCGTCCAGCATCACATCCTTGCCGGTGGCCGCGTCGTGCAGCAGGAAGAAGCCACCGCCGCCCAGCCCGGAACTGATCGGTTCGACCACCGCCAGCGTGGACGATACGGCCACCGCCGCGTCGAAGGCATTGCCGCCCTGCGCCAGGATGTCGATGCCGGCCTGGGTGGCCAGCGCATGGCCACTGGCAATGGCGGCGCCGTCGGGGCGTTCGGCACGGACAGGGCTGTCGGCCCAGGCGATCGGGCTCAGCAGCAGGCCGAGCAGCAACAGCGGACGGACGATCAGCGTCTTCATTCGGATGGGGGCTCCGCATAGAGTTCGGGGTGATCGTGCTGCAGCTGGCGCAGCTTGGCCAGCAGCTGGCCTTCCGTTTCCACGATCTCCGGGTCCGGATCGATGCATTCGACCGGGCAGACGACCACGCACTGTGGCTCGTCGAAATGACCCACGCATTCGGTGCAGCGCGCAGGGTCGATCACGTAGATGGTTTCACCCATCGCAATGGCCTGGTTCGGGCAGGCCGGCTCGCATACGTCGCAGTTGACGCAGAGCTCGTTGATTTTCAGCGACATGGCGATACTCCTCGCCCGCGCCTTGGGACAAGGACCGGCCAGCGCGGGCGCGCGGGCCGGTCAGGTCATCAGCGGCGCGCTTGCGGAGCGCCGCCCGGGCCATGCCGGAGCATGGCCGCCATGGCTCGGTCTTACTTGGCTTCGACGAAAATGTACTCGGCACCGGTCGGCTGGATCGCAGCCTGCACGCGGGCGTTGTCGGCCGACTGGCCGATGAAGACGACGCGCACGCCCTTCATCGAATCCGGCCCCACGTCCTTGAACACGGCCTGGATCATGTCAGCCATCTTGCCCGAGGCCGACGAACCGAAGGCCAGCATGTTGCCCGGCTGCACGCCACGGGCCACGGCCTGGGTCGCGCTCTCGGTCTGGCGCTCGTACTTGGCCTGGAAGTCCGGGTCCGATTCCGGCGAGAGGTAGTACAGGAACGGGCTGTTGGTGATGTTGCCCATGTTCTGGATGGCCACTTCCTGCAGGTACTTCTTCCAGCCTGCATCGTCGTCCTTGGACGGCGCGACCAGCGCCTGCTTGGCTTCGTCGACCGGAGCGGCCTCTTCCTTCTTGCAGGCGGTGAAGGCCAGGGCCAACGAAGCGATCAGCATCGCGCGCATGGTGGTGTTCATGGGTTTCCTCCCGGAATGGTGCGTGGTGGTGTACGTAATGGGGTGCGGGTACAGCGGGACTTACGACTGTGCCGACTTCGCTTCGCGGACCTTGCGCAGGGCTTCGAGCACCGCGGCCGGCACGAAACCGGACACGTCACCGCCCAGGCGCGCGATCTCGCGGACCAGCGAGGACGAAATGAAGCTGTGCTGCTCGGCCGGGGTCAGGAACAGGGTCTCGACCTCGGGGATCAGATGGCGGTTCATGCTGGCCATCTGGAACTCGTATTCGAAGTCGGACACCGCGCGCAGGCCGCGCAGCAGCACCCCCCCCTGAACCGAACGGACGAAATGGGCCAGCAGGGTATCGAAGCCGATGACCTCGACATTGCCGTGGTGGCCCAGTGCGCCGCGGGCCAGCTGCACGCGCTGTTCCAGCGGCAGCGCCGGGCCCTTGGACGGGCTCTGCGCCACGCCGACCACGACCTTTTCGAACAACGGCGCGGCCCGGCTCACCAGGTCGATATGACCATTGGTGATCGGATCGAACGTGCCGGGATAGACGGCAATGCGGCGGTTGGCCACGGTCATGGGCGGATGCAGATGTTCAGATGAAGTCAAAGTGTAGCAGTGGCGCGGCGGTACAGGGCAAAGCGCACCTCACGGGTGCCGCCCTCGCGGTGCAGCAGCCATTCCGCCGGCAGTGACGGGACGTGGCCGGCCGGCGATTCCAGGTACAGCCAGGCATCGGCGGCCAGGTGCCGCGGCAGCTGGGCCAGCACGTCCTGCCACAGGCCATCGGCGAACGGCGGGTCGATGAACACCAGGTCGGCCTGCTGCGCCGGGGCGCTTTGCAGCCAGCGCAGGGCATCGGCCTGGACCACGGTGACCTGGTCTACCGCCTGCAGCTTGGCGACGGCGGCGGACAGGTTGCGCCCGAGCTGGGCATCGCGCTCGACCAGGGTGGCGTGGGCGGCGCCGCGCGAGACGGCCTCCAGGCCCAGCGCGCCGCTGCCGGCGAACAGGTCGAGCACCCGCGCCCCGCCCAGCCGGGGCATCAGCCAGTTGAACAGCGTTTCGCGAACGCGGTCGCTGCTTGGCCGCAGGCCCGGCAGGGTCGGCACCGGCAGGCGGGTATTGCGCCAGCGGCCACCGATGATGCGGACCTGGCCGTCATTGCCACCACGGCCGCTCACCGGCGCCCCCGGCGGGAGGTATTCGAGAATTTCAGCATAAAGGGGATTGTAGTCGTCCGGGCGGCGCCCGGAAGCAGCAGAAGCCACAGCAACGGCCGAAGCAACTTCAAAAGCTGGTTTCCTGTGGGATGGCGGGGTGGGTCCGGTTGAGGGGGGCGCTGCAAGTACGTCCATGTAAGCTCGGTCGCCGCATCCATGCGGCTCACGCCCCCTCAACCGGACCCACCCCGCCTTCGACAGTTTTCTGCGGTCTGTTGGAACCTGCTGCTGATGGTGGGTGCCGACCGTTGGTCGGCACGGGGTCGGATATCGATGTCTGATAGATGTGTCGACCAAGGTCGACACCTACCAACAGCGGGCGTTGCCAGTAGATCCACGCCATGCGTGGATGAATTCACTCGATATCCGACAGATGTGCCGACCAACGGTCGGCACCCACCAACAGCTGCGGGA